>CAVOWQ010000009.1:0-292459 GCA_963700195.1 uncultured Alphaproteobacteria bacterium
CGAAAGTTACATAACGCAGAGGCCGAGACTGTTGACAGCGTCGAAGGCAACATGAGCAGCACCGTTGATGCGAGGCGCTGTCGCTCTGCCGTGGTCGAAGACCCCATCACGCAGGAAGGGAGCACGTCGGAACCTGAGAGGTCTCGATGTCCGGCCGGGCGGTCTTGGCCGCGCCGGTCCGCGTCGGGAAGGCGATGAGCTTTAGCCGACGATGAACGGGCATGAGAAGTCAGACCCCGCCATAGTAGCGACGAAGCCGACGAACGAAGCCGGGCAACCGGCCGAGGAGCCGGTGGAGCGAAGGGCGGGGGCCGAGGGGAACGCGGACCAGCAAAGCACGCACCGGACGCAGATCCGGGCGCGTGTGACCCAGGCGCTGGACCGCGTACGGCAAGCGGCAAGGCAAAGGAAGAAGGAACGGTTCACCGCGCTCCTCCACCACGTCAATCCCGACACGCTGCCGGCTGGCGTTCTACGCGCTGAAGCGCAAGGCCGCCCCGGGCGTGGACGGCGTGACGTGGGATGACTACGAGGCAGAACTGGAGCCACGGCTCGCCGATCTGCACGCTCGTGTCCATCGGGGAGCGTACCGGCCGCAACCGTCCCGCCGGAGGTACATACCGAAGGCGGACGGAAGCAGCGGCCCCACGGGTCGAGCCGGGGCCGAAGGCTCGGCGATCGCTGCCCTGGAGGACAAGATCGTCCAGGGCGCCATCGTTATGGTGCTGAACGCGATCTACGAGGAAGACTTCCTCGGGTTCTCTTACGGGTTCCGGCCCGGACGCGGACCACATGATGCGCTCGATGCCCTGGTGGTGGGGATCGCCGACCGGAAGGTGAACTTCATACTGGACGCCGACATCCGGTCGTTCTTCGACACGGTCAGCCAGGAATGGCTGATCCGGTTCGTCGAACATCGGATCGGCGACAAGCGCATCGTCCGCCTGATCCGGAAATGGCTTCGGGCGGGCATTCTCGAAGACGGGACCGTGACGGTCAGTGACAGGGGAACGGGGCAGGGCTCGGTGATCTCGCCGCTGCTTGCCAACATCTACCTGCACTACGTCCTGGACCTTTGGGCCGAACGCTGGCGACGGCATGAGGCCACCGGCGACATGATCATCGTGCGCTATGCCGATGATCGTGGTGGCCGGTTTCGAGCACGAGGCCGACGCAAGTCGGTTCCTCGATGCGATGCGCGCGCGGTTCGAGGCGTTCTCGCTGTCGCTCCATCCGGACAAGACCCGCCTGATCGAGTTCGGCCGCCACGCGGCGGCCGACCGCGCGCAGCGCGGGCTCGGCAAACCGGAGACCTTCGACTTCCTGGGCTTCACCTTCATCTGCGGCAAGTCACGCAACGGCAAGTTCCTGATCCACAGGAAGAGCCGGCGCGACCGCGTGCAGGCCAAGCTCACGGAAATCAAGGAGGAACTGCGGCGGCGGATGCATGGGCCCATCCGCGAACAAGCGCGAATGGCTCAAGCAGGTTGTCACCGGCTTCTTCCAGTACCACGCGGTGCCGACCAACAGTCAGGCACTCGTGGCCTTCCGCTACCACGTCATCGATCTCTGGCGGCGCACGCTTCGGCGGCGCGGCCAGAAGCACCGCATGACCTGGCAGCGGATCGGGAAGCTCGCCGACCAATGGCTCCCCAAACCGCGCATCCTCCACCCCTGGCCAAACCAACGCTTCGCCGTCAAACACCCAAGGTGGGAGCCGTATGCGGGAAAGCCGCACGTACGGTTCTGTGCGGGGGGCGCTCAGTAATGCGCGTCCCTACCGCAATCCGTAATTCGGTCACCGTAATCGCCGTCACCGTAATCGCACCGTAATCGCCCCATGCTTCGGCGAAGCCGCGACCGCCAGGGGCGGGCTCAGCGCGGCCCGGTATCAATAATGCGCGTAGTGGCGCCGCGCGTGGTGGCGCCACGGCCGCCCGTAATAGCCGTAGCCGTAGTAATAGGGGTAGTAGTAGGGCGGTCCCGAGAGCGCCACGAACGGCGCGGTGACGATCGTCGCGGCGGTGCTGACGGCGGCGCCGGCTATGCAGAACGGCCAAGCCAGCGGAAAGGGCGAGCAGGGCGGATAGTAATATTGCGCCTCGGCGGTCGCGAGCGGCACGGCGGCGAGCCCGGCGGCGAAGGCGGCCGAAACCGCGATTTGGCGGATACGCATGGGTTTCTCCCGATGGGACGGGCCGATCACGATAACCAGCGACAAGACAAACGTACGCGACGCAATCCCATTCCTGAGAAACGCCGACATTGCGTCTCCGCCATGGCATGACGGCGACAACCAGATCATCTGAGCAACGACGCCACGTCGAGCGTCAAATTTATGACAGCCTCCCAGCCCGCCATGGCGAGTGATCCCCGCCTCTCACGCCCGCCGTTCACCAACAGCGTGCCACCGCCGGACAATCGCGTATCGCCCGGCCCGCCGCAAGCACGCGGCGGCCAACCTCGCGAGGTACGCTGCTCGGCATTTCGCTGGACCACAGCTGAATTTCGGACACCGAAATGACCCGCGCGCGCTATCCGCCTCCGGCGATAGTCAGCCGCGCGAATATCGGTGGCAGAGCCGCAACCGCGGACGACGCGGCGGTCGACGCCTTTTGTCGCTCGCTGGGGGATAACCCCCAAAGTAGCGGTAGGATGGGTTGACCACGGCGAAACCCATCGGATCGGGCGGCTCGGTAGAGGATGGCAAATTATCGGCGAAATTTGCTGCCGGGAGGCAGTTATTTCTTCACGGTTAATCTCGCCGATCGCCGGCGCGCGCTGCTGACCGACCATATTGACGTATTGCGGGCGGCATTCCGGCCAGGCGCGCGCACGTCATCCCTTTACGATCGAAGCCGCTGTGGTGTTGCCGGATCACCTCCACGCGATCTGGACCCTGCCCGATGGCGATGCCGATTTCGCCTCGCGCTGGCGCCTGATCAAGAGCGGCTTTTCACGTGCTTTGCCTTCGGGTGAACCGATCTCCGCCAGCCGTGCCGCCAAAGCCGAGCGCGGGATCTGGCAGCGGCGATATTGGGAGCATACTCTGCGCGACGAGGACGGTTTTTCGCGGCACCTTGATTACATTCACTTCAATCCGGTAAGACACTGCCACATCGTCCGCGTGCGGGACTGGCCATTTTCCTCGTTCCGCCGCTGGGTGCGCCTCGGCGCCTATCCGCTCGATTGGGCCGGCGATCCCGGCGATGAAGGGCGCTCATTCGGCGAAAGGTGACGGGTTTCGCTGCGCTCAACCCATCCTACGCGTTACTGTAATCCCGAGGATGTCGAGTAAGGAAATTTACGGCATACCGCGCGCGGCGGCAGCGGCGGAATGCGCCGCGCTGTTCCGCCCTACGCTTGCTAACTCTTGTTCCGTCGTTCTTTAAGCCAGAAATAATGCATAAAAGTGTAGTCCCAAACGACCGCGGTCAAGCGCCTCGTTATTGCCTGTGGGGACTTGGGCTTAGGGTCGGCCGCCTCCGACATCTTTAAGTCGGTTAGGGCTTGTAATGCGTCAAGAACCTCATAGAAGTCGTGCGACGGTTTCGCCTCGGCAAGTTTTTCGAGTGCTTGCTTAAAGACAGGGTCAAGGGGGTCACTGCTGCACAAGAGAAGGCTGTTGGCCGCGCGTTGCACCGCTCCGATCATGGGTGCGATGAGGAGGCCTGGCTCTCGGACGAAACGGAATTCGCTTGTCAGGGCAATCGTCTCTTCGATCGCCGCAAAACGATCTGCGAGCGCCAGGCTCTCGTCATCGAAAGTCTTACAGATTAACTCGAAGCGCTCTTGATTAGTCTTTAGTTTGTCCCGCAGCCGCGCGCGCGCCCCGACATGCGCACCAAAGAGCACCGCGCCCACGCAGAGTTGAAAGATCTGTCTACCGTACGCCAGCAGTGAGTTATACTGTAAGCTGTCTGCTAGGTTCTTTTTTTCGGTTGGCGAGAAATAGAGACGTTCTGTGCTTCCTTCATGGGCGAGATCGCTTCGTGCGTCGTAGAACTGTTTCACCCAGAGATCAAGACGCGGGATACGGCCGAGAAGCAAGGATACCGCGTCGACAATGCGATCCGTCTTGGAACTCCCTGGGCAAGGCGAGAAGGGTCTCTAACGCGATTGCCAGATTAATGATTACGTTGTCGTCGTCGCTGGTAACGGCGTTGGCGCGATTGTACCAGGTAAGCGCCGTCAGTACCCGTTCCGTGGTCTCGGTTGCGGGCTGCCGGAATAGTTCCGGGAGAAAATTGTGTTGAGGTTCTCGCAGAAATTCGTGGAAGTCATGGGCGAGATCCTGGCTGATGTTTAAGGCGATATGAGGCACCGGTGGATAGAGTCTTGATTTGTTCACGACCCAAAATGGATGGCGAAAATTGTACCGTCCGTAATAGCCGGGCACGCGGTGCCATTCGTCGGGGGTCAGTGTCGAATGCGGAGCGATCGCCCCCACATGATGCTCAGGGCGAACCAGAAAGATCGATACCGGCTCCGGGCTAAATATCGCCAGACTTGCGTGCTCGTAATGAAAAAATGGATGACCTAATGTCTGATGGGGAGCACTGTAGCAATAGGCAACAATCGTCTGGACGCGCTTCAACTCCTGAAGACAGGGCTCGCTTTGGTCGAGGTCAAGTGCCGGGAGCATCGCATACGCCGCAGACTGAATGCGAAGATCATCCTGCAGGAAGAGCATATCCGCGACCTCTCTCACGTGATCGGAATCTTCCCGGCTCAGGTCAGTAGTGTCGTCCGTTAATCGAAATGTGAAGTCGCCCAGGCGGACAGGCCCACTCGTCTTAAGAAACGGAAACACCGCGATAGCGCGGCCACGTGCTTCTCCGGGACGGAGTGTCATTGGCAACTCTTTCCCTCGTTGAAGGGCTTGGTTGGGGGCCAAGGGGTCACATAACACATCGGCCCGATCTCGACATCCTTTGCACGATTTCGTGATCTCCGCCGATCGGCGGTACTTTTACCCGTCGAGAGACGTTGTGCGCGATCAGTCGCGCCGCTGCAGCCTGCGAGGGGCCGCGGCGTGAGGATCGAGGGTATCGAGTGAGGGCGGGCGTGCTCTTTGCTGCAACTCCTCTGAAAAAGGCTGCTTACGGCAGTTTAATGAATTCGTAGATAGACAGTATTTCCTCTTGAGTTACTTTGAACCATTCGGCGCCACCGCCGGTGATCTTCTTCCCACGAGCTTCTAAGACAGCGTGGATCGCGCGCTCAAGAGCGCGGCAGTCATTTGTTTTGATCTCAACATGAAGAACCGGTTTGTCCGGTGTGCCCGTGCTAATTTGGGCAGCAATTCGTTGTACTGTGTCTGCCTCGGTGGAGCCAACCTTTAGCCGGTCCGGATAACCGCGGTAGCCGTAAGCGTAAACGGCTGCCGCGCCCTCACCAATCCGTATCACGTCCGAGCTGTCGACAGCTTCATCTACTGTCCGTTGCGCCTGCTCTTCCGTAATGCCGGGATCTTCGGTCGCATTCGCAGCAATGACTTCATTAACCTCAGCGACAGGATAGGTTTGGCCTTTCGTCACCTGTTCGACGGTAAAGCCGTTGCTCGGCGCCGCAGCGATATACTTTGCCATCGCCCGCACGAACTTTGTTCGTGTGTTGGGATCATCGGATAGACTATACTGATTGAGCGCATAGGTGAACTGTGCGCGCTGTCCGGCGAGTGTGGCCATGGGGGGCTTCCATCATCCTTTCGTAGCGGGCGCAACAGTGTCAGACCTTGCGTACGGGGCCGGGGTATTGGGCGACGATCGGGTCGGCGGTCAGCAGCAGGATGCCCTCGACTGCCGATTGCGCGACGAGCATGCGATCGAAGGGGTCCTTGTGGATCGGCGGCAGATTGGCGATCGCCACGGCATGCTCGCTGGTGATCGCGAGCTCGTCATAGCCGTTGTCCAATAGGCCGCGGCGCAGGAGCCGCGCATCGGCGCGAAAATCGGCACGGCCGAGGGCGGATTTGATCGCGACTTCCCACAGGCTCGCCGCGCTGAACATCAGCTGATTGCGAGTGTCGTCGATCGCCGTGCGGGCCCCGACCGGCAAACGCTCCGGCTGCCCTGCAGCCCATAGCAGCAGTTGCGTGTCCAGCAGCAGTTTCAGCGGCCGTTTCCGAAAAGGCGCTCGATCTCGGCTTCACCCATCCGATCGAAATCGTCGGGCACCTCGATCTGTCCGGCCATGAAGCCCGAGCCGGCGAACCTGACCGGCCTCCGGGGTTTCCAGCGGCACGACCTTGACCAGCGGTTTGCCGGCCTTGGCGATGATGAACGGCTCGCCTTTGGCTGCGCGATCGAGCAGCCGCGAGAGGTGCGTTTTGGCTTCGTGGATGTTGACGGTCAGCATGCTGCTCTCGAACTAAATCTACTTAGTTTAGTCTACCAGCAGCGCTTTCGCAAGGGAATGCGCTCCGACGTTCGAGCGGTGGTGCCGGCTAAGACAGGACGATCTCATTCCATCGCGGCTTTAAGCCCGGGCGTCTCCTCATAGATCTCGGCGTCTTTGCGGAGGACGAGGAGGCGGGGGAGCAGAAACACCAGAGGAACCGCGATCAACGTCGTCAGCGAATTGGCGAGCACCAGGCTGTCGAAAGAAAAATGATATTCGTCGAGCAGATGCGAGCCGAACCAGTCGGTCCCGAACAGGGCCAGGTTGCGGACGCTGACCATCAACGAGAAGCCCAGCCCCTCGCTGCCGGCGGGTGTCGCGCGCACGGCCAGATCCATCAGCGCCAGCTCGGCCAAGGTGTAGCCGAAGCCGTTCAATCCTTCGATCGCCTGCGCGCGGCCCGCCGAGCTGTAGAACAGATAGCCCAGATTGGCCGCCGTGGCGAAGATCATGCACCCGACCAGCAAGGTGCGGAGATTGAGGCGCCGGCACAGGATGCCGTAACCGACAGCGGCCAGCACGCCGCAAACACCGGCGATCAATTGCAGGAAGCCCTGGGCTTGCGTATCGAGGTGCAGCTCGTTCTGCTGCTTGTAGAAGAGTGCCGTCGCAAAGCCCGGCGCGATGTAGAACAGCGCCATCAGGCCCGCGGCTCCCCACATCGTCCGGGCGGTGGCGATTTTGACGAGCTGGCCGCGGGCGTTTTCCAGAAGCAGCCGCGGATCCGATCGTTGCCGCTGTTCCCGCAGAAACAGGAGGGTCACCGGCACCAACAGGAACATGACGCCGCCGCACGCCGCGGCGGTCCAGCCGAAGGCGATGCTGGCCAGATATCCGGCCGCGGGGCCGTTGACGATCCAACAGGCCTGCTGGACGAACTGGCGCAGCGCGGTGAGGCGGCCCGAGCCCGAACTGGCCTGCGCCGTTTCGACCATGTAGCCGCCGACCACCGTGCTCGTGACCATCATAAACGTGTTGATCACGATCACGACGAACAGCAGATCGCGATATTCGTGGGGGGTGACGATCAGGACCAACCAGGACAGCGCCGCCAATGTCGCGCTGATCAGGATGTAGCTCTTGCGCCGGCTGCCGAAGAGCGGGAACGCGTCGGTCAGGATGCCGGCGAAGGGCTTCAGGTACCACGCCAGCCCGGCCCAGAAAAAGAACGCGGCATTCGCGGTTCGGTCGGCGTGCAATTCGTTCTTGAGCAGGTTTTGCAGCGGCAGGCGCGCCAGAACTTGGGTCTGCGCCAGGGTGGTGGCCAGCACGCCCGCGACGATGACGAGCGCCGCATAAACGAGGGCTCGGTCGGGTCGCTGTCGGGTGGCGGGTGGCGCGGCCATGCGCGGTTTTACCCTATTTCCCGGACCCGAGGCATGGGCCGATCAGAGCCGCGTACTACTCCCTCGCCCCCGCTTGCGGGGAGAGGGTCGGGGTGAGGGGTGGTCGCCGGCGGCACAACATCCACCGGCAGGGGCAGGGCGCCTGCCCCTCACCCGGAATCCGCGCTATGCGCAGCTTCCGACCTCTCCCCGCTTGCGGAGCGAGGTACTAGCTCGGCATCGGCTGCCGCGGCTTGTCGAGCCGGCATCCCAGCCTTATATCTCGCACGGTTTCAGCAATTGTGTATGAGATAATGTCTATATCGCATCGTACCGCATGTCGGTTTGACGCTTTCCCTGCCGGACCCTTGGCAGGGAAAATATTTTCCCTGCCATTCGCAACGGGAAATCGGGCGTAAGGCCTTGATTACAAACGCCGTTTTCGGTGCGTTTCACGTGCTTTTGGGGCTTCGCGGCGATTTTTCCCGTAAAATTCCCGCGCAGCAGGGAAAATCGCGCCGCAAGCGTAAAGGGCCGCTCCGGGTTCGGAGCGGCCCTCTGCGCTATGGTCAGCCGGTCAGCTGTGCCAGCGGAAGTGCTTGCGGCTTCCTGGCCGAGCCCTGCGAGAGCACGATGTTGACCAGTGCCGGGCCGCGGTGGTTCATCGCCTCGTCGAGGGCGCCGCGGATGTGCTTCGGGTCCTCGACAAAGAAGCCCTTGCCGCCAAAGGCTTCCATGACGCGGTCATAGCGCGCGCCGTAGATCAGCGAGTTGGGCTTCATGTTGAACATCGGATTTTCCGGGATCTCGGGCATGCCGGGACCGATGCCGCCATTGTTGAGCACGACGATCTTGACCGGCAAGTTGTAGCGCGCACAGCGTCTCCATCTCCATGCCGGAGAAGCCGATCGCCGAGTCTGCCCGACAGGTGGATGACCGGACGGTCCGGATGCACGATGGCGGCGGCGATCGCCTGGCCGAGGCCGAGGCCCATCGTGCCGTAGGTGCCGGCGTTGAGGCAGGCCTTGGCGCTGAACACCGGCAGCATCGTCAGGCCGATATCCATCGTGCCCGCACCCTCGGCCGACAGGATCGAGTTCTTCGGCATCCAGGCGGCGATGTCCTTGAAGGCGCGGTAGTAGGTCGCCGGGGCGGTGTCGTCCTCGACCTGCGGCTTGATCTGCTCCGCGTTTTCGGACGCCTTCTTGCTGATCATCTGCCGCCACGCCGATTCCTTCGGATGGAACCACTGGCGGCCGCCGAGTGCGGCGTTCATCTGCTGCATGATCGCCTTGCCGTCGCCGACCAGCGCCACATCGGTCGCCTTGTTGTGGCCGATCTCCTCAGGGGCGATGTCGAGCTGGATGACCTTGACGTCCGGCGCATAGCGCGGCGGCTGCCCGAAATGGAAAATCCAGTTGAAGCGGGCGCCCATCAGGAACACGACGTCGGCGTTCTGCAATGCCAAGGTGCGGGCCGCCGCAACCGACAGCGGATGGTCGTCGGGCATCACACCCTTGCCCATCGGCGAGCGCAGGAACGGCACTTGCGTCTTCTCGATAAAGGAGCGCACCTCGGTTTCGGCGTTGGCCCAAGCCATCCCCTTGCCGACGAGGATGAGCGGCCGCTCGGCCCGCTCGAGCATGTTGAGCGCCGCGTCGATATTCTCCGGCGGGGCCTGGAAGCGCGGCGGGTCGGGGCATTTTTGCACCTGCACGACGTCCTTCTCGTCGCACTTGCCGGTGATGATGTCGTCCGGCATGTCGAGATAAGCCGCACCCGGCCGGCCGTAGGTCGCGTTGCGGGTCGCCTCCGCGACATAATACGGGATCCGCTGTACGCTATCGATGGCGTGGGCGAATTTGCAGAGCGGCGCGGCGAGCAGCACCTGGCGCTCTTCCTGGAAGGCGCCCATGCCGCGGCGATAGGTTTCCGACGCGCCGCCGATCAGGATCATCGGCCAGCAATTCTGCTGCGCATCAGCGAGGCCCGCGAGGCCGTGCACGACACCGGGGCCGGTCACGACGATGCAGGCGCCGGGCCGGCCGGTCAGATAGCCGTAGGCCCGGGCGGCATAGGAGGCGGCCTGCTCGTTGCGCATGCCGATATAAGCGACACCCTCCTTCTGCGCCGCGGCGGCGATCGGGCCGACGGGAAACCCGACGACGCCAAAAAGGTGATTTATGCCCTGCTGTTTCAGGCTCCTTGCCATCAACGTGGCGCCGTCGACTTCGCTCATGCTTTTCCTCCTGGTGGATCGGACGGACGCTGACCGACGCGCGAGATGCCGTCAAGGCCCGGGGCCGAAAAAGTCTCCGTCCCGAGATTACGCATTTATGGCGGCGCCGTGGAAGCGATTTCCCCGGCGGAATAGCTGCCATCCGGCGATGATCGGGGCGCACGGCACTGTACTCGGCCGGATTGCAACCGACATTCCAACAAGATTGGAGTGGAGGGACGGCTGTGGACAGCGAGCAGCTTGCGCCGGCGTTCAATTCTCGCCGCTACTGTGCGGTCGCGGCGGCGATCGCCCTTCTGCTCTCGGCGTTTCATCCGAACGGCGCAACGGCGGCAGAGAATGCTGTTCCGCGCGTCGCGTTTTTCGGTTTTCAGCTGATCAACACATCCTTGGAGCCAACGACGGAGAGCGAGCTTCACCGCATCGGCATGCTCGACGAGCTCTTTCGACAACGACTCGACAATTCCGGGCGCTTCAGGATTGTGCCTATCCCGCCCGACAGCCAGCAACGGATCGCCGAGATCAGCCGGTGCAACGGATGTGAGCGCGACTATGCCAAAACCATCGGCGCAAACTGGGCCGCCTG
Organism: uncultured Alphaproteobacteria bacterium; assembly: GCA_963700195.1. Classification (GTDB taxonomy): domain Bacteria; phylum Pseudomonadota; class Alphaproteobacteria; order ATCC43930; family CGMCC-115725; genus AP-15. The sequence goes on from CAVOWQ010000009.1 coordinate 10,553, forward strand.
GGGTACCGTACAGAAGGTCAGTAATCTGATTCTGAACATCAACCTCTACATGGAAGATGCGCCAAGCGGCCAATTAGAGTTTGTCAAAAGCGTCGATATTCGCGGCAATGACGATGAGTCCTGGCGGCACGGGCTCGATTACATGTTGCGTCACTACTTGTTCGAGGAGCCCTGAGATCGTCAGATCGTGGCCGGGGCTGCGTCGTCGATCGCCAGCTGCACCGCATCGCCGCCGCGCCAGCTGTCGCGCCTGACCTGGCCGGCAATGTGGATTGCGATGCCTCGCGTCTCGGCGAGGAACTGACCAAGCGGCGTCCCCGCGGCGCGGAAGGCGATCCCCCGCAGCCGAGCATTGTCGAGCGGATCGGCGAGGGTGCAGCGCAAATGGCTGGTCCCGACCAGCTCGGCATGGAGGACGCGGACGCCGGGAAAAACAAAGCGGGGTTCGGGATTGGCGGCCCCGAATGGCGCCAGCCTCGCGATATGGTCGATCAACTCGCTCTGCGCTGCAGCAACAGAGAGCGTCCCGTCCACCCGCAGCTCGGGGACCAACCGCTCGCTGTCCATGCCGTCTCCCAGCCGCTCGACCAGGAAGGCCTTTAGCGGGCCGAGTTTCTCTGCGGCCACGGTGAAACCCGCCGCCATGGCATGACCGCCGCCATTGATCAACAGACCGACCTGGCGTGCCGCGATCACCGCCGGCCCGAGCGGCAACCCGGCGATCGAGCGGCCCGATCCCCGGCCGACGCCGTCGGCGAGCGCGACGACACAAGCCGGCCGCTCGTAGCGCTCCTTGAGCCGCGCGGCGACGATGCCTATCACCCCCGGGTGCCAATTCTCGGCTGCTGCAAAGACGAGGACCGGAGACTGGGTCGATCCTTCCACTTTCGCGATCGCGGCATCCAGGGTGCGGGCCTCGAGATCGCGGCGCTCGCGGTTGTAGGCGTCGAGACGCGCCGCGAGTTCGCCCGCGAGCACCGGATCGTCGGTGGCGAGCAAGCGCGCGCCGAGGTCGGCGGCTCCGACCCGGCCGCCGGCATTAACGCGCGGGCCGAGCACAAAGCCGAGGTGATAGGTGTCGATCGGCTCGCCGATGCCGGCCACGGCGGCCAACGCGGCGAGACCGGGGTTGGCGCGCCGCCGCGCGACCTTGGTTCCCTGGGCGACCAGAGCTCGGTTCACACCGGCGAGCGGAACCACGTCGCACACGGTGCCGAGCGCCACCAGATCGAGCCACTGCAGAAGGTCCGGCTCGGTTCGGCCGGCACCGTACCAGCCGGTCCGGCGCAGCTCGCGATTGACCGCGACAACCAACAGAAAGGCGACCCCGACCGCCGCCAGCGCACCATGCGGGCTGCTCTCGTCGAGCCGGTTCGGGTTGACGACCGCGACGGCCCTCGGCAACAACGGTTCGGCGACATGATGATCGATGACGATCACCTCGAGCCCGGCTTCCGCAGCGTCCTTTAGAGGCAGATGGGCCGTAGTGCCGCAATCGACGGCCACGACGACCCGGACGCCCTCGTCGCGCAGGCTCAGCAGAGCCGGGGTATTGGGGCCGTAACCCTCGCGCAGCCGGTCCGGGACATAGACCCGAGTTCGTGTCCCGGCGGCCGCAAAAAACCGCGTCAGCAGCGCAGCCGAGGTTGCACCGTCGACATCGTAATCGCCAAAGACGCCGATCGTCTCGCCGTCATGCACGGCGCGGACGAGCCGTGCCACGGCAGTATCCATGTCGCGCAAATGTGAGGGATCGGGCAGCTGGTCGCGCAGGCGCGGCGCCAAAAAGCCCGGCGCATGATCGAGATCAATGCCGCGCTGCGCCAACAATCGCCCGACGATCTCGGGAACGCCGAGCCGCTCGGCGATCGCCTGTCCCGCTCGCGTATCGCTATTGCGCAGGCGCCAGCGTCGGCCGCACACCGACCGCTCGACCCCGAACACCACCCCGGCAAAAGCGTCGGCGCCCCCCGCGCCGTCATCCATATGCGTGCCTAACCCAAACCTCTCAGGCTCTTATCGTCACCCCGGCGAAAGCGGAGGTCCAGGGTCCCGCGCATGTGCTTGTTGCCCCTGGGTTGCCGCTTTCGCGTCAATGACGCGGTAGGGCGTTCGAGGAGAATCACCACGCCAATCAGCGGGCGAAGGGTGAGAAGGTCTGCTTGCGTGTGAAGTCGTGCCGCGCCTCGACGTAACGGACGGTGCCGGACTTCGAGCGCATGACGACCGAATGCGTCGAGGCGCCGCCGGGGAAGCGGCGCACCCCGCGCAGCATCGTGCCGTTGGTGACCCCGGTCGCCGCAAACATCACGTCGCCCGAGGCGAGGTCCAGCAGTTTGTATTTGCGGTCGAGGTCGGTGATGCCGAGGCGATGGGCGCGGCCGCGCTCGTCCTCGTTGCGGAACAGCAGCCGGCCTTGCATCTGACCGCCGATGCAGCGCAGCGCAGCCGCCGCCAATACGCCTTCGGGCGCACCGCCCGAGCCGACATACATGTCGATGCCGGTCTCCGGTTCGGAGGTGGCGATGACGCCGCTGACATCGCCGTCCGAGATCAGGGTAATCCGGGCCCCGGCTTCGCGCACCTTGGCGATCAGCTCGGCGTGGCGTGGCCGGTCGAGGATACACACGACAAGGTCAGATACCGCGACCTTCTTCGCCTCGGCCAGGTTCTTTAGGTTGACCGACGGCGGCTCGTCGAGATCGACCAGATCGTCCGGCAATCCGCCACCGACCGCGATCTTGTCCATGTAAACGTCGGGCGCATTCAAAAACCCGCCGGCATCGGCCATCGCGATGACGGCTAGCGCATTAGCGCCGCCTTTCGCGGTAATCGTCGTCCCCTCTAGCGGATCGAGCGCGATGTCGATCGGCGGACCGTTTCCGCTGCCGACCTTCTCGCCGATATAGAGCATTGGCGCCTCGTCTCGTTCGCCCTCGCCGATGACGACGGTACCGGCGATCGCGAGGCTGTTCAGCGCCTCGCGCATCGCATCGACCGCGGCCTGATCGGCGGCCTTCTCATCGCCCCGCCCCATCAGCCGCGAGGCGGAGAGCGCTGCCGCCTCGGTCACCCGAACGGCTTCCAATGCGAGATTGCGATCCATCTTCGACGTCTCGGGCACGGCCATCCTCCTTGTGAGCAGTGATGATTGTTAGAGCCCAACCATTAATCCACCGTATCAGCTCAGAGCGGTTGCCTCGGCGGGCGACCGACCGGCGGACGGTAGGCGTCGGGTTTCGCGCGGTCAATGCGGCGCAGCAGCGGCCGCGGATCCGCTTGAAAGTCTCCGCCCGGCTTGGAACAACAACAGCCAGACCGAGTTCGTATGATGCTCGATAAGACAGTTGAGGGAGAGACGAGATGAAGACGCTCCTGGCGGTGGGTTTGTTTATCGCCGGCGTGGTCACGATCGGCAGCAGGGCGCCGGCAGTAGCCGCCGAGCCCTGCAATCCTTCCGGCAAGCTCGATTTCGTCTGCGGCCCATTGAACTCCGAGGATCTCGTGCAGGTGCCGGGGACCGAATGGATCGTAGCCAGCGGCATGGATGGCGGCGCTGCTGGTACGCATGGCAGCCTGCATCTGGTCAATTCCCGGGACAAATCGTCAAAGACCCTTTTTCCCGGCAGCAGCCCGCAACTAAAGTGGGATAAGGCGACATACGGCGATTGTCCCGGGGAGCCGGACCTCAGCAAATTCTCGGCGCACGGTCTTAATCTTCGTCCCGGCAGTGGTGGCACGGATACGCTCTACGTGGTCAATCATGGCGGGCGCGAATCGATCGAGATCTTTGCGCTCGATGCCAAGGGTGCCGCACCCACCGTCACCTGGGTCGGGTGCGCCGTCATGCCGGCCCACACTTGGCCTAACTCGGTGGCGCCGCTGCCCGATGGCGGTATGGTTGTCACCGACATGTTCGACCCCGGCGACGCGAAAGCCTCGGACAAGCTGGCCGCGGGCGAGAATACCGGCGCGGTATACGAGTGGCACGCGCACCAAGGCTACGCGCTGGTTCCCGGCAGCCAAATGTCGGGCGATAACGGCATCGAGGTTTCGCACGACGGCAAGTGGATCTATGTCGCTGCCTGGGGGAACAAGGCGGTGGTCCGCTTGTCCCGGGATGGCGGCGCATCGGCCACGCCGGAAACGCTGCCGACGGGTTTTCTGTCCGACAATCTGCGGTGGGCGCCGGATGGTAAGCTGATGGTCGCCGGCCAGGACACCGGAGCAAAGCAGGTGTTCGAGTGCTTCGAAAGCCATCAGACGCGCTGTACTCAGCCTTGGCGCATCGTCAAATGGGATACGACGGCGATGAAGATCGACCCGGTCGTTAGCGAGGTGGGCAATCCGGAATTCGGCGATGCGACCGTAGGGCTGCAGATCGGCGACGGCATGTTCGTCGGAACCTTCCGCGGCGACCGGATTGCCTATTTTTCGCTGAAATAGCGCGATTCGGCGCTCAGAAATCCTCGATGCGGATCATGCGCGCGGGTTCGAGTACGGTGTCGAGCGCTTCGATGCGGTCGAGCGCCCGCCGCATTGCCGCCTCGACGGTGATATGCGTAGTCATGACGACCGGCACCGCCTCGCCTGGAGCACGGCCGCGCTGGATCATCGATTCCATGGATACCTGCTCGTCGCGCAATGCGGCGGCAACATCGGCGATGACTTCCGGCTGATCGACCACCATCAGCCTGATGTAATAGGCGCCGTGGTGCCGTTCGATCGGCACGCCGGGGATCGCGCATAAATCGGCGGTATGGAGCCCGAAGGTCGGCACGTGGCGGCCGGCAGCGATGTCGACGAGATCGGCGGCGACCGCCGAAGCCGTCGGAAAGGCGCCGGCACCCCGTCCCTGCAACACGACGCGACCGACGAAGTCGCCTTCGGCGACGACGGCATTGTAGACCCCCTCGACGGCGGCGATCGGAGTCGCCCGTGGCACCATGCAAGGATGGACGCGCTGCTCGAGCCCATCCTCGGTCAGCCGCGCGATGCCGAGCAGCTTGATGCGGTAGCCGAGCTCTTCGGCGAAGTCGATGTCGAGCCGCGTGACGTGCCGGATCCCCTCGGCATAAACCCCGGCAAGGTCGACCGGCCGGCCGAAACCCACGCTCGCTAAGATTGCCAATTTGTGGGCGGCATCGATGCCGTCGATGTCGAAGCTCGGATCGGATTCGGCATAGCCGAGCTTTTGCGCTTCCGCCAAGACTTCAGCGAATTCGTGCGCGCTCTCGCGCATCGTCGTCAGGATGTAGTTCGAGGTGCCGTTCAAGATGCCGTAGACGCGCTCCAGCCGGTTGCCGGCGAGACCTTCCCGCAGCCCCTTGATGACCGGGATGCCGCCGGCGACCGCGGCTTCGAACGCGAGAATGAGCCCCCTCTCCTCGGCCCGCGCGGCGAGCCTCGTGCCGTCATGGGCCATCAATGCCTTGTTTGCCGTGACGAGATGCTTGCCATGATCGAGCGCGGTGTCGAGCACCTGCCGTGCAATGCCGTCGGCGCCTCCGATCAGCTCGACAACGACGTCGATCTCGGGATCGGCCGCCATCGCCGCGGCATCCTCATACCAGCGCACCGCCGAGAGGTCCGCGCCGCGATCGCGCCGCCGGTCACGCGCCGAGACCGCGGCGACGACGATGCGGCGGCCGGCGCGGTGAGCCAACAAGTCGGCTTGCCGGTCCAGCAACTGTAGGACGCCGGACCCAACAGTGCCCAGACCGGCGATGGCGATCTTGAACGGCGGTTTCACGGCGGCAACCCGGATGCGATGTACGAAACGCAGGAGCCGCCGAGAGCAGCGACGGGCGACTCTCGCTCTTTGTAGCGCTCAGGCGTCAATTTTTCGATAGTATTTCCCGGCACCGCGCCTGAAACCCACCCCCAGCGCGAGAGCTCGGCAGGGTGTCCCTCGGGGTCTGCTTCAGTGTTCGAGCAGCACCTCGGCGCGGCTTTCGCCGGCATTCTTGCCCTGCGGCGCCGCCTCGACCTCTATCTTGTCGGAGGGTATCCCCGCCTTGGTCAGAGCGGAAGCGACCGCTTGAGCGCGGTCGAGAGCAGTCCGGTAGCTGTTCAACTGCTCGACTGCTTCACCTCCGGCCCCGGCATAGCCGACAATACGAACCTTGCCAGGGTTCTGCTGATAGACCGGCAAGACCGTTTCAAGGGTTTGCCTATCCTTCTCGGTCAGGGTGGTCGAATCGGTGCCGAACTTGATCTCGGCAACCGGAGTCCCGACCGGCGCAGCCGGCTTTGCCGCCTCTTTGCCGGGACGGGCCGCGGCGGTGCGAGTCGGCGGCGCCGGCGGCAACTCCGGCGCAGCCGGCGGTGGCTCGTAGCCCGCAGAGCTTTTGGCCTCGGGCAACGGCATCGGAGCGAGCGCCCCTCCCGCAGCGAGCCCGCCCGGCAAGGCGGCCGGGGCCGCCGCGACTTTCGGGGTGGGCGGCAGTTGCGGCGTCGGCAGGGCGGGTTGGATCTGCTCGGGCTCCGGCGTCGCTCGCGCTTGGGGTACCTCGAGGCTCGATTCCATCGGCCCTGGCTCGGGCGGCTCGCCTTGCTTGCGCAGACCTTCGCCAGGTTCGGCCGGCGTCTTGCCGCCGGCGCGCGCGGCGCGAGGCGTCCCCGCCGGCGGCAGGGCGGACTTTTCACCGGCAGCGCCGACGCCGGTCGCCATGCTCGCAGACGCCGGCTCCGCGGACAGGCTCGGCAGGAGCTTGGCCGGCTTTTCGCTGCTGGCGCCATTACTCGCCGACGCACCGGATGGCGCCCCCGCGGCCGACGGCGGGACGGGCGTTGGGGAGGATAGCGGTGCGGCCGCGGCTTGCTCCGGCTGAGCCCCGGGCTCGCCGGGAGGCGGTGGTGGCGGGGCCTCCACCGACGAAAAGCCCGCCCGCAGCTGCTCATCCGTGTGTCGTGCATTTGTCCGGTCGGCGATCAAGCTTTGGGTCAGCTTCTCCCGCTCGGCGGCGGTCAAAGCCCGCTCTGGCGGCGGCGGTACTGTCGCAAGATTGGGATAGTCGGACGACTCTCCGGCGGCCAGGTTTTTGGTGTTCGGCGTCGTGTCGGGATCGGGGTCGTTCCGGCTCACCCCAGTCAGATCACGCCAAGTGTCGACCGGATTGCAGGCGGCGACCCCGAGCAGAAGTGCAACGACGGCAAGCCGACACGCCCGCCTTGTCCTTCTCTCGTTAGCGTAACCGGCACACGATTCACCCATAAGCATCACAGCATTCCCGACGAGTTGACCCCCGGTGCCGCCGCAAGCGTTCGGGATCCGCCGCCGACGGCACAAACTGCGTACACTGATGCTGATGTATTAGATCCGGAAGGGCGCGTCACTACATTTGAGGGCGAGAACAACCGACCGCCCCTAAGGCACGAGCCGAGGATCGGGTCTAAACGGGCGGCAGCCCCGAGGAAACAACAATGAGCGACGCGAGCCACCGCAAATCCGGCACCGCAGCTCGGCCTTCCCCAGACGAAGAGGCGCTGCGCATGCCGCTCGCCAAGAAAAGGGCGCCGGCGGAGAAGGGCCGAAAAAAGGCTGCCGCGCCCGGCAAACCGGGCGTTGTGTCTGCGCCGCCCACCCGTCCCGCCCCACCTTCGCCGGCGGCTGAGACGACAAAGGGGGGGAGCGAGCCGCTCCCCGATCCCGCCGAGCTGTCAAAGCAAATCGCCGAAATCGCCGGGAAAAGCCAGCAGCTCGTCGCCGAGTTCCTGACTCGGCAGGGTCGCGAGGAGGGGGTCGGGATGGCCGACTCGCTCGCCATCGGAACCGCGTTCCTGGAGATGACGGCCCGCATGATGGCCGACCCTTCTAGGCTCGTACAGGCGCAGCTGTCGCTGTGGAACGACTATCTGACATTATGGCAGCGCACGGCCCAGCGGTTTCTCGGCGCCGACACCGAGCCGGTGATCGAACCGTCCGCCGGCGACCGGCGGTTCCGCGATGCGGCGTGGACCGAAAACACGCTCTTCGACTTTATCAAGCAGAGCTACCTTTTGACGGCGCGGTGGATGCAGAGCACGGTTCGCGATGTCGAGGGAATCGACGAGCGCACCGCCCGCAAGGTGGATTTCTATACGCGCCAGTTTGTCGACGCGCTCGCGCCGTCTAATTTCCTGATGACCAACCCCGAGGCCTTGCGCGCGACGATCGAGAGCAAGGGCGAGAACCTGCTCGACGGGCTGAAGAACCTGCTAGAGGATCTCGAGCGCGGCAAGGGTCATCTCGCTATCAAGATGACCGACATGGATGCGTTCCGCATCGGCGAGAACATCGCGGTCACGCCGGGGAAGGTCGTTTATCAGAATGATCTGATGCAGCTCATCCAGTACGAGCCGATGACACAGACGGTGAAGCGCCGGCCGCTGCTGATCATCCCGCCGTGGATCAACAAGTTTTACATCCTCGATCTGCGCCCCGGTAACTCCTTTATCCGTTGGGCCGTGTCGCAGGGCCATACCGTATTCGTGATCTCCTGGGTCAACCCCGACGAGCATCTCGCTGCTAAGACGTTTACCGATTACATGCTGGAAGGGCCGCTCGACGCGCTCGATGCGATCGAACAGGCGACCGGCGAGCGGGACGCCAACGTGATCGGCTACTGCCTGGGCGGAACCTTGCTCGCCAGCACCCTTGCCTATATGGCGGTCAAGCGCGACAACCGGATCAAGAGCGCCACCTATCTGGTGACGATGGTGGACTTTGCCGAAGCCGGCGAACTCTCGGTGTTCATCGACGAGGAGCAACTCTCCGCGCTCGAAGAGCGGATGAACAACAAGGGCTATCTCGAAGGCCGCGACATGGCGACGACCTTCAACATGCTGCGCGCCAACGATTTGATCTGGTCGTTCGTGGTCAACAACTACCTGCTCGGCAAATCGCCTTTCCCGTTCGACCTGTTGTACTGGAACGCCGATTCGACGCGCATGCCGGCCGCGATGCACAGCTTCTACCTGCGCAACATGTACCAGGAGAATTTGCTGGTCAAACCGGGCGGCATCATCCTCGACGGCGTGCCGATCGATCTGCGCAAGATCGAGATACCCGCGTTCTTATTGTCGACGCGTGAGGACCACATCGCTCCCTGGCGTTCGACCTATGCCGCCACCCAGATCTATCGGGGCCCAGTCAAATTCGTGCTGTCTGCCTCCGGCCACATTGCCGGCGTCGTCAATCCGCCGGGCGGCAAATACGGCCATTGGGAGAATGAAACGAACCCGCCCACCCCGGAAGAATGGCTCGCCACCGCAACCTCTTACCCCGATTCCTGGTGGCCGCTATGGGAGCGCTGGGTTTCCCAATACGCCGGCGGCGAGGTGCCGGCGCGGCATCCCGGCGACGGCAAGCTCAACCCGATCGAGGACGCGCCAGGCTCCTACGTCAAGGTTCGCGCCGCGGATTGACAATCGAAATCACTGGCGCAATGGTGTCCACCAATGGCCGATGAACCCGAAAATCTGGTGCTCATTTATCTGCGCCGCATCGATGAGCGGCTGGCCGGCCTGGAGCGAGAATTCATGCTCCGGATGACCGGGCTCGAAGCTCGCATGGGCTCTCTGGAGGCCCGATTTTCCGGCCTCGAAGTTCGCTTCGCTTCACTCGAAGTTCGCGCTGACTCGATCGGCCATCGCCTGGACCGCATCGAGCGGCGGCTGGATCTGGTTGACACCCCGGTCTGACCTAAACCCAGTCTCTATCCCAAATTCCCGGACGTGCCCGGGTGCGATGGCGCGGCAAAACCCGAGGGAGAAAACTGTGCTCGCCTGGTTCGGTGAATTGAATGCCAAGGAGCGCCGCACGATGGGCGCCTGCTTTGGCGGCTGGGCGCTCGATGCGTTCGACGTGCAGATGTACAGCTTTGTCATTCCTACGGTCATTGCACTGTGGGGTCTGTCGCGCGGTGAAGCCGGGCTCATTGGCACAGTCACCTTGTTGATCTCGTCACTGGGCGGGTGGTTTTCGGGCACGCTCGCCGACCGGTTCGGCCGGGTGCGGATGCTGCAGATCACGATCCTGTGGTATTCGGTATTCACGTTCCTTTGCGCCTTCGCGCAGAACTTCGAGCAGCTCTTCGTATTGCGAGCATTGCACGGGCTCGGTTTTGGCGGCGAATGGGCTGCCGGGGCCGTCTTGATGGGCGAGGTGATCCGCGACAAATACCGCGGCCGTGGGGTTGGCATCGTACAGACCGGCTGGGCCATCGGCTGGGGCGCCTCGGCCCTCGTCTATACCGCGCTCTACGCGTTTCTGCCCGAGGCAATCGCTTGGCGCGTTCTGTTCGCGATCGGGCTGTTGCCGGCAGGTTTGGTATTCTGGATCCGCCGTCACATCGATGAGCCCGAGATCTTTCGCGGCACTCGAGATCGCACCTCGGTTGGCATCGGCCATCTCTTCGCCGCGTTCCGAGGGCCGCATCTGTGGACCACGGTCAAGGTGACGTTGATGGTCGCCGGCGCCCAGGGTGGCGGCTACGCCCTCGGCCTGTGGATGCCGACCTATTTGCGCACGGTGCGCGGATTGTCGGCGACCAGCACCGGAGGGTTTCTGCTGGTCCAGATCGTCGGCGCGCTTTTCGGCTTCTTGTTGGGCGCCTATCTGAGCGACGCGATCGGCCGGAAATGGACCTTCATGTGGTCCGCGATCGGGTCCTTCGTAATGATCCTGATTTACATGTTCGTGCCGATGGACAACACGACCTTGCTGTTCGCCGGCATCCCGCTTTTCACGATCTTCTTGATGAAGTTCCCGCCAATGGGGCCGTTCATGACCGAGCTCTACCCGACCGAGGTGCGCGGGACAGCCCAAGGCTTCTGCTACAATGCCGGCCGAGCGTTCGGCTCCTTCCTGCCGGCGATAGTCGGGTTCGTCAGCCAGAGCTTGCCGCTCGGCGCGACAATCGCCGTCTTCAGCGCCTTCGCCTCCGCCATCATGGTCGTGATGCTGCTCTTGCTGCCCGAAACCCGCGGCCGCAGCCTCGCGAGCCTGGATGCGGTCGAACCCCCGCTGGCGCCGCTTGCGGAGAGACCGTGGGGCGGACCGATCAGCTGAGTCCAGAGTCGAGATCCAGCATCAGCCGAAGATTTTGCACTGCCGCGCCGGATCCGCCTTCGCCGAGATTGTCGAGTTGGGCGACGAGCACTGCTTGGCGGCGCGCGTCATTGGCATAGACATAGAGATCGCGCCCTGGCCCTTCATCGACGGCAACAAGATGGTCGACGCCATCGTCTCTGGGCCGCTGGTCGCGCACGACTACCCCACACTCCTCGGAGCGGCGATCCAAGGTGTGGGGCTTGCACAGGTGCCCGCTCCGCTCGCTGGAGACCCGATTACCGACGGCCGATTGCAAGCGCTGCTGACGCCCTTCGCCGTCACAACGCCAGGGGTTTTTCTGTATTACCCAGACAGACGTCAAGTTTTGCCCAAGTTGCGCGCGTTCATCGAGCACGTCAAATACCGGAGCGCTGACGCTCCGCGTGACGGAACAACTGGACGGAGGTTGCGCGAACTCCCCGATGCAAACCGCTTTTGATGACGTGCTGGAAGCAGCGCGCAGCACGGTGGTCATCCGAGTCGACCAACAACTATCGACTACCTTACCGGCAGCACCATATTTCCCAACAGCCTAACGGGCTGCACACGGCTATCTGGATGCGCCTCCGGATATCGCCATAACCGGCGGAGCAGCAACCAGCCGATAAAGCAAGCTGTGAGTACCATGAACACTGGACATAGCACCACACCAGCGGCAACGATCGACCACTGTGTCCCAATTGAAACCCTGCCCATGGCTTGATGACCCGCGAGCATTGCGCCGGAGCGGCCCCCTGCGCTCCGGGGCTTGGTCTAGACCAAAGCTTTATCGCAGCTGCGCGACACTGGGCGGGGAAGAATAGGATAACTGCTTCGGGGTACTCAGGATCATCTCCGGCCGTCCGCGAAAGAAGCTGATATACCCGGTGACGCACAGACGCTGTCCTTGCAGCGTCGTTTCCGGTGTGCCGAATTTCGCCCGGTCATGTCCGTAGATCACTGCGGTGAGCGCCCGTTTCGCATCTGGTTGATCCGGGTTGACGACTGTGAGGAATGTGGGGTTAGCCCGCGACCCGACCATATAATCGGCAGATGCGACGACGCCGCAGACCGTAGCAGTGCGGCCGATACCGGCCATTGCAGCCGTCGGGTCTATTGAAACTGCGCCGGCCGAGAACGCCCACATGCCGAACGCCGCCGCGGTGATCACCAATTTTGCCGAATACATTGCCTTCTCCAACACTGGGGGGTCGAGCAACATGCCGGGCGAGGACTTACGATCGAGTTAAAGGGAATACGACGCTCAATAACGGGTACAACGATGATTTCGCGCTCGTTCAGGTTGCGTCAACGGTTTCCCGTGCAGACTGCCGCCTCCTCTTCCCCCCGGAGGCTCAAAATGCGTCTCATTCCCCCAATCCTTGCGGCCTTTACTGCTTTGGCTGCCGTATCGGCAGAGGCAGCCCCGAACCCAAACATGGAAAACTGGCGCCCGCTCGGCTCAGCCCTGTCCTTCGGGCTGGGCGACCAAGCCTGCGGGCAGGGCTGGCATCAGGCCCTCTGGCGGGACTGGCGCGGCGATTGGTGGTGGGGTCCGTGCGTACCCAATAGATGACCTGGTTCCGCTCGGCGGACGCCTCAATGGTTTGGGCGTTTGAAGTTGCACGGATCTGCCTCTCCGTCTTCGGATGCGTGGCGGCGGGTTGGGTGGTGGGGTTCGGGATGGGGTACCGCAGAGGCGTCAACGACGCGATTGCGCACGACATCGCCTGCGCCGACCATCGGATCGGTGCGGACTAGAGTTCCGCCGGCGGCACCATGTCATTGGTGCAGGAGCCCGGCGATCGCTCCGCTCGTGCAGGTCGCGATCGTGCCGGAGACGATCGACCGCAAGCCGAGTTCGGTGATCTCCCGGCGGCGCTCCGGCACCATCGCGCCGAGCCCGCCGACCAGGATGCCGAGCGAGCCGAAATTCGCAAAACCGCAGAGCGCATAAGTGACGATCAGCCGTGCTTGCGGCCCGAGCGCCTCCCCCGGCAATTTCGCGAGATCCAGATAGGCGACAAACTCGTTCAGCACGGTCTTGGTGCCCATCAGGGCCGCCGCCTCGGCGCTCTCGGCCCAGGGCACGCCGATCAGCCACATCACCGGGCGGAATGCGAGCGCGAACAGCCCCTGCAATGTAATGCCGCCCGGCAGCTGGCCGAGCGCCATGTTGACCAGCGCGACCAATGCGACAGCAACGATCAGCACGGTGACAATGCCGACCAGCGGCGCCACCCCGTCCCTCGTGCCCTTGACCAACGCGTCGAAGGCTCCGGCCGGCTCTTCGCCGGCGGTGATCTCGGCCCTGTCCTCACTGGGCGCGAACGGTACCATCAGCGCCGCCACCGCCAGCGCCGCGGGCGTGCTGATGACCGAGCAAATGAGGATATTGCCGAGCGCGTCCGGGATGATAGGGCCGAGCATTGTGGCGTACACCACCATTACCGTTCCGGCGACGCCCGCCATCCCGCAGCTCATGACGGCGAACAATTCGCCACGCTGCATTCGCGCGAGGTAGGGCCGGATCAACAACGGCGCCTCGATCATGCCGACATAGATGTGGACTGCCGCACCAAGCGCGAGCGCGCCGGATATGCCCATGCTGCGCCGCAAGACCCAGGCGAAGGCGCGGGTGACCGCCTGCAATACCCCCCAATAATACAGCAATGCAGAGAGCGCGCTGATCGTCAGCACCAGCGGCAGCACCTTGAACGCGAGAATAAAGCTCGCGCCTTGCGAGGTCTCGACGAACGGCAACGCGCCGCCGCCGAGATAGCCGAAGACGAACGCCGTCCCTCGGTCGGTCGCCTGCTGCAATGCCAGTGCCGCACGGTTCAACAGCAGCAGCACATGCGAGGCCGGCGGAAAACGCAGCAGCAATACCGCTAGCGCGGCCTGCAGCCCGAGGCCGACAACAACCGTGCGCCATGGAATTTGCCGCGGATAATCGCCGCGCCGCCGCTCACCAAGTACCCAGGCGACAACAAGCAGCAGTAAAAGGCCCGGGATAGCGCGCAAGGCCATCAGCTGACTCATCATTCGCGACCGTTCGCCGGCGCTGTCCCGCCACAGCAGACCATGATCACCTCTTTCAATAACCGAAACTCGCGATGGTGGAGGCCCCTCATCCCGACCCTCTCCCCGGCCGATGGGAGTGAAGGAAAATGAACACCGGTCTTCCAATGGAGTATATCTGAGGAACTCCATCGAAGACCGGGAGAGTGTCAGGCGTCTCAAGGATCAGGCGTCTCAAGGATAGGTTGCGATCGTCACCGGCGGGGCTCACGGCATGGGCGAAGCCGAGGCCCGGCTGTTCGCGGCGGAGGGCGCCAAGGTCGTTTTCGCCGATATCCCCATGGGTGACGGCGAGGCGGTTGCCGCAGAGATCCGCACTCGCGGCGGCAAGGTCATCGCCGCGACGGTGCCGGAAATGCCGGCGTTGTTGGGATCACGGCTGGATTTTATAGCTCGTGACAACCGCGGCGAGAGTTCGGGCCTGAGCGAGGCGCCGCGGACACTCGCTAGCGAGGCGACTGGGCTATAGATAAATTCGCTACTCCTCCGCCCAGTTTCTCGCGCGCTTCGTTGAGCGTTTGGAGACTGGCCAGTGTCTCTGCCGGCCGTCTCGTCGCCACACCAACAAGCAACGCCTCGATAAAGCCGAGCGTGGCCGTATGCATGCTGAGCATCTCTGCCCGCCCGCGAGGCACGGGTAAAACGAAATCCACCCGGCGTCGTAACGTATCGGCGAGGGAATCCGTTATGAGAAACGATCGCAGACGGAGCCGAGCGATTTCGTCCAGGAGCGCGGCGAGTTCGGCATAGATGCGGCCATAGGCCAGGACGACGACCAGATCGCCCTCGCGCAGCCGCCGCAGGTCGTCCGCGAACAGAAGCCCGGTGTTTGACAGAGCCTCTGCGATCAGCCCAAATCTGCCGAGCTGAATAACCAGGTAATCGGCGATGGCGCTCGATGGCCCGAGACCAAAAACGAGGATGCGCGCGGCGCCGGCAACAGCGTCCACAGTCTTCTCGAACAACTCCGGAGTAATGCTCCGGCGCAAGCTCTCCAGAGACCGCTCGTGGATCTCCAGCGTCATACTAAACGCCGCAAAGAGATCATCGCCGACTTCGTCCAGCGTCCGGCTCAGTCGCTCTGCCGGTGATAGCGAAATTCGGAGTTCGTCGGCCAGCGCCCGCCGGAGCTCATCAAGACCGGAAAAGCCCAGCGCGCGCGTTGCACGTACGACGGTCGCGTCACTGGTATCCGCCTTGGACGCCAGCGCGGCAGCAGAGCTGATCAGCACTTCCTGGCGATTGGCCTGAAAATACCGCACGACGCGCCCCTCGGCCGGGCTCATGTCTGCCGCCCGCAGGGCAACTCTTTCGTCGAAGGTCGGGACCGCTGCTGCCGCTTTTTGACGCATGTCGTGTTTACAACTATTTTGCGGGCAAGATCGTTGTATATGCTACATCGAGAACAGCTACGTCGCTAGCCTCCTGTGGATCCGTCCGCACCCTTAGCCGCCGGCGTTCTCCGCTGTCTCGCGATCCTGGTCGAGACGGCAATCCGCAAACCAAACGTGAGCCAGTGCAATGGATGAGGCTCTCAGGCGAGAGGCGCTCAGCAAGGTGCCGGAGGTCACCCTTTCATTTTGGATCATCAAGGTCGCCGCAACCACGTTGGGGGAGACCGGTGGGGACTCGGTGACGATGACGCTGAATTGGGGCTATCTCGTCGGCACCGCGGTTTTCGTCGGGCTTCTCTTTGTCCTGGTCGCGGCGCAAATTCTGGCTAAGAGGTTCCATCCGTTCCTCTATTGGGCGACGATCGTCGCCTCGACGACTTTCGGCACCACGATGGCGGATTTCGCCGATCGATCGTTGGGCATCGGCTATACCGGCGGCTCGACATTGCTTTTTTGCTGTCTGATGGTCGTGCTGGGCCTTTGGTACCGGTCTGAAGGCACTATTTCCGTCGACACCGTGAGCAGCCCGAAGGTCGAAGCCTTTTACTGGGCGGCGATCACCTTTTCCCAAACGCTTGGCACGGCGCTCGGCGACTGGATGGCCGATACCGGTGGCCTGGGCTATGAGGGCGGCGCGCTGGTCTTCGCGGCGGGCCTCGCGGTGATCGCAGGTGTGTATTTCTGGAGCAGCGCGTCGCGCGTGCTGCTGTTCTGGGCCGCCTTCATCGTGACGCGTCCGCTCGGCGCTACGGTCGGAGACTTCCTCGACAAGCCGAAAAACCTTGGCGGGCTCGCGCTGAGCCGGCCGCTCGCCTCGGCCGTAATCGCCGCCTTCATCATACTGTGCTTGTTTTTGCTCCCGCAACGCCCCGGCCGGCATCCGACAGCGGCGAGCCCCGCTTGAACGCCGGACACGGCTAAGCCGGCCTAACCGTTCCCGGTTGGCGTTTCGGCGGCATGTCGAAACCCTGGTATTGGGCGAGCATCGTCGCAGCGCGGAAGCCCGGCACCACATTGGGAGACCTGCGCGCGAGCCGGCACGGGCTTGATCTCGGATTGCCGCTGAGCACGACTCTTACAGCCTCCATGCTCGCCAGTATTGTTCTGTTCTGGCCGCGTCCGAGCAACATGAAAGCCGCTGTCGCGCGTTGATCCAATCGCCAAGTGTACGAAACTACCTGGCGCACTGGATCATACGGAGTACAGGGCAGCGCAGGAGTTTGGCCAAAATAGCCTCGACGGATTTGGTCCAGACGAACGGTTTGGGGCTGGCATTGCGCTCGGCGAGATAAGCATTGATAGCGGTTTGCAGATCGGCGATCGAGCGGAATACCACGCGGCGGATGGGGTGAGCTGCAGGCTGTTTAATCGTTCAGCGACGCCCCAAGCGCGTCGAGGAGATGGCCGGTGCCGTGCTCGCGGGAGCCCGCGTCGTCGTAGCCGTCGAGGAAGGCGCCCTGCTCGGTGACCATCAGCGTGGTCTTCCCGCCCTCCGCCTTCAATTGCATGGTCGCCAGCGACACCGAGATCTTCTTGTCGTCCAGGTGCATCTCGTAGCTGTAGACCAGCCGCTCGTTCGGGATCACGTCGTGATAGATGGCGTCGAAGGTGGACACCACCCCACCCTCCCAGCGGCCCTTCAGCCGCTCGCGGCCGCCGACGCGCACGTCCATGTGCCGCTCGAGCAGTTCCCAGCTGGCCGGGTGCGCCGCCGAACCACTTCTGCTTGGCTGCCTCGTCGGTCAACGCCTTCCATACCCGCGCGACCGGCGCGTCATAGCGTGCGCTCCAGATGGAAGGTGGCATGCGCCACCGAGCGGATGCCGGTCTCGGCGCCGCCCTGCATGCGCACGACCTCCTTCTCCAGCTTGTCGAGCGTGGTGCGCCATCCCTCCGGCGCGCCCGCCACCATCGGCGCGGCCATCGACGGATCGATGAACGTGTAGGTCTGCACCACGTCCATTCGCGTCCCGCCGAGCGCGTCGGAGAAGTCGACCTCGGTATAGGCGCGGAACAGCGGTTCTCCGGCGCTGTCGGCGACGTGCATGTCGATCACCAGCCGGGTGTGCGGCGTGACCTCGACAAACGTGCCGCGGGTCCAGTGCTCCTCGCCGGTGGGCGAGCGCATGCAGACCTCGAACGGGCCGCCGACGTGCATCTGCACCTTGGCGTCCGAGACGGTGAAGGTCTCCGGGCTGAACCAGCGCTTCACGTGGTCGGCGGAGCTCCAGGCCTTGAACACCGTCTCGCGCCGGGCGTGGAAGACGCGGGACAGCCTGAGCGGCGGCGGTTGCTGCACGGCCGCGTCGTCTTTCGCCTCAATCGCCTGAGCCATCATCATCTCCTTCGCTTTCCAGGGTTTTCAGGTATTCGCCCAACCGGTCGAGGCGGTGCTCCCACTCGATCCGCCGGGCGTTGATCCATTGCTCGGCCTGGCTGAGCGCCTCGGGCTCGATGGCGCAGGTGCGCACCCGGCCGACCTTCTCCGAACGCACTAGCCCCGCCGCCTCCAGCACGCCCAGGTGCTGCATGGCCGAAGGCAGCGACATCGGCAGCGGCCGGGCCAGCTCACTCACCGGCGCCGGTCCGCGGCTCAGCCGCTCGACGATCGCCCGGCGCGCCGGGTCGGCGAGGGCGTGGAACAGGCGGTCGAGATCGATCGATTGGTTAAGCATATGCCTAAGTATCATAATCCCGACAGTTAGGCAAGTAGTTTAGTATTGAGCGACTTCAACCGCCTCCCAGGCTTCAAGAGCGTAAGCGCTCGGTGAGGAGCGCCCGCCGCCGAGCTACGATTGGCGCAATGTGATCAGCGATGTCCGATCAAGCAAAGATGCGCTGCAGGACACCCTCGATCTGTACAACGACCTGATGAGTTGTACCGCGAAGAGCTGCAACCTGCCGGCGGTATCGTTCGTCAAGCCGCACGGCTACCTCGACGGTCACCCGGCCTCGTCAAAGCCCGATCTCCTCGAAGGCTTCATCAAAAAGATCGTCGACCTGACCAAAGCGAACAGTACACTCTGGGCCGACACGGCGATCTTCATCACGAGGGATGAAGGCGGCGGATACTATGATTCGGGGTATGTCCAGCCGCTCGACTATTTCGGTGACGGAACGCGTATTCCAATGCTCGCGGTGTCGAAATACAGCAAAGGCGGGCGCATCTCGCACGCCTACACCGACCACGTCTCGGTCCTGAAAACTATCGAGGCGAATTGGGTGTTCCGCTAATCACCAAGCGCAAGCCGCGACAATCTGCCGAACCCGACCACCGGAGCGGACCCTTACAAGCCGACCAATGGGCCGGCGATCGGCGATCTGACCGATTTGTTCAACTTCCAGTAAACCGATAAAGAACTCGAAGCCGGTCTCGGAGAGAGGCCGGCTCCTTTTTTTGGTAAAGCTCAGCCGATAATGCCCTCCGCGCGCAATGCCTCAATCTCGGCGTCACCAAAGCCGGCCTCACGCAATACTTCTTCACTGTGCTCGCCGACATTAGGGGCGCGGCGCGGGTTGACCTTTTCCTGGCCGGCGACCCAGAACGGGCTGTTGACCGTCAACGAGCTGCCGTCATCGAATGGCACGAGGGCTTCGCTGGCAAGTATTTGGGGGTCATCGGCGATCTCGTCCATGTCGGCGACGATGCCGAAGATGAGGCCCGCGGCGTCGAGAATAGCGCGCCACTCGGC
Source organism: uncultured Alphaproteobacteria bacterium (assembly GCA_963700195.1). Lineage (GTDB taxonomy): Bacteria > Pseudomonadota > Alphaproteobacteria > ATCC43930 > CGMCC-115725 > AP-15. The sequence continues at coordinate 29,794 of CAVOWQ010000009.1, forward strand.
CTGATCCCTGGTCGCGAAGACCCCGTCGAGCATGGCAATCAACTCGCGGGCGTGCGCCTCGCGCGAGGCGGCCGTCGCAAAGCGCGGGTGATTGAGCGCGCCAGCGCCCAGGCATTCCTTGAACTTCTCCCACCGCCATTCGTCCGCGGCGATCGACAGCAACAGCCAGCGGCCGTCGCGGCATCGGTAATGCACCCTGAGCGCATTGAGCCCGCGCTCGCGCGGCGGCTGCGGCGCGACCTTTTCGCCGCACAATGCGGCCTGCACGGAGCAACCATTGGCCCAGAGGCCGTTGGCCAATAGCGAGGAGCCGACATAGCCGCCCTTGCCGGTTCGCTCGCGCTGGTAGAGGGCAGTGACGATCGCGCCATAGGTCGCCATTGCCGAGGGATGGTCGCCCATCCCCGGCAACGACCGCGCGGGCGTTGCCTCTTCCCCGGCGCGCACGAGATGCATGAGCCCGGTGCGCGCCCACCACGCGGTCGCATCGAAGCCGGGCTTATCGGCCTCTGGCCCGGCCTCGCCATAACCGCTGAACGAGGCGTAGATCAGCCGATCGTTGATAGGCGCCAATTCCTCGTAGGTGATCGCGAGCCGACGGCGCACCGGCGGCGGATAGTTGGTGATGAACACATCGGCTTGCGCGACCAGCCGCCGCAACACAGCTTGTCCCGACGCTGAGCGGAGGTCGAGCGCCAGGCTCTTCTTGTTGCGCCCGTCGAGTTCGAACCCGGGATTGCTGTTGAGCCCCGGCCCCAGCGACGGGGTTGCGCGACGCCGGTAGGGATCGCCGGCGCCAGGCGGCTCGATCTTGATTACCTGGGCGCCAAAATCCGACATGACCGTCGCGGCGGCAGGGCCGGCGATAAAGCTCGCGCAGTCGATCACCTTCAAGCCGTCGAAAACGCGCTCGACCATTATTCCCCCAAGCGGAAGGCATCACCGTCGCGCACGACATGGCCGGCCGTGCGACCGGCGAAATGCGTGCCGATGACCAGGATCGGGTTAGCAGCGAGCAGGGTCAACATTCGCTCGCGCGTCAGCCGCGCCTCAATCGGGTCGCTGTCCGCGGTCGAGGACCATTCCGGGCGGGCGATCTGGCAAGGGTGATGCATGAAATCACCGGTGATCAGCGCTCCCTCGCCCTGTGAGGCGATCCGCACGCTGATGTGACCCGGCGTATGGCCCCGGGTCGGAACGAGGGTCACCTCGTCGCAGATCCGGTGATCGGTCTCGACCAGATCGACTCGCCCGGCCTCCCAGACCGGCGTCACCGAGTCGGCGAGCACTGCCGACATGTCCTGGCGTTCATGCTGGCTCATCCAATGTGCGAATTCGACACGGCCCATCAGGTAACGCGCCTTGGGGAAGGTCGGAACCCAGCGACCCTCGACCAGCATCGTGTTCCAGCCGACGTGGTCGACATGGAGGTGCGTGCAGATAACCGTATCGATCGTCTCCCGGTCATAGCCGGCGGCCGCCAGGTCTCCAAGAAAGTTAGTCTGGAGCCTGTTCCAGGTCGGGATGCGCCGGTTCTCCTTATCGTTGCCGAGGCAGGTGTCGACGACCATCCGACGGCTCGGCGTCTCAACGACCAGCGCGTGGATGCTCATCTTCAATCGGCCCCGCTCGTCAGCGAAATCAGGCCGCAGCCACCCGATCGGGACGATCGCTTCGGGTGTCGCCTGCGGCAGGATGAACCGGCTTCCACCGGTCACCTCCAGCTCGACGATCTTGGTCACCGTAACCGCGCCGATCCGCCATTTCATCGCAGCTCCTTTGTATTTGGAGGGTAGAATATATAGCTGTCTTGGCCGGACTCGAGTCAGGTTCGGTCGGGACAGAACAAAGGGCATAGATGGCCGGGACAACCCCGGCCATGACGATCTTTACCCGCTACGTGCTTTACGCAGGAGAGAGAGCAGAGGAGGTTATGATGTCGGCTCACATAGTGCGGGAAGTCGTCTTCGATCTGTTCCGCGCTTTCGGGATGACGACGATCTTTGGCAATCCCGGATCGACAGAGTTGCCGATGTTTCGCGATTTCCCGGCGGATTTCCGCTATGTGCTGGGCTTGCAGGAACTAGTCGCGGTCGGCATGGCGGACGGCTATGCGCAGGCGACCCGCAACACCGGTCTGGTAAATCTGCATTCCGCGACAGGTCTCGGCCACGCCCTGGGCGGCATCTTCACGGCCTACAAGAACCAGACGCCTCTGGTCGTCACGGCCGGCCAGCAGGCCCGCTCGATCCTGCCGTTCGAGCCGTTCCTCTATTCCGAGAGGGCGCCGGAATTCCCGCGCCCCTACGTCAAGTGGAGCTGCGAGCCGGCGCGGGCAGAGGACGTTCCGGCCGCGATCGCGCGCGCCTATTATACCGCGATGCAGCCGCCGCGCGGCCCGACCTTCGTGTCGATCCCGGTCGACGACTGGGACCGCTTTTGCGAGCCGCTTCCACCGCGCCGGGTGAGCACGGAGGTTCGCGGCGACGCCGGGCTGCTGCAAAAGGTGGCAGAGGCGTTGAGCGCTGCGGACCGACCGGCCTTCGTCGTGGGCGCCGCGGTGGCACGCGACGATGCCTGGGACGAGGTGATCGCGCTCGCCGAGCGGCATCGCGCGACGGTTTGGGCCGCACCCAACTCCGGCCGCAACAGCTTCCCGGAGGACCACCCTCTGTTCGGCGGCTTCCTCGCTGCAAACCGCGAGAAACTCGTCGCGAGCCTCGAAGGGCACGACCTGATCCTGGTGCTCGGCGCTCCCGTCTTCACCTACCATGTCGACGGCTTCGGGCCGCATATTCCGGAGCGAGCGAGACTTTATCAGCTCGGCGACGATCCGGCCGTCGCTGCCTGGGCGCCAGTCGGCCTCGCGGTCGTGACGAGCCTCAAAGCAGGGGTCCGCGACCTGTTGGAGGGGCCCGCTCCCAAACCCCGCGCGGCGCCGCGCGGGCGAACGCCGCGCCCGGCTATATCGGGCCCGGCTCTCTCCGACAGATATCTGATGCAGCAAGTCGCCGCGTTGCGGCCGAAGGGCAGCATCATCGTCGAGGAGGCGCCCAGCAGCCGCGCGGCAATGCACGATTATCTGCCGATCATCGACCGCGACGGCTTCTATACCTGCGCCAGCGGCGGTCTGGGCCATGGATTGCCGGCAGCAATTGGAATTGCACTCGCCCGCCCGCGCGACAAGGTCATCGCGCTATTGGGCGACGGCTCCAGCATGTACGCAATCCAGGGATTATGGTCGGCATCCCAACTGGCGCTTGGCATCACCTTTGTGATCATCAAGAACCAGCGCTACGAGGCGCTTCTCGAATTCGGCCGCCATTTCGGATTGCAGCGCACGATTGGCACCAACCTGCCCAACATCGACTTCTGCGCATTGGCGCGAGGCCAGGGCGTCAAAGCGAGCGCAGTTGACCGCCGCGACGCCCTGGACGACGCGCTGCTCAGCGCGTTCTCCACGATTGCGGAGCCGACCCTGGTGGAAGTAGTCGTCGACTGAGATACCAGAGTGATCTCACGATGAGTGAGGCTCGCCGCTCTGCGGATTTATTGCGCCGGTTGGCCCAGGCAGTGGCCGGGGACCCATTTGCCGTTCCCGTAGTCGTCCGGAACCCACGGCACTCGCGTCGGGCACGCATACGCCTGAGCCGTCGGCGTGCACCCCGCCATCGTGGCAATCGCCGCGACGCCCATCATGAGGCCAGCGACCATCATGGCAACAGGGTTTTAAGCGCATACCCTGTTTGATTATGGATCATTCCCCGCCGGGTCTGGACTTGCCAGAAGTCGAATTATTGAAACGCTTCTTTAGCGGCACGGGTCGAAGCGGCAATCTTCATGTTCGTGAGAAAGAAGCCCTTCAGCCAGTCATTGTAGATGCGCAGCATCTCGTTGGCCGCTTCGTGGTCCCGCACCCGCGAGGCAACCCCGAGAATGCCGAAGATGACCTCGGCGTCGACCCCGTCGCGGTCCATGTCCTTGATCCGTTGATCGGGATCGCCCGGACGGCGCACGCCTTTCTTGCCGTCTTCATAGAGGCCCGTCTCGGCCATCTTGTCGACGCGGTAGTTCTGGCCGGGGACGAACTTGCCGCCGACCGAGCCGATGCCGCCGACCAGCCCCATATTGATCCCGGATTTGGTGGTCCAGCGCGGCCCGTCGGGACCATCCTCGACATAGGGCATGCGGTCGCGCAATTCCCGATGCGCCTCCGAGACGAACAATTCCGCCGGAAGCCACGGCAGATCGAGATGGCAATCCGCCGAGATTCTTCTGTACTGCATGGCCGTTCCTCCGCTCGCAGGATTGGCAAAAGTTTAAAGCCGATCGCCGGGTCATAGAGGTGATTTTTTCGCGTTGCCGACCCGCTAATCGGGATGGTGCACGCAGAGCAGCGTGTAGGATGGGTAGAGCGCAGTGAAACCCATCATGTCGTGCGCCGGACGCGATTCTGATGGGGTTCGTGTTACTCAACCCATCCTACTGGCTACGGGCACCCGGATAACCCACTGCGGCGTTCAACCGCATTTGGAGACCGTAATATTGCCGAATTCGTATTGCATGGTTACGACCGACTGCTTCAACTTTCAAGGGAAATTCCGCTGCAGACTTGCTGCAGGTGCAGCGGCGGACGATTATGAGAACAACGTGTAATTGAAATCGGCGACCCCGCTCCGGCGGGGCCGGTTCGCTCCCTCGACGGGAATAGCCTGGGATGATAACCGTTCCCTAATCTCGGGGGAGGATCAATATCCTCTGTGTTTCCTCGGCATGGTTTTTGCGGCGCAGGACACAAGGCGGCGCCGCGCGATGTTTTTGGGGTTTAGCTATGGGTTCACTTTTCGATTGCGGCCTGCGCTGCACATCGCAAATTACCAAGAATTGACAGGGTCTCGACTGGATGCCGACGAACATTAGCGGGGGTGATTCTGCGGCGCGCTTGCCATCTGTATTACCCGACACGCCGTTCCCGGATGAGGATATCGAGGATTTCAAGGCAACCGTGCTCGCCAAGCTGACCTTGGCGGTCGGCAAGGATGCGGCGAGCGCGACCGACCGGGATTGGTTCGTCTCTACGGCGCTCGCGCTGCGCGACCGCATCATCCATCGTTGGCTGACGGTCGATCGAGTCAGCGATGCGAAGGGCGCCAAGCGCGTCTATTACCTGTCGCTGGAATTTCTGATCGGCCGGCTTTTCAACGACGTGGTCGGCAATCTGCGATGCAATGAGCTCGTCAGGGTTGCGCTCGGCGATCTCGGCGTCGATCCCAACCGCATGCGCAGCGCCGAACCTGATGCCGCCCTCGGCAATGGCGGTCTCGGGCGGCTCGCTGCCTGCTTTATGGAAAGTATGGCGAGCCTCGGCATCCCGGGCTGCGGTTATGGCATCCGCTACGATCACGGTCTTTTCCAGCAGGTGATCAAGGACGGCTGGCAGCAGGAGCATCCGGAGCACTGGCTGTCTTTCGGCAATCCGTGGGAATTTGAACGCCCCGAGGTGGCTTACGACATCCACTTCGGCGGCTGGGTCGAGAAAAAGGTTTCGCCCAAAGGCCGCCCGCAATGCTTCTGGCATGCGGAAGAAACGATCAAGGCAGTCGCCTACGATACTCCAGTCCTCGGGTGGCGGGAGCGGCACGTCAATCCATTGCGGCTGTGGTCGGCCCGTGCCGTCGATCCGCTGCACCTCTCCGTGTTCAACGAGGGCGATCACCTGGGCGCCTTTTCGCCGCAGGCGCGCGCCGAAGCGCTCTCCAAGATTCTCTATCCGAGCGACGACACGGCGTCAGGCCGCGAATTGCGACTGCGTCAGGAGTATTTCTTCGTGTCCGCCTCGCTACAGGACCTCGTGCGGCGCCACAATCGAACCTTCGGCAGCATCTATACGCTTCCGGAACGGGCAGCGATCCAACTCAACGACACGCATCCGAGCGTGGCGATCGCCGAACTGATGCGCATCCTCGTCGATCTGCACAACGTGCCGTGGGACGAGGCTTGGCGGATCACTGTCGAGACATTCTCCTACACCAACCACACGCTGTTGCCGGAAGCATTGGAGAGCTGGCCGGTGCGGTTGTTCGAGCGCCTTCTCCCACGGCATCTCGAAATCATCTACGCGATCAATGCGCATCACCTCGATGCGGCGAGGCGGACGGGTCGAACTCGACCCCGATCTTTTGACCGAGATATCGCTGATCGACGAGAGCGACGGGCGGCGGATCAGGATGGGACATCTCGCCTTTGTCGGCTCCCACCGCGTCAACGGCGTCTCGGCGCTTCATACCGAGCTGATGCGAACCAGCGTGTTCAGCCAACTGCACGGGCTCTATCCGGGCCGCATCGTCAACAAGACCAACGGCATCTCGTTTCGCCGCTGGCTCCATCAGGCCAATCCTGGGTTGATACGCCTGTTGTGCGAGGTGTGCGGTCCGGTCGTTCTCGACGACCCCGCAGTCTTGGGCCGTCTCGCCGATCAGGCCAAGGACAGAGCGCTGCAAGAACGTCTCGCCGCGGTCAAGCGCGCCAACAAAATACTGCTTGCGCGGATCGTCCGGGAGCGCCTCGGGCTGCACATCGACCCGAGCGCGCTGTTCGATGTGCAGATCAAGCGCATTCACGAATACAAACGACAGCTGCTCAACATATTGGACGCGATCGCCCGATATCGCGCGATCCTGGCAGACCCCGGCGGCGACTGGGTCCCGCGCGTCAAAATCTTTTCCGGAAAGGCAGCTCCGAGTTATTCTCGCGCCAAGCTGATCATCAAGCTGGCGAACGACGTCGCCAACGTAATCAACAATGATCCCGTGGTCGGAGATCTCCTGAAAATCGTGTTTCTGCCGAACTACAATGTCAGTCTGGCCGAACTGATCATCCCGTCCGCCGACCTCTCCGAGCAGATCTCAACTGCCGGAATGGAGGCTTCCGGAACCGGCAACATGAAGCTGGCGCTGAACGGCGCCCTGACGATCGGAACATTCGACGGCGCCAATATCGAGATCGGCGAGAATGTCGGTGACGACAACATCTTCATTTTTGGCCTACGAGCCGCGGACGTCGCGGAGCGACGGCGGCGGGGTCTCGACGCCACCGAGATCATCGCCGCATCACCCGACCTTTCCGAAGTCGTCGATGCGGTCGCCACCGGTTGCTTCTCGCCCGAAGACCCGCACCGTTTCGCCGGACTGGTCAACATGCTGAGGTATTCGGACCCCTACATGGTGGCCGCCGATTTCGACCGCTACCGCAACGCCCAGCGCAGCGTAGACGAGCTCTGGCAGTCACCCCAGAAATGGTGCAGGGCCGCTCTCCTGAACATCGCCGGAATGAGCTGGTTCTCTTCCGACCGCGCCATCGCCCAATATGCCGGGGAGATCTGGAATATCCCGGTACCTGGCAAACCCGCTTAAGCGGAGGCGGCATCCTCTAAAACCATTGCGGCGCATTTCTCGCCGATCATGATCGAGGGTGCGTTGGTGTTGCCGCCGGGGACCTGCGGCATGATCGAGGCGTCGGCGACGCGCAGTCCTTCGACCCCATGGACCCGCAACCGGGGATCGACGACGGCGTCGACCTCGCGCCCCATCCGGCAGGTACCGACCGGGTGCAGGTTGGAGACGCCGCGCACGCGGATCTCCTCGATCATATCGGCCTCGCTCTCGACCTCTGGGCCGGGCAGCACCTCCTCGACGACGAACGGCTTCATCGCCGGCTGCGCCGCGATCTTGCGGCTCAGCCGCATGCCGTAGATCAGCGCCTGAAAATCGTAGTCGCTCGCGAGGAAATTGAACTGGATCGCCGGCGGCGCCAGCGGGTCCGGGCTTTTGATCCGCACCCAACCGCGGCCATCGGGGCGCAGATGCACCGGGCTGAAAGTGAAGGCCGAAAACGGGTGCGGCTTGATCCCGGTGCGAAGCCGCTCGATGGCGCTCCATCCCGACATGTTGATCTGCAGATCCGGCTCTTCCAGCCGCGGGTCGGTGCGGACGAGGGCGCCGGCATAGATCCCGGCATTCGACAGATGGCCGGAGCGGCTGACCGCATATTGCACCGCCGCTTTGAGCTTGAGTGTGGGGCTCATCGCCATGTCGTTGACCGTGACCTTCTGCGGGCAGCGGAACACCAGATAGGTGTTGAAGTGGTCATGCAGGTTCTTGCCCACTCCGGGCATGTCGCGGACCACCGGGATACCAAGCTCGCCCAAAAGATCGGCCGGACCGAGCCCGGAAAGCTGCAACAGTTGCGGCGAGCCGTAGACGCCGCCGGAGGTGATGATCTCGCCGCGAGCCCATGCGGTCCTTGGCCCGCTCGGCGTGTGGTATTCGACACCGACCGCGCGGCCGCGCCTCGAACAAGACGCGGGTGGCGTGGGCGTTGGTCGCGACAGTCAAGTTCTGACGGCCGCGCGCCTGGCCCAGATAGGCCCGCGCCGAACTCCAGCGCCGCCGGTTGGTGGTCGTCGTCTGATAGTAGCCGACACCCTCCTGCCGGGCGCCGTTGAAGTCGGGGTTGGCCGGGATGCCGGCCTCGATCGAAGCGGCGACCATCGCGTCGCCGAGCGGCGAGCGGACCGGGTTCGAGACGTGCAGCGGCCCGCCGACGCCGTGGAAATCGTCGGCGCCGCGCTCCTGGTCCTCGGCCTTCTTGAAGAACGGCAACACCGAATCCCAGTCCCAGCCTTCGCAGCCGCGCTGACGCCAGTTGTCGTAATCGGCTGGAGTGCCGCGCATATAGACCATGCCGTTGATCGAGCTGGTGCCGCCAAGCACCTTGCCGCGCGGCTGGTAGAGGGTGCGGTTGTTGAGCTCCTTCTCGGGCTCGCTCTCGAACATCCAGTTGACCCGCGGGTTGGTGAAGGTCTTGGTGTAGCCGAGCGGGATGTGGATCCACGGGTTGCTGTCGCGCCCGCCGGCTTCGAGCAGCAGCACACGCCAGCGCCCGGACTTCGCTGAGCCGCCCGGCCACGGCGCAACCCGCCGATCCCGCGCCGGTCACGATGAAGTCGAAGGTCTCGTTCGCAGTCGTCATTCTCTGTTCCCCAAGATGCACGGGAACGATAGCGAAGCCGACCGGCATCGTGAAGGGCGGGCCACCAAAATCGGAGGGGAAATCAGAGCATTGCCGGGATCGGTGCGGCGCGCCATGTAACGCCCCATGTGCGGCCGTGCCCGTCTCTCTTCGGATGTCAGCGAGATCAAGCTGGTCTTTTCGATCCCGCCCGAGCGGCCGACCCCGAACATACCGGCCAATTGGAACGCGGCGCCGACCGAGGATTTGCCGGTCGTCCGTTATGATGCGAGGGCCGGGGAGCGCGGTCTCGACGTCATGCGCTGGGGCTTGGTGCCGTTCTGGGCGAAGGACATCAAGGTCGGCTTCGCCAATATCAACGCCAAGGCCGAGGGCATCGAAACCAGGCCGGCCTTCCGCGAGGCCTTCGCCCGACGGCGCTGCCTCGTCCCGTTCGACTGCTTCTACGAATGGAAGAAGCTCGGCAAGGACCGAGAGCCCTATGCCGTCGGGCTCGCCGATCGGCGCCTGATGGCGCTGGCCGGCCTGTGGGAAACTTGGCGCTCGCCGGCCGGCGAGCGGGTGCGCAGCTTTGCGATCGTCACGACCGCCGCCAATCCACTGCTCGCCCCGGTGCACGACCGCATGCCGGTCATCCTCGCGCCGGAAAATTGGCCCGCATGGCTCGGCGAGAGCGCGGCCGGCCCGGAGGAGCTGAAATCGCTGCTCGTTCCTTACCCGGTCGAGGACATGGTCATTTGGCCGGTCGACAAGCGAGTCGGGAACGTCAAAAACAAAGACCCGTCGCTGATCGAGCCGGCCGTCGCCTGATGGCGAGGAGCGGCGCCGAGGCGATGGGATTTCCGTTGCCCTTGGACTTGCCGCCGATGGAGGCGCGGCTCGTCGACGAGCTGCCGGAGGAGCCGGGCTCGCAATTCGAGCCCAAATGGGACGGGTTCCGCTGCCTCGCCTTCCGCGCCGGAGACGAGGTCGAGCTGCGCGCGAAATCGGGAAAGCCGCTGACGCGCTACTTCCCGGAAATGGCGGCGGTGCTGCGTGGATTGCCGCCGAGCCGCTTCGTCCTCGACGGCGAGCTCGCCATCCCGGTCGGCGAGACATTCTCGTTCGAGGCGCTGCAGATGCGGCTGCACCCGGCGGACAGCCGCATCAAAAAGCTCGCGGCCGAGACACCGGCCGTCCTGCTCGCGTTCGACCTGCTCGCGACGCCCGACGGCAAAAGCCTTTTGCAAACGCCCCTGCTGCAGCGCCGCGTGAGCTCTCGAGGCCTTCTTTCGATCGATCGGCCCCGGGGAGGCGGTGAGGCTTTCGCCGTCCACCCGCGATGTCGCGGAGGCACGACTTTGGCTCGAGGCGAGCGGCGGCGCTCTCGATGGGGTGATCGCCAAGCGCCTCGACGGCGTTTATCAGCCGGGCGAGCGCGCCATGCTCAAAGTCAAGAAACGGCGCACGGCGGATTGCGTGGCCGGCGGGTTCCGCTATGAGCGGAACTCGCACCTTGTCGGGTCTCTGCTGCTCGGCCTCTACAACCGCGAGGGCAAACTCGATCACGTCGGGTTTACCGCCACATTGCACGATTTCGACCGCAAGGCGCTGACGGAACAGCTGGAAGCGATGATCATGCCGCCCGGCTTTACCGGCAACGCGCCGGGAGGTCCCAGCCGGTGGAGCACCGAACGCTCCGGCGAGTGGCAGCCGCTGCGCCCCGAACTGGTCGTCGAAGTTCGGTACGATCATGTCAGCGGCGGTCGGTTCCGCCACGGCACCCGCCTCTTGCGCTGGCGGCCCGACAAGGCGCCGCACCAATGCACCTTCGAGCAGATCGAGCCCGCACCGAAAGCGGCTACGGCGCGTCCGCTGGCGGCAGTGGGCGCGGCCGGCGATTCTCGCCGATCGCAACATAGGTGAATGTGGCCTCGGTCACCTTGCGCGCTTCGTCCGACGGGAGATGACGCCGCCACGCCTCGATTCGCACCGTCATTGAAGTGCGCCCAGTCTTCACCAGCTCGCCGTAACAGCTGACCTCGTCCCCGACAAAGACCGGCTCGTGAAACACCATGCCGTCGACCGCTACCGTCGCGCACCGCCCTCGGCAACGCTGGGCCGCCAGGCTGCCGCCGGCAAGATCCATCTGCGAGAGCAACCAGCCGCCGAAGATATCGCCATTCGGGTTCGCGTCGGCGGGCATAGCAAACACGCGCACCAGGGGCGAGTTTTCTGGCAGCTTTGGCCAAGAGCACCCCGCTTCATCGCGGTTCACTTCCGATCCCATGGTCCCTCCGAGTCTCGCTTTCCCGGTCCGCGATCAGTTACTTGTCGGGGACATTCTGCGCGGAATAGCGTATCTATATAGCGCGTTATCCTGGGTCTCGGCCTTCAATTGGAGGACAGTAATGTTCGTTCGCCCCATGCGAAACTGGTTCCGGCGCGTCGCCTTTGCCGGAGCAGTTCTCGCGACTGCAGCCCTTACCGCTACGGCGATGCCACAGCCGGCGGGGGCGCAGTATTACCCGGGCTATGGAAATGGCTATGGAGCGGGCTATGGAAATGGCTATGGGGCCGGCTATGGATATGGCTATCCGGCCGCTTACGGGGGCTATGGTTATCCTGCCTACCCGTATTACCCGTACTACTACCCCTATTACGCCTACGGTTACCCGTTTTGGGGCTGGGGTTGGGGCTGGGGCGGCGGTTGGTGGGGTGGTCGCGGTTGGGGCGGACACGGTTTCGCCGGTGGTTTTCACGGCGGTGGTTTTCACGGCGGCGGCTTTCACGGCGGCGGCTTTGCCGGCGGTGGCTTCCACGGCGGCGGGGGCGGCGGTCACCGGTAACCGAGCCCCTATCGCGCGGTGCCCAGGCGGGAGGTTCTTGCGGCGCAACTCGATAATGTTTTGGCCGATGCCACCATCCCCGAACTGCCGAACCACTACCGGGGTAAGGTTCGTGACAATTACGACCTAGCCGACGGCCGCCGGATCATCATTGCCACCGACCGGCTGAGCGCCTTCGACCGGATCCTGACGGCGATCCCCTGCAAGGGGCAGGTGCTGACGCAGATCGCGCGGTTCTGGTTCGACGAGACGCGCGACGTCTGCCCGAACCACGTCATCGACTATCCGGACCCGAATGTCCTCGTCTGTCGCAGGCTTGACATCCTGCCGGTCGAAATCGTCGTCCGCGACTACCTAACCGGCACGACCGGGACTTCGATCTGGCCGATGTACAAGTCTGGACGGCGTGAAATCTACGGTGTGCGTTTCCCTGACGGGTTGCGTGAGAACCAAAGATTGCCCGCGACGATCATCACGCCGACGACCAAGGCAGCAGAGGGAGAGCATGACGAGCCGGTCACGCCGGACCAGATCGTCAGCCGCGGTCTGCTGACACGCGAGCAGTGGCGAAATGTCTCGGAGCTGGCGCTGGCGCTGTTCGCGCGCGGTCGCGCCGCCGCCGCCGAACGCGATCTGATCCTTGTCGACACAAAGTACGAATTCGGTCTCGACCCGGACGGCCGAATCATCCTCGCCGACGAGATTCATACACCGGACAGCAGCCGGTATTGGACCGCGGACACCTACGAACGCCGTTTCGCAGCCCAAGAGCCGCCCGACACGCTCGACAAGGACTTCCTGCGCCGCTGGGTGACCGTTCGCTGCGATCCCTATAGGGACCGGATACCGGAGATCCCGAGCGAAGTTATTCTCGAAACCGCTCGGATCTATATCGACGCGTATGAGACCATTACCGGGAAGAATTTTGAGCCGCCGTTACCGGACATCCCGATACTGACCAGGATTCGCGCCAATCTGGCGCAGTATTTTTGACGGGATTAGTCCGACGGCGGATCGAAGGCCGATACGCCGGTGCGGGCCCGCCAGCGGTTCTTCTTAAGCCCGGCCCCTTCGAGCGCGTCGCCGATTTTCCACGACCAGACGCTGCGGCGGCCCAACGCGCTCGTCGTCCAGGGGACGAGCGCCGCCCAGGGCAGAAACGGGCTGCGCCTCCCATAGGCCCAGATCTCGACGCGCAGCGACGGGCGCTCGCTCGGGCCGCGCGCATGGAAGCCGAAGGTATCGGCCACGATCAGCGTGTTGGCCGGAACCGCAAAGACGCGCGGTTGCGGCAGACCTAGGGACGCGAGTTCAGCGGGATCGACGCGGAAGGAGCCTTGCCGGTCCTCGGCATTCGGCGAGTGCTGGGCGGAAAGGCTCATGCGCCGCTCCCACTCGAGCCGCTTATCCGTTAGCTGGTGCGAGCCGGGAACATAGGTGAAAGGCCCGGCGTCCTCGGCGACATCGGTCAGGAAGAGCCACGCCTTCACGGTCGGGTGAAAGGTGTCGGCGTGCAGGAATGTTTGCGGATCGTCCGGGCCCGCGCAGGCGTGGCGCAGGATGCTCTGGACCCAGACCACCGGCTCGGCGTCGCGGCTGCCGGCGTACCGAACCAGCCCGCGCCACTCTCCCGACTGCAGTACCGCGCCGAGCGTCGGGAGCGCGGCGAGAGCGCGCGCGTCGAGCGCGATCTTGCGCATGATGGTGTCGCCCTCGGAGATCTCCCGCAGCGGACCGCGATAGGTCCGGACCTGGTCGACGAGCACCGCGAACTGCTCGGCCGGCAGGAAGTTCGGGCGAAGCACAAAGCCGTCCCGGTCGAACGCCGTTCTGTCCGCCTCGGTCACGAGGCCGGCGAGCCTGCGGCGGCGAGCCTGCGCCAGTCGATGGGCGAGCTCGACGCGGGCCGCGTGGAGGCCCCATTCGTTGAGCCGCCGGCTGCCAATGAGGGCATTGCGCTCGAACGACTTCGTCCCGGTCGCCAGCTGGGCGATCCAAACCGGAGTCAGGGCGGCGCGGCGCATTTCCGAGAACATCTCGTTCCCGCGCTAGAAGGGGACCGTGCCGATGACTGTCGTGCGGTGCATCAGGCGGCGCTGCGGCAACGCGTAGTCGCAGATCGCGAGGTGCATCGAGGCGGCGTTGTCCCACATCAACAGATCTCCGACCTGCCATTTGTGGCGGTAGAGAAATTCCGGCCGCACGCAATGGGCATCGAGCTCGGCGATCAGGTCGATCGCCTCGTCCTCCGGCATGCCTTCGATGCCGGCGCACTCGCCGGCCGTGACGTAGAGCGATTTGCGGCCGGTATAGGGATGGGTGCGGACAATCGGATGGGCGATGTCGGGGGTTTCCGCGAGCTGCTCGGCGGTGAGCTTGGGGCGCGGGCTATCGGCGACCCGCCGGCGGGCCGAATAGCGGTGTATCGCCTTCAGCCCGTCGACGCGCCGCTTCATTGATCCCGGCAACGCTTCGTAGGCGGCGACCGTGTTCGCGAAAACCGTGTCGCCGAGCGGCTCGCCCTCGCGATGCGGCACCTCCTTGGCGTAGAGCAGCGAGCAGCGGCTCGGCCGGCGGCGATAGGAAGTGTCCGTGTGCCAGGTGAAGCCCGCATCGGCGAGGCCTATGTGCTCGCCGGCCTCATTGCGGATATTGGAAATCAGCAGGATCTCCGGAAAACCCGGGAGCAGGTACTTCTTGACGATGTGGATTTCGAGCTCTCCGAACCGAGAGCTGAATTCGATGTGCCGCTCGTTGGTAAGCCGCTGTCCCCGGAAGACGACGACAATATTGTCGTGGAAGATGCGCTCGATCTCGCGGAATGTCGGGTCGTCGATGTTCTGCGCGAGATCGAAGCCGATTTCCGCACCGCAGGCTGCACCACTTTTCTTCACCGATGGCTGCATCGAGCCCTCGCGCCGTGATACCGGAGCCGCAAACGTCTTTACGCGTTCTTAAACCATAAGCGGTTCGATGTCCCTAGCATGGATTCGTAGATCAAGCAGCCAATGGCGCGCATTCTCTTGACTGAGCCGGATCGAGCAATTCGTGAGTTCATCGCCGGCATTCTGAGCGAGTTCGGCCACGATGTTGTCGCGTCTGAGAACATCGTCGAAGCGGAAGTATGGTTGGCGACTTCGCCGATCGATGTCCTTGTCACCGACCTCGTGCTGCGCGGC
The DNA here is from genome assembly GCA_963700195.1 of uncultured Alphaproteobacteria bacterium. Classification (GTDB taxonomy): domain Bacteria; phylum Pseudomonadota; class Alphaproteobacteria; order ATCC43930; family CGMCC-115725; genus AP-15. The sequence goes on from CAVOWQ010000009.1 coordinate 44,831, forward strand.
GAACAAGGGGTCATGTTGAGCAGAAGCTGCTCTGCGCTAGGGATTCCCACGGTCACGTTGACCGGGCGGATTTTTCTGCCCGAACAGGTGTCTCGGCCGCCGTCCCTGCTCGAAAAGCCGTTCCGGTTTTCCGATTTGGAACGTGTCCTGACTGCTATCGATACCGTACGGTCAGCGGCGGCCGTTCACCGGCCGACGAGCAGCGCGGCCTGATTATCTGGGGGCGCAGTGGGCAGCTCGGTATTTGCCGTGTTTTGCATAACCGGCGGGAACCCAGTACTGACCCTTGCCGCATTTGTGATGAGCAGCCGGCACGCCTCTCGATATCGGGCTGGCGTTAACGTTACTAGACAGCGATGGCGCTGCGCCTGCAGTCTGCAGGCCCGCGGCCAGGCCGACGGCGACGAGGCATCCTAATAAAATAGTCCGCATCCAATACTCCGCTGAAAATTATTGCTCCCTCGCCGTCCGCTTGTCCGCGGCAGGTTCGATGACGGTCCCGGACACTGGTTCGATCCAGACGAGATGATCCTCGACGGCTTTGACTCCCGGCGAATTCTCGGCGACGACGCGCAGCGCCTCCCGTTCCTTTTCTTCGAGTATGACGCCGTTGAGATCGACGACGCCCTCCTTCACCGAGATCGAGAGCCCATCTCTCGGAACCCAGGCGGCTTTCGCCAGCTCGGCGAGGATCTGCTCCAGGATCTCGTCGTCGCGGCGAACCTCGGCATGATGTGCCTCGAGGGTTCGCAAAAGGGAACGGAGCAGATCAGCGCGGCTGACCACGCCGACCAGTACGTCGCCGTCGATGACGGGCACACGTTTGATCCGGCGGCGTTCCATCAGCCCGACCACCTCGTCGAGCGGAGTGTCCCCGGCCACGCTGATCAGATCGGTGGTCATGATCTCTTCGACCTTGCGGCCGTGGGTCCTCACATACTCGCCGGCCAGGCGGCCGGGTCCCATCAATATTTCGAGCCAGCGCGGCCGATGCCTTTCGGTGCCCGTCTCGCTGCGGCGCAGGAGGTCTCCTTCGGTAAGGATCCCGATCGCCTTGCCGTCATTCAAGACCGGCAACCCGCTGACATTGTTGTCGAGCATCAATCGGATGGCGTCCGCAACTGATGTTTCCCGTTCGACCGTGATCACGTTGCGGGTCATCACATCCGAGGCCTTCATTCATCGGCTCCTCGTGCAGCGTTGCTGAGGGCGGCAACTCCGGGGAGCTCGCGCCCTTCCAGCCACTCGAGAAAGGCGCCGCCAGCGGTCGAGACGTAGGATAGCTCGCTCGATCACCCCCGCCGCGGCGAGGGCCGCGACCGTGTCCCCGCCACCTGCCACGCTGAGCAATTTCCCGGCGCGCGTCAGTTCAGCGACTCGCTTGGCGACCGCAGCCGTGCCGCGATCGAAAGGGGCTGTCTCGAAAGCGCCGAGCGGCCCATTCCAGACGAGAGTGCGAGCCTCGTCGAGGGCGGCGCCGATGCGCGCAACGCTCTTTGTTCCGATATCGAGGATCATCGCATTGTGCGGCACCATATCGATCGCGACCTCGCGGGTCGCGACCCCCGGCGCCAACTCGGCCGCGACCACGGCATCTTCCGGGAGAATGAGGCGGCAGTTCCGCTCGCTGGCGAGAGCAAGCAGCCGGCGCGCCGTTTCGGTCATGTCGCGCTCGCAGAGCGAACGGCCTATCTCCTTCCCTTGGGCCAACAGCAATGTGTTTGCCATCGCCCCGCCGATCGCCAGGAGGTCGACCTTCCCGATGACGAAGCGCAACAGGTCGAGCTTTGTCGACACCTTGGCGCCCCCGATCAGGGCAAGGACCGGCCGCGCCGGGCTGTCGAGAGCGGCGGTCAGCGCGTTGAGCTCGGCCTCCATCAGTTTGCCGGCGGCAGCCGGCAGCAGATGCGCGAGCGCTTCGATCGAAGCATGCGCGCGATGCGCTGCGGAGAATGCGTCGTCGACATAGACGTCGCCGAGTTCGGCGAGAGCGCGCGCAAAATCGGGGGAGTTCGCCTCCTCGCCTTTGTGGAAGCGCAGGTTTTCCAAGAGCGCCACCTGCCCGGGTTGGAGTGCGGCGACCGCTCGCTTGGCCTCGTCGCCTATGCAATCGGCGGCGAAGGTCACCTTGCGGCCGCCGATCGCCTTCTCCAAGGGGACAATCAAAACCCGTAGAGAAAGCGCGGGGTCCGGCCCGCCCTTCGGGCGCCCGAAATGCGACATCACAATAACCTTGGCGCCCTTGTCGATCAGCGTCTCGATCGTCGGGGCGAGCCGCTCGATCCGGGTTGCGTCGGTGACCACACCGTCCTTGACCGGGACATTCAGGTCGGCGCGCAACAACACCCGTTTGCCGTGCACTTCAATATCGTCGAGGGTGCGAAATCTGACCATCGAATACTCTGCTGATGTCGCGAGTTGAGTTATGCCAGCAGATCTTAGCGCAATGCGATTATCGCCGCCACCTCGGCTCAGGTTTTACCCGGACCGTGGTACGCCCCGATCCAAGGCAGATCCATAGCGGGCGCTATCGTTCCAGATCTCCGTCCTCCTGGTTCACAAAGATCAGGACGGCGAGGATCGTCAGATAAAAGCGAAAGGCCCCTTGCTGGCCATTCCACTTCTGAGATTGCCACATCTGAAACCACTCGCCGCCGACCACCATGAACCCGAAGAACCAGACGAGAAACCCCAAGGTGGCGCCGGTGAACACAAAGCGTTTAGCCCGGTTGAACCGTGCCCCATCGGATCGTAATTGGCGGAGCAACGCTACGGCTGCGATCCCGAGCACCAAACAAGTGATGCCCTCGCCGACGATGATGAGCCAATAGGCAAAATTCCATAGAGCAGGGGATACCACCCGCCGATAAAGGAGCGTGCTCCCGGGGAATATCGCGTCCATGCTGAGGACATGACGAACAAACTCGAAGTTGGTGTCGTAATCAGTGATATTGTCGAAAGTGACGACCAAGGCGAATAGCGCGAGCGATGCGACCATCACGATCTTGGCGATACGGGCTTCGATCACCGCCGTGGTCCCCCTAACCGACAAACGACAAAATATTTAGACGCACCGCATTCGGATGACGCAAGGAGCCGCAATCATGGCTGCTGACGTGTTGGTCAGGAACGCTTGGTACGTCGCCGGGCTATCGCACGAATTCGCGCCGCAGCAGCTGCACGGTCAGGTCATCGCGGAAAAGCCGCTCGTCATGTGGCGAACCGCGGCGGGGGTTGTCGTCGCGTTCGACGAGCGGTGCTGTCACAAGCGGATGCCGCTTGTCGGCGGGGCGGCTGATCGAAAGCGACCTGCTCGAATGCGCGTATCACGGCCTGTGCTACGACGCGGCCGGCCGGTGCGTCCGGGTGCCGTCGCATCCCGACGGCCGCATCCCGCCGCAGGCGCGGCTGCGTCCGTTTCCGGTCATCGAGCAGGACGGGCTGGTCTGGGTGTGGACCGGCGACCCGGCGAGAGCCGAGGCGGTCCGGCCGCCGCGCCTGCCGGAGATCGCCGACCCGGCATGGGAAACCGCCGATACCGGGCCGATGGCGGTGCCCGCCAACTCGCTGCTGCTGATCGAGAACCTGCTCGACATCTCGCATTTCTACCCGCTGCACGACGGCAATATCGGCGATGTCGAGAACAGCCGCATCCCGGTCGAGCTCGACGAAGGGACCCGCGACGGCAACCCCTATGTCGGGACTATCCGCGAGGCCCGCGGCTACAAGCAGCCACCCTTTCTCGAAGATTACCTGGGATACGACATCGTCGACCGCGACCACACGCATTACATGCTGAGCCCGGCGGTAACCCGAGTGGACATGCGCGTGTGGCCGGCAGGCCGTCATGGCGATAAGGGCGCCGAGCGCGGCTACATCATCGTCCACACCCATACGCCGGTCGACCGGCGCAACCACGTGTGGCGGCTGATCATCAACATGCCGGCGGGACAGAAATGCAAATCCGACCCGACGAGATCGGCGGTCGAGCGCTTCATGGAAACCTTTCCCGCCGTCATCGCCGAGGACCGCTGGGCGCTCGAAAAGCAGCAAGCGATGTTCGACTACCCCGATGACGGATATCGCGAAGTGTTTCTGCGGCCCGACCGCGCGCTGCGCCGGGCGCGGGAAATCCTCATGCGGCTAGAAGAGGCCGAACAAATCCCTGGGCCACCCGAGCAAGTCGCGGAGAGGCCAGCGACAGCTGCCTAGACGGCCCTCCCCCCGGCATGCGACGAGGTGACCGTGAAGTCGTACCCGTCCGGTCCCGTGAGATGGAAGGAGTCGTGGATCCGGCCCCTGCTGATCTCGGAGGGCCCAAGGCCTTTCGCCGCATAATCGCGGCGCGCCGCCTCGATATCGTCCACCATCAGGTCGAAGGGCGCTGCGGAACCGGTCGCCGGCGGCTGTTCCGCCTTCCTGACGACGACATGCGTGCCGCCGCGAAGCTCGAGGACGGCGAGGCCATCGTCGGCGAATATCGGGCGTAGGCCGACGGATTGGAGCCACCGCTCGGCAGCGGCGACATCGGTTGCCGGAAGCCGGACATGGCCCACCGCTACCGGCGGCCTCTGATCGACAGTCTGCGACATGATTTATCCCTTCGTTTGAGTGCAATCCAACGCGGGGCCTAGGCGGTCAGCACTTCGAGCAGGTGACCGTTCGGGTCGCGGAAATAGAAACCGCGGCCGCCATTACGGCGATTGATTTCCATATTTTCCGCCGCGCGCGGCCCGCTGCCATAGGTGAGGCCCTCGGCGCGGACCCGGTCGAAGATGCCGTCAAACTCCGCCTCGCTGACCTTGAAGGCGTAGTGGTGCCGCTCGAAGCTGTCCCAATTGTCGAAATCGATCGTCAAGGTCTCGTTGATCCGCACGGGAGCGAAATGCGAGACCGGGCCCTTGTATTCGAGGCCAAAAATCCGCGCAAAGAACCGTGCCGATTCTTCCTTGTCGCGGGCGGGGACGATCGTATGGTCGAGGACGATGGTCAAGAGCGCCTCCTCTCAAGAGTCTCCGGTAAAAATGAGCGCGATCGCTGCAATCGGCAAGCATCAGTGGCTCAGGCCGCCGGACACTTTACACGCCGATCGGGAGCGAGGCCTCGTGATGAGCGTTCGCAGGAAGCGCAGTCGCCACCTACGGAGCCGGCAATGAAGCCCCGCACTGTAAATGTCCTCAAGACCATCTTCGCAGTGTTGTTACTGACGACCGGAGTATCGGCCCACGCTCAGACCGCCGGCCAAGCCCCGATGGCGGGAACTGGCGCCTGCGTCGGGGACAATGGCGGCATCACGCTGTCTCCGGGGTTCTGCGCTACCGTGTTCGCAGACAAGCTCGGCCATGCGCGGCATCTGGCGGTGGCGCCGAACGGGGTCGTCTACGTCAATACCTGGAGCGGGCGCTATTACCACGACGACACGCCCCCACCCGGCGGATTTCTGATTGCCTTGCAGGACACCAAGGGCGACGGCCGTGCCGACGAGATCGTCCGCTTTGGTCCAAGCAAGGCGGAAGGCAACGCAGGGGGCACGGGCGTCGCGATCTACAAGGGCTACCTCTATGCCGAGACGAACGATCGCATCGTGCGCTATCAGCTGCCGCCGAGTGGGATCGAGCCGACGGCCGCGCCGGAGACCGTCGTGTCGGGGTTGCCGCTGACCGGCGATCATCCGATGCATCCCATCGCGATCGACGCCCAAGGCAATCTCTACGTCGATCTGGGATCCGCCACGAACTCGTGCCAGAGCCAGAACCGCATGCCGAATGTGCCGGGCAACAACCCCTGCACGGAGTTGGAAACCCGAGCCGGCACTTGGCGCTACGATGCCAATCGGCTGGATCAGCATTTCTCGCCCACAGAGCGGTTCGTCACCGGTCTGCGCAACGGCGAGGGGATTTCCTTCGATTCGGCAGGCAGGATTTTAGCGACCCAGCATGGCCGGGACCAACTCGGGCAGAACTGGCCCAAGCTGTACACATTGCAGCAGAACGCCAACCTGCCGGCCGAGGAATTGGTCGAACTGAAGCAGGGCGCCGATTTCGGCTGGCCGGAATGCTATTACGATGATGCCCAGAAAAAGCTGGTGCTCGCCCCGGAATATGGCGGCGATGGCGGAAAGGCCGTGGGCGTCTGCGCGCAGAAGGTAGCGCCGATAGCGGCGTTCCCCGCTCATTGGGCGCCCAACGACATGCTCATCTACGAGGGCAGCCAGTTTCCGTCCGCCTATAAAGACGGCGCCTTCATCGCGTTCCACGGATCCTGGAACCGCGCACCGGAACCGCAGGGGGGCTACAACGTGGTGTTCCAGCCACTGGCCGACGGCAAGACTTCCGGACCGTTTGTGGTTTTCGCGGACGGTTTTGCCGGAGCGATCAAGCAACCAGGCCAAGCGGCGCATCGCCCGACCGGGCTGGCGGTCGGGCCTGACGGTGCACTCTATATCGCCGACGATCAGGGCGGTCGGATTTGGCGCGTCACCTTCCAGGGTGGGAACAAGGCGAGCGGAATTGCGGCCGCGGCGCCGCCGCCTCCTTCCGCGCAGGCATCGACATCCGGCAACGCTTTGCCGCCGGAGGGTATCCATCCGAACGCCGGTGCCAATCCACTCCCGATACCGCCGGGCGCATCGCCGGACCAGGTCGCGTTGGGCAGCGCATTTTCGAGGGACAGGCCGCTGGAGGGACATGCGCGGGATGCCACGGCACGGACGGCAAGGGCACGGGCATGGGTTCCGATTTGACCAGCGGCAAGTGGCTATGGGGCAATGGCAGCGTCCAGGCGATTACCCGGACGATCGCCCACGGCGTCCCGAAGCCCAAGGAGCACACCGGCGTGATGCCGCCCATGGGTGGCACCCAGCTCTCCCAAGCCGATCTCGCCGCGGTGGCAGATTATGTGTGGGCGATCGGTCACCAGAAGCCGCATTGAACCCCGCGCGGCGCATCGCAAACTCCTTCGCGGACTGATCTCCCTCTCCGACCCTCGGGGTGGAGAGGGTCAGGGTGAGGCGGGGGATGCTTAGGACGCCATCGGGTCCTTGAAAGGAAGCGGTCATGTACAAAGCATCAGCCGGGGTCACCTTGCCGACCTCGATCATCGGATCGCTGCCGCGGCCGAGCTGGTACACCGCGGGCCTCGGCTCGCAGAGCTTTCTCGAAGCGATGATGAACCTGCGCTACCGCGAGCAATACGAGGACGCGGTTTCGGTCTATCTGCGCGCGCAGGAGACGGCCGGGCTCGACATCTGCACCGACGGCGACGCGCATTTCGACGAGCAGATCAGCGGCATGAGCTGGCAGAGCTATCCGCTGACGCACATGGCCGGCTTTTCGACGACGGCGGAGCCGAGCGCCTATCAGATGGCGCCAGCGGCGCTCCGCGCGGGCATATCCTGCACGACTTCCTCGAAGCGCGCGTGCTGCCCAAGATCGTCGGGCCGGTCGGCCCCGGCAATCTGCAATACGCCGCGATGTGGAAGGTGGCGCAGCGGCTGACCAAGAAGCCGGTCAAGTTCGGCACCATTCTGCCGGAATTGCTCGCGGCCTCGGTCGCCGACGAATACTACAAGGATCCGGTCGAACGGGTCTGGGCGTTGAGCGACGCGCTCAACCGCGAGCTCAGCGACTTGGCCGATGCCGGCTGCCCGGTGATCCAGCTGGAGGAGCCGCAGATCCATATGGTGCCGGTCCGCGGCAAGACCTTCGGCAAGCTCGATATCGACGATCTCGTCAAGCTCTTCAACAACACGGTCAAGGGTCTGCGCGACAAGACCGAGGTCTGGTGCCATACCTGCTGGGGCAATCCCTCGCAGCAGCGGATCTTCCGGGAGATCCAGAGCTACCAGCCGACACTTGACGGCGCTCAACCAGGTCGACGCCGACGCGATCACCTTCGAGACCTGCTCGTCCGGCACCGGCGACCTGCCAGGCGATCGGCGAAATCATCAAGGACAAGAAGATCGTGATCGGCGTCATCGACCATCACACATTGCAGGTCGAGCGGCCGGACCAGGTGGCGGATCTGATCCGCGAGGCGCTGAAGCACATCCCGCCCGAACGGCTGATCATCTCGTCGGATTGCGGCATGGGGCGCGAGGGCATGAGCCGCCGGCACGCGACCTACAAGATGGTCGCGATGGTGCTGGGCACGAACATCGTCCGAAAGGAGCTCGGCCTTCCCGAAGCCGAATGCCTCGCGGCCGACCCGCGCTTCTCGCTGGCTAGGGATCGGTAGCCGACGAGTTCGCACGACTGGAGCGCGGCCGGCCGGCCAATGTCAAATCCGCAATTCTTTAGTTGACAATTAGCCATGTTGTGTATATCATAGCCAGTGCTTATCCGATCATGTTGGTTCGTCATTCCCGCGGAAAGCGGAACCCAGAGGGCCGATGGCAACCTGATCGGATGATGCTCCCAGAACGTGCAGCAAGAACAGCGAGAAACAGCCAAAGAACAGCGAGCGATTTGGCTGTTCTCTCAATCTGTGGACCCCTCGACGGCCGAGGATTTCCGCGGAAGATGCGATGCAGCTGGCTGATAATGTCCCGGCAGAACAGCAAAAACAGCCAGCGGCGCCGGAGGCTGGCTCAGCGGATCGCGGCGGTGATCGCCGCGCCGAGATCCTTGGTGCCGGCGTTGCCGCCGAGGTCGGGGGTGCGGGTGCCGCCTTCGGCGAGGACCTCGGCGATGGCGCGCTCGACGGCCGAGGCCGCCGCGCTCTCGCCGAGATGATCGAGCATCATCGCGCCCGACCAGATCTGGCCGATCGGGTTGGCGATGCCGCGGCCGGCGATGTCCGGCGCCGAGCCGTGCACCGGCTCGAACATCGACGGGTACTCGCGCTCGGGGTTGATGTTGCCGGACGGCGCGATGCCGATCGAGCCGACGACCGCCGGCCCGAGATCGGACAGAATGTCGCCGAACAGGTTCGACCCGACGACCACGTCGAACCAGTCGGGATGGCGCACGAAATGCGCCGTCAGGATATCGATGTGGTACTGGTCGGTCTTGACGTCGGGGTAGTCGCGCGCGACCGCCGCGAAGCGCTCGTCCCAGAACGGCATCGTGTGGATGATGCCGTTCGACTTGGTCGCCGAGGTGACGTGCTTCTTGCGCGTGCGGGCCAGCTCGAAGGCATAGCGCATGACCCGATCGCAGCCGCGCCGCGTGAAGACCGATTCCTGCATCGCCATTTCGTGTTCGGTGCCGCCATAGAGCCGGCCGCCGATTTCCGAGTATTCGCCCTCGTTGTTCTCGCGCACGACATAAAAATCGATGTCGCCCGGCGCGCGGTCGCGCAGCGGCGACTGGACCCCGGCGAGGAGCCGCACCGGACGGAGGTTGACGTACTGGTGGAAGCCGCGCCGCAGCGGGATCAGCAACCCCCACAGCGAGACGTGGTCCGGCACCTCGGGGTGACCGACCGCGCCGAGATAGACGGCGTCGTAGAGCCGCAGCCGCTCGATCCCGTCCTCCGGCATCATCATGCCCATATTGACGTAGCGCTCGCAGCTCCAGTCGAATTCGTGCCACTGGAAGCCAAAACCGTAGGCGCGCGCCGCCGCCTCCATCGCGGCGATCCCCTCCGGCATCACCTCGCGCCCGATGCCGTCGCCGGCGATCACCGCGATCCGATAGTTCTTTGCCATGCGCGAGTCCTCCATGCCATCGCGCGACCCTGCGACCGCACAAATCCTAAAATCGTAGGGTGGGTTGAGCAACGCGAAACCCACCGACACACTTCGGACCGGGGATTCGATGGGTTTCGCGCGTTACCCGACCCTAGCGTCGAGTGGAGGGGATGGGAGTGGTCGAGCGGCCCGTGGCCGCGTCCCAAGCCCGGCGCGCTGGCGATCGCTCGCTGGACGTAGGCGCGGGCGCGGTCGACCGCCCCTTCGACGTTCAGGCCTTGGGCCAGGCCCGCAGCAATCGCCGAGGCGAGGGTGCAGCCGGTGCCATGAGTATGGCGGGTCGAGAGCCGCGGGCTCTCCCAGACGCGAGCGCCTGCTTTGGTCACGAGCACGTCCGATACGGTCTGCCCGGAGAGGTGCCCACCCTTGACCAGCACCGACCGGCAGCCGAGCGCCAGTAGGCTTTCGCCGGCGGCGCGCATCTCGGCGAGGTTGCCGATCGCCCTGCCGCAGAGAATTTCGGCTTCCGGCAAATTCGGGGTGAGTATCTCGGCGCGGGCGATCAGCAACTGCTTCAGCCCGTCGAGCGCGGCGGGATCGATCAGCCGGGCACCGCCCTTGGCGACCATGACCGGATCGACCACGAGCGGGATGCCGCCGGCCCGCTCGCGCAGCGCGGCGGCGATGGTTTCGATGACCGGCAAATCGTGCAGCATGCCGGTCTTGATCGCATCGGCGCCGATGTCGTCGAGCACGACCTCGATCTGCCGCCGAACAAACTCGGGCGGGATCGGCAGAACCCCGAATACGCCCTCGGTGTTTTGCGCGGTCAGCGCGGTTATCGCCGTGGCCGCATAGGCGTCGAGCATCGACACGGTCTTGATGTCGGCCTGGATGCCGGCGCCGCCGCCGGAATCGGAACCGGCAATGATCAGCACCCGCCCGCGCACGGCTATTCGGCCGCCTGTGCCGAACCGAGCCGCGCGATCCGGGGCCTGTTATCTTCGATACCGGCGGCAGCGTCCAGGATCGCCTCGCAGATCTCGTCCACTACCGCGGCGACGAGCTCCTCGTCCTCACCTTCGGCCATGACCCGGATCACCGGCTCGGTGCCCGACTTGCGGATCACCAGGCGACCTGTCGCGCCGAGCCGGTCTTTGCCGTCATCGATGGCGCGTTTGACCGGGATCGACGCGAGCGGGTCACCTTCCGCAAATCGCACACTGCGCAGCCGCTGCGGCACCGGGGTGAACAGACGGCAGACCTCGCTCGCCCGCCGACCCGTCTCGACGATCGAGGCCAGCACCTGGAGGGCCGCAATCAAGCCGTCGCCGGTCGTCGCATAATCGGACAGGATGATATGGCCGGACTGCTCGCCGCCGAGATTGCAGCCGAGCGCGCGCATTTTTTCGACGACATGGCGATCGCCGACCTTGGTGCGGTGCAGCTCGATACTGTGGCCGGCGAGAAAGCGCTCGAGGCCGAGATTGGACATTATCGTGGCAACCAGAGCGCCGCCTGCGAGCCGTCCGCCCCGCGCCAGCCCGGTCGCGATCAGCGCCATCAGCTGGTCGCCGTCGAGAATGACGCCGCGCTCGTCGGCGATGATCAGCCGATCGGCATCGCCGTCGAGTGCAATCCCGATATCGGCCCGCCGCGCCAAAACCTCGCGCCGCATCTGTTCGGGAGACAACGCACCGCATTCGCGGTTTATGTTGAGGCCGTCGGGCGAGACGCCGAGCGAGAAGACCTCGGCGCCGAGCTCCCAGAATACCGTCGGGGCGACCTTGTAGCCGGCGCCGTGTGCGCAATCGACGACGATGCGCAGCCCGTCCAGCCGCAATCCGCGAGGAAAGCTCTGTTTGACGAATTCGATATAGCGGCCGCCCGCATCGTCGAGCCGCTTCACGCGTCCCAGCTCCGCCGGGCTCGCCCGCCGGCTCGGCCCCTTATCGAGGCAGGTTTCGATCTTCTGCTCGAATTCGTCCGACAGCTTGTAGCCGTCGCGGCCGAACAATTTGATGCCGTTATCCCCGTAGGGGTTATGCGAGGCCGACAGAACGACGCCGAGATCGGCCCGCAAGCTGCGCGTCAGCATGGCAATGGCCGGGGTCGGGAGAGGGCCGACCAGCACGACGTCCATGCCCATCGTCACAAAGCCGGCGGTCAGCGCGGGTTCGAGCATGTAACCGGAGAGCCGGGTGTCCTTGCCGATGACGACGAGGTGCTTGTGGGCCCCGTTCTGGAAGCATTCACCGACCGCCATTGCTACTTTTAACGCCGTCTCCGGCGTCATCGGTTCACTATTGGCCGTCCCGCGGATCCCATCGGTACCGAAGAGCTTCCGCGTCATGGCGCCCCCATATAATTGTAATCAGGTAGCCCTACTCTACTGCGCGGGAAATCCCCTCACAAGTCAAAGGAGCATTCACTAAGCGCCACCTCATAAATCGTGTAGTTCTTAACCAATAAAGGAAAAGTTAAAAGCGGCGGCGCCGCTGCAGCTTCCGGCCGCGGTACCATTCGAGACCCGCCGACGCCTAGCCTCGAAGCTGGAGCAGTGGGCGGCCTCTTGCGGGTTCAGCCGCCCGGCTGCGGCTCGGGTTCAAGGCCGGTCGGCCGGCCGGCCGGCGGGACCGAGCTGCGCCTTCCGGGGCGCGGTTCGTCGGTTACAGGACCCGTGGAGGTCTCGCGCACTATCCGCTCACCCTTGATGATCCGTCGGATTTCATCGACCGCCAGCGTCTCGTATTCGAGCAGCCCCTTTGCCAATGCGTGCAGCTCGTCCATGCGAGAACTCAAAATCTCTCTTGCGGTCTGCTCGCCCTCGTCGATGATGCGGCGGATCTCCTCGTCGATGACCTTGGCGGTCGCCTCGGAAACGTTCTTGCGCTGCGTAACCGAGTGACCGAGAAACACTTCTTCTTCGTTTTCGGCGTAGCGCAACGGTCCGAGCTTCTCGCTGAACCCGAACTCGGTCACCATGCGGCGTGCGAGACCGGTAGCACGGCGGATGTCGTCGGCCGCTCCCGTCGTCACCTTGTCGGGCCCGAAGATCAACTCCTCGGCGATGCGGCCCCCGAACAGGCTCGCCAGCATGGCTTTGATCTCGATCTTGGACTGACTGTATTTGTCGCGCTCCGGCAGGAACATCGTGACACCGAGGGCCCGGCCGCGCGGAATTATCGTCACCTTGTGGAGCGGCTCGTGGCCCTCCGCATAGAGCATGCAGAGCGCATGACCGGCCTCGTGATAGGCGGTCAGCTTCTTCTCGTCCTCCGTCATGACCATGGAGCGCCGCTCGGCGCCCATCATGACCTTGTCCTTCGCTTGCTCGAATTCGCTCATCGCGACCGAGCGCTTGCCTCTGCGCGCCGCCATCAGCGCCGCTTCGTTGACGAGATTGGCGAGGTCGGCCCCGGAGAAACCGGGTGTGCCGCGCGCAATGATCTTCGGATCGACGTCAGAGGCGAGCGGGACCTTCCGCATGTGCACTTTGAGGATCTTCTCGCGCCCGAGGACGTCCGGGTTGGGGACGACGACTTGGCGGTCGAACCTTCCGGGGCGCAGCAGAGCCGGGTCCAGCACATCCGGGCGGTTGGTTGCCGCGATCAGGATGACTCCTTCATTAGCCTCGAAGCCGTCCATCTCGACAAGCAGTTGGTTCAGCGTCTGCTCGCGCTCGTCATTGCCGCCGCCGAGGCCGGCGCCGCGATGCCGCCCCACCGCATCGATCTCGTCGATAAAGATGATGCAGGGCGCGTTCTTCTTGCCCTGCTCGAACATGTCGCGCACCCGGCTCGCGCCGACACCGACAAACATTTCGACAAAATCGGAGCCGGAGATCGTGAAGAACGGCACATTCGCCTCGCCGGCGATAGCGCGGGCGAGCAGGGTCTTGCCGGTGCCCGGCGACCCCACCAACAGCACGCCCTTCGGGATCTTTCCGCCGAGTCTCTGAAATTTCTGCGGGTCCTTCAGGTATTCGACGATCTCCTCGAGCTCCTGCTTGGCTTCGTCGATGCCGGCGACGTCCTCGAACGTGATGCGGCCGACCTTTTCGGTCAGCAGACGTGCCCGGCTCTTGCCGAAACCCATTGCACGGCCGCCGCCGCCCTGCATCTGGCGCATAAAAAAGATCCATACGCCGATCAGGAGGAGCATCGGGAACCAGGAAATCAGCACGCCGAACAGTGAGGGCACGTTTTCGTCGACCGGGGCGGCGGTGATGCGCACGCCCTTGTCGGTCAACCGGCTGACCAGGTTGGGATCGTTCGGGGCATAGGTCGTGAATGCCCGGCTATCGGTGAAGTGGCCGCTGATGTTGTTGCCCTGGATCGTGACGTCGGCAACCTGCCCTCGATTGACATCGTTCAGGAAGTCCGAGAATGCCAGGGTGGCTTGCGGTCCGCGGCTGGATGAGGTCTGGAACAGGTTGAAGAGTGCGACGAGAAGCAGCCCGATGACGATCCAGAGGGCGAGATTCTTGCCGAAATTATTCACGATGAACGCCTTTCATACGAGCTGGGCATCGCGTCTCCTAGACTACCCCTTCGAGAGCCGGACCCGCGACATTTTTCGCTCGATTTACAGATAAGACGCGAACGGTGTTAAACAACGGCAAAGCCCGCCTGCGTCAATGGAGTAACGGGTCGAAACACAATCTGCGGCAAGTCGGCCACTCCCTCGCGTCTATATCCAAGATGAGGAACGGCTGCGATGCCCTTCTCGTCCCACACGCCCGGAAGAATCGGCCAGCAGTAACCGGGGCAGCCACGTCCGTCTCGGCTGCAGAGTGCCGCGATCGAGGCGCGGGGTTTCCGGGAGGCCCAGATATCCGATCGTAAAGGGGCCGCCGTCAGCCCGCGGCGTCACAATTTCAAAGCGCCGATCCCAGATCAATCCGCTCACCCGGGCAGAGGCGGACCGGCGGCGCCGCTTTGGCGAGTTCGCGCGTCACCAGGATACGCTCTCGCCATCGGATGAAACCGGCACCCGCCCACCGTATGTCCGCGCCGCGCAGCCTCACCAAGCACGGCACGCAGCCGAGCGATCCGCTCGCGCCGCGGCGGATAAGAGGCGCCGCCGATCGCTGCGGTGACTGCGGAAAGCAGCCGCTCCGCCATCTCCGGTGGCGTTTCCGGCATCATAGCGGGATCGAGCAGCGCGAAGCCGGCGGGATGCAAGCTGACATATCGGGCGAGGAGTGTGTTCCGCTCGTGCTCATGGGCGGCCCGCCTACGGCCTAAGGCGCGGATCTCCCCGAGGAGGCGGGAGCCGTCTTCCTCGCCGGCGGGCGCGCTGTCGCCCTGACGCATGCGCGACCGCTCGAACGCCGGGTCGAAGTTGCTCGGATCGCTTACGAATGGCTGTCGCTCCGCTTCGAGGAATGCCACGAGCCGATCCCTTGCGACACCGAGCAGCGGACGCAGCAATCGGCAGTCGGCGAGCTCGCGAATCGCCGACATCCCGGCGAGGCCGTCCGGGCCGCTGTGAGCTCGGCGGCGGATCAGATGCGTCTCGATCTGATCATCCCGATGGTGACCTGTCAGCAAGTGCAGACAGGCGTTATCGCGGCACCAGCCGCCAAGCAGGCGATAGCGCGCAAAGCGCGCCGCTTCTTGGATCCCGGTTCGCGGCTTTTCTCCCGTCCAGACAAGTACTTCGTGGCGTATGGCTCTCGCCGACAGCCAGGCTCCGAGCCGCCGGATTTCGTCGCCGCTTTCCGGCCGCAGCCGGTGATCCACGGTAAGCGCGCAGATCTCCCCGCCCCTCGCGCGGGCCCAACGGTCCGCCAGAATGGCGAGTGCCAAGCTGTCGGGACCGCCGGAGACGGCAACGGCGAGAAACGGCGAGCTTTCAAACTGTGCGATCGAGGCGAGCGAGGCTGTGAACTCGCCAAGGGACAGAGGCGTGGCTGCTGATCGGCGTGTCAGCAACCGAGCCGCTTTTTCTCGGCGAGCGAATGCTCTCTGATGGAGCTTCCCGGGTTGGGGAAATCGTGATCCAGCTGGGCGAACGCGACGCAGGCGTTCTGCTTCTGGTTGGCGCGCGCGAGCGACATGCCGAGTTTCAACAGGTCGTCGGCCGCTTTGGTCCCCTTCGGATAATTCTTGTAGCCCTCGGCAAAGGCACTGGCCGCCTCCGCGTACCGCCCGCGCGTGTAATAGGTCTCACCTAGCCAGTATTGTGCGCTGCCGGCCAGCGGGTCCCTGGGGTGTTGTGCAACGAACGTCTTCAAGGCCTCTTCGGCAGCAGGATAGTCCGCCTGCTTAAGTAGACCGAACGCCGCGTTGTACTGCTCCGAAGCAGAACCGGAAGGCAATCCGCCGGTCGACGGGGGCCGAAAATTTCCAGCGGTTGCGAAATTCAACGTGTCCGGAACCGGTTGCGTCGGGCCTGGGGGAGTTCCCGGGGGTGTCAGGGTGCCCGCTCCGCCCATCCGCTCCGGCGGCGGTGGCACCAAGCTCCCGGGAGGCAGTGGATCGACGGGCGGCCTCTGCCGAGCCGAGCTGGCGGTTGGGGAGGGACCTCGCATCGCGAACTGTCCGGCGGGACTTGAATCGGATATTCCGGTGGAAGCATGCGCGCCCGGCGCCGAGTTCCTGGGCAGCCCCTGACCTTGCTCCTGCCCTTGGCTGAATCGCAAGTCGATGTCACTGTTGACCTGCTCGAGACGGCGCCGCAGTTGCTCGAACCCGTTCACCGCGTCCTCGACGCGTCCGGTCAGTTCACGCATCTGGGCTTCCAATCGGTCCATGCGTAGCTCGAGATCGACCGCCTCCGCCGACCCAGCGCTAGCCACCTGGGAAGGGGCGCCACGGTATACCTGCCGCTGCAGCATGCTGAGATCCCGCTCCAGGCGTTCCAAGCGGTCCTGCGTCCCCCGGTCCTGCGCGCGTGCCGCCGGGTTCGGCAAAGTCATGGCGACGAACGCCAGGAAGAGAATTGAGTGGGGAGGGCGCAGGATTAGACGCCGTATCATCAGAAGCCTCTCGAGACCGCGCGTGAGCCGGGGTCGGCTCGACTCCGCGCCGCCCGAGGGCACTAGCGGCGCGGGTTGAGCAAACAGCCTACTAGGGTCCTTTTAGGGCAAAAAAAGGGCGTACCCCTATGGCGGGGGCGATCCCGGTGTTCAGTTCACGGTGGTTACGGCGCGCCGGTTCTGCGCGTAGGCCTCTTCACTCGACCCGACAACGGCGGGACGCTCCTTGCCGTAGCTGATCGTCGAGATGCGGGATGCCGGAATGCCCGACGCGACCAGGACATTCTTTACCGCCTGGGCGCGGCGTTCGCCGAGCGCGAGGTTGTACTCGCGCGTACCGCGCTCATCGCAGTGTCCTTCGATCGTGACCGTCACGTTCGGATAGCGCCGCAGCCAATCGGCTTGCCGCTCGAGGATCTGCTGAGATTCAGGCGTGATGTCAGAGCGGTCGAAGGCGAAGAATATGCGGTCACCGGCACTCGCCTCCAGATCCTGCTGCGATCCCGGAAGAACGTTTCTCGATCCGATGCCGCCGGGTCCGCCCGTCCCCGGTCCTCCCGGCGGCCCGCCCGGCGCTGTCTCCGGTGCGCTGCTGCAGGCGGCCAGCAGGAGCACAAGCCCGCCAAAAATGCCGATGGTCCTCGTCCACATGTAGATTCCCCTTGATCAATTTTCGAACTCAATCCCCGTCGGAGTTTTCCGGCCGTCTCGCAACGATCGCACCCCCGAGCAACATCAATCCACCACGCGACCCCCCTATTCCGGCCAGTTAGCGGAGCAACGGCGACCAAGCCGGATCGGAAGCATCCCCCGAGGTCATTACCTCGCGCTGATTTGAGCCGGTCAAGTCGATCGAATACAGGCGCGTCGAACCGTGCCCGCGTGAATTGGTCGGCGACTGGCGGAAGTACATCAGCACTCGGCCGTTCGGCGCCCAAGTCGGTCCCTCCACGAGGAAATCCCGCGTCAGGAGGCGCTCTCCCGAGCCGTCGGGCCGCATTACCCCGATATAGAAAGATCCACCGTCGATTTTGGTGAAGGCGATCTGATCACCGCGCGGCGACCAGACCGGCGTGCCGTATTTGCCCGAGCCGAAGCTGATGCGTTTGACGTCGCTGCCGTCCGAATTCATCACGTAAAGCTGCTGGGAACCGCCGCGATCGGAATTGAAGACGATCTTGCTGCCGTCGGGCGAGAAGCACGGCGAGGTGTCGATTGCCTGGCTGTCGGTCAGCCGGACGGGCCGGCGGGTTCGCAGATCGAGTGCAAAGAGGTTGCTGACGCCGTTCTCGGCGCGGCTGAGGATTACCCGGTTACCGTCGGGCGAAAATCGCGGCGCGAAGGTCATTCCGGGAAAGTCGCCGACGACCTCCTGCTGCCCGGTATCGATGTTGAACAGATAAACGCGCGGCGCGCCGCTGCCGTAGGACAGGTAGGTAATCTCCTGCGCCGTCGGCGAGAAGCGCGGCGTCAGCACCAATGCCCGGCCGTCCGTCAGGAAGCGATTGTTGGCCCCGTCCTGGTCCATGATAGCAAGGCGCTTGACCCGCTTATCCGCCGGGCCCGATTCCGCGACGTACACGATCCGGGTATCGAAGTAGCCTTCTTCGCCGGTGATCCGCTTATAGATCTCATCGGCGATGATGTGAGCGATGCGCCGCCAGTTCTGCTGGGTGGTCGTGTAGCCATAGCCGGTCAGCTGCTGCTCGGCGAACACGTCCCACAACCGAAACTCGACCCGCAGCCTCCCATCGCCCTGCGTCTTGACCGAGCCGGTAACCAGCGCCTGCGCATTGATCTGGCGCCAGTCGGGAAACCGGGGTTGCGAGTCGTCCAGCGAAACATTCTGGATGAAGGCGCCCGGGTCGATCGGACGAAACAGCCCGGAGCGCTCGAGATCGGCCGAGACAACGCCTGCAATGTCGCGTCCCGCCTGGGTTTCGTTGGGGGCGCCGCCGGGAAAGGCAGGGATCGCGATCGGCATCGGCTCGACCTTGCCGCTGGTAATGTCGAGGCGCAGTTCGGCGCGCACCGTTGTGCCGGAACACGGCAGCATGATCAGCGCCGCAAAGATTGCTCCGGCCAGTATTCGGCAGCTTCTTTTCATACTATGTCCCCTGTCTTTCATAAGATGTCCTTGGGGCTGAAGTCGACGACGAGATCCTTCCAGATGGCGTATTTCTCGGCGGGCAGGTGCAGCGGCCGGCATAACGGGTTGAAGAAGGCGCGGCGGGCGCTTTCGGCCGCGGCGCGATAAAAGGGATCGCTGTCGAGGTGACCCTGATCGACGATCGTCGCCTGCCGGACCGTGCCGTCGGGATCGACGATGACCTTGATCTCGACGACGAGATCCTTTGCATCGCGGGCGCCTGCCGGCACGTTCCAGCAGCGCGCGATCTGGTGGCGGACCATGTCCAGTTCGCTCGCGGTGAGCTGGCTTCCCAACGGAGCCTTGGGTTGCGAGGAAGCCCGTGCTGCGCTGAGCCGTGGTTTGTCCGGCGATGCGTCGGCGGTCATCGCCGCATGCACCGGCGCGAGATTCTTCAGCAACGCGTCGAATTGGCGGGGATCGTACTTCTTCTCCTCCGGCTTCTTTTCTTCCGGTTTTGGTTCGAGCTTGGCCAATTGGCGGGGAGGCTCGGGTTTTTCTCTGGGCTTGGGAACTTCGAGTTTCTCGACCGGCTTCGCCTCTGGCTTGGGCTCCGGGGACTTCAGCGCGGGTGGCGGCGGTTTGGCTTCCGGCGGCGCCGGCTCGTCGGCCGGTTGTGAAACAGCGGCGGCGGAGGGTGGGACGGGTGCTGGTTTTGGCGGCTCGGGTTTGGGTTGTGGCTTTGGCGCAGGCGCTTCGACCTCCGGCACTTCTGGTTTGGCATCCGGCTGCGGCAAGTTCGGATTGGGGTGGGTAGCTCGGGTCTCCGGCGCGATCGTCACGAGCTGAACGGCTATCGGCGTCTCATCCAGCGGCGGTGGGTCGAACAGCCTCGGCAGACCGATGATCAAGAAGCCGCCGAGCACTACGTGGAGCGCTGCCGACAAGGCAATCCCGTGAGAGCCGATGCTCGCCGGCAGCTCGTCGGGGACCTCGGCGGCTCCGGTCAGTGCCGGTTCTGCAAGCGCCAGGCTCATCGGCGGAAGGGGCGCGGCCGTGCTCAGTGCCTGACGGTCCGCGCCGATCGGTCAGATGTCGTTCCGCCGGAGGCGGCCTTGCCGGACGCCCCTTTCGGCGATTCGGCGATCAGCGACACCTTTTGGAAGCCGGCGGTGCTGATCAGGCTCATCACTTCGACGACCCGGCCATAGTTGATCGCCCGGTCGCCGCGGACATAGAGCAGCGCGTCGGGATTGCTGCCGGTAATCGCCTGCAGGCGCGGGACCAGCGAATCGGTCGGGACTTCGGTCTCCTGGATATAGATGCGGCCTTCACCGTTGATCGTGATGACGAGGGGTTCTTTCGGCTCGGTGATCGGCGGCGCCTGGGTCTGCGGCAGGTCGACCGGCACTCCGACCGTCAACAACGGCGCCGCCACCATGAAGACGACCAGCAGGACCAGCATGACGTCGACCAGTGGCGTCACGTTGATTTCCGACATCGGCCGATAGCGCCCCGCCAGGCGCTGGCCGTTGCTGCTCAGACCCGGGACGCCCATCGTCAGGGCCGCTCGTCGAGCTGGCGCGACAGGATCGCGCTGAATTCGCTGGCAAAAGCTTCGAGCCGGCCGGCGTAACGCCCGAAATCGGTGGCCAGCTTGTTGTAGGCGATGACCGCCGGTATGGCGGCGACGAGCCCGAGCGCGGTGGCGAACAGCGATTCGGCAATGCCGGGCGCGACAACCGCGAGACTGGTGTTCTTCGAGGCGGCGATCGATTGAAAGCTGTCCATGATGCCCCAGACCGTGCCGAACAGGCCGACAAAGGGCGCGGTCGAGCCGACCGTCGCCAGGAAGGCCATGAACCGCTCGACCCGCTCCATCTCGCGGCCGACCGTCACGTTCATCACCCGCTCGATACGCTGCTGCAGGCTGGCGCGCATGCCGGGCGTGCCGAGCAGGTTTTTCGCCGCGCTCCGCCGCCATTCCCGCATCGCCGCGGAGAAGACCGCGGTCATCGGATCGGGCGGGCGCTGACCGACCCGTTCGTAGAGGTCGTCGAGCGAGCCGCCCGACCAGAACGTCTCCTCGAAAGTCGACGCGGCGTGCCGCAACCGGCGGACCCGGATCACCTTGTCGAAGATGACGGCCCACGACCAGAACGACGCGAGCAACAGGATCAGCATCACCATTTTGACAATGGCATCGGATTGCAAGAACAGCCCGATGATCGAGAGGTCATGCGAAATCGAACCGGCGAGCGGCAAAGTGTCGATGGCGTTAGGCTGCATTGATGTCGGCCCTTTATGGCGTCTTTTGGATGATTGGTGGCGTCAGCATGGATTCTCCGTTTCGCATGGCAACGGCGTTAGAAGATCGAGCTGGGCCGGCATGCCGGCCGGCACCGGCAGGTCGAGATGCCGGAACGCGTTCCGCGTCAGCATGCGGCCGCGCGGCGTTCGTTGCACGAAGCCTTCCTGCAGCAGGTACGGCTCGATGACTTCTTCGACGACGTCGCGCTCGTCGCCGAGCGCCGCTGCGATCGTCTCGACCCCGACCGGACCGCCCGCATAGTTTTCGGCAATGCAGCGCAGGTAGCGCCGGTCCATGCCGTCGAGACCGCGCGCATCGACATCGAGCCGCAACAGCGCCGCGTCGGCGGCAACGGCGTCGACGCTCGTCAGACCGGTGACCGCGGCAAAGTCGCGGATGCGGCGCAGCAGGCGTATCGCGACACGCGGGGTGCCCCGCGACCGCCGCGCTATCTCGGCGGCGCCGTCGGGCAGCAGCTCGATGCCGAGCACCCGCGCCGCTCGGCTGACGATCGTCCCGAGCTCCGCCGGCTCATAGAAGACGAGACGCAACGGAATGCCGAAACGCTCCCGCAGCGGCCGGGTGATCAGACCCGAACGCGTGGTCGCGCCAATCAAGGTGAAGGGCGCGAGACGGTAGCGAATCGATCGCGCTCCGGGCCCTTGACCGATGATCAGATCGATCTGGTAGTCCTCCATCGCCGGGTAGAGGTACTCCTCGGCCGCCGGCGGCAGACGGTGGATCTCGTCGATGAACAGCACCTCGCGCGGGGCGAGCTTGCTGAGCATCGCGACAAGATCGGCGGCGCGCTGAATTACCGGGCCCGCGGTGGCATGGAAGTCGACGCCCATTTCGCGGGCGACGATCTGTGCGAGCGTCGTCTTGCCGAGCCCGGGCGGACCGAAGAACAGGATATGGTCGAGCGCCTCGCCGCGGGTCTTCGCCGCTTCGATAAAGACGCGCAGATTGTCGCGCAGCTGATGCTGGCCGATGAATTCATCGAGGGTGGCCGGCCGGACCGAGCTTTCGGCTGTGTCTTGCTCGGCCTGCTGCGGGGCGACGACACGCGGCGCGGCGTCGTTCATCGCGCCAGCTCCTCCAGGCCCGCTTTGATCAGCACATCGGCGCCCGCCTCGCTGCCGAGCCGACGGGCCGCCGCGGCGATTGCGCCCAGCGCCTCGCTGCGGCCGACCCCGAGGTTCTCCAGCGCCGCGATTGCATCGGCGGTCGCTCCCTGGCCGTTTGCCGGCCTCATCCAGGAGCGCCACCGACGGCGCCGATACCGGGGCTGCGACGTTGCCGATCTTGTCCCGCAATTCATTGACGATACGGGCGGCGAGCCGCGGCCCAACCCCCTCGGCTTGCGCCAGGGCCGGCTTGTCCTGAGCCAAAATCGCGAGCCCGAGCTTCTCCGGCGGCACGGCCGAGAGGAGCGAGAGGGCCAGTCGTGCGCCGACGCCCTGCACCGTCGTCAGCAGGCGAAACCAATCGCGTTCGGCGGCGTCGATGAACCCGTACAGGTGGATGTGGTCCTCCCGGACATGCGTCTCGATCAGCAGACGCGCCGGCGAACCCGGCGGCGGCAGCCGGCCGATCGTCCGCGTCGAGCAGAAGGCCAGATAGCCGACGCCGCCCACATCGATGACCGCTGCGTCCGGTTCGATCTGCTCGACGACGCCGGCGAGCTTGGCGATCATGCTTGCGCGTCCAAGAGCCGCCGGGTTACGGCGTGATGCGCGTGGCAGATCGCCACGGCGAGCGCATCGGCGGCATCGGGCTCGCCGCCGTCGCAGCCGGGCAACAGCCGACGCACCATCAATTGCACCTGCGACTTCTCGGCGTGGCCAGCGCCGACCACCGCCTTTTTGATGAAGTTGGCCGAATATTCGGCGACCGGCAGCCCGCATTCGGCCGGGGCGAGCAGCACCACCCCGCGAGCTACGCCGAGCCGCAAGGTCGAAGACGGGTTGCGGTTGACAAAGGTCTCTTCGACCGCCGCTTCGTCGGGACGAAAGCGCTCGACGACGGCGGTGATCTGCCGGAACAACGAGACGAGCCGCGCCGCCAACGGCTGATCGGTGGCGGCGTGGATGACGCCGTCGGCAACGTGGACCAAGCGATTGCCGGCCACATCGATAACCCCCCATCCGGTATGCCGCAGCCCTGGATCGAGCCCCAAAACCCGCATCTGGGGTTCCGTGCCGGCGCGATCAGGCGCCGAGGCGCGCCATCACGTCTTCGGCCACTTCGAAATTGGCGTAGACGTTCTGGACATCGTCGCTGTCCTCGAGCGTCTCGAGCAGCTTGAAGAGGCTCGTCGCCGTTTCCTCGTCGATTTCCGAAGCGGTTCTCGGACGCCAGACGAGGCGCGCCGAACCGGCGGACCGAATCGGTTCTCGAGCGCATCGCGCACCGCATTCAGATCCTCCGGCGCGCAGGTCACCAAATGCTGCTCGGCATCGCTCTCGATGTCCCTTGCCCCCGCTTCGATCGCGGCTTCGAACATGTCATCGGCGCTGGCCGTGGCCGGGGGATACGAGATCTCGCCGACCCGATCGAACATAAAGCTGACGCTGTTGGTTTCCCCCAAGGCTCCCCCTGATTTGGTAAAAGCGGCGCGCACCTCGCTCGCCGTACGGTTGCGATTGTCGGTCAGCGCCTCGACGATGACCGCGACCCCACCCGGTCCATAACCCTCGTATCGCACTTCCTCGTAGGCGTCGTCGGCGCCGCCCCCCGAGCCGCGCTTGATGGCCCGATCCACCGTATCCTTCGGCATATTGGCCTGGCGGGCGGCGAGAACGGCCGCGCGCAGCCGCGGGTTGGCGGCCGGATCGGGCAAGACCGGTGCGAGCGGCGGTCGTGAGTTCCCGGATGATCTTGGTGAAGACCTTGGCGCGCTTTTTGTCCTGCGCGCCCTTCCGGTACATGATGTTCTTGAATTGCGAATGGCCAGCCATCGATCTCTGCGCCGCTCTCCGTCGGCATCAGCGCCGGAAATGCTCGGCCCGGCGTGGCTAACAATCCAATATGGCAGCATTGGGGCGCCTCGGATTGCCGCAAAATATAGCGTACGTTTGTGCTGAAGCGATTGCAGAGGGAGAGATGCAGCAGGGTAGAGGGGGCATGGGAAGCCATAAGCACGGGGTTTCCGGCCATGCCACACAAAGTCCGCGGCTGCGGCTGAGCAAGAAGCTCGCCGCCGAACGGGGCGAGTATGACGCCGCCTCACCCAGACCGCGTAAGCGCCTCGAATTCGGGACGGTGCAAGAGGCGCTGAAAAGCGAACGCAAGCCACGCTAGTCCCAGACCCCGCCAAAGAAAACCCGTCGGGTGGATGCAGCGGTCGGCGCTCGGCTGTGTTGATCATGGAGGCGGGACGGCCTGTTGCCGGACCCGATATGAAAAGGAATATCGCCCATGTATCTCGCCCGGTTTTGCTATGACGTGCTGCCGGTCAACCGCCACCGCGCAATCGACTTCATCCGCCGCGAGGTCGAGGCGGCCCGCGCCAACCGCCTCAATGCCCGGATGCTGGTGCCGCTGACACGCGGTCACGGAGAGGGAGCCGCCTTGCAATTCGAAGTCGAGCTGACGAATCTCGACCAGCTCGACCAGTTCCGCAACCGCGGGGTCGGTTCGACCCAAGAGACCGGCGACTGGATGCACGCCTTCAGCGAAATCCTGACCTCGCCGCCCTGCGTCGAGATTCTGCGCATCGAGGACGCGAAGGTCGCCTGACCGACGTCACCAGCGGGTGTCGAAGCCTTCGAAGTGGTGCGGAATGCGGCGGATGTCGGATAGCAGCTCGCGCTGCAGCCCGGCGGGGGTGCCGGGCGGAAAGTTCAGCTCGATGGCGTCGGCGAGACCGCCGTAGCGCGCCTCGATCGCCGAGGCGATCTCGTCATAGGTGCCGCAGGCGGCGAAGATGCGTACGACATCGTCGGTGATCTCGGCCGGCATGTCGTTCCACCGGCCGGCGACCGACATCGCGTGCAATTTCGCCCCGACCTCCTCCAGACCGTGCAAGGCGAGGATCGGCGCATAGGTGCGGGTCGAGGCATAAAGAGCGATGCGTCGTGCGCGCCCATTCCATGCCTTCGGCGACGGTTTTCGCATCGCCCCCGGTCACCACGAACCCGCCGCCAAAGACATCGAAATTGGCCCGGCTGGCGCCCGCTGCGCTGCATCCCCTCAGCGATGCGCGGCAGCGCCACTTCTTCGAGATAGCGGCGCGAGCACAGCGGATGCAGCCGCACCCCGTCGCACACTTCGCCGGCGACCCGCAGCATCGCCTCGCCGACCGCGGCGATCGTGATCGGCACCATCGGCAGCCCGGTCGGCTCCGGCGAGAAATCCGGGGTCATCAGGGTGAGCTGGTAATGCTCGCCCCGGTAATCGAGCTTGCCGCCGGTCTCCCAACAACGCCACACCGCACGCAACGCCCGGACGTAGTCGCGCAACCGCGGTGCGGGCGCGCTCCACGGGATGCCGAAGCGGCGCTCGTTGTGGCCTTTGACCTGGCTGCCGAGACCCAGCACGAAGCGCCCGTTGGAGTTGGCGTGCAGGTCCCAGGCCTGGCTCGCCATCACCGTCGGACTGCGCGGGAACGCGACGGCGATCGACGGCGTCAGCTCGATGCGCTCGGTCGCGAGCGCGGCAAGGGCGAGCGGCGTAAAGACGTCGTGCCCGAGCTCGACGGTCATCAACGCGTCGAACCCCACGGCCTCCGCCGCCGCGCCGAAAGGCGCCGCCTCGCGCCAATGCCTCATCGGCAGCATTGTGTAGACGCGCATTGCGGTTCACTCCCTTCTTGGCCGCGGACGCCGTATCATCGCCGCTGAAGACCAGCGGGCGAAACAGGAAGTGTGGATGACCTTACCCGATTACCAAATCTTCGAGCTTGGGGACGTACCGCTGCAATCCGGGCTGACATTGCGCAATGCGGAGCTCGCCTACAAGACGTACGGCCGGCTCGATGCCGCGCGCAGCAATGTGATCGTCTACCCGACTTCCTACGGCGCCCAACACTACGACACGGAGTGGCTGATCCGCCCCGGCCGCGCGCTCGACCCGGAGCGTTATTTCATCGTCATCCCGAACATGTTCGGGAATGGCCTGTCTTCGTCGCCGAGCAATGTCGGTCCGCCACACGACCGCGGCCGCTTCCCGGGGGTGACGGTCGCCGACAACGTCCGGATCCAGCACCGCCTGCTCACCGAGCAGCTGGGCATCGAGCGCATCGCCCTGGTCTATGGCTGGTCGATGGGCGGCCAGCAGGCCTATCACTGGGCGGCGCTGTATCCCGAAATGGTGGAGCGGATCGCCGTCGTCTGCGGCAGCGCGCGAACGGCGCCGCACAATTTGGTTTTCCTCGAGGGCATCAAATACGCGCTGATGGCCGACCCGGCTTGGCGCGACGGCTATTTCGCCGAGCCGCCGGTGCGCGGATTGCGGGCGATGGGCCGGATCTATGCCGGCTGGGCATTGAGCCAAGCCTTCTACCGCGAAGAGCTCTGGCGCACGATCGGCTTCTCTTCGCTCGAGGATTTTCTGATCGCCGGCTGGGAAGCCAATTATCTGCGCCGCGACGCGAACAATCTGCTGGCGATGATCTGGACCTGGCAGCACGCCGACATCAGCGCGAACGAGCTCTACGGCGGCGATCTCGCCAAGGCGCTCGGCGCTATCGCGGCCGATGCGCTGATCATGCCCAGCACAACCGACCTCTATTTCACGGTCGCCGACAACGAGCGCGAGGTTGCGCAGATGCGCCGCGCCGAGCTGCGCCCGATCCCGTCGATCTGGGGCCACCGCGCCGGCAACCCGACCCAGAACCCCGAGGATGACGACTTTATCGACCGCGCCGTCAAGGAGCTGCTGGGGCGGTAAAGTTCGGTTGACCGAAATTGCAGGAGGAAATGGCTCATGAGTGCAGCTCTTCTAGTGGTGCGCGCCGAGGTGCCCGATCCGGCTGACCGGGGGCCGTTCGATCATTGGTACGCGACCGATCACCTGCCTTGGGCGATCCGGGTTTTCGGAGCGCGACGCGGCTGGCGGTGCTGGAGCCGCACCGAACCGGCTGTCCATTATGCCTTCTACGAATTCGCCGATGTCGCTGAGGCGCAAGCGGCGACCGACTCGGACAAGATCGCGCCGCTGGTCGCCGATTTCGATCGGGTCTGGGGCGACCGGGCGCCGCGGCGCCGCGAGATCCTGGAAATCGTCCAAGAGATGGAGCCCGCGACGCCTTAGAGCAGATGCGACGAGATTGGCGCGGCGTCATTGCAAGGAGCGCCTCGACACGACGCAATCTCGACCAAACGAGCGCTCAGCGGCTCGAGATCGCTTCGCTCGCGATGTGAATCCTAAGCGAAGCCTGCGGTGGGATGCAGGCCTATCGCCGCTCGTCACTGCTCACGAAATTCCTTGCCGTGTCCGGTGAGCTTTTGGCCGGGCAGATAAACTCCTTTGCTGTCGTCCTCGATCACCCGGCCGATGACCTGCGCGCGCCGACCGTGGCGCTGCAGAATGGCGAGCGCGGCGTCGCGATCCCTTTCGGCGACAAGAACGCAAAACCCGACCCCCATATTGTACACCTCGAACATTTCGGCATCGCCGACCCCCCCGTATTGCTGAATGAGCCGAAAGACCGGTGGGGTAGGCGGCAGGTTGTCGATCTCAAATCCCACTGTCGCGTCGACACGGGGGAGGTTCAGCAAACCGTCGCCGGTAATGTTGATCTGCGCCTTTACGGTCGGGATCTGTTCGATGATGTCGAGAATTTCCCGGACGTAGATGAGAGTGGGGCGAAGCAGCTCTTCCCCGAGAGAAATCCCGAGTTCGGGGAAGACGTGGTCAATCGGCAATTTGGCGCGCTCGAAGAATGCCTGGCGCGCCAGAGTCAAGCCGTTGCTGTGGATGCCGTTGCTTTCGATGCCGATAATGACGTCACCGGGGGCAAGATCGCGGCCGGTGATAATTCGGTCGAGCGGAACGATCCCGACCGCCATCCCGATCAGATCGAACCCCCGGATCACGTCTTTGAGCTGGGAAATCTCGCCGCCCGCGATCGAAATCCCGGCCTGCTTTGCTCCCTCGGCGAGGCCGACCGCGATCGCGCCCAGCATGTCGGCGTCGGCATTTTCGACGGCGATGTAGTCGACCATCGAAATCGGGCGTGCGCCGACACAGATCACGTCATTGACGTTCATCGCCACGCAATCGATGCCGATCGTGTCGTATCGGCCCATCATCTGCGCGATGATAGTCTTCGACCCGACCCCATCGGTGCAGATCGCCAGACCGATACCGCCGATATCGATGACGTTAGCGAAATACCCGATATCCAGCTTGACGGCCCCGAGACCGCCCGATGCCGGCCAAGTCTGCTTGATGCTGGCAATGATCTTCTGGAGGCCACATTGGGCAGCGGCGATGTCGACCCCGGCCGTCTTGTAGCGCTGGTCTTCGGGTTTCATGGCGCTGCTCTGTAGCACTCCTGGTATGCGCAATTAGACGCGCGGCGAGCCGCCGCGTAAACTGGTCTACAAACCAACGAGGAGGATCATCCATGGCGACACCGGAATTGCGCCCGCTCGGCGAGCATCTCGGGACCGAGGCGCTCGGCATCGACGTGTCGAAACTCGATGATGCAACCTTCGAGTGGATCCAAAAGGCATTTGCCGAACATCCGGTGCTGGTCTTCCGTAACCAGCAGCTCGGCGCCGGCGACATCGCCGCCTTCGGACGCCGGTTCGGCACACCGCGCATCCATTCACTCGTCGGCTATCGGCACGAGGAGCATCCCGAAGTGTCGTGGCTGCGCAATGTCGACGCGGACGGCAACATCGATTGGTACGGGGTCAAGCGCGCGACCGACTGGCACACCGACTCGACCTATGAGGAGGTCCCGCCGCTGCTTGCTATGCTGCATGCGCTGGAGGTTCCTTCCACCAAGGGCGGCACGATGTTTGCCGATATGTGCGCCGCCTACGACGCGCTCTCGGCGCCGATGAAGGATCGGCTCTCTGGCCTCGTCGGATTGCACGGCCGCACCGATGGGCCCGCCGGCGCGCGTCTCTACGATCCGGAGGAGGAGATGCGCCGGACCGACAAGAAGTATGTCGAGCAGCCGCGCCCCGCGGTCATTAACCATCCGGTGACCGGCCGCCCGATCCTGTTCGTCAATCCGATGCACACGCATGGCTTCGAGGGCATGGACCGCGACGAAGCCTGGGAGCTGATCGAGAAACTCGCCGCACACGCGACGCAGGAATGCTTCACCTATTACCATTCCTGGCAGATTGGCGATTTGTTGATTTGGGACGAGCGGGCGACGATGCACCGCGGCGCCGGCGACTACCACCCCGAAGAGCGCCGCGTGATGCTACGCACGATCGTCTACCCGAACTGACCGTCACTCAAGGGAGGGGCTAGCGCCGGGGTCGGGAGAGATGCGGCGCGTCCAGCCCTACCCCGACCAGATGACCGAATAACGTCGCGAGCTGCCGGCGGTCGGCGTCGGGCAGGGGCGCCTTCAAGATCGAGGCGATATTGGTGCGCAGATGCTCCGGATCGCCGGTGCCGAACAGCACGACATCGACGCCGGGCTCGTGCCGCACAAAGCGATAGGCGGCATCCGGCACGGTGCTTGCGCCGCCTTCATGGATCAGAAAGCCGAGCGGATCCGGTGTTTCGGCAAGCCATTGCGGGATCTCACCAGCCGCGGTGAGGTCGCGCATTGTGGCCCGCAAACGCTCGGGTTGCGAGAAGATGTTGCGCACCGCGAACATCAGTAAGCGTGCCGACCCGGTTGACGCGGGTCATTGGAAAGACGCGGTCGCGCGCGTTCTGATGCATCATGTGAAACCCGAGCATCACCACCTCCCAAACCCCGTCCTGCGCCGCGCGGTGCAGGACCTGGTGCTCGGGATCGTGCGGCGCCGTCTCGGTGATGCCGAGATGGCGGAACTTGCCTTTCGCCTTCTCCCGCAACAGCACCGGCGCCAGCTCGTTGAGCGCATGGTCATAGGCGCTCGGCGGCACCCCGTGCAGCTGATAGACATCGATGTAGTCGGTATCGAGCTGCCGCAGCGACTTGTCGAGGCTGGTGACGATGCCCTCCGGCGTCGAATGGGGGTTGCTGAAGCTGAACGGCGCCTTGGTGCAGATCACGACGTCCTCACGCCGCACCGATTTGATCGCCTTGCCGAGGACCTCCTCGGTTCCGTACGCCGCCGCGGTATCGAACAGATTGACCCCGAGCTCGATGGCCTGCCGAATGATCGCGATCGCGTCGGCCTCGCTCTTGCCCTGCGCCAGGCCAAGCTGGCTGAACCCGCCGCAGCCGAGCCCGGCGACGCTGACCCGCAATCCGGTTCTTCCGAGCGTCGTGTATTCCATCCGTTGATCCGCCTGTTGCCGTCTCTCCGAGCTGCATATCATGCACAGTTCAGCCCCGCACCGCAGGGGATTGTCGAGTGATGCAAAATTACGCAATGTTGCCGACCCGCACGTTGCCGCGCCGCCAGGAGATCATACGGGCATGAGGATCGATCAAGCCGTCAATATTGAAGACCTGCACCGCATGGCCAAACGGCGGCTGCCGAAGATCGCCTTCGATTTCATTGAAGGCGGGCTGGAGGACGAGCGCGGACTGGAAACCAATACCTCGGCCTTTCACAAGCACAAATTACTGCCGCGTTATCTGGTCGACGTGTCGAAGCGCGACCAGACAAAGACGATCTTCGGCCAGACGTTTTCGAGCCCGTTCGGCATCTCTCCGACCGGCGGGGCGGGGCTGTTCCGGTACCATGCCGATCTGATGCTGGCAGAGGCGGCACGCGACGCAAATATTCCCTACATCATGTCGGGCGCCAGCAACGACCCGATCGAGGCGGTGGCCAAGATCGCGCCCAAGAATCATTGGTATCAGCTCTATGCAGCGCGCGATCCCGCAGTCAACGCCGATTTGATCAAACGCACTGCCGATGCCGGGCTCGGCGCCTTGGTGCTGACCGTCGACACGCCGGTCAGCTCAAAGCGCGAGCGCAACATTCGCAATGGGTTCGCCAACATCCGCGGCGGTCTCTTCCAGGCGCTGAGCCTCAAGCCTTCGATCCTCGCCGAGGCGCTGACCCATCCAGGGTGGATCGTCGAGTATTTAAAGCGCGGCGGCGGCACGCCGATGCTGGGCAACTGGCAGCCCTACGCGCCGCCGGGCTCGAATGCCGAAGAGGTGTACAAGCATTCCAGCTTGCTGCGTCCCTTTAATGCGCAGACCTGGCGCGATCTGGAGACTTACCGCAAGCTGTTCCCGCGTGCGCTGGTTGTGAAGGGCATCATGAGCCCGGCCGACGCATTGCGCGCGCTGGACGTCGGTTGCGACGGCATCTTGGTGTCCAATCATGGCGGGCGGCAGCTCGACCAGGCGCCGGGCTCACTCGACGTGTTGCCGGCGATCAAGGCCGCGGTAGGTGACAAGATGACCTTGCTTCTCGACAGCGGGGTTCGCCGCGGCGCCGATATTCTGATCGCGCTGTGTCTCGGCGCGGATTTCTGCTTCATGGGCCGCCCGACGCTTTACGGCGCCGCCGCCGGCGGCTTGCCGGGCGTCAAAAAGGCGATCGACATCTTTGTCAACGAGATCGATCTCGTCATGGGTCAGATCGGCTGCCCGAGCCTCGACCAGCTTGGCCCCGACTTTTTGTGGCGGGAGGATCCATCGCGGAATGTGTGAGATGCGCCCCGATACGCTCGGGAGAGAGAGGGCTTGGTGGGTGAGAGTGGGCAGTTGGCACGGTAGAAAGAGAACGGGACCATGAACCTCGATCGAGCCATCAACATCGAAGACCTGCACCGGATGGCGAAGCGCAAGCTGCCGCGCATCATCTTCGACTACATCGAGGGCGGGGTGGAGGACGAGCGCGGCTTGGCGCGCAACGAAGCCGCTTTCCACAAGCATCGCCTATTGCCGCGCTATCTGGTCGACGTCTCCAAACGCGACCAGTCCGCGACCGTGTTCGGCCGCACCTATTCGAGCCCGTTCGGTATTTCGCCAACCGGCGGCGTCGGCCTCTACCGCCGGGAAGGCGAGGTGATGCTCGCAAAGGCCGCCGCGGCGGCAAATATTCCTTACATCATGTCCGGGGGCAGCAACGCCTCGATGGAAGAGGCGGCGAGGGTCGCACCAAACAATGTTTGGTTCCAACTCTATGCGGCCAAGGACGGTAATATCACCGATGCGTTGATTGGGCGGGCCCGCGATAACGGGCTCGGGGCACTGGTGCTGACCGTCGATGTGCCGGTGCACCCAAAGCGCGAGCGCAATTACCGCAACGGCTTTTCTCGGATCCGCGGCGGCGGCGTATTGGAATCGCTGAAGCTGAAGCCGTCGATCTTGCTGGAGGCAATGACCCATCCCGCATGGGTGATCGAATATATGCGGCTCGGCGGTGCGCCGACCTTGGGAAATTGGGCGCCGCACGCCGGCAACGGCGCGAGCACGTCGGATGTCATCGCGTTCGGGCGCGGTCAGACCCCGGCCTCGGCGCAGACCTGGCGGGACCTCGAACGCTACCGCCGCTTGTTTCCGCGGACCATCGTCGTAAAGGGTATCCTGAACCCGGCCGACGCGGTTCGCGCTGCGGAAATTGGGGTCGACGGCATCATCGTCTCGAACCATGGCGGCCGCCAGCTCGACCAGGCGCCTGCCTCGCTCGAGGCTTTGCCCGCGATCAAAGCGGCGGTCGGCGACAAGGTCACTGTGATGCTCGACAGCGGCGTCAGGCGCGGCGCCGATATCCTGATCGCGCTCTGCCTCGGCGCGCAGTTCGTGTTTTTCGGCCGGCCCACCCTCTACGGCGCAATCGTCGGCGGCGTGCCCGGCGTCAATAAGGTGGTCGACATCTTCCGCAGCGAGATCGACCTGGTCATGGGCCAGATCGGCTGCCCGAGCCTCGACCTGCTCGGTCCCGATTTCCTGTGGCGCGAGGATCGGTCGCGCAACGTGTGATTGGCTTTCGACCCGCTGGGAGAGAACGGGACCGTGAACCTTCGAGTTCGCTCGGGACCTCGCCGACCGGCGGCGTCGGCCTCTACCGGCGCGAAGGCGAGGTGATGCTGGCCGAAGCCGCCACACGACGGCGAACATCCCGTACATCATGTCACAGCGCCGCGGGCGAGCGCGGCACATAAAGGAGGGGGCAAATGGGGTGGAGGGGAAAAATGGCTTCATCGGGGCTCGGCGGAATTGCGGCCGTCGCGATCTTGACCGGCGGACTGGCTGTCGGGCTTTCGTCGCGCGCGTCAGCTCAAATTCTAATCGTCGGCAATGACGAAAAGCAGGGCTGGGATGAAAACAGCAAGCCGATTTTTCGCGAGCCCGGAAAAGACACGCTGACGGTGATCGACATCTCGAAACCGGACGCACCGCGAATAACGTCTTCGATACCGCTGATGAATTCGGTGGTCGGGCCCCCGACCAACCTGGCGATCACTCCGGCGGGTGATATCGCTCTCGTTGCCAACTCTTTGGAACCGGTTGTCCAGGGGTGGGGCCACCGGCTGGAGCCGGACAACAAGGTATTCCTGATCGACTTGAAGGCAAACCCGCCGGCCAATATTGGAACGATCACGGTCGGTAAGCAGCCCTCGGGGATGGCCATCAGCCCGAAGGGCGATCTGGCGCTCGTGGCCAATCGCGCCGACGGTACGATCTCGGTCCTGTCGATCCGCGGCAAGGACGTTCTGGTCCTCGATACGATCACGGTAGGAGCCGCGGCCGACCAGGTTTCCGCGGTCGCGATCACACCCGACGGCAAGCACGCGCTCGCCGTCAAAGCCGCTGCCAACAAGGTGGCGTTGCTGTCGATCGACGGCCAGAAGGTGACTTACGACAAGCGCGATCTGCCGCCCGGCATTTTCCCGTACAACATTGCAGTGACGGCGGACGGCAAGCTGGCGCTCACCGCCGACACCGGCAACGGCGGGAGTTCCGACGGCAATGCCGACACGGTCAGTGTCATCGACCTCGAGGCCGACCCGTCGCGGGTCATCGATCATGTAACGGTCGGGGATTCGCCTGAGGGCCTGGTGATCAGCCCGAAGGGCGATCTCGCCGTCACAATCGAGGCGCGCGGTTCGAACATGCCGAAGACCGCCTCTTTCTATCACTCGGCCGGCGCGGTCACTGCGCTCAAGATCGACGGCAAAAAGGTCACCAATGCCGGGGACATCAATGTCGGCGCGCTTCCCGAGGGCGCGGCTTTCAGCCCGGACGGACAATACCTCTATGTGGGGAATTTCAAGGATGGGGATCTGTGGGTCTTGCACGCGGAAGGCAGCAAGCTGACCGACACCACACAGCGCATCAAGCTGCCGGGCCACCCGGCATCGATGCGCGCCGGCCCGCAGTAGCGCCGAGGAGGCCGCATCCTCGGTCAAGGAATAAGGGGCGGCATCGCCTCTCAATTCGTGCAGATGGCGGCGACATCGGACGCCTCGGGGATCGCGTCGTGATCCGAAGTGCAGCCGAGGTCCTTCGCCATCAGGATCTCGTCGAAGTATCCTGCCGCGGAATTTCAGGGAGTTCTTCTCGATCCCGTACTCGACAAAACCGAGGCGGGCATAAAGCCGCCGCGCTTGCTCGTTGCCCACCACCACGCTGAGCTGGATCAGTTCGACACGCGGGCGTGCATAAGCGATTACCGCCTCGACCAAGCGGCGCGCGATCCCCGCCCCTCTGGCGTCTGGGCGGACATACATGCCCCAGAGCAGACCCTTGTGCGCCTCCTTCTCTTCCTGCCGAATGGCAAACCCGGTAACTCCCAGAAATCTTTGCATCACGAATTGCGCCAAACACGACAGAACTGCTGAGTCGGTCGAAAAACCAAGCCAGCGGCTTGGTAAACTCAGCCTCGAACGTGCTGCCGAAGGCTTCGGGGCTCTCCTTTAGACCCTCCAGACGGATGCTGCGGTACAAGGCGGCGTCCCCGGGCGTCAGCTGGCGTATTTGAATTTCAGCAGTATTCACCCTGCCTCTCCGGTATGCCGATGCCGTCACCGGCGTGTAGACCATTAGTGGAGATTTGATTAATAATACTCTCCATATATGGCAATTTTATGCTCTTCCCCGGTCCACGAAGCAGATCCTCAAATATTTAGCACGGGTACTGCCCGACCAGCGGCTTGCGAAAGCGGAGCGAATTCGGCTCGTAGCCGATGCTGCGATAAAAGGCGTGGGCCTCCGCGCGGTCCATGGCCGAAGTGAGCTCGACGAATTCGCAGCCCGCGGCGGAGCCAATCTGTTCGGCGCGCTCCATCAGCAGCTTGCCCACACCACGACGGCGTGCCCGTCGATCGACCACCAAGGACGTAACGCGCACGACCGGGCTTGCGTATTGCAGCATCCGACACAGATGCGCTGCGAGAAGTCCAAGGACCTGACCGTCCGCGACCGCGAGAAAAATCGGGTCCGACCCGGTTTTACTGAGCTCTGCGATCTGTTCTGTCGCCTGCCTAATCGAGACTGTGTACCCCAGCTCGCCCAATAGGGTGCTGACTGCGACGGCATCGTCGGACGTACACGGCCTGATCTCGATCATGTCCCGCTTTCGATGTGGAGAAGCTCGCTGATCCGGTCGGCCGCCTTGAGGCCGGAGCCGGTCAGCACGGCAACGGTCGTCTGATCCGCGGTGATCGTCCCGTCGGACAGGAGCCTCGTCAGCGCCGCGCCGGCGGTGGCGGCGGTGGGCTCGACAAAGAGCCCGAGCCGGCCGAGCGCGGCGAGCGCCGGCGCGATCTCCTCTTCGGCGACCGCGACGACGCCCCCTCGCGAGCGGCGCAAGGCCGCCAAGACCTCGGCGACGCGGACCGGTTTCGGGGTGGCGATCCCGTCGGCGACAGTCGGTTGTGCCGCGAACGGCACAAACCGGTCCGCACCCGCCGACCAGGCCGCCGCAAAAGCTGCGCAATTCGCCGCCTGGACGGCAAAGAGCCGCGGTCGCGCGGCAATCTCGCCGCCTCTCTCGAGTTCGTCGAAGCCGCGTTCGAGCCCGAGAATGTTGCTGCCATAGCCGGTCGGAACGAGGATATTGTCGGGAACCCGAAAGCCGAGCTGCTCCCACAATTCGAAGGCGAGGGTCTTGGTGCCCTCGATAAAGAAAGGTTGCCAGTTGTGGCTGGCGTAAAAGCTTTCGCCGATCGCGGCGAGCGCCGCTTCGGTAACGTCCTGCCGCGTGCCCGGGATCGGCCGGACATCGGCCCCCGAGGCGGCGATCTGCACCAGCTTGGCACGGGGCGCCGCGGCCGGGACATAGATGCGGCACGGAATCCCCGCTGCCGCTGCGTAGGTGGCGATCGAGGCGCCGGCATTGCCCGAGGAATCCTCGTGGATCGGCCCGACCCCGACTTCGAGCAAATGATTGAGCATGACCGCCGTGCCGCGGTCCTTGAAGGACCCGGTCGGCATCTGTGATTCGAGCTTGAAATGGATCTTTGCGCCCTGCCAGTCACGCAGGACGAGCGGTGTCCATCCTTCACCGAGCGAGACGCGCGGCGCTCCCGACACCGCCAGCGCGGCCGCGTAGCGCCAAAGCGAGGCATTCGTCGTAACAATCTCGCCGCGCCCGAAGCCCCGGCCGGGCGCCAGATTGAGGTGACCCCCGCAATCGCACCGCCACAGCGGCCGGTCGGCAGGGTAGACGCGCCCGCAGGCGGGGCAATGATAGCTCGCGATCGTCATCGTCACAGGTCCCAATCGGACACGAGGCTAAGCTGAACTCGACCCCGGCCGCCTCTGTTCTCAGCGAGAGGCCCCATGCACAACAGCAGCGGGCCGGCTTCTACGAAGGAAATGGACATGGCCCAGGCAAAGGTCACGACGGACCACGACGAGATCCGCAAATGGGCGGAGGCCCGCGGCGGGCGCCCCGCTGCCGTCCGCTCGACGCAGTCGAAGGACGGCACCGGGATAATCCGCATCGAATTTCCCGACGCCCCGAATGCGAAGGACGACAATCTCGAAGAGATCACCTGGGACGAATTCTTCGAGAAGTTCGACGAATCGAACCTGGCGCTGCTCTATCAGGAGGAAACCGCGAGCGGCCAGCGCAGCAATTTCAACAAACTCGTCGGCCGTGAAACGGCCGAAGCCCGCGAGCACGGCGAAAGCCACGCCAGCCGCCATCACGGCAAACGCTGAGCATCGCTCTGCGCGCTGGCGACAGCCTCTTACACTGGTCTCCTCCGTTTGAGTAGTCTCGACCGGCGGGATGGTCGGCCGAGGAGGAAGTCGGAGTGGGGCGGGCAACAGTCATCGACGGCGCTGCGGTCGCTGCCGCGCTGCGCCGGCGCGTCGCCGAGGTCGCGGCGCGCCTGCGCGGTGAGATCGGAACCGCGCCGGGTCTCGCCACCGTCCTGGTCGGAGACGACCCGGCGAGCCAGGTTTATGTGCGCGCCAAAGGCCGCGCCTGCGCCGGCTCGGAGCTCGCCGCCTTCGACATTCGTTTGCCGAGCGACATTTCGGAAGCGGAGCTCGCCGCCGAGATCGAAAAGCTGAACCGACGACGACCGCATCGACGGGGTCCTCGTTCAGCTGCCGCTGCCGCGGCAGATCGATCCGCATCGGATCGTGGGTACGATCGACCCGGCCAAGGATGTGGACGGGTTCCACCCGGTCAATGTCGGGCGGTTGTGGAGCGGGCTTCCGACGATGGTGCCCTGCACGCCGCAAGGCTGTCTGCGCTTGCTGCGCACGGTGCACCGCGACCTGACCGGGCTCGACGCTGTCGTTCTCGGCCGCTCGAACATCGTCGGAAAACCGCTGGCGGCGTTGCTGATCGCGGCCGATTGCACGGTCACGGTGATCCACTCCAAGACCCGTGATGCCCGCGAGATCTGCCCGTCGTGCCGACATTCTGATCGCCGCGGCCGGGCAGGCCTGGAATGGTCAACGGCCGACTGGGTGAAGCCGGGAGCCACGGTCATCGACGTCGGTATCAGCCCGGCGGCGGATCCCGAAGGACGCAACCGGGTTGTCGGCGACGTCGATTTTGCCGTCCGTCAGCGCGGTCGCCGGGGCGATTACTCCGGTACCCGGCGGGGTGGGTCCGATGACGATCGCCTGCCTCTTGCTCAACACCTTGCTCGCCGCCTGCCGCCGCCGCGGTCTGCCCGATCCGGCATTCTGAGCTCGGGCCTTTACTTTTTCTACCGGGCCCGGACGCATCGGGAACACGGTCTTGTTCGTTCTCGGCTTGATCGACACGCAACGAGGCGAACAGTCATGATGATCAAACGTGCAGCGTGCTTGGCCTTTACGGCCGCTTGCCTGACCGGGATCGCGACCCTGCCGGCCGCACACGCGCAGACCGGTGACCCAGGTGGGAACTCTGTGGGAGTGCCGGGTCCCAATCCCGGTGGTCCCGGCCTGACCCCGTATACCGGCGGTGTGCCGGGGGCCACGCAGCCCTATCCGAGTTACCCGACTGCTCCCGGCACTTACGGGGCCACCCAGCCCTATCCGGCTAACCCGCCTGCGCCCACTGCGGCCGGCACCGGCAACACCGAGATCGTGACCAACGGCCCGCAGGCTTACCCCGCACACCCGCCGGGATGGTCGCCGGAGCAAAACGTCCGCCAAAGCGAGCATTACGACCCGGCTGCTGGAAACGGACCGCGCGTTTCGCGAGGCCCGCATGCGCAAGGAGTGCGGCCCGATCACCGATCCACAACTTCACCAAGGCTGTCTCGACAGCTTCGCGCAGTACTCGCCTCTGGGCTGGGAACGCATCGGGTTACGGGTCTTCGACGGCATCCGGGCATAACCGGAGCAATTACGGCCGTTGAGACGTCGAGGATCGCCTTAGGGCCGCTCCGCTCGGAGCGGCCCATCAGGAAGGTACTCTTCCGGTCTGCGTAGGACTTTTTTTGCCACACAGCTTTGCGCGGAACAGGGAAAGCTATTCAGGCGTTTTCCACTTGGGGGCAACGCTCAGGAGGGTATTATGCTGAAGACTGCGACGAGCTTAGCCTTCGCAACCGCTGCTTGACGGCGGTCGCGACCTGCCCGCTCATGCCCAAACGATGGGGCGGTTCGGCGCCCGGCGCTCAGGCCTACCAGGAAGCACAGCTCCTAATTGGTCGCAGGGCAACCCGGCCGGGTCCGACTTGCCCACAGCCCAAACAGGGCCAGTCATCCTCTCCGGCGCGCCATGGGCGGCACCGAGGTCGTAACCAACGGCCCGCAAGGCTCGCCGCCGTCCAACTGGTCTGCGCAGCAGAATGTCAAGCAGAGCGAACACTATGACAGGCTGCTCGAAACCAGTCGTGGCTTCCGTGAGGCCCGCATGCGCAGAGAGTGCGGTCCGATCACGGATCCGGAACTCCGTCAACAATGCCTCGCCAGCTTCCATCAGGACGAGCCTTACTCGGGCTCTTCCTCGTCGCGTCGGCACACGCGCAGCGATTTGGGCCGCTGATCGCTCGAGCTGAGAATAGAGGCCGCCCTCAGCGGGCGGCCTCTTATCTTGCCGCTCGTGCCCGAGCGGGTGGCGTCAACACTTCGACCCCGGTCGCCGACGCCACGACCACCATCGAGCTGCGCCCGACAAAGAGCCCGCTTTCGACCGTCCCGACCGTCATCGCGATGTTTCTTTCAACCTCGCCCGGATCGGTCAGCGGGCCGAACCGGCAATCGAGGATGTAATTGCCGCTGTCGGTGACATAAGGCTGTTCGCCGGCCGTGTAGCGCCGCTCGGGGATGCAGCCGAGCTTGGCGAGCGCGACCGCGGTCGCTTGCCAGCCGAATTGAGTGACTTCGACCGGCACCGGGGTATGCTCGCCGAGCCGCTCGACCAGCTTTTCCTGATCGACGACGATTACCAGCCGGCGGCTCGCTGCGGCGACGATCTTCTCGCGCAGCAAGGCGCCTCCGAGCCCCTTGATCAGATCGAGGGTGCCGAGCTCGACCTCGTCCGCGCCGTCGATCGTCAGATCGAGGCTCTGATATTCGGCAAAGGTTGCGATCGGAATGCCGAGTCCGCGGGCCTGGGCTGCCGTGCGCTCGGAGGTCGGGATGCCCACCACCCGGAGCCCGGCGGCAACACGCCGCGCCAGCCCCTCGACCACGAAGAAGGCCGTCGATCCGGTTCCGAGCCCGAGGACCATGCCGTCCTCGACTTCCTCGATGGCGCGCATCGCGGCTGCGCGCTTCAGCTCGTCACGATTGGGGGTCATGGCTGCGGTCGCGCTGCCTCATCGACAAACCAGATCAGCTCACCGACCGGGCGTATCCGAGCGGCGGGTAATGCCGGATCGCCCGCCAGAGCCCGAGACAGCGTCTCCCGCTTGTCCGCCCCGGCCACGAGAAAAGCCGTATGCCGGCTGCTCTCGAGCGCCGGGTAGGTCAGGGTGATGCGGGGCTCCGGCCGGCCGCCGATGACTTCGGCAAC
Source organism: uncultured Alphaproteobacteria bacterium (assembly GCA_963700195.1). Lineage (GTDB taxonomy): Bacteria > Pseudomonadota > Alphaproteobacteria > ATCC43930 > CGMCC-115725 > AP-15. The sequence continues at coordinate 85,301 of CAVOWQ010000009.1, forward strand.
CCATCGATGCCGCTCCTCGAGGACGCTCGTCCCCGGAATCAGCGAGGCAGTGTGCCCGTCCGGCCCCAGCCCGAGGATCTGGATGTCGAAGAGCGGTCGGGTAGGATCGAGGCTTTCTGAACCGTAATAGGATTTCAGCACCCGCTCATACGCGGCGGCGGCATCCGCCGGCGTGCCGTTCGTGGGGATGCCGTGGATGTTGCCGGGGGGAACGGGCACTCGCCCGAGCAGCGCGGCGTGCACCATCCCGTAATTGCTGTCCGGGTGGTCCCACGGGACAAAGCGTTCGTCGCCCCAGAACCAGTGGATGCGGTCCCAGGGCAGGGTATCGCGATACGGGCTTTCGGCGAGCAGCTGGTAGAGCCGGCGCGGGGTCGAGCCGCCCGACAGGCAGATCGCGAACCGGTCGCGGCTGGCGGCGGCCAGATCGGTGATCCACCGTGCGGCACGGTGGGCCAAAGCTTCGGGATCCTTGGCCACCTCGACGCTTGCGGGCACTTGCGACATTAGTGCTCCTTATGAGCGAGGACGCACCGACTTGCGGATCGACGAAATCGCCCGCTCGTAATCCGGCGCGTGAAACACGTGAGATCCCGCGACGATGGCGTTTGCCCCGGCGTCGAGGACCTGCCAGGCATTGTCGCCGCTCAACCCGCCATCGACCTCGATGACGGGGTCGAGACCGCGCTCGTCGCACAAGCGCCGCAGCGCGCGGATCTTGGGCAGCATTTCGGGCAGGAATTGCTGGCCGCCGAACCCCGGATTGACCGTCATGATCAGCACGATGCCGCAGAGGTCGAGCACATATTCGATCATCGCCAGAGGCGTCGCCGGGTTCAGCACTACGCCTGCGATCTTCCCGAGGTCACGAATCTGCGCCAGGGTCCGGTGCAGATGGATCGTCGCGCTCGGCTCGCAATGAACCAGCAGATGATCCGCGCCGGCCCGGGCAAAGTCCTCCACGTAACGCTCGGGCTCGACGATCATCAGATGCACGTCGACCGGCTTCGCCGTCGCCCGCCGCACGGCCTCGACGACGACCGGGCCGATCGTCAGGTTGGGAACAAAGCGCCCGTCCATGACGTCGACGTGGATCCAGTCGGCCCCCGCCGCGTCGACGGCGCGAACCTCCTCGGCGAGCCGGCCGAAATCGGCCGACAGGATCGACGGGGCGACGATGACGGGACGGCTCATGGATCAGCCACACGCGGTCACGCGATCGGGCGCCATTGCCGGCCGCTGCGCCACAGCAGATTGTCGGCCGCCTCCGGACCGGCGCTGCCCGCCGGGTATATTTCGAGCGGGACGGTCTTGTCGTTCTGCCACAGATCGAGGATCGGCTGCACAACTTCCCACCCGGCTTCGACCCCGTCGGCCCGGTTGAACAGCATCTGATCGCCGATCATGCAGTCGTAGACCAAGGTCTCATAGCCGGTCGTCGGCTCGGTGTTGAAGTAATCCTTGTAGGAGAAGTTCATCCGCACACCGCCGAGCGCAATTTCCGGGCCTGGGATCTTTGCGCCGAATTGCAGCGATGCCCCCTCGTCGGGCTGAATCTGCAGAGCGAGAACATTGGGCGTCAGAATGTCGACCGGAGTGTCGCGAAACAGCGCAAACGGCGCCTGCTTGAACTGAATTGCGATCTCGGTCGTGCGCCGGGTGAGTCTCTTGCCGGTGCGCAGATAAAACGGCACCCCTGCCCAGCGCCAATTGTCGATGCCGAGCCGCATTGCGACGTAGGTTTCGGTCATGCTGTCGGGAGCGACGCCAGGCTCCTCCCGATAGGCTTTGACCGGCTGCCGCCGATGATCCCTGCGCCATACTGCCCGCGCACGCTGTTGCGGCGTACTTCGGCGTCGTCGAGCGGATGCACCGCCTCGAGGACTTTGTGCTTCTCGGTGCGCACGGCGTCGGCCTCGAAGGAATTCGGCGGCTCCATTGCGGTCAGGCTGAGAAGCTGGAAGACATGGTTCGGCACCATGTCGCGCAACGCGCCGGTCGCCTCGTAGAATTTGGCGCGCAGCTCGACGCCGACGGTTTCGGCCACGGTGATCTGCACATGGTCGATGTGATCGCGGTTCCAGATCGGCTCGAAGATCCCGTTGGCGAAGCGCAGTACCATGATGTTCTGGACGGTCTCCTTGCCGAGGAAATGATCCATGCGATAGATCTGCGATTCCGAAAACACCTTGAGGATCTGAGCGTTCAGCGCTCGGGCGGAAGCGAGATCGCTGCCGAACGGCTTTTCGATGATGACGCGGCGGAAACTGCCGTCTTCTTCCTGCGCGAGGCCGACGGCGCCGAGCTGTTCGACGATCGTGCCGAACAATTGGCAGGCGACAGCAAGATAAAAAATTGCATTGCCGCCGGTCTGGTGCTCCGCGGCCGTCTTTTCAAGGATCTCGTGGAGCCGCGCATAGGTGTCGGACTGGGTCAGGTCGCCGGCGAAATGCGTGATCCGGCTTGCGACAAACTCCCACGCCGCGTCGAACGGCTCGGTCGCCGGACCCGGACGCCGTATCCGAGACAAAGCTCCTGATCCCCTCGGCCAGATAATCGCGATAGGCTTCGACCGGTTTTGGCGTGCGGTCGACTGCGATGATCGCGAATTTTTCGGACAGCAGCTTCGCCTTTGACAGATTATAGATCGCTGGCATCAAGAGTCGCTTCGTCAAATCTCCGCCAGCGCCAAAAATCACCAATGTGCACGGCGGCGCCTTTGACGCCCGTTGATGTGCTGCCGGGCTTTTCATTCCGTCCTCGACCGGAACGTCCATGCTTCAGGCTCCTAATTTAAAGCCTGCTCGATCGCTCGGACGAGCGTGGCGAGACCGGCGTCGAGATTACCGGTGATGTGCGCCCGCAAGGCGCGCCGGCCGCGCTCCGCAAGCACCTCGAAATCGCCGCGCGCCTGCGCTTCCTTGACGATGCCAAAGGTATAGGACTGATCGGGCACCGACAAATCCTCGGAATCGTCGCAGGTGATCTGCAAGAAAACGCCGCTGTTTGGGCCGCCCTTGTAGGCCTGTCCCGTCGAATGCTGGAACCGCGGGCCGAAGCCGACGCAGGTCGCCGCCTTGGTCCGGTCGCGAACGGTGCGGCGGATGCGCTGCATCACATCTATGTGGGCGGGGCTGCGCTCGATATAGGCGAGGAACGCCGCGTAATCACCCGGGCCGATCCGTTCGAAATGTGCCTTGAGCGCTGCCGTGAGGCTGGTAGCCTGCGGCTTCAAGGCGGCCTCGTTGCGCGGATCGGCGAATAGTTTGACCCCGTCGCCCTCGAAGAACGCGCGCGCCTCGGGCAGCGCGCCGGCTTTCTCATAGGCCTCGGTCAGGTCGCGGGTCTTGACCTTGGCTGCCTCGACATCGGGCTGATCGAACGGGTTGATGCCGATGATCGAGCCGGCGACTGCGGTCGCCATCTCCCAGCGGAAGAACTCCTGCCCGAGCTGCATCACGTCGGATACCGTGATCCGCACCACCGGATGCCCGGCAGACTCCAGCGCGGCTATGGCCCGTTCTTGCTCGGCATCCTGATCGGCGGCGAGCCGGAGATAGGCGAATACGCGATCATTGCCGTAAACCGACGGCGCTCCCAGCGGCTCGGCATCGACCGGCACGATGCCCTTGCCGAGCTTACCGGTCGATTCAGCGAGAAGCTGTTCGAGCCAAGCGCCAAAATCAGCAATGCCAGAGGAGGCGATGACCGTCACTTTGTCGCGCCCGCGACGCTGTGCGGTCCCGAGGATCGCGCCGAGGATTACGCCCGGGTTCTCGACCGGAGGCGCGCTCGCCGCGCAAGAGCGCACCATCTCGGCCGTGTTTTCAAGAAAGGCGCGCGTGTCGATGCCGATCGCAGCCGCCGGCACCATTCCAAAATCCGACAATACCGAATAGCGGCCGCCAATGCTCGGCAATCCGTGGAACACACAGCGGAACCCTTCGTTGCGCGCCGTCTTTTCGAGCGACGAGCCCGGGTCGGTGACGGCGACGAATCGCTTCGGCGCCTCGTCTGTGCCGACGATCTGCTTGGCCCGCTCGTAAAAATACTGCTTGAAGATGTTGGGTTCGAGCGTGCTGCCGGACTTGCTCGACACCAGGAACAACGTCCGTCCGAGATCGACGCGGGATTCGAAGTGCCGGATCTGCGCCGGGTCGGTCGAGTCGAGCACATGCAGTTTCGGGTAGCCGGGCTTGCTGCCGAAGGTCTCGGCGAATACCTCGGGGCCGAGGCTCGAACCACCCATGCCGAGCAACAGCACATCGCGGAAGCCGGAGCGCTTGACGTCGTCGGCGAAGTCCTGAAGGTGGGCGATCCCCTTCAACTGCTTGTCGACGATGTCCAACCAACCGAGCCAGTTGGCCTCGTCCGCCTCCGTCCACAATGACGCGTCGGCAGCCCACAGCCGCCGGACCTTGCCCTCCTTGCGCCAGTCCTCGAGGGCAGCCTGGACGTCCTTCTGCAACTCGTCCGGCAGCTTGTAAGTCATCGAATTAAGCTTGGGCCCTAGCACCGTCCGACGTTTTTTCTGAACCGCGGCGTAGAGCTGGTCGGCCGCGTCTGCGAACTGCCGCACGCCGTCTTCGACGAGCTTCGAGGTCACCGCCTCGATCGAGATGCCGGCTTTGGGGAGCGCATTCATTACCGCCTGCGCGCCATCGACATCCTCTTCGAGGCTGGGCCGCGGATGGCCGTGGTCGCGGTAGGCATCCATCGTCGCCGGCGGAATCGTGTTTACGGTGTCCGCGCCGATCAGTTCGTCGACATAAAGAACGTCGCTGTAGGCCTTGTTCTTGGTTCCGGTGCTCGCCCACAGGAGGCGCTGCGTCTGAGCGCCCTGCTGCGCCAGCCGCTGCCAGCGCTCGTCGGAATATATTTTCCCATAGAGCTGATAGGCGAGCTTGGCGTTGGCGACCGCAGTTTTGCCCTTGAGCTTTTGCAGCTCTGCCTTGGCGGCCGGATCGGCGGTTGCGGCGATCTTTTTGTCGAGCTCTTCATCGACCAAGGTGTCGATGCGGCTGACGAAAAAGCTCGCCACGCTGGACACCTTGTGCGGGTCGCCGCCCTTTTTCGCGAAAGCCTCGAGACCGGAAATGTAAGCGTCGGCAACCTCCGCGTAGACCTGCTGCGAAAACAGCAACGTCACATTGATGTTGATCCCTTCGCTGATCAAGGTGCGGATCGCCGGCAAACCTGCCTTGGTACCGGGCACCTTGACCATCAGGTTACGGCGGTTCACCTCGTGCCACAACCGGCGGGCCTCCTCGATCGTCTCATGCGTGTTCATCGCCAGGTAGGGCGAGACTTCGAGGCTGATAAAGCCGTCACGCCGCTGCGTCTGTTCGTAGACAATGTTCAAGGTGTCGGCGCCCTCCTGGATGTCGCGAACCGCGAGATCCTCGAACAGCGCGCCGGGATCGAGATCCCCAGAGGCTTCCGCCTCGGCGATCAGCGCGTCGTAATCATCGCCGTGACCGATCGCCTTCTCGAAAATCGACGGGTTCGAGGTGACGCCGCGCAGCCCATCCTCGGCGATCAGCTTCGCGAGGCCGCCGCTCTTCAACAGATCACGGCTGACAAAATCGAGCCATACCGACTGCCCGAATTCGTTAAGCGTCCTCAAAGGATTGGCCATGACCCTACTCCTTGCGCGAGAGCTGCTGCTTGGCAGCCGCATAGACGTTTTCGCCGGTGAACCCGAATTTGACCAAGAGCTCTTTCAGCGGCGCTGAAGCGCCAAAGGTCTTCATGCCGAGGATCGTGCCGCGCAATCCGGTATAGCGCTCCCAGCCGAGGGTAGAAGCCTGCTCGACCGCGACCCGCCGGGTCACGTCGGGCGGCAATACCGCCGCCCGATATTCTTCCGGCTGATGCTCGAACAACTCCCATGACGGCATGCTGACCACCCGTGCGGCGATCCCTTCGGAGGTCAGTTTCTCATAGACCTCGACGCAGAGTCCCACCTCGCTTCCGGTGGCCATCAGGATCACGTCCGGTTTCCCATTGCCGGCATCGGCCAAGACATAGGCGCCGCGCCTGACGCCGCTCGCCGGCGCATACCGGGTGCGGTCGAAGGTCGGCAGGTTCTGCCGGCTGCAGATCAGGCAAACCGGCTCGTGTTTGAGGCTCAGCGCGACGCGCCAGGCCTCCGCCACCTCGTTGGCGTCCGCCGGACGCAGGACGATCAGGCCGGGAATGCTGCGCAGCGCCGCCAGCTGCTCGACCGGCTGATGCGTCGGCCCATCCTCGCCCAGTCCAATCGAATCATGGGTAAAGACGTAGACTATAGGGAGCTCCATGATCGCGCCGAGCCGGATCGGCGGCTTCATGTAATCGGAGAAGATCAGGAAACCCGAGCCGTACGGACGGAGCTTCGATAGCGACAGGCCGTTGCAGATCGACCCCATCGCGTGCTCGCGGATGCCAAAATGAAAATTGCGCCCGCTATAGTTGTCGCGCTCGAAGTCACCGGCGCCCTCGAACGTTAGTCGGGTCTTGGTCGACGGCGCGAGATCGGCGGCGCCGCCGAGCAGCCACGGCAGACGCGGCGCAATCGCGTTGAGCACATGAGCCGACGAGTTGCGGGTGGCGATGCCCTTCGGGTCCGCCGGAAAGGACGGAATGTCCTTGTCCCACCCCTCGGGGAGATCGCGCCGCTGCATCCGCTCGCACTGGTCGGCGAGTTCCGGATAGGCGCCTGCGGTAGCCCTCGAAGAGCGCCAGCCACTCCGTCCGCAGCTTCTTCCCGCGGGCACCGAAATGCTCTGCGAAGTGCTCGTAGACGCCTTCCGGCACGAGAAATTGCGCGTCCTCGGGCCAGCCGTAAAAGCGCTTGGTGAGCTTGACCTCGGCCTCGCCCAACGCCTCGCCATGAGCCCCCGAGGTGTCCTGTTTATGCGGCGCACCGTAGCCGATATGGCTTTCGACAATGATCAGACTGGGCCGATCATCGATCCGCTTCGCAACGGTGATCGCTTCGGCGACGCGCTCTCGGTCGTTGGCGTCGCTGACCCGCTGGACATGCCAGCCGTAGGCGAGAAACCGCCCGGCGACATCCTCGCTGAAGGCGAGAGCGGTGTTGCCTTCGATCGTGATGTGGTTGCTGTCGTAGATCCAGCAGAGATTGCCGAGGCCCAAGATGGCCGGCCACCGAAGCGGCTTCGCTGCCGACGCCCTCCATCATGCAGCCGTCGCCGCACAGCGCGAAGACATCGTAGTCGAACAGCTTAAAATCCGGCCGGTTGAAGTGGCGCGCCAGCCAGTTGGCCGCGATCGCCATCCCGACGCTGGTCGCAATCCCCTGCCCCAACGGGCCGGTCGTCGTCTCGACACCGGAGGTCCAATGATATTCCGGGTGACCCGGGCACTTGCTGTCGAGCTGGCGGAACCGCTTCAGATCGTCGAGCGCGACGGCCGGCGTGCCGAGCCGCTCGTATTTTTCGTCGACCGATTTTACCCCGGTCAGGTGCAGCATCGAATAGAGCAAGGCCGAGGCATGGCCGTTGGACAGCACGAAGCGGTCGCGGTTCGGCCAGATCGGATCCTCGGGATCGAAACGCAGGAATTCCTGCCACAGCGTGTAAACCACCGGCGCCATCCCCATCGGCGTCCCGGGGTGGCCGGATTTGGCCTTCTGGACCGCATCGATGCACAGGGTGCGGATGGTATTGACGCAGATTTCGTCGATCGAGCCGGTGGGGGCCATCAAATCGTCCCTCTCAGATTTGACCGAAGTCACCGCGGCTTTCGTGCCGCCAGATAGAGAACGCCGAAGGTGCTCTCGATGATCTCGACCGTGATCGGAATTTCTCCGGGTGCGGCCATTGCCGCCCCGACAGTGGGCTTTGCGGCACCAGAGACCCCCGTTACGATTGCGGTTACGGGACCGTACCGCCGCGGTGTCGCACACCTTATAACTGTGGCGCAACACGCCTCGGGCAAGGAATTAGAGACATTCTTTGAAAATTCACGCTGGGGGAGGTCGCATTCAGCCGGCTCTCTCTAGAGTTCCCCGAAACACCGGCGGCCCGGTCGGCTCGCGATTTGGAGAGCCGCCGGCTGGTTCCAGTGTAACGACGAGTTCTCCGGTGCCGGCCAACAGGCGTGCATTCTCCGGCGAGACCGCAATGCGTTTGCGCCCGGACGGCGGCAACAGACCGAGCTGACGCGGCCCGCTCCGGTCCGCGACCAAGAGCCACAGCTGATAGACGCGTCCCGGCGGAGCCGGCTCGTCCCGCAGAGTATCGGCGGCGATCTGATGAGCGGCGCCGGCGAGCCGGATCGCCCAGATCGGATGCCGTTCGCCGTCACGCACGACCGCGACAATCGAGATGTCGGAGAAATCGGGCGGGTCGCGGGCAATCATCGCGGCGACGAGCAACGCGAGGGAGAGGATCGCGAAGACCCCGGTCGTCCATCGCCACACGCGGATATCGGCCCACAGCTTGGCGAGCCGAGCGACTTCGCGCGGCGCTCCCGCAGAGGGGTTGTCGATGCTCACTGCTCTGCTTCATCCCGGAGCCGGGTCAACAGGCTGCCGGCATCCTCTCCTGTGGGCATATGACCGACGCGCCGTGCCGCCAGCCACTCCAGGTCGGCCAGCGACACGGGCTGCGGCTCCGGAATGGTTTTGGGCTCATTTGTTGGAGCCGCATCGCGCGTGGTCATGACGGCTTCCCTTTCGAGGATCCGATCCGGCCCGCAGCATTATCCTCTCTCCCGCAGACCAAAAGAAAGGATGCAAGGCTGTCCGGGCAAATCCTGCGGCCGGGCTCACAGGCTGCGCCCGCGCCCCGGAATGACGCCCGCGTCGAAGTTCTTTCGTATCTCGGCACCGCTGATCACCGCCGGTTTCTGCCCTTGACCGGAGTTACCAGTACCCGGTCGACCCGGCGGCCGTCCATTTTGACGACCTCGAAGCGCCAGTCGCCGGCGGAGATGCGGTCGGCTTCCATCGGGACGCGATTGAGCCGGGCCATCAAGTAGCCGCCCAGGGTGTGGAAGTCGGGGTCTTCGCCGGGCAAGCGGGAAATCCCCAGCACCTGCTTCAATTCGTCGAGCCCGACCATGCCGTCGATCAGCCAAGTCTCGTCGTCGCGCCGCACGATGCGCTGATCGGCCTCGGGCGAGCCCGGAATATCGCCGACCAGCGTCTCGAGGATGTCGCTCGGCGTGACCAGTCCTTCGAGATCGCCGTACTCGTCGACGATCAGCGCCATCGGCTCACCGGAGGTCTTGAACACCTCCAGCACGCGGAGCACCGTAACCGTGTTGGGCAGATAAAGCGGCGGCCGGGTCGCGGTGCGCAGATCGAAAGGCTGCCGGTCAACAGGTTGGCGGGCGAGGCACGCGGCAAGCAGGTCCTTTGCCTGCAGAATCCCGATAACCTGCTGCGAGCCGCCTTGCACCACCGGAAACCGGGAATAGGAACTCTCGCGGATCTTGCGCCGGTTCTCCTCCTCGGAAGCGTCGAGATCGACCCATTCGATTTGCGTCCGCGGCGTCATGACGGCGCTCGCGCGCCGGTCGCCGAGGCGCAGCGCCATCTCGACGATCGCCGTTTCGGCGAGGGGGATGTGCCCGGTCGCAACTCCCTCGCGCAGCATGAAGGTGATCTCCTCGTCGGTGACGGGGGCGGCTCCCTGGCTGCGCATCGGCAGCAGGCGAAGCACGAAATCGGTCGATGCGCTCAAGAACCATTCGATCGGTGCTCCCACCCGGGCAATTGCTCGCATAAATCGGCCGAGCGCAGCGGCGATCCGCTCGGGGTGGAGTAGTGCGATGCGCTTTGGCACGAGCTCGCCGAGGATCAGCGAGAAGTACGCGATGCCGATCACGACAACCGCCATGCTAATCACATGCGCATAGCGCGCGGCAAATCCGCCATAGGTGCCGAGCTGCCGCTCGAGTTGGTCGCCCAAAGTGGCTTCTCCGAAAGTACCGGAGAGGACGGCGATCAACGTGACGCCGATCTGGACGGTCGAGAGGAGGCGCGAGGGATCCGCCTTCAGTTCGAGCGCCGCCTGGGCGCCGCGATTGCCAGCCTCTGCCACTGGCACCAAGCGCGCCTTCCGCGCCGAGACCAGCGCGATCTCGGCCATCGCAAAGACACTGTTCACGACGATCAGCAGGAGGACGATCGAGAGGTGCAGGATGAGCATCGCAATCGCCTGTGGAGATTGCGCCCGCCGCAAGCGGGCGCGCCGTCATCAGTGTGGAGGAGGAAGGCGATCACGCAACGGAAAAAGCCGCGGCGCGCGCGGCTTTAGATCTGCAACTGAGAAGCTAAAGGATCAGCGCGAATAGTATTCGATGACGAGGTTGGGCTCCATCGATACCGGATAAGGCACATCGGTGGGCTTGGGTGCGCGGATAAACCGGCCCCGCATGCGGTCGTGGTCGATCTCGAGATAGTCGGGAACGTCGCGCTCGCCGGACCCGGACGCCTCGAGAACGAGCGCCATCTGTTTCGCCTTCGCCGTCAGCTCAACCGTGTCGCCATCACGCACGGTGTAGGATGGAATGTTGATGCGCCGGCCGTTGACCAGCACGTGCCTGTGGTTGACGAGCTGACGCGCGGCAAACGGGGTCGGCACGAACTTCATGCGGTAGACGACCGCGTCGAGCCGCCGCTCGAGCAGCTCGATCAGATTGTCGCCGGTGTCGCCGCGCCGCCGCACGGCCTCGGCGTAGAGCCGGCGGAACTGGCGCTCGCCCAGATTGGCGTAATAGCCCTTCAGCTTCTGCTTGGCGGCGAGCTGCGTGCCAAAATCCGACGGCTTCTTGCGCCGCTGCCCATGCTGCCCCGGACCGTATTCACGCCGGTTGAGCGGGCTTTTCGGGCGGCCCCACAAATTCACCTGGAGACGCCGGTTGATCTTGTACTTCGGTTCCTGACGCTTGCTGCTCATTTACGGTTTAGATCCGGTTTCGGGCGGGGCGAACTATAATCGTGAGAGGCGCAAAGTCAAACTTGCCTACTCCGCCGCCGCGGCGGCGCGAGTGGCGCGCTTGCGGTCGTTGGGGTCGAGCAGCCGCTTGCGCAGGCGGATCGATTGCGGGGTGACCTCGACGAGCTCGTCATCGGCGAGATACGCGATCGCCTGTTCCAGGGTCATGACCTGCGGCGGGGTCAGCCGCACCGCCTCGTCCTTGGAGGTCGTGCGGATATTGGTCAGCTGTTTGCCTTTGAGCGGATTGACGTCGAGATCGTTGCCGCGGCTGTGGGCGCCGATGATCATTCCCTCATAGACTTGGGTCCCAGGGTCGACGAACATCGCTCCGCGCTCTTCGAGGTTCCATAGCGCGTAGGCGATTGCGGCGCCGTTTGCGTTCGAGACCAGGACGCCGTTGCGGCGCCCCTCGATCGGCCCCTTGAAGGGGGCGTAGCCGTGGAAGAGCCGGCTCATCACTCCGGTGCCGCGGGTATCGGCGAGAAACTCTCCCTGGTAGCCGATGAGGCCGCGTGTCGGGCCGAAAAACGTGAGGCGAAGCTTGCCGCCGCCCGAGGGCCGCATCTCCTGCATTTCCGCCTTGCGGCGGCTCATCTTCTCGACGACGACACCGGCGAATTCCTCGTCGACATCGACCACCACTTCTTCGATCGGCTCCAGCCGCCGACCCGTCACGGGATCGGTCGTGAACAACACCCGCGGCCGCGAGATCGACAATTCGAAGCCTTCGCGCCGCATCGTCTCGATCAGCACGCCGAGCTGCAACTCGCCGCGGCCGGCGACCTCGAACGCATCCTTCTCCGTGCTCTCGCTGACGCGGATCGCGACATTGCCTTCGGCTTCGCGGAACAGGCGCTCGCCGATCATGCGGGATGTCACCCTGGTCCCCTCGCGGCCGGCGAGCGGGCTGTCATTGACCGAGAACGTGATCGCCAAGGTTGGCGGGTCGATCGGATCGGCGGCGAGCGGCACCGTGACCTCGAGGGCGCAGATCGTGTCCGCGACCGTCGTCTGGGCGAGCCCAGCAACCGCGATGATGTCGCCCGCACACGCCTCCTCGATAGGGCGCCTCTCGAGCCCGCGATACGCCTGCAATTTGGTCAGCCGCGCCTGCTCGATCACCCGGCCGTCGCGGCCCAAGGATTTGACCGGCATGTTGAGGCGGGCCACCCCGGAATGAATGAGGCCGGTCAGCACCCGGCCGAGATAGGGGTCGTAATCGAGCGTCGTCGCCAGCATCGAAAACGGTGCGTCGGGATCGGCATGCGGCGGCGGGACGTGCGCCAGGATGAGCTCGAAAAGCGGCGACAGGTCGTTGCGCGCTGCATCGAGGGCGGCAGTCGCCCAGCCTTGGCGGCCCGAAGCGAAAACCGTCGGGAAATCGAGCTGCGCTTCGGTCGCGTCCAGCGCCGCGAACAGATCGAAGATCTCGTTGTGGACCGCCTGAGCGCGGGCGTCGGCCCGATCGACCTTGTTGATGACGACGATCGGCTTCAAGCCCTGCTTCAACGCCTTGCCGACAACAAATTTGGTCTGCGGCATCGGGCCGTCAGCGGCGTCGACCAATACCAGAACCCCGTCGACCATGCTGAGGATGCGCTCGACCTCGCCGCCGAAATCGGCGTGGCCGGGCGTATCGACGATGTTAATCCGGACGTCCTGCCAGACGACGGAGGTGCATTTGGCGAGGATCGTGATGCCGCGTTCGCGTTCGAGCTCGTTCGAATCGAGGGCGCGTTCGGCAACCTGCTGGTTGGCTCGGAATGTGCCGCTCTGGCGCAGCATCGCATCGACCAAGGTCGTCTTGCCGTGATCGACATGGGCGATGATCGCGATGTTGCGAATGTCCATTAAATGCAAAACCTCACCCGCACGCAGCGGGGCGCGGGATCGTCAGGCGCGGCCGGATTCGGCCAGGAGCTGCGACAGGTCGACCTCCGGGCGAGCACCAAAATGACTGATGATTTCGGCAGCGCACAAACTGCCGATCTCGCCGCAAATGGGAAGCGGCAGAGCGCGGGTCAAGCCATAGAGGAAACCGCTGGCGTATAGATCGCCTGCCCCGGTGGTATCGACGACGCGCGCGACCGGTGCCGCTGCGACCGGATGGTCGGCTCCCTCTGCTAGAATTACGCTGCCCGCCGCGCTGAGGGTCAAGGCGGCGATCGCGACATGCCCGCGCACCGCGGCCGCAGCGGCGACGAAATCATTGGTCTCGTAAAGCGAGCAGATTTCGGCCTCGTTGGCGAAGAGAATGTCGACGTGTCCGTCGACGAGGTCCCGGAACGCCGCGCGGTGCCGCCCAACGCAGAACGGGTCGGAAAGGCTGAGCGCCACCTGGCGGCCCGCGGCGTGGGCGACCGCCGCGGCTCTGCGAAACGCGTCTTGCGCTTGCGGCGGGTCGAACAAGTAGCCTTCCAGATAGGTGACCTGCGCTGCGGCGACCACGTCAGGGTCGATGTCGGCGGGTCCGAGCTCGACGCAGGCACCGAGATAGGTGTTCATTGTGCGCTGCCCGTCGGGGGTGACGAGGATCAGGCAGCGCGCCGTGCCGGGGCCGGCGGTCGCGGCCGGCGTCTCGAAGCTCACCCCGGCCGCGGTGATGTCGTGGCGGTACACCTGTCCGAGAAAGTCGTCGCGCACCTTGCCGATATAGGCGCCGGTGCCGCCGAGCGAGGCGATCCCTGCCATCGTGTTGCCGGCCGACCCGCCCGAGGCCTCGATCGCCGGACCCATCATCCTGTAGAGCGCGTCCGCCCGCCCGGCGTCGATCAAGGTCATGGTTCCCTTGACGAGCCCCTCCCGAGCGAGAAACGCGTCCTCGCCATGCGCGATCACATCGACAATGGCATTGCCGATGCCGACGACATCGATGCTGGCTTGTGTCATTTGGCTGGAGAGGATCCCGAAAGGAAAGCGGCGGCGACTATAATCGCGTTGAGCGTTCCAACAAGGTCCGAAACGGCGATATCAGCCAGCTGCGCTCGCGACGGTATCCGATTCGAGCGCGAAGAGAAGCAGCGACCGGCCGGTGACGCCGTAGACCTCGCCGGTCGCGAAAGTACCCATCTCGGCGTCCTCGGCAAGGTTGGTGTCGATCAGCAATTGCCAATGCCAGCCGCCGACCGTTTCCGGCAAGGTGAACTCGACAAGGTCGTGGTAGCCGTTCAGCACCATCAGCAGGGTGGCGTCTTCGCCGCGCCTGCGGATGCCGGTCGGCTGGGCGCGGCCGTCCATCAGCATGCCAAAACAGTCCATGTTCATGTCGCCCCATTCCTCGGGTTTCATCTCGGCGCCCGAGGCGTTGATCCAGGTCACGTCCTTGACGCCCAGCTCCTCGTTATAAACGCCGGTCAGAAACCGGCTGCGGCGCAGGATCGGGTATTTGTGGCGCAGCGCCGTCAGCTGCTGCACAAAGCGGATCAGCGCCTCGCCCTCTTCGCCGATTTCCCAGTCGACCCAGCTGATCTCGTTGTCCTGGCAATAGGCGTTGTTGTTGCCTTGTTGGGTTCGCGCAAACTCGTCGCCGGCGAGCAGCATCGGCGTGCCTTGCGACAGCAACAGCGTGCCGAGGAAATTGCGCCGCTGACGGGCACGCAGGGCATTGACGTCCTCGTCGTCGGTCGGGCCTTCAGCGCCGCAATTCCACGATCGGTTGTCGGAATGGCCGTCTTTGTTGTCTTCGCCGTTCGCCTCGTTGTGCCGGTCGTTGTAGGAGACGAGGTCGTTGAGCGTGAACCCGTCATGGGCGGTGATGAAGTTGACGCTGGCCCAGGGTTTGCGGCCGCGATGATTGAAAATGTCGCCCGACGCGCAGAGCCGCGGAGCAAGCGCGCTCGCCGGGGCCTCGCCGCGCCAGAAGTCGCGCACCGTATCGCGGAATTTGTCGTTCCACTCGGCCCAACCCGGCGGGAAGCCACCCACCTGATACCCGCCCGGACCGCAATCCCACGGCTCGGCGATCAATTTGACCGTGCGCAGCTCCGGGTCCTGGCAGCAGGCTTTCAGAAATCCGCTCTGGTTATCGAACCCGTTGGCTTGGCGCGCGAGAATCGTCCCGAGATCGAAGCGGAACCCGTCGACATGCGTTTCGCCCGCCCAATAGCGCAGACTGTCGGTCACCATCTCGATCACTCTCATGTGGTCGAGGTTGAGGGTATTCCCGGTGCCGGTGTCATTGATGTAGTAACGCGGGTCGTCGGGCAGCAGCCGATAATAAGAGGCGTTGTCGATGCCCTTGAAAGACAAGGTCGGGCCAAGCTGGTTGCCCTCGGCAGTATGGTTGTACACGACGTCGAGAATGACTTCTAGACGGGCCTCGTGTAGCCGCGCCACCATCTCCTTGAATTCGCGCAAGGTTTGCTCGCGCTCGTGAGCGTAACGCGGATCAGGCGCAAAAAATCCAATCGAATTGTACCCCCAATAGTTGGTCAAGCCTTTGTCAAGTAATATACTATCGTTTATGAAAGTATGAACCGGCAGCAGCTCTACCGAAGTCACGCCCAGAGATTTGATGTATTCCAAGACTTCGTTGGATAGTCCCTTATAGGTGCCGCGCCATTCTTTCGGCAGTTTGGGATGAAGCTTGGTGTATCCGCGGAGATGGAGCTCATAAATAATCGTGTGCTCCCACCGCACCGCTCGGCGGCTGGGCTCGCCCTTCCAGTCGAAATTGGGGTCGACGACGACGCATTTCGGCATGAAAGGCGCGCTGTCGCGCTCGTCGAAAGTCGTGTCGTCGCCCGATTCGAGCTCGATATCCGAAGACTGCGGGGTGCCATTCCAGATCGCCGAAATGCCCGCGGGCATAAGGGTCGAGCACCAGCTTGTTGGGATTGAAGCGGTGCCCGGCACTAGGCTCGTAGGGGCCGTGCACGCGATAGCCGTAAATCGATCCGGGGTGCACATCCGGCACATAGCCGTGCCAGATCTCGTCGGTGAATTCGGGCAGCTCGATTCGCGCCTCTCGCGCTCGCCGGTCTCGTCGAAGAGGCAGAGCTCGACCCGCGTCGCATTGGCCGAGAACAGCGCGAAATTGACCCCCTCGCCGTCCCAGGTGGCCCCGAGCGGATGCGGCAGGCCTTCCCGGATCGGGCTCTCGGAGATGGCGACCATCGTATTCCCTTCTTGGTTGGATAAGCCGGCGCAGCGGAACGCGTCGGGTAAACAGCACCGGCGCCGGCAAGATCCAAGCGATTACGGTGTCGCAGGCACCCGGGCGCGATCGGCGGCAAAGCTGACGATGCTGTGGTGGTCTTGCCGAGTGTGTCGGTTGGACCTCCCGTGCAGTTGGGGTAGAACCCTTCGCCGATGGTTGTCGCGCTTTTTCGCGCCGTCGGCGCGCTCTGCCGAACCGCCGATGCGGCGGGTCGTCGCGTTGAGCTTGGCGCTCGCGATTCTAACCTTCGCGGTGCTGTGGCTGGCCGTTGCCGCCACGCTCTACCACACGGCCTTCTTCGATCGGCGGCTGTTGAACTGGCTCATCGACCTGTTGGGCGGGCTTGCCGTGCTGGGGCTGACCTGGCTGCTCTTTCCGGCCGTCGTCACTTTGATCATGAGCTTTTACCTCGAACGCGTGGCTGCCGCGGTCGAGGCCGTCGACTACCCAGGACGCGGCCCGCCGCGCTCACAACCTGTGGGCGAGATCCTTTCGATAACGCTACGGTTGACCCTGCTGACGCTCCTGCTCAACATTTTGGCGCTTCCGGTTTACCTGCTGGTGCCCGGGATAAATCTCTTTCTCTTTCTCGCCTTGAACGGGTATCTTTTCGGGCGGGGGTATTTCGAAGTGGTCGCGCTCAGACGGCTCGATATGGGGGCAGCCAGGCGAGTGCGCAGCCGGTTCGCCGGCCGCATTTTCCTGGGTGGGGTCGTGATTGCAGGGCTGTTTGCCCTGCCGCTCGTCAATCTCGTCGCGCCGGTGATCGCTACCGCCTTTATGTTGCACATCTTCGAGGCGCTGCCGCGCCCCGAATCCCGTCTTTTGGGCCGCATCCCCTGACCCGGTCTGCGGTGTAGCCATCCTTTCAACAATGTCGATCGGGTATCCCATCCATGTTTGGCAGAAAGAAAACCGAGACAGAGGACCGTAAAATGGCAGATGCGTCTGACGATTTGGGCATCCCGATGAAGCCCGCGCGCCCAATGGGCCCCGGGGTGGGGAACCCTGGGACAAGTCCGGGCCCCAATGGCCCGGCCAAGCCTCCGACGATGCCGCCGCGCTCACCCGATCTGGCGCGCGCCGGCGAGACGATGGCGATTCGCCCGGCGGAGCCGATTCGCCGCCCGGGCGACCCCGCGGCCCAGCCGCGGCGCAACGACGGCGAGGTCCGCAAGCTGACCGTTGGCCGCGAGATCACCCTTTCGGGCGAGATCACATCCTGCGACAAGCTGATCATCGAAGGCAGCGTCGAGGCCAACCTCAACAACTGCCGCGACGTCGAGATCGCCGAATCGGGGCTCTTCAAAGGCACCGCCTCGATCGAGGAAGCCGAGATCCAGGGCCGCTTCGAAGGCAACCTGGTGGTCCGCAAGCGCCTCCTGATCAAGGCGAGCGGGCGGGTGTCGGGCACGATCCGCTACGGCCAGATCGAGATCGAGTGCGGCGGCCAGATCTCCGGCGACGTCCAGGCGCAGCCCGCATCCGAGCACGGCGAGACCCTCGCGGACATGCCGAGCGTCCGCGTCGCGAGCTGACGCGAGGTTAGCCGCCGCCCGCTTCGCGAGGAGGCGGGCCAAAGTGGTCCGCTCTGCGGCTGTAGCCAGCGCGAGTTGAAGCAGCTTGGGGCGTTTGCTTGCGAGCTTTCTGCACGTTTTGATCGTTATCATAAGGCTCCAACGATCATTGCGGCAGGATCACGGTGACAATTCATTTTATCCGATGCGCGGATCCCGCGTCGGCCGCTTGTGGGCTCCCCGCGAGCGCGTGGCCGATTTCGGCATTGGCATGCTGGGCGTCAATCGGATCTTCGCGGGCTGAGCGGCGGTCTCACGATCATTGAGGTCGCACCGCTGTTCCTCCTTTCGCGGAACCGGTCAACCTCTTATCATCGACGCATGACGAAGCTCCTGGAACAGGCAATCGAAGCCGTGCGCCGCCTACCCGCAGACTCCCAGGATGACATCGCCCGAACCATTCTTCACTTGGCGGGGAGCGGCGTGGAAGCCGAGCCGATCGATCCGGCCCATTTCGCGGAGGTGCTCGAAGGGCTTGCGCAAGCAAAGCGACGCGAATTCGCCACACGTGACGAAGTCAAGGCTGCCTTCCGCCGCTTCGATCGGTGAAGCTGCGGTTTACACCGCGTGCGACACGCGACGTTGCAGAGATTGCCGAGTACCCCATAATCCTGCCGCGGCGCTCGCGGTGAGATACAGAATTTGACCCTGTTTCCGGCAATCGGTCGTCCGCAAAATGCCGAATGCGTCCGCAAACTCGTGACGCCCAAATACCGTTATCTCGTCTATTACCTGATCGACGAAGGAGCAGAGGAAGTTGTGATCCTCACCATTCAGCATCCTGCACGCAGTCGTGAATATCGGGACGCCTAATTCTTAGACGAAGTGGACATCCATCGACCTGCAGTTCGAGCGCGAGCGCTATCTGACCGAGAAATACGCCAAGAAGTTGGTCGTCGTTATGAACTACCCGAAGGCCATCAAAGCGCAGGGCCGTCCGGGAAGAGAACGCGGTTGCAAGGCTGCTGTCTCGCTCAACCGGAGCCAGCGCGACAGCCCCTCGCCGCCCTTCAAGGGGGAGAGGGAGGGGCCCGCAAAGCGGGAGGGTGAGGTGGGAGGCGCCACAAACCGGCACGTCGGCCCCCCTCACCCCACCCTCTCCCCCCGGCCTGCGGTGGGAGAGGGTCAATTAAATCTCGACGACCATGCAATTGCCATAATCGCATTATATCTTCACGGCTCTGAGCGAGTGCGAAATCATCGAATGGAGCCGGCGACGCCTGATCTCGACCTGATAAAACAGGCGGAACAGGGGGCGCGGGACCGGCGCGGACGGTTGCCAAGAGCCGCTCCGGTAATCCTGCCGACGGCCCGGAGGATCACGCCCATGCAAAGCCCCTCGCCGAACCTGCCGCCTGACACGCAGCGCGAGATGCTGCGCCGGATGCTCGCCACTCGCCGCTTCGAGGAAAGCGCCTCGGCCGACTGCCTCGCCGGCAAGATCTGCGGCGTTCGTGCACTGCTACCTCTTTCAGCTCTCTGCCGCCGCCCGCGCGGCCTGCCAGTGAACGGCGGTGACAAAGGGCTCGAGGCTGATGCGGCCGATGATCTGTTCGAGGGCGCTGTCGTTGCGGTCGGCCGAAACGAGGAGGGCGCTGACCGTGACTTGCGGGGAGTCTTCGAGATTTTCGCTGGTCAGCCGGCGCAGGCCCAGACCGGCGGCCGAGGCAGCCTGAAGCAGGAGCGCGCGGATGTGCGCCTCCTGGTCGCCCTGACAACGCAGCTCGACGGAGTAATGGGTCTCGATTTCGGCGGCGCCGCGCGGCTGCCGGTTGATGAGCCGCACCAACGGGCGCAAGAACAGGTTCGTCAGCACGACGAACCCGGCGGCAATCCCGCTGGCGGCGAGCTGTCCGGCGCCGGCGAAGGTTCCGACCATCGCCGAGCACCAAAGCGTCGCGGCGGTGTTGAGGCCGGTCACGTTGATCCCCTCGCGCAGGATCACGCCCGCTCCGAGAAAGCCGACGCCCGAAACGACCTGAGCTGCGACCCGCGTCGGACTGTTGTCGCCCGAGACCATCGTCGAAAAAACGACGAAGCCGGCCGCGCCGACCGCGACGAGCGAGTTGGTCCGCAGTCCCGCCATGCGCTGCAGCCATTGCCGCTCGAAACCAATGAGGCCGCCGAACAGCACGGCCACCCCGAGGCGGATGGCGATTTCCTGCGCCTCCATTGCTTCGGCTCCATGTCGAAATCGGCGATATCATGCCGGACGTGGCGAGCGTGCTCGTGGACGGACGGACTTCGCCGCGGGCTCGCTCAGCGCCTCGGGCTCGCCGCTGCCGGCGCGCGCCGCGATCAGCTCGGCGGGGCCGGTCTTGGCGCCGTAGCGGCAGAGATCGGCGACGACGCAATTGGGGCAGTCGGGCTTGCGCGCCTGGCACACGTAGCGGCCGTGCAGGATCAGCCAGTGATGCGCATAGCGCTTGTATTGCGGCACGGCGTGATCGCCTCGAGCGCCGGTCTCGACCGCGAGCGGCGTCTTGCCCGGGGCGATGCCGGTGCGGTTGGCCACCCGGAAGATGTGCGTGTCGACGGCGATCGTCGGTTCGCCGAAGGCGACGTTCAGCACGACGTTGGCGGTCTTGCGTCCGACCCCGGGCAGCGCCTCCAGCGCGGCGCGGTCGCGCGGCACCTCGCCGCCATGTTGCTCGACGAGGATCCGGCTCAGCGCGATCAGGTTCTTCGCCTTGGTGCGAAAGAGGCCGATCGTGCGGATCAGCTCGACGATCCGCTCCTCTCCGAGAGCCAGCATCTTCGCCGGCGTGTCGGCAAGGGCGAAGAGCGCGGGGGTCGCCTTGTTGACGCCGGCATCGGTCGCCTGCGCCGACAGCACGACGGCGACCAGCAGGGTGAACGGGTTGATGAATTCGAGCTCGGTCTGCGGGATCGGCCGCGTCTCCGCCAGCCGGCGATAGAATTCCCGTGCCTCACGTTTCGAAAAAGCGCGCATCACGGGAGTGTAGAGGGGCTTGCCGTCGACGACAAACGGCGACGCAATCTCGCGACCGCTTTACGGATCGGCGGCCCCGCCCTTATGTTTTCGCTACATGACGCCGAGCCCCATCTGCGCCGACCCCGCTGCCCTGCCCGGCCGCCCGTTTTTCGAGCGCGTGCTGTTGCCGCATCGCAGCCTGCCGTCGCGCAACTTTCATCTGCTGATGGGATTGCTCGGTTTGATCAGCCTCGCCGCCGGCGCTGGGTTTGTCGCGGTCGGCGCCTGGCCGGTGATCGGGTTTTTCGGGCTCGACGTCGCGCTCGTTTACCTCGCCTTCCGGCTCAACTATCGCACTGCCCGACAGAGCGAGACGATCCGGCTCGCCGACGACACGTTCACGGTCGAGCGGGTCAGTGTGCGCGGCGAGCGCCGCAACTGGCGTTTTCAGCCCTTCTGGGTCAGGGTCATTCTGGAGGAGCGGCCGGATACGTCGAACCGCCTGCTCGTCGCCTCGCATGGCCGCAGCCTCGTGATCGGCGACTTTGTGCCTCCCGCCACGCGGCGCGAGCTCGCCGCGACCTTGCGCGATGCGCTCACCCGCTGGCGCAATTCTCTGAACCCCGCGCGGCAGTAACGCGAGGCGGTTCAAAGGCCGAGGACCTCCTTCAGGCCGTAAACCCCCGGTGGCCGCCCGACCACCCAACGGGCGGCGCGGATGGCGCCTTTCGCGTAGATCACGCGGCTGGTCGCCCGGTGGATCAGTTCGAGACGTTCGGCGGCGCCGGCGAAGATCACATGGTGATCGCCGACCGCATCGCCGCCGCGCAACGCGGCGAAACCGATATCGCCGGTGCGGCGCGGGCCGGTTATGCCGTCGCGGGCGCGTTGCTCGACCTGTTCGAACTCCACCCCGCGGCCTGCCGCCGCGGCTCGGCCGAGCGCGAGCGCCGTGCCCGAGGGGGCATCGACCTTGCCGCGATGGTGCATCTCCATGATCTCGATGTCCCAGTCGGGGCCGAGCCGGCGCGCGACTTCCTCGACGACGCTCAACAAGACGTTGACCCCGAGGCTCATATTCGGCGCCCACACGATCGGAATGCTGGCGCGCCGCCTCCCTGACCTTGTCGCCTTGCTCCATCCCGAGGCCGGTCGTCCCGATCACCATTGCGGTGCCGAGAGAAGCGGCGAGCTCGGCATGCTCGGCGGTCGCTTGGGGCGAGGTGAATTCGAGCACGACGTCGCAGTCGCGGATCACCTTCTCGACCGTCTCACCGATCGGGATGCCGATCCGGCCGATGCCGGCCAGCTCGCCGATATCCTGGTTGACATAGCCGCTGCCCGGCGCCTCACTGCCGCCGGCCACGGAACAACCCTCGGTATGCGCAATCTCGGCGACCAGCATCCTCCCCATCCGGCCGCCGCATCCGACGACCCCCATCTTGGTCCCGGCCATCTTCTTCCTCCCGCTTTCCTGAGACTGGAACGCTTACCCATTGCCCTATAAAACACAAGGTGCGGGCGTCCCACCGTCAACATGGAGGAACGGATGGACCATGACCATCAGGAGCTGCCATCTGACCCGGCCTTGCGGGTGATGGCGCTCGAATCCTTGCTTGTCGAGAAGGGCCTCGTCGATCCGGCCGCGCTCGATGCATTGATCGATGCCTACGAGCACAAAATCGGGCCGCGCAACGGCGCCCGGCTGGTGGCGCGTGCCTGGGTCGATCCCGAATTCAAGAAGCGGCTTCTCGCCGATGCGGGTTCGGCAGCTGCCGAGTTTGGCTACGTCCCTCACGGCAAAGAGCATCTCGTCGCCCTAGAGAACACTTCGGAGAGGCACAATCTCGTCGTTTGCACATTATGCTCGTGCTATCCGTGGCCGGTCCTGGGGCTGCCGCCGGTCTGGTACAAATCCGCCCCGTACCGGTCGCGCGCCGTTATCGACCCGCGCGGTGTGTTGCGGGAGTTCGGACTGGAGATCAGCGAGGATGTCGAGATCCGTATCTGGGATTCGACGTCGGAAATGCGCTACTTGGTATTGCCGGAGCGCCCGGCCGGCTCCGAACAGATGAACGAGGACGAGCTCGCCGCGTTGGTCACCCGCGACGCAATGATCGGCACAGCCAAGGTGACGCTTGCCGGAGCTTCGCGGTGAACGGCGTCCACGATATGGGCGGCATGCACGGTATGGGGCCGGTCGTGCCCGAAGCCGACGAGCCGGTCTTTCACGACCCTTGGGAGGGCCGCGTTTTGGCGCTCAACCGCGCCACGGCGGCCCTCGGAAAATGGAATATCGATGCGAGCAGGCATTCAATCGAACGTATCCGGCCCGCCGATTATCTTCGTATGAGCTATTACGAGAAATGGCTGGTCGGGCTGGTCACGCGGCTTGAAGAGAGCGGCCTCGTTACTCCCGCCGAGCTCCAAAGCGGCCAGCCGGCGCCGGGAACCCCTAAGGCGACTCCGCCGTTGACGGCCGAGCAGGTCGCAGCGCCGGTCTCCGAGCGCGGCTGGTTCGAGCGCCCGGTGAATGCGCCGCCGCGCTTTGCGGTCGGCCAGGCCGTGCGCGCCAAAAAAATCAATCCGACCGGTCACACCCGCCTGCCGCGTTATGCACGCGGCAATATCGGCGTCATCGACCGTGTTCACGGGGCCCATGTATTGCCCGACAGCAACGCTCATTTCCGCGGCGAGAGCCCGCAGCACCTCTACTCCGTGCGGTTTTCGGCACACGAGCTGTGGGGTGAGGCGGCGTCGGCACGCGACGCCGTCTACATCGATCTGTGGGAAGACTATCTCGAGCCTGCGTAAGATCCGATGTCCGATCCGGAGCCGGTCTTTGCCGAACCGTGGGAAGCCCACGCTTTCGCGCTTGCCGTCAAATTGTCGGAAGCCGGTCTTTTCACATGGGCCGAATGGTCAGCCGCTCTTGCCGAGGAGCTCGCTGCCGCAAGCCGGCGCGGCGAACCCGATCACGGCGCCTGCTACTACCACCATTGGCTCGCCGCGCTGGAACGCCTGGTCACTGTGAAAAATCTCGTGCCCCCACCCGCCGTACATGCGCGAAAGCAGGAGTGGGCGGAGGCGTACCGTCGGACGCCACACGGAAGTCCCGTAACGCTGGAAGCAGCCCCTCACCCCTCCGTCTCCCCGCGCGCGGGCAGAGGGAGGCGCCCGCGCCAGCGGGAGGGTGAGGGGCAGTAGGCAACCGAAACTCGCCGCTCATGGCCTTGCTGCGTTCCGTCGCCACGGTAGGGTCCTACACCCTGCTGAGCCGCGTTTTCGGGTTTATCCGTGACGTGTTGACGGCCGCCATCCTTGGCGCGGAGCCGGTGGCGGACGCCTTTTTTGTGGCCCAGCGTCTGCCCAACCTGTTTCGCAGCCTGTTCGCCGAGGGTGCCTTCAGCGCCGCCTTTGTCCCGCTTTTCGCCGGTACCGTGGCTGAGCATGGCAAAGAGGCCGCTCGGGTCTTCGCCGAGGATGCGCTCGCCGTGCTGCTGGCAGCGCTGCTCGGCTTTGTTCTGCTGGGCGAAATCTTCATGCCGGCGGTGATGTCGGTGATTGCGCCGGGATTCGGCGAGGATCCGGCCAAGTTCGGCCTCGCCGTTGATCTCGCCCGGATTACGTTTCCGTATCTGCTGTTTATTGCGCTGGTGGCACTGCAGGGGGGCGTGCTGAACTCGGTCGACCGCTTTGCGGCTGCCGCCGCTACACCGATCCTGCTCAACCTGTTCCTGATCGCCGCGCTCCTGATGATGGACCGGTTGGGCTGGCGTGACGGCCGCGCCTTGGCCTGGGCAGTCACCGGGGCGGGGCTCGCGCAGTTCCTTTGGCTGTTGTCGTCCTGCGCGCGGGCCGGCCTGGCATTGCGGCTGCCGATGCCGCGGCTGACGCCGGGCGTGCGGCGCACCCTCGCCGTGATGGCGCCGGGAACGATCGGGGCCGGCGTCACGCAGCTCAACCTCTTGATCTCGACTGCCCTCGCCTCGCTGTTGCCCGGCGGATCGGTCTCGTACCTCTATTACGCCGACCGGCTGAACCAATTGCCGCTCGGCGTCGTCGGCATCGCGGTCGGCACCGCGATCCTCCCGCCATTGTCGCGCCAGCTGAGGCTCGGGCTTGCCGGGGACGCCGTCGATACCCAGAACCGGGGGATCGAGTTGGCGCTGTTGCTGACCTTGCCGGCAGCAGTGGCCTTGGCTGTGCTCGCCACGCCTATATTGGCAGTGCTGTTCCAGCGCGGCGCCTTCGGCCCAGCCGATACGGCGGCCACCGCCGCCGCCCTTGCCGCTTACGCCGTAGGGCTGCCAGCCTTTGTCCTCGTCAAGGTCTTGGCGCCGGCCTTCTTCGCGCGCCACGACACCGCCACGCCGGTCAAGGTGGCGATCGCCGCGATGACGGCCAATCTCTGTCTGACCCTCGTCCTCATGCAGTTTTTGGCGCATGTGGGGATCGCCTTGGCGACGACGATTGCGGGCTGGGTCAATGCGCTAACCCTGCTCGCGTTGTTGCTCCGCCGCGGGCATTTTCGTTTTGACAGCCGCGCCCGGCGTAACCTGCCGCGGGTCGGCATTGCCACTCTGGGCATGGGGATAGTGCTGGCGCTGCTGCGAATCGCCCTCGGCCCGGCATTGGCCGGGCCGTCTCTCGTTCGCGTGGGCGCGCTCACGGGCCTGGTTGCCGCGGGTCTGACCGCTTTTGCGCTTCTCGCGCTCGCCTTCGGGGTCGCCGATTGGCGCGCCCTGGTGCAGCGGCGTCGGCAACCCGCTTGACCGACGCCGCGCCGCGGCGATAACAGGCGCCCCCACCGCCACCTATATGAGTCAAATGAACCGTATTTTCTCCGGCATCCAGCCTACGGGCAATCTGCATCTCGGCAATTATCTCGGAGCAATTCACAATTGGGTGGAGTTGCAGCACGACTTCGAGTGCATTTTCTGCATCGTCGACCTGCACGCGCTCACTCAGCCGCAGGATCCCGCCGAATTGCGCGCTTCGACGCGTGAAGTGACGGCGGCCTACATCGCCGCGGGTATCGACCCGGATCGCTGCACGATCTTCAACCAGAGCATGGTTTCCGCTCATACCGAGCTGGCTTGGCTGCTCGGTTGTCTGACGCCGCTCGGTTGGCTCAACCGGATGACACAATTCAAGGAAAAAGCTGGAAAGCATCGCGACATGGCCGGCCTCGGTCTTTATGCCTACCCGGTGCTGATGGCGGCCGACATTCTCGTCTACAAGGCAACCCACGTACCGGTCGGCGAAGACCAGAAGCAGCATTTGGAGCTCGCGCGCGATATCGCCGGCGCGTTCAACCGCCGCTACGAACGCGACTTCTTCCCATTGCCGGAGCCGCAGATCTTCGGAGCGGCGACCCGGGTGATGAGCCTGCGCGACGGCACAAAGAAGATGTCGAAGTCGGACACCTCCGATTACTCGCGCATCAACATGACCGACGACGCCGACGCGATCGCGTTGAAGATCAGGCGGGCAAAGACCGATCCCGAGCCTCTTCCCGGAGACGTCGCCGACCTGGAACGCAGGCCCGAGGCCGATAATCTGATCGGCATTTACGCTGCCCTATCTGGGCTTTCGCGTGAAGCGGCACTCGCCCGGTTTGCTGGTCAGAACTTCTCCGAATTCAAGGATGCCTTGTCCGAGTTGGCGATCGACGTATTGGGACGAATCGGCGGGGAGATGCGCCGATTGATGGCGGACCCCGGATACATCGACAGGATCTTACGCCGGGGAGCCGAGCACGCAAGGGCAATCGCCGATCCGGTCTTGCGCGAGGCCCAGGACGTCAGCGGTCTGCTGCGCCCCTGAGGGGGGTTCACGCTTTTCCCGCCCTGGAGCAGGTTGTAAGTTGACGGCGCAAGCGCGCTTCGCGGGCAAGCGGCGCGCAACGACAGCACGTAGCCGGCGCCTCGAGCACCATGGATATTTATCTGCCGATCGCCGAGGTGTCGCTCGACATCTTTGTCCTGCTCGGCCTCGGGGCGGCAGTCGGATTTCTCTCCGGCGTGTTCGGTGTTGGCGGTGGCTTTCTACTGACGCCGCTGCTCATCTTCATCGGCGTACCGCCCACCGTAGCCGTCGCGTCCTCGGCTAACCAGCTGGTCGGCGCCTCGGTTTCCGGCGTGCTCGCCCACTGGCGGCGCGGCAATGTCGATTTCAAGATGGGATACGTTCTGCTAGTCGGCGGTCTGGCCGGCTCGGTTCTCGGGGTGTGGATTTTCACACTGCTGAAGCGGCTGGGTCAGATCGAGCTGACGATCTCGCTCTGTTACGCGCTGCTGCTAGGGACCCTTGGCGCGCTGATGATGATCGAAAGCATCCGCGCGTTGTTCCGGCAGCGTCGACCCGGAGCCTCGCGGCGCCGACTGCATCAGCACACCTGGATGCATGGCCTGCCGCTCAAGGCACGCTTTCGCCGATCGAGGCTTTACATCAGCGCGCTGCTGCCGGTTGGAATTGGGTTTGTGATAGGCGTTTTCAGCGCAATCCTCGGCATCGGCGGAGGCTTTATCATGGTCCCGGCGATGATCTACATGCTGGGGATGCCGACCGCCGTTGTGCCGGGCACCTCGCTGCTCCAGATCATCTTTGTCGCCGCCAACGTCACGGTGCTGCAAGCCTATACCAATCATACCGTTGATGCCGTGCTCGCCCTGGTCCTGCTGGTCGGCGGGGTCGTCGGCGCGCGGATGGGCACCCGGTTCGGGATGCGCCTGCGAGGCGAGCAGTTGCGTTTCCTGTTGGCCCTGATGGTGCTCGCGGTCGCCGCAAAGCTGGCCTTCGACATGACGGTGCGCCCGGCCGATTTGTATTCGATCGTTTCGGAGAGAGGATGAGGCGAGGACTCGGCTCCCTGGGCGTATTGCTGGCCCTTTTGCTGTTGTGTTGGGGATCGGCGGCGCGGGCCGAGGGGCTCGTTGCGGACCTCACCAGTCATCTGATCGCGATCACGACCGGGTTTACCGGGGCCTCGGTGGTGCTGTTCGGCGCGACCGACGGTCCCGGTGATGTCATCGTCGCCGTGCGCGGCCCCGAACGCGAGATGGCGGTCCGCCGCAAGACCCGCGTCGCCGGCATCTGGGTCAATACTCAGCAAATGACGTTCGCGAATCTTCCAAGCTTCTACGCCATTGCTGCGAGCCGGCCGATCGCCGACATTCTGTCGCCCGCGGCTGCGGCGTTCTACCGTCTCGGGATAGCCAATCTGAAGCTGGTGGCTGCAACCCCAGCGCCATCCGCTGTCGTTGACGCGTTCCGCACCGCGCTCGAACGCACCCAGCAAGAGGCGGGGCTGTTCGTGGAGCGATTGGGCAAGGTCGATTTTCTCGGCGAACGCTTGTTTCGCACGACAATCAACTTTCCCTCAAACGTGCCGACCGGGACCTATCTCGTCGAGGTTTTTTTGGTCCGTGACAAAGATATCGTCAGCGGGCAAACCACCCCGCTCGTGGTGTCCAAGGTCGGGGTCGACGCGGCGGTGTTCGAATTCTCTACGCGCCAGCCCGGGTTCTACGGCGCGATTGCGGTGCTAACGGCCATAGTGGCAGGATGGCTCGCAAGCCTGCCGTTCAGAGGCGGCTGATCCTATCAGAATTGGAGCCTATCATAGGATCTACAGATGGTGGAGACCGCACAGCAGCGCGTTTTTCTCGTGGTGGTCGACGAGACGGAGGAGCTTCAGATCGCCGTCCATTATGCTGCGCGCCGCGCTGCTCACACGGGCGGACGGGTTGCATTGCTCTACGTGATCGAGCCGTCGGAGCTGCAGCATTGGCGCGCGATCGAGGATCTGGCGCGAGAAGAGCGCCGGGAAGAAGCGGAACAGCTGATGCATAGGCTATGCGACGAAATTTCGCCGATCGCCGGCTCGATGCCGATTGTCTATATCCGCGAGGGGGTGCGCCGCGACGAGTTGTTGGCGTTGATCAACGAGGAACCCAGCATTTCGATCCTGGTACTGGCCGCGGGAACCAGTCCCGAGGGACCGGGACCGCTGATCTCGTATCTAACCGGCAAACCTGCGGCTCGGCTGCGTGTTCCAATCACCATCGTCCCCGGCGGCGCCACCATGGAACAGCTCGAACTCGGTAAGTTGAGAGGCAAAGGCCGAGTCGAGCCGAGGGTTGATTCGGTGCGTCGACGCCCCATGGTAAGAGCCCATCTTCCGTCCCTTTGCCATCGGAGCCCCTAATGTTCATCCAGACCGAGCAAACGCCGAACCCGGCGACGCTGAAATTCTTGCCGGGTTGCCCGGTGATGACCTCGGGCACCGCCAATTTCACCGGCGAGGAGGCGGCCCGCATCTCGCCCCTCGCCGAACGGCTCTTCTCATTACCGGAAGTGATCGGGGTGTTTCTTGGTGCCGATTTCGTCACGGTGATGAAGAGCGAGGAGGGAGACTGGTACCGCCTGAAGCCGGCGATACTTGCCGTCATAATGGAGCATTTTACCGCCGGCCGGCCCGTCTTGCTCGGCGATCCAGCGACCAGTGCGACAGCGGCAACGAGCGAGGAAGAGGAAGACGAAGTCGTGGCTCAGATCAAAGAGCTGCTGGAAACCCGTGTGCGCCCGGCCGTGGCGCAGGATGGTGGTGACATAATATTTCATGATTTTGAGGACGGCGTCGTCTATCTGCATATGCAAGGTTCCTGTTCCGGATGCCCGAGCTCGACCGCGACCTTGAAGGCCGGCATCGAGAACATGCTACGGCATTACATCCCGGAGGTGGTCGAGGTGCGCGCCGTTTGACGGCCCAGCTCGTACTCTGTTAGAGGTCGCGCGGCTGGCGAGGAGAAACATCGAATCGACAGCCCTAGCTCTGGTGCAATGACTGACGCGGGCTCGCCGCGTGTTGCCTTGGCCCTCGATTCGGCGGGTTTGGCCTGCTCGGTGGCCGTCAGTCTCGGCGAAGAGATGGTCGCCGAGGAGCGTATCGATACAATGCACGGCCAAGCCGAAGCGCTGCTACCCTTGGTAGACAAAGCAATGCGCAAGGCTGGGCAAGTACCCGCCGCACTCCACCTTGTCGTAGCGACCGTCGGGCCAGGCAGCTTTACCGGGATCCGCGCCGGGCTCGCGGCGGCACGCGGAATAGCGCTGGCGACCGGCGCGCGGCTACTCGGCGTCACCAGCTTTGACGCAGTCGCCGTCCGGGCCGCTCGGAGGGACTGCTCGGAAACCCGCTTTTTGCTGGTCGTCCTCGAAAGCCGTCGCGAAGACCTCTACCTTCAATTCTTCGATCCGCTTGGGGATCCGCTCCGGGAGCCGGCGGCGGTTATGCCGGGCTTGTTTCGCAAGGCTGTGACCGCGACCATCGGCGCGAACTCGTTGCTGATCGCCGGCGACGCAGCGCGGCGCGCCGCCTCGGCGCTAGCGCACCGCCCGGACACCGCCGTTCTCGAAGATACGGCACCCGGCGCGGTCGGGACGTTACGAGCCGGGCTTCGCCTGTTGCGCCTCGGCAAGGCGGCCGATGCTCCGCGACCCCTCTATCTTCGTCCCCCCGACGTCACACTAGCTGAGATACCGCAAAAGCCGGGCCGCGCCAGAAGATGACCTCGCGCATCGAGCCGCTGCCGCGCGGCGCGGCCGGCCCGATATCCCTGCTCCACCGCGCGTGCTTTCCCGACGATCCGTGGGATGCCGGAGCGATCGAGCAGATAATGGCCATCCCAGGGTTTTTTGGCCGAGTCGGCTGGGCAAAAACCGCCGCGGTCGGGTTCGCCTTGGCTCTTGCGCTTGGCGAGGAAGCCGAAATCGTGTCGCTCGGCGTCCTGCCGGACTATCGACGGTGCGGAATTGGTTCGGCTGTTCTCGACGCGGTGTGCTGCGAGGCCCGGCTGCGGGGCGCCGAACGCATCGTGCTCGAAATGGCCTCGGACAACGAAGCGGCGCGTGCGTTATACGCCGCGCGAGGTTTTACTGTCGTCGGGCGTCGTCGGAATTACTACCGCCGACCACAACGATTGGTGGATGCGCTCGTATTGCGAGCGCAGCTGCCGACAGCCTCTCTGGCAACTTGAGTTTGCTTCATCCCATCTTTCCCGGCAGTTTCTTGCGTTTGACAATGGATGTTCTTGAAGGCGCGCTAGTTTGAAGAAATCGATCATTCAGCCGATTGCTTCGCTGTCGATTGTTAATTATATTCGAAATCCGACTATGGCGGGATCATTGTGATGAACAACTCGGATCAGGGCAACGATTTGCTGACGTTGACGACGGAGATCGTTGCCGCGCATGTTTCCAACAATACCGTTGCGGTTGGTGATCTGCCTCAGCTGATCAACCAGGTATATAATTCCCTAGCCAACATCGGCAGTGTCCCGGCAATGCCGGCAGAACGTCCGCAGCCTGCGGTTCCGGTCAAGAAATCCGTCAACCCGGACTACATCATCTGCCTCGAAGACGGTAAGAAGCTCAAGATGCTAAAGCGGCATCTCAAGACCGCTTACAACATGACCCCCGAGGGGTATCGCGAGCGGTGGGGATTGAGTGCCGATTACCCGATGGTAGCGCCCAACTACGCGCGGCAGCGCTCGCGCCTCGCCAAGGAAATCGGTCTGGGGACCCGCGCAAGGCGGTCTCGGGCCTGAGTGCTTCGCGCTCGTGGTCGACGATGTGATGCGCCTTCGTCGAGCTAGTAGGTGCATCCGATGCTTTCGGATATAGTATCGGTCGATGAGCCTCGCGATCACGGAGAGGCGATGACCTCACGGTTAGAGCAGCTCTGTCTCGACAAGGGTCTAAAGATGACCGAGCAGAGACGGGTGATTGCGCGGGTGCTGTCGGAATCCGCCGATCATCCTGATGTCGAACAGGTGTACCGACGAGCAACCGCAATTGATTCGCACATCAGCATTGCCACGGTTTACCGGACGGTACGGCTGTTCGAGGAGGCCAGCATCATTGCCCGACACGATTTCGGCGACGGCCGATCTCGCTACGAGGAAATGCCGAGCGCACATCACGACCATCTCATCGACTTGCAGTCTGGTCGCGTGATCGAGTTTCGCAACGAAGATATCGAACGTCTGCAGCAGATCGTCGCCGATGAACTAGGCTACGAACTGGTCGGACATCGCCTCGAGTTGTATGCGGTCCCGCGTGGCGGCAAGCCGAGATCCGACACGGAATGACTGTTTCGCTGTCGTCTGAACGGCGTCCATTCGGGCCGCCTCCGGCCGAGTTGCCGGGGACCGGCCATTGCCTCAAACCGGACAAAGCCGGGTGATCACCGGCAACATGGTCCAGCAGCAATCGATCCCGCCGGTTGAGACAGCACTGCCGGCCGCAGCGCGATTGCATCAAACGATCGTCGATATCCGGTCCGGCCCGTTGCAGGTGAGGCTGGCGGAAACGACCGCGGATATCGACGCTGCGCAGGCGCTGCGGTATCGCATTTTTTATGAGCGACTCGGCGCCCAGCCGCTGCCGGAAATTGCGTGCCGACGGCGCGACGTCGACCAATTTGATAACGATTGCGATCACCTCCTCGTTCTCGACCATAGCCGCGGCACCGGCAGCGTCGTTGGAACCTACCGGCTGATCCGGCGGGATACGGCAATCCGGCTAGGTGGTTTTTATTCAGCCAAGGAATTCGACATTTCTCCGGTCGTGCTTCATCCCGGAGAGATTCTCGAATTGGGCCGGTCGTGCGTCGATCCCGCTTATCGCAATCGCTCGGCCATGCAGCTACTGTGGAGCGGCATTGCTGCCTATGTTTATCATTACGACGTCGTCCTGATGTTCGGCTGCGCCAGCCTGCCGGGGACCAACCCCGATGCTCTTTCGATGCCGCTTTCATATCTGCATGGATATCATCTTGCACCCCCGGTGCTGCGGCCGCGCGCTCTCGCCGATCGCTACGTCGAGATGTGCCGGCTTAGACCTTGCGCCATCGATGCGACTCGGGCAATGGCGGCCCTGCCTCCGTTGATCAAAGGATACCTGCGACTGGGCGGCTTTGTCGGTGATGGCGCCGTCGTCGACGAGCAGTTCAACACTACCGACGTCTGCATCGTCGTCAAAACCGATCTCGTTACGGAGAAGTACTCCCGCCACTACGAACGGCAGTCCAGAGATACATGGACCGCTTGAGACCATGGGTTCGACGACGCTGAGGGTTGCTCGCCTCGCGCTCTATTGCGCTTGGACCGCCGGCCTGATGCCGGTTCAGTTGGTCGGTTTAGCCTTGCGCTGCCATTGGACGAGCACTCTGCCGGTCTTCTATCACCGCTGGTGCTGTCGAATCCTCGGATTTCGAATTCGAGTAATCGGCACACCGGCCCGCGGGCGCCCAGTCCTATATGCGGCCAATCACATCTCCTACACCGACATTACGGTCCTCGGCTCGGTAATCCCCGGCTCCTTCATCGCCAAATCCGAGGTGGCTCGGTGGCCGTTCTTCGGCTGGCTCGCCAAGTTGCAGCGCAGTGTTTTTGTCGACCGCCGAGTGCGCAGCACCGTTGCCCAGCGGAACGCGATCGGCAAGAAACTCGCGGACGGCGATGCGCTGATCCTGTTCCCCGAGGGCACCAGCGGAGACGGCAATCGTGTGCGCCCGTTCAAGAGCGCATTGTTCGGCGCCGCACAGCAGGGCGAGGGCATCCCTCCGGTAATCGTTCAGCCGGTTTCCCTCGCCTATACGCGCCTCGACGGAATACCGCTCGGGCGGCTTTACCGGCCGCTTTTCGCATGGTACGGCGGGGTCGACTTGACGCCCCACTTGTGGAGCATGGTGGGTCTCGGGACCGTCGAGGTCGTCGTCGAATTTCATCCGCCGACCTTTCTGCGTGATTGCGGATCACGAAAGGCGCTGGCGGAATATTGTCATGCGCGGATCGCCGGAGGGGTCGCCGGGGCCCTTTTCGATCGGCCGCAGCCGATGCCGCAACCGCCAGCACCCTATGCCCGCTCCTCATTTCGGCGGGAGCTCCATAGAGCGATGCCGCAGGCGGTGACGGAGTGATCGAAATTACGACGAGGACGGCACCGAACGTGGCAAAGAGCGTGTACATCAAGACATATGGTTGCCAGATGAACGTCTATGACTCGGCGCGCATGGCCGAGCTTCTGGCGCCCCTCGGTTTTACGGTGACGCAGACGGCGAAGGATGCGGATCTGGTGATCCTCAACACTTGCCACATTCGGGAAAAAGCGGCTGAAAAGGTCTATTCGGAGCTTGGTAAAATTCGTCGTGTGAAAGCCGCGAAGGCCGAGCGCGGCGGCCGGATGATCGTGGCTGTGGCCGGGTGCGTGGCGCAAGCCGAGGGTGCCGAAATGATGCGGCGCGCGCCTTGCATCGATGTCGTCTGCGGTCCGCAGAGCTATTACCGGCTGCCTGAATTGATCGCCCGCGTCCTGCGAGGCAACGGCGAAGATGTAATCGATACCAGCTTTCCCGCGGAATTGAAGTTCGATGTCCTGCCCGAGGCCGTCGGCCCATCGGGTGTCGCTGCTTTTCTCACGGTGCAGGAGGGCTGCGATAAATTTTGCAGCTTTTGCGTCGTCCCTTATACCCGCGGCGCCGAATACTCTCGTCCGGTGACGCAGATAGTCGCCGAGGCTCGCGGTTTCGTGCACGGCGGAGCGCGCGAGATCACTTTGCTCGGGCAAAATGTCAACGCCTATCACGGCGAAGGTCCCGACGGCCGAGAATGGCGGCTAGGTGAGCTGATACGACGGTTGGCGGAGCTGCCGGGTCTCGATCGGATCCGGTATACAACCTCGCATCCGCGGGATGTCGATGATGAGCTGATCGCGGCCCACCGCGACGTGCCAAAGCTGATGCCGTTTCTGCATCTTCCGGTGCAGAGCGGCTCGGACCGCATCCTTGCCGCAATGAACCGGCGCCATACCGTCGCCGAATATCGGCGGATCGTCGAACGGCTACGCTCCGCCCGCTCCGATCTTGCCCTTTCCACGGATTTGATAGTCGGGCATCCGGGTGAGAGCGATTCGGATCATCGAGCCACCCTCGACCTTGTCGAGGAGGTGCGTTTTGCCCAGGCTTTTTCGTTCAAATACTCACCGCGGCCGGGCACGCCCGCGGCTTTAGCCGCATGCCAAGTCCCAGATGACGTGAAGTCGCAGCGGCTCAGCGAGCTGCAGCTGCTTTTGGCCAGCCAACAACGCGACTTCAACACAGCATGCATCGGTCGCATCCTGCCCGTTCTTTTGGAGAAGCCCGGCCGACACGAAGGACAGCTCATTGGGCGCAGCCCCCATCTCCAGAGCGTACATGTCGCGGCGGCAGCGGAACGGATCGGCGAGATCGTTCCGGTGCTGATCACAGCGGCGAGCACCAACAGTCTGTCGGGCTCGCTGGCGGAGGTGGTTACAGCATGACTGAGCTGTCGCCGGTTACCGGCGAGTTTGTCGAGGGGCGCACACAACTCGAGTTCGACGACAACTTGCTTTTCCCCTTGCTGTATGGCGAGCGCGATCAGCATCTCGATCGAATTGAGAGGCAGCTCGGGGTATCGGTCGTCACGCGCGGTAACCGTCTCGCAATTTTGGGCCCGGCCTCGGCCACCGAGGCAGCTCATCTCGCCCTCATCTCAACTGTATGGGCGTCTGAAACGAGGACAGGAAGTGGATCTGCCGGCGGTCGAGGCCGCTATTCGGCTGTCCGAGGCCGAGCTCGGCGATAAGAGCCTCGATCTTTGGCGGGAAGACGCGGCATTCCGCACCCGCAAGCGCCGCATCACCGCGCGCTCGCCCGGTCAGGCGGCCTACATCAAGGCGATGCGCGACAATGAACTGGTCTTTGGTTTGGGACCTGCCGGCACCGGCAAGACGTATCTTGCGGTTGCTGCCGCAGTCGATCTGCTGATGACCGGCCGCGTCGAGCGGATTATCCTCTCGCGCCCAGCCGTCGAGGCCGGCGAACGGCTGGGTTTCCTGCCGGGCGACCTGCGCGACAAGGTCGATCCCTATTTGCGGCCGATATTCGACGCGCTCAACGATATGTTGCCAGCCGACCAACTGGCGAGGCGTCTCGGCACCGGCGAGATCGAGGTGGCGCCGATCGCCTTTATGCGCGGGCGTACGCTGTCGCATGCCTTTGTCATTCTCGACGAGGCGCAAAACACGTCGCCCGTGCAGATGAAGATGTTCCTGACGCGACTCGGAGAGGGATCGCGCATGGTTGTGACCGGCGATCCAACCCAGGTGGATCTGCCCGCGGGAGCGCGCTCGGGTCTGGCCGAGGCACTCGAGACTCTGAGCGGCGTCGACGGGATCGGCATGGTGCGTCTGACCGACCGGGATGTGGTGCGGCACGAACTCGTCGCCCGCATCGTCCGCGCCTACGAGGCGCGCGAGAGCAACGCCGGGCCGGGCAAGTCCCGATGAACTTGACGTGCACGATCGACGTCTCATCGGCCTGCACCGGCTGGACCCGGCTATGCCCCGCCGCCGAAAGTCTCGCGCGGAGCGCCGCCGAGCTTGCCCTGGCGCGCGGCACGACGGGCTTGGGGCTGGCATGGCAGGGCACCGTCGAACTCGGCATCACCCTCGCCAACGCTGCCGACCAACGGCGGCTCAACCGCGATTATCGCGGCCAGGATGCGCCGACCAATGTGCTGGCCTTTCCGGTCTGGGAAGCAGGAACCCGGCTGCCGCCAGGCGCGCCGGTGCTGCTCGGCGACGTTGTGCTTGCTGTGGAAACCGTGGCGCAGGAAGCAGCCGAGCAGGAGAAGCCGCTTGCCGACCATCTCGTCCATCTTGCCGTGCATGGCGTGCTTCACCTCCTCGGCTACGATCACTTGACGCAGGCCGAGGCGGCGACGATGGAGTCGCTCGAGAGGTCGATTTTGGCCGAGTTGGGGGTTCCGGATCCCTATCGCGAACCCGCGGAGGTTCAGCCATGAGTGCCTCCGAGCCCCCAGGTAGTAGCGCCCAACCCGGGCACGATCGGTCCTTTTCTCGTCTGCGCAGCTTTATCCGCCTGATCCGCCGCCCGCGCAACGGCGAAAGCCTGCGCGAAACCATCGATGAAATGATCGAGGAGCCGGCCGTCGACGATGCCCATTCTCTGAGTGGCCACGAGCGGCTGCTGATCGGCAATGTTCTCAAAATCCATGACCAGACGGCGGCCGACGTGATGGTGCCGCGCGTCGACATCGTGGCGCTCGATGTCGAGACGCCGTTCCCCGAGGTCGTCAAGTGCATGGTCGAGCAGGGTCATTCGCGGGTTCCGGTATATCGCGAGACGCTCGACGACGTGATTGGCTTCGTGCACGTAAAGGATGTGCTCGGCCCCGTCGCCGAGCATCGTGAGACGAAGTTGGCGCCGTTGCTGCGCAAGGTGCTGTTCGTCGCGCCATCGGCGCCGATCCTCGACCTCCTCGTCCAGATGCGCCAGGCGCGAACCCATATTGCGATGGTGGTCGACGAGTTCGGCGGGATCGACGGGCTAGTCACGATCGAAGACCTGATCGAGGAAATTGTCGGTGAGATCGAGGACGAGCACGATGAGGCCGGCGGCCCGAACCTCGTCGAGCGCAGCGACGGCAGCTTGATCGCCGATGCCCGCACCCCGATAGAGGTGCTCGAGGAGCATGAAGGCGCTCGGTTGCGACCGGACGGAGACCAGGAAGAGGTGGACACCCTGGGTGGGCTGGTCTCGACCCTTGCGGGGCGTGTGCCGAAGCGCGGCGAAGTCATTGCTCACCCATTAGGTATCGAATTCGAAGTGCTCGATGCCGATCCGCGGAGGATCAAGCGGCTGCGCGTACGCCGACCGCCGGCAAAGACGGCGGGGGGAGACGCAGCGGGTGTCTGAGGCGTCGGTGTTGCGGATCCGGCCCGGCTCCCGGGTCGAGACCCCTCTCTGCCGCCTGGCCCATCGATTCGCCGTCTTTTCCGGCTGGCGCCGTTACGGGCTCGCCTTTCTGCTCGGTCTTTGCGCCACGGCGGCATTGCCGCCGGTCGATCTGACGCCGCTGCTGTTGGTGGCCTTTACCGGCCTCTTGTGGCTTGACGACGGAGGCACCGGCCCGTGGGCGTCCTTTCGCCTGGGTTATGCCTTTGGTTTCGGTTTCTTCATCAGCGGCCTCTATTGGATCGCTGCCGCGCTGTTTGTCGATATCGCCAGCTTCTGGTGGCTGGTGCCGATCGCCGCCGCCGGACTCCCGGCAGCGTTCGCGCTCTATGTCGGAGCGGCGATGCTGGCCACCAATCTTGCCGCCAGGCATTTGCGTTTGCCGGGCACGGCTCGCATATTCGCCTTTGCAGTTGCGTGGACGATAGCCGAATGGGTGCGCGGGCACGCGTTCACCGGACTTCCCTGGAATCTGATCGGCTATGCCTGGTCGGGCGGATTTCCCGGGGCGCTCCTGATGCTGCAGAGCGTCGCAGCGATCGGCATTTACGGGTTGAGCTTCCTGACGGTACTCGCCGCCTCGCTGCCCGCGCTTCTCGGAACAACCTCGCTGAACCCGCTTTCGCCGGGCCGGCGCCTCGCCCCGGCGATTGCAGCGGGCCTCTTGATCTTTGTACCGAGCCTGCTGGGGGCGCTCCGCCTGGCGGCCACACCGACGGTTGAAACCGGGTATTTTCTGCGCATCGTCCAGCCGTCGATCCCGCAGACGATGAAGTGGGAGCCGGCCGCCGCGCGACGTAATTTCCGCCTCCTCCTCGACCTCAGCAGCGCCCCGGAGACGCGCAAGCTCGCTGCGGTGGTGTGGCCGGAGGCGGCTACCCCGTTTCTGCTCGGACGCGATGCTTATCATCGCCGCGAGATCGCCGCCGTCGCCGCAGGTCGCGGCTATGTCATTACCGGCGCGGTGCGGACAAACCCTCCGCCGAGCCCGGTCGCGCAGGTCTGGAACAGCATTGAGGCGGTAGACGGCAATGGCGAGATCGTTGCCCGATACGACAAAGCACATCTGGTTCCGTTCGGCGAGTACATGCCGCTCCGCGAGATCCTACCTTTGCAAAAGATAACGCCCGGAAGCCTCGACTACACCGCCGGCCCTGGGCCAAGAACGATCGATCTGCCGGGGCTTCCCCCCCTTGCCCCGCTGATCTGTTACGAGGTCATATTTCCAGGCGCAATCGTCGACGAACACGATCGTCCCGCGTGGATGCTGAATGTCACGAACGACGGCTGGTACGGACGTACCTCAGGCCCCTATCAGCATTTCGCGATCGCCCGGACCCGCGCGGTGGAAGAAGGATTGCCGCTGGTGAGGGTTGCGAACAACGGCGTCAGCGGGATCATCGACGAAGCGGGCCGGGTCGTCGCGCGGATCGACTTGGATACCGTCGGCTACGCCGATCTCCCGCTCCCTGCGAACACGTCGGCGGCAACGCTCTACGCCCGCGGCGGCGATTGGATATTACTCGCCCTCCTGTGCCTCGGCCTTCTTCCGGTCGCATTTCGGATGCGTTGACGACCTCCCGAATGCGCAACTCTTAGTCACCTGTTAACACTTCTTGTTGACCGCCATCGATCTGGTGCCTTATCAAATCACTTCCGCTGTTTTGCGCTAGTGCTCCATCGATGGCGATGCAACCACAAGCCCGGCGCCCGGGTCGCCGGAAGGGCGACAAGCCGAACCCGATCGACATCCATGTCGGCTCCCGCGTGCGGCTCCGCCGGAACATGCTCGGCCTCAGCCAGGAAAAACTTGGAGAAGCGATCGGACTGACCTTTCAACAGGTCCAGAAATATGAGCGAGGCGCCAACCGGATCGGCGCCAGCCGATTGCATGATCTCAGCCGCGTGCTGGACGTTCCGGTCTCCTTTTTCTTCGACGACATGGACCCGGTGCGCGCGCCGGCGATCCCGGCAGGGTTTGCCGAGCCGGCGGCAGAAGCATTCGACTCCGATCCGCTGCGCCGGCGTGAGACAGTCGAGCTGGTCGGCGCCTACTACCGGATCGACGACCCGGCCCTGCGCCGCCGCCTGTTCGATCTGGCAAGGGCTCTGGCCGGCGGCGGCGAACGAGCTTCGGGAAATTAACGCTGCTGTCCGGCCCGGCGGGCCGCGCAGAAAATCGAGCTTGACCCTCGACAAGCAAGATTGCATCAACGCCAAGGTGTTACCCTCAAATTTTTGACGCTTTCGGGAAGGGCAAGTCCTTTGGCCAACCGCGATTACGTGTTCACGAGCGAATCTGTGTCGGAAGGGCATCCCGACAAAATTTGCGACCGCATATCCGACGCGATCGTCGACACCTTTTTGGCGGCCGAGCCGGAGGCTCGCTGCGGCGTCGAGACACTGGTCACGACCAATCGCGTGGTGCTCGCCGGCGAAGTCCGCGGTCCGGCCTCGATCACGGATGAAAAGCTGATCGAGGTGGCGCGGGACGCAATCCGCGAGATCGGCTACGAGCAGGAGAACTTTCATTGGCGATCGGCGGCGATCAAATGTCTGATCCACGGCCAGTCGTCGGACATCGCGCAGGGCGTCGACGCGTCGGGCAACAAAGATGAAGGCGCCGGCGATCAAGGCATGATGTTCGGCTACGCCTGCCGCGAGACGCCGGAATTTATGCCTGCGCCGATCTTTTACGCGCATGCCATCCTGCGCTGCCTGTCCGAGGCCCGGCACAGCGCGAAGACGCCGCTGTTGGGTCCCGACGCAAAAAGCCAGGTGACCCTGCAATATGTCGACGGCAAGCCCGTACGGGCGGCGAAGGTCGTCGTGTCGATCCAACATTCCGACCGGATCGACACGGACGAAGTGCGCGAGATCGTGCGGCCATACGTCATCGCTACCCTGCCCGAAGGCTGGATGTGTGAGGAAGAGCATTTTCTGGTCAATCCGACCGGCCGGTTTGTGATCGGCGGCCCCGATGGAGATGCCGGGGTCACCGGCCGTAAGATCATCGTCGACACTTATGGCGGCGCCGCACCGCACGGCGGCGGCGCATTCTCCGGCAAGG
Source organism: uncultured Alphaproteobacteria bacterium (assembly GCA_963700195.1). GTDB lineage: Bacteria > Pseudomonadota > Alphaproteobacteria > ATCC43930 > CGMCC-115725 > AP-15. The sequence goes on from CAVOWQ010000009.1 coordinate 125,842, forward strand.
ACCCGACCAAGGTCGACCGCTCGGCCGCGTATGCCGCTCGCTATCTCGCCAAGAACGTCGTCGCCGCCGGGCTTGCCGAGCGCTGCACGATCCAGATCGCCTATGCAATCGGCGTCGCCAAACCGCTGTCGTTCTATGTCGATACCGCGGGAACCGCGGACGAGCAAAGGCTCGCCGCGGTCCTGCAGAAGCTGGTGGATCTGTCGCCGCGCGGCATCCGCACGCATCTCGATCTGAATAAGCCGATTTACCGGCGTACGGCCGCTTACGGCCATTTCGGCCGCCGGCCCGACCCCGATGGCGGTTTCTCATGGGAGAGGCTGGATCTGGCGGACGAGCTGCGGCACGCCTTCTGAGGATATTCGGCTCCGAGCCGGAGCGGCGCCATCAGGTCTATGGCCGCCGCCGCGGGCGGTCCCTGCGTCCCGCACAAAAGACCCTCGTCGATGAATTGCTGCCGCGGCTGGCGATAAATGTTCCGGCATCCGGTCACCTCGATAGCGCCGCCCTCTTCGGCGACGCACGCCGCTCGATTTGGCTCGAGATCGGTTTCGGCGGCGGCGAGCATCTCGCCCAACTCGCCGAGCAGCATCCGCAAACCGGGTTTATCGGCTGCGAAGTATTCGAGAACGGGATAGTCAAGCTGCTCGCTCAGATCGAGCGGCGGCGGCTCGACAATATTCGGATCTTTGCCGATGACGCGAGATTGATGGTGGCGGCGCTCCCGCCGGCCGCAGTCGATCGCGTCTTCATCCTGTTCCCGGATCCCTGGCCAAAACGCCGGCAGCACAAACGCCGGATCGTGTCGCGCGCAACCCTCGACGACCTGGCCGAAATCATGACCGACGATGCCGAGCTGCACGTGGCGACCGATGACGCCGACTATCTCACTTGGATTCTCGAACGGATCACCACCCACCCCGCCTTCGAATGGCTGGCCCGCCGCCCCGACGACTGGCGCGAGCGCCCGCCTGACTGGCCGCCGACCCGCTACGAGGCCAAAGCGCGCGCCGCCGGCCGCCCGCCCGCTTTTCTTCGAGTGAGGCGCCGGCCGCGGGCCACAATCAGGAATTGAGTCATGTATTAGCCGGCGCTGCATCTGCAGCGAGTCTGCAGCGAGGTCTCTTCCAAAGGTTGAAGTGCGCTGCAACAAAGCTCGGATACCCGCATTGGTTCTGGATTCTTGAGGTACCACGCCATTACGGCTAATTTCAGGTCATCAAGACTGTGAGCTCAGCGCGACCTTGCGAAAGCGTTCGAGTGCAGCTTCAAGGTTCTCGACAATCTCGGCAGCGATCTCGTCCGGCGGCGGCAAGAGGTCCGGGTCGTCGAGCGTGTCGTCCTTGAGCCAGAAGATGTCGAGGTTGATCTTATCGCGGGCGACGAGCTCGGCATGGGCGAAGCGCCGAAAGCGGTCGGTCTCGGCGCGCTCGTGCCGCCGACCCGATTTGTAGCACGCGACAAAATCGTCGAGATCGGCGCGCGTCATCGGCCGCTCCTTCAACGTGAAGCGCTGGTTCGTGCGCAGATCGTAGATCCACAAGTCTTTGGTGTTGGGCTCGGCCGAGACCCGTTTCTTGTCGAAGAACAAGACGTTCGCCTTGACGCCCTGCTTATAGAAAATGCCGGTCGGCAGTCTCACGAGGGTGTGGAAATCGAAATTGTGCAGCAAGCGGCGGCGGATCGTCTCGCCGGCGCCGCCCTCGAACAGCACATTGTCCGGCATCACGACAGCGGCTCTGCCGTTCTCGGCCAGCACGGTCATGATGTGCTGCAGGAAGTTGAGCTGTTTGTTCGAGGTCGTCACGAAGAAGTCCTGGCGGTCGTAATCCTCGCGCTCGGTATCGATCTCGCCGTCGTCACGGACGATCCGGTAGCTCTGCTTTTTGCCGAAGGGCGGGTTGGTCAGGACCACGTCGTACGTCTTGCCGCCGTCGCCGAGCAGCGCGTCCCGCGCCTCGATCGGGCTTTCGCGCCCAGCGATGTCGTGCAAATAAAGGTTCATCGCGCAGAGCCTCACGACCTCGGGTACGATGTCGATGCCCGAAAATCTTGATCGCATAGCGGTGTAGATCTCGGCATTGCGCGCCAGCGGCTTCTTGCGCATGTGCTCCCAGGCCGCGAGCAGAAACCCGCCGGTGCCGCAGGCAGGGTCGTGGACCGTCTCGCGCGGCTCCGGATCGGCGACCGTCACCATCGCGTCGATCAGCACGCGCGGCGTGAAGTATTGCCCCGCACCCGACTTGACCTCCTGCGCGTTGCGTTCGAGGAGGCCCTCGTAGATCGAGCCTTTGACATCGACGCCGAGCCCGAGCCAGGTCTCGCCGTCAATAAGTCCGACGAGACGCCGGAGCTTGGCCGGGTCCTGGATCTCGTTCTGCGCTTTGAGAAAAGTCGTGCCGACAATGCCGGAAAGGCGCGACAGCTTGTCGAGGATCGCCGAGTAACGCCGCGTCAACTCCTCCCCCTGCAGGTCGCGCAATACCGGCCAGCGGCAATCCTCCGGGATCGCCGAGCCCTCGCTCCTGATCAGCCCCGAGGCGACCAGTCCCGCTCGCTCCTCATCCATCTTGAGAAACAACAGATACGAGATCTGCGAGATATAGGCCTGGTATGGCACCCCCTGGTCCCGTAACACATGAGCGTAATTCCAGACTTTCTGGACGAGCGCGAGTTGGGTCATCGATCACTATCTTTCGCAGTTTGGCAGGTGGTCGCGATATCTGGCATGATAGGGTGTAATCCAATCCCGGCGAAAATTGAAAATTTGCGGTCATTGCTAGGAGTGGTCCTGTTTCTGCTGTATAATTCTATTAGTGGGGGTAGGGGGGACTGCGATGAGCCAAGGGTGTTCGGGTCATCGGTCCGGACCGCGCGCAGTTGCGCTGGGAGATGGTCGACTCTGGACAGCCAGTTGCCGGACGACCACCGGGCGCGGCTGGTATGGGCGTTTGTCGAAGGTCTGGATCTGAGCGAGTTTTACGACCGGATCAAGGCGCGCGACGCGGTGGCCGGGCGACCGGCAACGGATCCGCAGGTGGTGCTGGCGGTGTGGCTTTATGCGACGTTGGAGGGGATCGGCTCGGCGCGGGCGATCGACCGGCTGTGCCAGCAGCATGCGGCTTATCGCTGGCTGTGCGGCGGCGCGCCGATCAATCACGATCTGCTGGCGACGTTTCGGCGTGAGCATGCAGCGTCGCTGGATCGCTTGCTGACCCAGAGCCTGACCGGACTGATCGCCGAAAAGCTGATCAGCCTGGAGGAGCTGGCGATCGACGGGACCAAGGCACGCGCCTGCGCCGGCCGCGGCTCGATGAGCAAAGCGCAAGCGGCTGCAGAAGATCGAGAAGGCGGTGGCGGAACGCGTCGCGGAACTGAAGAGCGAGCTGGACAACGATCCCGCCGAGCCGGAGCGCCGGCGTAAGAAGCGAGCGTTGCAGGCGGCGGAGGAGCGGGCGCGGCGGGTCGAGCGGGCGCAGCAAAAGCTGGCGGAGCTGGTGCAGGAGCAGGCCGAGCGGGCCAAGACGCACGCCAAGGAGGAAGCCGAGAAGGGCGAACCGCGGGTCTCGGTCAGCGACCCCGAGGCGCGCTTGATGCGGCTGGCCGATGGCGCGGTGGCGCCGGCGTGGAACGTGCAGGTGGCCACCAGCAACGGCTTCATCGTCGGCATCGATCCGACCGATCGGCGCAAGGACAGCGGATTGGCGCCGGGACTGGTCGAGACCATTGCCGAGCGCTGTGGCCGGGTGCCGCAACGGCTGCTCGCCGATACCACGGCGATGACCCGGGAGGACATCGTCAAACTGGCGGAACGCCATCCCGATCTGACGGTCTACAGCCCGCCGCCGCCGGAGCGCACCGAGGTCACCGCCGAGACGCTGCGCAAGCGGCGCTGGAGACGCCGCCATGAGCCGTCGGCGGTCCAGGCGTGGCGAGCGCGAATGGCAAGCGAGGAAGGCCAAGAAATCTACCGCCGGCGCAAGCTGACCGAACGGGCGCACGGCATCATCAAGAACCGCGGCATGTCCCGGTTCCTGGTGCATGGCCGGGAGAAAGTCCGGGCGGTCTGCGTGCTGCAAGCGCTGGCCCTCAACCTGTGCTGGGCCAACACGCTGCGTCGCCGCATTGCCGCGGCGGCAGCAATGGCGTCTGAAAAAGGAGATCCGCGTTGAGCGATGAGCGAAGCGAGCCGGTTGTCGATCTGGCCTACGTCGGTCGGGCGTTACAGCGGCTGACCGCCGAAGTGGCCAGCCTGCGCGACGACATGCATGTTCTGACCGCGATTGTGCAGCGTCTCGACAACTCGCAAGGCCGCATGTTGGATGAGCTTCGCGCCATGCACAGGCAGCAATCCCGCTTCGGCGAACGTCTGCGGCAGCTGGAAGAGCAGCGTTGAGCCGTCACAAGGGCGGTTACAAAGCATAAAGCGCGTCGCGCTCCACACTCGGTCGGACGAGCGGCTTCAAGCTGCTGTGATTGGCGACATCAACGCGGACCGGGAACAGGTCCTCTAGGTATTGGGTAATCTCGACATATTCGAAGAGGCCGACGGGGGCTTGGGGGTCGAGCTCGATCAAAATATCGATGTCGCTCGTGCGCTTGCTCTCGCCGCGCGCGAGCGAGCCGAACAACGCCGCGTGACGAACCCCGCGCCGGCGAAGTTCCCCTTGATGAGCGCGCAACGTGGCAATGATCTCTTCTCGATCAATGCCGGCGCTCGCCCGAGGCCGATGTTGAACCTCATTCATCGTGGTCCACTTATTCGTCGCCAGCGTGCTCGACCCGCGGGTCCACGGTTTGCCGGGCCAGGCCCGGCAATGCGGGGTGGCAGAAATCCGTTGCTGCTCGCGCTCTCCGCCGCCGCGCTCTGTTCCCTGGATGGCTGTTGCGCAAGCGGGCGAGCAGTATCGTGGCCGGCTCGTCGGCTGGGTCGTGAGGCACTAGACGACCCTCAAACGCCGCTTTCAAGATCGACTGACGGAGAGCGTCCCGATCTTTGTCGAGGTTTACGGTTTCAACGCAGTCACGGGCCGCATCCAAGGCGCCACGGAAACGATCAACAATTTGAAGCTGTTCTGCTGTCGATGGTAGAGGAACCGCAACATTGTGAAGGACTTCAAGGTTAATGTTTTTCTGCGCAGTAGCCGGCGCAAATGCCTCAAGGCGCGACTGAATGGTCTGCATCCACATGTGGATGAAGTATGCGTCGACGGCACGATCAGGCAAGAGGCCGACCACGCTGTCAGGAAAGCAGGCTTCAAAGGCGAGGATTGCCGTCTTAGCGATATTTGCGGCGATGGTGATGCAAAGCGTCCCCGCCGGCCAGATATGGCTCTGCGCCACTCCGAGTTCGCTATACGTCTGATGGAAAGCCTTGATGTAGTCACCTGCGCCAGCGACAACTCCGGTCTGCACAAACGGAACCTCGCCGCCATACAGGCGCGGATCATCACGAGGTCGGTGCTTTGATTTACCTCGGCCAAGGGTACCGAGCTCACTTAAGCGAGCCCATACCCAGCTCTCGGGCAATGCGGGCAGATCGGAAGTGTCGAGCGATAGGTCCGCAGTGCCCCGGCGCTTCCGAGAGTGCCTAGCACCTAACGCTTCGCGCTCGGCGCGGATGCGAGCGAGGAGGTCGGCGCCGGTCTCGGCGGGGCGGTTCGCCTCGCGCCAGTCGCGCGTCAGCTCGCCGGTGACCGCGGCCTTGAGCAGCGCGCGGCGCCAGGTGTCGACGCCCTGGCGGGCGCGCTCTATCGCAGCCTCGCCCTCGGCGATTTCGTCGAACAGCTCGTCGATCCGCGCCACGATCCGTCGCTGCTCGTTCAAAGGCGCAATCGGGATCGGCTGGGCCTTGATATCGTTGTCCAGGACAGCGGGTGGGCTATTGCCGCGCTGAAGTGGCAGTAAGCTATTGATGAACCTCTGCCGATTGACGAAGAAATAAAGGTATCGAGGATCCACAGCATTGGTTGGCCGAAGAACGCAAAACGCTGTAGACGCGACGGCACCATCATGGACCTCGTCAACAAGCGCAATGTTCTTGAGGTATACGCGAACACCAGAGAATAGAGTGTCGCCGAGTTTGACTAATTGCCTGGCTCTTGACGGGGCCCTCTCGGCTTGGAGCGATTGTGCGCTTCCGATCCTGCCCGCAGCAACGGCGCTCAAATCGATATAGCTAAAGGCGCGGCCTTGCTTTCTTGGGTCAACATTCGCGGGGGACTCCGTGACTTCGTACAGTGATACCCACGCCCACCCGTCCGACAACTCCCAGGGAACTGTCCTAATCCGAGCAACTTGGCTCGATTCCCCGATCGCTAGCGCGTCTGGGCTCATGCGATGAGCACCTGCGGCAATTCGTCGAGCAGCGGGCGGAGACGGTTGCCGAACAATGCGTGGGCGCGGAGAAGACCGCCTCGCGCGGCGAAATCGGGGGCGTCCATCAGATCCTCGGGGGTAATGTCGACATTGACCGCGATGAAGTCGCGGATCGCGAAAAGCCAGGCGCGCTGCGCTTCGGTATAGGTGCGGCCGGCGCGCTCCTCGCGGCCGAGCCACAAATTGAAGCGGCCGGCGATCGTCGCGGGCAACGGCTCCAAGGTAGTTAGATCGCTGAGCGCGTAACGCACGAGCATCACGATATCGGAGAGGGCGCGGGCCGGGTTGCCTTTGACCCGGTCGTCGTCGAGGCGCTTGTATGCCCGCCAGATGTCGACCGGCTCCAACAGCCAGGGCGGCCGGCGCATCGCGTCGCGAAGTTCCTCGATCGCCACGCGGTCGAGACGCGTCGCCGCCTGGGGCCGCGCGTAGAGGATCTGCAGCGCAACCAGGCTGTCGCGGTGCTCGGTGAGGAATTGGCGAAAGCGTTCGACTGTGTGCTGGGCTTGGGCGGCGTTGTAGCCAGAGGAAATCACCGCATCGGTCGAGATCGTATCGATGCGGATTTCGGTTTGGCGTTTGATGTCCTTCAATAGCCGGCGCAAAGCGGGGTCGTCGAACGGCTGGCACGCCGCCTCTTTCAGGGCCTCGGCCGCAGCTTCCGGACTGACCTGGCGAGCCGCGGCCTCGCGCTCGATCGTGTCGGGATCGATCGCGTCGAGCAGCTTGTGTACCAGCGCTTTCGCATCGAGGCCGCCGGCTGCGTCGGCGATGACCGCGCGCGCTTTGTCGTCGATCTTGCGGTCGAGCACCGCGAGTCGCCCGGCCAGCGTCGACATCGCGTCGTCGTCGCGGCGGCCCGCGGCGATTTCGTCGATGAGCCGGTCGAAGCCGATCTTCCGCTCGCGGTCCAAGGGCTGCGCGACGTGCTTCAGGCTCTCGGTGACGCCGACCGCGTCGACCAGCACGAAGCGCGTCTTTTCCTCGGCGTCGGGGGTTACTTGACGCAATTGCGTCGGGGTGATCGTGCGTGCGCCGCGTCCCTTCATCTGTTCGAAATAGAGCGCCGACTTCACGTCGCGCAAAAAGATCAGCACCTCGAGCGGTTTCACGTCCGTGCCGGTGGCGATCATGTCGACGGTGACGGCGATGCGCGGGTTGTAATCGGTACGGAATTGCCGGATCAGCTGCTCCGGGTCGGCGCCGTCGGTTTTGTAGGTGATCTTCTTCGCGAAATCGTTGCCACTGCCGAAGACCTCGCGGACGATGCCGACGACCTCCTCGGCATGGTGGTCGTCCTTGCAGAAGATCAGGGTCTTCGGCACCTCGCTGCGGCCGGGAAACAATTCGGTGAACAGGCTGTCGCGATAGGCTTCGAGCACGGTGCGGATCTGGTTCGGCACCACCACCGAGCGGTCGAGCTCCTGCGCGGTATAGGCGAGGTCCTGGTCGAGCTGCTCGTAGCGCTCGGCCCGCGTGCGCTTGTCGCGGACCGGAACCTGATAGCCCTTCGGGATCGCGCCGCCATGCTCGCCGATATCGGTGCGGATGCGAAAGATCTCGTAGGGGACGTTAACCCCGTCCGCCACCGAGCGCTCGTAGGGGTATTGGGCGACCAAGTTGCTTCCGAAAAAACCCATCGTGTGCAATGAGGGCGTCGCCGTCAGGCCGACGATGAACGCGTCGAAATATTCGAGCACCTGACGCCACGTGCCGTAGATCGACCGGTGGCACTCATCGGTGATGATCAGATCGAAGCTTTCGATCGGGATCGCCGGGTTGTAGCGGACGATACGCTGCAGTTCGCTCGCACCGGTCTCGAAACCCGATCTCTCCTCGTCTTCCTCCGACAGCTCGCGGCCGGTCAACATTGAATAGACGCGCTGGATCGTCGCGATGACAACCGAGGCGTCCTTGTCGAGACCGGCCGGTCCGAGCCGCTGCACGTTATAGAGTTCGGTAAAAGACCGGCCGGTGCCGGGCGGACGAAAATCCTCGAACTCGTGCCTCGTCTGGCGGACCAGATTGGCGCGGTCGGCCAGAAACAGCACGCGCCGGAACTTCGCATGCTCCAAGAGCCGATGGCTGAACACGCAGGCGGTGTAGGTCTTGCCGGCGCCGGTCGCCATCTGGATCAGAGCGCGCGGATGGTCGGCGGCGAGCGACGCCTCGAACTTTGTCACGGCTTCGATCTGGCACTCGCGCAACCGCTCCGTCAGCAGCGGCGGCATCGATTGCAGCCGCTTGCGATTGGTAATCGGGTCGGTGAGCCAGCGCCGTAACGTCTCGGGGCGGTGAAAGAAGAATACTCGGCGCGACCGCGGTGCCGGGTCTGCATGGTCGCGAAACAGGATCTCGGTGCCGGAGGCGACATATTCGAACCGGACCTGTCCCTCGCGCCGGACTAGCCGTTGCGGAACGCTGCCGATGTATCGCTCCGCTTTATCCGAAAAGCCGGAAAGGGTCGTCCCGTCCGACTTTGCCTCGAGCACGCCGCACAGCGTGCGATCAACAAACAGCGCGTAGTCGACTGGGCCGATGCCGGTCGCAAACTCCCGCACCGCCACTCCGAGGCGCGCGCCAAGGTTCATCTGATCGCGCGACTGCACCAGCCACCCGGCCTCGGCCAGCTGGCCGTCGATCGTCATCCGTGCACGGTCTTCGGGATGAAAAATGTGCTGCCTCGCGGCCGTGTGCCAACGTCAAGCGTTAGTCGCCCGTGTTCGATGCGAGCAAATTCTCACAATTTCAGCGATCCCGATAGCACCCATCGGTTAAGGCGGCGTCAACGCATCAGGTCTGAACGCTCCGCGCCGAACTCGGCAAAACTCTTGCACAGTACGGGCGCTTCACTATATCGTAAACGTCCATAGGGTCCGTCTTGCGGACCGCATTGCGGGGTGGGCCGACGGCCCACTTTTTGTTATGGCCGGCGGTTTCGAGGGAGCGCCGAACGCCTCCTCCGGCTCGGCTGCATCAATCCGCCGGGAATTTAGGTTAGGAGGGGTCGGGGTTCTTGGTGGACACCAACCGGATTGCGCAGGCGATCGAGCCCTCGCTCGAGGGGATGGGCTATCGGCTCGTTCGGGTGGTCATCACCAGCGGCCGCCGGCCGACGCTGCAAGTCATGGCCGAGCGGCGCGACGACCAGCCGATGACGGTCGAGGACTGCGCGCAGATCAGCCACTCGGTCTCCGCCCTTCTCGACGTCGCCGATCCGATCGCCAGCGCCTATATGCTCGAGATCAGCTCGCCGGGCATCGATCGTCCGCTGGTTCGCGCCGAAGACTACGACCGGTTCAGCGGGTTCGAAGCGCGGATCGAGCTCGCCCGGCCGATCGAGGGACGCAAGCGCTTCCGCGGCCGGCTGCTCGGAACCTCGGCCGAGAGCGTGCGTCTGGCGACCGAGACGGGCGAGGTGCAGATTGCCGCTCGTCGAGGTAGCACGGGCAAAACTCGTCCTCACCGATGACCTGATCGCTGCCACGCCGCGGTCCCAAACCCACTGACGCACAGAATTCGAGAACACGATGGAAAGCACCGTCACCTACGCCCGCCCGGAACTGCTGCAAGTCGCCGATACCGTCGCGCGCGACAAGGGGATCGACCGCGACGAAGTCTTGGAGGCGATGGAGCAGGCGATCCAGAAGGCGGGCCGCTCCAAATACGGCCAGGATTACGATATCCGCGCCGAAATCGACCGCAACAGCGGCGAGATCCGGCTACTGCGGTTTCGCGAGGTGGCCGATGTCATCGAAAACGAGGCGACGCAAATTCCGCTGGCGGATGCTCAGCGGTTGAACCCCGAGGCCGAGATCGGCGATTTCATCACCGACCCGCTGCCGCCGATCGATTTTGGCCGCATCGCCGCGCAGACGGCGAAACAGGTAATCGTCCAAAAGGTCCGCGACGCCGAGCGCCAGCGGCAATTCCTCGAATTCAAGGACCGGGTCGGCGAGATCGTCAACGGGCTCGTGAAGCGCGTCGAGTTCGGCAACGTCGTCGTCGATCTCGGGCGGGCCGAGGCGATGCTGCGCCGCGACGAACTGCTGCCGCGCGAAAGCTTCCGCCAGGGCGAGCGGGTGCGCTCCTTTGTTTACGATGTCCGCCAGGAGCCGCGCGGCCCGCAGATTTTTCTGTCGCGCACCCACCCGCAATTCATGGCAAAGCTGTTCGCCCAGGAAGTCCCGGAGATTTACGACGGGATAATCGAGATCAAGGCGGTGGCGCGCGACCCCGGCAGCCGCGCCAAGATTGCGGTCATCTCGCGCGACAGCGGCATCGATCCGGTCGGCGCCTGCGTCGGGATGCGCGGCAGCCGGGTCCAGGCGGTCGTCGGCGAGTTGCAGGGCGAGAAGATCGACATCATCCCCTGGTCGTCCGATCCGGCGACTTTCGTCGTCAATGCGCTCGCCCCGGCCGAGGTCGCCAAGGTGGTGATGGACGAGGAGCAGCGCCGCGTCGAAGTCGTGGTGCCCGACGATCAGCTGAGCCTGGCTATCGGGCGGCGCGGACAGAACGTCCGCCTCGGCTCGCAGCTCACCGGATGGGACATCGACATTCTGACCGAGGCCGAGGAGTTGGAGCGGCGGACGGAAGAGTTCCGCAGCCGCAGTCAGATGTTCATCGACGCCCTCGACATCGATGATGTGATCGCCCATCTGCTGGTTACCGAAGGGTTTACCTCACTCGAAGAAGTGGCCTACGTGGCGGTGGAGGACCTTGCAGAGATCGAAGGGTTCGACGCCGATGTGGCCGCGGAGCTGCAGGAACGCGCCCGCGTATCGCTCGAACGCCGCGACCGCGAGTACGAGGAGCGGCGCCGGGAGCTCGGGGTCAGCGACGAGCTCGTCGAATTCGAGCAATTGACCCCGGGCATGCTCGTCGCGCTCGGTGAAGGCGGGATAAAGACGCTCGATGATTTCGCCGACCTCGCCGGCGACGAACTCGTCGAGCTGCTCGAAAAATCCGACAAGACCAGCGCCAAGCTCGATCTAGAAGTGGCAAACGAGCTGATCATGCGAGCCAGGGCACACTGGTACGCGGATGAAGCAACGCCAGCCAACGCCGGCGCGCAGGAGTAGGCGCGACGGGCAGCATCGAAAACGCCGCGGCCGTTGGAGGCGATGCCGCTTTGGGTGATGACGGGCTCGCGAAGGCCGGCCCGCACCGCCGCTGCATCGCAACCGGTGAAATCGCCGACCGTGCGCGGCTGTTGCGCTTTGTCGTCGGGCCGGGCGGAGAGATCGTGCCTGACGTGGCCGCCGATCTGCCGGGCAGAGGTTTGTGGTTAACGCCGCGCCGCGATATATTAGAGCGGGCGATGGCGAAGCGGCTGTTTGCGCGCGCGGCGCGCCGGCCGGTTGTCCTGCCGCCAGGGTTTGCAGATCGCGTCGAAGTCTTGCTTGCACAGCGCTGCTGCGATGCCATCGGGCTCGCCCGCCGCGCCGGTCTCGCCGTTGCCGGTTTCGAGAAGGTCGGCGAGGCGATCCGCGCCAGAAAGGTTGGCCTGCTGCTGTCGGCGCTCGACGGAGCCGAGGGCGGACGGAACAAAGTTCGTGCGCTCGGGCGCGGCCTGCCACTTGCGGCCGTGCTGACTTCGGCAGAGATGGGCGGCGTATTCGGCCGCGATCATGTGGTACACGTGGCGCTCGGTGGTGGCCGGCTGAGCCGCCGGTTGATTGCCGATGCGGAAAAGCTCGCCGGCTTTCGCCCGGGAGCGCTAGTCGATCGAGGAGCGCAACCCGCCGCATTGCGGCGGGTGCAGCACGCTGACGGTATTGGAACGAGATGAGCGACGCGAACGAGCAAGAGCAAAACACGACGGAACAAGAGCAGAAGCGGCCGCTGACGCTCGGCCGTAGCGGCGGCCGGCTGGAGCTTCGCAAACCCGCCGAGACAGCGCAGGTGCGCCAGAGCTTCTCGCACGGACGCTCGAAGACCGTCACCGTCGAGGTGCGCAAGAAACGCGTGATCAGCCCGGGGTTGCCCGAGGCCGGTCGGACCGAGGTGTCGCCGGCGATTGCGCGCGACCAATCGGCGCCGCGGCCGGCGGCGGCAGAGCCCGCGCGCCGCCCGGTCGTGATTGCCCGCTCGCTGACCGCGGAGGAACGGGCGGGACGCACCCGCGCGGTGCAGGATGCTTTCAAGGCCGACGAGGAAGCGCGTCGACTGGCTGCTCTCGCCGAAGCGGATCGACGCCGACAGGAGGAAGAACGAGCCGTTCACGAGGCGCGCCAGCGGGCCGAGGAAGAAGCGCGCAGAAAGGTCGAAGAGGAAGAGACGCGTCGCCGAACCGAAGAGGAGGCTCGCAAGCGATCCGAAGAGGAGGCGCAGCGGCGCAAAGAAGAAGACTCACGGCGCGAGGTGGCCGAGCGAGCCGGTAAGGCAGCAGCTGCGAAGGTGGCGGCGCTGGCTGCGGCAGGCAAGGTCGCCGTTCCGGTCGAGGAGGAAGAAGAGTCGGGAACGGCGCTGCGCCGCGGCGCCCGTCCCGAGGTCAAAAAGCCGGTGGCGCCGGTCCGTCGCGAAGATGCGCGCCGTCGCACCGGAAAAATAACGGTCACGCGCGCACTCGCCGGCGACGAGGGGGAGCGTATGCGCAGCCTCGCTTCGGTGCGCCGGGCGAGAGAACGCGAGCGCCTGCGGCTGCATCACGGCGAGCAGGAACAAATCAAGGTCGTGCGCGAAGTCGTCGTCCCGGAGACGATCACCGTCCAGGAATTGGCGAACCGCATGGCCGAACGCGCCGCCGATGTCATCAAAGCGCTGATGCGTATGGGCGTGATGGCAACGATCAACCAGGTGATCGATGCCGACACCGCCGAGCTGATCGTGACCGAGTTCGGACACCGTCTGCGGCGCGTGTCGGAGGCCGATGTCGAGATCGGCCTACGCGGCGAGGAGGACGAGCCCGAGGCACTCGAGCCGCGCGCGCCGGTGGTTACGGTGATGGGCCATGTCGATCACGGCAAGACCTCGCTGCTCGACGCGTTGCGCGAGACCGATGTTGCGGGCGGCGAGGCCGGCGGCATCACGCAACATATCGGCGCCTATCGGGTCAGCCTGCGGAGCGGCAGGCAGATCACCTTTATCGACACGCCCGGTCACCAAGCGTTTACTGCGATGCGCGCGCGCGGCGCCAATGTGACCGATATCGTGGTGCTCGTCGTAGCCGCCGATGACGGCATCATGGAACAGACTGTCGAAGCGATCCGTCACGCCAAGGCGGCCCGGGTGCCGATCATCGTCGCCATCAACAAGATAGACAGGCCGGAAGCGCGGCCCGAGCGCGTGCGGCAGGAGCTGCTGCAGCACGAGCTGGTCGTCGAGGAGCTCGGCGGCGAGGTGCTCGATGTCGAGGTCTCGGCACTGAAAAAGACCAATCTCGACAAGCTCGAGGAGCTGATTCTGCTGCAATCCGAGTTGCTCGATCTGAAGGCCAACCCGAACCGTTCCGCCGAGGGCGTCGTGCTCGAGGCCAAGCTCGAGCGAGGGCGCGGTGCGGTTGCCACCGTGCTCATTCAACGCGGCTCTTTGCACGTCGGCGACATCTTTGTTGCAGGCAGCGAATGGGGGCGAGTGCGCGCGCTGCTCGATGATCGTGGACAAAACATCCTCGAGGCAGGCCCCTCGAGCCCGGTCGAGGTATTGGGACTAAACGGAACGCCTCTCGCGGGGGACGATTTCGTCGTTGCAGAGAATGAGAGCCGCGCGCGCGACATCGCCGATTTCCGTCAACGCCGCAGGCGCGATGCGAGTGCTGCAACAGGCGCGCGCGGAACCCTCGAGCAGATGTTCTCGCAGATCGCGGCCGGTGTGGCGAAGGAACTGCCGGTCGTCGTCAAATCGGATGTCCAGGGTTCTCTCGAGGCGATCGTCGGCTCGCTCGAAAAAATTTCGACGAGCGAAGTCTCGATGCGCGTGCTGCACTCGGCCGTCGGCGGCATCAACGAAAGCGACGTGATCCTTGCCAAAGCCTCGAGTGCGGTGATCATCGGGTTCAATGTCCGCGCCAATCCGCAGGCGCGCGAGCTGGCGCGGCGCGACAGTGTCGAGATCCGGTATTATTCGATCATCTACGATCTGATCGACGACATGCGCAAGGCGCTGTCCGGATTGCTGGCTCCGACATTGCGCGAACGGCTGCTCGGCAACGCCTCGATCCGCGAGGTGTTCAACATCACCCGGGTCGGAAAAGTCGCCGGCTGCATGGTTACCGAAGGCACCGTCCGACGCGGCGCCAAGGTCCGGCTGTTGCGCGATAACGTCGTCATTCACGAAGGCTCGCTGAAGACCTTGAAGCGTTTCAAGGACGAAGTCCGCGAGGTCAATCAAGGTTACGAGTGCGGCATGGCGTTCGAGAACTATCACGATATCCAGGTGGGCGATGTCATCGAGTGTTTTGAGATAGAGGAAGTGGCGCGTGCTCTGTAACGCGTGACGCAGCTACATTGTAATGGCCAAGAAGCGGCGCGGCCGGCAGCATTCGCCTCTCGGCGCCGGGGTCGAGGGAAAAACGAGTCAGCGCCAGCTTCGCGTCGGGGAAGAGCTGCGGCATGCGCTGGCGAGAATTCTGCGCGACGGGGAATGCCGCGACCCGGTGCTCGAGAACGCGAGCATAACTGTGACCGAAGTCAGCATGAGCCCTGATCTGCGCAATGCGACCGCATTCGTGATGCCGCTTGCCGGAACGAACGCAACCGAGGTAGTCGCAGGCCTCGAGCGGAGCGCCATATTCCTGAAAGGGCGCGTCGCGCGGGAAGTTCAGTTACGCAACACACCGAACCTCGCTTTCGCGCTCGACGATACGTTTGATCGGGCCGACCGGATCTCCCACTTGTTGACGCGTCCCGAGGTGGCGCGTGACCTCAGTCTACCGGCCGTCGAGGATGGAGACGATGACGAGTAATGGCGGTCTCGACGGCTGGCTCGTCGTCGACAAGCCGCTCGGTCTAACCTCGAACCGTGTCGTCGAGCTGGTTCGCCGCCGAACCGGGGGAAAGGTCGGACACGCGGGCACACTCGACCCGCTCGCGACGGGCGTATTGCCGATCGCCCTCGGCGAAGCGACCAAAACTACCGCTTATGCAATGACCGGCCGCAAGCGCTACCGTTTTCGCATCCGCTGGGGTATCGCCCGCGCAACCGACGACCGCGAGGGCGAGATCACCGGCGAATCCCCGGCGAGGCCGAGCCGCGAGGCGATCGAGGCGATCCTCCCCGCTTTTACCGGCACCATTCTGCAAAGGCCGCCGGCCTATTCGGCGATCAAGATCAGAGGGCGGCGCGCCTATCAGCTGGCCAGGGCCGGGAAACCGCCCGCGCCTCCCGCACGGCCGGTCGAAATTGCCGAGCTGCGGCTCACCACAATCCCCGATCGGGACCACGCCGATTGTGAAGCGCTCGTCGGCAAGGGAACTTATATCCGTGCACTGGCTCGCGATCTCGGCGCCGGGCTCGGGACGCTGGCTCATATCGCCGAACTGCGCCGCCTCTCGGTTGGCCAGTTCACGGAAAGTCAAGCGATAGCACTGGATTCGATCGCGGAACGTGGGCATATAGCAACGGATTGCGGATTTCTGCTTCCTATCGAGACTGGGCTGGACGACATCCCGGCTTTTGTCTTGACCGGAGCTGAGGCTGCTCGACTGCGTAACGGACAGAGGGTGATGCCGGGCGAACCCGGCTCGCTGGCTCGTCTCGACCGGCTCAAAGACAGAGCGGTCGTCGGCGCTTGGCACGATCAGGCTCTGATTGCGCTGGCCCGGATCGAAGATGGCTGCCTTCGCCCGATACGAGTCATCAATCGCTGAGGGAAACCGGACTGATGTCGATCACTGCCGAGCGCAAACAAGTGCTCATCACCGAATACGGCGCGAAGGAGGGCGACACCGGGTCACCCGAGGTCCAGGTCGCCATCCTGAGCGAGCGGATTCGCAATCTCACCGGCCACCTGTCGACCCACAAGAAGGACTTCCATTCACGGCGCGGCCTGCTCGTCATGGTCGGCCAGCGGCGTCGGTTGTTGGATTATCTCAAGCGATCGAGCGTGGGACGCTATGAGACCTTGATCGGGCGTCTCGGGCTGCGCCGCTGACGCGACGAAGGGATACCGAGATCACGCCGGTGAATGACACGCCCGCTGCCTCGCTGCGGCGCGCGAACGAATTGCCCCGTTTCTGTTTATCTACGGCTCCGCATCGCTATGGCGGCGCTGGTCTGACGGCTGACGGTCCTGGCGCTCGGGGTGCCGAACCACAGCCTCGCTCAAATTTTCCGAAAAGGATGATACCGAATGTTCCATGTTTACCGTAAGGAGCTGAATTGGGGCGGCCGCCGCCTCATGCTGGAGACGGGGCAAATCGCTCGTCAGGCAGACGGCGCCGTGCTCGCCACCTATGGCGAGACCACCGTCTTATGCACAGCGGTCGCGGTCAAGAGCGCAAGACCCGGTCAGGACTTCTTTCCACTGACCGTCAACTACCAGGAGAAGACCTTCGCAGCCGGGAAGATCCCGGGGGGCTTCTTTAAGCGCGAGGGCCGGCCTTCCGAAAAGGAAACGCTCGTTTCGCGGCTGATCGATCGACCGCTGCGGCCACTCTTTGCCTCGGGGTTCGTCAATGAAACCCAGGTGGTGTGCACGGTTCTGAGCCATGATTTAGAAAACGACCCCGACATTGTCGCGATGATCGGCGCCTCCGCGGCCTTGACGATCTCGGGGATCCCGTTTCTCGGACCAATCGCCGGGGCGCGGGTGGGTTATATCGATGGCAACTATGTCCTGAACCCGACATCGGGCCAGCTGCCGAGCTCCGGCCTCGATCTCGTCGTCGCCGGCACGGGCGAGGGCGTCCTGATGGTCGAATCCGAGGCCAAGGAACTCCCCGAGCACGTAATGCTCGGTGCGGTGACCTTTGGCCATCGTGAGTTTCAGCCGGTGATCCAGGCGATCATCGAGCTCGCCGAGACCTGCGCCCGCGAGCCGTGGAGCCTGCCGCCTACGCCGCCGGGGCTCGATGAAATCGGCGCACGGCTGCGGGACGCGGTCGGCCCGCTGATCGATGCCGCCTACGCTACGCAAGGTAAGCAGGACCGCAGCAACAGGCTCGATGCGGCGAAGGCCAAATTGACCGAGCTGTTTCCCGACGAAGCGCAATACGCGATCGCGCTCAAGCTCTTCAAGGACATCGAGAGGGACATTGTGCGCGGCGCCATTTTGCGCGACGGCCGCCGGATCGACGGACGAGACACGCGCAGCGTTCGACCGATTTCGTGCGGCGTCGGAATTTTGCCTCGCGCACACGGCTCCGCGCTGTTCACCCGCGGCGAGACGCAGGCGCTGGTAGTCGCGACATTAGGGACAGGTCAGGACGAACAGGTGATCGACGCGCTCGAAGGCGAGTATCGCGAAAACTTCATGCTCCACTACAATTTCCCGCCCTATGCCACCGGCGAAGCCGGTCGCATGGGCTCGCCCGGAAGGCGGGAGGTCGGGCACGGCAAACTCGCTTGGCGAGCGATCCATCCGTTGCTCCCCGGCAAGGACAGCTTCCCCTACACGATCCGGGTCGTTTCGGAGATCACGGAATCAAACGGCTCGTCGTCAATGGCTTCGGTGTGCGGCGCCTCGCTTGCGCTGATGGATGCCGGCGTGCCGCTGCCGCGGTCGGTCGCCGGGATCGCCATGGGGCTGATCAAAGAAACGGAAGGATTTGCCGTCCTGTCCGACATTCTCGGAGACGAGGACCACCTCGGCGACATGGACTTCAAGGTCGCCGGTACCGAGCAGGGCGTTACCGCGCTGCAGATGGACATCAAGATCACCTCGATCACCGAGGAGATCATGCGGATTGCCCTGGATCAGGCGCGGGACGGCCGCAATCATATCCTCGAGGAGATGGCAAAGGCTTTGACCGGCGCCCGCGACACGGTCAGCAACAATGCCCCGCGGATCACCAGCTTCAGCATTCCGAAGGAAAAAATCCGCGAGGTGATCGGTTCCGGCGGCAAAGTCATCCGCGAGATCGTCGAGACGACCGGCGCCAAGATCGATATAGACGACGACGGTACCGTCAAGGTCGCCGCGGTGGACGGAGATGCGGCGCAGGCCGCGATCGACTGGATTCGCGGCATCGTGGCCGAACCAGAACTCGGCGTCATCTACAACGGCAAGGTCGTGAAAGTCGTCGATTTCGGCGCCTTCGTGAATTTTCTCGGGTCGCGCGACGGGCTCGTTCACATCAGCGAGCTCGCCCCGCAACGGGTCGGCAAGGTCGCCGATGTCGTCAAGCTCGGCGACAATGTCAAAGTAAAGGTGCTCGGCTTCGACGATCGGGGAAAGGTCAAGCTCAGCATGCGCCAAGTCGACCAAGAAACCGGCGAGGACCTCGGCTCGCGTCGGGCGGAGCGCCAGGAACCGCAGGTGAAGGCCGCCGCAACCTGACGACATTCGATGCCGAGCGGGACGGCTCCGAACTTCCCGCGAATATCGAATCTGCGACGCGGCACTTGCCGGCCGCCTCACCCGAGATTTCTCCGGAGAGCGCGAGTATCGAAACTGTCCTGCCGCCGGTCATCGGCCATCGCGGCGCCGCCGCATATGCGCCGGAGAACACTCTTGCCGGATTGCGCAAGGCCAAGGCGCTGGGCTGCCGTTGGGTCGAGTTCGATGTCCGGCTCACCGCCGACAACCAACCGGTTCTGCTTCACGACGACCGGCTGGAGCGCACGACCAACGGACGAGGCGAGGTAAGCAGCCTGCAGCTCGCCGCGGTCCGACGCTATGACGCAGGAAACCGGTTTCACTCGTCCTTCGCCGGTGAGCGCGTGCCGACGCTGGAAGAGGCTTTGATGCTCCTCGCCGAACTCGGTCTCGGCGCGAATGTCGAGCTGAAGGCCGTACGCGGAAGAGAAGCGGCGACGGGAGCGGTAGTCGCAGAGTTGCTCGCTCGGATTTGGCCCGCTAATCCGACGCACCTGCTGATATCCAGCTTTCAGCGCGCCGCGCTCGCCGCGGCGCGGGATCGGGCGCCGCACATCGCGCGCGGCATCCTGTTCCGCCGCATTCCTAAGAACTGGGGTAATATTGCAGCGCAATTGGGGTGCGTGACGATCCATGCAGACCAGCAGCGGCTTCGCCTGGCCGTGCTATCAGAGATCCGCCGGGCGGGCTATCCGTTGCTGGCCTATACCGTAAACGATCCGGAACGGGCGAAGATATTGTTCGATTTCGGAGTGAAATCCGTGTTTTCCGATTTCCCGGATCGCCTTCATGGCGCCGCCGCACTTGGCGGCTTTCATGTAGAAATTGTGGCCAATTCGGCTTCGACCGTTATTCCGCGGTAGGGATCAATCTGGTGAAACCGCTCAATCCACTGGTGATTTCCGGATATGAGGTCCTCCCCTTGGTCGAGGGCGGCAAGGGCATCTCGGTGTCAAATGGCGAAAGCTCGGGAGCATGGGCCGCCGCCGGCGGTGTCGGGACATTCTCGGGGGTCAACGCCGACAGCTATACCGAAACCGGAGAGCCGATCCCGCAAATCTATCGCGGGCGGACGCGGGTGGAACGGCACGAGGAACTTGTCGCCTACGCAGTCGCCGGCGGTATTCAACAGGCGCGGGTGGCCCATGAGCGCTCCAACGGCGAGGGCCGCATCCACATGAACGTTTTGTGGGAAATGGCGGCGGCCGAACGTGTGCTCCACGGCGTGCTGGAAGGGGCCAAGGGCCTCATCCACGGCGTCACGTGCGGTGCCGGCATGCCCTACAGAATCGCCGAGATTTGTGCGAGTTACGGGGTGCACTATTACCCGATCGTGTCTTCGGGCCGGGCTTTCCGGGCATTGTGGAAAAGGGCGTATCACAGATTTCGTGATTGGCTCGGTGGGGTTGTTTATGAAGACCCTTGGCTCGCCGGCGGCCATAACGGGATCACCAACAGCGAGAATCCTCAGCGTCCCGAGCCCCCTTACCCGCGGGTTTCCGAACTGCGCAGCCTGATGGTCGATTTCGGGCTTGCCGAGACGCCGATCTTTATGGCGGGCGGGGTGTGGTTCCTGCGTGAATGGGCCGATTGGATCGGCAATCCCGAACTCGGTCCGGTTGCTTTTCAATTCGGGACGCGGCCACTCTTGACCCAGGAAAGCCCGATTTCCGACGCGTGGAAGCGTAAGTTGCTGACGTTGGGCGAAGGGGACATCTCGCTCAATCACTTCAGTCCAACGGGCTTTTATTCCTCGGCTGTGCGCAACCGGTTTCTGAGTGAACTGCAACAGCGGTCGGAACACCAGGTAGCCTACACCATCGAACCGGTGGGTGAGCACGTTGCGGAATTCAGGGTTGGTCCACGAGGCCGCACCGTCTACCTGACCGCTCAGGACAAAGTGTCCGCCGAGAGATGGGTCGCCGACGGCTTCACCGAAGCATTGCGCACGCCGGATGCCACGCTGGTTTTTGTCACCCCGCAAAAGGCCCTCGAGATCCGCACCGACCAGATCGCCTGCATGGGTTGTCTCAGCGCCTGCCAGTTCTCGAATTGGGCCCAAAACGAGGCGCGCTCGACGGGGAGGAAGGCTGATCCGCGCAGCTACTGCATTCAAAAGACGCTGCAGGCGATCAGGCACTCTGATGATGTCGAGTGTCAGCTGATGTTCGCCGGCCATAATGCGTATCGCTTTGCCTCAGACCCCTTCTACACAAACGGCTACGTGCCGTCGGTCCGGGAGCTGGTCGAGCGCTTGCAGACCGGCGACTGAATATCGAAACCGACCCTTTCGCCACGTCCAGGGACGGACAGCCGCCGCGCCAATAGCGGTGGCCGAACCTGCCCGTGCGCGCGTTTTCCGAGGGCCGAGTTATCTGTCTAGTTTGGTATGCTTCTAAGGAGTTGAACTCGGTCCGCCAGTGCGGTCAATGATTGCGTACCGCATCGGCTCGGCCGCACTTTCTGCGACCGCCCGTCCAAGGACATCGAGGGACGGATGGTGTATTTTCAACTCGACCGACCAGCAGAGGTGCTCTGTGGTTCCCTCGCCGGGACAGAAAGCCTATCAGGCCTGCGCGTTGTGCCCGGCCGAACGATGCCGCTGATTCGAGGGTGATTTACCAACACCAAGGAGGAGGACCTAAAGATGGCACACCAGGATGACATCGCTTTGATGGCGCACTTGATGCGACGCGCGGGTTTCGGAGCAGGCCGCGACGAACTCGAAGCGCGGGTGGCCAAGGGATACGAGGCGACCGTAGAGGAGCTGTTGGAGCCCGAAACCCAGCCGCCCGTCGATGCCTATGAGCTGCTCCGTTATCAACCGGCGTCGTTGCTGCCGGGCGGCCAACCGCCGATGGGCAACGTCAATTGGATGTACTATCTGATCAATACGAAGCGGCCGCTCGAAGAAAAGATGGCGCTATTCTGGCACCATGTCTTTGCCACCGGCAATTCAAAGGTGGACAATTACGACCAGCTGCTGGAGCAGATCCAGCTGTTCCGCGAAAAGGGCATGGGCAATTACCGCGACCTGCTGCTCACCATCGCGAAAAACCCGACGATGATCTTCTGGCTGGACAACCAGCAGAATCACGGCACCGCGGTTAATGAGAATTGGGGCCGTGAACTGCTCGAGCTGTTCAGCCTCGGCGCCGGCAACTACACCGAAACGGATGTCCGTGAATGCTCACGGGCCTTCACCGGCTGGACCTTCGAGACCAAGATTCCTCGCGCCCCATATGGCCGGTTCCCGTGGAAGTTCGAGTATCGCCCCGAAGACCACGACGACGGCGAGAAGGTGTTCCTCGGGCACAAGGGCCGCTTCAACGGCGAAGACATCATCGACATCGTCGTGCAGCAGCCGGCTTGCGGCAGATTCATCTGCCGGCACCTCTATAACTTCTTCGTCGCCGACGAGCCCCAGGTGCCGGCGTGGCCGATCGAGGCGCCGCAAGACCAGAAGGCGATCGACACCCTGGTGGGTGCCTTCCGCGATGCCAAGTTCGACATAAAACCCGTGCTGCGCGTGCTGTTCAACTCGGATTTCTTCAAGAACGCCCGCTTCAAGCATATGAAGTCGCCGGCCGAGGTGGTGGTCAGCACGTTGCGGCTCGTCGGCGGCCATGAGCTTCCGAAGCCGGGCATCGGCGATCTGTCGATGCAGCCCACCTATATGGGCCAGGATCTGCTCAACCCGCCCTCCGTCGAAGGCTGGCACACCGGGAAAGAGTGGATCAACAGCGGCTCCTTGATGGCGCGCGTCAATTTCGTCGCGGAGAAAGTCGGCGATACCTCGCTGCCTGGCGTCCGAGCGATCATCAGCCGGCTGAGGGCGCATGGTTCGCTGAGTCCCGAGCAGCTCGTCGATGGTTGCCTCGACCACATCGGCCCGGTCGAGGTCGGCGCCGACACCAAAGAGGAGCTGCTTTCCCAGGCGAAAGAATGGGGTCAGGTTGCTTGGGATAGTGACTCGAACGCCAAAATCGCGGATCAGCACACCGCAGAAATGCTGCAGCTGATTGTCGCCACCAGAGAGTATCAATTCGGCTAACGACTAAATCTGATCAGATGAGGGAGTAAAGACGCATGCCTGAAACACAGACCACGCAAAAAGACCCAGTAATAGTCGTACTGCAACTCACGGGCGGAAACGACTATTTGAACACAGTGATCCCCTACAACAATCCGCTGTACCGCGACAATCGGAAGGCGGTCGGGATCCCCGACAATCAGATCATGCATCTCGACAAGGATTACGGCATCCCGCACTACATGGCGCCGCTGAAACAATTCTGGGATGACGACAAGCTGGCCATTCTGCACGGCGTCGGCTGGAAGGAGTCGCCGCGGTCCCACTTCCGCGCCATGGACATCTGGCACACTTGCGAGCCGGTCAAGGTCGGGACCGAGGGGTGGCTCGGGCGCGTCGCGCGCGAATTCGATCCGAAGAAAGAGAACGTCGTCACCACCGTCAGCTTCGGACCCAGTCTGCCGCGATCATTGGCAGTAGCGGGCGTGCCGGTGGCATGCGTCGGCGGGCCGCTCGAAAAGTACGGCTTTCTGCCGACCATTCAGGGTCAACAGCGCAAGCAGGTTCTCGAGCGCTTTGCAGCGATGTACAAACCGGCGATCGGCACCGGCGCGGTCATGGACTACATGGCGGACACCGGTATCGATTCCTTGAAGGGTGAGGACATCCTGAAGGTCGCGCCGCAGAAGTACTCGTCGACGGTGCAGTATCCGAACACGCCGATCGCCCGCAAGCTCAAAGGCATCGCGCAGACTCATCTGGCCGATCTGGGCAGCCGCATCTTCTACTGCGATCACAGCACTTTCGACACCCATGCCGGCCAGAACCCCGGCCACGGCAATTTGTGGACCGCGGTGACCGAGGGTGTCGACGCCTTCATGAAGGACCTGCGCGAGCATGACCACGCCGACAATGTGATCATGCTGCTGTTCTCCGAGTTCGGCCGTCGCGTCCGCGACAACGGCTCCGGAACCGACCACGGCGCCGGCGGCGTCGCGTTTGTGCTCGGCGAGAAGGTCAAGGGCGGTCATTACGGCGAAATGCCGTCCCTCAAGCCCGAGCATCTGGTGCAGGGCGATATGAACCCGAACATGGATTTCCGTAGCGTCTATACGACGATCCTCGACAAATGGCTGAAGCTCAATCCGGCTCCGATCGTCAACGGAACCTTTGAGCAACCGGCGTTCCTGAACTAACAAAGATCGTCACGTATCACCCCTTCCTCGGCTCAGGTCGGGGAAGGGGGCTCGCTGAGGCAAACGGGTAGGTTAGAGAGGAGGAGCGCTATGCCGCTCACAACGGTTCACGAAGGGCGAGTCTATGATTGGAGCCATGCCGTGGGGCGTAACGCCGCCCGCGGGCCGGGGTTCAATTACGTCCAAACAATGTGTCTCGGTAAGAACGGCGTTCTCTATGCGACCAACCGGGGCAACGAGAATAATTTCGGGATGCACGTCAACAAGGTGCAGCTCGGCGGTCCCGGCGAAGAAGAACACATCGCGGATTTTTTCGAATACGGCGAGGGCGATGGCAAATGCACTTGGCCCTTCGGGGTTGCCGTCGACAATAACGACCATGTCTACGTGTCGGATGATTGGACGAACACAATCACCGTGTTCGACAGCAGCGGTAAATTCCTGCGGAAGTGGGGCACGACCGGCAGCGGCGACGGCGAGCTTATGCGCCCCGCCGGTCTGGCTATAGAGAAAAACGGCAACATAATCGTTGTCGATAGCGGCAACAACCGCTTGCAGGTCTTTACACCGGACGGCAAGTTCGTCGGCAAATGCGGCAGTGCCGGTAACGGTGACGGTCAGTTCAACCAGCCCTGGGGGATTACGCTCGACAAGGACGGCAACATCTACGTCGCAGACTGGAAGAACCACCGCGTCCAGAAATTGTCCCCCGAGGGCAAGTTCCTGATGAAGTTCGGCCAGTATGGGAAAGTCGAAGAGCCCGAGGGCGCATATGCCGTGACTATGTTCGGACCGTATGTCTCGCCAACCTCGGAGACCGCCGGGTATCCGAAGCCGGGAACACTCAATCACCCGACCGACGTTGCCGTGGACCCAGATGGCGACATCTATGTCACCGATTGGGGCAATCATCGCGTTTGCGTCTTCGATTCCGAGGGAAGGCCGATCTGCAATCTGATCGGTGACGCCCAGGTATTATCCAAGTGGGGCCAGCAGACCGTCGATGCCAACCCCGACATGGCGAAGGCTCGGCGCCGGGTAAAAAGCCTCGAACCGCAGTACCGGTTCTGCTTTCCGACGGCGGTGGAGTTCGATCCGGCCACTGACAGCGTCATTGTCGCGGACAGTCAGCGGAACCGGCTGCAGATCTATAAGAAGGTTCGCGACTACAGCGACTTCCAGGCCAACCTGTAAGCGGCTGGCGGACAGCGGGCTGGGGCGAACACCAAAGCCCACGCCCGCTGTTAAGACCGCGCGCGGTGTCAGGGAGGAGTACGGCATGGTGCCGGGTTGGCGATGCGACCCGGCGAGCGGCAACAAGTCGCAATAAAGTTGTTTGGTTTCGCCATGACTCCGCTTATATTTGTTGCATGACGATGACGCACGCCACATCACTTGCCCTGCGGCGCCTGCGCGCGGCAAATCTGCGGCCGACTCGCCAACGTGTCGCCTTGGCACGACTCCTGCTCGAGAGCGGGGAGCGCCACGTCACCGCCGAGCAACTGCATGGCGAAGCGTTGACCGCCGGCATCCGGGTATCGCTCGCGACTGTGTACAACACGCTTCACCAGTTCACGGATTCCGGGCTTTTGCATGAAGTCGTCGTCGAGCCCGGCCGGTCGTATTTCGATACCAATACTTCCGACCACCACCACTTTTTCTGTGAAGTGACCGGCAAGCTGCAAGACATACCCGGCGAGGAACTGACGGTTACCAGTCTGCCGATGCCTCCCGCCGGTACCGAAATCAGCCGCGTGGACGTCATTATTCGCGTCCGTCCCGAGAGTGCCTGAAACCCGTTCTGGGGCTCGCCCGCCCTTCTATTCATGTCATGCTGCGCTAGCGGGCGGTCGAGCGCGTGACGGGCATATTCCGCTGCAGCAGCGTGAGCTGATCAAGACCGACCGCAACGGTCGTTTGGCCAACATGGTTGCGCCTCTCGCAAATTGGGCCGGCGACTATAAGAACACGCTGATCCGACCGCTGCTCGAAACCGCGGTGGGCATCGACCGCAACGCCGCATTGCCGGAATATCACGGGCCGACCTTTGTGATGCGATCGAAGCGCTCGGGGCCTGCCGTCGACCGCTCGGCGCCGGCTTACGGCCGCAAGGCGGTCCTTTACGCGACCTGAAGGCTACGACATCATCGCGCTGGTCCCGTCCTGCGCCCTGATATTCAAATTCGAGTGGCCTTTGACGTCCCTCAGGACCGGCGGTCGCAAAGCTGGCAAAAGCGACCTTTGACGTTTCCGAATACATCGTCGACGTCGCCCGCAAAGAGGGTCTTGCCCCCGGTCCGTCTCCGCCAGTCGCGCGCCAGGCGCTCAAAAACGCAAAGCCGTTCCTGGCCTTCGAATGTCCGTTGGCTGGGATGTGCACCGGATAGAACTCGTCGCCCGCGCCTACGGCATTCTAGGCGCTTGGTCCGACACAGAAACGAGAACATCATGACAGAGACATTAACCCCGAACAGATGCCGGTTGATCCGCTAGGATACCATGCTTCCCGGAGATTACGCCGCGATCCGAAGCGATCGACGCAAGCGGATTACCGAGATCAAGCGGCGGCGTCGGGTTGAGGTCGGCCCCTTTTGCGGCCTTCTACTTCGAGAATTACGAGACGATGCGGCACCAGGTGCAGGAGATGCTGCATATCGAGCCGGGCGGCGAGGCGCAGATCGAGGACGAACTCGCGGCCTACAATCCGCTGGTTCCGCAGGGAAAGGAGCTGGTCGCGACGGTGATGTTCGAGATCGACGATCCGATACGCCGCACCGCGGTGCTGGCGCGCCTGGGCGGGATCGAAGACCACGTTTTTCTAAACATCGCCGGAGAGCGGATCCGAGGCGAGCCCGATCCGACACGCGAGAACACCAGCCCCGAGGGCAAGGCATCATCCGTCCAGTTCCTCAGATTTCCGTTTACCGACCACCAGATCGCCCGCTTCAAGACCCCCGGCGCTCAGGTGATTGCCGGTTTCGACCACCCGAATTACGGGCATATGGCGGTGCTGCCGGAGCCGGTCCGCGCCGCGCTCACAGAAGATCTCGATTAAGACCGGCCCGCACATGACCGATAGCAGCTGCGAGGCGCAGGAGCGCTTAGTTGCCGAACAGTGCGCGGCGCTGGGCGAGAACCACTCCGCGACGCTCGCTGCCATGCTGGATCTCGCCGACTGCCTGTGGGCGCAAGGGCGGCTGATCGCGGCCCGGAAACTCGAAGAACAGGTTGTCGAAGGACGACGCCGGCTGCTCGGAGAGCAGCACCCGGACACCTTGAAGGCGGTCGGCAAATTGGCGGTGACGCTGGGAGCGCAGGGTAATCTGGAAGAGGCGCGACAGCTGCAGGAGCAAGTAGTCAGAGGGCGCCGCGCGCTGTTCGGCGACGCCGATCTCGAAACCCTCCGCGCCGTCAACAACCTCGCCGGAACGCTCGCATCGCAAGGCGATTTCACCGGAGCGCGGGAGCTGCTCGTCTCAGTGCTCACGACCACCTGCCGCGAATTCGGCGAGCACCACCCCGACAGCCTCACGACAATGAGCAATCTCGCCGCGGTCCTGTGGCAGGAAGGGGACCGAGCCGAGGCCTACGCGTTGCAGCAGCAGGTGGTCGAAACGCGGCGCCGTGAGCTGGGCGAGGATGACGAAGCAACCCGCGCCGCGGCGGCGGTGATCGAAATGATGGAGCGCGACCCCGGGTATTAGGCGGCGCCCAAGAGCGCAGCGCGAAAGCGGCTGCGGCAGGCGGACGGATCCATGTTGCGCTTGAAGGCGGGCGGGTCGGTCGGCTTGACGCGCAGCACGACAAAGGCGGCGCCGTTGCCCTCACGGAGCAGACGGGGGCCGTCGGCGAGTTCTTCTTGGGACGCGATCGTGCGCGTTGCCTTGATCCCCGAACCGGCGGCGATCTTTTCGAGATCGACCCCGAGGCTCGTATGGCTCTTCTGATACCCGGTCTCACCGTAATGACCGTTATCGACGCAGACGATCGCGAAATTGGCGGGGTTCACCACCGCTATCGTAGCGAGCGCGCCGACATTCATCAACAACTCGCCGTCGCCGGTCACGACGAGCACGTGCCTGTCGGGACGAGCGAGCGCGAGACCGAGACCGATCATGCAAGCCCCGCCCATGGCGCCCGCCATCGTGTAGGTGTGCGCCCCGTCCCCGGTTAAGGCCGCGACGTCGCGGCTAGTGCCTGCGAGGCCGCTGACGATCAGAAAATCCTGATGCCGGCCGATCAAGGCCGGCACCGCGTCCCGTCGGTCGAGGATGAACTGTGGGGCGGCGGCCCCCTCGGCGCTTTGATCGCCTTGATTTGCCATCTAGCACCTCCTCACCATCCAGTCAGGCAGTCACCTCTTCGTGCTTGCGGGGCGAGGGAGCATTTCGCCGCTCTGGCCATCTAAAGCTGTCAAAATTGCTTGGCGCCGAGCAGTTTCTGGGTCAGCAGCACGGCCACCGCCTGACCGCTCTGATACACCATCGTCAAGGCGGCGCCGACGGTCGGCACAACCTCCTCAGGCTGCTCGATCCGCAGGCAAATAACCCCCATCGCCTCGAGCACCGGCTGCACCGCCTGCCCCATCGGAAACTGCCACGGATTGCCTTCGCCGAAATCGCCCCGCATGCTGACCAATGTCAGAAACGGAAACCGGCCGCCCTTGATCAGCGACAACATATTGACGCAATTGCCGGTGCCGCTACTCTGCATCAGAAGGATGCCGCGGGCCCCGCCGAGGTCGGCCCCGGCGAGCATCGCCACTCCCTCCTCCTCGCTGGTCAGCGCCACGGAATGGACCTCCGGATCGGCGAGCGATCGGTCGATCAGAATCCGGTGGCCGGCATCGGGCACATAGGCGAACTGGGTGACATTGTTGCAGCGCAACAGATCGTAGAGATCGTCCTGCCACCGCGCCGGCCCGGCGCCCTCGTCCATGCGGGATGCTCCCTCGAGTGCCCGGTTTGGATTACTGTTACGGACGGCCGAAGCCAAGCGCAACAATCACCGCGATCGGGTAGTGTCCTAAAATTAGGACACTACCCGCGATCCGCAGGCTGAAATGGCCGAGCTGAGCCAATCGAGTGTGATGCATTTCTCCCGAGCGGAGATCGTCTCGATCCTGTTCGGCCTCATTCTCGCGATGTTTCTTGCCAGTCTCGACCAGACGATCGTCGCCACGTCGTTGTCGACAATGGCGCAGGATCTGAACGGTTGGACGCTAATGTCCTGGGTCGTCTCGGCCTATCTGGTGGCCTCGACGGTCACCACCCCGCTCTACGGTAGGCTCAGCGATCTCTATGGCCGGCGGCCGATCTTGTCGGTGGCGATCACGCTGTTCCTCGGCGCGTCGGTACTGTGCGCACTGTCGCAGAATATGCCGCAATTGATCGGCGCGCGCGTTTTGCAGGGCATCGGTGGCGGAGGTTTGCGCTCGGTGGCGCTGGCCGCCGTCGCCGACATTATTCCGCCGCGCGAGCGCGGCCGTTATCAGGGATATTTTTCGAGCGTCATGGCGATCTCGAACGTGCTCGGCCCGGTGCTCGGCGGCTTCTTCTCCGAATATCTGTCCTGGCATTGGATCTTCTGGATCAACTTGCCGTTCGGGTCGCTCGCGCTTTTATTGTGCTGGCGCAACCTGCGGCGGCTTCCAAAGCCGCGGCGAAGGCCGGTCATCGACTGGCTCGGAGCGGCGCTGATCCTCGCATCGACAACCCCGATCCTTATCGGGCTCGGGCAAGCCGAAGCGGCAGCCGGGTGGGGACAGGAGCGAGGTTCTCGTCCCGCTCGCGATCGGCATCGCTTTTTTGGCGGCGTTGATCTATCGCGAGAGCGAGGCACCCGAGCCGATCATTCCGCTCCGGCTGTTCGCCAACCGGATCTTTGCGGCTGGCCAGCCTGATCAGCCTTTCGATGTCGATGGTGATGATCGCGATGATCATCCTGGTACCGCTCGATTTCGAGCTCGGCGCAGGGCTGGCGCCCGAACGAGGCCGGGGTCCGGCTGATCCCGATGACCGGCGGCACGGTCTTGGGCTCGTTCATCGTCGGACGTTTGGTCAGCCGCACGGGGCATTACCGCATTTTTCCGATCCTCGGGGCCGGAGCGATGACGATTCTCTGCGGCGCGATTGCCGCGGCTGGGGCTCGGCCGCTCGTGGCCGCTCGACACGTTCCTGACCGCGTTGCTCGGCTTCTCGTTCGGCGCTCAGCTCCCGTCGGTGATGGTGCCGGTGCAGAACGCGCTCGAACTGCCGGACACCGGCATCGGGCTCTCCGTGGTTATGTTCTTTCGGCTGATCGGCGGCGCGTTTGGAGTTGCTCTGTTGACGGCGCTATTGGTCGGCGATCTGAACGCCGGCGCCCTATTGCTCCCGGGCCACGATGTGCTGGGCCCCAACCCGGGTATCGCGCTTCTCCATCTCGATCAGCCGGAGTCGATCAATCCGGCGTTGGTGGCCGGGTTGCAGCACGCAGTCCGAAGCGCGTTTTCTCGGGTCTATTTATGGGCCGCGGCTATTTCGGCGCTCACCCTGATAGCCTCGTTCGGGTTGAAGGAGATCCCGTTGCGCGGCGCTTGACCGGGACTAATCTATTTTTTGCTTGGACCTCGGCTCTGCTCGCGCCAGCGGCGGATTCCTTCTTTCAGAAAGTCGACCCCGGCAACGTCCGCCCGCCAGGCTTTCGAAAAATCGGCGCTTTCGCTGCGGGGTCGGCGACCGTGCGGCAGATCGTCAAAGCGAATGTGCATCGGCAATGGCACGCCTTCTCCGAATGCGATCGCCTCCTGGGTGCGCATGCTCGGCAGGGCGGCCAGCATCCCGCGCGCCGCATCCGGCAATGCTGTCTCCATGAAGCGGTGATCGAGGTAGTGTCCCAGCCGCAGGGCAAAAACCGTTCCGCATTGGGAGAGCGCCTGGGATGACAGCTCGGAAGGAAGCTGGGTGATCAGGGCGAGCGAAATTCCATATTTGCGTCCTTCCCGCGCAAGTCGGGTGATCGCCCGCCCAGCCGCCGCAAACCCAACGCCGGGAGAAGCCGGGACATAGCGATGGGCTTCTTCACATACCAGCAGCACCGGCGGCATCCGCTCGCGCTCGGACCACAACGCGAAGTCGAAGGTCAAGCGGCATAGCATCGCAACCACGACATCGGCGATCTCTGCCGGTATGCCGGACAAATCAATTATGGTCAGCGGCTTATCGTCCACCGGGATGCGCAGCAATCGGCCGAGGATCTGCGTCAGCGTATCTCGCGTGACGAGCCAGTCGGAGAACATGAAGGCAAAGCGCCGGTCGTGGCGCAGGGACTCGAGGCGCGTCAGGATGCGCAGGTACGGCGCCGAGCTGTCCGGGTTGTCCAGCTTTCCCATCGCTTGATCGATCAAACGGAGGAGATCGGAAGCCTTGTACGGCACCGGCGTATCGACCGTGACTGATGCAGCCGTAAGGCCTTCGGCCGCGAACCGGCGGCGGGCGGTGGTGATCGCGTCCTTTAGAATGATCGCCTGAGCCTCCTGCTCCTGCGCGGTTCCGCCGCGAACCAGAACCCTCACCGCTTCCTCGAAATCGAGGAGCCAGAACGGCAGCTGGAGGTTGTCTACATTGACGATCTCGGCGAGGTCCCCGAGCGCTTTTCCATATTCGTTGTGCGGATCCAACAAGACGATATGCGCATGTTTATGCTCGGTCAGTATCGCCAACAACAACAATGTCACTGCGCATGACTTCCCGGAGCCGGTGGCCCCGAGCACCGCGAAATTCTTCGCCAACAGCTCGTCGACCACGACAAAGGCCGAGCGCCTCGGGTCATGGTAGAGGGTGCCGATATTGACGTTGGTGACCGACGGCCGGGTGTAGACCGCGTTCAGGTCGGCGTCCATCGCGGCTCTGACAGGCGTTCCGGCAACGGGGTAATGGGTGACGCCCCTGTTGAACTGCGGCGGGCCTTCGACCATAGGAACTATCTCGCCCAGCAAATCGACGACGATCAGGCTGCGCGGCGAAGAACCGCCCCCTTCGGCATTTATCGTGCCGATCGTGCCGATCACGTCGAGGTGAGCGCTTCTCGCTTTTACCATCGCGCCGATACGGACGGGGTCCTCGGTGAGAGCGTCGACCTCGAGGGTCGCGGTCATTTGGGAACCCGCCACCGCCACCACACGTCCGATAGTGTTCTCCATGCTCGAAGTCCTATGCGATGCGTTTCCCGCAGTCGTCTTCGCCAGAATACTCAGTTTCAGCTGTCGAAGGTTTCGATTCCGTCATCGAGCTCGGCGGTCTCGCCCTGCCGAGAAAGAGTGCGCCGATCGATTGCGACCGTTTTGATTACGGCGAAGACCTCGCAGCCGGCGGCGAGGCCCAGCGCTTCGCCCGAAAGTCTGGTCACTCGCGCCAGAAGGCGTCCAGCGCCGAGGCGGAGCTGAACTTCGAGCGCCCCCTCCTCGATCGGAACCAGCCGTTCGACCTCAGCCGCCAGCACGTTAAGCGCACTGATGCCGGTGGGACGAGTGCGCGCGAGGATCACGTCGCGCGCGCGGATGCGCACGCGCAAGGCAGTGCCGACCGGCACATCCAGCCGGGGCACCGTGAGCCTGCCGAAATCCCCGGTGAGCTGGGTCAGACTCCAGCGCGGGTCGTGCGCCGTGATGCGCACCCCAAGAACCGCCCCGGCTTCGAAACGGCCCGCCAGCGGATAGAGTTCGGCGCGGCCCATCACCTCCTGCACCGGACCGACGGCGTGGACCCGGCCAGCCGAAATCAGCACGATCGTCGTGGCGAGGCGGGTGACCTCTGCAATGGAATGGCTGACATAGACGATGGGTACTCTGGTCTCGTCGCGCAGCCGTTCGAGGTAGGGCAGGATCTCATCCTTTCGCCGCGCATCGAGGGATGCCAGCGGCTCATCCATCAGCAATAACTGCGGGCTCGCCAACAGGGCGCGGCCGATCGCGACGCGTTGCTTTTCGCCGCCCGAGAGCCGGCCGGGCCGGCGGTCGAGCAGTGCAGCGATGCCGAGCAGATCGACGACGTCGTCGACGTTGATGACGCGCCTTTCCCGAGTAGGGGCGAACCAGCGGCCAAAAAGCAGGTTTTGCCTCACGGTAAGATGCGGAAAAAGCCGGCCCTCCTGAAAGACATACCCGACCCTTCGCAAATGGGTCGGGACCCGGATGCCGCGCTCGGTATCGAGCAGAACCGAGCCGTCCATGACGATGCGGCCCCGGCGCGGACGGAGCAGACCGGCGATCGCGTTTACGACGGAAGTCTTTCCGGCGCCCGAGCGGCCGAACAGCGCGGTCAGACCACGCCCGGCCTGAAAGTGGATGTCGAGTGCGAAATCGGCGAGCTGGTGCTCGATATCGACTTCGAGCATGAGCTTCAGTCGCCGGAAAGGCGCCGGCCCAAGCGCCGTGCCAGGAGATCGGCGGCAAGCAGCGCGATGAATGATAGCGCTATCGAGACGAGGGTCAGCCTGAGTGCGCCGACATCGCCGCCTGGAGTTTGGGTCAGGGTGTATATCGCCGAAGCGATCGTCCGGGTCTCGCCGGGGATGTTGGAAACGAACGTAATCGTAGCACCAAATTCGCCGAGACTACGGGCGAAGGACAACACCATGCCGGCGATGATTCCCGGGGCGATCAATGGCAAGGTCACGAGCACGAATACATAGATCCTCCTGGCGCCGAGCGTGCCGGCAGCCTCTTCGAGCCTGCGGTCGACCGCCTCCAGCGACAGTCGGATTGCGCGTACCAGCAGCGGAAATCCCATTATCGCGCAGGCAAGTGCCGCTCCGGTCCAGCGAAACGCAATGACGATACCGAAAAATTCGTCGAGAGATCGGCCGAGCGGTCCGTGGCGGCCGAACAACAGCAACAGCAGGTAACCGGTCACGACCGGCGGCATCACGAGCGGCAGATGAACCACGCCGTCGAGCAGGCTCTTGCCGTAAAATTGGCCGCGCGCCAGAACGATTGCCGTGGCCAGCCCAAAGGGCAGGCTGCCGGCCATTGCCCAGAACGCGATGCGAAGGCTCAGCCGCACCGCCTCAATTTCAGCCGCGCTGAACTCCAGCATCAGGCTCACCCGACGGTCACAGGGACTCGCTGTATAGCCCGGAAAGCGCCGAGGGGGTGAGACAGGACCATGGCCCCGACCGCTCGGGCGGTGGTAGAGTGCGAGCGGTTGGTCGCTGAACGAGGTGGCTCTGATGAAGGTCAGGATCGAATATTGCGTACCTTGAAACTATGAACCTCGGGCCCTCCGTGCGAAGGCCAGACTCTATGGAACGCGGTGCAGAAGAAGTCGAGCTCGTCAAAGGCGTGTCGGGCGTGTTCGAAGTCACTATCGACGGAAAGCTCGTTTTTTCAAAGAAACAGCTGGGCCGGTTTCCAGAAGACGCAGAAATCGACGCGCTGGCAGGCGGATAGCGCCGCAGCCTAACCCTCCCCCCTAACCGGGGGAGGGTGATGCGCCTCGAGTTCGTCGAGTATCGCGACGATGCGGTCGATGTGGGTGTCCTTGTCGTACAGGCCGTAGAGCGTGCCGGCGAGCCGCACCGGGTCGCCGGAATAATACCGCTCATAGAGCTGCTGGCGGCCCGAGAAAGACGACACTGCAGCGTCGAAGGCGAGGCGAAACAGCTTGATCCGCGTCGCGGCATCGGCGTTCGCCGCCTGGAAATAAGTGGCAACGTCGCCGGCTGCCGGACCGGCCAGTTCGGCATAAGAGGGGACCGCGACGAGACCGCCGGCGCCCAAAATCTGGATGATCTCGCACATCCGCACGAACATTTTCGGGAACATCATCCGCACGGTCCACAGTGGCATTGCCGCCGGGGTCATGACGCCGGCAGGTCCCGGCGCCGCATCGGCCTCGCTCGCCCGCAGGCACGCGCGGCAGAACTCGGCGTACTGGATCAACTCGGCCAACATACCCTGGACGTGCAGATGCTGGTCGATGTTGGTCGACTTGGCGATCGCAAAGGCCAGCCCCATCATGAACTCGGCTTTGGCCAGGTTCTTGGTCGAAAACTGGTGCATGATCTGCGGCATGATGCCGGTACGGTTATAGAGGCCGTTGCACAGCTCGGGATCGCGGTGGATGAAGACCCGCTCCCAGGGCACCAGCACGTCGTCGAAGATAACCATCGCATCGGTCTCGTCGAAACGCGCCGAGAGCGGATAGTCCATCGGCGAGGCGGCGTTCTGATGGATCACCGAGGGGCGGCAGATGAACCGCAAACCGGGTGCGTTGACCTTGACGCTGAAGCCGAAGGCGTAGGGCTCAGCCTCCTTGCTGTTGGCGAGATAGGTCGACGGCAGCACCAGCAGATCATGCGCATAGGCGCACAAGGTCGACACCATGCGGGCGCCGCGGATGACGATGCCGGCATCGGTTTCTTTGACGATCTTCGCCGCGAGATCCTTGTCCTGCTTCTCGACCGGGCGCGAGCGATCGACCTGCGGATTGACCAAAGTATGTGTTAGGCAAACGTCGTTTTCGCGGATCCGGGAATGATAGGTGCGGACATTCTCGGCAAAGCGGCTGTCGTTCTTGCCGAATTCATCGGCCGCCGAGGCGACGCCGGTGAAGAAGATGTTCATGAAATCGGGACTGCGCCCGAACATGCCGCAGGTCGCGTCCATCCAGATCTTCACCATGTCGCGGCGGCGGATCAAATCCTCGACCGAGCGCGGCTCGATGAAGGACAGCCCGACCCGATCGCCGCCGACTGGCGAGCGAAATGTCATCCGGTCGATGAGCGCCGGGTCGTGCTGCATGTCGTAAAGCTGAGCGAGGCTCTGCGCCGCTGCGGCAAAGCGCCGATCGGTGGTGACATCTTCGACCCGCTCGCCGTCGATGAACAGCTGGCGGCCATCCCGCAGCGATTGCAGCAATTCCTCACCGGTGCGAATGCCCATGTGCCGAGCCCTACGCCCCGGCGACGGGTTCTGGGGCGTCGAGTTCCGGGTAGTGCCGGAAGACGCCGTGCTCGTTGAACGGGATCCGGCGGTCCGAGGCGAGGTAGGCGGCGATACGGGGCAGGGCGGCAACGCGGTCGTGCAGCGCAACGACCCGGGGGTGTTTCGGCTCGAGCCGCGCCACGGCGCGCGGAAAGGCGTAGCGCATGCCTGCCACTATTTGAAAGAGCGAGAGATCCGGATAGGTCAGTTCCGCACCGACCAGGTGGGCCGGGCCAACCGAATTGCGCTCCAGCACGCGCTCGAAATAACCGAGATATTTCGACGCTCGCGATTTCAAAAAATCAGCAGTGCGGGCCCGCGCCTCCTGGCGTTGGTCTTCGTAATAGAGGCTGCTGGCTATCGGATGATGGGTATCGTGAGCCTCGTCCACAAAATCGGCGATCGTCAGCTGAAGCTGATGGGCCCACAACCGGCCCGCTTCGTCCGCCGGTGCCAGGCCGTGGTGAGCGCCGAGATAGAGCAGGATGTTGGCAGTTTGTCCGATGATCAGTTCCCCCGCCTTCAGGAACGGTGGCGCAAATGGAAGATGCCCGGCTCCCGCGCCGCCGAACAGGCCCATCATCGCAGCCTCGCCGCCCGCGTGCCTCGCCACATCGGCATATTCGGCGCCCGCTGCCTCCAGCGCCAATCGGACAAACTCGCCGCGCCCTTGTATCCCGGCCCAATAGTAGAACTCATACCGCATGCCGCCGCTCCTCCTGGCCGGCTGAAGTATACCGGTCGCGACGGATGAATAAAGGAAACACGATCCTTATCTCCGGCGCCGGCATCGCCGGCCCGACGCTCGCCTATTGGCTTTCCCGCTACGGCTTCAATCCGACCCTGATCGAGCGCGCGCCTGCGCTCCGGACGGGCGGCTATGTCATGGATTTCTGGGGGGTGGGTTTCGATGTGGCGGAACGCATGCAACTCGTCCCGCAACTCGAGCAGGCGGGTTACAGAGTGCGTGAGGTCCGCATAGTCAACGACGAAGGAAAGCGAGTTCGGAGGCTTCCGCACCGATAGATTTCGTCACGTTCTAAACGATCGCTTTGTCAGCATTCTCCGCA
Source organism: uncultured Alphaproteobacteria bacterium (assembly GCA_963700195.1). Taxonomy (GTDB): domain Bacteria; phylum Pseudomonadota; class Alphaproteobacteria; order ATCC43930; family CGMCC-115725; genus AP-15. The sequence continues at coordinate 162,965 of CAVOWQ010000009.1, forward strand.
GCGATCTTGCTCGGCTAATCTATGCGACGCTAGACGGTAGGGTGGAAACCGTCTTCGACGACGAAATACAGGCCCTGAACGAGGATGAGGAGGGCATCACAGTAGAGTTCGACCGCTCGCCGCCCCGCCGGTTCGACCTCGTAGTCGGGACCGACGGACTTCACTCGACCGTGCGCAGGCTGGCATTTGGGCCGGAGTCCCATTTCGAAAGCTACCTTGGATATTGTGCCGCCGCGTTCACCGCAGACGGCTATCCGCGTCGCGATGACGACGTTTACGTCACCTATTGCTCACCAGGACAGCAAGTCGCGCGCTTTGCCCTCCGCGACGGGCAAACGGTTTTCTTCCTGATCTTTGATGCATCGGTCAAGCCGGCGGCCGGGCATTGCACTGCCGGTGCGCAAAAAGAGATCCTCCGCGAGGCTTTCGGGGACGCGCACTGGGAATGCACGGACATCCTGAGGGCGCTCCACCAAACCGAAGAGGTCTACCTCGATGCGGTAAGCCAAATCCGCATGAACCGATGGCATCGCGGGCGCGTTGCGCTGTTGGGTGATGCTGCCTTCTGCCCCTCACTGTTGGCCGGCGAAGGCGCCGGTTTGGCCATGACAGGCGCCTATCTCCTCGCCGGCGAGTTGAGACGAGCGGGCGGCGAGTTTCGCACGGCCTACCCGGCCTATCAGGACCGTTTCAAGCCGTTCATCGAACGCAAGCAGCGCCAGGCCACCCGGTTCGCCCGCCAGTTCGCGCCGAGGACACGTCTTGGATTGCTGGTGCGCAACGCGATGAGCCGGTTACTGGACGCTCCACTCGTCGGTGACATGATGGTGAAGAGGATGTTCGCCGACCCGCTCGCCTTGCCCGATTACGCCTGAGGTTCGTCCATCCTACGATCCTCGGCGGTATTTCCGGCAGACGAGGCGCAGGCGATCATGGATCTGCGGCCGAATGTGCTGGGGCATCGGCGTCGATTCGCTTGCCTGCTTCCATTCCGGGCCGGTGACTACCTCGGGGGCTGCGAGGTGGTAGAGGGCGACGTATTGCGGACCACTGCTGGTACCGGCGCGGAAGCGGCGCGCACCGAGCACCCCGGGAACACGGCCGAGCGCGGGAATGTGCTCGGTATCGTACCAAGCGTTGAACGCGGTCTCGACCGCCGCTGCCGGGGTCATTCCCACCAGCAACAGGCCGCCGGCATTCTCCGGCGAGGCCTTGTCGCCGGGCAGGATCTGATCGCCCTCGAAGCGCACCAGGCGCTGAACGCGGGCGGTCACCCGTTTCGACCAGGGCGAAAGGTTCTCGCCGCCGATCGCCTGGTAGCCGGGACCCTGCAGCACCGACACGTTCTCAAGATCGTAAGTGGCGACCGATTGCTTCGGGTTGTCGGCACCGATCCAGCGCTGGCAGACTAGAAACCCGGGCACGCGCTGGCGCTCGGGAATGTGCTCGGTGTCGTACCAGTCGTTAAACTCGTCTTCGGCGACGTTCGAAAAGTCCATCGCCGCGATCAGCACGCCTTTCGCCATTGCTGTTTCCTCCGATTGTCGCAACGCGCCGATGCTACGCCGCGAAAGCTGCGCGGTCCAACTGTCAGCCCGCGGCGCGGGCGATTGCGGCGGCAATCAGAGCGGCGGCTTCCTCGGCATCCGCCCAGCGCGCGATGTTGACCCATTTGCCGGCTTCCAGGTCTTTGTAGTGGCGGAAGAAATGGGCGATCTGATCGCACAGGATCGGCGGCAGATCCTGGTATGAGCGCACTCCGGTATAAAACGGATGCAGCTCATCGGCCGGGACGGCGATGATCTTTTCATCGGGCCCGTGCTCATCCTCCATCATCAGCGCACCGATAGGACGACAGCGCACAACGGCTCCCGGTACTACCGCGGCCGGACCGACAACCAATACGTCGATCGGATCGCCGTCCTGCGCCAAGGTGTGCGGCACAAAGCCGTAGTTGCCGGGATAGAACATCGCGGTATGCAGGAAGCGGTCGACGAACACCGCTCCAGATGCCTTGTCGAGCTCGTATTTGACAGGCACGCCGCCCTGCGGGATCTCGACGACGACATTGAAGTCGTGCGGCGGCGCGCGGCCGATCGGTATCTTGGCAATATCCATCGCGGCAACCCGCCGCTAGGGCGCCATGCCTTTGTCAGCCAGTTCGCGCAGAGCCTTCTCGGTCTTGTCCAGATCGAAGCCCATCGCGCTCAGCACATGCGGCGCCTTGGTGAATTGGATATTGCCGTACTCCACGATCTCGACCCGATTGCCCCAGGGATCCAGAAAATCGAGAAATGGCCCCGGCAATAGCCGCCCGCCCGCCTCTTCGACCCGCGCCCGCACACTCGAGCGGTCGTCGACGACGAGGCCGAAATGGCGGCGGCGATCCTCGTGGGGGGTCGGGGTCTCCATCAGGTTGATGAACTGATCTCCGAGCTCGATAAAGGCGTTGCCCGGCTGTTTGCCGCGCAGCGTAAAGTCAAAAATCTTACCGTAGAAATCGAGGGCCTGGTCGATATCGCTGACTTCAAGTGCGATGTGGTTGATGCCGACAAGCCGAGGCTTCTTGGCATCGGGTTGGCTGGTCTGGCTCATCTGCCTGCGTCCTGCTGGTTCGTGCCCTGCGCACTTCCTATATATGTTAACGCACGCTCGGATTTTCCCGGGGACTGCAAGCTGCGTTTTACGCGTATCGACGGGGCGTCGTGTTCTCAGGGGCGGGGGACCACTCGCCAGGAGAAACGGAATGGATTTGCTCACCAAGCTGCCGGAGATGTCGGACGACGCCCTGGCCAATCTCCGGACCAATGCAAAGCGGCTCCAGCACAGCGGCACCCCGACGCAGCGAACCGATGCTGCCGCATTGCTGCCGGCTGTCGAGGCCGAAATCGGCGCCCGGCGGTTGGCGAAGGTCAAGGCGACACGAAGTGCTCCGCGAAAGGAACGTCCGCCGGCGTCGCGGCCCGCCAAGCGGCCCAAGCCCGAGGCTGTTGCCGACCCCGATTGAGGCTGCTCTCGGATGCCGGTTGATCTGACGATTGAAGGCGCGGTTGCGAAGGTGGTGCTGAACCGCCCCGACAAGCTCAACGCGCTGACCGTCGATATGCGTCAGAGCCTGTGCGATTACTTCGCGCAATTGCGGTTCGACGACAAGGTGCGCGCCGTCATCGTGACCGGAGCCGGCAGAGGGTTCTGCTCCGGCGCCGACGTCGACCGGATGGCCGGACAGCCGCACGATCTGCGCGCCGACCGCGAGCGTATGCAGCGCGGCGGCCACACCTTTATCCGTGCCCTCCATTCGATCGAAAAGCCGACAATCGCCGCGGTGCGCGGGCCGGCCGTCGGCATCGGCTGGAGCATCGCGCTCGCCTGCGATCTCGTGGTGGCCTCAAAGACCGCGCGGTTCTCGCAGATCTTCCGGCGTATCGGTCTGGCGCCCGACGGCGGCGCGATCTGGTTTCTGACCCGCCGGCTCGGCATGCCGAAGGCCAAGGAGCTGGTGTTCTCGGCGCGCTTTGTCGAGGCGGAGGAGGCTTTGGCGCTCGGCCTCGTCAATCATGTCGTCGAGGATGACGAGCTGATGAGCAAGACCGAGGAGCTCGCGGCGGAGTTGGCCGAAGCTCCCACTTTCGCCCTCGGGCTGGCAAAGAAGCTGTTTCACGCGGCCGTCGGCCCCAGCCTCGAAGACTATCTCGAAATCGAAAGCATGGTGCAGCCGCAGCTGCACATGACCGCCGACAACGCCGAAGGCGTCGCGGCTTTCAGAGAAAAGAGAAAGCCAAAATTTATCGGCAGGTGACGCGCTGCGGTCTATTCCGCGGCGAGAGCTTTCATCGGCTGAGAGGCGGTGCCGGCCAGCTCGTCCCGGTGCTCGTCGAACAGACGGCGAATCCAATCGATCACCGCTCGCACGCACGCGGCACGGCGCAAATCGTGGTGCACGATGACCCAATATTCGGCTCCCAGTTCGGTCACCGGCGGGGTGATCCGCTCGAGCAGCGGGTCGGCGTCGCCCGCGTAGCACGGTAGCAGCCCCACGCCGATCCCCGCCCGTACCGCGGCGGCCCGCAGGGGTAGGGTCGAGGCCCGCAGCGCCACTCGTCCCTCGCTCGCGCGCATTTGCTCGTCTACCCAGCGGGCGCTGATCGAGATGGCTCTGCTCCTCGGGATAGGTCACCCAACCAGCGCCTCGGAGCGGGTCGCGATCCTCGCCGTCGCTTCGGCGGTAGACGGCGCAGGCGATCACGCCAACCTTGGATACGTACAGATTTCCGCCTTCGGGGATGCCGTGGCGCAATGCCAGGTCGGCGTCTCGGCGTGCCAGATTAGCCGTTTCCCACGATTCGACGAGTTCGAGCGTGAGGGTCGGTGGCAGCCCGGTTTCGCCCGATTGGTCGAGATGGCGAGCCAAGAAGCCACCGCCCCATTCGCCGACTGAAACGCGGACGGTGCCGCTGAGCGCCGGCGAGGCAGCCGCGCGCCGCCTCTCGAGCGCCAACGCGGCGCTCTCCAGTTCTTCCGCCACTGAAATCAACGCGTCACCGGCAGCGTTGAGACGCAGCCCCTCGGGCAGCCGGTCAAACAGGGTCGGCCCGCCGAAGGTCGCCTCGAACGCGGCCAAGCGACGGCCGATCGTCGGCTGGCTCAAACCGAGGGCGCGGCCGGCGGCGCGCAATGAACCGTGGCGTGCGACCGCGAGAAATACGCGGACGTCGTCCCAATCCATCGACGCAGAGCCATTCGCAGCAGCCATGATACGGATGTGTATCGGAGCTTATCGAATTTGTCGATCCCTGATTTTAGTACGTATCACCAAATTGCGTGAACAGGGATTGAGCAAGGAGATGTCTAAATGCTGACGCTGGTTCGCCGACAGCCCAGAATAACCGTTGTCTCGTGGGACAAAGTGATTCGTCTCTGCCGCCGGGCCTGCGAGCAGGCGGTAGCGCGGCGTTCTCGGTCGCGGCAGCTTGAAGCGCTCTCTCGGCTCGATGACCGCCTGCTCGCCGATATCGGGCTCACGCGGGAGGCGCAGATGGTGGAATGCTCGAAGCTGTTCTGGTGGTGCCCGTGATCGAGATTTTTGCGTTGATTGCGCGCGCCTCGACTATGCTCAATTTTTGGGACGGAGCCGCCGATGTACTTTGACCGACGCCTTTGGCAGCTGACGCGCGGGCTTCGTGGCTGGATCGCCTTGGCGATCCTGCTGGGGCTCGTCGCTTCGGTCGTCGGGATCGCCCGCTTCGCGATCCTCGGCGTGCTGCTGTCGCACGTGTTCGATGGCGCCGGTTTCGTCGCTATCGCAATTCCGGCGGTCGGGGTCGCCGTCGCCGTGCTCCTGCGCGGGGTCGTCGATCACCATCGCGCGATGATCTCCCACCGCACCGCGACCCGAGTGCAGGAGGATTTGCGCGGCCGGCTCTACGACAAGATCGCCGCGCTCGGGCCCGGCATGGTTCGCCGGCGAGCGCACCGGCGGGGTCATGCTGTCGGTCGTCGATGGGGTCGAGCAGCTGCAGACCTTTTTCGGCCAGTATGTCCCGCAGGTCTGCATCGCGGTGCTGACGCCGCTGGCGATCTTCGTCTTCATCGCCTTCTGGGACGTGCCGGTCGCGGCGGTGATGCTGGTCTTCGCGCTCGTGACCTTGATCGCGCCGGGCGCCTTCGCGCAGCGCGAGCGCCGCTCCAGCCACGGGCGCCAGGGCGCTCTGAAGTCTTTCGGCTCGGAGTTTCTCGACGGCGTCCAGGGCCTGCCGACCTTGAAGGCATTCGGTCAGAGCCACGCCTATGGACGGCGGCTCGCCGCCAGAGCGCGGGAGCTGTGCGACCATTCGCTGCGGGTATTGTCGATGGGCGTGATGACCCGCGGCATCACCGATTGCGGGGTGGCGATCGGCGCTGCGTCGGCCTTGGCCCTCGCCGTCTGGCGGGTCTCTCACGGCCTGATGAGCATCGAGGCATTGCTGATCGTGCTGATGGCCGGCACCGAGGTCTTCCGCCCGTTGCGCGATTTGCGCACGGTGCTGCATCAGGGGATGCTCGGGCAATCGGCCGCCGCCGGCATCAATGCGCTGCTCGCCGCCGAACCCTTGGTCCCCGAGCAGCCGCCCGGCCAGCCGGCGATCAGCCGGCCGCTCCTCCCGACCATCGCTTTCGAGGACGTCTGGTTCGCCTATCCCGGCGGGCGCGGCGCCGCCCATGACGGGCTGTCCTTCACCGTCGCCGCCGGCGAGAAGATCGGCATCGTCGGGCCGAGCGGCTCCGGCAAGTCATCGGTTGCGCGGCTGCTGCTGCGCCTCTTCGACCCGCAGCGCGGCACGGTCAAGATCGGCGGTCACGACATCAAGTCGCTCGATCCCGAAGCGCTCCGCCGGATGATCGCCGTCGTCCACCAGGACACCTACCTGTTCTACGGCACCGTCGAAGAGAATCTGCGGCTCGGCAAGCCCGACGCCACCCGCGACGAGATCGAGGCGGCGGCGCGCGACGCCAATGCGCACGAGTTCATCTCGCTGTTGCCGCAGGGTTACGACACGATGATCGGCGAGCGCGGGGTCCTGCTGTCGGGCGGCCAGCGCCAGCGCCTGGCGATCGCCCGGGCGTTGCTGCGGGATGCGCCGATCCTCATTCTCGACGAAGCGCTCTCCTCGGTGGACGCGGAGAACGAGGCGGTGATCCAGCAGGCGATCGACCGCCTGTCGGCGGGACGCACGACCCTGATCCTCGCGCACCGGCTGTCGAGCGTCATCGGCGCCGACCGCATCCTCGTCCTCGACAAGGGCCATATCGTCGAAAGCGGCCGGCATGCCGAGCTGATCCGCCGCAACGGCCCCTATCACCGGCTGATGGGCGCGCAAGCCGCGGAGCGCGAGGACGATGGCGATCTCGTCGAAGACGACCCGGCAGCGCGGGTGATCGGCAGACCGCGACAAAATCGAGGTCGAGGCGGCGACGGCGACGGATGCGATGGCCGAGGCCGCGGGATCGGTCGGCTGGGGTGCGACGCTCGGCACCCTGGTGCAGATCATCAAGCCGTGGCGGCGGCGGTTCGCGATCGTCGTGACATCCGGGATAGCGCGGGTCGCCGCATTCATCGGGGTGGGCATTTTCGGCGCACTCGCCGTCGCCGCGGTCAAGACGGGCGCTCCCTTCGGGTACCTGCTGATCCTGCTCGGACTGGCGGCGCCGCTCGCCGGGCTCCTCCACTGGCTCGAATCCTGGCTGGCGCACGATATCGCCTACCGGCTGTTGGCGGAGATGCGGATCGATCTGTTCCGCAAGCTCGACACCCTGGCGCCGGCTTATCTGGTGCGGCGGCGCTCCGGCGACCTGATCGCGCTCGCCAACCAGGATGTCGAGACCATCGAATATTTCTTCGCCCACACGGTCGCGCCGGCTCTCGTTGCCGTCATGGTGCCGACGGCGGTGGTGCTGACGCTCGCATTCGTGGCGTGGCCGATCGCCTTGGCATTGCTGCCCTTCGTCCTCTATGCCGGTCTCGCTCCGGTCGTGACCCGGACGCGGATCGACCATCTCGGCGCGCAAGCGCGCGACGCCCTCGGGCTCCTCAGCGCCTATGTCACCGAGACGATCCAAGGCCTATCCGACCTCGTGGCGTTTCAGGCGGTTGCCGGCCGTCGGCGCGGCTTTATGGATCTGGTGCGCGGGTACCAGCAAATCCGCCTGGAACTGTTGCGCGATCTTTCCTCGCAGACGGCTCAGCTCGAAATCGTGACCGGGCTCGGCGGGCTCGCCGTCGCCGTGGTCGGAGCCCGGCTTGCCGCCGAGCATCAGCTGATGGCCACCACCTTGCCCTTGCTGATCCTGTCTGGCATTGGCCTCGTTCCTGCCGATCTCGGAGATCGCCCAGGTCGGCCGCCAGCTCGCCGACACGATCGCCTCGACCCGCCGCTATTACGCGGTGCAGCGCGAGAAGCCGGCGGTCGTCGACGGCCCGCTGCGCCCGCCGGCCCCGGTCGGCGGCTCGGCGATCCGCTTCGAGCGTGTCGGCTTCACCTATCCGGGCGCCCGCCGGCCGGCGCTGAGCGATGTCGATCTCGTGGTTCCGGCCGGAGCGACGATGGCGCTGGTCGGCCCGTCGGGCGCCGGCAAGACGACGATCGCCAATTTGTTGCTGCGGTTCTGGGATCCCGGCGTCGGCCGGATCCTGATCGACGGCGTCGATCTGCGCGAGTTCGAGCTCGACCATCTGCGGGCGCGCATCTCGCTCGTCTCGCAGGACACCTATCTGTTCAACGACACCCTGCGCGCCAATGTCGCGCTCGCCCGGCCCGAGGCCGACGAAGCCGCCATCCATCGCGCGCTCGACCAGGCCGCGCTCGCCGATTTTGTCGCGAGCCTGCCCGAAGGCCTCGACACGATGGTCGGCGAGCGCGGCGTGCAGCTGTCCGGCGGGCAGCGCCAGCGGGTCGCGATCGCGCGTGCGTTTCTGAAGAACGCGCCGACTCTGATCCTCGACGAAGCGACCTCGCATTTGGATGCGGTCAGCGAGGCGCAGGTGCGCGGCGCGCTCGACGCATTGATGCGCGACCGCACGACGATCGTCATCGCGCATCGGCTCTCGACCGTGCGCAACGCCGACCTCCTCGCGGTGCTCGACGGCGGCCGCCTCGTCGAGACCGGCAGCCACGCCGAGCTCCTCGCCCGGGGCGGCCTCTACGCCCGGCTGATCCGCCGGCAGATTTCCGGCGCCCGGCAACCGCTCCGCGCCGCCGGGAATTAGAAAGAGCCTCTTCGAAGCCAGCGACCAAAGGACACGCGTCTACGCCGCCCGGTGCCCATCCCGGCGAAGGAGCCGGGACCCATGGCGCCATCGCCTCGAACTTCCTCAAGCAGTCGCGTGGCTCAGTGACGATGACGGGCTCGTGCGGCGGAGCGATCGGCCCCGGCTTTCGCCGGGGAAACGATTTATTATGAGTTGGTCGGCCTAACTCTCCGGCTGCGGTGACGGGCCTTGCGGGCGGCGGCTGCGCTCGGCCATGAACTCATCGAATTCGGCCTTGTCCTTGGCGTGACGCAGACGGTCGAGAAATTCCTTGAATTCGCGCTGTTCTTCTTCGAGGCGGCGCAGGGTTTCCGTGCGGTATTCGTCAAAGGCGCGGTTGCCGCTCGAGCTTGACCGCATGCCCCACCATCCGCCGGGATTACTCTGGGCTTGCTGCTGCCACCGCCGCGCTCCACAGCCGGTCCAGCGCGCCATTCGCCCGCTTCCGACCAGATACCCCAGAGCGACGAGGCCGAGCGGCCACCAGATCAGGAAGCCCACCACCGTCAGCGCAATCCAGGCGGGATTGCCGAGGTCGTCCAGTTTTGCCGCGAGCGTCATGGGAGCCCTCATGTGAATGTATTTAACATTGACATGGGTCTTCAATCCCCTCCTTGTCAAGGCTTCGGACGGTCGTCGATCAGGCTGAGGCCGCGGAGATAGACCAGCACTCCCGCCTCCAGCAATTCTTCCGGGGTCATCGGCAGTTTGCGGCGTCCGCCGTCGGCGCGCGCAAACAACGAGGCGATGCCGTGCGCCAGAGCCCACAAATGCAGGCTCATCATCAAAGCCGGCGGCCGGCGGTCGCTGGGCAAGCGGGCGCAGAAGGCGTCGGCCGCGCGGCGCAGCACCGCAAAAGCGCGGTCGGCAGCCTCGCGCAAATCGGGATCGCCATCGAAGGGCAGGCCCGCCTCGAACATCGCCGAGTAGAAAGCGGGTTCTTCGCGCGCGAAGGCGAGATAGGCGCGGCCGACATTCTCGAAGGCGACAAAGGGGTCGGGCCTGCCCTCGTTCCAGGCGCGGTTGAGACGCTCCTCGAACAGTTCGAAGCCGCGGCGCGCCACATCGGCGAGCAATGCCTGGCGGTCGCGAAAATGCCGGTAGGGAGCCGCCGAGCTGACCCCGGCCGAGCGCGCCGCATCGGCGAAGGTGAACCCCGCCGGCCCTTTCTCGGCAATCAGGTTGAGCGCGGCGCGGATCAGCGCCTCGCGCAGATTGCCGTGGTGATAGCCGCGCCGCCCGGTCGCCTGATCGTCTCTCGACCAGCTCATGCGAGATACTCTACAACGAGACGATTGCTGGCAAATGGGGACGACATGGCAGACGATCGCAAAGTCACCCTTTTTCATTCGCCGAACACGAGATCGTCCGGCGCGCTGACCCTACTCGAAGAGCTGGGCGTGCCCTACGAACTGCGCGTGCTCAACATGAAAGCCGGCGAACAGCGCCGGCCCGAATACCTCGCGATCAACCCGATGGGAAAGGTGCCGGCGCTGAGGCACGGCGATGCGCTTGTCACCGAACAAGTCGCGATCTTCCTCTACCTGGCCGATCTCTTCCCGGAGGCCCGGCTCGCCCCGCTGCTCGGCGATCCGCTGCGCGGCCCCTACCTGCGCTGGATGGTGTTTTATGCCGCGTGCTTCGAACCAGCCGTCATCGACAGCGCGACCCACCGTGACCCTGCTCCGCAGCCGATGTCGCCTTACGGCGATTTTGAGACCATGCTCAGGACGCTGACCGACCAGCTCGCCAAGGGGCCCTATCTGCTCGGCGAGCGATTTACCGCGGCCGACGTGCTGTGGGGCGGGGCCCTGACCTGGACCACGATGTTTAAGCTGGTGCCCGAGCTTCCGGTGATTACCGCTTACATCGGCCGGTGCGGCGCGCGGCCCTCGGTCGCGAGGGCTAAGGCCAAAGACGCGGAATTAGCCGCGGCGCACGAGGCAGCCGTTGCTGCTACCGCCGCACGATAGCCGGGACGCACCAGGACAGCGGTCAGCGCGCGTCCACGTCTCCGACAGCGACCCCGAGAACCCGGCCGTCCCGAGCCTGCAGGATCGCGGCGACGCGGTCGCTGGGCGCGCGAATCGGCACCTCGAACGCCCTTCTCCCGCCATCGAATTGCCCGATCTCCTCGATGCTGCGCACCACATCGACATGAGAGAGGGTGCGGCCGCCATTCTCGCCTCGCGCCACCGCCGTGACGTGCCGGCGGTCGAAACCGATCAGCAGGAGGTTCCCGGCAATCCCATCGCCGCCGCCCGGCCCCAGCGTGATCTGTGCCCGGCCGTGATCGACCGCGAGGGCGACCGGCACCTCGTCGCGACTGCGCCGGGCCGAGCCCAAAGCCTGCTCGACCTCGCTGCGGTCGGAACCGACCGCCTGCCATCTGCCGTCGACGACCATCTGCGGCGTGTAGACCGTGGCGAGGCCCAGAAGGTCGGCGTAGCCGTGCTGCCGCCGCGTCGCATCGGGGCTGGAGAACGGGTCCTTCCAGCCGAGCCTGTCCCAGTAATCGACATGGAACGACAACGCCAGCACATCCGGCCGGCCGGCGAGCTCGGCGAGCAAGGCATCGGCGGGCGGGCAGGATGAGCAACCCTCGGAGGTGAACAGCTCGACGACGGTCGGGCGTTCACCCGCATGCAGCGGCGCAATCCCGAGCGACAAACACAGCAGGGCGGATAGCAGGCCGATCTTGGTCATGCCGTCACAGTACAGCGGTTTGTCGAGTATTCGGTTCAACAGAGCGTGAACGGAGGAATTCTCCGGGCGGAGGGCGGCAGCCCCCTACAAGATGAACCGGGACAGATCGGCGTTTTGCGCGAGGGCGCCGACCCGCTCGCGGACATAGGCCTGGTCGATCTTGACCTCGGTGCCCTCCGGCCGGTCGGAGGCGGTGAAGCTGATCTCCTCCAACAGCCGCTCGAGGATCGTGTGCAGACGCCGCGCCCCGATATTCTCGACCGCCGCGTTGATCTCCTCGGCCAGCAGCGCCAGTTCGTCGATCGAGGCGTCGTCGAAATCGAGGGTGACCCCCTCGGTCGCGAGCAATGCCTTGTATTGTTTGATCAGGCTCGCTTCCGGCTCGACCAGGATGCGCCGGAAGTCGTTGCGGTCGAGCGCCTTCAATTCGACCCGGATCGGCAATCGGCCCTGCAGTTCGGGCAGCAGATCGGACGGCTTGGTCTGGTGGAAGGCGCCCGAGGCGATGAACAGGATATGGTCGGTTTTGACCGCCCCGTGCTTCGTCGCGACCGTGGTGCCTTCGATCAACGGCAAGAGGTCGCGTTGCACCCCCTCCCGGCTGACATCGGGACCGCCGCCGCCGGCGCGTTCGCCGCGCCCGCAGATCTTGTCGATTTCGTCGATGAAGACGATGCCGTTCTGCTCGACCGCCGTCGTCGCTTCGCGCACCACCATCTCCTGGTCCAACAGCTTGTCGCTCTCCTCGGCGACCAGCACCCGATGGCTTTCGGCGACATTCATCCGCTTCGGCTTTGAGCGGGTGCCGAAGGTCTTGCCGAAAATGTCGCCCAGGTTGAGCATCCCCATCTGCGCGCCGGGCAGACCGGGGATCTCGAAGGTCGGCAGGTTCGCCGCGGCGCTCTCCTGAACGGCGACTTCGATTTCGCGGTCGTCGAGCGCGCCTTCGCGCAGCATCTTGCGGAACTTCTGACGGGTGTCGGCGCTGGCGCCCGAGCCGACCAATGCGTCGAGCACCCGCTCCTCGGCGGCGATCTCGGCCTTGGGCTCGACCTCCTTGCGCAGCCGCTCGCGGGTCATCCCGATCGCAATCTCCACCAGATCGCGCACGATCTGCTCGACATCGCGGCCGACATAGCCGACTTCGGTGAACTTGGTCGCCTCGACTTTGACGAAGGGCGCCTGCGCGAGCCTCGCCAGCCGCCGCGAAATCTCGGTCTTGCCGCAGCCGGTCGGCCCGATCATCAGGATGTTCTTCGGCAATACCTCTTCACGCAGCTCGGGGCTGAGCTGCTGTCGGCGCCAGCGGTTGCGCAGCGCGATCGCGACGGCGCGCTTAGCCTCGTGCTGGCCGACGATGAACCGGTCGAGTTCGGAGACGATCTCGCGCGGGCTGAAGGAAGTCATCTAGGGAAGACGCTCGCTCTGACGATACCGGCTTGAAACAAGCGCCTCATGATGTCCGCCTCAGTATTCAAGTTTCTCTAGCGTGAGCTTGTCATTGGTGTAGATGCAGATCCCGGCGGCGATCGCCATGGCGCGCCGTACGATTTCCTCGGCGTCGGTGCCGTCGACGCCGATCAGCGCGCGCGCTGCGGCCAGAGCGTAGCCGCCGCCCGATCCGATGCCGATGATGCCGTCCTCGGGTTCGAGCACGTCGCCGGTGCCGGACAGGATCAGAGAGACACTCTTATCAGCCACCGCCATCATCGCTTCGAGCCGGCGCAGGTAGCGGTCGGTGCGCCAATCCTTGGCGAGCTCGACGCAGGCGCGGGAGAGCTGCCCGGAATATTGCTCGAGCTTCCCTTCGAGCCGCTCGAACAAGGTGATCGCATCGGCAGTCGCGCCCGCAAAGCCGGCGATCACCGAACCACCCGCGAGACGGCGCAGCTTGCGGGCATTCGACTTGACGACCGTTTGGCCCATCGTGACCTGGCCGTCGCCGCCAACCACGACCTGGCCGCCCTTGCGCAGGCAAAGGATCGTCGTGCCGTGCCATCCGTTATTGCCGGGATAGTCCATGCCTCTGTCGGCATCCATTGCTGCACAGGGAACTCCCGGAAAATTAAGGCGTAAACCCTTCCCGGGAAACTGAGATGTAAGTTGGGCCAGGTCGGGGTCAAGCGCGGGATGCCGCGGTGCGGAATGTCCCGCAGTGGAAAGTGCGCGCGAAAGTTGTTACAAGGAGGTGCCGCAGATGCGGCGCTTGAAGGAGAGTATCGTGCGGGTGGCGACGGTCGAACGCAACACCAAGGAAACTCGGATAACCGGCCGGGTGGATCTCGATGGCAGCGGCGCCGCAGAGGTCTCGACCGGCATCGGGTTTCTCGATCACATGCTCGAACAGCTCGCCCGGCATAGCCTCATCGACGTCACGCTGCATGCGGAAGGAGATCTGCACATCGACTTCCACCACACAACGGAGGACACCGGCTATGTCGTCGGCGAGGCGGTGTCGCGCGCCCTCGGTAACCGCACCGGTATCGCGCGTTACGGCCACGCGGTCATCCCGATGGACGAGACCCTGACCCGGGTCAGCCTCGACGCGTCGAACCGGCCCTACCTGATCTGGAAGGTCAATTTCACCCGGCCAAAGCTCGGCGAAATGGACACCGAGCTGTTCAAGGAGTGGTTTCAGGCCTTCGCTCAGTCGGCCGGGCTGACGCTGCATGTCGAAAACCTTTACGGCGACAACAATCACCACATCGTCGAATCTTGCTTCAAAGGCCTCGCCCGCGCCTTGCGCCAGGCGGTCGAGATCGATCTGAGACGGGCCGGCGCCGTGCCTTCGACCAAAGGTGTGCTCGGCGGCAGCCTGCCATGATCGTCGCGGTTGTCGATTACGGCTCCGGCAATTTGCGGTCGGCCGCCAAGGCGTTCGAGCGAGCGGCCCGCGAGAGGGAAATTCGTGCCGAGGTGAAGGTGACGAGCGCACCGGAAGTCATTGCCGCGGCGGACAGCATCGTCCTCCCCGGCGTCGGCGCGTTCGCCGATTGCCGACGCGGGCTGATGGCCATTCCTGGTCTCGAAGCGGCGCTGCACGAAGCCGTCATGATCCGCGCGCGTCCGTTTCTCGGCATTTGTGTCGGGATGCAGCTGATGGCGGATGCCGGGCGCGAATTCGAAACCGTCGAAGGCCTGGGCTGGATCGGCGGCGATGTCGCGGCGCTCGAGCCGGCTGACGCCGGGCTGAAGATCCCCCATATGGGGTGGAACGAGATCGAGGCGCGGTCGGCGCATCCGCTCCTCGACGGGCTCGGCGCGGGCGTGCACGCCTATTTTGTCCACAGCTATCATTTTCGCCTGACAGATGCCGCTGACCTCCTCGCGAGCACGGATTACGGCGGGCCACTGGCCGCGGTGATCGGACGTGACAATATCGCGGGCACCCAATTCCATCCCGAAAAGAGCCAGGAGGCGGGGCTGCGTCTGATCGGAAATTTTTTGCGTTGGCATCCATGAGCGATATGCGAGTTGCCGGAACGGTCTCGGTCGATCGGCTGACCAAATTCTCCGGCACGGATCTCGACGACCTCTGCGAGGCCACCGAGAGCGCCATCGCTGAAGGCGGCGGCTTTGGTTGGCTGAAGCCACCGCCGCGGCAAGTGCTCGAGAATTATTGGAAAGGCGTGCTGCTCGTCCCCGAGCGGCGGCTCGTCGTCGGCCGGCTCGACGGCATCATCGCCGGCTCGGCGCAGCTGAGCCGGGCGCCGCGCAACAACGAGGCGCAGGCCTTCGCCGGAACCCTGACCAGCGCCTTCGTCGCCCCGTGGGGGCGCGGCCGCGGGCTTGGGCGCGGCATTGTGCACGAGATCGAGCGTCTCGCCCGAGAGCTCGGCCTGGCGGTCCTCAATCTCGACCTTCGCGATACCCAGCGGGCAGCCATCGGGCTCTACGAGAATTTGGGCTACAGGCGCTGGGGCACGCATCCGGTTTACGCACAGGTCGAGGGGCGGATCATACCTGGGCAGTACTATTATAAGCTCCTCGAGGACGAGCCGGCGGCCCCGTGATCCTCTACCCTGCCATCGATCTCAAGGATGGCGCCTGCGTTCGCCTCCTCCGCGGCGATATGGCGAGCGCCACCGTGTTCAGCGCGGATCCCGCCGCCCAGGCCTGCCAATTCGCCAAAGCCGGCTTCTCCTGGCTGCATGTCGTCGATCTCAACGGCGCCTTCGCCGGCCGCTCGGTCAACGGCGAAGCGGTCGAGGCGATCCGCGCCGCGGTCGATCTGCGAATTCAGCTTGGCGGCGGCATTCGCGACCGCCGCGCGATCGACGAGTGGTTGGCGCTTGGTATCAACCGTGTCGTGCTCGGCACCGCCGCTTTGCGCGATCCCGATCTGGTGCGCCACGCCGCTGCGGACCACCCCGCGGCAATAGCCGTTGCTATCGACGCGCTCAACGGGCGCGCCGCCATCGAAGGCTGGGTCGAAAAGACAGAAGTCGGCGTCGTCGAACTCGCCCGCCGGTTCGAGGATTGCGGCGTGGCCGCTCTGATCTACACTGACATTGCGCGCGATGGGGCTCTCTCGGGTATCGACGCGGCGGGCGTGGCCGATCTGGCGCGACAAGTCGCGGTCCCAGTCATCGCCTCGGGCGGGGTTTCGACGCTTGCCGATATCGCCGCGCTGAAGGCGCACGAGGCGGACGGGATCGCCGGCATCATCTGCGGGCGCGCGCTGTACGACGGGCGCATCGATCCGCGAGCGGCGTTACGTTTGGCGGCGGAGCCGGTCTTGTGCTGAAGATGCGGGTCATCCCCTGCCTCGACGTCAAGGACGGGCGTGTCGTCAAGGGCGTCAACTTCGTCGATCTCGTGGACGCCGGCGATCCGGTGGCGCAGGCCCGGTTCTATGACCGAGAGGGCGCCGACGAGCTGTGCTTTCTCGACATCACCGCCAGCGCGGAAAACCGCGACACGCTCTATGATGTGGTGCGGCGCACGGCCGAGGAATGCTTCATGCCGCTGACCGTCGGCGGGGGAGTACGGACTGTCGAGGACATCCGCAGGCTTCTCCTCGCTGGGGCCGACAAAGTGTCGATCAATACCGCCGCTGTCATTCGGCCCGGATTCGTGCGCGAGGCGGCCCAGAAATTCGGCAGCCAATGCATCGTCGCGGCGATCGACGCCAAGGCCATAGCCCCCGAACGGTGGGAGGTTTTCACGCATGGCGGCCGCCGGGGGACCGGCATCGACGCGGTCGCGTGGGCGTGCCGGCTTGCCGATTACGGCGCCGGCGAGCTTCTGCTGACCTCGATGGACCGGGACGGCACCAAATCAGGGTTCGACATCCCGTTGACGCGCGCCGTGGCCGACGCGGTTCGCGTTCCGGTCATCGCCTCGGGAGGCGCCGGCACGCTCGACCACCTGGTCGAAGGCATCCGCGACGGCCATGCCACCGCGGTCCTCGCAGCCTCGATCTTTCATTTCGGAACCTACCGCATCGGCGAGGCCAAGGCGCGGCTCGCCGCTTGCGGCATCCCGGTACGGCACTGAGCGATGGCCGAGGAAGAGCTGGGCCCCGCCCTCGACCGGTTGTGGCGGGTCATTCAGTCGCGCCGCAGCGCCGATCCGCAGACTTCGTACACGGCGCGCCTCTTTTCCCGCGGTCGCGCCAAGATTGCCCAAAAGCTCGGCGAAGAGGCGGTCGAGACGGTGATCGAGGGTCTCGGGAACGATCCGGCGGCGCTTGTCGGCGAGAGCGCCGACCTGCTCTATCACTTGTTGGTGCTATGGGCCGCTGCCGGCATTTCCCCTGCAGATGTGGCAGCGGAATTGACCCGCCGCGAAGGAACTTCCGGCATCGCCGAAAAACGCGCCCGCGCCAAGCTCTGACCCCCAGCCGAGGCGAGCCGATGACCTACGACCGAAATAACACCTTCGCCCGCATCCTGCGCGGCGAGATCCCTTGCAACGAGGTCTATGAGGATCCGCACGTCCTCGCGTTCTACGACATCAGCCCGCAAAGTCCAACTCACGTCCTGGTGATCCCCAAGGGGGAATATGTCTCGTACGACGATTTCTCGCATAACGCCTCACCGGAAGAGATTGTCGCGCTGGTCCGCGCCATCGGCCAAATCGCCAGGGAGCAAAGAGTGGCCGAGAGCGGGTATCGCATCCTCGCCAATACCGGACCGGCGGCCCATCAGGAGGTGCCCCACTTCCACGTGCACTTGTTCGGCGGCCGCGATTTGGGCGGAATGCTGCCGCGAAAGTAATCAATTCCCGCAGGCGCGGGCGAGATGCGTATTTTTGTAAATCGCCGCCAGCGGGCAGGAAAAATCGAGGCTTTTCCACAAAGAGCGCCACGTGGGCACAGTGGGGATTGTCGTGTAGGCCAGACATTCTCGCGCGCGCTCGGCGACAACGCTTGCCGGCGCCATGGCCCGCGGTTCGCCATCGACAACCTCGAACTTCTTTCGTGCGATCCTCCGCACTCCTAAAGAGATGGTGCTAACGCGCCGGCCCAAAAAGATCTGGCATGCTTGAAACCTACCGCATTTTGCGTGTACTCAGGCGTCGGGAGTAAACGCTTGGGAGAGGATCATGTCGGTGTCAGCAGACGCTGCCGGTCGCAGCATCACGACGGGCGCCCTGAGCTTGCCGTGGATCATCGGCGCCTCCTCGGTCGGCACGCTGATCGAATGGTACGACTTCTATCTCTACGGCGTGCTCGCGCTTTTTTTCAGCAAGCATTTCTTCTCCCCGGACCTAAACCCGTCGATCGCCTTCATCGCGAGCCTCTTCGTCTTCTGGACGGGTTTCCTCGTTCGGCCCTTCGGCGCAATCCTGTTCGGCCATCTGGGAGATCTGATCGGCCGCAAATTCACCTTCATGCTGACCTTGGGATTGATGGGAGCGGCGACCTTCATCGTCGGCCTGCTGCCGGGCTATGACGTGATCGGAGCTCTCGCACCGATCCTGCTGGTCAGCATGCGCGTTCTGCAGGGTCTCGCCTTGGGCGGTGAGTACGGCGGTGCGGCGACCTACATCGCCGAGCACGCTCGCCGACGGGAGACGCGGGTTTTTTACGAGCTGGATTCAGACCACTGCGACGATGGGGATCGTCCTGGCACTCTTGGTGATCCTGATTTGCCGGCTGTCACTCGGCGACCAGACGTTCGGCGACTGGGGCTGGCGCGTCCCGTTCCTGCTCTCCGCGATCCTCGTTGTGCTGTCGGGCTATATCCGGCTGAAGCTGGAGGAATCCCCGCTGTTCGCCCGGCTTAAAGAGCAAGGCAAGGCCTCGGCCAACCCAGCAGCCGACAGCTTCCTTAGCGGCGGGAAAAATTGGGGTCTGATGCTGGTCGCGTTATTCGGCGCCACCGCGCCCGAAGGTGTCGTCTGGTACACCGGCCAGTTCTATGCGCTGTTCTATTTGACCACGGTTCTCAAGGTCAATTACGTCACCGTATACATCATCATGATGATCGCATTGACTTTGGGCGCTCCATTTTTTGTAGCCTTCGGCGCCCTCTCGGACAGGATCGGCCGCCGCAACATCATGACCCTGGGTTTCGCGCTGGCGGTGATCAGCTATTGGCCGGTGTTTACCTGGCTCGGCACCTTCAAGGACAACCCGCTCGTCCTGACGATCCTGGTTTTCTACATGGTGATCCTAGTGACGATGGTATACGGCCCGATCGCCGCTTTCCTCGTCGAACTCTTTCCGGCGCGCATTCGCTACACTTCGATGTCACTGCCCTACCATGTCGGCAACGGCGTCTTCGGCGGGTTGGTCCCGGCCGCGGGAGCGTCCGTCGCCGCGATTACCGGCATCGCGCTCAGCGGGCTGCTCTATCCGATGGCGATCGCCGCTATCGGCGTCATTGTCAGCCTCGCCTTCATTCGCGAGCCGACCCACAGGATCAGGATCTGGGATGAAGTCGGCGGCGGCGCGGCGCCGCTCGTCCCGGATCAGCCTTAGGTCCGGGACGGTCGAACGCGCGGGTCAGTCGGCCGACCCCGCGCGGAACAGCGCCCGCATTCGTTCCGGGACCGGTTCATCGAGAACATGATCGTACAGTGCATGGAGAAGCTCTTCCCCATCCGTTCTGCCGTCGAGAAAGTCTTGGAGCTGTTCTCCGACCGTATCGTTTTCCTCCGCCTGGGGAACGCCACAACCGAGAATAGCCGGCAAAGCCAACCTACTTTCCAACTGCATCGTCCTACACCCTGCCACAATTAATCCAGTCCGCTATAACGTTCCGTGTCTCTCCGATTAACAAGGGTAACGGATCGTAACAACCCTCCGTTCCAGACCGGAACGCATAAGCGGCATGCAAAAACGCTCGGAACCGAATGCAAAATGCCGCAGCGTCAGGCTCGCAGTGCCTCCCCTTCCGGCAGCGCCTTCATGCGGCGGTAGCTCAGCGCCTCGGCGATATGGCGGCGGGCGACGATCGGCGCGCCTTCGAGGTCGGCCAGAGTGCGGGCGACGCGCAATACCCGGTGGTAGGCG
Source organism: uncultured Alphaproteobacteria bacterium (assembly GCA_963700195.1). GTDB lineage: Bacteria > Pseudomonadota > Alphaproteobacteria > ATCC43930 > CGMCC-115725 > AP-15. The sequence goes on from CAVOWQ010000009.1 coordinate 182,920, forward strand.
CGCGCCGAGAGGCGCAGCCGCTCGGCCGCCCTTGTGAGCAGCGCGCGGCCGGCGGGCTCGGGGGCCGCGACCTCGTCGAGCAATGCCCCGTCCGCCTCGGCATTGGTGCGGATGCCGCGCTCGGCGGGCAGCCCCGCATAGCGCTTTGCCTGCCGGGCGCGGGCCGCCGCGACCCGGCTGACAACGGCCGAGCTGCCCTCGGCGGCCGGCGGCAGCGCGAGATCTGCCGGCGCGACGGCCCGGACGTCGATGTGCAGGTCGATGCGGTCGAGCAGCGGGCCCGACAGCCGGCCCTGGTAATCTTCCGCGCAGCGCGGCGCCCGCCCGCAGGCGAGTTCCGCAAAATGGCCGCAGCGGCACGGGTTCATCGCCGCGATCAGCTGAAAGCGCGCCGGATAGGTGACGTGCCCCTGAGCGCGGGCGATGCTGACGCGGCCGGTCTCCAGCGGCTGGCGCAACGCTTCGAGCGCGGCGCGGTTGAACTCGGCCAGTTCATCCAGGAACAGGACGCCCTGATGCGCGAGAGAAATCTCACCTGGCCGCGGGCGGGAACCGCCGCCGACCAAGGCCGCGAGCGAGGCCGAATGATGCGGGTCGCGGAACGGCCGCTCGCGCGACAACCCGCCGCTGCGCAATCCGCCCGCCACCGACTGGATCATGCCCAGCTCCAGCGCCTCGGCCGGTTCGAGCGGCGGCAGGATGCTGGGCAGACGCGCCGCCAGCATCGACTTGCCGGCCCCCGGCGGGCCGACCATTAGCAAATTATGCCCGCCCGCGGCGGCGATTTCGAGGGCGCGCTTGGCGCTCTCCTGGCCCTTAACATCGGCGAGGTCGAGCCCGGCCGAGCGCGACGGCGCGAGCCGCGGCTCGGGCGGCGGCAACAGCTGGGTGCCCTTGAAATGATTGACGATCGCTAAGAGGCTCGGCGCCGCGATGACCTCCACTTCGCCCGCCCAGGCCGCCTCGCCGCCGCATTCCGCCGGGCAGATGACGCCGCAGCCCCGGCTCGCCGCCGCCAATGCCGCGAGCAGCACGCCGGCAACGCTCGTCAATGAGCCGTCGAGCGCCACCTCGCCGAGCGCCATGTAGCCGCCGAGCTCGTCCGCCGGCAGCGCGTCCATCGCCGCCAGCAGAGCCAGCGCGATCGGCAGGTCGAAATGACTGCCCTCCTTGAGCACGTCGGCGGGAGCGAGGTTGACGGTGATCCGCCGCGGCGGCAGCCCCAATCCCAGCGAGGCGAGCGCCGCGCGGACCCGTTCGCGCAACTCGGCGACCGCCTTGTCCGGCAATCCGACGACGGTAAAGGCCGGCAACCCGGAGGCGATCGTCACCTGGGTCTCGACCTCGATGACCTCGACCCCGTGAAACGCAACCGTCCGCACCTTCGCGACCATACCCCTACCGTCTTGCAAGCGACGGTTGAGTATAGCCGGATCGGGTCAACGACACCAGCGCAGCCGAGGCGCATTCGTGAGAAGCACAAATCCAGCGGGCGGTGTCAGACGACGCATCGTGTGTCCTGGCTGCTCTTACAGCGAAATAACAGCCAAAGACATCACTCCCGGAGATATCCTCGGTCGCCCATAGCTCATCGAAGCGCCCCCAGCGTTCTGCTGCTTCTTCCATTGCTTTCGTGCGAAGCAGCCAAAGAAGCGTGAGCGCGGCGCTACCGCCAAAATCAGAATCAGTTTCACCGCCTCATCTGGCGAGATATGCATGCGCGCAATGCTATCATACAAAGTTGCTATTTGTCTATTTAATAAAGTACTATTGTATCATTATTCTGATCACAATTGCCTTCCGTCGTTCCGGATGCGTGCCGAATCAGCCGTTCAAGCCGTAAACTGTCAAACTTTTCGCTTTGGGTTTCGGCAGTTGGAACCGCTCTCGTCGGCACAGCCCCCGTTCCACGGACATTATGGGCGAGCGCTCGCAGCGGCGCGACGTTCTTGCATCCAATACAATGTCAGCCGACCTCTCGCTCCGCGCAACCCCGGCTTACAGGCATCAAGTAGCCGTCACCGTAATTCCGGGATTGGCGCCTGGCTCGGCTTCTACAATGAGGAGCGCCAGCACCAGAGCCTGGGTTTACCGCACGCCGACGCAAATCTACGAAGAGAGCCTATGGATGTGTGGACGATCGGCTTCGCCGACCACTGCGCTTCCCCGCTTCCCTAGCAAGCTCGGAAGCGGGGAAATGCTCGCCTTCGCCCACATACCCACAGGCCCCACAGCCGATAAAGGACTTAATATTGATGAAGTGAAAAAAGAGCCATTGCACCAGCTACTGCGATGACGACGATCGGAGCCGACATCGAAACCAAGCGGGCTACACCTTAACAAGCGACGCCGACTGTCTCACAAATCGGTCCACCTCAGCGCGCGCTGAGGCGGCTCCGGTTTTCTGAACAGTCGAATAAGCTAAGCGCCGACCGGTCCAAAGAGGCATGAGACGTGGGCGTAAAGAGGAAGCAGCACAGCGCAGAGTTCAAGGTGCGGGCAGCACGGCGTCTTGAGCCAGATACGGTGGGCGTTTCCGATGAGCTAGTCGAGGTGCTTTAATAAATTTACCTTAAATTTTTAACTTGTTTTCCCAGTTGACACTGTGTTACCGTTAATGGCACGAACAGTTATATTTGCGGTCGAGCCTTGGTGCGATGATTATGCTGTTTTCGCTTCAACCACACGGCTATAAATTAGCCAAAACGGCGAGGGTGTCTTCGAGAATAAGAAGCAGGCGGAATCCGCCGCGAGCCTGTCGTCTCGACTCTCTGTCGGTGGTCGAAGCAGGGCGGAACCCGCTTCCCTCGATTTAATTTTGATCCTCACTGATGAAACAATTTCCAGCCCAGGCGTTCACCTGTCTGCGGCAACCGCCAAAATCGTTGGGGTCGGGGTGGCGGTGGGGACGGAGACGGAATGATTGCTTTGGCATTGCATGCGACGCGCAGCATCTTCTGCCGGGTCCTCAGGTCGACCAATTCGGTTCCGACAAGTCCCATTCCTCGAAGGTCGCCGGGTGTAGTGTGAACGGATGGGCTTTTGGCGGATTGGCCCGCTTTTTGCTGCTGACGATGGTCACACTAACTTCCTTTCTGCCGACCCCTCTAGGCAGTAGAAGCAAGCTGCTGGAGGCGAGATGACCGCTGGCGAAATTCCTACCGCGGGACGCAATCGCAAAATTTTGAGTAGCTTCCGTTTCAATCCATACAGTCGGACAACGATCGCCATCGCACAGATGGTCGGCGATGGCCTTCTCCTGACCACACTATCATATTTATCACTTAACCTCGTTACCTATGCACGCGACGAAGCTGTATATATATACTACTTTGCTTACATTGCCTGTACTATTGGGACAATTATTGTCCTAATGGTGATAGCAGCGAGTTCCGGAGTGTATGATGTTTACGAATTTAGTCGGTTGGAGATATTGACAGCTACTATCAAATGCGTAGCAATCGCCATGCTAATGCTTACCGCTGTATTGTTTATTTTCAAAGTCTCAGATAATGTATCGCGCCTATGGCTGGCAACGTGGAGCTTTACAAGTTCGATCGCATTGTGCGGGTTTCGCCTGTTAACAGGATCAGCTGCACAGAGGCTGAGACAAAGGGGTCAATTGACGAAAAATGTTGCGATCCTCGGAGCGAGCAAAGTCGGCCAGCAGCTAGCTGCAAGACTCGGCGAGGAGGGCTCGGGCACCCGGCTCGTCGGAATATTTGATGAGCGTCAATCGCGCTTGGTTAAAAGCGGGTTCGGCAGCAGCATGAGAGTGGAGCAGCTAACAGCACTCTATGAACTGCTCTGCAGAGGACGCATTGACGAAGTCGTGATCGCAATCCCGCCACACGCATCTCATCGAATCCTGGAATTGTCGCGGCGCTTCCATCCTTTCCCGGTGTCGCTCAGAGTCCTCGCTCCTAACGGGTATGAGAATTTCCGAGTACTGGATAGTCGCCAATACGGCGACATTGGTACATTTCGGGTCATGGATAAGCCGCTGGACGAGGTCGCCGCTCTCGTCAAACGCATCGAAGACGTCGTTATCGCGGCCATTTGTCTGCTGATCACGCTTCCTCTGATGTTGGCGATTGCGGTGGCTGTCAAACTGGACAGTCGAGGCCCGGCGCTGTTCAGGCAAAAGCGATTAGGCGCCAACAATCTCCCGTTCGATCTGCTCAAATTCCGCTCAATGTACGCGGAGCAAACCGATCCGCTTGGCCATCAGCTCACGCGGGCCGGAGACCCTCGGATCACCCGCGTTGGCCGGTTTCTCCGTATGACGAGCTTGGACGAGTTGCCGCAACTCATTAATGTGCTGAAGGGCGAGATGTCGCTGGTCGGTCCGCGCCCTCATGCCCTGGCGGCGAGCGCCGCCGGGGTTGCATATGCGCGTGCGATCAGCGACTATCCGATCCGCCACCGCGTCAAACCCGGCATCACCGGCTGGGCGCAGGTAAATGGATGGCGAGGCGAGACAAAGACGATCGAGCAGATCCGCCGGCGAGTTGAGCATGACTTATATTACGTCGAAAATTGGTCGCTTAGCTTCGATCTTGTAATACTGGGGCGAACGGTGTTCGCGGTGCTCTCACGAGCCAATGCAGTATGATCACACTGGGCATGCAAACGGGACTGAGGTGATGATGGGCGATGGATTATTAGCTGGTGAACTCAGTCAGCCTGCCGCGGATGGTTTGTCGGCGCGTGCATTGCTGTCGAGCATCCGCCGGCATTTGGTCATCGTTATCGCATTTACTCTGTCGCTATGTGTTGTAGGCGCGTTGATCGGGCTCGGGCTGCCGGCATGGTATCAGGCGGAAGGGGTCCTCGTCATTCACGCGCGGCCACAACGCCTCGCCGAGCTGCAAGAACTCCCCGACCCCACTGCCGACATTTCCGTCATCCAGAGCGAGGTCGATATCCTGCTATCGCGATCGGTAAGCGAGCCCGTGGTGCGTCAGTTCAGATTGTGGGAAGCGCCAGAATTTCAGAAGATGGACTATCCCAAAGGTTGGTCTTGGCAAACGGTAAAGACGCGTGTCGGCGAGACATGGCGCGGGATACGCGATATGTGGGGGGCTAACAGTGGCGCGGGAGATAGTTCCGACGCCCAGCCCATTGTGCATCCCCAACCTAACAATGCCAAGCCGCCGACACAGGAGGAAATCGACGGGGCGGTCAGCGCATATTCGGGCTATCTGAGCGCGATCAACGACGGGCACTCGAATACGATACACGTGACCTACCTGGCCTGGACACCCGAGCGGGCCGCCGCGATTGTGAATGCGCAAATGGATAGCTATCGGAACCTTGACGTTCAGGCCAAGGTGGAGGCGGCCGAGCGCGCCAACTCCGCGCTGAGCTCGCAGGTAACCGAGCTGCGGCAGCAGCTGCAAACGGCCGAGGCCGGTATTACGCGCTACCGCGTCGAACACCATCTTACCGGCGCCGCCAAGGACAGCGCCGGCGTGTCGGCGCAGCTGACTGCGCTAAATAGCCAGTTGATCACCGCTCAAGCCGATCTCGCTGAGAACCAGGCGCGAGCCGCCAGGATTACCGCGAGCGATGGGACTGATACCCTACCCGAAGTTGTCAATTCGGGAACCATGGGCGGATTGCGCAGCCAGGAGGCGCAACTTACGGCACGCGAGGCCGATCTTGGCAGATACCATGGCGACGAATATCCGGAGCTCCAGCGCGTCCGTGCTTCGCTACAAAGTCTGCGAGGCCAAATCTCTCGCCAGATCGGGCGCGACCGCGCCGCCGCGCTGCAACTGGTCGAAAGATCCCGTGCGCGCGAGCAGTCGCTGCAGCAGAGCATCACGGAACTGACGAAGGAGCTAAATAACTCGGATGCCGGGCTTCAGCAACTGCAAGGCAAGGCTGAATCGATCAGGTCGCTACTCGTTAACCTCGAAAAGAGGGTGGCCGAAACGGCAGCCAATCCGGCGTTCGTCACACCCAATTCGACGATCGCCTCACACGCCAACGCTTCCGCCGCGAAGACGTCGCCAAGGGAGAAAATACTTGCCGGCGCCGGCGGTTTCGTTGGATTTTCTCTTGGCAGTCTACTTTCCTTGCTTCTCGAATTGCGTGATAAACGGTTCCGCACCAGCGCTCAGGTGCAGGAGCATATTGGATCGGTCGCCGTCAGCGCCACGCCGCGAGCAGTCGGCCGTCACCGGAAATCGCCTGCAGATATCATTGTGAAGGACAATAGGTCTGCGTTCGCCGAGGCTTTTCGTGTGTCCTGGGCCAAAATTCATTTCGCCGTTGCGCATCCGAAGTCCGTTGTCGTTAGCGCACGCGGGCCGGGTATCGCCCTCGGTATCACTTCTGCGGCCAGCGGTGAGGGTAAATCCGTCCATTCTCTTGCCCTGGCGCGGACGGCAGCGCTGGCCGGCGAGAGTGTCGTCCTTGTCGATGCGGATCTGCGTCGCTCTGGCGTCTCCCGGCTCATGAATTAAGATTTTTCCTGCACGTTGAGGGATTTTCTTGACGGCCGCTGCGCAGCCGACGACGCGATCGTCATAGAAGGGCCGTCGGGCGTTCACTTTGTGCCGGGCGCTCCCAGCGATATCGCTTGGTCGAACTCGGGACCTCAGACGGTTTTTTGAATTTATCGATTACCTGAAGCAACGGTACGCGTTAGTGATCATCGACTTGCCACCCCTCGTCGGTCTTGCCGAAACCATCCGTTTAGCGCCGGCAGCGGACCACATAGTGCTGATCATCCGCTGGGGTCGCACCGAACGCCAGTTCGTGCAATTCGCGCTGGATGTCCTGCGCAGCGCCAGCATCTCCATGGTTGCGGTGATCTTGAACGACATCGACCTGAAATCGCAGCGAAGGCGCGGCTACCGCGATCACACCCAAGTCTATACGGACAAGGGGCTCTATAAGGTTGAATCTAAATACCGTGAGCCCGCTACACCGGCGTCATTGCCCGTCGCGGCTGCCAGGCAGGATGCCCATTTCGGGACGAACAGGCCCGAGCCAAAACGTGACGATAGGCAACGCGAGCGCCCGGCGTCAACCGGATCGGACATCGAAAGGTTATACGATCGGTACCGTGAATAATGTAACCCAGTATGGAACAGGCCGACGCGCGGTCGCCGAAACGGGTGCGGCCTCCATTCGGCCCTCAATTAAATCCAATAACTCCGCAATGCGGATTGACCTTGCCTTGCTTCTGTCTTCGTTATTTCTGCAGCGTTTCAGCTTACCGTTTGGCAAGGCGTTTTTGCCGATCGATTTTATTTTCGCCGCATTGATTTTTGCCCACCAGTTCGCCGTCGGTCGGGTATTTATTAACTACGACCGGCTGCTGTGTTTTCTCGTCATGCTGGTCGCAACCGGCTTGTCTCTGCTCTTGAACTTCACCAGCATGACTTCGTATGGGTTGTTCGTGCTGTCATATTCGCTGTTCATGTTCAGCCATTCTTCCACCCCAGGTCAATACAAGAGTACCCTTCGATGCTTTCAATTGCTCGTGTTGATTCTTTCCTGCTTTGCAATATTTCAATTCGGCGCCCAGTTCGTAATCAATGGCAGACAGCTTATTATGTTTTTTGGGATCATTCCCGATTTCTTTTATAGCGGACAATGGAACACAATAGGAGCTATTGGAGCATCTTCGCTGATCAAGAGCAACGGCATCTTTTTGACGGAGCCTTCGACGATGTCGCAAATAGCGGCCCTCGCGATCGTCATCGAGATCCTGGTATTTCGTCGTCCGCGATATCTGATCGTGCTCACGCTGGGCTTGCTTCTTGCCTACAGCGGGACCGGTGTCTCGATACTTATTCTTGCGCTTCCATTTGCGGTATTCTCCAATAGGAGGGCCCAGCTGCCAGCTCTGGTGGTCAGCCTTTTTGCCGTCGGGTTATTTGCGACGGGAATTATTCAACTGTCTGCTTTCACTTCGCGCGTGGGCGAATTTGGTGATACTCATGCGAGCGCTTTTATGCGGTTTGTCTCACCTTTTTGGATGGCCGCGGACTACTTCGGCACGGCCTCTCTGCCGGAGATTCTGCTTGGTAACGGTCCAGGGTACGGCTTCGTTCCTGCCGCGTTTTACGCTACATCTAGCGATACCTGGTTCAAGCTGTTTCTCGAGTACGGGCTTGTTGGCGTGCTCGTCTTTATGATTTTTTGCCTATCATGTTTTCGAAGATCGCGGTGTCCAAAGCCCGTGATTATCGGACTTGTTTACCACTACCTGTTCACTGGTAATCACTTGCTCAATACCTCCCTGTTGACAATCATGGTCGTCCTCTGCACCTTGAGCGAACCCGAGCCTCGGCCTGCTCGCATCGATCGATCGAGCCAGTATCTGCCTGCCGTCGTTGCCGGATGGAAGGCAGGCTGACCACGGAGCAGTCGATAACCTTCGGAAAAATTGCGGACTTGCGGGGTGCGTTCAAACCGATTTCGTCCGGCGAGGGTTGGGATGTCATTGTGGTTTTGCTCCGGAATGCTCGGTTCGGCTGCGGTGACATTTGTGCAAAAAACGTTGGTTCCCGTCGTGTCATTTGAGAATTGAACGAGATGTCGAAGGGGCCATCAATTGGAGGCGGGGAATGAAACTTTCAGTGGTCATTGCGAATCATAATTACCGGTCGTTCGTCGGCGCTGCGATTGAAAGCGCGCTCGCAGTCGATTGGCCGGACAAGGAGGTGATCATTGTAGATGATGGCTCCTCTGATGAACTCGAGAAGCGTGATAAACAGCTTCCAAGGGAAAGCGGCGGCGTATTTGAGGCCAAAATCGGGTCAATTGGGCGCTCACATTTTCGGCTTCGCACAGAGCTGCGGGGATATGATTATCTTCCTCGACGCTGACGATCTGCTAGAGCCTGAGGTCATGCGGGAGGTCGCTAAGGTGTGGCGGCCGGGTGTTTCCAAAGTTCAGTACCGGATGAGCCTGATTGATGCGGCCGGTGCTCAACTGGGAACTGCGATCCCACAATTTCCACGAGACGATGATAGCGAAAAGCTGCGCAGAATATTTTTGCGCACCATGACGTACGCAACGCCGCCAGGATCGGGCAACGCTTACCCGCGGGATTTCGTGCGAGATGCATTTGCGTTGGCTCCGGCGACAATCCCTCAGTCGGACGCCGTGCTGCTGACGCTCGCACCGATGATGGGCGATATATTGACCATCCGACGGCCGCTTGCCCGCTATCGGATCCACGCAACCAACGCGATGGCGCTCCGGTCTCTGGACGCAGCCAAGTTGCGAAGCCGACTGGAGCAAGATATCGAATTGGCGCAGTTGTTTAGGACCGCGGCGGCGCGGCTGCAGCTGCCTGTCGCCGCTGATCCATTGAGCCGCAGCTTCAACCATCTGCAGTATCGTCTCGCCTCCCGACTGGTCGAGCCGTCCGGACACCCCTTCCGAGACGATACGGTCATAGGCATCGCGTGCCGATTCGTCTGCGCGGCAATTACCTACTCGCAAATGCGGTTGCGTGATCGAGCCATATTGCTGGTTTGGATTATCGCCTGTGCGCTGACGCCGTCGTATTGCCGCCGCAATCTTATTCTATGGCGTTTTGCAGCGATCTCGCGTCCGCAACCGATCAAGGCGCTTCTCGGGGCTTTTAGCTCACTGCGATCGCCGCGCCTTCCCGACCGGGCATAATCGGCTGCTGCATTCGATGAATCTCATTCTGCATGAGATGGGAGCCTATACCCACCGACAAGAGCTGGCCAAAGCTTTGGCGTCCCGCGGGCACGAGGTCAGGTACCTTTATTGCCCATCCGCATCGACGCCATCCCGGACGTCGCTGTGCTTCACCCCCGACGACAACGTAATCGTCGTTCCCGTCGAACTCGGTGCGGAATTTGCGAAATGGCAGCTCGTCAAACGGTTTCTGCAGGAACGCGTCTACGGTGCTCGGGTCTCGTCGGTAATCGCCCGCCGCCGTCCTGACCTGGTCATTTCGGGCAACAGCCCTATTGCGATCCAGGCGGCCATACAGAAGACGTGTCGAGCTTCCGGAACGCCATTCCTCTTCTGGCTGGAAGATGTCTATTCGATCGGCGTCAAATCGGTGCTCTCGAAGGTGCCGGTTATCGGCGCCTCGGTCGCAGCCGGTTACGCTCTGCTCGAGCACAGAGTGGCGCGGCAGAGCAACGGGATCATCGCGATCTCGGAGGATTTTCGCGACCTCGCGGTCGAATGGGGGGTCGATCCAGCTCGCATTGCGGTGATCGAGAACTGGGGCGTAGTACGGCCAGACCCGCTGCCCCCCAAAGACAATGACTGGGCGGCGCAGCATGGGCTCGTGGGCAGACGCGTTTTACTGTACTCGGGCGCCCTTGGCTTCAAGCACAATCCGCAGCTGTTCCTGGAGCTCGCGAAGGAATTTCGTCGCGAGGATGACGTTCGCATCGTCGTGATTTCAGAAGGTTACGGCGCTGAATGGCTGTCGTCGAGGAGCCGCGAATTCCCGCAATTAGTATTGCTGCCGTTCCAGTCGGCAGAAAACTACCATAAAGCGTTAGCAACGGCTGACGTGCTGGTAGCCATCCTTGAACCGACTGCGGCAAAATATTCCGTCCCGTCCAAAGTTCTCGCCTACATGACCGCAGGAAGGCCAATTCTGGCGGCCATCCCTGCGGATAATTTGGCGGCTCGCACGATCACAGCGGCTCGCGCCGGGCTGATTGTCGAGCCCAAAAACTCGGCCGACCTTCGACGATTGGCCAGATCCCTGATCGAGGATGGCGACCGTCGCAAACGACTCGGCGCCGCCGGCTTGGCCTATGCCCGCGCAAACTTCAATATCGATGACATCGCTGCCCGATTTGAAGAGCTTTTCCGCCGATTTGCTAACCTACCGTCAAATGCGGTTGGGTGATCGGACGACGCTGAGGTCAGGCGGATTGGTGTTTGATATGACTGCCTCGGCACGCTTTGTCGGGGACGCGTCAATCCGAGCTCGATGCCGTAGGTAAACTGCACAGAAACATGAAAATGTTTGGACTTGCGGCATCCCTCAATAATAGTTTGATCACAATGATGCGTAGCAAATATAACGCTGGTGATCAGGGTTTATTTGTAATTCCAAAGGGATAATAAGGAGTAGAACCGGGCGCGGAGGGAAATGTGGCGTTGCGCATGACATCCGCCATCCATTCTTCTCTCAAGCGGCGGGGGAAATTTGGCGATGTCGGCGTGACGTGACAGCCGGAAGCGTTCGGCGTGCATCCATCCCTCGAGCTCGCCGATAAGCGTTTGGATCTGTCCCTGAACGAGCCGCGCGCCGCTGCTCGACGGCGAGCGGCGATTTGCGGAGATGGGCCAGCATGAAAAATTTGCGCTGGCCATGGCTCCAGCCGGCGGCCGCCTCGGTGATCGGGCCGGGCCGGCGACGGGCATTTGCAGAGATCCCCAAAACCGGCACTACCGATTGAAGGGCTGGTGCTCACCAAACTTGCCGTAAAGGATCGTCGCCAACAGTGTAGGCGACAGCAGATGGCTTCAGCGTTGCAAACCGAGCGCTCGCGGCCTGAATGGTGTAAACCCCGCTGGATCACATCAACTATGCTCGGCAGGCGACCCAGCACCGCTACGCGTACGATTTTAGCTCGGGGAGATCACGCATTTACGGTAATCCGCTAGGTGGAGCTGAGGTTTCCGGTTGTGCGACAGCGCGTTATTATCGTATTTGGACGGCAATTGGTCTGTTGAATGAATGTGAGCCGCATGATAGGCCCAGAGAATGATTCTCGCGCCGCCTTGCCGGCGCCAACATTCGTAAGAATGCGTGACTTTACCGAGATCGGACGCAACAACCCGCTGCGGTGTCTTTGGCTCACCCGGATGGATCCGGTGCAGCCTGACGCGGGAGATTTGATTTACAGCCTCCATCTCTTGAGGAGCCTTAGCCGCGCCGGCGTGCGAGTGACGGTTTTGACAATGCGCCGTATCAGCGATCGCGCCCAACGCGCCAATGCCGACGTGATCGAATGGATCATCATACCATGGGAGAGCGGTCGGGAAATCGGCAGACGCGCGGCGGTGCGGAGCCTGTTCAGCCATCTCCCGAATGTTGCGACCCAGTACAATACCGCGCCGTTCCGTCGCGCGCTCCGCCTGCAAATGGCTCGGGATTGGGATACGATCGTCGTCGACCATCTCGGAATGGGATGGGCTTGGCCTGCGGTCCAGGCTTACCAGCGCCGAAGACCCGGTGCCGTCTCGGTCTTTGTTGCCCACCAAGGCGAAGCAGAGGTAAGACGGAGTATGGCCCGAAACTTCTGCGGAAGCATTGTTCGCAAGATTGCCTTGAGCATTGATGCGGCAAAGGCGGATCGTCTGGAGAAAAAACTCATTCGGCAATCGAACCTGGTTTCGGCCATCACCAATGAAGATCTTCGAAGCTTTGGCAATCTCGAAAAGATGATCCTGCTGACCCCCGGATACGCCGGCCGGCACGTCGCGTGCCGCGAGATCACCGACGCGACCCCGCGCAGAGCGTTGATCCTCGGTAGCGGCCACTGGCTGGCGAAGCAGATGAACTTGATTGAATTCACGGCAGCCGCCGACGAACTATTCCACGAACGCCAGATCGAGCTCTGGGTGGTTGGCAATGTCGCGAATCATTTGCGGGCCAACGATCATTTTCGCGCCATCCGCTTCCTGGGTTTCGTCGAGGATCTGGGGCCGATTTTTCGTAGCATCAGAATTGGTGTTGTCGCTGAGCGAACCGGCGGCGGCTTCAAGCTCAAGACACTCGACTATATCTTCAACCGAGTGCCTATTGCGGCGATAAAAGGCAGCATTGCTGGCTTGCCGCTGATCGCGGGCTTGGACTACTTGTCCTTTGCGTCCATGCGGGAGCTCGCGCGAGGCGTCTCTGCCGCGATCGACGATATCGAGCGGCTCAATCTCCTGCAATCGGCCGCGTACGAGAAATGCAGTGCCGGCTTTGATTGGAACGACCGCGGCCAAATGCTTTGTAGTGCAATGTGGGAAGCTGCCAGTCAACAAAAGTACTGCAATGACGAAGAGCGGCGCGGGCCATCCTGAAAGCTTGCCGAAACCGTCAAATGTCTCACTGACTCAGCTCACAAGAGCACGAAATTTGCGGCAATGACGAGTTTGGCTCCGCGGGTCCGCGCGTTCACTTTGAAATCGGTTATTGCGCACAGGTGATCCTTCCTTTAACCCCGCGATGATAAAGTACATCGCTGGCAGCGCTTTCATCCCAACCCACATGAGCGGTCGTTCCGATGGGGCAGATCGGATAAAATTGATATCCCTCCCCGTAGATGGAATAAGGGAGATGTCTTAGGCCAAAGATGTTAAAATCAGGCCCCAAGCAGTAGACAATACCATTTGACAGAGAGGCACCGTAAAGCAGCAGACCGTAGGCGATAGTAAGCCGAGGCACCTTCGACATGCCGAAAATAATCAGGATCGACACCGCAAATGGCGCTATCATCGTGGAATAGAGTTCTGAAGAATACACTAGTATCATTGGCGCACAGGAAGCAGCAATGACCAGGAGTGATAGAATGATTCTCGGGCGGTTCAGGGCTGTTCGCGTTAGCACCCCCAAAAACACAATAACGGATCCTACCGCAACCAGGATCCAGAGCGGCCTCAATAAGTCGAATGCTATAAAGCTGCTGGGCAGGGGAGTTATGGGAAAGGCCAGGGTAACTACCAAGTTTCTACCCCAGGTAAACGGGTCGAGCTTCAGACCGTAGCGACCTCCATCACTCAGCAATATCAATGGGAATTCCAGCTTAAGCAAGATCCAGCCGCTGGCGGCGGCAACAGGGAGAAGTAAAGAAAAGAGGAAGAGACGCGAGAAGCGCCTCGTCCGAAAGCGCATCACTCCGGCGCTAGCGGCTGGTAAAAGAGTTGCGGCGGCGACGGCTGTCTCCTTCGTAAAGAATAGCGCGGCTGCTATGAGATTGAGGAACGCGGGTATTCGGTCCGCGTGTCCATCGCGAACCGGCTGGTCCCATGGGCGATTCAATACAGAAATAAACGCAAGGATCGCTCCGCCGAACAAGAGGTTTGAAAGAGCTTGCGATACAGCGTCCGGTTGGCTGCAGACATAAAAAAGGAGCGGATTAGCCACTCCGAGTACCCACCACCCTGCCTTGGTCAGTTGCCGGTCGAACAGCCGCTCGCAAGCCAAAGCCGATAAGACGGTTGCTCCTACCAAACAGAGAAGCGATGCCGCAAGCCAAAGCGGCAGGTATAGATTGTTGGCAGCGAGTACAATTAAATATTCCAGCGGCCGAACCGGGTTTCCCGGAGGCCGATCTGGGCTTCCGATGTGTCCTGCGAGGTTGTGGATGGCAACCGGATACAGCACATTAATATCATCTGAATAATATACAGCATACAGGAGTGTCAAGGTATCCAGTAGTAAAATGCCTAGACTTCCTATAACCACACAGCCAATTATCCCATCATAGCGAACCCATGGCCGTTGAGGGCTATCTGCAATCATGCGTCCCGCTATGTCTCGCAAAAAAGCACCGTTGTGTTATCGACCTGCGCACTGCTCTCGCGTTTCATATTTGCTTGATTAGCCTGGGAGCTCAATTCTGAGGAAATTCCGAGAGCCGCGCATTTACGCTCGGAAACTAGAGTATGCGGGCAGTCGAGAGGCGGATCAAGACAACTTGCAGGCGCCGCCGATACGAGGTGCCGCAGGCGCTTCGACTGGGCCGATTTCGGCCGCGCGCTCTACCATGCCATGATGATGCACCATCGGCAACAAAATCCCAAGGGTCACGACCGCAAATATTCTTGATCAAACGCGCGGCTCGGGACCTACCGTCTTTAGTGTAAGATCACGCGTTTGTTGCCAAAATCGTAACATTCCCTTGTTGTAGGAATAAGCCTTTAGATACTGAACCCAAACAGGCGCGGGAAGTATGAAACGGGAACACCGGTAAAGTACCCACCACATCAGCAGTCGCGGCCATATCCGCCGCGGGATGCCAAACAAAAAGGGTGCCAACGTGGTAATGGAGGCGTTACGAAACGCCCAGGTTTCGCCAAATCCCTCATAGTAGGCTGCGATGTAGCGGATGGTCTGCCGCTCGTGTCCGATGCAGTGGTGCGCAATCGCATTCGGGATCCAGTAACCGGTGGCCCCCGATCGGAGAAGCCGACGGATAACGTCTGTGTCCTCCTGGACTCGGATCCTGGTTGGCATCGGCCCGAGTTCGGGATCGTACCGGAAAGCGCGTTGCTCGACAGCCCGAACGGCCCAATTGGCCCCGAAAGGGAAATGATCCTCGTCTGCCGCCGAGAGCGGGTAGGGCTGGTCGCCGAAATCGCGGATCGCGTATGGCCCATCGAGCACCGCTTGGCTCTTTGGTACCCATTTCGCTACGGGGGCTTGGTATCGCGGCATAATGCGACCGCCAAACACCGCCGCATCGGGCCAGCGCCGGAACGCCTCCGCATAGGCCGTCAGCCAGCCGATATCAACCAAGACGTCATCATCCGTCCAGACTATATACTCTCCTTTTGCAACATCTATGACACGGTTCAATGCATTCGATTTCCCAGGTGCGGGTTCAAACTCCCGCCGCACCGGGAGCCGGCCAACATATTGGCTGATGAGATCGTCGGTGAAATCGGTGCAGTTATTGTTAACAATCACGATTTCCCAGGCGAGATCGTTCGGGACCCGCATCGCGCCGAGCGAGTCAAGGGTCCCACGCAACGATTCCGCCCGGTTAAAGGTGCAAATGCCAACTGTTATTAACATCTGAGTGTGTCATTGAGGGTGACGCCGGGGGTGTACGTCTTGCTGTTCCTTGAGCGGTCGCTGGCACGTCTGTGACCAAGTGCAGCCCATCAAGTGCAGCCCATCCAGTTGCCGGACGTTATAGTACCATCGTGGTCGAGACAATTTCCATCATAGTTAACGCAATTTTGATCGTGGTTAACGCAGTTGCCGCCGATACTCCATGGCCGGGAACTGCCGCTAACTCACTCAGAAGCGGCAATGAAAAGCTTGCTTGACTCGCGAGAGCCGTAGAGTGCAGATACCGCGGCTTCGTTTTGCGGCCCAGCGGCGGTCATAGCTGATAACAACTGCGGAAGGCCCTTGCCGATTTCCTTAGAGTTCAACCGGCAGGCATGATCATGTCGGACCCCGTTATAGCCGTCGAAAATCTGTCCAAACATTACGTTATCGAGCACACGCCGGACGCCCAGAGCTACAAACGCTACACGGCATTGCGCGACGTGATCGGAGACGTGGCGCGTAACTTTGCGCGCAAGGCGCTTGCCGCCACTCACGGCCGCCAGATCTTTTCAACGGATCGGATCGAGGAATTCTGGGCACTCAAAGGAGTGAGTTTTGAGGTCCAGAGAGGCGAAGTTATTGGGATCATCGGCCGTAACGGCGCCGGCAAAAGCACTCTTCTCAAAGTGTTGAGCCGCATCACCGAACCGAGCGCCGGGCGGGTCATCCTGCGGGGCCGTGTCGCGAGCCTGCTCGAGGTCGGCACCGGATTTCACCCCGAATTGACCGGCCGCGAAAACATCTACCTTAACGGCGCGATCTTGGGGATGAGCCGGATCGAGATCCGCAAAAAATTCGACGAGATCGTCGCGTTTGCCGAAACCGAGAAATTCCTCGACACCCCGGTCAAGCGCTATTCCTCGGGCATGTATGTGCGCCTCGCTTTTGCCGTGGCAGCGCATCTGGAGCCTGAGATCCTAATAGTTGACGAGGTGCTGTCGGTCGGCGACGTCGAGTTTCAGAGGAAATGTCTTGGCAAAATGGACGAAGTTTCTCGGCGGGATGGCCGCACAGTGCTGTTTGTCAGCCATAACCTAGCTGCGGTAGCCGAAATGGCCGACCGAGCATTGTTGCTCGACACCGGATCCGTTGCGCTCGACGGTCCGGTCTCGGAAACTATCGCGACCTATTTGTCAAAGGGTTCAAGGGAGGCCAGCTACATACGTTCATTCGCGCGGGGGGGTACGTCTCCGCATATCGCTCGGGTGGAAGTACTGACCTCGGAGAGCAATGGTGTGCAACAGTTCGGAGAGCCACTTGAAGTTAGATTTTGGATCGAGCACCTACAGCCAATCTCACGCGCCTGCCTCTCATTCCAGATAATCAATCAATTTCAGCAACCTGTGGTGCACGCTTTTGATTACGAGTTGATGTTTGGATCCCATTCCGGATCTTCTTTTATCAGTTGTCGTTTCCCGCAACTTCGTCTTAACGTTGGACAATTCTATCTACGCGCCTATCTCTCTGAGCCGCCGGGTGCCCAGGTTTATGAAACCCTGGACGGAATCTGTAAGTTCGAAGTGGTGCGGTCGGATCGCAACGTCCTTTGGGGCTGGCGTCCTGAGGTATGTGCGTACCACGAGCAGTATACCTGGACAGCTATTGATGCGAAAGCCAAAGTGGAACTGTAAATGCTTGGGCTTGGCGACGCTGAATATATACGGCAAAGGGTCGAACCCTTACCAGGTGATCCACTCTATTTGCATCTCGTAGACTTGCTCGAAGCGCTAAAATTTCTTATTCCTGATAACATTACCCGCGTCCTAGATTATGGCTGCGGCGGATCGCCATACCGTCGACTGTTCGGGTCCTGCGTTTATCACCGTGCCGACTTGGCCGGAGACGAAACCTTAGATTTCCAGTATGGCACTGACTCGCGCCTGCCTGCCGAGTTGTCCGGTTACGATTGCGTATTATCGTCCCAGGTACTGGAACACGTTCTTTCGCCATCGTCGTACCTCGCTGAATGTTATCGAGTTCTAAAGCCTAGAGGCTATCTACTGTTGACCACTCACGGTCTCTTTGAGGACCATGCCTGTCCCGATGACTATTGGCGATGGACGACTTTTGGCCTGCGAAGGGTGGTAAAGGACGCGGGTTTTGAAATTCATAAAACACTGAAGCTCACCACCGGTCCCCGTGCGGCAATGTTTCTTGCCGAGCGAGAACTATCTAGGTTAAGATTTACGGGCGATGGACTATACAGTTATATGCTGAAGTCAGGTGCGCGCGTTTTGCGGTTCACGAACGCTCGCCGGCGGCACGAAGCGTGCGATACGAGCTTCTCCCAACACCGCATGACTGATGCCGATCAAGTCGGCCACGATATGTATATCGCCATAGCGTTGATTGCTCGCCGATGCCCCGATAAATTTAGCCGCGTGCAGCCCTGAGGTGGTAAGATCGAGATGGAAATACTCTGCGCCTCCGACGAACGTTTTGTGCCTCATACGGCTACGATGTTATGTTCATTACTTAGTCACAATCGCGTCCGCCGAATTCATCTTTTCCACGGTTCCGGCGGGGCGAATGGCCTCTCGGTCTTAAAAGGCTTTGTCGAAGAATTTGAGACTCAACTTATATGCTACGAAATAGAGTCCCAAAGCGGTTTACGAGTGGACGGCCATATGTCAATCGCCACTTACTATCGCCTGATGGCTCCGCTGATTCTGCCCATCGATATTGATAAAATTTTGTATTTGGATTCTGACCTAATAGTACGACGCTCGTTGAACCAACTATGGACGACTGACCTTCGAGACTCCGCGCTGGCGGCGGTCCAAGAGTTTTATTGGGACCCAAGCAAGCCTTTTGTGGAGATACCTCCGGGCTCCAAATATTTCAATGCCGGAATTATGCTGATCAACTTGGATTATTGGAGGCGGAACACGGTCGGTGAGCGCGCTATCGCTTTCATAATAAATAATCCGGACAAGGTCAACTATTGGGATCAAGATGCACTGAATGCCCTATTAGTTAATCGGTGGATCAATCTTCCACCAATCTGGAATGTCCAAGTGAATCGATGGACCGATCTTGAATGGATCGATCCGACGATCTTGACTTTCTACGATGACACTGAGGCGCGAAAGCTCGTTGCGAACGCAGCTGTCGTTCACTTTGTTGGACCAGTTAAACCGTGGCACTGGCGTTGGCATCAGTCCAATAAGAAGTATCCGTTAAAATCCGAATATCACCGATATCGCCGTAAAACACCATGGCGACGATACAGATTGGAGGGCAAGCCCAGTTTGCTTTTGAGACTTTACTTCTGTGTGGGAAGTGTTGCCAAGCGCTTATTGCCGGGCAGCGTGCGACGATGGGCCCGATCCTACATGCCAAGTCCTCAGATATGACCGCCAGCGTATTCACTGGGACTGATAACCGGAGGTCGGAGGCGGCCGAGGACCGTAATATGAAAATCCATGGAATGTGTATCGTTAAAAACGAAACGGATGTCCTCGAGGAATGTCTTACTGCTGCTTTGCATTGGTGTGATCACATCTATGTTTTCGACAACGGTAGCAGTGACGGAACGTGGGAACTGGTGCAGAAGCTTGCCAAGCGCGAGCGGCAGATTGTCCCCTACAAGCAAGAAGACGGGCTCTTCAGCGGTGCGCTGCGGGCCGACATTTTCAACGCATTTCGATCAAACGCCACCCTTCAAGACTGGTGGTGCCGGCTGGATGCGGATGAATTCTACATAGATGACCCAAGGATCTTCCTCAGCAAAGTCCCAAGCCGTTTTCAGACGGTTTGGTCGGCCAGCCTAAATTACTATTTTACTGACCAGGACGCGCTTGCGTACCAGAAGAATCCAGTAGAATTTCTGGCCACTCCGGTACAGCAGCGATTGAGATATTATTTTAATAACTGGGGCGAGCTACGATTTTTTCGACACCGCAATGACATTATCTGGACCCGCAGCGAGGACTATGGCGGCTTCCCGGGAGAGATGCACACGGCTCCCGCTTATCCTGTGCGCATTTGGCTGAAGCATTATCAATACCGCTCGCCGGAACAGATCGAGCGGCGCTTGCTTACCAGGCGAGCGGCAATGGAGGCGAGCACTGGGTTCCTGCACGAGGTGACGCCAAATTGGAGGGATACGGTTGCAACCAAACGCGACGTTACCCCGGATTTCGAAGGCGCTCAGCCAGCGTTCGCAGGAACTCGTTGGCAGGAACGGGTCGTCCCGGCCACGTCCTTGGATTATGATGCTTTCGATCGCCGATACGTCGTCAACGAGAACCTGATGCCCAAATTTCCGGTTCGACTTGCGCTGTGGTCGCGGCTTAAGACAGTAATACCTGAGCCCATTCGCGCGCACCTTGGACAGCTGCGGCGGCAACTGCTCGGGCGCGCCAACACAGAAAGAAGGCGCGAGGAAAACTGTAGCCCGGGACGGGTGCGTTCATGACAAATCAGCGCATCCTCTTTGTCTCCAGCGTGAACGATACCCCCTGGGGCGCCGCCGAGGAGCTCTGGTCGCGCGCTGCACTGGACCTCACAGCCGAGGGATTGGCTGTTTTCGCGAGTTACGCCGGGCATTCCCCACCCCATCGGCGGATCTTGGATTTGCGCAACCGGGGCGTGGAGGTGTGGTTTCGGCCGATTCCGTATCCTCTGCGAAAGCGCGCGTGGCGTGCCTTGATCGCACCGCAAAAGACCCCGACGACGCTAGAAGTCGAACGACTGATTGCGGCGAGACCTCCGGACTTTGTGGTGATCTCCGACGGGGCACCGTTTCCGCCACTCGATTTGCTCGAAATGTGTGTGGCTAAGCGCTTGCCCTTTGTCATTATCGTTCAGTGCAATCAGTATTTTTGGTGGCCAGCTGACGATTTGGCCGAGAGATACCGGGCGGCTCTCGCTACTGCGCTGCGATGCTATTTTGTTTCCGATGCAAATCGCCGGATAGCTGAAAAACAGATCGGCTGTGAGCTCGCAATGCAGAACTTGTTCGCAATCCTTTCAATGTCGAATTTGGCGCATCGCCGCCGTGGCCGCCTCTGGGACGGGATGGAGAATTGCGGTTCGCGTGCGTCGGCAGGCTGGATCCGCCGGGAAAAGGCCAGGATATCTTGTTCGAGGTGCTGGCGGGCCCGGCGTGGACGACACGTAATTGGCGACTTCATTTATATGGCGACGGCGAGAACCGAGGCGGCCTGGAACGATTGGCACAGCGCCTTGGGCTCGCCGATCGAATCGTGTTCGAGGGCCATGTGGCGGATGTCGAAAAAATCTGGTCGCTAAACCATGTCCTGGTGATGCCCTCCCGAATAGAGGGTCTTCCGTTGGCGGTAGTGGAGGCGATGTTGTGTGGCCGACCCGTGGTTGCGACCGATGTGGTGGGCGCGGAACTGATCGAGGACGGCGTGACCGGCTTTCTGGCCGAAGCGCCATCCGTCGGCTCTATGGGCAACGCGCTCGAGCGATTTTGGGCCCGAAAGGAAGATGCGACGGAAATCGGCGCCACCGCCGCGAAGAGAATACGCCGCCTCGTCCCTCCGGACCCCGCTCGGGTCTTTGCTGATAAAATCAGGGAACTCCTCGGGGTAGGGGAATGCAACGCGAGTTGCACGTCCCGCCCGCAGGCGGCGATCTAACCACCAGGGTATCCGTACCTTTCCGCCACCTTGCGGATTTGGACATCATTCCCGTCCAATGCGAAGTTGTTGTGCCAAAGCGCTTGATCCTCGGCCCCACGCCACAAGACAAATTCGCGCCGGCGCCTGACGATTTTATAGGTTGCGCCATTGCGGCGGCCGATCCAGTAAAGCCAGATATCGTCGTTATGTGGGCACAGCGTAAAAGCGGCCTCGCGATCATCGCCAGTATGCGCTAACATTCCGGGTGGATAAAGGACACCCCCAATGCCCGTGGGAAACAGGAGTGTCGACTTCTCCCGTTTGAAGACGTCTTGCGTCCACTGCTTATAGGGCCGAAAGCGGCCTTGCGGGTCGCGCGCGATTTCGTGCGCACGATAACAAGTGACAACTCGGCCGGTCATTTTTGGTCCTTCGGCGAGATGCCCTTTCACCAGCTCTTCCAGCCATGTGGGCCAGTAGTAGACGTCATCATCGGCCGTGCAGATAAAGGCCTCGGGAAAAGCGTCGAGCGCCGGGATAATCTTTTTATAGGATCTCATATCGTCGGTTGCGCGGATCTCCAGCCCGGCTGCCTGAAGATCGGTGACCACCCTGGGAAGCAGGGGCATATCGGCATGAGCGATCCATAAAGTCGTACGGTCTGCCCGCACGCTCTGCCGCAAAAGACTCTTCAGCGTGAGCGGCAATGTGGCGAAACGCGGCGGATAGGAGGTGAGAGAGACAATCAGTGGGGCAGGCAGAGTATGCGGGCGCCCCCCGGATTTAACACGGTGGCGGGCCCGTTCGGGCATCCGCCGGAATTGCGTGGCCATTGCCAGTGCGCATATTTGTGACCAACGCCAGCGCATAAGCCCGCCGGCTTTCCAATAATAGGGGCGGAGTTGCGGCTGCAGGCGCCGCGGAATCAATGACTTAAAAAATGATTTGAGCACCCCGAATAGGTAATCTCGCAACTTAACAACCACGCCAACTGAAGACATTTAGATCGGAATTTGCGTGGGTCAAATACATCCCAGTCATCAATGGCTTGATTTGAGTTCCGTTTCGGTCGCGGCGCGAAGAAGCGGTATGCAGGCCAGCGCCGGCGCGTGACCAGCCTCCTTTGCAAGAACAACACAGCCGCGGCGCAGCTTGCCTGGAATAACCAGGCCTGCGGCAGCCATCGGCGTGGACGGATAATCCGCAACCGAGGGAGTGGACGGGAAAAAGGCTCGCAGCTGGTGCGCCGCTATCGCCGGCTTAATGTAGTCAAAAACAAGCGCTCTCCCCGGCCCGTAATCGTCATAGCCATACCCGGGATCGTTAGGCACTGCGAAATCGTCGATCATGACGACAGCCGATGGGCATCGCCGAAAGACAATGTCGAGTTCTTCGGCAAGAGGCAAATCATCGCCAAACACATGGCCGTGAGCATCAAGGTAAAAGAAAAGCGTGCGGCCGGCCAGAGCCTGCAGCGGCCCATCGAACAGCCGACGCAGGCCTGTCCGGCTGTCGTCATGCAGCAACTTGATGTTCCGCTTGCGCCAAAACCGCGCACGCGCAAATCCGTAGTGTCGCGGGTATAACTCGATGGTAAAGACCGGCAACCCGGTCTGGGACATCAATTCGGTCGTAGCTCCAAGCGACGTGCCGGTTTCGATGAGCGCGAGCGGCTTCGTGTTTGTGGCGATCTCGACAAACAGCGCTTGCCGGGCGGTTTGTCCGTTGAATGGCCCCCATTCCGCGCCAAGCTCTGGATGTCTCAAGTAATCGATCATTCCGACGGCCTGCTGAAGCAGCCCGATGACTTGGCGAGGGAGCAACCGCCGTAGCGTCTGCTTTGCAAAGGTGGGCGGATCAAGGGCCAAGCTCATGGCATCTCCCAATCATACACCGAAGGGCGGCCAGCCGCTCGGTCCCGCCGCTTCGGCAGCGGCCGCATCATCTGCGATATGCCCTAATCTCGGCTAGTGTCTATTTTAGCCTGCCTCCCTGTGGTACCTCAAGCCTTTAAAATTCCAACATCTGCCCGCTGGTTTGTGATTCCGCATAGATCTGCGTAGCATCGGTACATCCTCTCGGTCACCATGTCCCAGGTAAAATTCTCGTATACCCAATCGCGGGCTGCGCGCCCCATAATTAGTCGCAATTCTTGATCACGAAGAAGCTTAAGAATGCTGTCGGCCAACGCGCGAGGATCGTTTTTTGCGACCAAAAACCCGGTTCTCTGATCTCTGACGATCTCCGGAATGGCGCCGCTACGAGTAGCGACTACCGGAGTCCCGGCAGCCATGGCTTCGATTGGGGGAATCCCGAACCCTTCGTCCCAGATCGGCGCGAACGCGAAAACATCGGCGTTATAATAAAGATCGATCAGCTCTGGTCGCGGGACAAAGCCGCGAAACACAACCTTTCCGCTCGCCGCCGCCGACAATCGTTGCTTCAAATTGGCGAGATAAGTTCCGGCATCGGCGGGCGCCAGTGACAATTTTGCCTTCAACCGGGCCGGCCACTCATAGGCGTAGAACGGATATACGCTTTCAATCACTTCCCGGTCACGCAGCTCAAAATTCTCAGCCAGAGGATAGCTCGCTTGGAGGCCGACAACATCCAACCGGACGTCTGGATATTCCTCGACCACCATGCAGAAGGCATCCAACAGGACATGCACGCCTTTGTGCGGCGAAACTGCGCCCGCATAGAGGATACGCTTTTCGCGCCGCGGCGCCGAGTCGTACCGCCTTTCGCGACTGAACTCGGCCGCATCGATCGCGTTGTGCATCGTGTGGCAGCGATTGGCAATCATCGGGAATTGCCGGCGGGTTTTCTCGCTGATGTATTCGCTCACAGTTGTCACCAGATCCACGTGACGCAGGCGCTTTTCGAGGATCACCGGCCGGTTTTGCGAGAACCACTCTGCATGTAGCTGCAGAACTATCCGAGCGCCGGGATTGCGGGCTCGAATCAGTGGAACATACTGCGCGCAATGCTGGACATGGATCACATCACAAGCCTGCCCACGGAGGTCCTCCGCCACTTGGCGGCCGAAGGCTCGAAACAGCCAGCGGGAGCTCGAAGCCGGCGCAGAAGCCGGAAAAAGCTTGGAATATTTCTGCCTAGCCTTAGCCGCGAACCGATCGGATAGCGGCACCGGAAAGAAACGAAAATGGATATTGTTCTCACGGTAATCGGCAGGAACGTGTTTGTGCCGGTCGCTTGTGCCATACGCGACAACCTCGCAAAGCTTGGCCAGCGAACATGCCGCGCCGTAAGTGCATGCCCCTACGGAAGACTGGTATGGCGGAAGAATGGTGTCGATCGGCTGATTGACAAAGGCGATTTTCATCTCGCTGCCCTCGGGGTAGACCCCTGAGCTTGTGAGCGCCTATGCGAGGATGCGTTCATACTTCTTAATAAGATCCTCGGCGATTCGGTCCCAAGAGAACATAGTGGACGCGCGCTCGCCGGCCGCGCGCGCCATCGCGTCAAGCTGATCCTGGTCGGACAGAAGTTGCAGCATTGCGTCGGCTAGCGCCGATGCGTCAGAGCGTTCCACCAGCAAGCCGGTCCGCCCGTGTTCGATGATTTCCGGGAACGCGCCGCCTCTCGTGGCTACAACCGGCGTTGCCGAAGCCATTGCTTCAACCAGTGGCATGCCGAACGACTCTTCGCATACCGAGGGGAATGCAAAGATAGTAGCGGCGTGATAGTGCGGTGCGAGTTCGCTGAATCTCACGCCATCATTCAAAAACGAGATAGTACCTGAGGGAAACTCCGATATTTTGGCGCGCAGAAGTTCCGCATACGTGCCGGGCCGAAAATACGGCTCGATAGCCAGCAGGTGCGGATCCTCGCAGCCGGGGAAGAGCGCCTCTAGGGGGAAGACCCTCTCCTGGCCGATCAGCTCGAGATGCGCGTCCGGATGATGTGCGAGCACGGTCTGAAAGGCGTCCAGTAGGACGTGGATACCCTTTTCAGGAGCGAGTCGGCCGACGTAGAGAAGCTGCTTGGGCCTTGGCAGGACACCAGCAGGCCTGGCAAAGAGTGCGATGTCCACGCCGTTGTAAATATGGCTGCATCGTTGTGCGAAGGATGGAAAGCGGCGCTGCACGCCGGCGGCGATGAAGTTGCTGACGCCGAGTACCAAGTCGGTAGCGTCGATCCGCCGCTCGATTACCGCCGCGTCAAACTCCTCGAGCCATTGACAGTGCATGTGCAGCACGATCCGCGCTTTCGGCACCCGGGCGCGGATAAACGGGACGAACTGTGAGAGATTCATGATGTGAACGATATCGCAGTCCTGTAGCACCGGGTCCGCGGTGACCTCACCGATGAACTGGCGGTACCACAATGGAGAATTAAAAATTGGCCGCAGCGCGTTTCGCTGGTAGACTAAATCGATCAACCGTTTAATTTTTTGGTGTCGTGAAAAGAACCAGCGGTCGATCGACGTCGACATGCGCCGATACTCGACCCCGTCGCATTGCTCGACCTTCCGCTGGTCTTCACCACGTGCGCAATAGGCGATGACATCGTGTGATCGGGCCAGCCGCCGCGCAATTTCGTCCATCACCAAATCGCCGGCAGAACCGTAGGTGGTCGAAGAGACCGGCGGCCGAATCTCGTTGACCGGCATAAAAATCAACGCGATCTTTAATCTGGGTGGTGATTGGCTGATCGCCATGCCAGTTACTCTATGGCTATACAAAATTCCCTTTGAGCCACCCGCTGAAATCCGGGACGCGTGGACCATGCGCTCACGAGCCAGAAATATGGTTTGGTATCATCGCAGTCCCACCTTATAAATGCCGAATACCATAACCACAATAAGCAATATCGACCTTGCGCGAGCCTAGATTATCGGATAATCGATCGTTTTGTACGTTCTTCCAACATGCCGAGTGGACGCGGGTTGACGCATTGTCTCCGCCGGTGCTACAGTAGCGCTACGCCAGAGAAGTATCAAGCGAGGCTGTAGGCATGTTGCGGGTACAGCTCTACATATCGGCACAATCATTCCTGCACAGATACCCGAACCTTAAGAATCGGGTGCGAAATTCGTATTTGTTCCGTACTGTGGTGCCGTTGCTCTTTGATTTTAGCGGTAGCTTCAACGATCGACAATACATGACAGAAAAGATACTTCCGGCGCTGGCGTCATCGAAAGCGCGACGCGTGCTCTTCGTCGGATGCAAGGCCTATACGGCGCGTTACGGCAAACGACTAACTCATGTCGGGATTGAGTATTGGACGACAGATATTGCGCCGGCGGCGGCGATTTGGGGCGAAAAGAATCATCACATTGTTTGTGATATTGCAAAGATCGACGATCTTTCCCCGCCAGAGTCATTCGATGTGGTTCTCTTCAACGGTGTGATCGGTGACGGGGTTGACAAAGAAGATGACATGAACCGAGCAATCACCGCAATCGCCCGGATTCTTCGACCCAACGGGACATTGTTGATTGGCTGGAACTCCTTGAAAAAGCACCCCGATCCGATACAAC
The DNA here is from genome assembly GCA_963700195.1 of uncultured Alphaproteobacteria bacterium. Lineage (GTDB taxonomy): Bacteria > Pseudomonadota > Alphaproteobacteria > ATCC43930 > CGMCC-115725 > AP-15. Next base: position 209,825 of record CAVOWQ010000009.1, read on the forward strand.
TTGAGGCAATAGCGAGGTACTTTCGACACGAATGCGCATTTTCATTGCCCCCAAGAAAGACCTTCGCGGATACGGACCATGTATACGATTGGCTGGTGAAGACCCAAGCAGCACAACCCGAAGTCACTACGCAGGTCGTTTCTTTCGGTGTTGCTAAAGGTTAAGCGCGGATGCTTCACGGCTATGGCCGCTAAATATCACCTCATCGTGGCGGCAAAATGGTGCGCGAGGCGATTCATCGATATTTCTCCACCGCGCTACTTCGACCAGCGCTGCGTGGCCGGAGATAGGGAGGTGATTTTATCCGGGGCTGATGATTTCGAAAAAGGTCTCCTCGCGTCCTAGAAACTGCCGCAAAAAACCCCGCCGCAACGCCGCCCTATCTCGCGCGCCGGGCAAATTGGTGATCTGGCTGCGATAAGCAGCAAGCGCTTCATGCTTGCGAACGCGAAATTTGTCCATTCGAACTATACAGACCCGGAGCTCCAGCAAGTCTCTGATGCGCCAGAGGCGCGGATCCCAGAACCAGATCGGATATTCGTAAAGTCCGCACGGACGGCCGGGTCGCACTTGCGCCAGTTCACGTGCGAGCTCGGCCAATACGCGATGATCGGGATGATTGTCGATGATCGATGACACGAATACCTCCTCGGGATTTATCGTTTCGAGGAGATCGACTAGGCGTTCGCGCAGCAGTCGACGATCGTCGGCCAATCGACCATCTTCAAACCGTAGAAACGTAATGTCCTCGGCCGAGAGACCCAGAATGGCGCAGGCGCGGCGGGCTTCCTCCTCCCTAACCTTTACGAATGCGTCGATCGACAACTTGTTCGGGCGAGGGGAATGCCGACCATCGGTAGCGATGACGACTCGAACCGATGCCCCCGTCGCAAGCTTGCGCATAATCGTCGCACCACAGCCCAGCGTTTCATCATCCGGATGCGGCGCCAGCACCAGGCACGAGCGTGCCGCCGTATGCGACGTCACATCCTCGGCCCTCGAAAGCAACAGCGGGCGCCCGACGACCGCCAACGTTTCGCAGAATGCCGGATACACGCGCTGCCGCAGGAGGTCACGAGCCGCTACAGCGCCCGCGATAATTTCGGCCTATCCTTTTCTAATCGGCAAGAACGCCGGTTGAAAATCCCCTGAGGACTATGATGGTTTTCCTTCACGCAGGCTCACTTGGTGCGGGAAACTGCCCTGTTCGTGTTTTCGCGGGACTTGCAAGTTAAACAGCACCTGGTCAGCGGCTATGAGCAGATCTTTCATCATCCCGACGGAATTCCATCTGATCCACGGCAACAACAGGGAATAGCAGCGTAGCTTCTGTCCCGGATTCAGAGGAGAGCGATAGATGGACAGAAAATATTCCCGTAACCGGCGAAATTCCGGAAATGTGAGCGCCCGGACTTTTGTCGGATCCCACCACTCGGGAGACGGCAGGGTTGGGCACAGGCTGGTAAGGCGGAACCGCCGCGGCTGTTTCAGGCGGAGCGGAAGGGCCGCCATGGATTGCCCGCTATGACGCCTGCTGATGAAGAGATACTCAGGCACTTCGTAAAACCGCCCGAGCAACGATAATCGCGCCAACAAAACGCCATCGGCATTAACATAGCTTCCCTGCGGCGGGATCTGGCGTAGTGCAGACATTCGCATGACGCCAAAGATTTGGTAGCAATTGTGACCCCCCGTCGACAACCATTTGCCAAAGCGGGCGACCGGATCGTCGTCGTCGGTGTTTATCGGCGTGACATAGTTCTCGATAAACGTGCCGTTTTCATCGACCTCCGTTGTTCTCGTATAGGCCAATACACACCCGGGATCGCTTTCCAGGGTCTCGACACAGCGCTGCAGAAAGTCCGGTTCTAACAGGTCGTCGACAGCAGCCTGCTTGAAATACTTGCCCGTCCCCAGTTCGTATACGCGGCGCACATTCCAGCCGGCACCCATGTTCTTTTCGCTCAGGTAATAGCGGATACGGCTGTCGCGTCTGGCGTAAGTTTGCGCGATGTCGCCGGTTCGGTCGGTGGAGGCGTTGTCGGAGATGATAATTTCAAAGTCGGTAAACGTCTGGTTGAGGATCGAGCGCAACGTCTTCTCGATGAAACGCTCTCCATTGTACACGAAGAGTCCGATGCTTAGGAGCGGCGCCGAATCCATCGTCAATCTGCCGACGCGCCGGTCACCTCCGGCCTAAACACGGCGACCCCGCCGTTCGGTACGCCGTCGTCATAGGCCGCAACAATATCCTCGGGAATCGGAGCGAAGTCCGTGACCCGCAGGAAATCGCGCAACGAGGTCCCCGTCGCGGCGCTATCGGTGTTCGGCGCGCCGCGTTTGCCGGCAACGTCGTCAATGTTGACGGTGCGAAAGTCGATGCTCCAACGCACCACATCCGTGGTGTTCGGCACGGTCGAGTGTAGCTGCGCTCCGGAGAAAACGATGACCCCGCCCGGCGGTACGATGAAGCGTATTTCCGGCTCGAGCTCCAGCGGCTCCTCGGCATGCGGCTGGACGCGAGTATCGTGGCCTATGTGTTGCGCGGCATTCTTACGGCTCTCGGCATTCCATCGGTAGTAATTGAAGTCGCGCGACCCATTCTTGACACCGCGGTTCCAGTAACGCGGATGGAACGCCATGCCATTCTCGGCGACGAATTCGTAGATCGGAGCCCACCAATTGAACTGGCACATCGGGGCGGAATACCAGGTATCGCGATGAGGATGGTGGGCGTACGCGATCCCGGTCGTGAGATAATCTTTTGGAAAAGCACAGCGTAGACGGGGCACGTCCTGGTAAGTCTTGTCACGAGAGCAGCCGAAAGAACTGAGCACCGCTCGTATCAATTCTTTCGTACGGGGATGATGGATATAGCTCGGCTTCAACTTCGAGAGAAGTTCAACGCATTGTTCGACCGCCAGCTGCTCGTGGGCGCGCTGCGGATCGAGCGGAGCGAACGCATCCTCGATCATGCCGCGAGTGTGCTCGACCAATGCAAGCATTTCCGAAGGCGGTGACAAGATAATGATGCCGCCATTGTATATCATTTGGCGCCATGCGGCATCGCTCCGCTGTGGGTCGTAAAATACACCGGTCATGGAGCCCTCCTTGGTCGTAGTGCCCTATCATCGTCAACCGTGCGCGATTTGGCCACTTCCACGGCTAGCTCCGCCATTGAGGTGCCAATGCCCCCCGCTGCCAGTGGGGGCGGAGGAGCGCGGGTTGAGCATATCGCGAACTGCGTGTTGTCGAGGGGCGTTCCTGGCCGCACTATACAGGGTTCGGGAACTGGGATGATAAAGCTGCCGCCGCGTTCGCGGTAAGCTGCCTGTTGCCGCATTACCTCGCCCGCGAAATTCCAAACCAGCAACAGGACATACTCCGGTTGCTCCGCCACCAATTGATCCGGATGTCGAATTGAGATGCGCTGGCCAGGCATGTATTTACCTTGTTTATGGGGGTTGGCATCGGCGACAAATTCGAAGAACCCCTCACCGAGATCGAGATAGTTTACCAGCGTCGCGCCTTTTGCTGCTGCTCCGTAGCAGGCGATCCGCTTTCCTTCGTCTCTCTTCGAGACAAGCAGCTTGGCCAACGAGTCCCGAACCGCCCTCACTCGGTTGGCGAAATCGTTATAGAACGATATCTCGTCAACGCCAAGCGCTGCTTCTTGCGCAAACAGCGCCTGCAGCTCGTCCGATCGCGCAGGCGTTCGGCTTAAAGTCAATCGCAACGAGCCTCCGTGGATGGGGAGCCGTTCAACATCGTTCAAGTAAAGTCCATGCCGCCCAAACAGCGGCGTGAGCCCGTGCAGCGTGTGGTAGAACAGGTGTTCATGGTAAATCGTATCGAACTCACAACGTTCGATCATATCCAGAGCGTAGGCAAATTCACAGATCGCGATGCCAGTCGGCTTCAACAGGCGCGCAAAACCGGCAACAAGATCATTAATGTTGTCGACGTGAGCGATGACGTTGTTCGCAATCACAACATCTGCGAGCTTGCGTTTGTCGGCCAGAACTTCAGCACACCGCGACCCGAAGAAATCGTGAATTGTTGGCACGCCAAGGGCATTGGCTTGCGCTACAGGACCATCGGCCGGATCGATGCCGAGGCACGGAATGCCGCGCTCTACAAAATTGCGAAGCAGGTACCCGTCATTGCTGGCAACCTCTACGACGAAACTGGCCGGTCCGAGCTCGTATCGGCGGATCAATGCCTCAACATGTTGGGCTGAATGATTCAGGAGCGCAGGCGAGGATGAGGAAAAATATGGGTAGTCGCGCTGGTAAAGGATATCGGCCGGAATCGTCTCGGTGACCTGTAAGAGCGCACATGCCGGACATAACGCCAGCATTAGCGGATACCTCGCCTCCGGACGGCTTAGTTCCTCCTCGACGAGCAGTGCATTTGCTATCGGCTGAGATCCAAGATCGAGGATAATCTTCAGATCATCGGCACCGCAGGACCGGCAATTTACGATACCCATTCAGAATCTCCAGGACAGCCGTCGATGAGCATAGCGCCTTTATCGCCATTGACCCTCAAAGCTTACACAAACAGCACGGGGCTCGACCCGCATTCGGTAGATGGCAGTACCGGAAATCTCTCGGTAGAGGTACCAATAATGCTGATAACTCGCTTCCCAGTATACCTGGTCGCCCAACTCGGACCAAAGCTCACACCGCAGTCACTGCCGTGTCCCGTTTTGCGTAGAAATTCATTCCTTCCGTCGGCGATTTGAACAGTGCTTTTACCTATAGGCATGTGTCTATCGGGACAGGCGGCATCTCAAGCACCAGGTAGGTTGGCCTGAGGCACAGACAGAAGAAGTTAAAGCTAACGCCTGCATAAAGTTCATACCTCATGGAGCGTGTTTTCCTTGGCGCGGTTCCCCTGTCAAGACGCTTCTTCTGTTACAACTGCTCCGGTGCGAAATCGACAATCGTGTATACGCGGGGCTCGCAGCGCTGTCGCGCGAGCTCGCAGCCGATTTCATGACGGTAGATCGGGTTCATGATGACGACGTTATCGGGGCGGTACTCACGCAGGAATGCCGGTTCTACGATTTTCTGCCCAGAGCCCGGTAGAAACTTGCCGACACGATAAGGGTTGATGTCGACCACATGCTCTATCTCGTCGTGCAAACCCAGCGTCGTCAGAAATGCGACGGCCTTCGACCCGGAACCCCAGAGAACCGTACGCTGCCCGGCGGCGGCCCATTTGCGAAGCCGGCTTAGCCACGCGGCACGGCTGCGGACCGTTGCGGCGGCAAAGCCGCCGCACGAGCGGATCACGGCGGCGACACTGTCCTCATCGCGAGCCGGCATTTCAGCTGGGCAATTGGCCGGACTGGCGATAATCATCAGATACTGGTCATCATAGCCCATCCAAATCCTGCGGACCGCAAAGCCCGTCTCGGTAAACAAGCGCTTGAGCGAAATGGAACTGAAATAGCAGCAATGCTCGTAATAGATATCCCAAAATGCGCCCTCTTTTAGGATGCGGCGGACATCTGGAACCTGGAAAAAGATCACCGAATCCTGACGATCAGCCACCGTGCGGACAGAGGCCAGAAAACGGTGGGGCTGCGCGATGTGCTCGAGTGTCATCTTGCAACAGAGCAGATCGGGGGCGCTCTCGCGTGTCTCCCCCGTGAAATATTCCCGCACGAACCGTATATCTTGCTCTGAGCGCTGTCGGGCAGGCACAAAGCTCGGATCGTAACCGATGCCGCGATTACTTCCGAGCTTGCAGATGAGGCTTAAGAACTCTCCTTTTCCGCAACCAATTTCCAGCACCGTCTTGCCGCGAATGTCGTAGCTGCTGATCAATTCCTCGGCGGTCGCACGGTTGAACGCGCTGAATGTAGGCGAAAACCCTTGGGTTTCCTCATATTGATCCGAATAAATGGTGCGATCGGCGTCCCAAGAGGCATTAAAGATGAAACCACATTCGCCACAAACGGCAAGCATTACATCGCCTGTCGGGAAGTCGAGCGCCCGGCGTCGGTCGTCGACCAACAAGCAGCTATTGGTTGGTACCCCGCGCGCTTCATAAAATGGGTGACAGCAGGCCGACGACCTGCAATTGGGACAGCGTGTCTTTTCCACGTGGCTCCCCCTAAGGCGATTGGCGTCCGCGGCCGCCTCTAGCAGCCGGCTTTGAAGGATCGCGCGGCGGGCGCCTCCAACGTCGCGATCGGCGCAATCCAGCGCAAACCGACATCGATGGCGCCGCGCGCCATCAAGGACTGCAGATATGCAAGCCGCTGATATCGCGCGCCTTCGAAGTCCTCTAACAGCAGCCCATACTCCGTATACCTATTGTAAAGATCGCGCGCGCCGCGGCGCGCCGTCCATTGCGGTCGAAATTTGGGCAGCAAGCGGGCGACCTTTGAGCAATCGACCCGATAGGTCCGCTTGTCGGGGGTGGCGCCGGCGGCGAATTCAATCCGGGAGCCGGGCACCGTCTCCTTTACTATCTCCGCGATTTCCCGAATGTGATAGTTTTCGGTTGTGATGCCGACGTTGAATATCTCGTTGTGGACGGTCTCGACCGGCGCTTCGAGCGCCGCCAGAAAGGCTCGGCCGATGTCCTCGATATGGACGATCGGACGCCACGACATGCCATCGCTCTTGAGCAGCACCTTGCCGCTCGTGAACGCATGGGCGGTCAAATTGTTGAGAACCAGATCGAAGCGAATGCGCGGAGAAAACCCGTAAGCGGTGGCGCTCCGTAGGAATACCGGCGAAAACGTGGCGTCTGCTAACCGCCTTAAATCAACCTCCGCGTTCCACTTGGAGCGCCCGTAAGGGGTGATCGGGTTGGGTTCGGATTTTTCGTCGATCCATTCTCGACCAGCGGCGCCGTATACACTGCACGAGGACGAGAAGACAAAGCGGCGAACGCCACTTGCTTTGGCAATTTTGGCCAGCCGCACCGTAGCCGCATGGTTAATTTCATATGTCGTTTCCGGCAGCAAATCCCCGAGCGGATCGTTGCAGACACCAGCGAGATGGGCGATTGCGTCAATGCCCTCGAGATCGGCTGGCGACAGCTCTCGGATATCGCGATTGATCGTCACGACTCCACTGTCCTTGTTCCGGCCGAAGGTGCAATCCTCATAAAGCTCCGTATCAACGCCCACCACTTCGTGACCGGCCGTCTTCAGCCGCTCGACGAGGGGGCTGCCGATGTAGCCGCGATGCCCGGTTACCAATACCCGCATCTCAGTCACTCCCAGGTTTTCCAGGACGCCTTGCCCGAGCGCCAAAGTTCCTCGAGCATCCGCTTCTCCCGGAGTGTGTCCATGCACTGCCAGAACGAGTTATGCCGATAAGCTGCAAGCTGTCCGTTGGCGGCGAGCTCTACCATGGGCCCGCGCTCCCAGCTTGTCGTGTCGCCTTCAATATATTCGAAAACGCCCGGCTCCAGGACGAAAAACGCACCGTTTATCCATCCTTCACCATCATCCGGCTTCTCACGGAAACCCCTCACCTGCTCACGATCGAGATCGAGATAACCGAAACGAGCCGGTGGCCTTACTGTTGTTACAGTGGCAAGCTTGCCCTGCGTTCGATGGAACGCAAGCAGACGATCAAGGTCGACATCCGACAAGCCATCGCACCACGTGAGCATGAAGGTCGAGCCTCCGATGTAGGGCGCGAGCCGCTTGATACGCCCGCCGGTATCAGTCAGCGCACCGGTGTCGACAAGATGCACGGTCCAATTCGGCTCGCGGCGTTGAGCGTGGACTGTAACAGTACCATCACCGGTTTTGACTGTGAGATTCGAGCTGTAGTAATGCAGGTCCAAAAAATATCGTATGATCGCTTCTTTCTTGTAGCCCAGCGCAATGACGAACTCGTTTAATCCGTATGAGTCGTAGTATTTCATAATGTGCCAAAGAATCGGTTTGCCGCCGATCTCGACCAGTGGTTTCGGGCGATGATCCGTCTCTTCAGCGAGCCGCGTCCCCATCCCACCTGCTAGAATCGCAACCTTCATCCGGGCTCATCCGTCTGGCCCGTGGAGATCTGTCGGTCGGAGGATGAACCAAGCCGGTCTGAACTAACAAACCTTGACAGTTCATCCACAGAAATTAAGTGCCGGTCGATGGCCCCCGCCTCTCGTTGCGCCAAGCGTAACCGGAAAGTGAGTGAACTCGACGAGATTGGGGTTAGGTGCATCGGCCCATCGGTAGCTTTGTGGCGGCGCATATGCGCCCGAGGACGATACCTTGGATCATCGCAATGTCTTATCGCAATCTCTGTAATTGGCGCGATCAGCCAACGCTCTTCGACATCAGCAGTTCGCCAACAGGTCGGCTTTTCTCACGAATCTCGTCAAAAGTATAGGTAAAATCACGGTTAACGCCGGGAGCGCGCGAAAAAAGCGGACACAGTCGCCCGACCTCAAATCGGTCGGAGAAGTTATTGTAAACGAAAAGCGAAGGTCGGCGTGGAGCAGCGGCTGCTCAGAACTGTGTGCCAACCCTCAACGTCACGACGTTTTGATTATAGGACGACCGCGGGATCGTTGAGGTGTACTGGGTGAAAAGATAGGAGCCACCCAGAAACAGGTTCCTGTTTACCAGGTATCTTAAGCCTGCGCCGAGGATAACAAAATTATCGGTCCGGGTAATGCCCTGGAAAGTGTAATTTCCATAGGTGGCACCGAGGTTAACTAAGACGTTGCGCAAAAGTTCGTGGTTTGCGTTCGCCGTGATGGTCCGCGAAAGATAACTGTTCCCGGCCGAGCCGGTGATGAAAGTCGTGGAGCCCGGCGCCGGCGCGCCCGTGCTGAACGTCGTGCCGCCTGGCGTGCCCGTGTTGAACGTCACCAGGCCGGTAAAGGTGAGCGTAGTAAGCGGAGTGATGCTCCAGGTGAGCCGTCCGCCGAAATCGGGTTAGAGGTGGAGCCGAGGCTCGAGTGAGCAAGGTTCTGGATCAAATATCCGGCATAGGCCTCGCCAGAAATGAGGTGCCTAGGAAGGATTTGCAGGCCGAGGTCGACGCGATATGTTGAAAAGTTGGCGCGCGTTCCTCCGGGCACAGTATGCCAATAGTCGAACAGGCTGCCGCCGACACGGATATAGCCAAGGTAATCCGGAATGATTTCATAGCTAGCCGCGAACCGCCGCTGAGGAGACTGTTGCATCCTGCGAGCTCTGCGGCAATACGCCGCCGCCGACGAGCGGCGCGGCGTTGTATTGCGCCGCTGTCACACCGACATCGACTTGGTAGGAAAAGCGTCGCCCCGCTTGCCCATAGCCTGCTGTGAGCAGTGTAGTCCCAATACGTTACCGGCTGAGCAATGTTGCCAGGCGAATTCGGAGACCCGTAGGATATGTGCTGGTGCGCCACTTGTGCGGTCCCGTAGAACGAACTCCCGGCGGTCACGTCGAGCCGTCCGTCCGCACTGACGACGCCGTCCTGAGTGTTTTGCGCCGGATGGTCGGCATAAACTTGCAGCAAGGAGCCACCGTGCAGATTCAGAGCGTTTCGCGGAAAGTTCGACTGTAAGATCGAAGCTCGGCGTGAAAGCCGTAATCAAATCGTAGGTGGGACTGGTGGTGGTCGCGAAGATGTTGCTGTTATAGGCTTCGTCGAGCTCGGCGCGCGGGAACCAGAAAAAGTCACCCACACGAAGCCCGATCGGAGCGAATGCCGAGGGTGGTGCCTGCGGGGTGCTGGGCGGCACCGCATATGGCAGCAGCGATCCGGTAATCTGGGCGACCGCATCGAGCGGCAGCAGAGGCGGACCATCAGCAAACAGAATGCCGCAAGGCAGCTGTTCAGCCTTGTTGACGAGGATATCGAGGCAGACGCCCCGATCCGGCGCGACCTCGACGCGCGCCCCGTCGATTTTCACTGAGGCAACCATCGCCGCCGCCATCAAATCTCAAATCAGACGACGTCCGGATATGCACGCTTCCACAGGCGACGCACGAGGAGGGCTGCAGCGAGCCCGCCGAAGAACGCTCCGAGCGCCGATGCCGCAAAATCCTCGATTGACGGATGTCGGCCCGGCGAAAAATGCTGGAGGTACTCCAGAACGCCGGCGTATATCCAAAATAAACCGATGATCCGCACAGCACCTCCGCCGCCCATACCCGGCTATCGCGATGCTCGCCGATCCGGCATAGGCGACGGAATGCTCAAGCTGACCGGGAATTCCGGTTCGCACCATATCTTGAGCAGGCAATAACGAAAGGACGGCCAGAAGAATGACACAGCACCATGTAGAATGCGAAATGATGTCTGAACCGGGTGCATCGGCGCGACATTATCGATTGTGAAGCTTTTGGCAACCCCTGTCGCGGCTGCCGTATCCAGGCCTGGCCTCGTGAGGATAGACAGGGCAGTGCTGCGAGCGAGCCGGCTCTTCGGGTCTTGGCTGTGACGTTTCATATCGGCGGGTATGATGTGATCGGAGCGCGACTGGTGCTCGACGGTCCTGAGGAGGTGCTCGAGCATGAACCCGTATCTCCGCATCGCGTGGGGTGGCGTTGATGGCTCTCTTTTCGCGTGGCCGGTTGCTCTCCCGGCAGCGACTTGCCGGAGCTCGCTGCCAAGCCCGATGTCTCACGTATCACCTCGGACCAGGAGATAGGCTCGAAATCAGGGTGCTCGGGGCCGATGAGCTGAACGGCCAATACTCCGTGCAAGACGACGGGACGATCAGGATGCTGATGGTCGGCGCGGTACCGGCGGCGGGCTTGACCCCGGACCAGGTCCAAGCCAACATCGAAGAAAATTTGAGGGCGGGCCGATACATCACCCAGCCCCATGCCAGCGTGGCGGTATTGAGTTATCGGCCGTTCTACATTCTGGGCGAAGTCGTCGAGTCCCGGTGGGTATCCCTACGTCAGTGGCATGAAAGTGCTCAGTGCCGTAGCGGCTGCCCACGGTTATACTTATAGAGCCAATCAGGATTATGTGATCATCACGCGAAATGGCGAGGACACCAAGGCTGATATTTTGTCATCGATTCGACCCGACGATATCATCCGCGTTCCTGAGCGTTACTTCTAATCTCAGGCTCATTCGGGCGTAGGTCAGGAGCACTACCTTAGGCCGCGCGGATACGTTCGAGGCTGCTAGTGAGATTGCTGCTACGTCTGCTCGGCAAAGCAGAGCCGGTCGTCGCGCTTGCCGCGCTATTAGCGCTGGTTGGCACCCTTCAGGTGGCGGGCGGCGCCTACGCCAGCAGCTCAGATATCCAGACGAGTCGGCCCATGTAGTGACCTCGCTAATGGTGCGGGACTTCATCGGCAGTCCCGACTTCGGCCACCCCTTGCAGTTTGCACAGCAAGACGATCCTGGCGGGTGGCGACTGGTTCCGGCGCAACACCGAAGATCGCTTCGCCGCGCCAGATTACCTCGCAGCGATCCTTGATGAGCTCTCTGTCACTATCATCGTGATCGATGTTCGGGGTTGCGCCCGACCAGAAACGGCCTTATCGGCTCCGGTTGCTTCCCTTAGCGTTGCCGCGCCTGTGATCCCGCACCAGCGGCTCAAGGCGCTCGTAATAAAAAAGGAGGGGCAAAAAACGATCTTGACAAATACGTATTTTCATAATATATTTTCATTCGCATTAATGCATAAAATTGTTTATTATTGCTGATTGGAGAACGTAGGTGAATCCGATAATCAGTTTAATGGCCGGTTGGAGCGCTGTATGACGATAACCATCAACAATTTGACCGTGGACAATAACGCACCTCAAGCCACCATTGTCGGCGTGTTGGCCGCTTATGACGCCACGGGAATCGCAATCCCTTGCACTTTTACACTGACGAAAAAATCCGTCGGCTTTTTTGCTACATCCGGGAGCAACCTCGTTACGGCATTCAACGGGTCGATTTTGCCGGGGATCTATTCCGTGCGGGTCCGAGCACTCGGCATGACGACTAGATTCAGCGGTAGCGCCCAATTCAACGTTAGCGTTATCGTACCATCAGCGCCGCCTCCTGCGCCGCCGCCGCCTGCCGCCGCCGCCGCCGCCGCCGCCGCCGCCGCCCGCCTCCTGCGCCGCCGCCGCCGCCGCCGCCGCCTGCCGCCGCCGCCGCCGCCGCCTGCCGCCGCCTCCGCCTCCTGCGCCGCCTCCGCCTCCTGCGCCGCCGCCGCCGCCGCCGCCGCCTCCTGCGCCGACCATTACGGTCAACGGTTTAGGCAGCGGTGCAATAGTGGTGTCTAACGCAACTATATCTATAGTTGTTGCTGGCGGGCCAGGAGATCGAACAGATTGGGTAGGTATCGCAACGTCTGGTCAAGCGCAGAACACCGAAACTGAATACGCCTATCTGGTAACTGGCACGACGCAGCGGCCTGCAAGTGGGGGCGTCACGTCTGCAACCCTATCGTTAGTTGCGCCGAGCGTTGCCGGTAATTACGAAGCTCGGTTTTACGCCGACAACGGTACGACGACGGCCACCTTGATCGCCACAGCTCCGTTCGTGGTGGTGAACGCCCAAGGCGTAGCCACTCCCACCGCGATCACTCTATCTCCCGGCAACCCTACAATCCCTGACAGTGCCGCGGCCGGCACCGCCATTGCGACGGCCAACGTCACGATGTCGGACGGCTCGCTATTCCTGGGAACGTTGACGTCAAGCGACACCAGTTTCTTTGCAATATCGGGGCTCAATATTGTGACCGCGCGCGCTGTTACATCGGCCGATGATGGCATTCATTCAACGGTGATAACCGCCACGCAGGGTGGTCAAGCGCTTTCTATGGAGTTTTCGATTTGAAAAAGACACTATTCTTCGCGGCGGTGTTGCTGGCGCCAAGTCTTGCATATAGCGCCAATCCCACCGCCGGTCTATCCGTTCAGGTCGTTCCTGCGGCGCCGGCCGAGGCGCTTGCTGCCGGATTTACCATGCTCACGGCCAACTTACGATTTCTCGCAATCGCTTTACGCTACACAATCGAATTGGCTGGATTGCAACGGCACCAACGACTCGCTGTCTTGGCACGCTGGAGAGCCGGGATTAGGCCCCAACAGTCAGGTGGCCTGTAATATAAACCAAGGAACAGATCCATCAACTAGCGAAACGGTCATGCATTTGCAATATCTCGCATCTTATGGATCGGGTATCACGAGCGGCCAAACCCGCTGGATGGGAATGCAAACAAAGAACCAGAACGATGGATACGTGAACGTAAGTTTCAATAACTTCTATATCGAATCTGTGTACAGGATAGCTGCCACTAACAGCGACAATGCCAGCGGTCAACTTGATGGCCCAAATGGCGTCTGGGTGTGGAATAACGGGAGCTGGTGGAGGAACATTCGAGGTTGATATTACAGAACTGTACGCGGATCGCGGGGGTTACGCAGATTCAGGTGCGAGCAACCATGCCGGCGGCGGCGGCACCTTTTATCAAAGCTACGCATCAAACAAACTCCCATCGGGATACAGCGAAACGGCGTATCATAAATACGGCGCGCTGATTACTAGCGACGGAAGCACGCATACCTATGTGTGCAGTTTTGTGGACGATATACAGCAGGGCAACTGCCTCGATCTGAATATTGCGGGAGCAGATCCAAGCATGTTCATGACGAAATCCTGGCTCGTCATGAGTATGGAGAACCACAATGTGCAGCCCTCGGTCAATTACGACCTCTATGTTAAGTATATAAAGGTGTGGACATGCTCGGCCATAACGCCGTGCAACGGATCAACGCTGTTCAATAATGGTCAACTGATTTACTGGCACTGAAAATGTGGATACGTACCCGCCGTGAGATGGGTTTTGGATACTGAGCGGATTGAGGATCGATATGCTTGTCGGCGTTGTCTGAGGTCGACCCGAGTCGCGGGACCATAGGGGGGTGGGTTCGTAACGTGAAGCCCGCTCCTCCTCCTCGTCAGATGTATATCGGGTTTTGCCGTTGTTGGCCCTGTGGAGTTGTGGGCGACGCGCCAGCGTCGCCCAAGCGCAGCGGCAAATCCACAGGGCTCACCTCGCCACGCCGCCTCCGGGGTCGGGTAACTCAGGGCCTGGTGCAGCCGGCGCTTGTTGTAGAAGCGGAACGATTTGGCCGAAGCCGATGCCCGGCTCGACATCTTTGCGTATGCCTTCAGGTGGACCTCTTTGTCCTTCAAGCTGTGCCACAGCCACTGGAAGTGGACCCCGGATTTCGGGACCAAGGGCGTAGTTGGAGCGTGAGCCGTCCCGTCGTGGTAAACGAAGTGGAATGACGGTAGATCGATGCATCCCTGAAGGCGAAGATCGCATTGGAGGCGTTGCGAGAGCAGTCGAGTGTAGGGAACCTGGCGCAACAATACGAGGCGCATCCGAAGGAGGTCCGAGCGACGGCGCTTCCAATCAACAAACCGGCACCAGTGGTCCCACCTAGTGGTCAGAGGCATTCACACGATTCACCCGGCGATGAAGCACCTGGCTCAACACCGCTTCACCGGCGAAAGAGGGTGTAATCCAATCCCGAAAAATTCGGACCATCGCTAAGATTTGTCCCGTCTGTGTGATAGAAGCCTATTAGTGGGGTAGGGGGTGGGATGGGCGAGGGCGTGCGGGTGATCGGTCCAGATCGCGCTCAGCTGCGCTGGGACATGGTCGATTTGGACAGCCAATTGCCGGACGACCACCGGGCGCGGCTGGTTTGGGCGTTTGACGAAGGCCTGGATCTGAGCGAGTTTTACGATCGAATCAAGGCGCGTGACGCGGTTGCCGGCCGTCCGGCGACTGATCCGCGGGTGGTGCTGGCGGTTTGGCTCCATGCGACGTTGGAGGGGATCGGCTCGGCACGAGCCATCGATCGTCTGTGCCAGCAGCATGCGGCCTATCGCTGGCTGTGCGGAGGGGCGCCGATCAATCACGATCTGCTGGCGGAATTTCGACGCGAGAATGCGGCGTTGTTGGATCGCCTGCTGACCCAGAGCGTAACCGGACTGATCGCCTAAAAGCCGGTCAGCTTGGAAGAGCTGGCAATTGACGGGACCAAGGTGCGCGCTTGTGCGGGCCGGGGCTCGATGAGCAAGCGCAAGCGACTGGAGAGCATCGAGAAGGCGGTGGCCGAACGGGTGGCGGAACTGAAGAGCGAACTGGACAAAGATCCCGCGGAGCCGGAGCGCCGGCGCAAGAGACGGGGCTTGCAAGCGGCGGAGGAGCGGGCTCGGCGGGTTGAGCGGGCGCGGCAGAAACTGGCTGAATTGGAGCACGAAAAGACGGCGCGGGCCAAGACGCATCCCAAGGAGGAAGCCGAAAAGAGCGAACCCAAAGTCTCGGTCAGCGACCCTGAGATACGCTCGATGCGGCTGGCCGACGGTGCGGTAGCACCGGCCTGGGACGTGCAAGTGGCGACCGCCAATGGCTTCATCATGGCGGTCGATCCGACGGATCGACGCAAGGACAGCGGCTTCGCGCCGGGATTGGTGGCGAAAATTGCCGAGCGCTGCGGTCGGGCGCCGCAACGGCTGCTGGCCGATACCACGGCAATGACCCGGGAGGACATCGTCACCCGGGAGGACATCGTCACCGGGGAGGACATCGTCACACTGGCCCAGCAACACCCTGATATGACGGTCTATAGCCCGCCGGCACCGGAGCGTTCGGATGTCAAGGCCTCGACGCTGCGCGCGCGGCGCTCGAAACGTCGCCGCGAGCCGCCGGCTGTCATGGCGTGGCGAGCGCGAATGGCGAGCGAGGACGGCCAAGAGATCTACCGCCGACGCAAGCTGACCGAACGGGCGCATAGCATTATCAAAAACCGCGGAATGACCCGCTTTCTCGTGCATGGTCGGGAAAAAGTACGGGCTATCTGCCTGCTGCAGGCGCTGGCGCTCAACCTGTCCTGGGCCAATACGCTGCGCCGCCGCATTGCGGCGGCGGCAATGGCGACACCGGCGACCGCATGACCGCAGCCGGACGCCCGAGCAGCGCGTTCCTGACGAGCGGCGCCCTCCTCAATGGCCGTCACGCTGTCACCCCCGATCAATCTGCCAAATCGCTCCAGATCGTCTGCTCTCCAAGGTTGAATTCACTGCCGACGAACACGTGCTTTCGAAAAGCGAGATTGGACTACACCCTCTTTCGCCGGGAAGCGAGGAGGGGATCCGCTGAATCATCCGAATGGTTCTGAGCACTAGAAGGGTCCGCGTCTCCATTTTCGCGATTGAGCTGACGAAACCTTGGGTATTCGCACGCCGTCATAATTGCGCCGGTGCGCGTCGCCGGGACGAGATATAGCTGCCTTAGGCGTCAGTCCACGGCAGCGTTAGCACACCATCGCCCTCGGCGCCGCCACCCACCGTCCCCTGCGCCGCCACCAGCATCACCGCCTCCGACCTATAGGTGTAGCCGGCGGGTTCGGAGAGCGAACGGATTGGGTAGGTATCGCGCCACCAAAATCAGCCGCAGAATACCGAAACCGAATACCCCTACCTGGTAGCCCGCACGGCGCACTGGCCGCCAGTTGGCATTCCGGGTGTGACGTCTGGAACTTTTTTTCCATTACCGCTTGCGCTCAGCTCTACCGGTGATTATGAAGCTCCGTGCGACGCCGACGACGGCGTCTCGATGCTGACCCTGCCCGCCACAGCTCCATTCGTGGTGAACACCCAAAGGAGTAGCCACTCCCACGCAGGGCGGCGAAGCGCTTTCTATGGGGGTTTTCGAAAATGAAAAAGACACTACTCTTCGCGGCGGTGCTGCTGGCGCCAAGTCTTGCATATAGCGCCAATCCCACCGCCGATTCTGCAGCGCCGGCCGCGGCGCTTGCTGCGGGATTCACCACGCTCGCGGCCAATTACGATTTCTCGCAAGCGCTCTACGCCACCCAATCAAATTGGCTAGATTGCAATGGAACCAATGACTCGCTGCCTTGGCACTCTGGAGTTCCGGGATTAGGCCCCAACAGTCAGGCGGCCTGTAATATACTCCAAACAACCGACCCATCAACCGGCGATACGGTCATGCATTTGCAATATCTCGCAACCTACGGATCGGGCATCGGGAGCGGCCAAATCCGCTGGATGGGAATGCAAACAATGAACCAGTACGATGGATACGTGAACGTAAGTTTCAATAACTTCTACATCGAGTCTGTGTACAGGATAGGGGCCACTAACAGCGACAATGCCAGCGATCAACTTGATGGCCCAAATGGCGTCTGGCTGTGGAATGACGGGAGCCGTGGAGGATCATTGCAGATCAATGTTACCGAACTGTACGCCGATCGCGGGGGCTACGCAGATGCGGGCGGTGGCCCGCTTGGCGTAAGCGGCGGCGGGACCCTCTATCAAAGCTACGAACCGAATAACCTTCCGTCGGGATACAGTGAAACTGCATATCATAAATACGGCGCGTTGGTTACCAGCGACGGAAGCACGCGTACCTATGTCTGCAGTTTTGTGGACGATATACAACAAGGTGACTGTCTCGATTTGAATATTGCCGGAACGGATCCAACCATGTTCATGACGAAAGCATGGCTGATTGTTAGTATGGAGAATCACAGCGTCAGACCTTCGGCTAATTACGACCTCTATGTTAAGTATTTAAACGTGTGGACGTGCCCGGCCATAGCCCCCTGCAACGGATCGACGCTGTTCAATAATGGCAGCCTGATTTACTGGCACTGAAATGCGGAAACGCAACCCGCCGGAGGACGGTTTTGGATCCTGAACGGATTGCGTTATCGGCTGGCTATCAATAAGCTTCCCGGCGTTTTGGTCACCAGCGGCGTTGTCTCGTGGGCAATAAATAGGTACATCCTAACGAGGGCAACGGCAGTTGGCGTCACGGTCGGCCAACTACCCCCGAGCCGCACTCGAAGGCTCGCGGGTAGTTCCGCCGAAAATGGGATCGCCGTTCATCTCGACCTTGGAACATCTTGCGATCACGATAGTGTAGCTCACCGCGATATGGCAGACAATCGAAAACGGCCATTCTGGCCAGGCCCTGGTCATCGGCGGGTCGCAGTTGGGCGCGGTCGAGAACCCACCTGACAATCCGCGGGCTCCGCTCGGTAGACGGCCCGCGGCCGGGGGCGGCGGTCGGCGCACCACCCAACCGGAGCCCAGCTTGAGGGCGAAGGGTCGGAGCTGCGACAATTACGCGCTCTGACGCGGGTGGAACCGGAGGGCCCTCAAGATGAGTTCCGTCGAGCTCACTGCGGCGCTCCGTCGCTGCCGTTGCCTCGTTACAGAGTTTGGCAGGGTCATTATGTATACAGGCGCGCCGCTCGACACAGGCAAATACACGGGGATGTCTATCTCGATCATCGCCGTATTGGTTGCAGCTGTGTACCTGATCATGTTTGGTAATTACCGGGTCAATCTCGCGATCGATACGCCATGGTATCTGTCTTTTTCCTATAATTACTGCATGAAAGGCACAAATACCGACGTCTCATTCGGAATGCCTTTCCCAGGCGGTATGGGCGGTACCGTCGCGTTCGGAAAAATCGCCGCACTCGTGCAGTGCGCAGCACTCGCGCCTTTTAATTGGTCGCTGGTTGCCGCCAACGCCCTGTCGGTAGCCGGCGTCGTGCTCAGCATGGCAGCGGTCTTCGCCTTTCTGTTGGACCAAGGCTTGAGCCGCTTCGGCGCCATCACTTGTTGTCTAACGCTTGCAGCGACCGAGCCGGTTGTCGCTATGGCAAATCAGTCCAAATACGAATACATCACATTCCTCTTCTCGGTGAGCGGCCTGCTTTTGTTGGCCCGCGGGCGGCTTGTCTTTGCCGGCCTGATTTCGGTGTTGGCGATCGAGGTGCAGCCGATCGGGATCATGGCGCCGATCTATCTAATCGCCTATGAGTTGAGCCGGATGATCCAGAAGCGCCGATACCGGCTCGAGTTCGACCGTGTCGCCAAGCTGGGGCTCGGCGGCCTTCTGGGTGTCGCGGTGTATTTGATGCTGCATCCCCACATTCTGGGGTTGCTAGCGGCGTCCTCGCACGCTTCCGTACATCAAGGATCGATCCATTTTCTGTACGGGTATTTCTTTGAGGCAAGGTTATACCGGCATCTGCCCGAGCTCGCGGTATTTGTTTTTTGCTTTTCGGTTCACATCTGGCGTCGGGATTATAGGCAATGGCCATTCCCCATCATTGCGGCATTTGGAACGTTTCTGATCGGGTTTTTTCTTGTTCACCATAATTATTTCTATACCCCATTCTGGTATTTCCCCGCTTTTCTTGTGGTGTTTATGACTGTCAGCGCCGCATGGCGGGCCGTCGTGCTTCCCGCGCTCGTGTTGGCGCTTTTCGTTCCGCAATATGGGGTGGCTTACGTTGAAGGGCACAAATACGCGCGACAGGGCGAATTGCAGGCGGCGCGATCGGCGATTGCCAGCCGTGGCGCCGATTTGAGCCAGGCCCATATCTTCGGCGATTTCATATTCTGGCCTGTCTTCAAAGACCTCGCGTTCGAATGGTCCCCATCGGTCCTGCACCACCTGCGGGGCATCCCGCCCGGTACGATTTATCTGATCTGTGGTGTTGATCCGCCGTTCAGCCCGGAAGAAAGCGTGTGCGCCGAGGCGCTGCCAACTTTCCGCGATATGCAGCTGATTGAGCAATTTTCCTGGGCCGGCCGGAATTATCGTATATACGAGCGGCAGGGGTAACAGGCTGACGCACGCTGGCGGATCTCGTCTTGACCGTCGAGAGGCCGGCATATAGGCTGGTATCACCACCACGAATTAATTTCATGACTGATACAATTATTATCGAACCCGGCCGGCTCGAGCGCAACTATTGGCTCGATCTTTGGCGATACCGCGAGTTGTTTCGGGTGCTCGCGTGGCGCGACCTGGCGGTGCGCTATAAGCAGACGGTGATCGGGGTCGCTTGGTCGGTAATCCGGCCGCTGTTGACGGTGCTTGTCTTTACGGTCGTCTTTGGCCGCATTGCGAAGCTGCCGACCGACGGGACGGTCCCTTATCCGCTGATGGTGTTCGCCGGCATGTTGCCGTGGACGTTTTTCGCCACGGGATTGAGCGAGGCCTCCAACAGCCTGATCAACAATGCAAATCTGATCAGCAAGGTGTATTTCCCGCGGCTGATTGTGCCGACCGCGACGGTGGTCGTCGCGTTCGTCGATTTCCTGATCAGCTTTGCGATCCTGCTGCTCATGATGGCTTGCTACCAGTACCCCCCGGATTGGCGAATCCTGCTGCTGCCGGGATTTGTCTTGCTCGCCTTTGTCGCCAGCGTCGGACCAGCATTGTGGATCACCGCGCTCAATGTCAAATATCGGGACTTCCGCTACGTTATTCCGTTCATCGTGCAGTTCGGCTTGTATGTATCGCCGGTCGGGTTCAGCTCGAGTGTGGTGCCCGGCGAGTGGCGGCTGCTTTACTCCCTCAACCCAATGGTCGGCGTCATTGACGGCTTTCGCTGGTCGATCCTTGGCGGGCAAAGCCCGCTCTATCTGCCTGGCTTAGCGGCCGGCTGCTGTGTCGCTGCGTTCTTTCTGTGGTTCGGTATCCACCGCTTCAGAAAAACGGAACGCAGCTTTGCCGATCTTATCTGAGGCCGATTTATCCTAAGTCATGTCGGAAGCGATAATCACGGCCGAAGGCCTGTCCAAACGCTACCTCGTCGCGCATAACGCTGAAAACCAGGGCCACCGGCGCTACATCGCGTTGCGTGACGTGATCGGCCGCGAAATTCGCAACATCGCACGCAAGAGCCTCGACATGATGCGCGGCCGGCAGGTCCTGCAGGGCGATGAAATCGAGGAGTTCTGGGCGCTCAGAGACGTGAACTTCGAGATAAAGCGAGGGGAGGTCGTCGGCATCATCGGCCGCAACGGGGCCGGCAAGAGCACGCTTCTGAAGATCCTCAGCCGCATCACCGACCCGACCGAGGGGCGCGTGTTGCTGCGCGGACGCGTCGGCAGCCTGCTCGAGGTCGGCACCGGGTTCAACGCCGAGCTCACCGGCCGCGAAAACATCTATCTCAACGGTGCGATTCTCGGCATGACGCGCCGGGAAATCACCAAGAAATTCGACGAGATCGTCGCTTTCGCCGAAGTCGAGCGGTTTCTCGACACGCCGGTCAAGCGCTACTCCTCGGGCATGTATGTGCGCCTCGGTTTCGCGGTGGCCGCGCATCTCGAGCCCGACATCCTCATCGTCGATGAAGTGCTGGCCGTCGGCGACGCCGAGTTTCAGCAGAAGTGTCTCGGAAAAATGGACGAGGTCTCTCGGCGCGACGGGCGGACGGTGCTGTTCGTTAGCCACAATATGGGGACGATAAACAAATTGTGTCCAACCACGATCTGGCTCGACCAAGGTCATATTCACCGCCGCGGCGCCAGCACGAAAGTGATCAACGAATATCTGACGCACGGCGGCCCTAACCGCGAACCCATCGTGCACCTTGCACGCTTGCCGCGGCAATGGGTCGAAGGAAATCAGTTGCGGATGCAATCTTTAGAATGGCTCTGCGACTTGCCGTTAAGATATGGGGAAAAGGTCAGGGCGCGAATCGTCTTTGAGACTTACGTCCCGGTGCCGAACGTTGCGCTTGGTATCGGGTTCTCGGATTTTTCCGGCAATCGCATTTTGAGCTACGAAACAGACCTGCCAGAGAGTTATCGCCCAAATTTTCCACAACCAGGAGTTTACGCTGTCGATTTGACCATCGACGCGTTACCCTTGCAGCTTGAGACCTATAGAATTGACATCGGCTGCCGCTCGGGGGACTCTCACCTATTGGACTACATACCGTCCGCGCTGCAGCTAGAGGTAGTGGCTGGCGCGAGGACACCGGGCTTTATTCTTCAGCGGCTTCCTGGTGTGCGCCTTGAAAGCAGGTCGGCATGGAGCTTCGATAACCGCGCGACCTCCAGCTGCGAGGCGGTCGCTTGCTGACGCCGGCGAGATATCAGGCCGCGATTTTTCGGACACGGCGACGCCAAACATACTCGATCGAACATCACAGGGTTGAGTTTACGAATTATTTAAACCGCGAGGGGAGCCAAATACCCGGTCGATGTGAACGGTACGTTTGATGACGGAGTCAATAACAGGAACATCAGCTCGTATCGGTATCGTCGTCATTATCTGTACCTACAACCGCGCTTCCAATCTGAACGATGCGCTCTGCGCGTTATCCGCACAGCGGGTCGATGCAAGCATCGAATGGTCGGTATTGGTCGTCGACAACGCTAGCACAGATAATACGTCAGCTGTAGTCGAGTCCCATTGTGCACGCCAACTGCTGCCTGGACTTCCGGTGCGTTCTAGAACGTGAGCAGGGGCTAACTCCGGCGCGGCGGCGTGGTGTGCGAGAAAGCAGCGCGCCTTGGATTGCCTTCGTCGATGATGACAATTTGCTCGACGCGGGATGGCTGCAAGCCATCGTCGAGGCCATCCAGTCGCATCCTCACGCAGGGGCAATCGGGGGTCGCGTTGCGCTCGACTGGGAACAGTCTCCTCCTAATTTCATCAGAAGCTTCGGCTTCTGCTTTGCCGAGCAGGAACCCGGTCACGTCGCTTGCGAAATGAGCGGCTTGGTCGGCGCGGGAATGGTGGTCCGAAGGGAAGCCTTGGCCACGTGCGGCTGGCTCGATCGCCCGTTGCTTGCCGATCGCGTCGGCAAGCGTCTTGTCTCCGGCGGCGATGTCGAAATCGCACAACGCATTCGCAGCGTGGGCTATGAGCTGTGGTTTACGCCTCAGGCGGTCCTACGTCATCGCCTACCAGCCGATCGCGCTTCGCTGCGGTATCTGCTCCGAGTGAGCCACGGATTAGGTCAATGCGAGGCGCTCGTCAGTGCACTTCATTGGCAGGGCGACTTGCCTGCGTGGTATCGCGCCGCATCCCGGCGCTCGCTAAAGGCCATTGCACAAGCGCTGCTCAGATCACGAGGGCTCGTGTTGGCTTTAACTTCCCTGTCGTTTGCCGCTGGGTTCATGCGCGGCGTCGTTGCGTGCATAGCGATGGCTCCCGAAGCGCGACAGGCATTGCTGGGCTCCGCGGCGCCAATGAGAGCTAATACTCGAGGTGAAAGGGCATGATGCCAGCCTTGAATGATCATGGTTATCAGATCGCTTCGTGAGCTTTTAGCCGGGACTTATCACCGCGGCCGGCGCACCTGGATCGCGAGGCGATTGAGGCGGTTGCGATGGGGCCTCCGTATGCGCGCCAATCGGGGGGTTTGCTCCATCGAAATCGCCAATGTCGGGGCGGGATTCTTCGCGCAAATGACGTGGTGCCTTTATTTATTGGACCATTGTCGGCGTCACAACCTCGTTCCCGACATACGCTTGACCGGCAACAGCTATCTCGATGTCAACCGGGGACCGAATTGGTTGGATTATTATTTCGACTTCTCCAGATCGCCGACATCCAAAGAATTGGCGCGAAATATCCGATATACCAAGAAAGCGGCCGAGTGGGAGGACCTGGGCCAGCCTCTCGGGCAGGTGATGAGCCTCCAAGACGGGGCGCAAGCCCTGCGCCAGTATCTCACTCCAAAGCCGCATATCATGAGGATGGTCGACAATTTTTGGCAAACTCTGTGCAAAGATGACCCGATCGTCGGCGTTCATTTCCGCGGAACGGATAAATCTTCGGAAGCACCACGTTTATCTTGGGACTATTGCGTCAAAGTGATAAGGCAAGTGGTACGGCAAAATGGCCCAGGATGTGGAGTGTTCGTCGCCAGCGACGAGCAGAAATTCGTCGATTTCGTCAAACTATCGATGACGGAGGTGCCGGTATACTCTCGCGACGATCATTACCGCAGTCAGGGCAGCGATGAGCCGCCGGTCTTCCTTGGACAGGGTGGCGGATACGAAAAAGGCGAGGACGCATTAGTCAACGCGCTCCTACTATCGAGATGCGCGGTTTTGATCCGGACTAGCTCGTTTCTCTCGGCGTGGGCTTCGATCTTCAATCCGGAGCTCAACGTGATCTTGTTGAACAAGCCATTTGATGAAAAGATTTGGTATCCTGAGAGCGAAGTGCTGAAAAGCCAAAACACCACCTATCTGCCTGAATATCCTTGCTAACCTCGGCACACCAAAATTGACCAATGCGGAGATAGTTTATGTTGGAACGGCGACACATGGAAATATTGGACCGCGCTCCGCACCTGGCACAGAGTTTGCGGGAAGTTCTGGTCGCGTGCGGGCGGTCGGTTAAGAACCCGCGAAGGCTCCTCCGCGGTGTTAAGCGTCGCGGTAAGCGGCTGTGGCTCACAAGGCGCATCCGCCGCGCATGGTGGGCTATCAGAATGCGGGCCAATCGAGGTGTCTGCTCCATTGAGATCGCCGGCACAGGACCCGGCTTTTTCGCGTATTTGACCTGGTGTCTTTGGATCCTGCGGTACTGCGAGGTTCGCGGTCTTAGCCCTGACATTCGCCTCACGAGCGATACTTATCGAGATCCCAACCGCGGGCCAAATTGGCTAAATGATTTTTTTGATTGGTGCCCGCCGGTTAGTCAAGGAGAGATAGCGAAGCTCATCAGATCTACGCAGAAAGTCCTGGAATTGGAGGATATAGAGCACGTTATTCCGGTGCACATGAGCCTCAGCGAAGGCAGCCGAATTTTACATGCATATCTGCGCCCCAAGCCCGGCATCAGCAAGATCGTAGACGACTTCTGGCAAACTTTCGCCGGCGATGGCCCGGTTTTAGGCGTTCACTTCCGGGGAACGGACAAATTCTGGGAGGCGCCGCGGGTATCATGGGAACACTGCCTCGCAGTCGTGCAAACCTATCTGAAGCAGCATGATGAGATCAAAGCGATGTTTGTCGCCAGTGACGAGCAGGAATTTATCGAATTTATGACGGATGCTGTCGCGCATGTCCCAGTATATTTTCACGAGGACCATTATCGGAGTCGCAGTGGTGACGAGCGGCCGGTTTTCCTTGCCGATGGCGGAGGCTACGAAAAAGGTGAGGACGCTCTGGTGAACGCGCTTCTGCTCGCAAAGTGCTCGACCTTGATTAGGACGACTTCGACACTATCGGCCTGGGCTTCGCTTTTTAATCCAGATATTGAGGTTATCTTACTTAACAAACCCTATCGCGACAATTTATGGTATCCTGAAAGTGAAATCATGAAAAAGCCTGATACTGAATACTGTTTGGAGTTCGCCGCGTTGAACCCGACTTCATTGGCGATCACTTTGGTATCGATGTAAGATGCGTTGGCTCATGTAGACGTAGACGTACATAGCGGCACCAACTGGCTCCCACAGAACTGATCTCACGCTTACTCTGAGGCGTCGCCGTGTTTGGTATATACTTCGTGCAAATGCCGACAATTGGTGTCCTTGCAACAAGAGCTTCATGTGATAGGCGCCGGCGCCAACGCCATAGGATTTGACTACGGGCGGAATATCAGCCGTTTTTCTGCCGTGATGATGTCGAACGACAACTTCCGGACGGTATTCCCCCTTCCAGCCGGCCTTACTGGCGCGAGCGGCTGCATCCACATCTTCGGTATTAAACAGCGCTCCTGGTCCAAATAGCGGATCAAATCCCTTGATCTCGATCAACAGGTTGCGTCGGAAGGCCATATTCGCTCCACCGACACTTCCGACATGGAGAAAGCACCTTGGAGGGAAGGTATACCGCGACGCGAACTCGATCGTTGTCATCGGGTCATCTGCGGGATCGTGCAAGGTGATGCGCCCCGCTATATAGCCCAGCGATGGATCCTCAAACGCATGCCATCGACAACAATCAGTTCCCATGGTCCCTCGAATTGCAGGCGTGCGACGGTATCGAGGCAACGGACGAGTTGGCGGCTGCGATCCCGAGTGGCGATGATTAGGGATACTTTCATTATCGTCCGGGCCTAAATGTCTGAAGCGAATGCCCGCGACCCTTGGCTCATCATCTCACCGAGTTGGCGACCGACGCCGTCGATCGAAAAGCGCGCTCGACATTACGGCGCGCGCGCTGCCCGAGTGCACGGCATAATTCCGGGTCTTCAAGAAGTCCTTGATCGCCTTAGCCAGGGCGTCGGGATCGTCGCGCGGAACGACGACGCCGCCGGATGCGGGGCCCGGGTGAGGATGTCCCACATGGCTGGGATGTCGCTGCCTATCACTGGCAATCCGCAGGCCATCGCTTCGAGCGGCGCGACCGGGAAACCTTCAGTCCGTGATGGGAGCACATAGAGATCGGCGGCAGAGAGATAACGCCGCATGGCCGGGCGGTCGTGCTCGAACCGATCGATCCATTCGATCCCGGAAAGTTCTGGCGGCTCGAGTCGCTCCCGGAAGATAGCATCGTCCTGACCTGATCCAATAAGCAGGAGACGGGCTCTTTCCCGTCGGGGCCGGCACGGATCTGCTGCCATGCTTGCGAGCAGCACATCGAGACCTTTGCGATGGACGTCGATGCGCCCGTGGTAAATGACTATACGGGTGTGAGGGGCAGGCCCAGTGCGCGACGGGCCTCGCCGCGATTTATCGGTTGCCAGATATTGAGATCAATGGGATTGGGGATCCGCCATATCTTTTCCTGCTAACGCCGTACTGTTCGATGACGCGCTGGGCCTCGCCGTCGGCGCCGACTGACCAAGCCCGCGGGCCGCCCTCAGGGTGAGTGGCCGAATCAGGTGCTCTAACCGTCCACTGTGCCGGTCGCCGCCCTGAAATGTCGCATAAACCGGCAGTCGAAGTAACCTTCCTAGCAACACGCACATATCGAATCGGGCATATTCGTATTCTTGTGTCAGGATCGCGGTGCATCCCTCATCCCGAAGCTCCCGAGCCAGCGTATTGAGCGGCGTCGCGAGATAGGGCGCCGCTTCCTTGCGAGCAAAGCAACTCAGGCGCCGCAGGCGAGATACTCGACCGAAAACCCGTTCGACCGATCCGCCATACGGATCGATCATGCCGCGGGCGACTACTCTATAAGCCCTCCACGGCGGGAAGCGCGCAAACGGTGAGCTTCCGGACGGAGCATGACGAAGTCGCGTCGGCGCTTCGACCTGTTGCGAAACGACGAATAACACCGACTGCCAGCCAGCTGCGCGCAGCGCCTCGATAAACCCGAATACCCAGGAGCCCGTCAACCGTTTGCAGAAATCATCAAGCGAGAGGCCAATTGTATCGAAAAAGTCCTCAATCACGTTTCCCCACGGCAGAATCGCGACCGTCGGTGTCTGAGGTTCCTTATGCGCTTGTAAGTATCGCAAAAGCTCGAGCCTATTCTCATTGAATCAGAACATCGACGCTAGGCGCTATTTGCGGCCTTCGTACCTTCCAGGATTATCGTTTCGATCTCCAAAAATGCCTTAGGTATTCGTGTTAGGTTCTCCAAATTTTCCAAGGCATCGTGATCACTATTTTGTAGATCGTGCTTGGTTATATCGGTGAACCCGACCCTTCTCATCGCCGTTCTCAATGTATTTTCATCATAAACGAATGTGTGCCCCCAAGCTCTCATGAAATTATTTATCACAAATACTTCATTTTCTTCGGACATACCTTTGACGAAAGTCTGATTCGCCCAAACTATGTATTCTCGTTGCATGGCCGACTTATCGGGCCGATAAAGGTTAATCAGAGAAGGCAAGATCGGGAGTTGAAATTCTAATCCTTCCACCTTTCTTCAGTATTCTATGGCACTCGGTTAGCATTTTGATGCCGGAACCATGTGATATATGCTCTATCATGTGCTCACTAAAAATATAGTCGAAGGTCTCGTCTCGAAAAAAGAAAGGCTGCCTCACATCAATATACAATGTGTCTCGACGTGGGGGCTGATAATCCATATTCAACCAGCCGGGCAGCAAGTACTCACCGCATCCGAGGTGCAACTTTCGAATCTGAGATCGCGAAATGTACTGCGCAGCAATCTTACGATCGCGTAGGACGAAGCGGTGCGCAGCATACCAGAACACCTGCCGCGACAGCCTTTGAGGGTCCAGCCTGCTCTCAACTTTTCTTAAAAGCTGCCGTACCGCCCTCATCGAGCGCATTTGTAAACGCTTGCCTCCCCCAATGCCTCTACCATCGCGCTTGCTATCCGCTAAAGTCGTCACGCGAGGCGTGTATCGTGCTTTACCGATAGGGTGACGCACGTCGGGGGCCGCCCGGAAGCTGTCATCGAGCCCGTAGGAGCCCTCGATGGGCGAATGCGCCCCAGCGCCCGTGTGGGTAGAGTCAGGACCGCCTTGTCTTGCCATATTGAACTGCGCTATGCGCCCTCCACCCGCCCCAGATTGCTCCGTCACGGCCTTCCGGTTATACTGCCTTGTTCACGTTGGAATAAGGCAGATGACGCGCAGAGAACCGCATGCAGGTACATACACTGGTTCGTATTGATACTCGAACGATTGCAGAGTGCCAAGAGGAAGTTCGCGCGTTCATGATTGTGCGCAATGAGATGCTCCGGCTGGCACAGACGCTCGATCATTATCGAGGCATCGGGGTCGCCCGTTTTTTCATCATTGACAATGGTTCTACCGATGGAACTCGCGAATTTGCAGCGGACCAGCTGGATTGTCACGTGTTCGTCACCCGCAATTCATACTCGGATGCGAAGTTTGGTCTGGAATGGCAGCAGGCGCTGCTTGACGAACACGGCACGGGGCACTGGTGTCTGGTGGTGGATGCCGATGAATGGTTCATATATCCGGGCTACGAGAAGAAATCTCTTCCGGAACTGGCGGCTTTCATACAGAAGAGTGGTGCACAAGGGATGTTCGCGTTTTTACTAGACATGTATGGGCGCGGGAGGATTGCCGAGGCTACTCCCGGCCCACAACACTCGCTACTCGACGCCTGCCGTTATTTTGACGGCCAATATGTCTGGGATTACGGATTTCGCGCATGGTTGCGCCTGGCCCAGCCAAGATTTCCGCCATATACTGTCGCGGGAGGGCCGCGCTGGCGACTGCTCTTTCCGGTTCTACACCGGCATTATTATGCTCTCAAAGCCATCTGGCGGATTAGCGAGCGTCTCGGCATCCCGCTGCCGATAGCGCTGAGGCAGCCGCCTAATTTGCGGAAAATTCCCTTCGTCCTCTGGTCGCGCGGCATGCGTTACCTCAACCCACACGCGACGACACCGGTCCATATTGCCGGGGTCACAGGGGTTCTTCTGCATTTCAAGTTTCTCGAAGATTTCTTCGAAAGGGTAAACGCAGAAGTAAGGCGCAAAGAACATTGGGATGGGGCAAGCGAATACACCCGTTACGCGATGAAAATGAAGCCAGAACTCACTTTTCACTACACTGGTAGTGTCGTATACAAAGACAGCCAGCAACTCGTAAGACTAGGCATGATGAGAGAAGATGATGGATGGTCGCGGATCCGCCTTGCTACCGCGACTGCACGCCATGAACGCGCATAGGCTCGGTAAACGAGGGACTCTGCGACTAAACCGCGTCGTCAGTAGGAGGACTACCATGCGTCAGAATCGCATGCAGGTCCACACGCTGGTTCGTATTGACACTCGAATGGTTAGCGACTGCCAAGAGGAAGTTCGCGCGTTCATGACCGTGCGCAACGAGATCCTCCGTCTGTCGCAGACGCTGGATCATTATCGGAGCATCGGGGTCGCCCGGTTTTTTATCATTGACAACGGTTCTACAGATGGAACGCGAGAATTCGTTACGGCCCAGCCGGATTGTCACGTATTCCTCACCCGCAATTCATACTCGGAGGCTCGGCTTGGTCTAGAGTGGCAACAAGCGCTGCTTGACGAATATGGTATGGGTCGCTGGTGCCTAGTCGTGGATGCCGATGAATGGTTCATATATCCCGGCTACGAAAACAAATCTCTACCGGAACTGGCGGCTTATTTACAGCAGAGTGGCGCACAAGGCATGTTCGCGTTCCTACTCGACATGTATGGGCGGGGAAAGATTGCCGAAGCGATTTTCGAGCCACAACACTCGCTGCTCGACACCTGCCGCTATTTTGATCGTGAATACGTCTGGGATTGCGGATTTCGCATTCCGGGGGTGACGCACCAGCGGTTTCCGCCATATAAAGTGGCTGGGGGGCCGCGGTGGCGATTACTTTTTCCAATTTTACATCGTCATTACTACGTACTCAAGGCGCTATGGCTCATTAGCGGCCAATTTAGGATCCCGCTGCCGGTGGCGCTGAGGCCAGCACCTACCTTGAGGAAAATCCCGTTTCTGCGTTGGTTGCCCGGCACGCGTTACCCGAACCCTCACGAGACAACGCCAATCGAGCTTTCTGATATGACCGGCGTGCTTCTTCATTTCAAGTTTCTCCAGGATTTTTCCTCCCGACTAAATGTAGAGGTTGATCGAAAAGACGGATAGGGATGTCGCTAGCCAATGGTGGGCTAGTGAATCTGCACGATGTCTCGCAAAATTGAGATACAATCCGGAATTCACGTTCCACTACGATGGTAGTGTCGCTTACGAGGGCAGCGACCAACTGGTAAGATTACGTCTGATGCTCGAAGATGACGGATGGCTGCGGATCCGTCGCGCGAGCGAGCCTTAGCGGACAATTGACGACGACACCAAGGCGAGATACTGACAGACGGTGATACTGACAGATGGTGGTACTGACAAACGGTGGCACGATCTCGCCTGGCCAGACTAGCACACAATACAGGGTCTCGGATTCGTTGTGCTATCTGGTCCAGGATCGCGAACAAGCGGGACATTCGCCGCGATCCTTCTGACCGGCCTTTCGCCCGATTCAGACTAGCGGCGGCGGCGCGTGGCGGCGAACTTGCTGCTCGATCCACCGATAGGTTGGTTCCACTCCGGCGCGCAAGGGCTGGGACGGCGCCCAACCCAGCATCTCATTGATGAGCCTGTTGTAGGAGTTCCGCCCGCGCACTCCTTGCGGGCCTGGAATATGCCTCTTGCCAATCCGCTTTCCGGCAACTTCCGCCACGATATCGACCATTTGGTTGATCGTCACCATCTCCTGCGAGCCAATATTTACGGGGCCAGGGAAAGTCGAGCGCAACAGCCGCACGGTACCCTCGATGCATTCGTCGACATAAAGAAAAGATCGCGTCTGCTCGCCGTCGCCCCACCCTCGATCACGTCGCCGCTATGCGCCATTGCGACCTTGCGGCAGATCGCGGCCGGCGCCTTTTCCCGGCCGCCGATCCACGTCCCTTTCTGGTCCGAATATGTTGTGATAGCGAGCGATGTGCGTCGGCAGCCCGTGGTTTTCGGCGATAGGCCATACGCTATCCGGCGCTGCCGGATAGGCGGAGTCCTCAGCGCAGTTTGGGTTCAGCGGATCCTCTTGATTATAGGCGGGGTATATGCACGCCGATGAGGATTAAAAAATTTTCTTAACCCGCGCTTCGGCAAGCATCCAGCATGTTCAGATTGATCGTTGCCGAATTATGCATCAAATCGGCATCGTGCTCGCCGGTAAAGACGTAACCAGCGCCACCCATATCCGCGGCGAGCTGATAAACTTCATCAAAGCGGCGGTCGACGACAGCGCGGCAGAAGCCGGCATCCCTCAGATCGCCGACAGCGAAATCGTCGGCTTCGCCCTCCGAGAACTCATGAAACTTCAAGTCGACACCCCTCGCCCAATACCCATCGCGACGCAGCCGTTTTACCAGGTGGCCGCCGATGAAGCCGCCTGCGCCACAGACCGATGCACGGTGCGTCATAATGTCGTCTCCGTCCGGGTCGACCTCATACTCGCCTCGGTCAGTTGCCCCGGAGTTGCTGGTGCGCCGGCAAAACTTTGGATTCGGCAGTTTGGGCACGAATTCCCTCCGCCCTCCCGCACGGCTCCTCACCTCACGATAACTTGCCAGCGTCACCGGTTTTATCTTAAGATTTAGCGCAGTGGAAGCTCGCAGTCACTCTGCTTGCCGGCACCGGAGGAGCGCCTGCCGCTAGGGCTGCGGTTGCAGGGAACCAAGTGGCTGAGTTATCATATGGTAATCAACCTAATATCGATAGTCAGCCGAATTGACGCCGCCACTACCGAATAATTGCGGCGCGACAACGCCAAGTGCCAAATTTGTCCCTTGCGGCGGGGTGAGGATGGCAGATTAGTTGGGGAATCGACACGAGTGCATACGCTGTTGATGATCGCCGGATCAGCGAAGATTGTGATGAGATCCGTGCATTCATGACGGTGCCGGATGAGATGCCGCGCCTGCGGCAAAACCCTTCACATCACCGCAGCATCGGGGTGCGGCGGTTTCTCGTCGTCGACAACCGATCTACAAATGGATCCAGGGAATTTCTGCTCGCCCCAGCGGATGCCATGTATTCCTGACGCGCAATTCAGACGCCGAGTCCCACTATGGCTTGCAGTGGAGCTCAAGGCGAACCCATCGCTGAGCTTCCATTATCCGGGAAGCGTCGAGTATTTAAGGCAGTGAGCAATTGACGAGGTTAGGGTTGTTGCATGATGATCAGGGATGGATACGGATCGGTACTGCAGGAAACCAGATGGCGGCTCTTGAGGACAGGGCTACCCTCTCAGCAGCCGGCTCAGCCTAGGCCATGTTCGTAACGGTTGCCGTCTGTACCTTCAATCGCGCGGAGTCGCTGCGGCGGACTCTCGGTTCGCTTGCCGCGATGCGAGTGGCTGGCGATCTTGCCTGCGAACTCATTGTTGTCAACAACAACAGCACGGATCACACCGACGCGGTTATCGAGGAGTATCGTGATCGCCTGCCGCTGCGGCGCGAGTTTGAACCGCTCCACGGGCATTCCAATGCACGAAACCGCGCGATAGCGGCTGCCAGAGGGGAATATATCGTCTGGACGGATGACGATGTGATCGTGAGCGCGAGCTGGTTGACGGCCTATGCCGATGCCTTTCGGCGCTGGCCGGATGCAGTTGTTTTCGGAGGCCGAATCAAACCGCGGTATGAACCGCCGGTGGCGAGATGGGTCGTCGAAAGCGAGCGAGTGTTGGGTGGTCCATTCGCGATTCGCGACTTCGGCGACAAGGTGCAGCCGTTGTCGGTGGCGGAAAGCCGGATCCCTTATGGGGCGAATTTTGCCGTCCGCACGGCAGAGCAGCGGGTGTTTCAGTACGATCCCAATCTCGGCCTCGCCCCCAACCGGCGCCGGTACAACGACGAAGTGGATGTAATCACTCGGCTGCTCGCGAGTGGAGCCAAGGGATATTGGGTACCGCAAGCGGCAGTGGAGCATTGCATCGGCCGCGAGCGGCAAACGATCCGCTACATCGCGGCGTTCAACGAAGGGTGGGGAGAAACCTGCGCGTTTCGCGATGCAAAGGTGACGGCCCAATCGTCGTTCTGGTTTGGCATTCCGAGGAGGATCTGGCCGCGACTGTTTGTCTGGTGGCTGCTCTATCGCGTTGGCCGCTACGTGTCTCCAGCGCCCTTCTGGGTCAAATACTTACAAGCTTATTCCTACAACAAGGGTGCGTACCGCTATTGGGCGCAACTCCGGGCTGAGCGCGCCAGGGCTTGTTCGGGGCGATGAACACACTGCGGTTCCTTTTCGGACTTATCAATCAGACCGCCGGTGTCGCTTTATGCGAGGCGGCTCCCGATCCGCCGGTGGCGAGCTCGGCCGCGGCCCCGGCTCGCTGCGCCGAGCGCTTTCATCAACAGCGGCTCGAACCATGCCGGCCTGAGCCTGGGGACAAAGCGGAACTCTATTAGCCGCCGCGCGACAGGTCGCGGCGCACCGGCGACGCTCATGAACCACACGATCCGAAATATCCGATTTACCGCCGGCAACTGCGCGCCAATACAGGCCTTGATTGCACGGTAAAGGGTGACAGCGACAGGTTCTTCCGCGGCGCTTGCGCCGATCTTTGCGGCGGCCAGCCGGCACTCCTGCAGCCAGATTGAACCGTTGCGGGCCGCGGCCGCGTCAAAGGCGATGCCCCATTGCCGGCAGCGGCGCGCAAGATAATCGACTTTGAGCTCGAAGGTACGGCACTTCATCGCGAAGCGCGCATTTTCGACGGCGTTCATCGCATAGATATTGCTGTCGTGAATCCGGTAGCACGCCAGCGGTTCGTATAGAGTTATCACCTCACCATAGAATGGTGAATTGCACTCCAACACGGCGTCCATGTGATAGTCGCGAGGGTTCTCGAAGTCGAAGGCACCGTCGGTCCTAAGCCGCTCGAGCATCGCCCGCGAATAGGCATTGCCGCTGCCGGGTGAGTTGGGCGACCCGCCGGTCCGCAGGAGCTCCGTCCGCAGCGTCGCCGTGTCGAGGTTTGGCGGGTATTTTGGTGCAACATGGTCGAGTTGGTGGCCCGTTTTGTCGATCGTTGCCAGGGGAAACTGAACCTTGACGGTCTCGGCCGTCCAAAGGCCAGCCACAGTTGCGGCGGCGTTCGGCAACAAAAGATCGTCAGAGTCGAGGAAGATCAGGATCGGATAGCGCGCCAGCGGCCAGGCGCTATCCTGCGCGACGACCTGGCCCCCATTGGCGTCACGGAGGAGGCACCGGATCTGGCCGCTGTAGCCCGAAATGATCGCTCGCGAGTGATCGGTTGAACAATCGTCGACGACGATCACCTCACACGACGGATAATCCTGCGCCAGAGCGCTATCGATTGCAGCAGCTAGAAACCGGGCGTTGTTGTAGTTGACGACAATGATGCTAACGCCCCAGCACTCGCTCATAATACCTGCCTCGCAGTCGCGCCACACATTGTCATCCGACAGCCGTACACACCATCTTATAAAATACGCCCGCCATCACTCCAAGCAGAACCGGCGCAGCACTTTTGCGTTGCGCGGAGCCGTCCCGTCGTTGCTCGAAGCGGCCTATCGCAATTCGCTTTCTACGGAGCGGGTGCGCGACCCGTTTCTGGGAGTGCCGCCCCGGACGGGCCATAGGTTGGGGAAACCAGCACCTGTCATTGTGCCGAGGCTGGTCGTGACATTCACTACGCAACCATTATATTAAATTCCGGGGCGTTTGGGCTGGGCGTCGCCGGCAACACGTCACTGCGCAAGCGCTGGCTACTGAAACCGTCGAGCTTCGACCGCTATTGGGCGGACTGTGATCCAAGGCCGACGGGTAAATGACGGTGGTATCAGCGAGGGCTTCCGGCCAATCAGATCCTTGGCGAGCGAGGTCAGCAACGGACATACGGGCGAGCGGCATCGACCAGTGCCGCGGATGAGGCGAGCCGCGGGCCGTCGCCGTCGTCGACCGGCGGCACGATGGTGACGCCCCAGGCGGGTAGCGTGTCGAGCGATGCCCGCGCCTCGGGGTGGTTCAGCAGCGGCGCGTTCAACGATGGGCCCACGATCACCGGGGTCCCGCGACCTATCGCCTCGGCGACCACGGATAGCGCAAGATTGTCGGCGATGCCGTGTGCGAGCTTGTTCAGCGAGTTGAAACTGCACGGCGCGAACAGCACTACGCCGCGCGGCGGTCGCGGGCGGATGGCCAGATCGAAATATGATTCGACGACCTGCACCCCCTTGACGTCCGCGAGGTCACGCGGCGCGATCACGCGCGAAGCATTTGGTGTCGGGAGCGCGATGACGGTTGAAAAGCCAAGCCCGACCAGCCCAACCAAAATCTCGGGACAGCGTGCCGCCGTCGTCGTGCCGCTGAGCACCAAGTATGCCACGTCAAAACTTTCGCCACCACCCGTGATGTTAGGGCTCATCTCGTTCTCTATGAAACTTTCGCCAAACGGTCGTCGAGCCAAACGGTTGCTGCGCCGAGGCAGTCCCCGGCGGACGGTAATAATGGCCCACCTCTACGAAGCCGGCCGCGACGACGTAATTGCGCCAGGTGTCCAGATCGAAGAAGCAGGCGAGTAGCGGTCGTCGCACAAGCCCTCCTCGTCGTTCCCCCTCGGGTTTGAGGAGAACAGCACGCCGCGCGGCTTCAACGTCATGCACAGTTCGAGCAGAACCCTCGGCAATTCCTGACTGGGCACATGGAACAGCGACGCATTTGCAAAAACGCCGTCAAAGCGGCCCTCGGGCAATTGCATCGCCAGAAAATCCTGATGGAAAACCTCGCAATGCGAATGCGAGCGCGCCATCGCGACAAACTGCTGCGATCCGTCGAGCCCAACTGCTTCATGCCCCAAAGATCGGAAATGACTGAGATCGCGGCCGGGTCCACAACCCAAGATCGAGGATGGAATACGGCGGCTCGCCCTCTAACGCATCAAGGAACGCCGCGTAATTTTGGCTGACATCGTGGCGTCGCGTGCCGTCCCAGAAAGCCCGAGCGAATCGATCGTAATACGCGATCGTCGCGGCTGAGAGGCGCCTGACGTGCTCCGCGTCATATCTTCGGGGGTTGCGACTCATTCACCGGTGATGCTCGTGCCATAGCTGACCACCACCTCGGGGCTGCCTTTCCCCATGATGCGGCCGCTCACGATACCTCCCTAGTCGAACTCGCCGCACCGACCCGCACCACCGTCGCCGTCTCGTCGCCGAGCGCCAACGGCCTGCCATGCGTCTCGACACCGAGGAAGCCGAACCCCAGCGCCACCAGCAGCATGTTGACGCTGAGAAATAGGAAGGCGGGGAGGACGGCGTCCTCCGTGGCCTGCGGCGACACAAGATTGCTGCTTCCGGCGATCAGTGCCAGAGCCAGGGGACCCAGGATCTTGCCGACGCCATTTGCCGCCTGGCCCAACCCGGCGGAGCGCGCTCCGAGGCGGACGCCGTATTGCTCGACGGTGTACGGCGCAAGGTTGGAGAAACCACCCTCGCAGAAAAAGGCGGAAGCCGCAATCAGCATCACCATCAGCGGGAACCCTCCGACCACCTTGCTGTGATAATACCCGGCGGCGAAAAGGCAAATCGCCGCGAAGAACGCAAAGGTCACACCGAGCACGCGGCGCCCGATCATCGGCGCGATCAGCGAAACCAGAATTTTGCCGATGACGGCGCCTGCAGCCACGTAGACGAAATATTTCGCCGCCTGGCCTACCGGCACGCTGAGCACCAGCGCAACGATCGTCGGCCCCCAAAGGTAGTAGCCATAAACCGCGGTCGACGAACCACCCCAGATGATCACGGTCTGCCAGAACAGCCGCGGGTTGGCGTAGAGCTCTGTGAGGCTCGCCCGCGGCGGCGCGGCTGGCCTGGTGGTCGGCAGCGGAATGCTGTCGCGAGGCATGCCCAATTGCCACGCCACCTTGTCGCGGGCCTCGGCGAACCGCCCCTTCGCGGTCAGCCAGCGTACCGACTCCGGCACGAACGCCCACACCAAGAGGCCGGCAATCGTCGGCGTGATGCCGAGCATCGCGACCCCACGCCAGCCTAACAGCGACAACAAGATGGCCGAAGTGAAAGAGGCCAATAAGGTGCCGGCGCTGGCGAACACTACATAAAAGCTCGTGATCCCCGTGCGATGCCGTGTCGGGGTGAGCTCGACGACGATCGCCAGGGAGGGGGTGGCTGCCGCCGCGAGGCCAAACCCGACCAGGATGCGCAACAGCGCCAACAGCCCCCAGGCGCCGGTCGGAAGAAAACCGATGAGCCCGGCGCTGACCGCACAAATAAAGGTGCCGGTCACGATCTGCAGCTTGCGTCCCCAAACATCGGCGAGACTCCCCCACACCAGCGCGCCGAGGATCGCGCCGACCCCGCCGCCGTAAAGGATTAGCGCCGACTGGCCGTAGGTCAGGTGCCACTCGGGCCCGATCGCCGCCAAGATGAACGCGATCAGAAAGAAGTCGAAGAAATCGAGAACCGTGATCAGCGCCAGCAGGGTAAAGCTGACCCAATAGCGGCGATTGAGCGGTGCTCGGTCATAGAGCAACAGCAGGTCTTCGGCGGTCTGAGACATCATGCGTTCGCCCTAACGGTATGGACATGACCGGCTTCGCGAGCCGGCCCCACGCTTTCCGGCATACCGAAGACGACTTGGATCGCCGGGTCAAGTAGTCCACGAGGGCTACTAAGCCTTTGATGAGCAAGAGGTCCGCTCCAGGACGCCGCAGGTAGCGCGCCCCGAGCGGTACGCGCCGAAGGGTCACGGGTGCGCCAACCGGTGCTATCCGTGCGACACCGCGGTGCGCTCACGGGCCAATACCGCCCAGAGGAGTTCGGCGATGCGCTCTGGCCGCGCTCGCGGCAGCCGCCGCCCCTGATCTTGGGAGATCGGGTGCGGTGTAGCCCGCGCGCCGCGAGAATATCGTTTGTCGAGATTACGAGGGAGGCGAAGTGGCCAGATCGCCTCGGTATCCGCGGGGCGTTGGGCGAGATCGACAGTTCGGCTAACGCGGCGTGTAACCGTTGAGTTCTCGCCCTATCGTCTCCTCTTGTCGGCCGAGACCGGACGGGTTCTGTTGCAACAAATCACGCTGCGCCCCCATCAGGCCCGCGGCGTAGTCCTGCCGCATCTGATCTTGCAGCGGGCTGTTGGTCGGCGCCGTTAGCGACAGGCTGGGGTTGACGGCATGCAGCTGCATCGGGGGCTCGAACCCGCTTTGCTGGGCGGCGACAGGGGCACCGGCGAGGCATACTACGATTCCGGCTAATGAGACCGTAAGAGTCAGGATTTTCATTGCAATACCTCTTGTGAACTTGAGGCGGAAAGGGGTTTCGCCGGAATAGGCCGGAAACGATCGCCATCGGGTGCCGGGCGCCGGGGAGGGTTCAGACCCGGCGACGTGTGAGGGCGAGGGGAGTGGCGACCGGGAAACAGTTCGGTCATTCCGCGCAGAGTCTCCCGACCGCGCGAAACTCGCGAACGGACCGTCCCGACGGGAAGGTTTACGAGCGTTGCAGCTTCGTCGTATCGCATCCCCTCCAATCCGACGAGCAGGATTACCGACCGTTGCTCTTCCGGCAGTGCGGCGAGAGCGCGCTCCAGATCGCGAAGCTCAAGGCGCGCGGTCTGATTGGGCGAAACTGTCAGGCTCCGGTAAGATTTCTGCAATTCGTTGCCGGCGCGTTGGCGCGCTTGCCGGCGAGTAAGGCTGACATATTGATGGTGCAAGATGGTGAACAACCACGCCCGGAGATCGG
This sequence comes from uncultured Alphaproteobacteria bacterium, assembly GCA_963700195.1. Taxonomy (GTDB): domain Bacteria; phylum Pseudomonadota; class Alphaproteobacteria; order ATCC43930; family CGMCC-115725; genus AP-15. The sequence goes on from CAVOWQ010000009.1 coordinate 248,728, forward strand.
TCCCCTCTTCCCACAGGTGCATTTTCCCGAGGGCTCGGGTGAGGCACTCCTGAACGAGATCGTCTGCGGCTACGGGGTCGCGCGTCAGAACCCGCGCATAGCGCGTCAGACGCGGGATCAGGGCCTCGATTATCTGGTGCAGGTCTTGAGCGGGCGCAGGCGGTCCTGGCTGACTGGAATCCTTTTCGGACGCACCGCTGCGGTGCGCCGTAGTATCGCAGTCGCGTCGGGAGTGTTTAAATCCGAAATGCGGGCCACCGGTTGTGCTCCTGTAGTTGTCCATACGGGCTAACTCAATTCCGTGACGCCGGAGCGCCGCGTCATTGATTTAATCACCCCCATGCCCGGGACGCCGTTAACTGCTGGTAAATCTCAGTAAATTTTGGTCACACGGCTTAGCGGCCCGCGCTCCGCGGAGCCGAGACCTAATGATTGAGCCAACGCCGGGCGAAACCGAGCAGCCCTTGAGGCAAGAAAATGACCATGGCAATGAAAATCAGTCCCACGAAGATCAGGTAGTATTCCGTGAAGAAGCGCGACAACCCCTCGCGCAGCAGCAGAAAGAATGCGGCGCCGACGATGGGGCCGACCAAGGTGCCGATCCCGCCGATGACGTTGAAGATGACGACCTCGCCCGAAACCAGAAAGAATACAAAATCGGGCGCGGCGAACTGGTTCTGCAGCGCGTAGAGCACCCCGGCCAGCCCGGCGAACAGCCCGGAGAGCATGACCGCGACCATCTTGTAGCGCTCGACCGGATAGCCGATGGCGCGGGTGCGCGCCTCGTTCTCGCGGATCGACTGCAGCACCATGCCGAACGGCGACTGGGTTATGCGGCGCAGCAGAAGATAAGACAGTACCACCACCCCGAGCACGAACCAGTGCAGCGTATCGGGCGTAAAGCGGATCGAGAAGAGCCCCGGGATCGCCAGCGGCGGCCGGCTGAAGGTCAGCCCGTTCTCGCCTCCGGTCACCTCCGTCCAGGTGAAGATGATGACGTAAAAAATCTGCGAAAAGATCAGCGTTGTGATCGCGAAATAGATGTCGCGCAGTCGCGTCGAAAAATATGCGACAAAGGCCGCCGCAGCAGCCGCAGCCACCAGCCCGCAAAGCAGCGCCAGCAGAAGGCTCGGCGGGCTGACCGACAGCAAGGCGGCCGCGGCACCGTAGATCCCGAGCCCAAAAAAGGCTGAATGGCCGAACGACACCATGCCGGTGTAGCCGATCAGGATGTCGGAGGACATCGCCAAAAGACCCCAGATCAGAATCTCGGTCAGAAAGCGCCGCCAAAATTCAGGCAGCACGAGCGGAGCCACAATCAAAAGCGCCAGGATTACGCAGAACCCCGTCCAATAGACGGTAGTTCGGCGGCGGCTCATTTCGGGGTCGGCACGAAGAGCCCGGTGGGCCGAAACAGCAGGGTTAGGATCAGTACGACAAACGAAACGATGACCGCCTGAGCCGGGCTAACCCAAAGCGAGGCATAGGCCTCCAGGAGGCTGATGAAGATGGCGGCGGCGATCGAGCCTGCGAGGTTCCCCATACCTCCGACCACGACAACGATGAAGGCCCTGAGAACCCAATCGACTCCCATGGCGTGATTGACGCCGACCAATGGGCCAAACAACACCCCGCTGGCAGCCGCCATGCCGGCGCCAATCGCGAAGACGCCCGTGAGCACCCACGGCACCGGGATGCCCATCGCCTGGGCCATGACGCGGTCCTGGGTCGTGGCGCGAATCCAGATGCCCCAGGTGCCGAATTTGAGAAACAGCCATAGCATCCCGATGATGGCTGCGGAGAGCAGCGCGATCAATATCCGGTACCACGGATAGTCCAGATAAAAGAGCGTGAACTGGCCGGTGAACGGTTCTTCGATTTTGCGCGCCACCGGGCCGAACTGCCATAGCGCATAATTCTGCAGGACGAGGGAAATCCCGAAGGTGGCGAGGATCGTATAGAGCGGATCGCGGCCGAGCAGCGGTCGCAGTGTCGTCAGGTAGATGACTGCGCCGAGCAGCGCTATGAGGAGCGTAGCCGCTACCAGGGCGATCCAGAAATTCCCAGTAGCCGCCAATATGATGACGCCGACATAGGCGCCCAGCATGAAGAGTTCGCCATGGGCAAAATTGACCACGTCCATGATGCCGAAAATCAATGTCAGACCCGACGCGACGAGCGCCAAGATCATCCCGGTGACGACGCCGTTGATTGTCTGGATCAGGATCTGCTCTACGGGAATGCCCACATTACACTCCCAAATATTGATGGATCACGGCGTCGTTGACCCGCAAGTCGGACGCCATCGCGTGGTGCCGGACGACGCCTTTCTCGATGAAGTAGATCCGCTGGCCTGCTTCCAAGGTCAGCGGGACATTCTGTTCTACGAGCAGCACGGCGACATTCTCGCGCTGAAGCACGTCGATGATGTTTCGGATTTCGGTGACCATTCGGGGCATCAATCCCTCGGTCGGTTCATCCAGCAGGATGATTTTGGGCTCCAGCATCATCGCCCGCGCGATGGCGAGCATCTGCTGCTCACCGCCGGATAGCGTGCCGCCGGCTTGGTTGCGGCGCTCGGCCAATACCGGGAAATAGCCGTAGACCTTATCCAACAAGTCCTTCTTTCGAGCCTTGCTCACGCCGTGACGATCGAGCCCGGTGCGGAGGTTTTCGGTGACCGACAACAGGCGAAAGATCCGCCGATCTTCGGGCACATAGCCGATCCCGAGCCGCGCCAGGCGGTGCGGCGGCAGATGGGTGATCGATTGACCCTCGAAGAGCACGCTACCACGGAGCGGATGGACGAGCCCCATGATCGCCTTCAAGGTCGTGCTCTTACCGACCCCGTTGCGGCCGAGCAGGCCCACTACCTCGCCTGTTCCGACTTCAAGCGAGACCCCGTGGAGGATATGGCTCTTGCCGTAGTAGGTGTGGATGTCCTCGACTTTGACGAGTGGTTGGACCGTCGTACCGCCCAGCCTCATGTCCGCCAGGCTCATGTCTTCAAGTAAACCTCGAGCACCCGGGGGTTCTGCTGGATCTCCGCGGGCGTCCCTTCGGCCAGGATCTCACCGTAGTGGAGCACAGTGATCCGCTGTGCCAACTCCATGACGACTTGCATGTCATGCTCGACGATCAAGATCGTCAGATCCCTGGCAATTCGACGCACCAGCTCCATCGTGTCATGCGTCTCGGCGGCGCTCATCCCAGCCGTCGGTTCGTCGAGGCACAGAAGCTGCGGCTCCGTAGCAAGCGCTATGCCGATTTCGAGGTTGCGCTGCTCGCCATGCGACAAGTTGGCGGCCAGCTCCCCCGCTTTGCCGTGCAGGCCGACTGCCTCAAGGGCCGCCTCGGCCTTTTCTATGATGTCGCTATAGGCGCGATAATGGGTGAAAAGGCTCCAGCCGTGGCGGCGCGACTGGGCGGCGATGCGGACGTTTTCGAGCGCCGTCGCGTTCGGCAGGATGTTCGTGATCTGGTACGAGCGGGCGATGCCCTTGCGCGAGATGCGGTCCGGCGAGGCCCCCGTGACGTCCTCGCCGTTGAACCGGATATGCCCAGAGGAAGGACGCAGTACCCCGGTCAGGCAATTGAAGAACGTGCTCTTACCCGCTCCATTCGGGCCGATAATCGCGCGCACCTCGCCGCGTTCGACCGCGAAATTAACTTGGTTGAGCGCGGTCAGGCCGCCGAATCGGACCGTGAGATCTTCGGTCCACAACAACCGTGCCGCCGCCTCCGGCAAAAATTCCGCAGGGACCTGGTCTAGAATGGCGGACGATGTTCTCAAGCGGCGGCGAAATGGCAGGCCGGCGGCACTACCGTCTTTTCCCACGAGATTGCGTCGAGGACGTGGTATTTCCCGTCCTTGATTTCGAAGACGAGCTCGCGCGTGAAGGCCTGATGGTCTTCTTTGCGCAGCACCTTGTCGCCGGTCGGGAAATCGGGACCCTCCTTCATTTCGAGGCCTTCGAGCGCGGCGACCAGCTTCGGCGCATCGTCGCGGCCCTGGAAATGCGATTTCTCGATGCCGAGCTTGAGCGCGTTGACCGCCTCGAAGTTGGACTGCACGTAGCGGTCGGGCAGCGGCCCCGACGGATCGATCTTTTTCAAGCGGGCGAGCGCCTCGTTATAGAAAGCGTGCAGGTACGGCGTGTCGAGCGGCTCGTCGAACACCGGCACATAGCGATCGATGCCGACAAATCCCTCGATCTTCTTGCCCATCGCCGGCAGCTGGGTCGAGGTGGCGACGGCGCCGTCGCCGGCGAATTTGTATTTCTTGGCGAGGCCGAGGTCATAGCCCTGGTTGACAAAGTTGATCGCGTCCGGGCCAAAGAAAATAAGAAACAAGCCGTCGAAATCTCCGCTGATCTTCGACAGGAAGGGCGTCATGTCGGCGGTGCCGAGTGGTATGCCGAGCGTGCCGACGACCTCGCCGCCATTTTGCTTGATGCCGGCCGCATAGGCGTCGCGGGTCGACTGGCCCCAGGCATAGTCGGCATAAGCGATGTACCAGCGCTTGCCGAGCTTATTTACGAGGTGAGGGGTAAACGCCTTCGCCTGCGCCGGCGCGAAGTCGAAGCTGCGGAACGTGTAACGGCTGCATTTGCTGGTGGTCAGCGTCGTGTCGAGGCAGACGCCGATCATGTTGACGACCTTGTTTTCTTCCCAGACCGGGGTGCAGGCGAGGCAGATGTTCGACAGAAATCCGCCGATATGGGCGTCGATATTGTCCTCGGTGACCAGCTTCTCGACGGCGCGGCGGCCGGTGTCGGGCTTCGACTGGTCGTCGCCGACAATCAATTCGACCGGGCGGCCCATGATGCCGCCCGATTTGTTGATTTGGTCGACCGCCATCTGCACCCCGACCAGGGCCGTCTTGCCGCCCGAGGCGGCGACACCGGTCAGCGGCTGCACCGTGCCGAACTTGTAGGGCTTGGCCTCACCGAAGGCGGCGCGCCACGGCGCCGAGGCCAGCAGCGTCGCGCCGAGCCCGACCACGCCGCCCGCCGCGCTCCATCGCAGCACCCGGCGTCGCGTGACATTGGCGTGGAGATGAGCTGCGTTGCCCAGATTATGCCCATTCTCGCTATGTGACATAGCGGATCCCTTCCCTGTTCATTGCCGCGGATCGGGGACGGCTCTTTCATATACGCCGCCCGACCCGACAACAACTACCGCAAGTTGCGGCAGCGCTGCAACAATCGGGCCGGTCGAATCTGCAAGCTTCGGGTTTCAGCCGGCTTTGAGGCGGCGCGCAGCCTCGACCGCGGCATAGGTCAGGACGCCGTCGGCACCGGCGCGCTTGAAGCCGATCAGGCTCTCCATGACCGCCCGCTTGCCGTCGAGCCAGCCATTTTGCGCCGCAGCGTGCAGCATCGCGTATTCGCCGCTCACCTGATAGGCATAGGTCGGTACGCGGAATGCCTCCTTGACGCGCCGGACGACGTCGAGATAGGGCATGCCGGGCTTGACCATGACCATGTCGGCGCCTTCCTGCAGGTCGAGCGCCACCTCGCGCAGCGCCTCGTCGCCGTTGGCCGGGTCCATCTGATACGTGCGCTTGTCGGCACTGCCAAGCGCCGTTTTCGAGCCGATCGCGTCGCGGAACGGGCCATAAAAGGCCGAGGCGTATTTGGCCGCATAGGACATGATACGGACCCGCGCAAACCCGGTTTCATCGAGCGCCTGGCGCACCGCGCCGACCCGACCGTCCATCATGTCCGACGGTGCGATGATGTCGCACCCGGCACGGGCCTGGACGACAGCCTGGCGCTGCAGGATCTCCACTGTTTCGTCATTCTCGACATAGCCGTTGCGGATCACCCCGTCATGGCCGTGCGAGGTGAACGGGTCGAGCGCCACGTCACACAGCACGCCGAGTTCGGGCAGCGGCCTTTTTCAGCGCCGCGACCGCGCGGCAGACGAGGTTGCCGGGGTCGACCGCGTTGCTGCCTTCCGCATCCTTGAAGGCGTCCGGCACCGCCGGGAACACAGCGATCGTCGGAATTCCAAGCTCGGCTGCCTCTCCGGCGGCATCGACGAGCGCGGGGATCGGCAAGCGGAAAACATCCGGCATCGACGGGACGGGCGTCCTGTGGCCCTCGTCGTGCACAAATACGGGCCAGATCAGGTCGCCCGCAGTCAGCACTGTCTCGGCGACCAGCTTGCGCGACCAGGCATCGCGGCGGTTGCGCCGCAGACGCGTCTGCGGATAGGGGGCAAGCGGCGGCAGAAACGAGGTCACGGGATCTCTCTCGAAAGTGAGAGCGGCGAAAACCGCGAATCAATGGAAAATAAATCCAAGTGGCGACGCTGACAACGCGCCACGCATCGAGGACTTCGGCTGCGACGATCATTCACCGCAACCGCAACCCCACTGCTCGCCTCGGGCTAACAGCGCGGGTCGCCTAGCCAATCGATCCCGAACCACACCCAGCCACCGATCTCGATCAGCCACAGCGACGGGCAGCTTTCACCCGCTTCGCTGCGCGAAGTGCGGCCCGAGGACAGGCTCCGGGCTGGGAGGGTGAGGGTGCTAACCCATTGCGGAGAAGCCGCCATCGACTGGGATCGCTGCGCCGGTGATGAAGTCGGAGGCAGGTGAGGCGAGGAAGACGGCGATCCCCGCGAGATCTTCGGGGACGCCCCAGCGGGCGGCCGGAGTGCGGGCCAGCACCTTCTCGTGTAATCCTGCAACCTGCTGGCGGGCGTCGCGGGTCAGCTCGGTGTCGATCCAGCCGGGCAGAACGGCATTGACTTGGATGTTGTCCGCCGCCCAGGCTACCGCCAGCGATTTGGTCAGCTGAACGAGGGCGCCTTTGCTCGCGGCATAGGGCGCGGCATAAGCTGAGCCGAAGAGGGCGAACATCGAACCGATATTGATGACCTTGCCGCCGCCGCTGCGCTTCATGACCGGGTAGGCGGCTTGCGAGCACAGAAAGGCGCCGGTCAGATTGGTGTCGAGCACGGCATGCCATTCGGCTGCGGTATAGGCCTCCGGCGGTTTACGGATCGAGGTTCCGGCGTTGTTGACGAGGATGTCGAGCCGGCCGAATCGCTTTTCCGTCTGCTCGATCACCGTCCGGCAGGAGCTCTCGTCGGCCACATCCAGCGAAACGAAGGCACTTCGGGCCCCGAGTTCGGCCACCGCCGATGCGGCCTTCTCGGCGTTGCGCGCGGCCACCACGACACTGACCCCGGAGGCGGCGAGCCCGCGCGCCATGCCGAGCCCGATCCCGCCATTGCCGCCGGTGACGACGGCCACCCGTCCCGTTAGATCGAACATGGTCATCAGAAATCTCCGACAAGAGCCCGGCGATCTGCGTGCCATGATGGCGCTCCTGAAGGCGCTTTGGAAACTGCGCCCGCCGGGCGAACCAGAAGCGCCGGGCGCCCGCCTCTCCCGGCGCTGGCGCGAGAAGCGCCTCCTCGCCAGGCTCGAAAGGGACTGGCCCGGGGGATTGGTGTTGCACCGCACCGGCGACCTCGTGCATGTGCCGAGCCCGCTCGATGTCCGCGGCCGGCATGCCCTGCTGCACCCGCCACAGATCCATCCGGCAGTCCTCGGGTTTGTGCGGCGCGGCTCGGTCGTGATCGATGTCGGCGCCAATCTCGGCGAGTGGACCGTGCCGTTCGCCCGCAAGGTTGGACCGGCGGGGCGGGTCCTCGCGATCGAGCCGGCGCCGCGCAGCGCCGCCGCTCTCGAATCGACGCTCGCCGCCAATGCCCTGGGTCAGGCCGACATCGTTTGCTGCGCGATCGGCGACCACGACGGCGTCGCGCGATTTGCCGTGCCGGTGGTGACGTCGGCCCGCACCGATACCGGCACGGCCCGGATCGTCCCCGCTTGTGCCGGGCATGACGCTCTGCAGGTCCCGTTGCGCCGTCTCGATTTGCTCGCCGCTGAGCGCGGCCTCGGCCGGATCGACCTGATCAAGGTCGACGTCGAGGGACACGAGCGACAGGTCCTCGACGGAGCGGCCGCCACCCTCGACCGGCACCGCCCGGTCCTGGTCATCGAGACCGGCCACGAGACCGACTGGGATCGCACCGCCATCCACGATCGGCTCGCCGGCCTCGGCTATCGGATGCTCGGCATCCTGCTGGATTACGGAATGGCGCCGGCCGACTGGCCGGGCTACGTCGCGCTCGACCCGCCGTTTTGCGCCGGCGACGCCCACAACCTGCTGCTCGTCCCCGATAGCGTCATGTCGCGAGCCGCTGAAGAAGAGCCTGTGCCGCCGCGGGGGCGCGGACCTTCGCGCCATTGATAAAGTAGACGAAGCAGTCGTGCCCGCTCTCAGCCGAGTGTCGGCGGAAGCGCTCGGCCCAACCGTCGAGCGCATCCGGTGCATAGCCCGTCGGTTCGCCTTCGGCACAGCGCCGCAGGCGAGCATAGACGAAATCCCCGGTGATCGCTTCGAATGCCGGGTGGTTGTCATCGTCGACCTGCGCGACGGCGACACGATGCCGGCGCAGCAGCTCGGAGAAGGCCGGCGCAGCGAAGCTCGGGTGGCGTACCTCGACGACATGGCGTATTGCGCGGCCGTCCAGCTGCTGCGGCAGCAGTTCGAGAAAGGCGGCGAAACCGGCTTCGTCGAAAGCCATCCGCGGAGCGAATTGCCACAGAACCGGCCCGAGCTTCTCGCGCAGTTCGAGCACGCCCGTCTTAAAGAAGCGGTCGATCGATGGGCCTGCCGTCGCCAGATCGGAGCGGTGCGTGACAAAACGCGGGCCCTTCAACGAAAAGATAAAGTGCTCGGGCGTCTCGTCGTGCCAGCGCCGATAGCTCGCCGGCTTCTGCGAGCCGTAGAAGGTGCCGTTGATCTCGATCGCGGTCACTTGGCGGCTCGCATGGGCGAGCTCTCGCGCTTGTGGCAGGCCGGGCGGGTAGAAGACACCGCGCCACGGCGGAAACACCCAGCCGCCGATCCCGACCCGGATCCTCGGTTCGGAACTCGTCAAAGCTCCTCCCTTAATCGAGCCGCTGAGCTCATCAAAGTTCTGGGTCGGGCACGATGCGGGTCGGTGTCAAATCCGCGGGGTCCCGGCTGGACCGGTGTCAATAGACTCCCTTCAGCGGGGTGGTCTCGCGATTCTCGACCGGCGCGGGCTGGGCTCCCGTGCTCGGCTGGTAGTCTAGAAGCTTGCTCGACAGGCTTTGCTCCCCGACCACCGCGTTCGGGTCGGGCGCCTGGCCGCTGCGGGCACCAATGTCGGGGAGCCCGTCCTCGGCACGGCGCAGGCGGAAATCGGGCGCCTGCTTGCCCGGCTCCCCGGGTCCCGCCTGTTCGATGACTTGGCGGGCCTGTTGATCGGAGCTCTTCTCTTGCGGCCGGGCTGCGCCCGGCTGCGGCGGGCGCAGATTGAAGTCGGGCGGCATCGTCAGCGGCGCGCGCGATTCGACGGCGAACTCGTCGGGCGACGATTTCTCGAGCCCGACCGCCTTCTTTAGGTCGGTGCAACCGGAAATCAACAATGCGCCGGCCAGGCAGAGCAAGGGCGATGCAGGAAGAGCGCGGGGCGCTCGAAACCGGTACTCACAGGACATGGCACAAATCCCTCCCCACCGCGGTTTTTTAATGCGCTTCCCGTCTACTAAGCAAGCCATCCGGCAATTCCAGCTCTGGCGGAGGACTGGCTGCATCAGGTAAACGGTATTCGGAATCGCCCCAGCCACGGATACGATCATGCAAACGCACGTCATCGGCTCCCGACCGGGTACCGGGTCTCAGAGCCTCCCCAGGTCCGACACTTTCGCCGCGGCAGTGTTCGCTGCTCTGCTCGGCGCTTTCGTTATTTGGGCGGTCGGGTTTTCGCACATCGACATCGCCCATAACGCCGCCCACGATACGCGCCATTCCGTTGGCTTTCCGTGCCATTAAGTGGGCATGGCCGTTTTCCGAAAACTGGTATTCGCGGCGCTCTGCGCCGGGCTGTTGTCGGGCGTCTTTGCCACGGTGGCGCATCAAATCGGCACGGTGCCTCTGATCCTGCAAGCCGAGACTTATGAAAAACCATCAGAGCACGCGTCGACAGCGGCGCAGGAGCATACCCGCGCGTGGGAACCGGAAAACGGCGCCGAGCGCACGGCCTATACCCTGCTGGCGGACATCCTGACAGGGTTCGGGTTTGCGCTTCTGGTTGGGGCCGGACTAACGCTGCGCGGCGGCGAGGTCGGTTGGCGACAAGGGCTCCTTTGGGGCCTCGCCGGATTTGCGACATTCACCATCGCTCCAAGCCTCGGGTTGCCGCCGCAGCTGCCCGGAAGCGAAGCCGCTCCGCTGTTCGATCGCCAGGTCTGGTGGCTCGGTACCGCTGTGGCGACCGGGTGCGCCCTTGCGCTGATCGCCTTCACTACTCGAGCGCGTTGGACGATCCTCGCGGCGGTTCTGATTGTACTGCCGCATCTTTACGGCGCACCCGAGAGCCCTGAGCATATTGCAGCGGTGCCCGCCGCTCTATCCCGCCATTTCGTCGTCGTTGCCACAGTAGTGAACTTTTTGTTCTGGCTGATCCTCGGGGCATCGACGGGCTATTTTCACGAGCGCCTGCAGTCGCAGATCACTCGGGCGGCACGCGTCGCTGCATGATCTCGGGGTTCGCGGTCGGGGCTGCCGTTTCGCTTCTCCTGGCCGGTGTCGCGGCGGCTCGGGCACAGGAGCTGCCCTCCGGTGGAGGACCGATGCCGGAGTTGCGGCGCGGCACCAATGGCCAGATCGAGGCCGTTCCAAAAAATCCTGCCGCTCGCCAGGCGCCCAGCAGGGCCAGCACTGCTCCACCACCGCCGCCCCTCAGTCGAGGCGGCCCGGCCGCCCGCAGTTCGGGTTACCGTCCCGCCACGATTGCCACTCGGACCGCTTCGGCCGGTGATCGAGGTAACGCCGAACACCCCAAAGGTGCGGGACACCGCGCCAGGCGGGACCGTCGTCGCGCGCTATTCAGTCAGGATGAGCGACTACTCTCCATTTACCGGGACCGTGAGGTTCGGCCCTCCCTACTATGACAACGATGGGAGATTCGCCCTTGCCGACAACGCCATCATTGTAAATCCAAACGGTCCCGGGATTGGTCCAAACAAGGCCACCATCGTCGATCACATCACATTAGAGGCGATCCCGGAGAACCGGGTCGGGCGTTAATCGACCCGACTCTGGCGTAATGCGGCTTAGTGCGCCTCCCGCCGCAGCAATAAGCCGTCCAGCAACATTGCTGCGACGCCGATGCAAATCGCACTATCGGCGAGGTTGAAGGCCGGCCAATGCACGGCTCCGAGGTGAAAATCCAGAAAGTCGACGACCGCGCCGAGGCGCAGTCGGTCGATGACATTGCCTACCGCACCGCCGATGATCAGCCCGATCGCGACGGCGAGGAAGGGGCTCGAAGCGCGGCTCAACCAGTAGATCAAGACCGCGACGATCGCGGCGGCGGCAAATGAAAAGACCAGCGCATTCACTCCGGCGCCGCCGTTGAACAGGCCAAAGCTGATGCCGCGATTATAGGTCAGGGCGAGATTGAAGAACGACGTCACGGTCTCGCGGTCGCCAAAGCCGCGCCCAGCAAAGAACGCAAGAACCGCGGCTTTGCTCAGCTGGTCCAGGATCGCGACGACAACCGCCGTGCTGAGTCCGCGTGCCAGCATCACCCGTTCGCCGCAACGAGATCGAGACCGGCCCGATCGACGACGTCAGCGCACCGCCGGCAGAGATCGGCGTGACCCGGCACGCCGCCGACCTCGGGCAACACCCTCCAGCAGCGCTCGCAGCGCTCCCCCGGCGCCGGCGAAACCCGCACGCCGACTTCCGAAACATCGGGAAGCGTGAAGGCGTCGTCGGGTGCCGGTCCCAACCGCACCGTTCCCGCGGAAGTGATGCAGAGCTCGGCGAGATCGATGTCGCGCAGCTGATCGACCAGCCTTTCGGAGACGAACAGCTCGACGGCCGCCTGCAGACTCGACCCCAGCCGCTTTGCCCCGCGCTCTAGTTCCAGTGCGCCGGTGACGACGCGGCGCAGATCGCGCAATACCCTCCAGCGTTCGCTGAGCGCGTCATCGCGCCAGCCGGTCGGCACCTCGGCGAAGAGCTCGAGATGAACGCTCCGCCCAGGCAGGTCGCCGTGCCGGGCCAGCCAGGCCTCCTCCGCGGTAAAGCAAATTACCGGGGCAAGCCAGCGCACCAGACACTCGAAGCACCGGTCGAGCACTGTCCTCACCGCGCGGCGCCTGATGTCGTCCGCCGCATCGCAATAGAGCCGGTCCTTGCGAATATCGAAATAGAACGCCGACAAATCGGTCGCACAGAAGCTGTGCAGCGCCGCGAACATGCCGTGGAAATCAAATGCCTCGACCGAACGCCGGACGAGGTCGTCGAGCTCGGCCAAGCGGTGCAATACCCAGCGGTCGAGTTCGGGCATCGCCTCGACACCAACCGCCTCGCCGGCGGTATAGCCGTCGAGCGCGCCCAACAAATAACGCAGGCTATTGCGCAATCGGCGGTAGGCGTCGCTATGACGCTTGAGGATCTCCGGGCCGATGCGGACATCCTCGGTGTAGTCCGAGCCGACCACCCAAAGGCGCAGGATGTCGGCTCCGCTCTGCTCCATGATCTGCTGCGGCGGAATGACGTTGCCGAGCGATTTCGACATTTTCCGCCCGTCTTCGTCGAGGACGAAACCGTGCGTCAGCACCGCGTCGTAGGGCGCGCGGCCGCGCGTCCCGCAGGCCTCGATCAACGAGGACTGGAACCAGCCGCGGTGCTGGTCCGAGCCTTCCAGATAAAGATCGGCGGGCCATCGCAGCTCCGGGCGTTGCTCGAGCACAAAGGCATGGGTCGAGCCCGAATCGAACCACACCTCGACGATGTCGGTGACCTTCTCCCACTCGGCAGCGTCATAGGCGTTGCCGAGGAATTCCGCCGGATCGGCGCTGAACCAGACATCCGCCCCTTCCCGCTCGACTGCGGCGGCAATGCGCTCGACGACGAGCGGATCGCGCAGCGGCTCACCCGTCTGGCGATTCGTAAACACCGCGATCGGCACACCCCAGGCGCGCTGGCGCGACACGCACCAGTCCGGCTTGCTCTCGACCATCGCCTCGATCCGGTTGCGGGCCTGCGGCGGAGCCCAGCGGACGTTCGGCGATTGCCGCCAACGCCTTCTGCCGGAGACCTTCCTTCTCCATGCTGATGAACCATTGCGGCGTATTGCGAAAGATCAGCGGCGCCTTGGATCGCCACGAATGCGGATAGGAGTGAACGAGAGTGCCTCGCGCCAACAGGCCGCCGGCCTCATCGATTGCGGCGATCACCGCCGCGTTCGCATCGCCCGGCTTGCCGTCCGGGCGGTAGACCGAGCGCCCGGCAAAGAGCGGCACCGACGGGAGATAAAATCCATCAGGAGAGACGGTGTCCGGCACCGGCAAGCCGTTCATCTGGCCGAGCTCGAAATCGTCGGCGCCGTGGCCAGGGGCGATGTGTACGAGACCGGTGCCCTGGTCGGCTTCGACAAAGCCGGCGGCCAGCAGCGGCACGTCGAAATCGTAACCTTGCCCGCGCAGCGGATGCGCTGCGATCGTCCCGGCAAGCTGCCCCTCCGGGAAAGCGGTCCACAATCGAATACGCCTCGATTCCGCGCATTCGCTGCCAGTGCCTCGACCAGGGCTTCGGCAACAAGCAGGGTTTCGCCGGGCCGTGCGCGGCTTCCGTCGGCCGCCCGGTCTACTCGCAATACCACGTAATCGAGGCTTCGGCTGAAGGCGATCGCGCGGTTGCCCGGCAATGTCCAGGGCGTCGTCGTCCAAATCAGCGCCGCCGCGCCGGCGAGCGCCGGCCGCTCGGCATGCACGATCGGAAAGCGCACCCACACCGTTGTAGATCTGTGGTCGTGGTATTCGACTTCCGCCTCGGCGAGCGCGGTCTGCTCGACGACCGACCACAGGACCGGCTTTGCACCCTTATAGAGCCCCCCATTTACGAGAAACTTGCCGAGCTCGCGGACGATCTGCGCCTCGGCCGAATACGCCATCGTCGTGTAGGGATTGTCCCAGTCTCCGACGACGCCGAGCCGCTTGAAGTCGCGCTTCTGCACCTCGATCCAATGGGCCGCGAATTCGCGGCACTCCCGGCGGAACTGGTCGATCGGCACACTGTCCTTGGATTGGTTTTTCGCGCGGTATTGCTCCTCGACAATCCATTCGATCGGCAGCCCGTGGCAGTCCCAGCCCGGCACATAGGGCGCGTCCTTGCCGAGCATCTGCTGCGCCCGGTTGACCACGTCCTTCAAAATTTTGTTGAGCGCGGTGCCCAGGTGAATGTCGCCATTGGCGTAGGGCGGCCCGTCGTGAAGGACGAACTTCTCACGTCCTCGCGACTCCTCGCGCAGCTGCCGGTAGAGTCCCATTTCCTCCCAGCGCGCAAGGATCGAGGGCTCGCGCTTGGGCAAATCCCCGCGCATCGGGAATTGAGTCCTGGGTAGGAATACAGTCGGACGATAATCCGTGGGCATCGTGAACCCCTGGATGAGAGACGAAAGCGAAAGCGTCCCCGATCCTCAGACGAGGACCGGGCCGGTAATTCGCAATATCCAGGCGTGACGCCGAACCATGGCGGACATATAGCAGCCGCCCCGGTAAAATTCGAGGGGTAGTTGGCCGTGCGGCTACGTTCAGACCGCACCGAGGTGGCGTCCAGGTTGAGGATGCGGGGTTGGGTGGTGGTTGCGATCTGCGCTTTCAGCGCGGCGGGCGAGGCGCCGCGCGCAGCCGGGCCTCCGCCCGCTCTGCGATATGCGCGGCCTCGGCGGGCGTGATGTCGCCGCGCGCAACGGCTGCCAGAACGGTGGCCAGCGCCTGTCGAAGATCCTCGACCGTCCGCTACGACGACAGATCGATTCCGAGACGCACTGCCGGGTGGATGGCAGTGAGCGGCGGCGGCGAGAGTTGCGCGGCGAGGGGCCGGAACAGATGCGGCTTGCGGTCGAGCAGATCCGACAGCGCCGGCGCGCCCAGCTGCCGAGCCGCGAGATCGGGCACGCGCCGCCTTGGATTGGGAATGCCGGCGCGGATTGCCGGAGCTTCCCTCTGCGAAACGCCCGCGCGCATCGCGCGCGCGAGGCAGAAAGGGATCAGGCCCAAGCAATTGAGATTCCTGGAATCGAGGCCTGGGATACAGGCGATTACAGGACGACGCAGGCAGATCGGTAGCGATTTCCGGCATCAGCGGGGCTCCACGGCCAACGAGGCGACCATATAGGTTCACCGTACGTTCTCATCAAGAGCCACAGCTCGGGACCCGGCCCGGATCAAGTCAGGTAGGAACGTAGGGACAAGCCGCTCCCGATGGGCTTGTGCGCGGGGAGCGCAGGGCAGCAACAAAGCGAGCGACAACCGGTATAGGCGGAAAAGCGAACATCGGGGTGAGGAGCCTGCAATGCTCGCGCTTTCCAGAATGGGCTTACGCGACTTTGAAATTGAGGAAGTGAGCCAACATAGACACAACATCGAGAAAGTAGTTAAAATCAATCACTGAACTGCACATCGGGCAAGACCCGCCATATGCCGCTGTGGAGGCGCATTGATGAGCACCCTTCACGCCCTTCATTCTTGGAAATGGCATTTGCCGCCTATGTTTATAGTATTGCTTGCGGTTACAGATTGTACCGGAGTGCTTCCTTCTTCCCCAGCCTCGACCGCAAAGGAAAACTTCGAACCAATAGCCAATGTAACGAGGGTTTTTGTTTTCCCTGTATACAGCACTGCCGCCAATAGAGCAGTCTTTGGCACGGGTGAACATAATGCTTCACGCGAGAGCCGCCAGACGCCAAATTACAAATTGACGGTTGACGGGCGCGATACCGCAACTTTTACGGAAACCCAATTTGTAGAAATAGATCTCCAACCGGGGACACATTCTTTAGAGGTGCAGGAATACGGATGGCTGGGAACGCTACTCAGAAGTGCCAGAGCAGCTCCTACAATCATTGATGGCCCAGGGCAGGTTGTGTTCATAGCGATACCCACTTCCGCATCGGAAATCGGGTTCAAGATGGTAGATCGCGACTATGGGACAGCAACGCTAATTAACCGCGAAAAAGCAGCTACGAATCAGAAATAGACGATTTCCAAGAAAGTGTTATGCGATTTTGCGCCGATCACCCACGAGCCGCAACGACCCACTGAAAGTAGAAACGTTTTGGGGTAGCGCCTGCGTTCATCGAGAGCCGTACTCGTATCGGCCCAAATAGGGGTTCCGTGAAGATTTCGCAGGATCGCGTTGGTAGGTCTGCACGACCGTCGGAGCGGGAGCGGTCACAGTGACGCGTTCGGAAGCGACAAGTTTGTCTCTTGGGCGTCTGTGCCGATGGCCGCCGACAGGACCACTATCGCAACGGCGACGCCCGCCAGCTTCGACATCGCTTGCATAACTGCCCTCCGCAATAATCAAGCGGCCGATAGGGACCGCTCAATACCCGGTCAATGAAACCCCGCCCCGAAAGGCGCGGACTTCGTGGACGAAAGGCGCAGCGATTTTCTGACCTACGGCTCCCCTATCGGAATCGTGGCGAGGATGGCGCGCGCCTTTGCGGCGTCCTCGGCGATCTGCGCCTTCAGCGCGTCGAGATCGGCGAATTTCTGTTCCGGCCGGATGAAATCGACGAGGGCGACGCGCAGATGACGTCCGTAGAGGTCGACGTCGACGTCGAAGAGGTGGGCCTCCAGCCGCGGCACGAGGCCGCCGACCGTCGGGCGCAGACCGATATTGGCGACCCCACCGATCGTGCGGCCGGAGAGCGGGTCGTCGGGGCCGTCGCCGGAAACACACACTGCATAGACCCCGAAGGCCGGGTGCAGATAGTCGTCGAGCCCGAGATTCGCGGTCGGAAAGCCAATCGTCCGGCCGCGCCGGTCGCCGGTGGCGACGCGGCCGTCGATCTCCCAGAAGCGGCCGAGCAGCGCGGCCGCCTCGCGCGGCTTGCCGGTCTTCAGCAGCTCGCGGATATGGGTCGAGGAATAGACTGTCGCATCCACGCCGCGGACTGGTTCGAGCACGGTCACCCCGAAGCCGTGCTGCAGACCGGCGGCGCGCAGAGATTCGGGTGTTCCGCGGCGGTGGTTGCCAAAGGTGCAATCCCAGCCGACCACGACATGCGAGGCCCCGATCGCGCCGACGATGATCTCTGCAATGAATTCTTCGGCACTCTTCTTTGAGAAGGCGAGATCGAAATGCTGGACGAACAGCAGATCGACCCCGAGCCGGGCCAATTCGCGCTCCTTGACGCGGAACGGCGTCAGCCGAAAGGGCTCGGTCTCAGGAAAGAACACGCTCCGCGGATGCGGTTCGAAGGTCAGCACTCCGGACGGGCGGGCCGCTTCCTGCGCGAGCTCGCAAGTCTGGCCGATCAACGCAGCGTGCCCGCGGTGCAGACCATCGAAATTGCCCATGGCGAGGACCACGGCGCGCGGGTGGTTCGACTGGGGGCCGGGATGTCGTATGACTCGGATCACGGCGGCGGAGAATCACGCAGTTTCAAAGTTGGCCGATGGCTATGAAAATAGCCCGACCAGCGGCCGGAGGATAGCGGATCGCGTTGCCTTGGCCGCGCACCCTGCGAGAGCCGGTATAATCGAAGGCGCATTCCTGCCGAATGGATGATCAGCCCCGGATGGACGATCAGCTAGGGGCCGGCCGATGAGGCCCACGACGAGCGACGTGGCCGCGCCTTTGCGCGAGGTCTGGTACTATGCGCTGCCGAGCCGCCGTCTGCGGCGCCGGGCGGTGGTGGCAAAGCTGATGCTCGGCGAGCCGATCCTGATCGGCCGCGACGAGGCCGGGGCTCCCTTCGCGTTGCGCGATCTCTGTCCACACCGCGGCATGCCGCTCAGCGCGGGCCATTTCGACGGGCAGGAGATCGAGTGCTGCTATCACGGCTGGCGGTTCGACACGCGCGGGCAATGCACCCGGATCCCATCGCTGGTGCCGGGCCAGAGCTTTACGCCCGGCCATATCCGTACCCGCCCCTATCCGGCGCGTGAAGTCCAGGGAAACATTTGGGTGTTCTTCGGCGAGGACCCGGCGGCGGGACCGGACATCCCGGTGGTCGACGGGTTCGATGGATGCGCGCCGGACCTCGTCGAGAGCGTCCGGTTCGCCGCGGCGATCGATCATGCGGCGATCGGGCTGATGGACCCGGCGCACGGGCCTTTTGTGCATCGCGCCTGGTGGTGGCGCTCGCGCCGGTCGATCCAGCAAAAGGCGAAGGCCTTCGCCCCCTCCCCGTTCGGCTTTGCGATGACCCGCCACGCGCCGTCGCGCAATTCGCGAGCCTACCAGCTCCTGGGCGGCGCCCCCGAAACCGAGATCGTCTTCCGGCTGCCGAGCGTGCGGATCGAGCAGATTCACGCCGGCCGCCACCGGGTAACCAATCTGACCGCGATCACCCCGATCGACGACCGGGTGACTGAGATCAACCACTGTATTTATTGGACCCTGCCCTGGCTCGGGCTGCTGAAGCCCGCATTGCGGCACTATGTGCGGGCCTTTCTGCGCCAGGACCGCGACATCATGGAGCGCCAGCAGCAAGGGCTGCGCTTCAACCCGCCGCTGACCTTGATCGACGACGCCGACACCCAGGCAAAATGGTATTACCGGCTAAAGCGCGAATATCTCCGGGCCCGCGCCGAAGGCCGTCCGTTCGAGAACCCGGTCCAGCCTGCACCCTCGAGTGGCGAAGCTGAGGGTTGGAACCAAAACCGGCGCCCGAGGGCGCCGTTCGCATTTTCGGAGATGTCGGTTTTCTTTACATCCGGCTGCGCCGTCGCCGCATCAGCCCCAACCAGAGGAGAGCCGGCGCGAGCAACGCCAAGCTGGCAGGTTCTGGGATCGGGTCGGCGTTCGCGGTCGGAATGAGCGCCAATCGGCAGCGAAGCCAGGTTTACGGATTGATTGATAGGTGGATCTGGGACTGTCGGCGTGTTTGTGACGTTATCGGTGCAATTGGGAGCGGTGCCGGTGCACCCCTGGCTGGGCGGCGGCGGATTTGTCGTTCCCCCGAGGAGGTTTGCGGTGTTGTCGCTACCACCGCTGGGCGGCGGCGAATTTGTCGTTTCCGCGGGGTTTGCGGTGTAGTCGGTGCCATCGCTGGGCGGCGGCGGATCTATCGTCCCCCCGAAGAACGTGATCTGCATTCCCTGGCTGTAGATCTCGCCGTTCGACATCATCATGCCTTGGCTGTAGATGTCGCCAGCCCAAGAACCGCTATCCGCCATCATCCCTTGGCTGAAAACATCGCCGCTCGTAGAGTTCATGCCCTGGCTGATGATCTCCGTGACATCGGCCTGCGGATCTTCGATATTAGCTGACGCCGGCCCGGCGAGCATCGTAAAACACAGGGCTCCTGAAAACGCCGCACGGTAAAATGAGGGTAGAATCTTCATCGGCATATCGATACCTGAGTTTCCCGAATTAAGCAAGCAAGTCTTGGGCCATACGGCAGATTGCGGGGCAAAAGGATGGTAAATCATCTCCACCCACGATCAGTGAAGACGAAAATGTAAGGATTTTCGACAGGCAAATCGCCTTTCCAAGGTCGCGAAGCAGGACATACTTGACCCGGATCTACCTGTCCGACTTGAAGTGAAGCCAGTCCTCTCAAGTCCTTATCGTCACCGCCGCCAAGGCGGGAGCCGGGGCGACCCGCGCAGTGTTTGGCGCTCCTCGATTTCCCGCTTTCACATGTATGACGGCTAACTATTTGATATTGCGTAAAACATTTCAGATAAGTCGCTTTAAAGTGCTGTAGCTCTAATAAGCGTGGTCGGTCGTGTAAAGGAATCAGACACCCGACTCCGCAACGATGTGTTTCCCAGGGGTCGAGTGCCCAGGGGTCGAGTGCCCAGGGGTCGAGTGCCCAGGGGTCGAATGCCCAGGGGTCGAGGAGAGGTCGAGCCCAATTCCAGTAACAGCTCTTCGGGATTCAACTGCGCTTTAACTCCAGCATCAGCTTTTCCGCCTCGGCCCTGTCCGCAAACGAACCGGCAGAACCCAGCAGGCGTTCAAGCATTGCACGAGCATCGGCCGCGCGGCCGACGCGATGGAGGGCCACCGCGAGGTGGTATTGGACATCCAAGTCTTCCGGTGCCCGCAAACTGGCCGCGTTGAGGTACGCCAAGGCCGTCTCGGCTGCCCCCTGCTTCACCAGGATCCACCCGAGAGTATCGCCGATATGTGCGTCGCCGGGAGAGATCTTGAACGCCCGCTGAGCCAACTCGCGAGCTATCCCCAGTTCCCCCTGTCGCTGATAGAGGCAAGCGAGATTGTTTAGCGCGGTCGGGTCAGCGGGGTGGTCCTCGACCAGACGCGAGTATTCGGAGATAGCGGCGGCATCGTTTTTTTGCCCCGCATAATAGAATGCGAGTTCCGAGCGGGCCGCCAAATCGTTTGGGTCGACCTTCAGCTGGGTATTCAGAAAGGCTTCCGCCTTGGCCGGCAGGCCCATACGAACATAAAGGCGGGCAAGAGCAGGCGCGAGACCCTTCTCGGTGGGCCGCGACGCGACCGCGTTCTCGAGCAAGGAAACCGCCTCTTGGCCGCGCCCAGCCTTCTCATATAGCTCTGCTGAAACCACATCATAGGTGCTGTTGCCCGGATCGGATGCGGCGGCTTCCCGCGCCTTGGAGACGGCCGTGTCCACCCCGTCGATTGCCGCGTCGGCTCGGATCAGATCGGCTTCGAGCGAGGCGTTCTGCGGCTCGCGGATAATCGCCTCTTTCAGCACGTCCCGCGCTTCGCGAAAGTATTTCGCCTGTTTCAGCAGAACGAGATAAGCGGAGCGAAGCGGCGTCGAATCCGGCGCGAGTCGGTGCGCCAGCTTGTAGCTTGATATGGCCGCGTTGGTGTCGCCGGAGTTCAGCTGGGTCCGACCGAACGCCACGACGACATTCACGTCTCGCGGAAATTGTGCGTAGAGCTCGGCCGCAACCGCCTTTGCGCTGTTCCAATCACGCCGCAGCTCGTAGAGGGCGACCAGCTTGAGCCCGGGGGTCGGATCATAGGTTGCCGCGGCGCGGGCGCGGTTGAGCAGGTCAATCGCTTCCGGCCATTTCCGCTCATCGATCGCGAGGCCCGCGAGACCGAGAAGGGCCATCGTATCCGTCGGATTCTTCGCAAGAACATCGCTATAGATTCGCTTGGCATCGTCGGAGCGCCCAGTCGTCGCATAGAGCTGGGCCAAGTCGCGAGTGGCCGCCGAAAAATCCGGATTGCGCGACAGCACAGCGCGAAACGCCGTTTCCGCGCCAGCATAATCCCGTTGCGCGACGCCGACCTCTCCCAGCAGAATTTGATAGAGTAAGTTGGCGGGATCCCGCTTGATCAGCGATTTCGCGACTTCTGCCGCCTTGTCCATATGCCCGGCCCGCACCTCCGCCAACACCAGGGTCGGGCCGGCAATGGTTGCGCCGGCCTCGCCCGAGAACAACTCTTCCAGCTGCGCAAGCCCCTGCCCCGCCTGGCCGGCACTGATCTCGGCAACCGCGACCTGCGTCTTGATGGCCGTATTGCCCGGATCGAGTGTCGCTGCCTTCTCGAATTGCTGCAGCGCGGCTTCCGGCTTGCGGTCGGCCATGTAGGCATTGCCCAGCAAGTTCAAAGTCGCCGCGTCCGGCGGCGACTTATCGGCGAGAGGTTTGAGATAATCGATCGCCCGAGGCGCGCCGTGTTGCCGCAAAGCGGCACGTGCGATGAGCCGCGTCGCGTTCGAATCGGTCGGGAAATGGTCGAGGTATTCGCGCAAGATATTTTCCGCGGGGCCAAATTGTCCGAGAGCAAATTTTGTTGCTCCCTGCACAAAATAACCATAGGGAAAGGCGGTCAAAGCGCCGGCAATGGTGGAGAATATTTGATCCGCCGCGACGTAGTTCCGTTGCTTGACGTACTCCAAGCCGCGCAGGTAATTGGCCATAAAATTCTTCGGAGTGGCCTGCAGGATCGGATCCAGATCCTGATCGGCAGCTGCGAATTCTCCTCGCGCTACATTGACGTTGGCGCGACTGAGACGAGCCAGCTGATGATCGGGATCGATTTCGAGCGCTTCGCTGAAAAGCCGCAGCGCCCCGTTTACGTCGCCACGCGACCACGCCATGTCGCCTTTGACCTGCAGCAGTTCGGCTGATTTCGGGGTGGCGGCGATCGCTTCGTCGATTACCCGGACCGCTTCTTCCGGGCGCGTGCCGCTCAGGAACCGAGCAAGCTCGATCCTCGGCTCCACGACCTTCGGGTCCAATTTGATCGCGTCGCGCAATAATGCTTCGGCTTTTGCGTCATAGCCCAGCCGGACCGCAGCGGTGCCGAGCGCCGTCCTGACCTTGCTTTCAAGAGCCGGGCTCCGGTCGGCGGGCTCGACCAGATCATAAATTTCCTTGAATTCTTTCCGAGCCAGCATCGCGTCAAGTAAAACGGGCAGATAATCCGCCTCGCCGCCCTTGAGGTCGCGGGCGGCGCGAGCCTCGCGTGCTGCTGATGCGGCATCTCCGAGCTGGAAATAAAGCTTTGCGATCTTGACATGGGTCGCGGGATCCTGGGGCGACTTGCGGATCGCGTTCTTCAACGTGATCAGGGCGGCCTTGGGATCCTCGTCCTTTGAGTTTTGCACGGCATCCTGACGGGAGCCGGAATCTTTAGCGATCGCGGCAGGATACGGCGATACGCATAGGGCGACGGCGAAAGCGACAGAGTGCCGGAGACAGCTACGATGCAGCTGAGACATTATCTTGCTCTCTACGCGACTATTTCGTAATCGGTGCAATCTTAGCTTGTCGACCTGCTCGACCCCAAGACGTTTCGCGAGCGAACACCTCCCTCGAGATGCGCCCGGTGTGGATTCGTCGATTCATTGCGAGGGGGCGCTCGGTTCGCCGGCGCCGTAAAGCTCGGCGGCGTCGCGCGCGAGCAAGGTTCGCGATGCGGGCCGCATGTAGACCATATGGCCGCCGTCATAGACCCGGAGCTAAATCGTCGACCGCGTCGCGGCGGGGATTTCGAGCTGGTCGACGAGCCAGCGCGAGCTGAGGTACGGCGTCACTAGGTCGTAGCGCCCGTTGACGATCAAAATCTTCGTCGCCGGGTGCTCGAGCAGCGCCGCCTCCAGCGACGACATCGCCAGGCCGTCGGTGCCGTGCTGGCGTTCGCCTTCCCAGTTCCATTGCTGCGAGACGTCGTGGGGCAGCACGCGGTAGGGCTGGTCGGTATGAACCCCGAGCGCCTCGGCGAGATAGGAGTTGAACGCCGTGCCATAGGCGGCGACGGCCGGTTGCAGCACCGGGTCACCGCCGCCTCCGCCTTCTGGGCCGGCTGGCGCCTCGATCGTGCTGTCGTAAAGGCTGACTGCCTCGCCCCGATTACGGCGGATCTCGTGGGCGAAGATGTGGCGCGGGATCCGACCGCGGTAGCGGCGCACGATATCCGGCGGAACCCCGGCGATTTGGGCGACGCGGGCAATAAAGGGGTCGCTGGCCGCCGGCTGTCCGTTAAGACCGGCAAGACCGACCAGGTAGTCCGAGAGCGCAAAGCGCTCGACCTCCGCGAGCCCGCCGCCGGTAGAAGCTGCGTCGTAGACGGCTGCGGTCGCAGCGTAGGAGGGCAGAATGAAGGCCGCGGCGAGAAGATCGCGTTCCGTCTGATGCAAGGCCGAGAGGTCGAGCGCCGGCGAGACCAGGACGAGACCTTTCACGACCACATCGACGTCATGCGGCAAGGTCTGCGCCATCGCCGCCGCCCGGAAGCCGCCATAGCTCTCCCCGACCAGGTAGACCGGCGAAGTCCAGCGCTGATGCCGGGTCAACCAGAGCCGAATCACCGAGCCCAGCGAGGCGATATCGGCGCGCACATCCCAGAAAGGCTTGTCCGGATTCTCCTCTTTGCCCTTGCCGCGGCTGAAACCGGTGCCGACGGGATCGACAAAGACCAGATCGGTAAAACCCAGCCAGGTCGCCGGATTGTCGACCAGGTGAACGGGCGGGGTCGGCACGGCGCCGCTTTCCGGCGTCTGCAGGATCTGTGGGCCCAGCGCGCCGAGATGCAAAAAGACAGAGGCCGCACCGGGACCGCCATTGAAGACGAAGCTGACCGGCCTGGCGCTGCCATTCTCAGCATCTTTGAGGTAGCTGATCGTGAAGATCGACGCGGTGGTGTTGCCCTTGGCGTCGGTCACCGGCAATGTTTCGGCGACCGCCTCGTAGTCGAGCCGGCGCTCGTGCAGCGTCATGGTGTGATGGGTCGCCACCCGCGCCGGCAGCTCGCCATTTGCTCTCTCATCCGCCCGCGAGGCGGGCGCCCAGAGGATGGCCAACAGCAGCAAAGACACGACCGCAAGAGATTTCGGCATCGAACGCCTCGATTTTTGCCCGGACCATGACCCGGCGGAAGGTCGACAGGTGATTGCGAACTGTGTCGATTCTGTGAGATCGGGGCGGTAAGCTCCGTTACCACTACCGAATTTTCCGGGGAGCGTCACATGCCGAGTTCCGCCCGCGTTGCGCTGATCACCGGCTGCGGCAAGCCGGTCGGCATCGGCAATTCGACCGCCCGCGCGCTCGCCGCGGCCGGCGTGACCGTCGTCGTTTCCGATGTCGTGCCGGCGGGCGTCGCCAACGAGCACAACGTCCAAGGCGACATGGACACCTCCTGGGAGGGGGTCGACAGCCTGGTCGATGACCTCGTGCGCAGCGGCAGGACCGCGTCCTCCACCCTCGGCGACGTCAGCGTCGAGGCGGATGCCGGGCGCATGGTCGACGAGGTGCTGGGGCGCTACGGACGGCTCGACATTCTCGTCAACAATGCCGGCGCGCCGCAGGGCGCCGACCGCAACGAGATCGAGGATGTGCCGGTGGAGGCCTGGGACCGCACAATGGGCGTCAACGCCCGCGGCGCGTTCCTGATGTCGCGCGCCGCCGTGCCGGCAATGCGCAAGGCCGGCTGGGGCCGCATCGTCAGCGTCTCCTCGAAGGCGGCGTTCCGGCCCGGCAAGCATCGCGCCGCCTATGCCGCCTCGAAAGCGGCGATCGTCGGGTTCACCAAGTCGCTCGCGTTCGATCTGGCGCCGCACGGGATCACCGTCAATGCCGTCTGCCCTGGGCCGATCCGCACCTCGCGGGCGATCAGCACCAACCGGCGCGAATATGGCGACGATCTCGAAATCGGCTTTGCCGAGCGTGCCAAGGCGATCCCGGTCGGCCGCTTCGGCAGCCCCGACGAAGTTGCAGCGATGATTGCGTTTTTGGCTTCCGAGCAAGCCGCGTTTGTGACCGGCCAGGCGATCGGCGTCGATGGGGGTTGGTGAGGGCGGCTGGGCCGGATGATCAAACCGATGCTCTTACTGACCCTGACGGCACTTCTGACCGCCTGCGTCAGTTCGGACAATGTCCGGGCCGCCCCTGAAGACACCTGGACCTGGCAGGTAAACCAGAATTATCAGCGGTTTGCACACTGCCTCACCGACACCTTGAACGGCGCCCCGGTGCAATCGTGGTTCTACCAGGCGCCGCGGCCGATCACGAGCTTCGACGAGCAATGGCAAAGACATCGCATCATCCTGGCGTCGATCGATCCCTTGGGCGTCGAACAGGTGCACATCGAAATCGACGGCATCGACGAGCACGACACGCGCGTTATCGCCGGTGCGAAAAACTTGGAAGCATTCGGCGGCGGCGCGCCGATGGTCTATGTCAGAGCCTATGTCGATGTCTGCGTGCGGGCGTGACGAAAATCACGGAATGGGAATTGTCGAATGAAGAAGATCGAGATCATCGCCTATGGCGCCCCGGAAGAGGTCGCGCATTGCATCGATGCACCCGCTGTCGACGATCCGGGCCCGGGTGAGGTCGTTTTCGATGTGCTGGCTTTTCCGATCAACCCGGCGGACATCTCGTTCTGCCGCGGCAGCTACCGGCTGCGCCCGCCATTGCCGGCGACACCGGGCGCCGAGGGCCTGGGGCGCGCCATAGCCGTCGGCACCGGCGTCACGCACGTCAAACCCGGCGACCTGCTGATCAATATGCAGCGCGAGAATTGGACGCAGCGCCGCCGCGTCAAGGCGGAGGACGCGGTGCCGATCCCGGCGGGTCTGGATCTCGCGCAAGCGGCGATGCTGCGCATCAACCCGCCGACCGCGCTGTTGCTGCTGGAGGACCACGCCGCGCTGAAGCCGGGGGATTGGGTGATCCAGAACGTCGCCAATTCCGCGGTTGGGCGGCATGTGATCGTGCTGGCCAAGGCGCGCGGCGTCCGCACGGTCAATGTCGTACGCCGCGACGATGTCGCCGCAGAGCTGCGCGACCTCGGCGCGGATCTCGTCGTGAAGGACGGCCCCGATCTGGCCGAGCGCGCCCGCGCAGCCACCGGCGGAGCGCCGATCCGGCTCGGTATCGACGCCGTCTCCGGCGAGGCTTGCAAGCGGATCGGCGACTGCGTCGCCGACGGTGGCGTCGTGGTGAGCTATGGGGCGATGTCGGGTCAGGACCCGGTGATGAGCCGGGCGGCGGTCAACATGCGCGGGGTCAATCTGACCGGGTTCAACCTCGGCCGCGGCCTCGCCAAGCGCACACCGGAACAGGTGCGCGGGATCTACGCCGACCTCGCGGCCAAGCTTCGCGACGGCGTGCTCAAGGCGCCGATCGATGCGTTCTACCCGATCGAGGAGATCCGATCGGCATTGATCCGCGCGCAGCAAGGGGGCCGGCACGGCAAGATTTTGGTGCTGCCAAATGGGCCGCTGCAATGACCGAGGCGAGCCACCAGGGCCTGATCCTGGACCAGTTCACGCGCCAGGCGACACTGTTCAGTGCGGCTGCGCCGATAACCAACGCGGACGCGCTGCGGATGATCGTCGAGGCCGCTCGGCCGGGACCGGACGATAGGGTTCTCGATGTCGCCTGCGGCGGCGGCATCGTTGTGTGCGCGTTCGCCCCGCATGTGCGCCGGGCGACCGGCATGGATATGACCCCGGCAATGATCGAGCAGGCGCAGAGGCTCGCGGCGGAAAAGGGGTTGGCGAATGTCGAGTGGCGGCAGGGAGACGTGAATTCGCTGCCGTTCGAGGACGGCAGCTTCACGATCGTGCGTCACGCGCTTCTCGGTGCACCATTTCCCCGATCCGGCCGCGGTGTTGCGGGAAATGGCCCGCGTCTGCGCGCCCGGCGGACGCCTCGTCGTCGTCGACATGTATGCTTCAGAGGATCCCGCCAAAGCGGCCGAGTTCAACCGGTTGGAGCGTCTGCGCGACCCCTCCCATATGCGTTCGCTGACCTTGCCCGAGCTGAAGAGCCTGTTCGGCGAGGCCGGGCTGCAGGATCCTGAGGCGAGCTTTTACGAATTGCGGGACGAGGTGCGGAACCTGTTGGCCCGCTCCTTCCCCGAGCCGGGCGACGACGTCAAAATCATCGAGTTGTTCAAGGCATCCGCCGCGGATGATCGGCTCGGGGTGCCGGTCCACATCGAGGGCGAGCCGGATCCACTACGCCTATCCGGTGGCGATCCTCGCTGCGCAACGCCCGGCGCAATGAGCATCCCGGCGCCCTTCGAGCATTACGAGGGCGAGGTTCTGCCGGAATGGATCGACGCCAACGACCACATGAATCTCAGCTTATTACACGGTGCTGTTCGACTACGCGACCGATGCGCTGTTCGACGCCATCGGCATAGGCCGTCAATATAAGGACAGCACCGGCAACGGCACCTTTGTCGTCGAGACGCACAATTTGTACGAGCGCGAATTGCTGCTCGGTGACCGGGTGCGCGTCAGCACGCAGATCCTCGGCATGGACGGCAAGCGCCTGCATCTGGCGCACGAGATGTTCATGGTCGCGACCGGACAGCGCGCCGCGACGCAAGAATTGATGTACCTGCACGTCGACCTCAGGGCGCGGCGGGTCGTGCCGTTTCCGGACGAGGTTCGCGAGCGCGTCGCCGCAGCGACAGCGGCCCACGCCGATCTTCCGCACCCCAATTGGGCGGGCCGCCGCATCGCGATGCCCGGCGAAAGTGCCCCTCACCCCGACCCTCTCCCCGCAGGCGGGGCGAGGGAGTCCATTCATTCCCTCGCCCCGCCTGCAGGAAGAGGGTTAGGGTGAGGGGCTACTCCGCGGCCTCGCGCGCGCCTCCAATCAATTCGGAGGGCGCTAACTCCAACAGCGTAGCCGCTTCGATCTCCGGCAGCACCTCGACGCTGCGCAGTTTGCGGTCCATTGCACGGCGGCGGATGCCGGCCTCTTCCACGGCCTTTTGTGCCTCGTCGAGCTTCTTATGAACCTTGGCGAGAACACCGCCGAATTTCTCGAATTCGGTCTTTACCGCGGAGAGGACTTGCCAGACCTCGCTCGAACGCTGCTGGATCGCCAGGGTGCGGAAGCCCATACGCAGCGAGGTCAATAGCGAGACGAGTGTCGTCGGGCCCGCCACCATGATGTGGCATTCGCGCTGCAGCCAGTCGACCAGGCCCGGCCGTCTGATGACTTCCGCGAACAGCCCCTCGGTCGGCAGGAACATGACCGCGAAATCGGTGCTGTGCGGCGGCGCCACATATTTGGTGCAAATGTCCTTGGCGGCGCTGCGCACCCGCGCCTCGATGCCGCGCAACGCCGCCTCGGCCGCTTCAAGGTCGCCTCGCTCGGTCGCCTCGACCAGCCGGTCGTAATCCTCGGTCGGGTATTTGGCGTCGACGGGCAGCCACAACGGCATCTCACCGTCGCCCGGCAACTTGACCGCGAACTCGACGCGCTGATTGCTGCGCGGCCGCACCTCGACATTGCGCGCGTATTGGTCGACGGTGAGGATCTCCTCGAGGATGTTGCCGAGCGCCACCTCGCCCCAGGTTCCCCGCGATTTGACATTGCCGAGGATGCGCTTCAGATCGCCGACGCCACTCGCCAGGACCTGCATCTCACCGACGCTCTCGTGCACTCGGGTCAGTGAATCGTTGACCATCTTGAACGACGCGCCGAGCCGCTGCTCCAGCGTTCCCTGGAGCTTGTCGTCGACCGTCTGGCGCATTTGCTCGAGCTTCTCGGCATTCTCCGAACGCAGCACGTCCAGCCGGCCCTCAACCGTACTGCGCAGCGCGTCTTGTCGAGTCTCCGACTTCCGGGTTAGCTCCGTTACCGCGACACCGAGGCGGTCCCCCAATTGCTGAAGTGTGTGCTGCACCTCCTCGCGCAAGGCTCTGGCGTTCGTCGCCGCCTCCTCGCGCAACATTTTGGCTCCGATGGCGCTCTCCTGCCGGCCGCGCGCAAGCTCGTCGCGCAGCACTTGATCGAGGCTCTGCTGTTGCGCAGTCGGATTATAGCGGAGGCGAAGCAGGACGGCCGCCGCGAGCGCGGCTCCCACAAGCGCGATGGCGAGACCGGCGGCCGCGAGCAGCTCTATCGACACCTGCGCTCCTGATCGTCAATGTGAGAACATAGCACGAACATAAATCTGAAACTAAACCGATCCGTCATCTCCTGTCGAGAAATTCTGTGTGGATCGGATTAAGCTGCGGTTATGGCCGGATTCGGCCCGAACTCGTTATCGAGGGCGGCCGGCCGCCTGAAGTTGGGATCGCCGCCGCGATTCGACAAAGCCCATCCAGCGAGGGTTGCCCGATGCCCGCAGAAACCAAAGACTTCACGATGTTCCCGCACGACTGGCACTCGACCGATTACGTTGCGGAATGGATTACGCGGGACGCGGCGCGCGATCCCGAGCGCCGCCCGTTATTGCGGCAAATGTTGTCGCTTGCGCCGTTTCCGCGCGATGCCGAGTTGGATGTGCTGGATGTTGGCGCGGGTTATGGCGCAGTCAGCGAAGAGGTGCTGCGGGCCTTCCCGGTGGCTCGCGTCACATTGCAGGATTATTCCCAGCCAATGCTCGACCGCGCCCGCCGGCGTCTCGCCGACCGGTCGGATCAGCTCCGCTATGTTCTCTGCGACCTCGTCGACCCGTCATGGCCGACGCAGGTCGGCGGCCCCTTCGACCTCGCCGTCTCTGCCATAGCCCTTCACAACCTCCGCGACCCCGAGAAGATCTTCGCCTGCTACAGGGCGATATACGATCTGCTCGAGCCCGACGGCCGTTTCTTGAACTGCGACCGTTTTGTCGAGGGCATCGAGCCGCATCTGGCGGCGCTGCGCGAGGCGGGGTTCGGCCGTGTCGAGTGCCCCTGGCGAGAGGCGCCTCGCGCCATCTTGGTCGCTACGCGAATTGGCAGCTAAATACCGCTTCCATCGCCGAAAGATAGCTCCGTTCCGTTAGAGGGCGGAGCGGCGGCTCGATCCGCCGCCGTCGATCGTAATGATCGAGCCGGTAGTGTATCCAGAGAGATCGGAGGCGAGGAAGGCAGCCATCCAGCCAATCTCCTCGGGCTTGGCAGCGCGGCCGAATGCCAACGGTTTCATATACTCGGTCCACCGCTCGGCGTCGCCGAATTGGGTCTGCGCCCGGGTGCGCATCAACGTGACGAGCCGGTCGGTCATGACCGGGCCGGGGTTGATGCCGACAACGCGCAACCCGTCCCGCGGCGCCGTGCCGCCCATCGCCCTGGTGAACGCCATCAGCGAGGCGTTTCCCGATGAGCCGGCGACGTAATCGAAATCGGGGTTCTCGCCGGCGGCGCCCAGGATGTTGATGATGACCCCCTTCTTGCGCTCGCGCATCAGCGCATAGAACCGCCGTGTCATGTTGATGTAGCCGAACACCTTCAGATCCCAGGCGGTGCGCCAGCGCGCCTCGTCGATGGCGTCGATATTGCCGCCGGGAATCGCCCCGGCATTGTTGATCAGGATCTCCGTGTCGGCGCATTCTTCGGCGAGCGTGTCGACATTGCGGCTGTCGGAGAGGTCGAGCGGATAGAATTGGACCGCGACATTGTGCTTGGCGACGATCGCGGCCCGCGCGGTTTCGAGGTCAGCCGCAGTGCGCGACACCAGCACGACATCGCAACCCTCTTCGGCGAGCGCCTCGGCGCAAGCCCGCCCGATCCCCTTCGACGCACCAGTCACCAGAGCCTTGCGTCCCCGCAAACCCAGTTCCATCGCCTTCTCCCCACGCCTTTCGTCACTCTCACATGCTAGCCGATTTTGCTCCAGGTCAGCTCGTGCTTGTTGTGGAACAGGTGGCGGAGTTGCGAACCCGGGATAGCGGCGAGGCGGCGGGCAGCCTCGTGATCGGTCGGGCCCTGGAACTTGATCGCGCAGACGAAGTTTCGGCAAGCGCCGCTTGAGAGCCAGCGTTCGACGAGCGCCAGAAGACGCCCCGGATAGCAGACGACATCCGAAAACAGCCAATCGACCGGGCCGATCGTGTGCGGGTCGAGCGCAAAGGCGCTCTCCTGCCGGTGCTCGATGCCGGGGAGGCGGGCGATTTCGGGGGCGAGCGGAGCCTTGTCGACGCTGATCACCCGCGCGCCCATCTGCTGCAATGCCCAGCTCCAGCCGCCGGGGCTCGATCCGAGATCGAGACAGATCTCGCCCCGCCCGGGCCTCCGGCCGATCAGGGTCAGCGCCTCCCACAGCTTCAGATAGGCGCGGCTAGGCGGGCCGGTGCGGTCCTCGACAAACTGGATCTCGCCATTGGGAAAGGGGTTCGTGCAATGCGATGCCGCGAGCATCGTCCCGGCGTCGAGCAAGGTCCACGACCCAAGCGGGGCCGCCGGCGGCGGTGACCCGAACACGAGCGGCTTCGCCGAAACGTTCGGCAGCTGCTCCTGCATCAGCATCGCGCGCCGGTAGAGGCGCGGGGCATAGACCGCCCAGTTGCGCTGGATCGCCCGCAGCTTTGCCGCCGCATCCGAAATAGAGGCAATCGCAATCTCCTCCGGGTCGAGCCAGACATTCGCGGCCCATGCCGCGGGGCGCGGCGGCCCCGGGGCGATCAGCAGCCGGCCATGCGTCGTGTGCGCGCCACCGAGTTCATGGTCGAGCTCCTCGACAAATCCCTCTGCGGCGAGGTAAGCAGTGCGAATACTCACGGGTACAGGATCGCACGCCGGGCTTGGCGCGTCGCGACACATTTGCCAGATTTACGGAATGGCCATCGATCCGAATATTGCCGATCTCTCTCGAGCGATCGCGCGGGCGCGCCGTGCCGTCGTCTTTACCGGAGCCGGGATCAGCACCGAGTTCGGGCATTCCCGATTTCCGCAGCCCCGGCGGGATCTGGACCCGCATGGCGCCGATCGACTTTTCGGATTTCCTCGCCTCGGAGGAGGCGCGGCGCGAAACCTGGCGGCGGCGGTTTGCAATGGAGGAGACCTTTAGCGCAGCGGCCCCGAACCGCGGTCACCGCGCCGTCGCCGAGCTGGTCCGCCGCGGCACGGCCGCCGCCGTCATCACGCAGAACATCGACGGTCTGCACCAAGCCTCCGGCATCCCCGACGAGCGGGTCATCGAGCTCCATGGGAATACGACGTATGCCCATTGTCTCGACTGCAAGACGCGCTACGAGCTCGACGCATTGCGCATCGCCTTCGAGCGCAGCGGCACACCGCCGTTGTGTGACGATTGCGGCGGCTTTGTCAAAACCGCGACGATCTCGTTTGGTCAGGCAATGCCGTCCGAGGCAATGCGGCGCGCCGAAATCGAGACCCGCGCCGCTGACTTGTTCATCGTCGCCGGATCGTCATTGGTGGTCTATCCCGCCGCCGCCTTCCCGGAACTGGCGAAAGACAACGGCGCGACCCTGGTAATCATCAACCGCGAGCCAACCGGCCTCGACGCAATCGCCGACCTCGTGCTCAACCGTTCGATCGGCGAGACCGTCGGCGCCGCGGTCGGCGTCGATTGAGCCCACCAGATACGTCCTCCAGTGCGCGGAGCCTAGTAACCTCCGGTCGCCACTGAGGGGCTCGGCAAGGAATGCGCCGCACTGAGGCGCTACCCTCACTCACCAAGCGATATCGACCTCGGAGAGGCGGTGGTGCTCAACGGCGCCGGCCGGGTTGCCGCCAACGCTTCGGGGCGGCTGCTCGCAGCTCAACAAAAGGCCCAGGCGGCCGCCCGAGGCATTTGGCGCGAGTAGTCGACGGGCTACACTCGTCGAGGCGATTGAGGTGATGCGATGGCGACTTCAAGTTATGACTCACTCGACGAGGCGATCGAGGCTTTGGCCGGATACGATATCGGGCTGAAGAACGGCAACAGCAATCACGCCCCGATGGTCGCCGAGGCGCTGTGTGCGATGGGCCGCCCGCAGGCGGTCATGCCGTGGATCGCCGGGTATCAGGAGAGAGTGCTCCCACGTCCCCCGGCCGGCGATCCGATCCGCGCCGAAACTTGGCGCAGCGCGCTGGGTCAACGCGACCGCTTCGCGGACTGGGCAGTGTTCTTCCGCAAAGAGATGCAACAGGCGCCCTGGCCCGAGGTGCTCGACCGCTGGACGAGACGGCTGATGCCTGGTTTTTGCGCCGCTGCGACGCACGGCGTCATCCGTGTCGGTCATGCGGTCCGGAGCCTGGCGCTCTGCCGAGACGCCATGGCGTCGGCGCGAACTTGCCGATGCACTGGCGAGCTGGACGGCCACCTATCGGGGGCTGCCTTCCAGCGATTGCGCGGCGGAGCGCCCGATGACGCCCCGCGAGGCGATCGTAAAAGTTCCGGTCATTGCACCGCATCAGCGGCGCAGTCTGGGAAACATCACCGCGTCACTGGCGATGCTCGATGATTTTCCCGAATTCGCGCCGGTAATCGGATTAATCGATATCAGCGGAGATATCGAAACGCTGCTGGCGGAACTGACGGAAATATTCGCGCGGATTTATCTGGCGAACGCCCATGACGGGTTGACGACGATCGTTTTCATTCATGGCGTCACCAGTCTAACAGCGCTCGGCGGCATAATCCCTTATATTAGCGAGACCACTGCACGTTCGGCACTGCGTTTTGCTTGGCAATCGGGTTGCGCGCTTTACGCCTGCTTTGGCACGAAGGCAATGGCAGAGGACATCGAGCCGTGCGCGCAGAACGCCGAGACGTTGACTGATCGCGCCCTCGCCAATGGCGACGAGCATGTGATCAAATTTACTGAGGCCTGCCTGCGCCGGGACGCGCTCGTCCCGTCACCGGTCTATCGCGCAGCTGTCGATCACACTCTCCGTACAATACGGCGCCGCTGATCCAGCTCTGGCTTATGACAACGGCACCGTTTGTCATCCAACGGAGCTGTCTATCCCAAAAAATAATCGCGCCCGCGCGGCAGCTTTTTCGCGGCGCTGCCGGTCGCGCTCGCTGCGGTATTCCTCCAATGCTGCGCGGTCGGCTGCAGTGACCGATGCCTGGGTCGGGACCACGCAGGCAGTCGGACAGCGCGTCACTCCTTTGGTACGGATGTATTCGGCAATGACTGTTTCGCAGTTGGCGTCGGAGATCATAAGCATCGATGTCTCCCTGAGGATGGAGGAAACTACGGGGAATTCCAGTCGACTGCCCCGAGACGGCGGTATTCGTCACTGCAGCCAAGCCGAAGCCAATGACGCGGCAGCCGCCCAGATGGCTGCCCAAACACCCAGCGAGGACAATAAGACCAGTATCCAGAAAGCTTCTTTGGTCAGGGCGCGGGCCGTTTCGTATGCCGATCTGTCGGGTTGCAATGGCCGGCGCCACTGCCCGTGGTTATTGACGCAGCAAACGTGCCGCGATATGAAGCTGCGTTCCACCAGCTCCTCCCTCGATTGTGAAAATCGGCACTGAACGCTGGTGGCCAATGATTAGACGGGGGACTGCGACTGCCACCAGACAGCGTCGACCTTAATCCCGGTTAGTCATTGCGCCGTCTATTGCACGTCAAAATGTTGTCCGCCATGCTTTTCTAATCGGATTTGACGAAATTTTGGATAAACGGCGCTGCGCTTCTACTGTTGGATAAACCAATAGATCGGCCCGCTTCTGGCGGCGGTGGCGCAGCTTCTCGGTCATCAAACCGCAACCTTGACCTATGGGGGATACTTTGCGGATAATCGCGAAATCCAAGGGGTGCCCCGACAGGGGGCTGAGACGCCGCCGGCCCGAGAAGATGGGGGCGCGGCAACCCTTCGAACCTGATCCGGGTCGTACCGGCGTAGGGACAGGAACCCCGCGGCAAAAGCCGCCCTCCTCTTCGCAGATGCTTCCCTGGTCGTCCTGCAACTGGCGCAACGGAGACCTGCGATGCCCGATTCCGCTCCACTCTCACCCGCGAAGCCCATGCCGAAGGTAGAGGAGCTTCGGGTCACCACGGGGTCGTTCCCGGCCTCGCGCAAGGTCCAGGCGCGGGGCGCGCTCCATCCCGAGATCTCGGTTGCGATGCGCGAGATCGACCTCGATCCGTCGGCCGGCGAGCCGCCGGTGCGCGCCTACGACACCTCCGGCCCCTATTCCGACCCGACGATCCGGATCGACATCAACCGCGGCCTGCCCGAATTGCGCAAGCCGTGGATCCTGGCGCGCGGCGATGTCGAGTTCTACGACGGCCGCGAGGTCAAGCCGGAAGACAACGGCTTGCGCCGCGGCGAGGCGAGCGCGGTGTCATTGTTCGACCGCGGCCGCCGCCAGGTATTGCGCGCCAAAGGAGGCGCCTCGGTTACCCAGCTGGCCTATGCGCGGCGCGGCATCATCACGCAAGAGATGGAGTATGTCGCGATCCGCGAGAACCTCGGCCGAGAAAGACTGCGGCGGGAGGGGGCCGTGGACGGCGAGTCGTTCGGCGCGGCCATCCCCGAATACGTGACCCCGGAATTCGTCCGCGACGAGATTGCGCGCGGCCGCGCGATCATTCCGAACAACATCAACCACCCGGAAACCGAGCCGATGATCATCGGCCGGAATTTCCTGGTGAAGGTCAACGCCAATATCGGCAATTCGATCGTCACCTCCTCGGTCGCCGAGGAGGTCGAGAAGATGGTGTGGGCGACGCGCTGGGGCGCCGACACGGTCATGGATCTGTCGACCGGCCGCAACATCCACACGATCCGCGAATGGATCATCCGCAACTCGCCGGTGCCGATCGGCACGGTGCCGATCTACCAGGCATTGGAAAAGGTCGGCGGCAAGGCCGAGGAACTGACCTGGGAGCTGTTCCGCGACACGCTTGATCGAGCAGGCCGAGCAAGGCGTCGACTACTTCACGATCCACGCCGGCGTCAGGCTCGCCTACATCCCGCTGACCGCCTCACGGGTCACCGGCATCGTCTCGCGCGGCGGCTCGATCATGGCGAAATGGTGCCTGGCGCATCACCAGGAGAGTTTCCTCTACACGCATTTCCGCGAGATCAACGAGATCATGCGGGCCTACGACGTCAGCTACTCCTTGGGCGACGGCCTGCAGGCCCGGCTCGATCGCCGACGCCAACGACCGCGCCCAGTTCGCCGAACTCGAGACCCTAGGCGAATTGACCAAGCTCGCCTGGGAGGACGGCGTGCAGGTGATGATCGAAGGCCCCGGCCACGTGCCGATGCACAAGATCAAGGTCAACATGGAAAAGCAGCTCGAGGAGTGCGGCGAGGCGCCGTTCTACACCTTGGGCCCGCTGACGACCGACATCGCGCCGGGTTACGACCACATCACGAGCGGCATCGGCGCGGCGATGATCGGCTGGTTCGGCACGGCATTGCTCTGCTACGTCACGCCGAAGGAGCATCTGGGGCTGCCCGACCGCGACGACGTCAAGGTGGGGGTCATCACCTACAAGATCGCGGCGCATGCCGCTGATCTTGCGAAGGGCCACCCGGCCGCGCGCGAGCGCGACGATGCGCTGTCGCGGGCGCGCTTCGAGTTCCGCTGGCGCGACCAGTTCAACCTGTCGCTCGATCCCGAGACGGCCGAGAAGTTCCACGACCAGACCCTGCCCGCCGAGGGCGCCAAGCTCGCGCATTTCTGCTCGATGTGCGGCCCCAAATTCTGCTCGATGCAGATCACCCAGGAGATCCGCGACTACGCGCGGGCCGGTATGGAGGAGAAGTCGAAGGCCTTCCTCGAGCAGGGGGCCGAGATCTACACCGACGAGCACGGCCACGCGCGGGCGGCGGCGGAGTGAGCCCCTCTCCCACTCCCTCCCCCGCGAGCGGGGGAGGGTTAGGGTGGGGGCAGCGGAAGGGTCAGCCGGAGCCCTTCCCGGCAAGGAGGGCCGCCGCTACCCGGAACGGCCGATCGTCGGGGTCTTGGCGGTGGTGATGCGCGGCGACCGGGCCCTCGTCGTGCGCCGAGCCAACCCGCCGATGACCGGCCGCTGGGGCTTTCCGGGTGGCGTCCTCGAACTCGGCGAGACCGTCGCGCAGGGCGCGATGCGCGAACTGTTCGAGGAGACCGGCGTCACAGCGGAAGCCGCCGGTCCGCTGACCGTCATCGACACGATCGACCGCGACCAGGAAGGCCGAGTGCGCTACCATTATACCCTCGTCGCTGTCATCGGCCGCTGGCAGTCGGGCGAGGGCGTCCCCGGCGACGACGCCGACGAAGTCGCTTGGCTGACCCGCGCCGAGATCATCGAGCAGAACTTGCCGACCGCCCCCGCCCTCTTGCCGCTGATCGACCTCGCCTTACGGAAGACGTGAATGTTGAGAGCCTTCGTGTGGGGCGTCGTGCTGACGATCCTGGCTGCCGCGGCGGGCGGCTACGCCGTTCTGCGCGCCGGCCTCATCCCGGCCAATGCCGACGCCAAGCCCGGTTGGTTCGAGACTTGGGCGGCCGGCGCCTCGCTCGATGCAACCCTTGCTCGCGAGGCGCCCAAGGGCCCCAATCCGGTCGCCTTGACGGACGCCAATCTGGTCGCCGGCATCGACCTTTACGGTCAGCATTGCGCGATCTGCCACGGTACGGCGACGGGCGAAGCTTCGGCCTCGCCGATTGCAAAGGGCGAATATCCCTCGCCTCCGCAACTGGCGACGGACGGGGTCGAGGATGATCCCGAGGGATATTCCTTCTGGAAAATAGCGCACGGCATCCGCTGGACCGGCATGCCCGCATGGAGGGGGACGCTGAACGACGAGCAGATCTGGACGCTCGCCCTGTTTCTGAAGCACATGGACAAGCTCCCGCCCGCCGCCGAACAGGCATGGAAGAACGTCCGGAATTGAGCAGCCCGATCGAACCAGCCGAGCGCGAGGAGAACGCAATGAGGGCGGATTACGTCATTATCGGTGCCGGCTCGGCGGGATGCGTCTTGGCAAACCGGCTGAGCACCGACCCCCGCACGCGCGTCATATTGCTCGAGGCCGGCGGGCGCGACTGGAACCCGCTGATCCACATTCCGGCCGGCTACATGAAATTGATGGATCATCCGACTTTGACCTGGGGTTTCAAGGCCGAGCCCGATCCCGGCGTCAATGGCCGCGCCATCCTCTACCCGCGCGGCCGGGTATTGGGCGGCTCCAGCTCGATCAACGGCATGATCTATGTCCGCGGCCAGCCCGAGGATTTCGACCACTGGGGACAGCTCGGCAATCGCGGCTGGTCGTGGGACGACGTGCTGCCCTATTTCAAGAAGGCCGAGGATTGGGAGGGCGGCGCCGACGAATTTCACGGCGAGGGTGGGCCGCTGTTGACGTCGAAGACCGCCGACCAGCCGCTCCTGTGTCAGAAGCTGATCCAGGCGGGAACCGAGATCGGGCTCGAATACCACGCCGACGTCAACCATCTGCCGCCCGGCGCCGGCGACTGCATCGGCTGGGTTCAGCAGACCCGCCGTGGGCGGCGCCGCCAAAGCGCGGCGCGCACCTATTTGCGTGCGGCACTGAAGCGGCCGAACCTGCAGGTGGTCACCAACGCTCTGGTCCACCGCATTCTGCTCGACGGCACCCGTGCGGTCGGCGTCGAGTACACGCGGGACGGCAAATTGGAGCGCGTCGACGCCGCTCGTGAAGTGATCCTGGCGGCGGGCGCTGTCGGATCGCCGCATGTCCTGCAGCTCTCCGGTGTCGGCGACCCCGACCATCTGGGCCGCGTCGGCATCAGGGTCCAGCATGCTCTGCCCGGCGTCGGCAAGAACCTGCAGGACCACTACCTCGCGCGGGTCACTTGCGTCGTCACCGGCGCAAAGACATTGAACGAGAAATCGCGCGGTCTGCCGTTTGCGGGCGAGGTGTTGCGCTACCTCTTTGCCGGCACCGGCATGCTGACTTACGCCGCCTCGCTGGTCGCCGCCTCGGTCAAAGTGCTGGAGGAATCGGCAACTCCCGACATCCAATGCCTGTTGGCGTCGGGAAGCTTTGCGCCGGGGCCGATACGCCGGCTCGACGACAAGCCGGGCATGACCGCCGGCATCTGGCAGATGCGGCCGCTCTCCCGCGGCTATGTCGAGGCGCGCTCGAACCGGCCGACAGACCCCCCGGCGATCAACCCGCGCTATCTCTCCGAGGACACCGACCGCCGCGCGGTGATCGGCGGCCTGAGGATGGCGCGCCGGCTCTTCGCCGCCCCGGTGCTCAAAAGATACGTCGTCGCCGAGAACCTCCCCGGCAGTGACGTGCAGAGCGACGACGAGCTGTTGGATTATGCGCGCCAGTACGGGTCGACCGTCTTCCACGCGACCTGCACCTGCAAGATGGGTACGGACCCGATGGCGGTGGTCGACGACCGGCTGCGCGTTCACGGCCTCGAAGGGCTGCGCGTCATCGACGCCTCGGTGATGCCGACCGTCACCTCGACCAACACCAACGCGCCGACGATCATGATCGCCGAAAAAGGCGCCGCGATGATCGTGGAGGAGGCGCGGCAGACGGCTGGCGGCATAGGAACCGGAGGAAGGAAGATGCCCAAATTCATCATCGAGCCGCATTTCCGGCTGCAGGAGTGGATCGCCGAGGAAAAGGGGTATTTCGCCGCCGAAGGCCTCGACTACGAGTTTCGCGAGAAGATCCGCTCGACCGGCGGCCAGCACCACGACACGGGCGGCCAACGGGTCGGCGCCTACCAGTCGTTCGAGCAGGGCCGCAGCGCCGATGTCAGCTGCGCCTGCCACTGGACCGTCAACGTCGCGGCCTCAGCGGGTCACGGCAGGCTCTATGCCGACCTCTATTCGGTGGCGCCGGCCGGGATCTTCGTCGCGGCGGGCTCGCCGATCCGCGACCCGGCCGACCTCGCCGGCGTGCCGATCTCGGTCGGCTGGCAATCGGGCAGCCACTACTCGACGATCCAGGCGCTCGAACCCTATCTGCCGGCCGACAAGATCAACCTGTCCTTCGCCGAGGGCCTGTTGTTCCGCCGCCTGGAAATGCTGGTCGACCGCCGGGCCCCGGCAGTCGCCTTGTTCAGCGGCCCCTATTACTTCGCCGAGCAGCTCGGTTTCCGCAAAATCATCGACACGACTTTCATGATCGCGACGATGATCCACGGCGACCCGGACCCTGAAGATCTGCGCAAATTCTTCCGCGCCTTACGCCGCGCGCAACGCGACCTCGACCTGCGCCCCGACCGCTACACGCATTACTACAGGAACGAATTTCCCGAGCGCTTCCACCCGCTGATGGACACCCGCCGCTGGGGCCCCGGCGAGCGCCTGGTCTTCGAGCCCTACACCAAGGAAGCCCACGCCGAGACCTTCGACTGGATCACCCGCCACGGCATCTTCGCCGAAGGCGCGATGGGCCACGGCCGCTACGAAGATTCGGTGATGTCGCTGGAGATGGCCGGGTAAAGTTGGGCTCGGCGGCGCCAGTTCAAAAGGCTTTCGACAATCCCGCGTCTTTGAGGACTCCGTTAGCCGTATGTCGGCTGACGATCGCGGCAGGTAGCACAAAGCGCCGATTTGTGATCGGGCTGTACCAGATCTCGTGACTTCCCTTTCCTGGCCGAACGAAGTGACAGCCGGCTCGCGCCAGGATG
This sequence comes from uncultured Alphaproteobacteria bacterium, assembly GCA_963700195.1. Taxonomy (GTDB): domain Bacteria; phylum Pseudomonadota; class Alphaproteobacteria; order ATCC43930; family CGMCC-115725; genus AP-15. The sequence continues at coordinate 289,542 of CAVOWQ010000009.1, forward strand.
CGCCGCAGCTCACGGTCGAACGTCGCGGGCATTCACGCCGCGGCCACCACCGGCATGGATTGCACGCGCTCTGCGATGACGTGCACCTCGATCTCGTCGCCCGGGCGCGGCGAGCCCGTTCTCCGCCGCGATCGCGGGAGCGATATCGATCACGCGGGAGACAAGCTGCTCAAAGGTCGGCGCCTCGGTGGTCAACGGCAGCTCGTCATTGGAGCACCACCATACCCCGGCCTCGCCGTCCCACTCCGCCCGGATCTCAAAACTCTTTCGCTGCTGTAAGCTCGCCATCCGGCTCTCTTTCACGCTGCCTCGCTCGCTTTACGAGATGGTAGTGAATGCTCGCAAACAAAACCATCGAGGTGACCGGCGTATGACGCACCGAACGCGTGCCGATGTCGGTCAGCTGGCAATCGGGCCGCTGGAGCGGCAAAGAGCGTAAACATATCACCACGCGATGAGCCGACCTGGCACGAAAAGGTATGCTGCTCAGGATGGCCGAAGATCTTAATTTATCGAACCAAGAGATGATTATAGCCGGGTTTGTCGATCGAGGACGTTTTTTAATTATTTGCCTGTCATACGGAATTTTTATGCCTATAGATCGCACAGATCCGTGGAAAGAGTAACGCGGCTATAGATCGAACGATGGGATGCGGAGCCTGGTCGATGCCAACCATGATCAGGCCTGATCCGGCCGCAGACAACCCGCCGTCGGAATGGCTCGGCGATATGCGCACTATAGGTGACACGCTGTGCAATTCGCCAATTATCGACTTGCTGAATGATATCACCGCTCGTTCGCTCCGGTCTGCATTCATAAGTGCGCCCCGAGGATCGATACCTGATCCATCGAGCGAAGGGGCCGAAGATCTATCTCCGGCGATGTCGCAGGCCGTCGCTGGCCAACGGATTGAACCCTCGGTATCGGCACGCAGTCAAGCGCCATCCGGATCAGCTCGGCCATAGTGGGTCGGCTCAACGGCAAGTCAGTGGTTGACGGCACCAATCCTGATCTTCATGCCGGGCTTGTTCTCGGCGAGGAGCGGCAGATCACTGACGTCACTGGTTGCGAAGGTGATGACGTCAATCGCCGCATTGTCTTCTGCTTCAATTCTTGCGGAAGCACAGCGCTGACTTGACAGCGCTGGAGGATACCCTATAGACGCGCGCACGTGGGTTGATGCCTGCCATGGTACGTCGTAGATGGAAATCTTCCCTTCGTACCAGTGCTAGCCCCTGGGCCTCGGCCATTTCGCCGATTATTGTTGGAAGATCGTTGTGTTGATCCTTGTAAAATGAATTTTGGACGACGAGAACGGCTACTCCACTCCGCTTTAGGCCTTTAACCAAATTAGACAGAGACTTTGACATTTTTGAAAAATAGTCTAGGTGAGTCAGGTAATAATATCCCGATGAAGCTTTCGATGGATGCTTTCGCAACGCTTCAAGGAATCTGTTACATGTAGCTCCCCAATCTGAAGATGGCGTGATGTTGTACTCGGGCACCCGGGTAGATCCAATCATCTGCCGTCCCAGGTCTTCAGCCGACAACCGCAGCAGGGGCGCCAAGATCGCGAGTTCGACACGCGTGGCACCTGTGTAATCGATACGTGTGCAATACGGCGGCGATGTCAGAATCAGATCGACGCTTTCAGCAGGGATATCGGCTGAGGTCGAGTCAGCATGTCTGACGTCCCACACGCCCCGCTCGGCCACCAACAAATTCGGTTGAGCCGTCTCTGTAACCAGGGCCTCTGCCATGCTGCGCAGGTTATCGGCTAGCCGCTGGGCGATGAACGCGTGTGCCGCCTCAACCTTGACCTCGTTCTCCCTTGGACGCCGCAACCATGTTGGATTTGACGACTGGAATGGCGATGCTAGCATCCGGCACACAGAAAACAGCGCTACGTAAAAAGTCGCGGCCATACCAGAAATTCGGTCGAGCTTTGTGCCACTCCGCGTCATTGTCATTTTGCCAAGCAAATGGCGACGAATGCTTCCCTCGATAGCGCGGATGCTCAGGGCAGTTTCTGTGGTAAACCAACATTCGAGCGGGTCTGCGGCATCGAGTGACTTGTGCCCGGCTCGCGCGTCGCTAATCACGTCCGCTGCCAGAGGCTCAATGCTGTCCGCTTCGCTGGCTGCAAGCAGTCGGGCGCGAGCAACGACGACCATGACCGGATTAAGGTCAAAGCCACGCGATGTGAGACCAAGATGCGAGGCCGTGTAGGTCGTGGTCCCACTGCCGTTCCACGGGTCTAAGACTATATCGCTCCGTTGTAGTCCCGCGCTTTCCAGTAGGGTTCGGGCAAAGGTCTCAGGGTAGCCGGCGTAATATGGAAAAAATCCCTGCCAACCGGTTTGAGCACGGCTATTTCGCTTGGGAGAGCAAATCTTGAGGTTCTCGAGAATGTCTTTGTGCCACAATCCACTTGGACCAGTATCGCGATTGCTGCTCTGAGCTAGCCGGTTCAGGACCTGGGATCTGACAACTCGGTTTCGGTTGGCCACGAGAAGAATTATCTCACTGAAAGGTGCTCGTCTGCCAACCTTAAAAGCCGGTGAGAAGGGTTCACCAGCGAAGGCGAATGGCCGAACGCGATTCGGCCATTCGCTTACGCCGTGACGATCAATCAGGAGCTTATGCAGCTTCGCACTTGCTCGGCCTGCTGACTTTTTCGGAAGCTTGCAGCGCAGCCTGCAATTTCTCCCACGTGCCGAGATATTGATGAACCTTCCGGCGAACTGCCTGCCTGCTCTCGTATCCTCCCCCGACGAACGTGATGACTGGTTTGCCGCGAACCTCCTTTTCCCGCATGACATCCGCCCAGAACGGAGCTCCGCGCTGCCAATCTATTTCGCCAAGCCGGCGTCCGGCCGCCTCCAAGTCCTGCGTTCCGAGGACGGCGTCGAGATCG
>CAVOWQ010000010.1:0-387211 GCA_963700195.1 uncultured Alphaproteobacteria bacterium
CCCCAACCTTCGACCGGCCAGCCGCAAGGAGGACTTCTCGGCGGGCTGGCTGGGTTGGTGCAGCAGTTCCAGCAGAACGGGCGCGGCGATGTGATCAAACTCTTGGATCGGATCGGGGCAGAACCAGCCCATCAACCCGCGCAGGCTGCATCAGGTGCTCGGACCCGATGCGGTGAACAACCTGTCGCGGATGACGGGCGTATCAGGTGAGGATCTCGTCGCAGAGCTGTCGCGTGTTCTTCCCGGCATCGTCGACAAACTGACGCCGCAAGGCCGAATGCCCGACCACGCCGATATGTCGCGCTCGTAGTCCGCGCTAGACCGGCATCTCGACGAGGCGGTCGACGAAGATGCCCGGCGTGACGATCACTTCCGGATCGAGCTCGCCGAGTTCGACGACATGGCGCACTTGCACGATCGAGAGATCCGCAGCCATCGCCATCGTCGGGTTGAAATTGCGCGCCGATTTGCGATAGGTCAGGTTGCCCCAACGATCGCCGCGATCGGCGGATAGCAGCGCGACGTCGCCCTTCAGCGGTTTTTCCAGAACATACATCCGGCCGTCGATCTCATGGTGCTCCTTGCCCTCGGCGAGCCGGGTCCCGACCGAGACCGGCGAGTAGAAACCGCCGAGCCCGGCGGCGGCGCACCGCATGCGCTCGCTGATGATGCCCTGCGGCACCAGCTCCAATTCGATGCGCCCCGCGGCGTAGAGCTCTTCGAACACGACCGAGCCGGAGCTGCGCGGGAAGGAGCAGACGATCCGGCGCACCCGGCCGGCGGCGAGCAGTGCGGCGAGCCCCCTCCTCCCCGTCCCGGCATTGTTGGCGACGACGATCAAATCGCGCGCCCCCTGCTCGACCACCGCTTCGCACAACGCATCCGGCAATCCGGCGCCGCCAAACCCGGCGCACAGGATCGTCGCGCCATCGGCGATGCCGGCGACGGCTTCGGCGAGGCTCTTGACGCGTTTGTCGATCATCAGAACGCCACCGCGTCGCCGCCCTTCAGCGCGAGCATCGCCCGCGCCTCGTCGGGGGTGGCGATTTCGAGCGACAAATTCTCGATGATCGACCGCACGCAGCTAACCTGGTCGGCATTGCTCTCGGCGAGCTTGCCGCGGCCGATCCACAGCGAATCCTCGAGCCCGACCCGGACATTGCCGCCCATGATCGCGCCCATCGACACCAGCGGCAATTGGTGGCGGCCGGCGGCGAGGACGGACCAAGCATAGGAGTTGCCGAACAATTTGTCGGCGATCCGCTTCATGTGAACGACATTCTCCGGATCGGCCCCGATGCCGCCGAGGATCCCGAAGATCGTTTGCACGAAGAGCGGCGGCTTGACCAGCCCGCGATCGAGGAAATGCGCCAGGTTGTAGAGATGGCCGACATCGTAGCACTCGAACTCGAACCGGGTGCCGCACCCTTCCCCCAAATCCTTCAGAATGCGCTCGATGTCCTTGAAGGTGTTTCGGAAGATGAAGTCCCGCGTCATTTCGAGGCGCCCGCGGCTCCCACTCGTATTTCCATTCCTTGTACGTCTCGAGTAACGGGAACAGGCCGAAATTCATCGACCCCATGTTCAGCGAGCACATCTCGGGCTTGGCGCGCAGCGGAGCCGCGAGCCTTTCCTCGAGGCTCATGCCGTGACCGCCGCCGGTCGTGATATTGACGACTGCTCCGGTCGACTGCTTGATCCGCGGCAGGAACTGCATGAACACATCGGGGTCCGGCGTCGGCCGCCCATCCTTCGGGTCGCGCGCATGCAGATGCAGGATCGCCGCCCCCGCCTCCGCCGCGGCAATCGCATCGCGTGCGATCTCGTCCGGCGTCAGCGGCAGATGAGGGCTCATCGTCGGGGTGTGGATCGACCCGGTGACGGCGCAGGTGATAACGACCTTACCACGCAGCGGCATCTTGTTCCTCCCTCCTGCCGTCGGCCACGGATTACCCCTATAATGGCCGAGTTTGGTCCGGACGTGGTGCGACTTTTTACGGGAGGAAGTCCGTCGCCTCCGTTCCCACAATCTAAAAATGAGTTTATCATTTCTGCTGGCTGTATCTGCAGCGAATTAGCAGCCAAATTCTCGGAATGATTGTATTGATGAGCTACGCCCGCAGCCCTGTGCCGACCCGTCGCTTTTCGTGACAGCCTATCAGCCGACAGCACCTCCTTCTCCAACCAACGGCCGTCCCGCGGAACTCGCCGAAGGGCCAGAGTATGCAATGCGAACAAGGCGATTTTAGGATGATCAATGCCAGCGGTGTTCTTCATTACCCACCCCGATGTCGTGATTGATCCGAGCGTCCCGGTTCCCGATCGGCCGCTCAATGCGCGCGGGCGAGCATCTAGAAGCCGACGCTATGAGTATGACCTCAGTTCCCGAACGGGATCGTCAGTTCCGTCTCGTTCGTATCCACCACGAACACCGCGAGGAGCTTGGCCGGCTTCGTCTTGCTGGCATTGGCGCTGACGGCGTGGCGGTCGCCGGGCAGCTCGGAGAAGCTCTGTCCGGCCTTGTAGGTCGTCACCCGTTCCGTCGTTGACCTGACTGCGGATCGCCCCCTCGAGCACGGTCGCATAGATGAAGGCCGATTTGGCATGCGTGTGGCCGGGCGAGTAGCCGCCCGGGCCGTATTCGACGAGTACGCCCTTGATGCTCTTGCCCGGAACGTTCGGCAGCTCGTGCTGATAGACGAGGGTCACTTTGGCGTTCTTCTCCTTCGGCGCATCCGCGAGGGCGCTGCCGAACGGCAGGGTGGCGACAAGCAGCGAAGAGAGGATGCGTCTCATGGTGCCCTATCCTTCGGTTGGCGCATGCAGGATCAGGCTCCTGTCTGTGAGCGCCGCAGCCATTCGTCGAAACCGATGCGGCCGAGGCGCGCTTCGCCCAACGGCACGAGCGAGTGCTCCTCGACCCGGCGGCCCCAGTATCGGGCCTCGGGGTCGCGCACGACCTGACGCGGGTCGCCGACCGCCTTCAGATAGCGGGCGACGATTTCGTTGAGCGGTGCTCGTTCCGGGCCGGCGATCTCGACGATGCCACCTCGCGGCGCCGCGAGCGCCACCTCGGCGACGATGGCAGCAACGTCGTCCGCCGCGATGGGCTGGAACAGGACGGGCGGAAGCCTGACGGTGTTTCCATCCGCACTCGAATTGGCGATGCCGCCGAGGAATTCCATGAACTGGGTCGCGCGGATGATGGTGTAGGGGATGCCGGAGGCCTCGATCAGTTTCTCTTGGGCGACCGGAGGTGCCGAGGGTTGACAGCGCGCGGAGAGTACTCCGCATCCCAGACGATTATCTCTTCGTTCGACGTGCCCGGAAGAACGCTTTTCAGGAGAGGCGTGTGCGTAATTCCTGCCTTATCTTTGGCTAGGACAGATATAGGCTGGACCATGCATAACCTCCCATCAACTTGAACTGGCGTACGCGATGCGGTTGCAGGCCATGGCCGCGCCAGATGCGCTGCACCGAAGAGCGAATCATGATCTTCTCGCTCACTCAAATGCCCGCAGCCTCACTTCTTCATCGGTTGTGGAATAGAACGTCCCTTATCCTTTTCAGCCACGATGAACTCCAAGTAGCGGAGATGGTCCGTGGTGCTTGGGTTCCAGTGGGAATGGATCGTGCCGGCAGGAACAAACAAACTGTCCCCCGTATGCAGCGTTACCGGTGGTTTCCCATCTTCCTGCCAAACGCCTGTACCGGACACGACATAGAACGTGACCGCTGCCGGGTGGAGGTGTCGCGGGTTGATCCCGCCCGGAGCATATTCCGTCTCGTAGACTGCGACCTCCAAGTTTGCCGTTCCGGGCAATACGGTCTTCAGCAGCGGTGCATGCGGTATCACGCCATGCTTTTCTTGGCTTGCAGCCGGATCTACCTGAAGCATGCACAGGACTGCCATTGTCGCGACCGCGATCCATATGAGACGCAGTGTCTTGGCCATTTGATGTATCCCGATGCTGATTAGCGAAAGCGCTGAGCGCGTTGAGCAGGGTTAGAGTTGACTGCCGTGCTGATCGTTCGCTGAACTGCGAGCAGCTGCGTGGATCTCGGTGGCGCTAGTGGATCGAATGCCACAGTCGGCACCCTCGTTCAGCCTCGTCAGCTACGGAAGCCGAGCCTTCCCATCATCAGAGAAAGCCGACGGCTCCGGCCGTCCCTGAGACGATCAAAATCCAATGGTGTTGACGCCGGTATTGGGCGAAGCGGCGACGACCTCGTGGCCGCCCTGCCGCAGAATGGCGACGGTCTTCGAGCCGATCAGACCGGTGCCGCCGATGACGACGATCTTCATGGTTCCCTTTCTCGTCGATGACTGGCGGCCCTCATATGCGTTCGAATGCCAGGCCAAACATCGCCGACCGCGAACGCTGCAACGCTGGCGCAAAATACTCCGTGGCCTCGAACGCGGCTTGGGCTTTCGGCTCGGCAATGGTCCTCCGCTTGTCAGATACACGCCGACGGAGATGAGGACGATGCCGACCCAGTCGGTTTCGGTTGGCCATTCGTCGAGGAGCGGTATTGCTAAGAGTGCCGACAGCGCCGGCACCAAAGCTCCAAAGGCTGCGCCTCCTGAAGCGCCAAGGATGGCGACTGCACGGCCATACAGAAGCAGGGACACAATGGTCACGAGAACGCCCTGGAAGATCGCCTGAACGGTAATCTCGGCAAGCGGCAGCCGGGCGAGGCGGGTTCCATACAATGCCAGGTAGATCGGTAGGTAGATCACCAGCGATCCGGTGGAGACAAGGGCTGCCACGTGAAGTGGATCGAGTTCTGCCTGCCGCATGACGACGGTGAAGCATGCCGTCAAGAATGCCGCGAGCAGGAAGAGCGCGTCACCGAAAGTGCGGCCGGGGCTCCAGCCTGCGGCATGCCAGCCGACGATGATCAGAGCGCCGGCCAATATCAGCGAGAGCCCCGACTTTCGCGCGGTCGAAAGCTTCTCTCCCAGCACGAGCGCAGCGATGAGAGCAACGAACAGCGGCATGCAACCCGGATTGAGCGCGCCGCCATCGTAGGCGGGTGCAAAGCGCAGCCCGACCGCCGCCACCAGTGCATAAGGCGCGCCTGTCCCGGCGATGATCACGGCCAGTCCAAGCCATCCAAGGCGATCACGGGCAAGGCCTCGCTGCACGAGGACCGGCGACAGCAGGAGACCCGCCACACCGAAGCGCAGCGCCACGATGTCCCACGCGTCCAGGCTGGTCGTGACGGCCAGCCGCGTGATGACGCTCCAGCTCGCCCAGATCGATACTGCAGCGAAGCCGAATACGGCCCCCTTCAGATAGTTCGCGCTGACTTGCTGCATCGCCGACCCCACCACGAGACTTAGGAGACGAGGCCGCTGGCGCCCCCGCGAAAGCGGCGGCCCAGGGGGAACGGCTGCGGTCTTGTCGTTCCCTGGATTCCCGCTTTCGCGCAGGGCTGTCCGGGGAATTCGAACGCGGTTGTAGAACGTCCATATCGCTCAATTTCAAGAGCCCCTCTCCGCCCTTCAGGGGAGAGAGGGAGGGGCCCGCGCAGCGGGAGGGTGAGGTGGGCGGCGCCGCAAACTGTGTCATCGGCCCCCCTCACCCTTCCCTCTCCCCCGGCCAGCGGGAGGAGAGGGTATTAGAGCGGGTGTTCAGGGAAGGAATTTGACGGCAAAGTTGATCCTCGAATTTCCCGGAACAGCCCTGCGCTTTTGCGGGAACGACGACTAGTAGCCAAGAGCTGGGGGCGCTCGTCCACCGTTACCGAGGGGCGGCCCAAAGCATCCCGAATGACGTGCCGTCGACCCTGTTCGAGACGCCGGAGCCCGGCACGTGGCGAAAGCCGACGCGCTCGTAGAGGCGTTGCGTCGGGTTGTCGTGCCGGACATTGAGGCACAGGCCAATGCCCCGCCGCGCCGCCTCGCCAATCAAGGCGTGCAGCAGCATTCTTCCGACCCCCCGACCGCGAGTGTCCGGCTTTACCCCGATCGTGACCTCGGGCGTGCGCGCGTCGACGAAGAAGGCCGGTTGCTCATCGGGTGTGAATTGCCGCGCCCACGCGCCACCTATTGGCTCGTCGTCTCGTTCGGCAATGAACCCGAAATCCTCGGGCCGCTGCCATCCCGCGAGATGAGCAGCGACAAAGGGCACCGCCTTCGCCGCGCCGGCGTTCGGCTCATACGCCGCGATGGCGACGAAATCCCAAAATCGTCAAATCGTCCTGGGTTGCCGGCCGGCTCCGGATCTCCGTTTCAGGCGGCGACATCGATGACTTCCATCGACACGATCTGGTCGGGCTCGCCGGTATAGATGATGAGGCTGACCGTTTCGGTGGCAATCATGGCGCTATGCGGTTGGCCCGTCGGGTTTAACGTGTAGCCGCCCGAGGCGCGCGCCGGGGCGCCCGATTTTGTCGTGCGGCCGCCTTCGAGGTTGAAGACGTGCTCGTCGGAAAGGGCGATCGCGACGATCTTGATCAGCTTCCCCGGCGGCGGCGAGAATTTGCCGAGCCACGCGATCCCGCCGCCCTCGGCCCGACGGTCGCTGAGGACCTTGAGCTGCACGATGTCTTTGCCGTCATAGCGCGCCGCCGATCCATAGAACGGGATGCCGGGGGTCCACTCGGCCTCTTCTATATCGACATGGGTCGAAACCATCCGCTCCTCCTTCCAAGCGTTGCGGAGGGAGGTTAACAGGGTGATACTGACAGCGTTCTGTCAGGAGCCGACAATGCGCCGCGCCGACCGCCTGTTCGACATCATCCAGACGTTACGCGCGGCCCGGCATCCGCTCACGGCAGCGGCGATCGCCGAGAAGCTGGAAGTGACGGTCCGCACGATCTATCGCGACATCGCCGCGTTGCAGGCGAGCCGCGTTCCAATCGAAGGGGCGCCGGGGCTCGGCTATGTGCTCCGCCGCGGCTTTGACCTGCCGCCCTTGATGTTCACTCGCGAGGAGACCGACGCGATCGCGATCGGCGTGCGGCTGCTGCGTCGCCTGCGCGATCCGAAACTCCAGAAAGCAGCGGAAGGCGTGCTCGCCAAGATGGCCGCTGTGGTTCCGCGGGAATTGCAGTCGCAGCTTGTCGCAGCGCCGCTTTTCGTATCCGAGGGCAGCGCCCCGGCGGTCAACGGGATCGACCAGTCGCAGCTTCGCAACGCGATCCGCGAAACGCGCAAGCTCGTCATCACCTATGTCGACGAAGAAGGCCGCCGCACGCAGAGAACGATCTGGCCGATCGCGATGGCCTATTATGTCGACGTGACCCTGCTCGGCGCGTGGTGCGAGCTACGGGGGGACTTTCGCAATTTCCGGGTCGACCGCATCCTCGGCTCACAGCTGCTCGACGACAGGTTCGAGGCCGACAGCGGCAAGCTGATGGCCCAATGGCTGGCGCTTCCAAAAGACCATTCCCGCACCGCCGCTTGAGCTCGCGAACCTTAGCCCTGCGCTCGGATGAACGCCTTGACCTTGGGGTAGGTTTCGGTCTGCCAGCGGCGCCCGTGGAACACCCCATAATGGCCGACCTTGAGCTGGAGATGTTGCGTCTTTTTCGCCGGCGGGATGCCGGCGCAGAGATCGTGCGCGGCGACGGTCTGCCCGACCGCGCAGATGTCGTCATTCTCGCCTTCGACGGTCATCAACGCGGTCTGCTCGATCGCGTGCGGCTCGACCAGCTCGCCATGCACCCGAAAATGCCCAAGCGGCAGGTCATGGTCGTGAAAGACGCGTTTGATGGTCTGCAGGTAGAAATCCGCCGGCAGATCCATGACCGAGCTGTACTCTTTGTAAAAAGCGCGGGTCGCCGCCGCGCTGTTGCCGTCTCCCTTTACGAGGTTGTGGAACATCGACCAGTGGGCCGAGACGTGCCGGTCGAAATTCATGCTGAGAAAACCGGCGAGCTGCAGAAACCCGGGATAGACCCGCCGAAAGGCTCCAGGATACCGCGCCGGCACCGTAGTTATGACGGTGCGGTCGAACCATTCGAGCGGATGCGCCATCGCGAAGCGGTTGACCTCGGTCGGGTTCGCCCGCGGATCGATCGGACCGCCCATCAGGATCATCGACGCCGGCTGGCAGGGGTCCCCCGCGGCCGCCAGCAACGACACTGCGGCCAGGACCGGGACCGAAGGTTGGCACACCGCCATGACATGGATTTTCGGCCCCAAGAGACGAACGAACCGGGTCACCACATCGACAAAGTCGTCGAGATCGAACCGGCCGTAAAGCAGCGGGATGTTTCGCGCATTCACCCAGTCGGTTACGTAGACATTGTGGTCGGGCAACAGGGTCGCGACGGTGCCGCGCAGCAAGGTCGAAAAATGGCCCGAAAGCGGCGCCACCACGAGGACCGTCGGCTCGTCGCGGGGTTCTTCCTTGCGAAAATGCAGAAGCCGGCAAAAGGCATGCGCGGCGACGACCTCTTCGGTGACGCCAACCTCTTCGCCGTCGACGGCCACCTTGCGGATGCCGAATTCCGGGCGATCGTGCGACATGCCGGCATTGGAGAGCAGCTCCATCGCCGCCGCCGCGCTCCTCACCAGCGGAGCATTCTCGATCAGCGGCCATGGCTGGGTCAGCACGCCGCGGAAAAACTCGGCCATCAAGCGAATCGGGGCGAGTACGTCGCTGTGCACCTGGTAAGTGTCGTAGAGCATATATCCTCGAATCTACCCGCCCCCGTGCAGGGGAACCTCCAAACTGTCGAAACGGCTCCCATTTCGATCCATCCAAAGGCGAAATCATCCCATCGGAAAACTTTTGACATTTCAAGGGTATATTTGTATTGGCAGTCATTTAGGCAAGAGCGTAGGAGATCTGCTCCCCGAGCATTGCAACTATCGAGTGCAATGTTTGAAAACTTGGTTAACGCGCCCTTCTAGAGGGCAGATTGATATAGTTGCTTATACTTTAAGCATCGTGACGACGAAGACGCCGCCAGTTCACGGGTTTTGATCTCCCAGTCGGAGATCTAGCGCGGAGACTCAGCGCGGCGGGGCGGCCAAGCCGCCGCGGACTTCGTGCACGACAATGCCGGAAATACGCGGCGGCGGTGCGAGCCAGCGGGGATGCGCAAGGCTGGTCGCGATGTCGCTTTCTCCGGCTCGCCACCGCCGCGTAACCGCGGCCGCCGAGAAGTCGGCCATCTTGACGGCAAACTCGGCGGCGCTGAGCTCGTGAACCAGATGCAAAATCGTCATCGTCGCACTGCTCGCCTCTGACAGGCATCGCCTGATGTCGACGTCGCTGCGCTGGGTCGGGGGCACCCGCTCGCCGAGCAAAGCAATTCTGCGGCGCAGGTCGTGAGTGCGTCGCATCGCGGCAATTTCCCGCGCAGTCCGGCTGATGCCGCCGTGCGTACCGGGGACCGGATCATAGCCATCGACCGCGAAACACAGCGTATCGGCGGGACGCGCATCCTCCAGCGCCGAAACCGCGATGGCGCTGCCGCCGAAGAGCTGCTCCTCGATCGCGATCGGCGGCAATCCCGGCAGCGGCGTGCCGGCCATCACGTGATCGGGGGTGAGCACGTGCCGGTCGTTGTCGAAGAATGTCTCCGCTCCGGTCGTGAGGTTCAACGCGCCCAAAACGACCCGGATGGTTCCCGAATTGATTCGCTCGAAGTCGACCGTCTCTGCGAGCAGCGCCCGCAATTGGGCGGCCGAAACGATAGGTTCGTCGCAGCGCGCCTGCATTGGCGGGGAGCGCGGGCCTCCCGACAGAAACGTCGTGAGAGCCGATTTGGCCCACCGGGCGCGGCTACCGGGGCGCCGCGTCGCCGTGCACTTGCTCAGCTCTCGCCAAAACTGGCGCAGCCTTATCACGCGTTCATGCGGCAGATTCCCGGCAATGATCGCGGCGTTGACGGCCCCGATGGCGGTGGCCGCGATCCAGTTTGGGCGCACCCCGCATTTCTCGAGCGCCGAATAGGCGCCAGCCTGATAGGCCCCGAGTGCTCCCCCGCCCGACAGCACCAACGCGACCCGCTCGAAACGGGCCAAGCTCTTATCCGGTCGCCCTCGCGCCAAGACGCACTCCCTATCCTCAGTCGCCCACCTGCTCGATCAATAACGCCTGAAGACTGCCCGCAGGATCCTGATCTGGCGCAGCCCGCCATCATAAGAACTCTCGCCGACGCGTCCAGTGTCGAAAGCCGCGCTCATCGACCCTTTCTTTGCGAATAAATCGGCGGAAGCGATTTCAGGTAAACCGCAATCGCATGCCGGTCCGCATCGTCGAGCCGAGAGGTGTTACCCACGACCTCGCCCATCGCGCCGCCGACGAAGTCGAACTCCGGGGTCTGGCCGGTTTTCAGCAACGTCGTAATGTCGTCTTCGGTCCAGTCGCCGATGCCGGTCTGCGGGTCGGGAGTTATGTTCGGGACCGGCTTGCCGTCCGGCCCGTGCGGGTTCCCGCCGAGAAAGCGGTCCGGCTCGGTCGCGCCGAACCAATTGCGCGGTGTGTGACATTCGCCGCAGTGGGCGAGCGCGGTAACGAGGTAGGCGCCGCGATTGTATGCTTCGGAGCGCTGCGGCGCCGGCTGAAATGGGCCCGGAGTGAAAAACAACAGTTTCCATATGGTTTGCAGAAACCGCCACGAGAATGGAAACGACACGTCGTGTGCTCGGTTGGCCTGCCGCACCGCCGGCAGTGAAAAGAGGTAGGCTTTGATCGCTCGCGCATCCGCATCGGTGATCTTCGTAAAGCTGGGGTACGGGAATACCGGGAAATAATTGGCGCCGTCGGGACGCACGCCGTAGCGCAATGCCCGCAAAAATTGCTCTTCGCTCCAGCGGCCGATACCGGTCTCAGGATCAGGAGTGATGTTCGGGCTGTAGAAGGTCCCGAACGGCGTGGCGAGCGCCCGCCCGCCGGCATAGGGCTGCCCGCCATGCTCGCGATCGGTGTGACAGCCCTCGCAGCCGCCGGCGTTCGCCAGATAGGCCCCTTGCGATATCTCGTCCGCTGGCGCCGACACACTCAGGACGGGCAGCAATGCAACCGCGGCTGCCCTGAAAATTCGCCAGCAAATCCCGGCTCGGCCGGCCGCCACTCTAACCGATGCCAGGGACGGAGGGAGGCCGCTATTTCTCGATTTTTTCGCGGTAAGTCGTATGGCAGGCACCGCAACCGTTCTTCCCGAGATCGTTGAAAGCGGCTTCGATCGCGGTCTTGTCGCCGCCGTTCACCGCGACGAGAAGCGCCTCGGCTTTGCTCGCCGCGGCTTTCTGCACATCGAGAAACTTGTTCCAGTCGGCCCAGATCGCCGGTTTTGCGACATAGTCGCCGGTCGGGTTCGGGCCACCGGTTCCGGGCGGGAACAGGTCCGGAATTTTCTTAGTCGTCTGAGTGAGATTGGTCGCGCTGGCTTTGGCTTGCGCCAGGTCCCCCTTGCCGTCGATATAGGCCTTGACCGCCCCGACGTCCTTGCCTTGCTCCTTCATTGTCGCTTGGCGATCCTTGATGACGGTTTCCTTGTCCTGTGCAAACGCCTCTCCGCTCGCGCCGACCACGACGATCGCTAACGCCGCTGCCAATACCCGAACTTTCGTAGTAGACAACATGCTCCCTCCCTTTCTTGTCCGGCTAGGTCAACTCGGCGGGACGAGCGCAGACTAGCCTGCGGTCGCCCCGAGGCAAGATCTGGAGCGTCGGCTCACCATTACGTGATCGGGATTTCGATATGCTTTTTGAAGGCGGGGCGCTCGCGCAGCCGCTCGAACCATGCCTTGAGGTTCTTCAAGCGGCGGCCGCTCGATCGGAAAGGCGTGCCAGCGATAGACCAAGGTTCCCAGCGTGATCTCGGCGAGGCTGAGCTGCGCACCGGCAAGGTAGGGATGGCCCTCGAGCGCGTCATCCGCAATCGTCCAGGCGGCCAGCGCCTTGCGGCGCGCCGCCTCAACCGCTGCAGGATCGCGCTGCTCGGGCCTCGTGCGGATCAGACCGAACAGCAACGCCCCCATCGGCGGGCCGACGCTGGAGAGTTGCCAATCCATCCATCGTTCGACATGCGTTCGCGCCACCGGGTCTTTCGGATAGAGCCGCTCGCCGCTGCGCGTCGTGCAGAGATAACGGCAGATCGTGTTCAATTCCCACATGACCAGATCGCCGTCTTTGACGGTCGGCACGAGGCCGTTGGGGTTCAGCGCTAGGTATTCGGCATCTTGATTGCCGCCAAACGGGCCGCCCAAATCGACGCGTTCATATTCAAGCCCAAGCTCGGCGCAACACCACAGCACCTTCTGCACATTGGACGATGTCGTCCGCCCCCAGATCTTCAGCATTCCAGCCCCTCCGATTGGGTTCGCCCTATGGAGCCTCAGTTTTTTCCGAAGCGCAACAGCGCGGCGGGCGGGAAGCTGTATGATTGAGGAGGAGGTGCCGATGAACCGATTTGCTTTCCCGCTCGTCGCTGTGTCTCTCCTGTGGCCGCTCGGCGCGGGAGCCACCCAACAGGGTCAGGGGGCGTTGAGAAACTGGAAGACGATGGACACCTGCGCGAGGCAGGCGCAGACCGCGTATCCCGATTTCAGCGCCGAGTCGAACGCCAAGCGCGACGCCAAGCTGAAAGAATGCTTGAACGCCAACGGCCTCCCCCCGCGAGCGCCCCTAGCGCCGGCCCGGCTCCCGCTAATTCCGGGTCCCGATAATAAGGTGCCCGGCCGCCGGCGGTGCTCAGCCGGCGTGGCCCTCCTCCCAGCCTTCCGCCATCGGCGGCAACGCAGGCACGCGCCGAAAAGCGCCTTCGTCCGATCTGTCCCGAGCGCTGTCGACGAGGGCGAGCTGAGTGTCGAGTTGAATATTTAGGGTGGAGGTAATCTCCAGTCGCGGGTCCTCGAACACATGCGTGCGGCGACGCCGCCGCCACGCCATGACAGTCTCGTCGCGGGCCTGCAACAGCGCCGCAATTTGTGGACGGAAGAGCTGGATCATCGCGCCGATCCAGCGGTTGACGACCGCGGACGGCTCCCTCTCGGTGACCACGAAACGATCGAGCATTCGGGTCACGTCCTCGGCCCGGTACCACGTCTCGCCGGTGACCCATCGATTGGTGGTGAACAAACGAATCGGCTCGCCGCGAAAATCGACGGCGATCGCGATCAGATGGCTCACCTCGTCTCGCTCCCCGCGCTTGAGCGGCGCGGCTTGCGGCGGCGGTGCTGCGACATCGGCAACCGCCAACTCAGGCAGGAGCAGCGGCACCACGCCGTTGGGTATGCCCTCGGCTCGCAAAAAGGTGTGGAAGTGGCCGCGCTCCGAGGCGGGGCGGCTGTCCGGTGCATGCGCATGGAAAAAATATTGCGCATGGCTTGTCGCATCAAACACCTCCCCGTCGGGGTAATGACGCCAAGCGCAGATCGTCGAACTCCCTATGACCTCGCCGACGAGGTCGGTGTTGCGGGCGGCAAGGTCGCGCCGACAATCCCGGATGATCTCCGCAGCTGTTATCATCTGCTCGATTTCGGCTTGGCTGACGCGCAAGCCTTCGTCGCGGTCCGAATTCGTCAACCCACCACCTCACGCGAACAAAACGCGTCCAGGATAGCTAACCGCGCTTCACCGACAAAGCGGGATTGGTTACCGTCCAAACGACGATTTCCTTCATCACCCCGCCGAGCGCCTCGTCGAATGCCAATACGATGCTCGGAACATCGTTGGCCGAAGCGCGCTCGCGCCGCTCGAACGAGGTTTGCGCGACGACGTCGCGGCTGGTGGGGTTGACGAGCCTGATGATGATCGCCACCCAGATTTCGGGCGGCCCATTCGACGAATCGTACACGGCCTCGAAGTGCCGAATCTCGGTCTCGAGGATGAAGTCCGCTCGCAATCCCACCGATTCCCGGTCGATTGCGGTGATCGTCTTGCTGTTCTCGAAGGATTGAAGAATCGCCGTCTGCACCAGGAGGGGAGTGCGATCCGTCCATTCCGAAATCGGCAAAATAGTCGATCGAGACCGGGGACCGGCTCAATGCGATGCGCGATTTGTCGAGCCCTGCCGGGGCGAGAGGCTCGTTGATGAGGAGCTGCACGGAGCGGTGCGGCAAATTCGGCGGATAGGTGCTCTTCGGGGTGAGGCGATAGAGGTGTACAGGCTCGCCACCCCCGAGCAAGCCCGAGCAGCCGGCCAGGGTGAGTATCAGGACGCTCGGGACGAATCGGCGCGACAGGCGAGCCGTCGGCCGGGTCATTGCGGTTTGTATCCCTCCCGCCGTTCGCCGAACAGCAGCCGCGCCGGATCCCGCTCGACCGATGCAACGAACCGAGTGAGGCCGGCAATGAAACGCTGCATGTCGCTCACCAGGCTGCTCACCTGGGTCAAGGTCGACTGCGTGAATTCGTGCAGACCCGGGCGGTTCTCCTGCAGCACTTGCTGCAACTGCCGGTTGGTGTCACCGAGGTTCTTTGCCAGCTTGTCTGCGTCATTGAGGGTTTGCGAAAGCTGATCTTTCAACCCGCCTTTGCTGACATAGCTCTGATCGACATCCCCAAAAAACGATCTCAGCGCGAGGACGGCTGCATTGGCGTTCTCGACCACCTCGCTCACCTCCTTACTGGGCGCGACAAAGTTTTCGGTTACTGTTCGGACGTTCTGAAGACTATCGGCAATGGCCTTTCGGTTTTGCTCGTCGAGCACGGCATTGAGGTTGTGAGCAACGGCTTTCAGATCCCCCAGCAGTTCGGGCAGATTGGCCCTCAATTGTTCGAGTTCCGATTGTCCCGCCGCGATTACCGGATAGCGATGCTTTGGCTCCGGCTCCAGCTCCTTGGCCTCCTGCGTCCCGCCGCGGATCTGGATTGTGGCGACGCCGTTGAGGAGGTTGGCGTCGAGGAATGCACGGGCGTCAGTCTTGATGTCGACAATGTTGGTATTAATCTCTACTGTCACTTGTATCTGTTCCACATCATCCGGATCGACGCGGATATCGACGACCTGGCCGACGGGGATGCCGTTGTATTGGACCTTTGAACCCTTGTTGAGCCCGGCCACCGATCCCCTGAAGAATATATAGTAACGCTTAGCTTGCTCCGAAAACTCGGCACGTCCGAGCCAGAATACTGTTACAAAGGCAAGCAAAATGACTGCAAGAACAAAAGCGCCGACCGCGACATAGTGGGCTCGTGTCTCCATCTATTTTCTCCCGATGCGGGGACCGCTCAAACCGGGGCTGCGGTCCGCATCCCTTCTTTTCCCAAATGCCCGGTTTCGGAGAGCAGAGCCGCTCGCCCACGGGGGCCGTGAAAGTAAGAGTGGACCCAAGGATGATCGTCTTGCAGCAGTTGCTCCAGGGTCCCGATGCGAAGCCTCTTGTCGACCAGCACGGCGACGCGATCGCAGATCGCAAACAAACTGTCGAGATCGTGGGTGACCATGAATACGGTGAGGCCCAGGCTGCTCCTCAAATCCCGGATCAGGCTGTCGAATTCGCCGGCCGCTATCGGGTCGAGCCCGGCGGTAGGCTCGTCGAGAAAGACGATTTCGGGATCGAGCGCGAGGGCGCGCGCCAGGCCGGCGCGCTTGCGCATTCCGCCCGACAGCTGCGAGGGGTACTTCTCCCCGGTCCCGTCGGGAAGCCCGACGATGCCGACTTTGAACGCCGCGATCTCATCCATCAAGCGCAGCGGCATGTCGTAGTATTCCTTCAACGGCACCTCGATGTTCTGCGCGACCGTCAGGGAGCTGAACAGCGCGCCATCCTGAAACAGCACCCCCCAGTGTTGTTCGATCTCCCGCTGATCGTTGTCGCTCATCGTCAGAATATTGCTTCCGAAGACCTCGACATTGCCCGCAACCGGCCGGTTGAGCCCGATAATGGTTCGCAACAGCACCGATTTGCCCGACCCTGACCCGCCGACGATGCCGAGAACTTCACCGCGGAACACGTCGAGGTCGACTCCGTCGTGGACTGTTTCGGCGCCAAATCGGTTGACGAGGCCACGCACGCGGATGATCGGCTCGTCCGGACGATGTGGCATGCTCAAATGCGCAATGAAGAAAAGAAGATCGAGAATCCCGCGTCGGTCACGATCACGAGAAAAATCGCTTCGACGACCGACAGCGTCGTCAGTCGGCCGACGCTCTCGGCGCTGCGTGCCACCTGAAATCCTTCATAACAGCCGATCGAAGCGATAATGATGGCAAAGAACGGCGCCTTGATCATGCCGATCCAGAAGCTCCAATGCGAGATCGTGGAGAGATGAATAAAGAATTCCGGAATACTAATTCCAAGCACACCCCACGCCATCAAGCCACCGCCAAAAATTCCCATAAAGTTGGCGCAGAGGGTGAGCATCGGCAAGGTCAGCATCAGCGCGTAGACACGCGGGAGGACCAGAACTTCGACCGGGTCGAGACCGATCGTGCGCATTGCGTCGATCTCTTCGTTGACCCGCATCGTCCCGATCTGGGCGGTAAAAGCGCTCCCCGAGCGGCCGGCGAGGATGATCGCGGTCAGCAGCACCCCCAGCTCACGCAGGATGCTCGCCGCGGTCAGTTGGACCGTATAGCTCTCCAGCCCGTAGAAGCGCAGATAATCGGCGCCCTGATAGGCGATGACGACCCCGATCAGGAATGTGAGCAGACCGACAATGGGCAGCGCATTGACCCCGGTCTGCTCCATCTGGGCGACAATCGCGGTCAGGTTCAGCCGGCGCGGATGGCGCGCCAGCCAAAGCGCAGTTGCGCTGACGACGCCGAAGAAGCCGAGGATACTGTACGTGCGGGCAAACAGCGCGAGCGTTACCTCCCCGATTCGGGCGATGAAACCGGCCATCGTGTGGTATGCGGGCCGCGGATGGCGGGCCGGCGCAATGAGACCCGCCGAGCGCACCTGATCAATCAGCGGCTCGAAGCTCGGCTGTAGGTTCCGCATCTCGACCGCATTGCCGCGCTCGGTCAGATCGTGCTCGGTTCGCAGCAATAGCCAAGCGCCGGCGGTATCGAGCCGGTCGATCCCCGCCAAATCGAACGTAACCCGCTTGCCACTGGGCACCTGGAGAGCCTGCAGCCGCCGGTCGAGCTCGGCGGCGGTCGCGACCAGCCATCCACCGGCCGCTGCGAGGACCAGCGCTCCAGCCTCTTCGGATTCAACGAGTGTCGCGGCGACGGACGCCATTAGGTTCAAGGGTTCAAAGTGCGCTTATCCGCCGCCGAACGAGGCCTTTCCAACTACAGGAAAAGCGGCTATTCCGCAACGATCTCTGTTTTCGATCGCCGTCACCGGATCGTCGAGGACGATACCCATGGACCTCAAACAGCATATCCGCTCGATACCTGATTTTCCAAAGCCGGGTATCCTCTTTTACGACATCTCCACCTTGCTCGCCCATCCCAAGGCTTGGCAGACGACCGTCCAGCGCCTTGCCGAAGCGCTGCAGCCTCACCAGCCCGATCTCCTCGTAGGCATCGAATCGCGAGGCTTTCTCGTCGCAGCCCCTTTGGCCTATCAGCTCGGCCACGGTTTTGCGATGGTTCGCAAGCAAGGTAAACTGCCGGGGCGGACTGCCCGGTTCACCTACGATCTGGAATATGGCACGGACACTATCGAGATCCAGGAGGACGCGATTAAGCCGGGCCAGCGGGTTGTCGTGCTCGACGACCTGCTGGCAACCGGAGGGACGATGCAGGCCGCCATCAATCTCGTGCGTCAGCGCGGCGGCGAAGTGACCGCCGCGGCATGCATCATCGAGCTATCGTTCTTGAATGGGCGAAGCCGCATCGACGTGCCGTTCACGTCGATGGTCGCTTACGAGAGCTAATCGCTGAGAGCTAGTCGGCGGCCATCGCCGGCGGGGAGCCCAGGCTGCGCCCGATCACCGCGTAAAGCGGATCGCCGCCGCCGGGCGGCGTCCGGTCGAGACAGCGAATGTCGCCCCAATTCCCGGCTTGCACGAAATATTGGGCAATCAGGCAGAGGTGCCCGGCATCGTCCAGCAGGCACCAGCACCCGATCGCGCGCGTCGGCACGCAGCGGTTTGAGAATGTCACGATCAGCGGAGCGCCCGGCTTCAGCACGCGCCCCGCTTCGCGGATAACCTCGCAGGGCCGCGTCAAATGCTGGACCGCTACGCAGATTGCCGCGCCGTCGAACTCGGCGGTGGCGAAGGGCAGGTGCGGATCGCAGTTCAGATCCTGTACGTGCCATTCGTCGAGAAACGGGTTTTCCGCCAGCTCCCTGGAGTTGAGGCCGACCCCGACGACCCGCGAATAGGGGATTTCCGGCGGCAAATGGCTGACCCAACCCGACATCAGATCGAGAATGACGCCGCCGGGTGGCAGGACCTCACGGTAGAGCCCGGTAACCGCGGCGATCGCGGCCGCGTCGATTTGCCAAGCGCGCTCCAGCTCGGAACCAGCGAACGCGTCGGGTCGCATTTCAACGTGCGCTGGTGCCGTGATCGGAAGGAGCGCCATATTCCCCCGCCTCCAGCCTGTTTGGCCTCAGATAGGGATGGCTCGAAGGTCAATCCATAGCGAGGTGCCCGAAACTCAAAAGTTTATGCGTTTGTGATTATCTGCTCGGGAGGCGTGAACGGAAAATCCAGATCGCGGGCGACTGCGGGATGGGTGACTCGCCCTCGGCAAATGTTCAGGCCATTTCGCAGATGCGCGTCTTCGCGCAGAGCGCGCTGCCAGCCGTGATCGGCCAGTGCCAGCACATACGGCAAGGTTGCGTTGTTGAGCGCGACCGTCGAGGTGCGGGCAACCGCCCCCGGCATATTGGTCACACAATAATGGACGACGCCCTCCTCGACGTAGGTCGGTGCGGCGTGAGTGGTCGGCCTGCTCGTCTCGAAGCAGCCGCCCTGGTCGATTGAAATATCGACCATCACGGCGCCCGGTTTCATCGCTTGGACGAGGGCGCGGCTGACGAGCTTGGGCGCCGCCGCGCCCGGGATCAGCACTGCGCCTATAACCAGATCGGCCGCGGTTACCTCGCGCTCGATGTTCTCCATCGTCGAGAACAGCGTGTGGAGCTGCGCCCCGAATTGCAGATCGAGCTCGTATAACCGCGGCAGCGAGCGGTCGATAACCGTGACGTAGGCCTCCATACCCATCGCCATACGCGCTGCATTGGTGCCCGATACGCCGCCGCCGAGGATCACCACCTTCGCAGCGGGGACGCCCGGAACCCCGCCGAGAAGCACGCCTATGCCGCCCTGCTCCTTTTCCAGGCAATGAGCTCCGACCTGCACGGCCATCCTGCCCGCGACCTCACTCATCGGCGCGAGAAGCGGCAGGCCGCCCCGTGCGTCGGTGACGGTCTCGTAGGCGATCGCGATTACACCCGACCTGACCAGTGCCTGGGCCAACACTTTGTCCGCCGCCAGGTGCAGGTAGGTGAACAGCACTTGCCCTTCGCGGAGTGCGGCTGCCTCCTGTGGCTGGGGCTCTTTGACTTTGACGATCAGTTCGGCGGCCGCGAACACCTCCGTTTCGCTGGGTAGGATGCGGGCCCCGACGGCCTCATAGGACGCGTCCTCGAAACCGATGCCGGTTCCCGCGCCGGTCTCAACGACCACTTCGTGGCCATGATGCGCGATTTCTCGAACGCTGCCGGGCGTGAGGCCGACGCGGTATTCGTGGGTCTTCACCTCCTTCGGGACACCGATCAGCATGGGACACTCCACCTAGCCGGTATCGCCGCCGGGCGGCGTTAACACCGGTTCCGGGTTTAGGTTGCTTGCGCGACACTCTGTCGCGTTCGGGTGATTTACCGTGTACCCCGTCCGAAAGTCGTCGACACTGCCGCCAGGGTACCAGGCTTCTTGCACAGGTGATGACCGTTGGAAACCTTCGTCGAGCTCGCTCTCGTTTATCTCGCGGTCGGTGCCGTCTTGTTCGCGTTGATCCCGGGTCAGGCGACGCCCGATGATTTCCATTGGCGCAATCAGGCGTACGTCTTCCGCGACAGCGTGCCCGAGGTCCTCACTTGGCCCCTCGTGCTCTGGCGCCTTTGTCGGCAGGGGCGCTTTTTCGATTAACTCTCGGCGAAACGGAGTTTTCGCACGACCTCGTCGGCCAACGGCAAGGACGCCGTCAGCCCCGGCGACTCGATGCCGTAAAGGTTTACCAGACCCGGCAAACCGTGGGTATCGGGGCCCTGCACGACGAAGTCCGCGGGCGGCTCGGCCGGCCCGCTGATCTTCGGCCGGATGCCGGCATAACCCGGCTGCAACGCGCCATCCGGCAAACCGGGCCAGTAGCTGCGAATTGCGGCATAGAACACCTCGCCGCGAGCCGGATCGACCGTGTAATCGACCGAGGAGATCCATTCCACATCGGGCCCGAACCGCGCCTGCCCTGCAAGATCCAGCGTGACGTGCACCCCGAGCCCGCCCGCCACCGGGACGGGGTAGATGAGCCTGCGAAACGGCGCCGGCCCGCTCAGAGTGAAATAGACCCCGCGGCAGAAATATGCCGGCGGGATCGTCTCGGGCGGTATCCCCTCGACCATCTGCGCGAAAGCCGGCGCGTGCAGCCCGGCGGCATTGACCAGAGAGCGGCAGCGGATACCCGTCGGCTCATCGCCGCCAATTGCAAGCTCGAAACCGTCATGGCCCGTCCTGCCGGAGAGGACTGGGGTACGCAGCACGACGATTGCACCGGCGGCCTCTGCCTCGCCCTGATAGGCGAGCATCAGCGCATGGCTGTCGATAATGCCGGTCGAAGGCGACAGCAGGGCTGCCACGCAATTGAGAGCAGGTTCGAGCTGACGGGCCTGTTTCGAGTCCAGCCACTCCAGATTGTCGACCCCGTTGCCGCGGGCGGTGGAGGCAATGTTTTCGAGACCGGTAATCTCTGCCTCGCTGGTGGCGACGATCAGCTTGCCCGGCCGGGCATGTGGCACCCCGTGCTCGCGGCAATAGCCGTAGAGCCGGTGGCGTCCTTCGACACAGCTGCGCGCCTTCAGGCTGCCAACCGGATAATAGAGCCCGCCGTGGACGACTTCGCTGTTGCGCGACGAGGTCTCGAACCCGATCGTGTAGGCCTGCTCGAGCACGAGCACCTCGATCCCTGCCAGCGCGAGCGCGCGAGCCACCGCCAGCCCGATGACGCCGGCTCCGACCACGACGCATTCAACTTCGTCCATCAGCTTTCCGTGACGTCGCTATCAGTACCATCGAGAAATAGGGAGCCTCATCGGATTCAACGGCCGAGAGCAACGCGACGCGCCGGGTCGGCAAGGTCGCGTGCTCGATGTAAACCGCGCCATCGAGAAGACCCAGCCGGTTAAGCACCCGACGCACCTTTGCGACGTGGCGGCTGAGCTTGACTATGGCGACGGAGTCGCTCTCGGCGATCCGGGCCGCGATTTGGTCCTCGTCGAGCGTCGCTGGAATCACCGCGAGCGTGTCATCCCGCGAGACCAGCGGGATCGACGCGGCGGCAGCGCAGGCGGTCAAGGACGAGACGCCGGGGACGATCTCGATCTGGTACCGGCCTGCGAGACGGGTGAACACATTGATGAAGCTTCCATAAAAAAGCGGGTCGCCTTGGCACAATAGCGCCACGTCGCGACCGTCTTCGAGCTCAGCGGCGAGCTTGGCGGCTGCACTATCGTAAATCTCGACGGGCGGAGGCCCCGGGCGCATCGGAAAGCGGATCACGATCTCGCGCTGGTGACCTTCGATCCAGGCGCCGACGATAGAGCGGGCGAAGCTGTCGCCATTCTCCGGCGCCGGATACGCGACCACCGGCACCGCCCGCAGCAACCGCAATGCCTTCAAGGTCAGCAGCTCCGGGTCGCCCGGCCCGACACCGAGCCCGTAGAGCCGACCGGACTCTACCGGCATTCACTCCGGCTCCAACCGGTAGAGGGTAAGAACGAGCTTGCCGCCGCGCGCCGAATAGTCGAGCCCCTCGACGCGGTCGAGCGCTCGGGCGGTCAGCCCGCGGCGGGCCAATGATTGCAGAAACTCCGTGTCGGAGCGGTCGCTGACCAGTGCCATACCAGCCCCGGCCAACTGGCCATCTCCAGGCGCCGCGGTCACCAGCCGGGTTGCCGTGCCGAGCAAGAAAACGAGGCTCGGCTCGCTGTAGCCGACCGACAGAACGGCCTTACCCAGACCCGGCGGATGGCGGGCGAGCGCGGCCGCGGCCGATCGACTGAGCCACAGGTAGTCGAGCTCGGGCGCGACGGCGAGCGCAGCCGGCACCACGAAGGCGGCGGCGAGGGCAGCAATCAGACCGGCGGCGCGTTTGGGCTGCAGGTCTCGAAAGAAAAGCAGCCACGCCAGGCCGAGCATCGCCGGGACGGCGACGATGACCGCCAGCGAAACCGTGCCGCCGAACCACAGCGGCAATATGAGCAGCACAACCGCGAGGACGATCGTAACCGCTCCCCAGAGGAGTCCGACGATGCGGTCGGCAAACCGCGCTGGCCCAAAGAGAGGTTTGATAAACCCTCCCGTCAAAGCGCCGCCGACGAGCAGCGCCAGCGCGGGGTAGAGTGGGAGGACATAATGCGGCAGCTTGGTCGGGACCAGCTCGAAAAAAATCCAGGCCGGACCCAGCCAGGCGAGCAGAAAGCGGCAGCCCGCAGCGCGGCGCTGCCGCCAGCCCCAGATCAGCCCCGGAACGATAAACAGTGAGCCCGGCCAGAAGCTTGCCATCGCTGCCGCCAGGTAATAGCCGGGCGGCGCGCCGTGCGATTCCTGGGCGCCGATCAGCTTCGGCAAGAGGTCATGGGCCAGCGAATCCGAGATGAAATCGCCTGCGGTGGCTTTCTGCACCGCGATCAGCCACGGAGCCGCCGTCGCCGCCATGATCAAGATGCCGGCAAGCGGCCGCAACCCTTTGACCCAACGGATGTCGCGGTCGGCGATCGACAGGCAACCCACCGTCAACAGCGCCAACACCGGGCCGGGCGGCCCCTTCAATAGGATCGCGCCGGCTTCGGCCAACCAAAAGAGAAGCGGAAGCGGCCAGCCAGTCGGCCGACCGGTGCGGGTCATGATATAAACGAGCCCGAGCGCACCCTGCCCGGCGACAACGGCGGCGAGAAGCGCTGCGTCCGTCTTGGCGAGATGCGCTTCGACCACTACGCCGATTGCGCTCGCTGTCAGCACCGCGGCGATGAAGCCAGCTGTGCGCGAGTCGAAAAGCCGGGCGCCGAGGCCGAAGGTTAGCAGCACCGCGGCGGTGGCCGCCAAAGCCGAAGGCAGGCGATAGGGCCAGACCGCGGTGCTTTCTGGGGAGCTGAATGCCGCGACGGCCGCCGCCTGCAGCCAGTAGATCCCGATCGGCTTCTTGTTGCGCGCCTCATCCTGAAAGCGGATGCGGACGAAATCGCCGGTCTCCAGCATCTGCCGCGTCGCCTGCGCGAAACGCGCTTCGTCGCGGTCGAGCGGCGGGATCGCCGCGAGCCCGGGCGCATAGAGGATCAAGCACAAGAGACAAAGCAGCGCGTAGGGGCGGATACCGCTCAGCCAGCCTCCTCCCCTACCCTCCCCCGTGAACACGGGGGCGGGAGGGAACCGCGTTAGCGGGAGGGTGGGGGCCGAAACGAACCGGAAGATTCGCATTTCAGGCCGGCTTGACGGCGGTGAGCTGGGTCACCGTCGGCAGAGGTCGCCACAGGTGGTGCAGGCCGACCGGCTCGACGCGGCTGACCGCAATGCGAGTCAGCGCACCGCCATGTCGGGCATGCCAATCGAGCAGCCGCGCCTCGCCCTCGGTGGTGACGACGTTGGCAACGAGGCGCCCGCCGGGCGGCAGGCTGGCCCATGCCTTTGCCAGCAAACCGGCCGTGCCGATCCCGCCGCCGATGAAGATCGCATGCGGTGGGTAGAGGTCCTTCAGCGCCTCGGGGGCCGCGCCGAGCACGATGCGCAGTTCCGGGACCCCGAGCGCGGCGGCATTGCGGGCGATCATCGCGGCGCGCGCCGGATCCCGCTCGATGGCGATGGCAGAGCGGCCTTCGCCTTGACGCAGCCATTCGATCGCGATTGAGCCACAACCTGCTCCGACATCCCATAGGGTTTCGCCGGGCAACGGGGCGAGCGCCGCCAGGGTCGCGGCACGAACCTCGCGCTTGGTCAGCTGCCCGTCATGCTCAAAGACGTCGTCGGGAAGACCGGCGAGCCGCGGCAATGCTCGGGCGCCGCGGCCGGCGGAGCAGGCGATCGCGATCGTGTTGAGGTCGGGAACCCGCCGATCGCCCCAAGCCCGCGCCTCGTCAGCGACGATGGTTTCGCGGGCGCCGCCGAGTTGGGCGAGCACTGTGAGGCGGCTCGGCCCCCAACCGAGCCCGGTGAGCAGCTCGGCGACCGCTCCGGGCGTGCCGCCATCCTCCGAAAGGACCAAAATGCGGCGATGAGGCGCGAGATGTAGCCGCAAGGTGTCGAGCGGCCGGCCGTGCAAGCTGATCGTCGCGCAATCGGCAAGTGGCCAACCGAGCCGCGCGGCCGCGAGGCTGTAAGCGCTCCGCTGCGGCACAATAGTCATTTCCTCCGGCGGAAAGCGGCGGGCGAGGGTGGCGCCGACGCCGTACCACATCGGGTCGCCGCTGGCCAACACAGCCACCCTCCTGCCGCGGCGGCCTGCGATAGCGTCTATCGTCAGGGCGAGCGGGCGTTCCCACAGGATCCGCTCGGCGCCATGGTCCGGCACCATGCCGAGATGGCGCGTGCCGCCGACCAGCACCTCGGCGGTTTCGATCAGCGCGCACGCCGCCGGCGCGAGGCCGGCAAAGCCGTCCTCGCCGATGCCGATAACGGAGAGCCAAGGTTTCACCGGCTGGCCGCAAGCGCATTCACCGCCGCGACCGCGAGCGCGCTGCCGCCACGGCGCCCGTGGAGGGTAATGAACTCGAGCCCGTGCCCAAAATCGGCGAGCGCCGCCTTCGCCTCGGCCGCCCCGACAAACCCGACCGGAAAGCCGAGAACGACCGCGGGTCTCGGTGCGCCTTGCGCGAGCAGCTCGAGTAATCGAAAGAGCGCGGTTGGCGCGTTGCCGATCGCTACCACCGCCCCCGACAAATACGGACGCCACCGCTCGACTGCAGCAGCCGAGCGCGTCGTCCGCTCGGCCGCGGCCAGCCCTGCCGTCTCGGGGTCCCGCAGGGTGCAAATGACCCGATCCGGATCGATCGTGATCCCCGCGGCGACCATTGTCGAATCCACCAGGATCGGCGCGCCCGCAGCAAGCGCCTGCTGTCCGGCATCCACTGCGCCTCGCGTCCAGGCGAGCTCGTCGAGGATTGTGGTATCACCTGCCGCATGCGCAAGTCTCAACGCCAGCGGCCGCACCGCCGCGGGAAAACGTCCGAGATCGGCCTCGGCGCTGATCAGCGCGAAAGATCGGCAGGTGATCTCCGCAGGGTCGCGGAGGTAGGAGTATGGTTGGAATGCGCCCGCACCCTGCCGCTGCCGGCCTCCGCGAGCGGGGACCGAGCGCTGTCGCGCTGCCGTCACCCCTAATGTCCAGGCCTCTTCCGTTTCTATGATCCGTTTTTGGTCCTCGCCCAGATCCGGGTCGCCCTCAAACCATGCCGCCAATTCGCCAGCGCTGTCGCGCTCGGCGAAAACCTCGGCGACGGTGCGCACTTGCGCCTTATCGTTCGGCGGGCCGTATTCCGGCCGAACCTTCCACCATGACGGCCAGACCTCGGCAAAGACGATCGACGCGTCGTCGGGCAGGGACAACCCGGTCTCGAACGGCCAAACCCGCGCGCGAGCGGCCCACCGTGAATCGTGGCGCAACCCGCGCACCACCGGAATCCCGGTCAGCGCTTGGCTGCCGACCGAACCGGTATAGGCGAGCTTCCAGCAGGGTTGCGCCCCGGTCATCCAGCGATCGATCAGCCGCTTCTCCGCAAGACCCTCGACCTCATGGCGACCGTGGTGCTTCGGGCCCAGAAATTTGTGCAGAAAACCTACCGGGCAGCCCCAGAACGGAAATCGGCCATTGGAAACGCGATGGTTGAGTTCTGCTGCGACGGCGAAGCGATCGTTCCTGTTGTCTTCGTGGTCGTGCAGAAGGCCGGCGATTTCATCCCACAGCGCGCGCCACGGAGGTCCCGTCAGGCCGAGCCGGCAAGCCAGACCCGTCGGGTAGCCGAACGGGAAATCGAATCCCAGGATCGCGCGCTCGTCCGACGCCGCAACGCCGGCAAGGATTTCGGCCAGGCGCACCTTTGAGAGATGGCGGGTCGCCAGATTTTCGTAGCGCTCTCCATGCGGTCCCCTGTGACAAATCCAGATGCTGTCACGCCCCTTCTTGGGCTGGCTCGCCGCGCTCCAGTCGACGATCACATAATGGTCAAACCGCTTCGGCATGCGCGCTCAGTCGTGCGCGTGATGATCATGCGGGTGCGAATGGTGATCGACGGTGCCGATGCCGCGCACGTGATGGTGGTGCCCAGCCTGCGGTGCGCCGGCGTCGTTCTCATAGCCAATGATCTGCGTCCGGTATTTGCAAAGCTGGCAGTTCATCGCCGGCTGGCCATCCCCGAGCTCGACGACACGGTCTCGGAACGCCCCGAGTACGCCTTCATGATCGCGCAGGTATAGCGCCTTGACGAACTCGATTTCCGGAAAGAGAGCGGCGACAGTATCGGTTTGGGCGTAGATCCTTTTGACCAGTACCCCCGTGAATAGGAAATAGGGAAACACGATGATGCGGCGAAAACCGAGTGCGGCGCACCTCATCAATGCAGCATCGACCCGCGGATGGGCGACGCCGCTGAAGGCGACCTCCGCCCATCCCAGACCCATCCCTTCCCACAGCATCCTGGCGAGCTTGGAGATGTTGGAATTCGCGTCCGGGTCGTTGGTGCCGCGCCCGACCACCACGAGCAAGGTCTCGGTGCGCGGGATTCGCGTGTCGGCCGCCGCCGCTGCGATACGAGCGGCCGCGGCATGCAATAGTTTTGGGTCGATACCGAGATCGCGACCCAGGCGCACGTCGATACCGGGATTTTCGTCGATGAAGCTGTTCATTTCCCAAGGCAGGTCGTTTTTGACGTGACTGGCGGCAAACAGCATGCCCGGGATCGCCAAGATCCGCCGCGCCCCGCGCCCCGCCAAGAGGGCGAGGCCATCGCGGATTGTCGGGCGGGCGAATTCGAGATAACCGGTGGCGAAATCGAATTCCGGCAGACGCGGCCGCAATGCCCCGGCCGCCAGCTCGAATTCCGCGACCGCTTCGGGATCGCGGCTGCCGTGTCCGCAGAGCAGCACCGCCGTCGCGGTCATAGACCGACGCTCCTGCGACCACGATGCCGCCGCTGAGGGCCGACTTGGTGCTGCTGCTCGTCGCGGGGCTCGTCATCGACGCGCTGTTTGGCGATATGCCGGCGATCTTTCGCTATGTCCCGCACCCCGTCGTCCTCGCCGGCCGCGCGATCGCATTCTTCGACCGCAAACTCAACCGTGAAGCCCGCAGCGAGGCGTCGCGCCGCGAACGTGGCATCGTAACGGTTGTCGTGCTGGTCTGCGGCGCGGCGCTGCTCGGGCTGATCATCGAACGAGGCTGCCGCGGCAGCCTGGTCGGCGCCATAGTCGAAGCCGTCCTCATCGCCGTGCTCGTTGCGCAGCGCAGTCTTTACGAGCATGTCGCCGCGGTTGCAGCGGCGCTCGCTGAAGGCGGATTGGCCGGCGGCCGGGAGGCCGTGCGCCATATCGTCGGCCGCGACCCGATGAGCCTCGACGCGCATGGCGTCGCCCGCGCGGCGCTTGAGAGCTTGGCGGAAAATTTCAGCGACGGCGTCGTCGCCCCGGTCTTCTGGTACCTGCTGCTCGGCTTGCCCGGCCTCTTCGCGTACAAGATGGCAAATACGCTCGACAGCATGATCGGGCACCGAACGCCGCATTACCGCGCCTTTGGATGGGCGGCGGCGCGCCTCGACGATGTTCTCAACGCGCTGCCGGCACCGCTGAGCGGCGTACTCCTTGCCGTGGCGGCGGTGTTCGCCAAGAAATGCCGGCCGGGTCACGCGCTGGCCGTCATGCTGCGCGACGCGCGCAAGCACCATTCGCCCAATGCGGGCTGGCCCGAGAGTGCGATGGCTGGGGCGCTCGGTTTGGCATTGGCCGGACCGCGCCGGTACCCGGAGGGTCTCGTCGCCGATCCGTGGCTTGGCGACGGCAGCGCCCGGGCCGGGGTCTCCGACATCGTGCGGGGACTGCAGCTCTATCGCCTCGCCTGCTTCCTCGAAGCTGGACTGTTGGTGGGCGCCTGGTTTGCGGCGCATGCTACGCTGCTCGCCTGAGGCGGGGCGGCCGCGCCGCGGCCAAGAATGCCGAAAGGTCGAGGCAGCGCCCAAGATGATCGGCGAGCGCGTCGAGGGTGGTCTCGATGGTGTGCTCGTACGCCACGCCGCCAGGCTCAGCGCCCAACCCCGCCAAATACTCCCGGCGGAAGGGGTCGCTCGTAAAGAGCCCGTGCAGATAGCAACCGGCGACCAGCCCGTCGCCGCTGACGCAGCCGTCCGGGCCGCCTGCCAGGCGCAGCATCGGGCGTTCGAGGCCAGGTCCGGTGGTCTCTCCAATGTGCATTTCGTACCCCCCAACCGGCATCCCGGTCGCAAGCTCGACGCCGGAAGACGCGGCGAGGCGTTTGGTGTCGGTCAGCACGGTCTCGATGTCGAGCAAGCCCAGCCCGGGCACCATCTGTTTTCGTCCCTCCACACCCAGCGGATCGGCAATGCTCCGGCCGAGCATCTGATATCCGCCGCAAAGCCCGAGGATTCGTCCGCCCTGGCGGCGATGCGCGAGAAGGTCAATGTCCCACCCTTCGCATCGCAGGCATTCCAAATCGGCGATCGTCGCCTTCGAGCCGGGAAGAATGACAAGGGTGGCGTCGCGCGGCAGCGGCTGCCCCGGCCGGACCATGACCAGCTCGACCGCCGGCTCCGCGCGTAGCGGATCGAGGTCGTCGAAATTGGCGATGCGCGGCAGTAGCGGCACCGCAATTCGGAGCGGCCCCTCACCCCGGCCCTCTCCCCGCAAGCGGGGAGAGGGAGGGACCCTTGCAGCGGGAGGGTGAGGGGCAAGCGCGAGCGAGTCCTCGGCCGGAAGATTTACGGCCGAGGGAAAGAATGGCACGACCCCAAAGCAGCGCATCCCGGTGCGGTCGCCGATTGCGGCGACCCCGCCCTCGAACAGCCCAATATCGCCGCGGAATTTGTTGACGATGTACCCGGCGAGGAGTGCCCGCTCGGTCGCCGACAATAGCGCTTGCGTGCCGACCAGCTGGGCGATGACGCCGCCGCGCTCGATATCGCCGACCAGCACGACAGGAACGTCGGCTGCCTCGGCAAACCCCATATTGGCGATGTCGCCATCGCGCAAATTGATCTCCGCCGGGCTTCCCGCCCCCTCGACGAGGACCAGATCGGCCGCCCCGGCAAGGCGGGAGAAGGAGCCGAGAATTGCCGGCAACAGGCTCGGGGCCAGCCGGCGGTATTCGCCCGCGCCGGCGGCACGCCAGACCCGTCCGTGCAATACGATCTGCGCCCCGTTTTCCGATTGCGGCTTCAACAGCACCGGGTTCATGTCGATTACCGGAGCCGTGCCGCAGGCGCGCGCCTGCAGTGCCTGCGCCCGGCCGATCTCGCCGCCATCGGCGGTCACCGCGGCATTGTTCGACATGTTCTGCGGCTTGAACGGCATCACTCTCAGCCCTTGCCGAGTGAAGGCGCGCGCCAGTCCCGCGAGCAGCAGAGTCTTGCCGACATCCGACCCGGTCCCCTGCAGCATAAGCGCCCGCGCCATCAAAACTCGATCCCCTGCTGCGCTTTGACGCCGGCGCGGAACGGGTGCTTGACGAGCGTCATCTCGGTGACGAGGTCGGCTGCCTCGATCAATTCGGGCCGGGCATTACGGCCGGTGACGACGACGTGCAGATCGCGCGGTTTCGCGCTCAGCACCGCCACGACCTCGGCAAGCGGCAGGTAGTCGTAACGCAGCACGATGTTGAGTTCGTCTAAGAGCACCAGCTTGTAGGACGGATCCGACAGCATCGCCCTGGCCGTCTCCCAGGCGTTGCGCGCGGCGGCAATGTCGCGGGCGCGGTCCTGGGTGTCCCAGGTGAAGCCCTCGCCCATCGCCCGGCAGGTCACGAGATCCGAAAACCGCTCGAGCGCGACACGTTCTCCGGTCGACCAAACCCCCTTGACGAACTGGACGATGCCGACCCGCATGCCGTGGCCGAGGCAGCGCAGAACCAGTCCGAAGGCCGCCGTCGACTTCCCCTTGCCTTTCCCGGTATGGACGATCAAGAGACCGCGCTCTTCCGTCTTGGTCGCCAGCATACGCTCGCGCACCGCCTTGCGCCTGGCCATCTTTTCATTGTGGCGGCGGTTGGCCTCCTCCTCGGTTGCGACGAGCTCGCTCACGCTACGCTCCATTTCGCCAAATCCTCCCGGGCGCTGTTGCGGCGAGGGCGCCACAGGCCGCGGTCGATTGCTTCGAGGAAGCGCCGGCTGGTCTCGGCGAGCGCGGCGGGGTTGTGCTCGGCCATGAAATCGCGCACCGCATCGTCGCCGAGGTAGGCGCCATAGAGCACATCGAAATGCGCATCGTCGACCGCCCGCGAGGTCGCGGCGAAGGCGAAGAGATAGTCGACGGTGGCGGCGATTTCGGCGGCACCCTTATAGCCGTGGCGCATCACGCCGGCGATCCATCGTGGGTTCGCCGCACGGCCGCGGACGACGCGTCCCAATTCCTCGCGCAGGCTGCGGATACGCGGCTTCTCGGGCCGCGAGTGGTCGTTGTGCCACACCGCCGGCGTGTGGCCCGAAAGGCGCCGGACGACGAGAGCGAGCCCGCCCTCGAACTGGTAATAGTCATCGCTGTCGAGCAGGTCATGCTCGCGGTTGTCCTGGTTGTGCAGCACGGCATCGGCGGCGGCCAGTCGCGCTTCGAGCATGGCCCGCTCGGCGCGGCCCTCGCAACCCGCGCCATAGGCGTACCCGCTCCAGCCGAGATACGCCTCGGCGAGATCGGCTTCGCCGTCCCAGATCCGCTCGTCGATCATGACCTGAAGCCCGGCCCCGTATGCGCCCGGTTTCGAGCCGAACACCCGATACCCGGCGCGCCGCTCGGCTTCCTCCCGCGCAACGCCCTGAGCTTCCAGCCTGCGCCGGTCCTCAGCAACACGCGCGGCGAGTGGGTTGACCGAGGCCGGCTCGTCGAGCGCGGCGACGGCGCGCGCGGCCGAATCGAACAGGTCGATCAGCCCTGGAAATGCGTCGCGGAAGAACCCCGATACACGCAACGTGACATCGACGCGCGGCCGATCGAGCACCGAGGCGGGCAGGATTTCGAACCCGGTCACCCGGCCGCTCGACTGCTCCCACACCGGACGCGCGCCGATCAGCGCCAATGCCTGGGCAATGTCGTCGCCACCCGTCCGCATATTGGCGGTGCCCCAGGCCGATAGCGCAATGCGCGCCGGGTAGTTTCCGTATTCCTGGGCGTGGCGCTCGAGCAGCAACGCCGCCGATTTCCAGCCGAGCTGCCAGGCCGCTTGCGTCGGCACGGCGCGGGTGTCGATCGAATAGAAGTTGCGTCCGGTCGGCAATACCTCCGGCCGGCCGCAACTCGGTGCGCCGGAGGGGCCCGGCGGAACAAACCGCCCGTCGAGTCCGGCTAGGATCCCGGTGATTTCGGCGGCGCCACTTCCCGTAACCGCGGGGCCTAGTTGCCGCTTGATCCAGTCGAGAACCGCAGTGGTATGCGACCAGCCGGGTTCGGGCGCCACTTCGTCCGCAACGAGGCGCAAGGCCAGCGTCTCCAGACGCTCGACCGTGTCGCCGCAGCTGCGCCACGGCCCCGGACCGGCGAGCGCCGAAGGACGCTTTCCGGTCCAGGGCTCGGCAGGATCTTCGCCGAGCGGATCCTCGCCGAGGCCGAGATCGTCAGCGAGCGCCCGCAGCAGCGAGGCGTCCTCGGGCGCGGTGCCGCGGCCCGGGCGGGCGAAGGCGACTAAAAGCGAGTTCAGCCTTTCACCCTCCGGGCTGCGGCCAAAGACGTGCAGCCCATCGCGTATCTGCAGCTCTTTCAACTCGCAAAGAAACCCGTCGAGCTTGCGCAGGGCGACGGCGGTTTCATCGGCCGCGGCAATGCCGCAATCACCTTCGAGCCCGGTGGCGCGGGCTTGATCGAGGATCGCCGTGGCGAGCACAGAGAGCCGGCGGGAATCGCCCAGCGCGGCCTCGTAATACTCGTCGATCAGTCGTTCGAGCTCGGCCATCGGCCCGTAACTGCCTGCGCGGGTCAGAGGCGGTGTCAGATGGTCGATGATGACCGCCTGAGCCCGTCGCTTCGCCTGCGTCCCCTCCCCCGGGTCGTTGACGATGAACGGATAGAGATGCGGCAACGGCGCAAGCACTGCCTCCGGGAAGCATTCTGCCGACAGGGCCAGCGCCTTTCCGGGCAGCCATTCGAGTGTGCCGTGCTTGCCGAGATGGATCGCGGCATCGGCGCGAAACTCGTCGGCGAGCCAGGCATATACGGCGAAATAGCTGTGCGGCGGCACCAAGGCCGGATCGTGATAGGTCGCTTTCGGATCGATGTTGTAGCCACGCGCAGGCTGGATCAGCACGGCGACATTGCCGGCTCGAAAGCCGGGAATCGCGAAGCGGCCACAATCGAGCCGGCCCGGCCGGAAGAATGGATCGCGCTCGGCGGTCCCCCAGCGGTCCGCTACCGCCCGCTGCATAGCTGCCGGCAGAGTCGTGAAAAATGCGGAATAATCGGCAAAGGACAGCGTTTCCTCGGCAGGCCCGCCGGGGTTGCCGTTGGTCGGTCCGTTGAGCAGCCGGTGGATCAAATCCTCAGGATCGTCCGGCGCATCGGCGATCCGGTAGCCAGCCTCGGCAAGCGCGCGCAGGATCGCGATCGCTGAAGCCGGCGTGTCGAGGCCGACGCCGTTGCCGATTCGGCCGTCGCGGTTCGGATAGTTGGCCAGGATCAGGGCGATGCGGCGCTTGGCCGGCGCCCGCGACCGCAGGCCCGCCCAATTGCGCGCGAGATCGGCGACAAAGGCGATGCGGTCGGCCACCGGCCTGTAGCCGACGAGATCGGCTTCGGTCTCGGGGTCGCGGCCCAGCGGCGCCTTGAACGACACAGCCCGCGTGAGAATCCGGCCGTCGATTTCCGGAAGCGCCACATTCATCGCGAGGTCCCGCGGGCCAAGTCCTCGCGTTCCGGTGCGCCAGCTCTCCTCGTCACTGCCGGCGAAGACTACCTGCAGGATCGGACAGTCAGCGCTTGTCAGCGGGTCCGCGGCGCCACCGGCGCCCACTGAAAAGCCAGTCGCGTTGAGGATCACTGCCGGCGGCGCTGCAGGGAAGAGTTCGTCGATCAGCGCGGTACTTTCACCATCCTTGAGGCTGTGCACGAAAAGGGGCAGCGGACGAAGCCGCCGGGCCGACAGAGCTTGGGCGAGCGCATCGACCGGCGCGGTGTTCCCCGACTGCACCAATGCCCGGTAAAACACGATGGGCGCGATGCCGCCGTTTCCGCGCCACAGCGCGGCGATTTCGTCGAGGCTCGGCAGCGCGCGATCGGGCCAGTACAGCCCGGCCCGCAGCAGGGCGGCGGGCTCCGCCCATGGCGTCTCGTAGCCGATCAGAGATCCGCCATAGCGGAGCAAATTGTCGGCATTGGCGGGGCCGCCTTCGGCGAGATATCGCCACAGCCGATGGACCCGGTCAGGCTCCAAGGTGGAAAGCTGCATCAGCTCCGGATCGGGTTTGTCGTCGCCAGGCACCAGCGCCAGCGGGATGCCGCTCGCGCGACAAGTCTCGACCAGGCGCTCGAGCCCATAGGGCCAATACGCGCTGCCGCCGAGCAGCCGGGCCACCACCAGCCGCGCCTGGGCGACGGTCTCCATGTAGAGGTCGACGGAGAAATTGTGGCCGAGACGCGATATCGGTGCGAGACGTAGGCGAGGCGCTGATGGAGCTTGCGCGCGGCACCGCCTCTGTGCCGCCGCGAGGAGCGCGATTTCAGTATCGGCGCTCGACAGCACCACGATGTCACCCGGAGTCTGTGCGAGATCGACCGCGGACGAACCATCGGCGATCGTGCCCGGCATCGTCGCGAGAAGGTGCATTCAGCCGCCCAGCGCAGCAGTGATGGCGGCGTGGTCGAGGCCTTTGCGGCCAATCACGACGAGCCGCGTCTCGCGCTTTTCGCCGGGGTGCCACGGCCGGTCGAAATGCTGCTGCAACCGGTCGCCGACCGCCTGCACGACCTGCCGGCGGTCGCGACCGGGCAGGTGGACGAAACCCTTGACCCGCAGCACGTCATGCAAGCCGATCGCAGCACGCAGCCGAGCAAGAAATGCATTCCCGTCCTCGACCGACCCTGCGGTCACGACAAAACTCTCGAAATCGTCGTGATCGTGCCCGGCTTCGAGCTCGTGCACCGAGGGGCGGGAGGCAAGGTCGTCCTCGGCAGCCGCCGCCACGCCCAGCGCTATCTGTGGCGGCACCCTGCCCTCGCGCGCGCTGACGAGCTTCACACCTGAACGAAGCTGCGCCTCGATTTCATTGCAGAGCGCCGTCAGACGATCCGGGGCGATCAGGTCGGTCTTGTTGAGAATCACCAGATCGGCGCAAGCGAGCTGGTCGGCGAAGACTTCCTCCAGCGGGTTGTCATGAACCAGCGCGGGATCCGCCGCGCGCTGCTGGGCGACGGCTTCAGGATCGGCCGCGAACAGCCCAGCGGCAACCGCCGCGCCGTCGATCACCGTCAGCACGCCGTCGACGGTGGTGCGGGTGCGGATCTCGGGCCACGCGAAGGCCTGCACCAGCGGTTTGGGCAGAGCCAGACCCGAGGTCTCGATCAGGATGTGCTCGGGCGGCTTCTTGCCGTCGAGAAGCCGCGTCAGCGTCGGCACGAAGTCATCGGCCACCGTGCAGCACAGGCATCCATTGGCCAGCTCGACGATGTCTTCGTCGCTGCACGCGGCGTCGCCGCAGCCGAGCAGCAGCTCGCGGTCGATGCCGAGCTCGCCAAATTCGTTGACGATGACGGCGAGCCGCCGCCCCTCCGCATGCGCCAGCAAATGCCGCACCAGGCTCGTCTTGCCGGCGCCGAGAAAGCCGGTGATCACCGTCGCCGGAACACGCCGCATAGGGTCAGCGCTCCTTCAATACCAGGGGCAGGCCCGCCGCAACAAAGACGACGCGGTCGGCCAGCGCTGCGATACCCTGGTTGAGGCGGCCCGCCGCATCGCGAAATTGGCGGCCGAGCGGCGTCTCGGGCACGAGCCCCATTCCGACTTCATTGCTGACCAGCACGACCGCGCCAGCGGCCTCCCGTAACGCGCTGCACAACCCCCCAACCTCGTTGTCGGCTTGTTTTCCGGCAAGAAGCAGGTTGGACAACCACAGGGTCAAACAATCGACGAGAATGGGACGCTCGGGTCCGGCATGCGCGGCGATGGCCGACGCCAGCGCGAGCGGTGCCTCGACTGTTCGCCAGAACGGGCCGCGGCGCGCCCGATGCACGGCGATGCGTTCGGCCATCTCGGCGTCACCTGCTTCGGCGGTCGCGCAATAAGTGCCCCTGATGGCGGCGTTCTCGACGAGCCGCTCGGCATAGCGGCTCTTGCCCGAACGGGCACCGCCCAATACCAAGGTAACCGGGGGAAGACGCGGTCCGTCCGTGCCCTGTGTCGGCAATGGCCCCTCCTCCTCCGCCCGAGGAATCGTCCCAGTTCGCGCGGTGCGGAGGTCTCCTGGCTCGGGGTCGTCGCCCGCGGCGCCTTCCCGGCCAGGTGTGCCCAGCCAGTGGCGGTTGCCGCGGACTCGCCGCTAACAGTTGCGGGGGCAGCGCCGGTCTCGCACCGGACTTCCCTGTCGCATCGCAAGAATTATGCTACCATGCCGGAACCCGCGCGTCACCCGTTCCATCATATGTTCATTTGTTAGGTTGAGCCGCCCGGCGTATCCTGCCGCGTCGAACAGAGGAGGATGAGATGAAGATCGAGGGTGGCTGCCTGTGCGGAAAAGTGCGCTATTCGGCCGATGCCGAGCCGGCCTTCGTCGGCGTCTGCCATTGCAAGAACTGCCAGAAAGGCACCGGGACTGCTTTTGCAATCGTCGTGGCGTTGCCGACGCCGGCACTGGACGTGCAGGGGACGCTGCAGACATTCACCGGTCGCGGCGACAGCGGCAAAGCAACCTATCGACGCTTTTGCCCGGAGTGCGGATCGACGCTTATCGACGAGGCCGAGGTGATGCCGAACGTCACAATGATCATGGCCGGGTCGCTCGACGACTCGAGCTGGGTGAAGCCGAATATGGAGATCTTCTGCGAGAGCGCGCAGCCGTGGGTGGAGCTCGGCGGCGACAGAAAGCGCTTCCCGAAAATGCCGGCCTGATCTCGACGCGGTTACTTTTGCGTCGGCGCGCGGAAGAACAAATCAACCCTGAGGAGGAAACGCCATGTACAGGCTCGGGCCTCTGGTTGTCGCGGCTGCAATCTTCGTCGGCAGTTCCTTTCCCAGCGGGGCTCAGCAGCCCGCCGCCCCCGCGCCGCCGCCGACGATGCCTTACGGCTCGCCGATCAGTCTCGATGCAGCCAAGAAGGTAATGGCCGCCGCCGAGGCGGAGGCCATGAAGAATAACTGGGCCATGGCGATAGTCATTCTCGACAGCACCGGCCATACGGTGATGCTGCACAAGATGGACAACACTCAGTATGGCTCGATTCGCGTTGCGGAAGACAAGGCAAATACCGCGCTGGATTTTCGCCGGCCGAGCAAGGTTTTCGAAGATTTGGTCGCGCAAGGCGGCATCGGCTTGCGTACGCTCGGCCTTCGGGGAGCGACCCCAATCGAGGGTGGCTTCCCAATCATCGTCGATGGCAAAATCATTGGGGCGATCGGGGCTTCCGGCGGGGCTGCTCCTCAGGACGGACAGGTCGCCAAGGCCGGCGCCGACGCCGCAAGGTAATCCGGGACGCTCGCCGAGCAGCCGGCGATCCGTCACCGCTGCCCTAGGACATCCCGCGAAGTTTGGTTGAATAGGACCCGCCGCTCGTCGTCGGTGGGCGGGGCCGAGCGGCGCAGGTCCTTGCCCAAATCGACGCCGGCCTGCACGGCGGGACGCTGCTTGATCGTCTCGCGCCAGCGGGCGACGTTCGGGAAGTCATCTAGCGGCTGGCCGAGCGGCTTGGCGATCAGCACCCAGGGCCAGCTCGCCATATCGGCGATCGAGTATTCGTCGACAATGAATTCGCGCCCGTCGAGCCGCCGCTCCAACACGCCCAGGCACCTGTTGTATTCGTCGGCATAGCGTTTGTAGGAATAGGGGTGCTCGCCTTTGGCGTAATTGACAAAGTGGCTCAGCTGGCCGGCCATCGGGCCGAGATTGCCGACTTGCCAGAACAGCCACTCCAGCGTTTCTTTTCGGCCGCGGCTGGTTTGCGGCATGAAGCGCCCGGTGTGCTCGGCCAAATGAATCAGGATCGCGCCGGACTCAAACACCGGCACCGTCCCCTCCTCGGCGTCGTGATCG
This sequence comes from uncultured Alphaproteobacteria bacterium, assembly GCA_963700195.1. GTDB lineage: Bacteria > Pseudomonadota > Alphaproteobacteria > ATCC43930 > CGMCC-115725 > AP-15. The sequence continues at coordinate 37,469 of CAVOWQ010000010.1, forward strand.
ACGATTGCCGGCATGCGGTTGTTTGGGCTGATGGCCAGAAATTCGGGCTTGAACTGGTCGCCGCGGCCGATGTTCACTGGGATTACGCGATATTCGAGGCCGCACTCCTCGAGCATGATCGCGACCTTCCAGCCGTTTGGCGTCGGCCAATAATAAAAATCGATCACCGGCTGATCTCCGAGCTTGTTTCCGCAATATCGGCCGGCGAATAGCCGAGCTCGGCCAGCACCTCCTGCGTGTGCTCGCCGAGCGCTGGGGCGCCGCGGCGGATCTCCGCCGGGGTATGCGAAAAGCGTACCGCCGGACGTGTCTGGCGCAGGCGGCCGGCCTGAGGATGCTCGGTCTCGACGACAAGGCCGAGCGCGGCAACTTGCGGATGCCGGATGACCTGGTTGCGGGTCAGCACCGGACCGCAGGGGACGCCGGCCGCCGTCAGGAGCTCGATCCATTCGGCGGCCGGGCGGGTCATCAGCGCCGCTTGGGTCACTTCCAGCCGCGCGTCGATGTTCTTCTGGCGCAACGCCGGGGTCTTGAACCGCTCGTCTTCGAGCCATTCGGGCCGGCCGACGACGCGCACCAAGCCGGCCCATTGCCGATCGGTCAAGGCCGCCACGGTCATGTAGCCATCAGCCGTCTGATAGATGAGGTCGAACGCGCTCGCAGGTTCCTGCCGCGCGGGCTCGTCGCCGACAAAGGTCTGGCCGCCCATATCCGACGCCCACATGAAGGCGAGGACCGCCTCCAGCATCGACAGCCGCAGATGCTGGCCCTCGCTGGTGCGCTCGCGCGCCAGCAGCGCGGCGGTGATCGCCTGCGACGCCGTGATCGCGGTCAATTTGTCGGGCAGTATGGTTCGCAACAGCCGCGGCCGCGCCTCGTCGGAGCCCGCCTGCACCGTCGCTAATCCCGAAAAGCCTTGGATCACCGGATCGTAGGCCGGCTTCTCGGCGTAAGGGCCCTTCTCCCCAAAGCCGCTGATCGAGACGTAAACAATGCGCGGTGAGACGGCGCGCACGGCCTCTTCGCCGACGCCGAGCCGGTCGGCAACGCCAGGGCGGAAATTCTGAACAAATACATCAGCGCCGGCGGCGAGCCGCAGCAAGGCCTCGCGGCCGCCCGCTGTCTTCAGATCGAGGACTATCGAGCGCTTGTTGCGGTTGTTGTTGAGAAACGAGGCCGTCAAGCCGGCCCGCCGGTGGCCGCCGGAGCGCGTCGCGTCGCCGCCGTCTGGGGCTTCGACCTTGATTACGTCGGCGCCCTGGTCGGCGAGGATCATCGTCGCCAGCGGACCCGCCACATTCGAGGTCAGATCGACGATGCGGTAGCCGTGCAGAGGACCTGGCATGCGATTACCTTTCCTAATGGAAACGCGGCATGACCTCTTGGCAGAGCAATTGCAGGGCGGTCATCACCTGCCGGTGCGGGACCAGGCCGCCGCAATTGAGCTCCGCCAGAATGCCGTCGATGCCGAGCTCGTGCTGCAAGCTGCGCAGGCGCTCGCTCACCTCGTCCGGCGTGCCGACCAGGACTTGACCGGTCAGCGCCTCTTCATAGGTCAGGTTTTCGATGCGCTTCAGCCGCTCGGCGCGGCCTTCGATCGCGCGGGTGCCGGCGCGGCTCAATGAATCGCGGAGCCTCTGGGCCTGCTCGCGGTAGAAATGCATCAGGCTTTCCCTGGGCTCCTCGCGGGCCCGCTCTTCGGTCTCGGCGAGATAGGCCGGGACCCGCAGGTAGACCTGTCCCCTGCCCTCGTGGCCCGCCGCTGCATAGGCTTCGCGATAGGCTTGGATCTCCGGGGCGAATTCGGAAAACGAGCCGTAGCGCGCGTTGATAAAGATCGGCAGCCCGCGCTCACCTACGGAGGGATAGGTGTCCGGGCTCGCTGCGGCTACTCGGATCGGCGGGTAAGGCTGCTGCAGCGGCCTTGGCGCCACCGTGATGTTCTTGAAGTTATAGTACTTGCCTTCGTAGGAAAAATCCGGCTGCGACCACGCCAGCTCCACGATATCGAGCACTTCGGCGAAGCGGTCGCGGCTCTCTGCGTACGAAACCCCATAGTCTTCATAGGTGCGCGGCAGACCGCTGCGCCCGACGCCAAAGATCAGCCGGCCGCCGCTGATGTGATCGACCGTTGCGGCCTCTTCGGCCAGACGGAGCGGATGACACAAAGGCAAGACCTGGACCGCGATGCCAATCTTGATGCGTTCGGTACGCGCGCCGACGGCGCTGGCGATGCTGAGCGGCGCCGACAATACCGAACGCTGCGGGTCGAAGTGGAGCTCGGCCAGCCACATCGTATCGAGACCCCAGCGCTCGGCCGCATCGATCTGCTCGAACGCCTCCGCGAAGGCCTCTTTTTCGCTTCGTCCGGGGAGAGCCGGAAACTGGTGGAACATCCCGAATTCCATGGCGCCGTTCTCTCTTCTAGGCTTCACAGGACAAGCAATGGAGTCAGAATAGCGTGGCAGGTCGATCCGTCGCTATCATCGTCAAGTCGTCGTTCCCGCGAAAAGCGGGAATCCAGGGACCCAGACCGAGACGTCTGCCCCTGGGCCCCCGCTTTCGCGGGGGTGACGATGATTTTGGGATCACGGGGCCGGGAAATGCGTGGGCAGTTCTTTCGTCCCGACTTTGGCCGGGTCGGCGTCGATGAGGATGAAGGCGAACACGGCTGGCGCCGATCCGTTGTTGACCCAGGCGTGCATCGTGCCGCGCTGCACGACAATGTCGCCCGGCTTCATATGCACGACCTCGCCGCTGTCCAGCTCGAGATCGCATTCGCCAGAAAGCAACAGCGCGTAGTCTACCGTTTCGGTGCGGTGCATGAATTTGGGCGCGCCGGGTGCAAATTCGGTGATGCGGATCACCGTGCCCTGCCCGGTGCCGACGTAATTGTACCGTTTGACAAAGCCTGTACGCTGCGCTGCCTCGGCCTCGTCCGAGGAATTGTCAACTGGCATCTTGTCGGTCGACCAGATCTCGCAGCCAGCGATATGCGGCCGCCCGAGACGGCTGACTGCCTCCAGCCGCTCGTCTGTTTTGACGATAGCCTTCCCGCTAGCGTCGTGCCCGGTAACGATCCGCCTTACTGCCAGGGCCATGGTGTCCTCCGTCGGTCTTGCATTTGCCGCGGCGTCGCGCGACGCTGATGCATAACAGATCGACCTTACGAATGGAGAGTGCGGTGAACGATATTGCGCCGACGCGGTTCAAGTGGGTTGGAACTCGGCCGATCCGTCCGGACGGGGTGCCGAAGGTCACCGGGCGCGCCATGTACGGCGCCGATTTCGCGACCGCCGGCACGCTCTACGGCAAAGTCATCCGCTCGCCGCATGCCCACGCGCGCATCCGCTCGATCGACACGTCGAAAGCCGAGGCATTGCCCGGCGTCAAGGCGGTGGTGACCGCGAAGGACTTCCCCGACCATAAATTCGAATACATTGGCCCGGAGCGGGTCGCGCAGAATTTCTGGCACATGACGCGCAACGTCATGGCGCGCGAGAAGGCGCTCTATGAGGGCCACGCCGTCGCGGCGATAGCGGCGATCAGTAGAAGCGTCGCGGATGAAGCCGCCTCGTTGCTCGACATCGACTACGAGGTCCTGCCGCATGTGATCGATGTCGATGACGCGATGAAACCCGACGCGCCGTTGCTGTTCGAGGACATGATCACTCGTGGCATCGAGCCGGCACCGGCCAAACCTTCAAACATCTCGAAGCGGATCGAGTTCAAGATCGGCGACAATGAGGCCGGCTTTGCCGAGGCCGATGAGATCGTCGACAAGGAGTTCAAGACCGCGGCGGTGCACCAGGCCTATATCGAGCCGCATGCCTGCGTCGCCCGTTTCGACGCCGACGGCCAGGCCGAGATCTGGGCCTCCAGCCAAGGGCATTTCGTGATCCGGGCGCTGACCGCGAAACTGCTCGGCATGGCGGTCGGCGATATACGAGTGACGCCGGCGGAGATCGGCGGCGGGTTCGGCGGCAAGACCATTGTCTATCTCGAGCCGGTCGCGACCCTCCTCGCCAAGAAATCGGGGCGTCCGGTGAAGATCGTGATGAGCCGTGATGAAGTATTCAAGGCGTCGGGGCCGACCTCGGGCTCCTCGATGCGGGTCAAGATCGGCGTCAAGAAGGACGGCACGATCACCGCGGCCGAGGGCGAGTTCAAGTTCCAAGCCGGCGCCTTCCCCGGTTCGCCTGTGATGAACGCGTGCCTGTGCGCCTTTGCGCCCTACAACATCCCGAACCAGCATTCCGTCGGTTACGACGTTGTGTGCAACCGACCGAAATCCGCGGCCTATCGGGCGCCGGGGTCGCCGATCTCGGCCTTCGCGGTCGAGAGCGTTCTCGACATGCTAGCGAAGAAGATCGGCATGGACCCGCTGCAACTGCGGCTGAAAAACGCGGCACGGCCTGGCACGCCGATGATCTTTGGGCCAAAGCTCGGCCATGGCGGCTATGCCGAGACCTTGGAGGCATTGGTCAATCACCCGGCCTACAAGACGCCGCTCGGGCCCAATCAGGGGCGCGGTGTCGCGTCCGGCTATTGGTTCAACGGCGGCGGCGAATTGAGCGCGTCGGTGCAGGTCAACGAGGATGGCACGGTCATTATCGCGACCGGCAGCCCGGACATCGGCGGCTCGCGCGCCTCGATGGCATTGATGGCGGCCGAAACCTTGGGGATCGACTACCACCAGATCCGCTCGATCGTCGCCGACACTTCCTCGGTCGGCTACACCCATGTCACCGGTGGATCGCGGGTCACCTTCGCGACCGGCATGGCGGTCGTCGACGCGAGCAAAAAGGTGGTGGATGAACTGCGCGCCCGTGCGGCGATGATCTGGGACGTCGATGTCGAGGGGGTCGTCTGGGAGGACGGCCACGCCAAGCCCGCGAGCAGCAATGTCGGCGATTTCCAGCCAATGTCGTTCAAGGAGCTCGCTGCCAAAAAAGCGCTGACTGGCGGCCCGATCACCGCCGCGGCCTCGGTCAACGCCGGCGGCATGGCCCCCGGCTTCTCGACGCAATTCTGTGATGTCGAGGTCGATCCCGAGACCGGCAAGGTGACGATATTGCGCTTTGTCGCCGCTCAGGATGTCGGCTGCGCGATCCACCCCTCTTATGTCGAGGGGCAGATCCAGGGCGGCGTCGCGCAGGGCATCGGTTGGGCGCTCAACGAGGAGTACATCTACGACCGGCAGGGCCGGCTCGATAACGCCGGCTTCCTCGACTACCGCGTGCCGGTGGCCTCCGACATGCCGATGATCGAGGCGGTCATGGTCGAGGTGCCGAACCCGGCCCACCCCTACGGCGCGAAGGGCGTCGGCGAGGTCAACATCGTCCCGCCAATGGCGGCGATCGCCAACGCGATCGACAGCGCGATCCACCGCCGCCTGACCGAACTCCCGATGTCGCCTCCCAAAGTCCGCGCCGCCCTCGACCAGGGCCAAGCGGATTAACTTTGGCTTTTCCCGTCATGGCCGGGCTTGACCCGGCCATCCACGCGACGTTGGTTCAGGCCATTCCGGCCGACGTGGATGCCCGGCACAAGGCCGGGCATGAGGACGGTAAGGAGGACTAGGGCCGTGGCCGCGCGGGTTCAATTCACCAGCGGGTTCAGCCGCCGCTACACCGGCGGCGTGCGCGAATTCACCGTCGAGGCGAAGAATTTGCGCGGCGTGATCAAAGAAATGGACCGCCTCTACCCCGGCCTCGGCGAGCACCTCGTCGAAGAAACCACCGTCGCAATCGACGGCGCCATCCACGAGACTGCCTATTTCCAGCCGATCCGGGAGGGGTGCGAAATCTTCTTCATCCCCAAACTCGAAGGGGGATAAAAGTTACTGAGGGTCTTTCGCGTCAATGTGGCGTTCAGTTGTCCCGAGAGCGCGCCTCACCTCGGAGAGGAGCCGATCGTCGCCAGCCGGTTTGCGCAATACAGGGCCGAGTGCCTCGTCCTCGACACCCGGAATATCGCAGCGGAAGGGTCAGCCTACTGCAGCGGCGGGCATACCAGGTTGACTTGCATCTGCGCCACGATGGCCGAGTTGAACGGGCGGTTGGCGCAGCGCGCATTGTATTCGCTGACCCGCGCGTTGTAGCGCGCCGTGGCTTGCTCAGCGTCCGCGTGAACAGGGCCGATCGACTGGCGATAGGCGGCGTCGTGTCGTTCGAGCAGCGCCTTGTAGCGAGCGACCGCATCGGGGTTGTTGACGTCGAGCGTTGACCGCTCGCGCGCGAGCTGCGCATCGAGGTCGGCAAGCTGCCCGGTAACCGTGTCCAACGCCTGTTTTTTGGCGTTCATATCCGCCGAAAACGCCGAGACCGCCTGCTGCAAACACAAGCACGCCCTGATCTCGGCCATCTCGGGCGGCAGCGGCACCTGCGCCATCGCTGCTCCGGGTGCAAGAGAAGCGAGCAAGCCCAGACCCGTAATCATCCCTAGCGTCAAGCGGATCATCGCGCGCGCCGCCATCCGGCTAGTGAGTCGTGGTCCGAGTCGCGGAATCAGCCAATTCCCGGACGCACTCGGCAGCCTCGTGGCCGAGCTCATTGGCCTTATTCCACAAGCCGTCGCGGGCTTCATCGATGTAGTCCTGCTCGATTCTGGTGGGTGGCAGTATCGCCCCAAAAAGCGCGCCTGCAACCAATCCGGCAACGCCGATCAGCCAGGGATCGGTCGACAGCTTCTCCGTCACTTGGCCGCCGGCCCGATTAGCCAGATCGCCCGCTGCGCCGGCCCGGTCGAGCACGGCGCTGCCGGCATCCCGGACTGTGTTGATGGCGTCGCGCGCCGCTCCCGCCGCCTGATGAACCCAACCATTGCCTCGCCCCGAAGCGCCGCGGGCCAGCGGCTCGCCGTCGGGTCCCAGGACCTGCCCGCCCGACCCTTCGCTCGAACCGGTCGAGATACCGATGTCGCCGGCAAATTCTCCGATCCGCCGCCGCGCCGCCTGAACGCGCTCGTCATTCACTACGCGTTCCGCCAAACCCGTGTTGTTTGCCACGAGCCAGGCAATACCGACGCCAATCAACGTGAGCGGCACGCCGTTGGCCTGAATTACTTCGCCGAGCCCGCCGCCCCTCCGTGAACCTCTAATCATTTTCCATCCCTTCCGTTTCCACTGAGGATCACGAGACCTGATCTCGGATCCAAGCCTCATCCTCACGAAGCGAGTTCAGCGTCCGGCGCGGAACCAAGGCGTCCGCCTTCAGACGGCTCTTCCCGAACAACGCCAGTCCAGCGCCCAGCGCTATCACCAAAATCCCGATGATCAGCGCGGAGAGCCAAGGCGCCAAAGCATGGCTAAGGCCGAGGATCGCGGCCGCCATCAGCGCCAGCCAGCCGCTGAAGGCGATCACCCCTCCCGCGGCAAGCGCCCCCGCGCCGACGCCAATCCGAGACAACTTCTCATTGAGCTCCGCCTTGAGCAGCGCGATCTCCTGGCGGACCAGGGTGCTGGTTTCGCCGGCGAGATCGGAGAGCAGCGCTGCAACCGGGCGCCCAGACCGCACGCGCGGCTCTTCGACGTCCGGCCCGAGGCGGCCGTCACCGGAAAGCATCAACGGGTCTCCACGGCTCCGGTGATCGGGTGCGGGTTCCCGGTCAGCTCACCGGCCGCGGTGCCGCTTCCGCTCGATACGGCTGCCGTAACCGTGCCCGCCGGTTCGCTGCTTCGAGACGACCGAGCGGCATCGTGCCGCCGCTCGCCGGTCGACGCCCATAAAAGGCGCCCGACGACAAAGCCGGTGGCGACGGCACCCAGCACGAACAGCGTCGGCTGGCGTCGCGCGAAATCCTCGGTGTCGGCGACGAGCGCGCCCCAGTGCCTCTCGCGCATCGTGCGCGAAAGGCTATGGACCTGCGTTGCCGCTTCATCGAGATAACGGGCGATGACGCGGCTTTGCGACTCGTCGAGCGGCTGCGCAGCGCTCCGCAGCGCCCTGGCTATTCCCGAAATTCTATCGGCGATCTGGCGCTTCTGTTCTTCGAGCAGCGATTCGGCTGCCGACCGGGCGGCTTCCAAGAATTCGGTGACGACGCTCCCGCCGTATTCTCTCTCCCCATCCGCGGTCGAGTGTGCCCGCCCCGTCGCCCCGGTCGGGGTGATCGTGCTCGAGGAGGCATCATTTCTGTCACCCATGCGTCGTCCTCCGAGAAAACTCGTAACCTGCCATCCTGCTCGGACAACGGATTTGTTCGACCTCAGGTTCCGGCCGCGCGGCGGGAATTCCCTCTAATTTCGTTGTCGAACCGCTGCCACAGTTTGCCTGATAATTGAGAACGTGCCATGCAATTGGCTGGGCGGGGGAGCGGTGTCGAAACGCACGACGACAGCAGCGGGCGCCGATGGCTGAACCGAGGCTGCGGCTCGACCCCGCGGACCGCATTCGGCCGTCGCCGCGCACGCGCGCGCCGCGCCGACGCGCTCGAGGTAAGGGACTCCTGCGGCGCGCCTCCAAGCTCGGAGTGTTGCTGCTCCTGTGGACGGTGATCGTCGTCAGCGTCGTTCTCGGCTATTTCGCCCTCACGCTGCCCGACACCAGTGAGCTCACACGCGCCGAGCGGCGGCCGAGCGTCACAATCCTGGCGTCGGACGGCAGTCTGCTGACGAGCTATGGCGACCTCTTCGGGCAGCCATTGACCCTGAAGGAGATGTCGCCCTACCTGCCGAAGGCGGTCGTCGCGACCGAAGATCGCCGCTTCTACAGCCATTTCGGGGTCGATCCGATCGGGCTCGTTCGGGCCGCCTTCGCCAATCTCGCCGCCGGACATATAGTCCAGGGCGGCAGCACGATAACCCAGCAGCTCGCCAAGAACCTGTTCCTGTCACCGGAGCGCAGCCTCTCCCGCAAGATCCAGGAGACTTTGCTGGCGCTGTGGCTCGAGCACCGTTTCTCGAAGAGCCAGATTCTGGAAATTTACCTAAACCGGGTTTATCTCGGGGCCGGCACCTATGGCGTGGATGCCGCAGCGCATCGCTATTTCAACAAATCGGCGAGGCAAACGACCCTCTACGAGAGCGCTGCCATCGCTGGGCTGTTGAAAGCCCCGACCCGGTTCAACCCAATTCGCGACAGCGACAAGGCCGCGGCGCGGACCGCGCAAGTCCTCGACAAAATGGTCGATGCCGGGGCTGTCACCAGCAGTCAGGCGATGGCCGCCCTCAGCGGCGGAACCTCGCTCGCCGCGGTGCCCGTCACGCGGCCGGGCGCCCATTATTTCGGAGATTGGGTGGCCGAGCAATTGGGAGATTTTGCCGATACCGGCAATCGTGACTTGACGGTGGTCACGACGCTCGACCCCCGCATGCAGATGCAGGCGGAAGCGGCGATCGCAGATGTCCTCACTCGCGAGGGCGGGAAAATGGCGGTGAGCCAGGGCGCGCTCGTGGCGATGTCGCCGGACGGCGCGGTCCGCGCCATGGTCGGCGGCCGGGATTACAGCGGGAGCCAGTTCAATCGCGCAACCCAGGCGCAGCGGCAACCAGGGTCCGCCTTCAAGCCATTCGTCTATCTGGCCGGGCTGGAAGCCGGCTTGCAACCCTCCGACCAGTTCGTCGACGCGCCGATGCGCATCGGCAATTGGCAACCCCGCGATTATACCGGGCATTATCAAGGCGAGATGACCTTGGCCGAAGGTTTGGCTCAGTCCGTCAACACGATCGCGGTCCAGGTCGCGCAGCGCGCCGGCCTGCCCAATGTCGTAGCGGTCGCCCACCGGCTCGGGATTTCGTCACCGCTCGCGCCGGAGGTGAGCCTTGCCCTCGGCACCAACGAGGTCAATCTGTTGGAGCTCGTTTCAGCCTACGCACCATTCGCCAATGGCGGTCTCGGGGTGTGGCCGCACGGCATTACCGAAATCCGCGATGGCGCGGGAAAAATCGTATTTCGCCGCGCCGGCTCGGGGATCGGGCAAGTCGTCACCCCGGCGCTGACCGGGACCATGAACCAGATGTTGAGCGCCGTGATCGGGCACGGCACCGGCAAGAGCGCGGCACTGCCCCGTCCGGCCGCCGGCAAAACAGGCACGACGCAGGATTATCGCGACGCCTGGTTCATCGGCTACACCGCCGACCTGGTCGCCGGGGTCTGGCTCGGCAATGACGACAATGCGCCGATGAACAAGGTGACGGGCGGCTCGCTGCCGGCGCAGACCTGGCGGCGCTTCATGCTGGCGGCTACCCAGACGATGCCGGTGCGCCCGCTGCCTAGCGGACCGTTGCCGCCCGCTGGAATGCTGGCCGCGGCGCCGCCGCGCTCGGGCGGCGGTTTCTTCGAGAATTTCTTTGGTTTATTTCGTCCGAGATAATGGCGCGTAGCGAGGCCCCTCACCCGCCTCGCTACGCTCGGCACCCTCTCCCGCAGTGCTGGAGAGAGGCTGGAATGCGTTCGCCTCAAAGCTCCTCTCCCGCATTGCGGGAGAGGGGGACCAGCCTGCCAGGGCTGGTGGGTGAGGATAATGCAGCTAGTGCAGGGGCGAGAACGACGCCGGGACCACCAGCATGTTCTCCTGCTTGACGAACATGCCGCGGGTGGCAGGCGGCCAGCTGCCGTCCTTGCGCGATTCCTCACGGATGCGGGCGCGCTCGTTCGCGTCCTTGTAGGCCCAGATGTGGATCCATTGGTTGAGCGGCCCGAGCTCGGTATGGCCCGCCGCCGCCAGCGGCGACAGCTTCACCCGCCCCGCGATCCGCTCGGCCCAGCGCTCGATGACGGTTGGCGCAGCTCCGGGCAGCATCGTATAGGTGCGGATCTCATAGAGATTACCGTGCTGCCGCGGCGTGAAGGCCGGGCAGAATGGCGCGGCATTGACGATCTTGCTCTCCATCTCGACCTCGAATTCCTGGATCTTCGGCGGCCAGTTCGGGATCGACTGCGAACGCACCCGAGTCCGGTGCTGCAGATCGTCATAGGGCCAGATGTGGATGATGTGATTGAGTGGCCCCACTTCGGTGTGAAAAAAGGCGCCGAGCGGCGACACCTTGACGCGCTCGGTCAGCGCCTCGCCAAACCGCTTCTCGACCTCCGGCACCGACCCGGGCTGCAAACGGTAAGTCCGCATCTCAAAGATCATCGGCTTGCTCCATCCTGAGTTCAGCGCGCCATCCTATCGGCGCTAAGGAAGGCGTGCCAGCTTGTCGGTCAAAAGTTCGTAGAAGCCGTCGGCATCGACGGTGTTCAAAAAGCGAACATTGGGCGGCCTGCCGGTGACACCCCGCCAATCGACCACCGTCGTACCGATGGTCAGCGGGCTTTCGGTCTCAATCGCGACGTTGACCTCGCGCCCGTCATAGAGCGCCGGGCGCAGCAGATATGCGATTACCGACGGATCGTGGAGAGCCATCGCCAGCGAGCCGAATTGGGAGCTACGGTTTCTTTCGAAGCTGGTCAGCAGCGCGGCAACCGCCGGGCCGCAGCGATTGCTGAGCGCACGCAACGCCGCAAGTCGCGGCGTCGTGCTCAGCACCTGATGCGTGACATCGAGCGGGATCATCGTGATCGGAACGCCGCTGCCGATGACGATCGCCGCGGCGTGGGGGTCGGCATGCATGTTGAATTCGGCCGTCGGGGTCACATTGCCCAGATCGAAACAAGCGCCGCCCATCACCACCACTTCGCGGATCTTGCCGGCGACCTCCGGCGCCTTGACCAGTGCCATCGCAACGTTGGTCAATGGCCCCAGAGCGCAGACCGTGATGGTGTCGGGCTGGGCACTGCGCAACGTCTCGATCAAGAAATCGACGCCGTGCTGCGACTGCAACGGCGTGTGCGGTTCCGGCAGGATCGCTTCGAGCCGCGGGTCGCTGTGGATGTCGACAGCGGTTGCGAGTGTGCGCATCAAGGGCCGCCCACAGCCGGCGTAAACGGGGATGTCGCGTCGCCCCGCCAATTCGCAGATCCGCCGCGCATTGCGCTCTGTCAGCGCCAGCGGCAGATTCCCGGCGACGGCTACGACGCCGGCGACCTCCAATTCCTCGGGCGCCGCCAAGGCAAGCAGGATCGCCACGGCATCGTCGAGGCCCGGATCGGTATCGATGATAATCTGGCGCCGCATGAGGTGCCAATCTACCGGCGCAGCACCAGCAGCTTTTTGATCTCGGCGATCGCCTTGGCGGGGTTGAGGTTCTTTCGGGCAGGTCCGGGTGCAGTTCATGATCGTGTGGCAGCGGTAGAGCCGGAACGGGTCTTCGAGCTCGTCGAGACGCTCGCCGGTCTTCTCGTCGCGGCTGTCGGCGATCCAGCGATAGGCCTGCAACAGCACTGCGGGTCCCAAATAGCGCTCGCTGTTCCACCAGTAGCTCGGGCATGCGGTCGTGCAGCAGAAGCACAGAATGCATTCCCAGAGGCCGTCGAGCTTGTTCGCGCTCCTCGATCGATTGCGGGCGCTCGCGGTCGGGCGGCGGCGGGCTCGCGGTCTGCAACCAAGGCCTGATCGATTGGTACTGCGCAATGACATGCGTCAGATCGGGCACCAGATCCTTGACGACCGGCATGTGCGGCAACGGGTAGATGCGCACCGCGCCTTCAATGTCCTCGATCGCCTTGAGGCAAGCCAGCGTATTGGTGCCGTCGATGTTCATTGCGCAGGAGCCGCAAATCCCTTCGCGGCACGAGCGGCGGAACGTCAGGGTCGTATCGATCTCGTTCTTGATCTTGATCAGCGCGTCGAGAACCATCGGCCCGCAATCGTTAAGATCGATTTCGAACGTGTCGATGACCGGGTTCTTCCCGTCGTCGGGGTTCCAGCGGTAAATCTTGAACTCGCGCAGGCGGGTGGACCCGAGCGGCCCGGCGAAGGTCTTGCCGGTGCCGATTTTCGAGTTCCGCGGCAGAGTGAATTCGGCCATCTACGGTCTTAACCTCCGCACCGAAATGATGCCGGAGGATACGCAAGAGCCCCTCTCCGCCCTTCAGGGGGGAGAGGGAGGGGCCCGGCGCGAAGCGGCGGGAGGGTGAGGTGGGCGGGCCTCAGGCCGGCACGTCGGCCCCCCTCACCCCGCCCTCTCCCCCCGGCCGGCGGGGGGAGAGGGTAAGATGAGCGTCCCTGGAGGTGGTGAAGTGAGACGCAAACCATGCTCTGATCTCAGTAGACGCGTGCCTTCGGCGGGAAGGTCTGCACCTCGTTCGACAATGTAAAGAGGTGGACCGGCCGATCGCCGAGCTTGACCCCGCCATCGCCGTCGAGCCAGGCGAGCGTGTGCTTCATCCAATTCCGGTCGTCGCGCTCGGGGTAATCCTCGCGGGCATGCGCACCGCGGCTCTCGGTCCGGTTCTCGGCCGAGTGCAGGGTGACGACGGCCTGCTCGAGCAGATTTTCCAGCTCCAGGGCTTCGACGAGGTCGGTGTTCCAGATCATCGACCGGTCGGAGATGCCGAGCTCGCCGAAGCTGTTGGCCACCACGTCGATCCGGCTGACCCCTTCCCGGAGCACTTGCGCCGTGCGAAAGACGGCGCAGTTGGTCTGCATGACGCGCTGCATATCGAGGCGGATCTCGGCGGTCTTGCGGGCCCCGTGCGACTGACGCACTGCGTCGAGCCGTGCTACCGCGGCCTCGCCGGCGCCGTTCGACATCGGTTTCTGCGGTGTGCCGGGGCGCACCAGCTCGGCCGCTCGCTGGGCTGCGGCGCGGCCGAACACAACGATGTCGAGCAGCGAGTTGCAGCCGAGCCTATTGGCCCCGTGCACCGAGACCGAAGCCGCCTCGCCGATCGCCATCAGTCCCGGGACGGTCGCGTCCGGTTCATCCGCAGTCGGCCGCAGCACCTCGCCGTGGTGGTTCGTCGGAATGCCGCCCATGTTGTAATGCACCGTCGGCAACACGGGGATCGGTTCCCGCGTGACGTCGACCCCGGCGAAGATCTTGGCCGTCTCCGAAATTCCTGGAAGCCGCTGGTGCAGGACCTCGGGCGACAAGTGCTCGAGGTGGAGGAGAATGTGGTCCTTCTCCGAACCGCAGCCGCGGCCTTCGCGGATCTCGATCGTCATTGCCCGGCTGACGACGTCGCGCGAGGCCAGATCCTTGGCGTGCGGCGCGTAGGCTTCCATGAAGCGCACGCCCTCGCCGTTGGTCATATAGCCGCCCTCACCGCGCGCGCCCTCAGTGATCAGGCAGCCGGCGCCATAGATCCCGGTCGGGTGGAACTGGATGAATTCCATGTCCTGCAATGGCAGCCCGGCGCGCAATATCATCGCATTGCCGTCACCGGTGCAGGTGTGGGCCGAGGTGCAGGAGAAATAGGTCCGGCCATAGCCGCCGGTCGCGAGCACCACGAGATGGGCGCGAAAGCGGTGCAGGCTGCCGTCCTCGAGGTTCCAAGCCATGACCCCGCGGCAGGCGCCCTCCTCGTCCATGATCAAATCGAGCGCAAAATACTCGACAAAAAATTCCGCATTGTTGCGCAAGCATTGCTGATAAAGCGTGTGGATGAGCGCGTGACCGGTGCGGTCGGCAGCGGCGCAAGCGCGCCGCGCCGGATCGCCCTCGCCGTACTCCATCATGTGGCCGCCAAACGGCCGCTGATAGATCCGGCCCTCTTCGGTGCGGGAGAACGGCACGCCGAAATGCTCGAGCTCAATCACCGCGGGGATCGCATTGCGGCACATGTACTCGATCGCATCTTGGTCGCCGAGCCAATCCGAACCCTTGACGGTGTCATACATGTGCCAGCGCCAATCGTCCGGGCCGACATTGCCGAGCGCGGCACTGATCCCGCCCTGAGCAGCAACCGTGTGACTGCGGGTTGGAAAGACCTTGCTGATGCAAGCTGTCCGCAGCCCTTCGATAGTCATTCCCAATGTCGCCCGCAGACCCGCACCCCCGGCACCGACGACGACCACGTCGTAGCTGTGATCGAGTGATGTTGTAGGCCGGTGGCATGCGGGGCTCCAATCAGCTCATCGATCCGAAGGCAATGCTGAGCACTGCGAAGATCCCCGCCACGGCGAAACCGAAACTGAGCAGACGGACGGCGACGACGAGGCCGAGCCTGGCGAGCTCGGTATGAACATAGTCTTCGATGACCACCTGAAGCCCGAGCGACGCGTGATAAAAAGTCGCAATAAGCAACAATACCAGCAGAATGGCCGGCAGCGGGAGGCCGACCCAGTTCTGCACGGTCTCGATATCGGCGCCGACCAGGCCGATGACGGAGGCCACGAACCAAAGGCTCAACGGCACCAGCGCAATCGCGGTAATCCGCTGCGCCCACCAGTGCTCGACCCCCTCCTTCGCCGAACCCAGCCCGATTGCACGGCCGAGCGGCGAGCGCATCCGCGATGCCATCATATCAGGAAACCCAGCGAGCTACCCCGGCGATCCAGGCAACCAAAGTCAAGACGGCGGTCGCCCCGACGACAATCCAACCACCAATATAGGTCAATTCAAGATCGAGCGCATGGCCGGTGTCCCAGACGAGGTGACGGATGCCATTGCACAGATGATAGAACAGCGACAACGTCCAGCCGAACAACAGCAAGAGCCCGATCCAGGAGCCGAGGAAATCCTGGACGCCTTCATAGGCCTCCGGCCCGGAAGCGGCAGCAACCAGCCACCACACGAGCAGAAGCATCCCACCGCTCAGCGCCACGCCGGAAGCGCGGTGGAGGATCGACAGAACGGAGGTGAGTTGCCATCGGTAGATCTGAAGGTGCGGCGAAAGCGGCCGATCGGCGGATCTCATTTACGGCAATTCCGGATTTCCCTTGCGGTCGGCCGCTGTGAATTAGCCCGCGTGCCGGGGAGTGTCAACGCAGGCGCTACCCAACCGCGTCAGTTCTCGCCGAAGAGCCGCTCGATCTCGCCGGCTAACGCCAAGAGTCGCCTTGCGTTTTCCACATGCAGGTTTTCGATCAACCGGCCTTCCACGAGAACGACGCCCCTGCCAGCGGCCGCCGCTTCGCTGTGCGCCGCGATGATCCGCCGCGACCATTCGACCTCCTCGGGGGTCGGGGCGAATGCTGCGTTGGCGGCAGCGATCTGCTTGGGATGGATCAATGTCTTGCCGTCGAAACCGAGCTCGCGGCCTTGCCGGCATGCGCTCGCAAAGCCCTCATCGTCTGAAACGTCGAGGTGAACCCCATCGAGAACCGCCAACCCGTGGGCGCGTGCTGCCAGAATGGCGAGGCTGAGGGAGGCAATCAGCGGCAGACGATCGTGGGTCGGCAGCGCGTGCAGGTCTTTGGTCAGGTCCGAGGTGCCGAGGACGAGCGCGGCGAGCCTCGGGCTCGCTGCGGCGATCTCCCGGGCGCAGAGGATGCCGCGCGCGGTCTCCAGCATGCACCAGACGCCGAGCCGCTCCGCGGCCCCGAACGCGTCGAGCAGCGACGCGGTCAACGCCACCCGGTCGGGACTCTCCACCTTCGGCAACAGCACCGCGTCGATCGGCATCGTGGCAGCGGCCACGAGATCGGCATGGCCCCACGGCGTGTCCAACGCGTTGACGCGGATTACCAGCTCGCGGTCGCCGTAGCCGCCGCCCGCGAGGGCCGCCGCGACTATCGTCCGCGCGCCCTCCTTCGCTTCCGGAGTCACGGCGTCTTCGAGATCGAAGATCAGCCCGTCGGCAGGCAGCGTTCGCGCCTTCTCGAAAGCCCGCGGGTTCGAGCCGGGCATGAAGAGAACACTGCGGCGCGGGCGAGGCATGGCGGGTATCGGCGCCCGTGATTGGCTGAACTCTATTCCGCAGCCTTGGCCGACGGAGACTGCCGGCTCTTCAATACGGGCAGCACCTCTTTGGCGAATAGCCTCAGCGAGGCCTCCGCCTTCTCGTAAGGAATGCCGCCGAAGCGGAACGCGGCGTTGAGCTCGAAATCGCCGATCACCTCGCGCCGCGCCTCCAATTCGCGCAAGATGCGGTCCGGGGTGCCCCAAACGGCGGCTCTCATAAAACCCTCGACCGCGCCTTCGAGGCCGCCTTTGCGGGCGATCTCGGCCTTCTGCGCATAAGCGTCATAGCCCTTCACTGTGGCGAAGTGCTCGCCGAGGAACTCGTAATGATCGAAGTTGCTCTCGACGAACTTGCCCATGTGCTTGCGGGCCAGCGTCTCCGCCTCGTCGAGCCGCGGCGCGCAGATGCAGAAATCGGTGATCATCATCGTCGGCGCTTCGATGCGGTGGAATTTACGGTGCATTTCGCGGTTGCGCTGAATTGCCGGGAGCCGCATCGGCCACGGGCGGTCGGAAAACATTACCATGTGGGCGCCGAGCCGCGCCGCCGAATCCACCGAATCCTCGCTCGAGGCGACGGCGTAGATGCGCCCGTCGAAGCTGTATTTCGGGCGCGGGCGCAATTCGACCCGCGGCTGCTTGTAATAAGTGCCGTCGGCCTCGATCCAGCCGGTGCGCAGCGCTTTGACGATCATCGGCGCCGCCTCGTCGAACCGCCCGCGGCTCTCGTCCATCGTGCCGCGGAATGCGGCGAACTCGCGCCGCGCCAGGCCGCGGCCAAAGCCGAGCCGCAGCCGGCCCTTGCACAGCAGGTCGAGCACCGCCGCCTGCTCGGCCACGCGCAGCGGGTCGTGCCACGGCAGGATCACCGCAGCGGTGCCGAGATCGATGTCCGGGCAAACGCCGGCGAGATAGGTCATCAGCTGCAGATTGTCGGGGCAGAACGAGTAATCGAAAAAATGATGCTCGGCCGACCACAACGCGTCGAAGCCGAGACCCGACGCCTGGCGCGCCAATCGCAGATCCTCGCCCCAGACCTGATCGTCGCTCATGTTTTCCCAGCCGTAGCTGGCGAAGATCATCATCAAGCCGACATCCATGGTCCCCTCCGAAGCAGCATTTTATCAGGTGTGCAGCAAGCCGATCAGCTCAGAGACGTGCGCGATGCGGCGGAAGTCGTGGATCGCCGCCAGGCTCGCCTCGATCTGCCGATCGCTCAAGCGGGCGTAAGGCACCAGGGTGCGGTACTTCCGATCGATATCGGCCCACCCCAGACCGCCGGCGCCCGCACCTTTTGGCGCAAAGACCGTGCTGGTGCTGACCCGGCCGTCCGTTGTCCGAATGGTCACGGTCGCGCCTTGCCGATAACGCTCGGTGTTGCCGGTTGGCGGCGGCCCGACCCGAACCTTGTCGATCAGCCCATGAATGACCGGGTCGGCGATCTTGGCGGCGGTCGCGTGCACCCATGAGAAGTCGTGATCGGCGGCTCCCGCCGCAAGGAAATAGGCGGGGCTGTGCGCCATGCCGATCAGATCGGTCGGGTGCAGCGGACCGGTCAGCGCGGTGAAGCCGGGACGCGACACGGTGATGCTTTCGATGTCCTGCGGCGCGATGTTCCCGTCTTTCGCGGCGTTCGCAGCCGCCTCGGCGAGCGCGTGATAGGGATGACCGCCGGGCACCAGCTTGACGGCCATGTCGGTGATGATGTCCCAGGACTGTCCGAGGTCGCGAGTCACACTCGCACCGGCTGAGGGACCCTCGGTCCCGCCGTAGACTTCGAGAAACCCGCGCTTGGTCTCGAGAATGCTCTCTTCCGCCCGATATCCGCGCTGCGCCGCGAGCGCGGCTCGAACACCCAGCATCGCCGCCAGGCCCGCATGATACTCGCGGGCGGTGCTGGTGTTCGCCGCGGCCATCAATCCGCCGATCGAGGTCGCGGAGAGGGCGATCGCCTGCGCCATCTGCGGCGGGTCGAGCCGCAGCAGCCGACTGGCGGCAACGGCGCCGGCGAAGATCGCGGCCAGGCAGCCATGAAAGCCACGAGAGCGAAAGCCGGGCGTGATCGCCTCACCGACGCGCCCGGCCGCCTCGTAGCCGAGCACAATTGCCGCGAGCACCTCTTCGCCGCTCGCAGCATTCCGCTCGGCCACCGCGAGCGCCGTGGCGACGAGAATCGTGCCGGCATGGACGATATTGCGCAGATCGCTGTCGTCGGAAGCCGCTGCGTCGCTCATCACGGCATTGACTTGCGCCGCCTCGGCTACCGGCAGTTTTGGCCCCGCATCGAACCACAGCGAGGCTTCGGCGGTCCCGCCGCGTTCTCGCGCGAGGTCGCGGATGATGACCGAAGATTCTATCCCGGCGCCGAGCGCCGCGCTGGCGAGCGTGCTGGCGATCAGCATCGCGGCATGATCGACCGCCTGCGGCGGAAGGTCGGCTGGGCCGATCCGAGTCAGAAACTCGGCCAATTCACCGGCGACCGTCATCCTAGAGCCCAATATAAGGAAAGAAATCGGCCTCTGGTTCGTCTTGGCCGGGCTGGGCCCGTGGGCCTTCAGCCCAAGGACTTGTTCCGTGGGCATCCACGCCTTCAGGCGCCCGAAACAAAGGCGTGGATACGCGGATCAAGTCCGCGCAAGACGATTTGGGATTGATGACTGCAAATCTCCAACCGGTTATCTTCGCTTTGGTGGCAATGACGAACACCTATCGGTCCTTCGAGATTCACTTCGGTTACACTTTTCACGCCGGTATTGGCGCGATGAGCCCCACATCATCTTCTTTGAGGTTGTTGACCCGATCGCTGACCGGGGCGATGGTCATCGTGCCGGTGTAAGGGACCAGCAGCCGCTTTGCCGCCGCGTCAGGGGCGGTCAGCCAGCGCTGATAGTCGGCCGGCGCAATGATGACCGGCATGCGTTCGTGCACCTCGCTGACCAATTTGTTCGCTCGTGTCGTGATGATCGCGAACGTCTCGACCGGGTCGCCGTTCTCGGGCGTCCACTTCTCCCATAGCCCGGCAAATGCGCACAGCGCTCCGTTGCGCAACATTATCTTGAAAGGCTGTTTTCTCGCCCCTCTCGTCCGCCATTCGTAAAACCCGTTCGCCGGGACGAGACACCGTTGCGTCTGAAACGCCGACCGAAAGACCGGCTTGTCGTCGATCTCCTCGGCAAGCGCATTGATCATTCGGGCTCCCAGCGAGAGATCGCGCGACCACGGCGGCACCAGGCCCCAGCGAGCCAGTCGGACCGTCCTCAGCTTCTCCGCTGCAACCACCATGGGAGAGAGCTGGGTCGGCGCGATGTTGTACCGCGGCACCAATTCGGGCACCTGGTCGAGGACGAACTTCTTCTTTATTTCAGCCGCGCCGGCTGTGAGATAAAAGCGCCCGCACATAAGATGGACTATAGCACCATGGCGGGCCGGCCGGCTTGCAAATCTCGCATGCTCTTAAATCGAAAGGGCCAGTCAGCGTAGCGGCGCGAACGCGGTCTCGCGCGTCCGCAACAGGATTACGAGGGTGACTAGCGCGGCTATAATGACATACGCGGCCGGTGCGTGGTTGTTGCCCGTTGTCCGCACCAGAAAGGTGGCGATGAACGGCGCGAAACCGCCAAAGATCGCGACTGCAATGTTGTAACCGATCGATAATGCGGTGTAGCGCACCCGAGTTCGGGAAAATCTCGGCGTAGAAGGCCGGGCATGCTCCCGCATAGGGCACGTAGAGCACGACCATCAGCAGCTGCGCCAATAACGCGAGCCCTACACTGCCCGACGAGGCCATCAGGAAAAACGGATAGCCCAGTACTGCGTAGCCGATGCAGGAGGCGATCAACAAAGGCCGCCGCCCGACGCGGTCCGAGAGCCAGCCCATCAACGGCAAAAGCAGCACGAACACCGCAAGACACGACGTGCCGATCCACAGCGCTGTGCTTTGCGCCAGCTTGCCGACCGAACTCATGTAATTCGTCAGATAGACGAGCGCGATATAGTAGGCGACCGTGTTGTGCAGCGTCACGCCGAAGCCGAGCAGGGTCTCGCGCGGGTATTGTCGCATTGCCTCGCCCAGCGGCGCGGCGGCGACCGCGCCCTGCTCCTCGATCTCGGTGAATTTGGGCGTGTCGTCGAGCCGCCAACGCAGATACAAGCCGACCGCCCCGACGGCAATCCCAAATAGGAACGGCAATCGCCAGCCCCAGGCGAGCCGGTCGGCTTGCGGCAATGCGGCGTTGAGCAATGCCGCGGTCAGCGAGCCGAGCAGAAAGCCGCCGCCCACTCCGACGAGCTGCCACGAGCCAAAAAAACCGCGCCGAGCGGGCGGCGCGAACTCCACAATATAGGAGGTCGAGCCGCCCCATTCACCGCCCGCCGAGAGCCCCTGGAACAACCGCACGACAACAAGGAGGATCGGCGCGAGCACGCCGACTTGGCCATAGGTCGGCAACAGCCCCATAGCAAACGTCGCGAGCGCCATCACGAATACCACGGTGCTCAACGCCTTGCGGCGGCCGTGACGGTCGCCATAGATGCCGAACAGAACCGACCCCACCGGCCGCATCACAAAGCCGACACCAAACACCCCGAAGGTCGACAACAACGATACAACCGGGTCGCCGCCGGGGAAGAACAGCAGCGATATCGTCGGTACGAGATACCCATAGACGCCGAAATCGAACCATTCCAGAACATTACCGATGACGCCGGCGGTGATCGCCTTGCGGTACTGTGTGCGAGTCCCCAGCGGGGGACTGGCTGCTGCGACAGTCATGCTCGCTTGCTAGAGTATCAGGCTTGACCGGCGCCGATATGCGCGACTGCCTCGATCTCGACTTTGAGCGATGGGTTTGCCAACGCCGCCACCTGGACGAGAGTGGAGGCCGGAAAGTTGCCGGTAAAGAATTCGCGTCTCGCTTGCCATACCTTCTCGCGCTGGGTGATGTCGGTGACGAAGATCGTCACCTTGACGACGTCGGCCATACTGCCGCCTGCCGCCGCGAGGAGATTGCGGATCTTGGTGAAGATCACCTTGGCCTGGGCGTATTCGTCGCCTTCAGTGCCTGCGGCGGTCATGCCGGCGACGTAGGCGACCCCGTTCACCACCAGACAGTTCGACCACGTGCCCGCCTGAGGCTCCGCCACCTCGGGGCTGACCGCGCGGACAATCTTGCTCATCGCTATGCTCCCACCTGCTGTTTCAGCTTGGCAACGCGGTCCAAGATCGGCAGAACCTCGTCCGCCTTCGCCGGGGGCACCGGAAAATTCACGCGCACGACACCGAGGTCGCGAAAGCGCTTCAACAGATCCGGGTCTTCTGGCGGGCCGCCCAACGTCACCGGCAAAGACTTCGGGTCGCGGCCGGCCTCCTCGGCCATCTGCCGAAAGCGCGGCATGTACTCCTGCGGATTGCCGCTGCTGGCGTTCGGATACCAGCCGTCGCCATAGCGCACCGCCCGGCGCGCCGCCCACGGGAAGGCGCCGCCGAGGATGACCGGCGGATGCGGCTTCTGAACCGGTTTCGGCCAGGTCATCATCGGCGAGAAATCGACGAGGTCGCCGTGGTACTCCGCGGTCGGTTTGGTCCAGATCTCCTTCATCGCCTCGATCTGCTCGCGCATCTTCTTGAAGCGAGACGTGAACTCCGTGCCGTGGTTCTCGATCTCCTCGGCATTCCAGCCGCCGCCGATGCCGAACAGAAACCGCCCGTTCGAAACCTGATCGATCGAGGCGACGAGCTTGGCGGTCTGGATCGTGTCGCGCTGGATCACCAGGCACACGCCGGTGCCGAGCTTGAGCCGCTTGGTGACCGCCGCCGCCGTGGCGAGCGTCACAAACGGGTCCATCACATCGTAATACCGCTTCGGCAATTCGCCGCCGCCCGGCGCCGGTGTGCGCCGCGGCACCGGGATGTGCGAGTGCTCGGCCACCCACAATGCATCGAGCCCCCGCTCCTCCATCGCCACGGCGAGCTCGGTCGGTGAGATCGAGTAATCGGTGAAAAAGATCGAAGCGCCGAATTCCATCGCCCAGCCCTCAGAGTTGCGCTCAGCCCTCAGGGATAGCTCGAGGCACGAGGGGTAGTCGGCGGCATACCGGCCCGCCTCACTCTGCCCTCTCCCCCGGCCGCGGGGGAGAGGAATGACAGTTTCAGAGTAACTTCACGATCGGCGGGCATTGGATGCTCGCCAGACGCGTTCCGGGGTCGCCGGCATATCGATGTGGCGTGATGCCGTATTCCGACAGCGCGTCGACCAGCGCGTTCATCACCGACGGCAGCCCGCCGGCGCAGCCGGCCTCGCCGCAGCCCTTCGCCCCGAGGACGTTGGTCGTGGCCGGAACCGGATGGAATTCGTGCGTGAACAGCGGGGCGTCCTCGGCGCGCGGCAATGCGTAATCCATGTACGAGCCGGTCAGCAACTGGCCGTGCTCGTCGTAGATCGTGTGTTCGCGCAATGCCTGGCCGATGCCCTGCACGATCCCGCCATGCGCCTGGCCGTTGACCAGCAGCGGGTTGATGACGGTGCCGAAATCGTTGACGAACGCATAGCGGACGACGTCGACCATACCGGTCTCGGGGTCGACCTCGACTTCGGCGATGTGGCAGCCGTTCGGGAAAGCGGAGGGCGGGCCGTCGGCGACGAGCTGCACATCGAGGCTCTGCGGCAATTCCGCCGGCAATTTCAGGCCGGAGCGGATCTTGTCGGCCAATTCCATGATGCCGACCGAGCGATCCGTGCCGGCGATCACGAACCGGCCGGCGCGGAATTCGATGTCCGCGACCGCCGCCTCCAGCACATGCGCGGCAATCTGCTTGCCGGTCTCGACCACCTTGTCGCCGGCCGCGACGATCGCGGTGCCGCTCGTCATCATCGATTTCGAGCCGCCGGTGCCGCCGCCGGCGATCAGCTCGTCGCTGTCGCCCTGCAGCAGCCGGATCTTCTGGAACGGGATCCCCAAACGCGTGCTGAGCACCTGCGCGAAGGGCGACGCGTGGCCCTGCCCGTAATCGAGCGTGCCGGTGATGATCGTGACGGTGCCGTCCGCCTCGAACCGGATGCCGCCCATCTCGCGGCCGGGCGGGCCGGTCAGTTCGAGGTAGTCGCTGATGCCCCGCCCGCGCAGCCGGCCGCGCGCCCGGCTTTCCGCCTTGCGCGCGGCAAAGCCGTCCCAATCGGCGAGCGCCAAGGCCTGGTTCAGCAGGTTGGTGAAGTCGCCGCTGTCGTAGGTCGTGCCGTTGGGGGCCTTGTAGGGCATCGCCTCCGGCGGGATGTGGTTGCGCCGGCGCAGCTCGACGCGGTCGATCCCCATTTCTGCCGCGGCCGCATCCACCAGCCGCTCCATGTAGTAATTGGCCTCGGGCCGGCCGGCGCCGCGATAGGCGCCGACGGGTGTCGTGTTGGTGAACATGCACTTCGTCGAGACCTCGATCAGCGGGGTCTTGTAGACGCCGAGCGTGTTCCTGACCGCATTGCGGGTCGGCGGGCCGGGCGCGCCGTAAGTGGCGCCGACATTGCCGTAGATGGTCAGGCGCACCGCCAGAAAATGGCCGTCGCGGTCGAGCGCCAATTCGGCTGTCGTCTCGGCGTCGCGGCCATGCGTGTCGGACAGGAAACTGCCCGAGCGGTCGTCGGTCCATTTGACCGGGCGGCCGAGTTCGCGGGCCGCGTGCATGATGCAGTAATATTCGGCATAGGTCGGCTGTTTCATGCCGAACGAGCCGCCGACGCGATCGGTTATCACGCGCAGCTTGTCGCGCCCGACCCCGAACACGCCGGCGATGTAATTGCGGAACCCGAACACCCCCTGGCCCGGCACATGGAGCGTCCAGTGCTGTCGCTCGGCGTCGTACTGGGCAACTCCGGCGCGCGGCTCCATCGCATTGACGACGATGCGGTTGTTGCGCAGCTCGAGCCGCGTCACATGCGCGGCGGCGGCAAAAGCGGCGGCGACCTTCTCGCTGTCGCCGTAGTGAAAATCGAGCCCGACATTCCCGGGCACATCGTCATAGAGCAGCGGAGCTCCGGGCGCGGCCGCCTCCCGGGCCGACGTGACGGCCGGCAGTGGGTCGATATCGACGACCACCGCTTCCGCGGCGTCCCTGGCCTGCGCGGCGGTCTCGGCAACGACCGCAGCGATCGGGTCCCCGACATAGCGGACCTTGTCGGTCGCCAGCGCATACCGGACGGGGCTCAGCATCGGCGTCCCGTCCCGGTTGTTCATGACCTGCCGCGGCGGCAGCGGGCCGACGCCCCCTGCCTCCAGATCCGCCGCGGTATAAACTCCGAGCACCCCCGGCATGCCGCGCGCCGCCGCGGTGTCGATGCCGCGGATGATCCCGTGCGCATAATGGCTGCGCACGATCGCGCAATAGGCTTGGCCCGGAAAATTGATGTCGTCGGTGAACCGGCCCTTTCCGGACACCAGCACCGGGTCTTCGCTGCGCGGCACCGGCTGTCCGATCGCATATCGATCGAGATCGAGCAGTGTCGGATCGACGAAATCATCCATGCGTCATCTCCTTCGCGCCGGCAAACTAGCGCCTCGATGCAGCACTCGCCAAGCGCTGAGGCAATCGTCTAAACCACGACTGACCGCGGGGAACATGTGGGGACTGATCGATGAGAACGCGCATGCGGGCTAGCCAGCCCGGAGAAAGACATACGGGCTTGCTCGCCGCGCGCATCGCGCACCATTGGGCGCGCCGTCCGAGACGGGGGCTGCTGGCCTTGCTCGGCCCCGGTTTGATCACCGGCGCCTCGGACGACGATCCGAGCGGGATCGCGACCTATTCGCAGGCAGGCGCGCAATTCGGCTACAGCATGGCCTGGGTCATGCTGTTCACCTGGCCTCTGATGGCCGCCATCCAGGAAATCAGCGCCCGCATCGGCCGCGTCACCGGGCACGGCATCGCCGGCAATATCCGGCGCTATTACCCGCCCTGGCTGCTGCGGGCGATCGTCGTGCTGCTGCTCGCCGCCAACATCATCAATCTGGGCGCCGATCTCGGCGCGATGGGGGAGGCCTTGCGGCTGCTCATCGGCGGCCCGCCGCATCTCTATGTCGTCGCCTTTGCTGTCGGCTGCGCGCTCCTCGAAATTTTCGTGCGCTACGAACGCTATGTCTCGATCCTCAAATGGACGAGCGTCTCGTTGTTCGCCTATGTCGCGACGGCGCTGGTGGTCGACGTGCCCTGGGCTCGGGTCGCCTACAACCTCGTCGTGCCCACCCTCAGCTGGGACAAGGATTACATCGTCGCGATCGTCGCCGTGCTCGGCACGACGATCACGCCCTATTGCTTCTTTTGGCAGTCCTCGCAGGAAGCGGAGGACGAGCGCGTCGATCCGGCCGCCCACACGCTGATCGACGCGCCGGACGAGGCCCGCTCCGAGATCAACCGCATCCGGATCGACACCTATCTCGGCATGGGGTTCTCGAACCTGATCAGCCTCTTCATCATCATCACCACGGCGGCGACCCTCAATGCGCACGGCATCACCGACATCCAGACCTCGTCGCAAGCGGCGGAGGCATTGCGGCCGATCGCCGGCGTCTTCACCTTTGCGCTGTTCGCCGCCGGCATTATCGGCATCGGCGTGCTGGCCGTGCCGGTGCTGGCCGGGTCGGCCGCCTATGCGCTCGGCGAGGCGTTGGATTGGCCGACCGGGCTCGCCCGCAGGCCGCTCGATGCGAAAGCCTTCTACGGCGCGATCGGGGCCGCCACGTTGGTCGGCGTCCTGATCAACTTCGTCCACCTCGATCCGATCAAGGCATTGTTCTGGTCGGCCGTCATCAACGGCGTCGTGGCAGTGCCATTGATGATCGTGATTATGCTGATGGCTATGCAGCGGCAAGTGATGGGAACCTTCACCCTGCCGCGGCTGCTGTGGGCAATGGGCTGGCTGTCCACCGGCGCAATGGCCGTTGCGGTCACCGCGATGTTTGTGACCTGGTAATTTCTATAGGAGATCCCCACCCCAGGGTGGGGCTCAGTCCTGGTCGCTAGGATCCGTATATCGGTAGTATATCGGTAGGATGGGTTGAGCATCGCGAAACCCATCGCACGACTGCAGACGATGGGTTTCGCTTTCGCTCAACCTATCCTACAACTCTTTCGCGTTGAACCATCTGAATGGTTCTAACCACTAATGACTAAAACCAAATAGAGCTTGCGCGTTGTGATGCAGGATCTTGTCGGTGTCGGCCTTTGGTAGGCCGAGGCGCTCGATATAGGCGAAGGTTTCCTTGTATTCTTCGTAATCCTGCAACACCGGGTAGTCGCTGCCGGTCACCAGGTGATCGGCGCCGAAGGCTTCGAGGGCGCAGATGAACGCCGCCTTGGAGCCGTAGCACACGGTATCGTAATAGAATTTCTTGGCGGTCACACTCGGCGCCTCGGCGAGGTTGGGGTGGCCGCTCTGGCTCTGGCCCTGCTTGTCGAGGCGGTTCAATAGCATCGGGACGGGGCCGCCCAGATGCGGCACGATGAACTTGATGTTCGGGTAGCGGTGCGGGATCTGCTTGGCGATCATGTGCAACACGAAGGTCGCGTCCTCCAGCGAGGTGCCGACCGCCGCGCGCCAGCCGTAATCGACGATGAACGGCGAGCAGATCCCGGTTCCCGCCGGATGCACGAAGAGCACCGCGCTGCGCCGGTTCATCTCGGCATAGATCGGCTCGAACTCGGTCTCGGCGACCGATCGGCCGAGGCAGATGATGTTCATGTTGACGCCGACGCAGCCGAGCTGGTCGAAGCCGCGCTCCATCTCTTTCAGCGCGGCGTCGATATGCGGCAAAGGAAGCATCACGTATGAGGCGATCCGCTTCGGGTAGCGGTGCGCCAAATCGGCATAGCCGTCGTTCAGCATCTGCACCGCTTTGACGCACTCCGCCTCGTCGGGCAGGTAGGGCGGATGGTTCGGCGACAACACCTGCTTTTCGACCCCGGCCTCCTCCATCAACTGGAACCGGCCCTCGATGTCCTCCGGGGAGTCCGAGAACGGGTGCCGCGCCATCCCACGCTTCACCGGCAGATGAACCGGCGATGCAAACCGGTCGCCCATAAACTCGCTGAAATTTTTCGGCGTGTAATGCGCGTGGACATCGCAGATCATCAGGATTTCCTTTGCCTGGAGAGATGACGCGGGTTAGGTCAAGACTAAGCCGTGCCGGCGAGGGGGTGCAAGGAGCCGTGATGGAGTCGATCGGTCTGAAGGTAAATGGCAAGGCGGTTAGTGTGATCGCGGACGAACAAACCCCGCTGCTCGACGTTCTTCGCAATCACCTCGGTCTGCGGGGGACCAAATTCGGCTGCGGTCTCGAACAATGCGGCTGCTGCATGGTCCTGGTTGACGGCAGACCGGAAAAATCCTGCGGCAAGCCGCTCTCGGCCGTCGCCGGCAAGGAAATCGTGACGATCGAGGGCCTGGGCTCACCGGACCGGCCGCATCCGCTGCAGCGAGCCTTTATCGACGAGCAAGCGGGCCAGTGCGGCTACTGCCTGCCCGGCATCCTGATGACCGCCAAGGGATTGCTCGACCGAAATCCGTCGCCGTCGCGCAAAGAAATTGCCGAGGCACTCGACGACAATATCTGCCGTTGCGGGTCCCACATCCGCATTCTGCGCGCCGTCGAACGCGCCGCCCGTTTGCTGAGTGAAGGAGCCCCGCGATGAGCGCGTCACCGACCCTGCCGCCGCTGCTCGCGGCCAATCCGCTCCTTGATCAGTGGGTCCGGTTTCCCTCACCCGGCCACGTCACGGTTTCGACCGGCCGGGTCGAAATCGGCCAAGGCGTGCTGACCGCAATGCTGCAGATCGCCGCCGACGAGCTCGACGTCGCCCCCGAGCGCATTCTGCTGCAGACCGGCGACACCGACCTGACACCCAATGAGGGCTATACCGCCGGAAGCCAGTCGATCCAATTCGGCGGCGTCGCATTGCGTTTGGCATGCGCCGAGGTGCGCGCGTTGTTTCTCGACCATGCCGCGGCGGATTACGGCTATTCCCGCGCGGATTTGGCGGTGCGCGATGGGGCCATAATCCATAGCGGTGAGGCGACCGGCCATGATTATTGGTCACTCGCCCGGGCCGTCGATCTCGGGCGGCATGCGACCGGCCTGCCGCCAACCAAGAGCGTCAGAGACTACCAGGTCGTCGGGCAGAACGCGCCGCGCCTCGATCTCGCTGCCAAAGTGTTCGGCGAACCCGTCTTTGCGCACGACATGGCTCTCGACGGCATGGTGCATGCCCGGGTGGTGCGCCAGCCTCGCCGCGATGCGACAATCGCTACCATCGACGAGGCCGCACTCCGGCGCGCCGCCAAAGGGCCGATCGAGATCGTCCGCGACGGCAACTTTCTCGCGATCCTCGGCGCGGACGAGACGGTTGTCGAAACCGTCGCCGCCGTCGCGCCAAATCATGTCACCTGGGACGGGGTCGACGCGATAAATCCATTCCAGGAAGAGGCGCGGTGGCTGTTGCAACAGCCCTCGATCGACCGGACCATCGGCCCTCCCGCGGCGCCCGCGGAGAGGCGAATCGAGGCGACCTTCACCAGGATGCACATCGCCCACGCCTCGGTCGCGCCGTCCTGTGGGCTCGCCCTCTACCGCGACGGGCGGCTGACGGTGTGGACCCATTCGCAGGGCGTGTACCCGTTGCGCGATGCGCTGGCGCGGACCTTGAAACTCGATCCGGCGGCGATTTCGGTGAAGCACGTCCAGGGGCCGGGCTGCTACGGCCACAACGGCGCCGACGATGCGGCAGCCGACGCGGCGGTCATCGCGTTTCGCCGGCCGGGGCAGCCGGTCAAGGTGCGCTGGCGGCGCGAGGAGGAATTCGGCTTCGAGCCGGTCAGCCCGGCAATGGTGGTGACGGTCAACGCCGCGCTCGACGGCGCACAGCGGCCGGCCGACTGGACCACCGAGATCTGGAGCGGCCGGCACACCAGCCGTCCGGGCGGGGGCGGCAATCTGCTCGCCGCCGAAGCCCTGCCGAACCCGCCACCCGCGCCGCCCGCTTCCGAATCGTCTTACCCGCCGGGCGCCGGCACGCGCAACGGCGAGCCGCTCTACGCCTTTCCGGCCAAGCGCATCCTCCATCACCTGATCGCCGAGACGCCGGTGCGGACGTCGTCTCTGCGGGGGCTCGGCGCGACCATCAATATCTTCGCGATCGAGTCCTTCATGGACGAATTGGCCGAGCGGGCCGGCATGGACCCGGTCGCCTACCGGCTCTCGGTTCTGTCCGACGCGCGGGCCCGCGCAGTCGTCGAGCACGCCTCCCGCCTCGCCGATTGGAAACCTGGACTGCCGCCCGGCACGGGACGCGGCCGCGGGATCGGCTTCGCGCGCTACAAGAACCTCGCCGCCTACGCCGCCGCCGTCGCCGAGGTCGAGGTCGACGAAAGCGTCCGGCTGCTGCGCGTCTGGTGCGCGGCGGATGCCGGTCTCGTCATCAACCCGGACGGCGCGCTCAACCAGCTCGAAGGCGGCATCATCCAGGCGGCGAGCTGGGCCTTGAAGGAGGGTGTGCGGCTCGACACCGGCGGCATCAGCTCGCGCGATTGGGAGAGCTACCCGGTGCTGCGCTTCAGCGAGGTTCCAGAGGTGCTGGCCGAGCTGGTCAACCCATCAGCCGATCTCCCACCCCTCGGCGTCGGCGAAGCAAGCGGCGGCCCGACCGTCGCCGCGATCGGCAACGCCGTCGCGCACGCCCTCGGCGCCCGCCTGCGCGACCTGCCCCTCACCCGCGACCGCGTGATGGCGGCCTTGCTGAAGGTGTGACCCATCGCATGCGGCCCATGATCCGTCCGGCATGCCCGGTTCCGCCTGAACGGAGGATGCGCCCTCGGGGACATCCGGGCAGCGGTCGTGGAGGAGCGAGACTAACCCCATCTGGCTTGGCCGCCGACGGCTGTGATCGTGATGTGACCCATTGTCTTATTGGCCTTGGCGCCGTGCCAATGGCGTTCGCCGGCCTTGATGTGCACGACGTCGCCGACGTTGATCTCGCGCTGTTCGTGCTCCGTCGCCACCATGCCGGAGCCCGAGGTCACGACCAGTATCCGGTCGCAGCTGTGGGGTTACAAATCTCAAGCGCGGAAAAAATCGAATGCGGCGATACGCCACGCCGGTGACCTCAGGACGGGTGGACACAATTCTGATCCGACGCTAAAAATCGATGCATGGCGGAAATTGCTATTGCTGTCGAACATCTCTCCAAAAAGTTCTTTATCAAGCGGGCGGCAGGCCAAACGCGCAGTAACTATACGGCATTGCGCGATGTCATCGGGAATGAGGTACGGAACGTAGCGCGCACAGCGATCAACCTAGCCCGCGGTAGGCGCACCAAGGGAAGTTACGAAGTCGAGGAATTCTGGGCACTCCGGGATGTGAACTTGGAGGTCAAGCAAGGCGAGGTTCTGGGCATCATCGGTCGCAACGGAGCCGGCAAAAGCACGTTCCTCAAGATCCTCAGCCGCGTCACTGAGCCGACCGAAGGGCGGATTCGGCTGTGCGGACGGGTCGGTAGCCTGTTGGAGGTCGGAACCGGTTTTCACCCTGAGCTCACGGGGCGCGAAAACATCTTTCTGAATGGTGCGATCCTCGGGATGACGCGACGCGAGATCGCTAAGAAATTCGACGAGATCGTCGCCTTTGCCGAGGTAGAACGGTTTTTAGACACTCCGGTCAAACGCTATTCTTCTGGAATGTATGTCCGGCTTGCCTTCGCCGTGGCTGCTCATTTGGAGCCCGATATCTTGGTCGTGGATGAGGTTTTGGCGGTGGGCGACGCCCAATTCCAGGAAAAATGCCTGGAGAAAATGGACGAGGTCTCCCGTCGCGCGGGCAGGACCGTGCTGTTTGTCAGCCACAATATGGGTCTAATCGAAAAATTGTGTCCAACCTCGATTTGGCTGGACGGCGGCGCCATACGTCATTACGGCAGCACAGAGACCGTCATCAGAGGGTATTTGTCTCAAGGAACTCTAAATCGGGATCGTATCGTCGAATTAGACAAGCTTCCAAGACCGAATTCTGGTGGAAATGAGTTTCGTTTGATTTCCATCGAATGGTTATGTGATTTACCGGCGCGCCATGGTGAAGAGGTTAAGGCACGGATTCTGTTCGAAACTCGCGCGCCGGCGGCGAATGCTGCGATCTGGCTTAGCGTGTGTGACCGCGGTGGCAACCCAATTCTTCATTACGACAGCGCCTTTCAGGAGGTCGACCGACGAAACCTGGTTCGACGGGGACTGTATGGGGTTGACGTTGAGATCAATGCGTTGCCTCTGGGCCCCGGAACGTATTCGCTCCACATCTGTTGCTGCTCTCGCGATAGTGGCAGCTTCGACTATATCCCCGACGCTCTCCGTTTCGAAGTTCTACCCGGATCCACGACGCCAAACTTCCTTCGTTCTGAGCGTTGGCAGATGGTGCACCTCAAGGGCAGGTGGGAATGGAATTTGACGAACTCTGAGCCCCTCATACGATCGTAGCGGTTGGCGGCCCAGCGTCGATCCCGGACCGAAGCAGAGACTCCAGCACTGCAATACCCGATATTGAAACGCCCTATTCGCGCTGCTGGTCAAAATCCAGGAGTTTCGACAGAAATCTTGCGCCCATGATGCGCAGCAGAAAGAGGCCACCAGGCGGCGCGCACAGGGCGCTACGTTGCAGGAAATCCACCATGCGCCGCGCTACCAGTTTGGGGAAAACTGATGGCTGATGTCATCTATATGACGCACTCGGGTCCGGAATTATTTAGCAGACGCAGCTAGCTGGACTTGATTGGTTAATGATCCCATTTCGTAGATCCGTCGTAACGATTGATCGACCGAACTCTGGCAATACATGCGCTTGCCAAACGAAAACATCCTGGCGTTGCGTCGAGCCGATCAGGCGCGAACCGACTTCGCCTTGCTCGAAAGCAGTCTCGACATCATCATGCATCAGCTCGCGCAACTACCGACGCGCGGCCAGTTGGCGCAAGCTGCGCTCGGAATCTTTTTCTGCTCCGCAGTCCTTACAACCGGTCATCGTCGCGGTCATCCTGGCGCTCGCGGCGAGCTCGCTGTCGGAGAGAGAATACCGCTCACCCGAGGTAACGCGGGAATTCCGACGAGAGCATCCCTGCCCTTCCACAGGGCTCACAAGCGGCGCCTGTCCCGCATATCGGAAGAATCATGTTGTCCCGCTCGCTGGCGGCGGACCCGACGCCGCTTCAAACATCCAGTGGCAGACGATCCACGATGCGCGAGCTAAGGACAGATGGGAGCGTCAGGCTTGCGGTCGCTGGGGTTAGGTGCGACTGCTACATAATTCCGGTCAGGCCGTTTCTATCGCGGCTCACGATTCCAATGATCGGCCTCGCTGTCTTCGCTGCTTTCACAATCCTTTATTGGAATTTTCCATATTTATATAAGGAGACGATCTCCGCGATCATCCTGCTGGCGCCGTATTCACACCCTTTTATTGACTGGGAGTGGATCCCATCGTCCGTTGAATGCTGGCATAGGGGCGTTGACGTCTATTCACATATCCCCTGTTACGTAGTTCCTAATGTCAATTTGACATTCGATTATTCTCCTCTATGGCTACGTTTAGCATTTATTCGATATGCGTACGGATGGACCAATTTATTTGGCACGTCATTTGCCGTGCTTTTCCTGATATCACTGGCTTTCCTGCCATCACGACGCTGCGGCGGTATTTTTGCTTTCGGCATTGTGCTTTATACAGTCATATCGAGCGCAACCGTCGAACTTATAGAGCGGGCGAACGGCGATTTAATCATGTTCTTGATGATTATGATTGGCGTGTTGGCCTGCCGTTCATGGCTGCCGGTTCGGTTAGCGGGATACGCCGTGATCACGCTTTCTGGTCTGCTTAAGTTTTATCCCCTGGTTGCGTTGATAATAGCGAGTCGTGAACGACCGGTGATTTTTGCGTCGATTTCTCTCGCTGTAATGGCCGTGCTTGCTGCATTCGTGTCGTTCTATTACGAGGAGTTAGTACCGGTCATCGCGAATCTCTCCAGTGGCATTGCCCTATTTCACCCCCTCAACTGGGGCGCAAAACAACTCCCACGCGGCTTGGGTTTCATAATCTCGAAGGTCGCGGCAACACGGTTCCACTGGGATGCCACCAGTGCGGATGCGCTCGGTCGATTGGCCGATGGGATTCTGCTATTCCTGTTGATCGTGCAGACGTTGGCCACGATGATTTGGCTCGGCCACCGTTTCCGGTTGCAGCATGCCGTGGCACATTATTTGAGCGCACGGGAGGCTGATTTTTTCGCCGCGGGTGGCGCGCTCATTTGTGGCTGCTTCTTTGCAGGTGACAACGGGCTCTACAGAGGGATCTACTTCCTGTTTGCATTGCCTGCGCTGCTGACGCTGGCACATCAGCTGTCTTTGCGCTCGGCGCGCGCAGCGTTTCGGGGGACGTGCGTCGCAATTGTCTTCGTGCTTTGGTACCCTTTTCTTCGCAAGGGCATACGCGTCGCAGTCAAGGCGTTGGGCAATCCTGTTGATTCGTGGTATGATGAAAACGGTGTAATTGGTCATCAAGGGTTGGACCGGACAAGTGGCCTTGTTTTTTGGCTGTTTGACCAAGTGGCTTGGTGGTGGATTGCAACAGTGTTACTTGCGGTGCTTAGCACCTTAATGCTCAATTCCCAATTGTTCCGCTCGCTGAGCCGAAGCCCCCCATGAGCAATTCTCACGGCCGTTTCGTCTGGTACGAGTTGATGACGACGGACATGAAAGCCGCCAAGCTCTTCTACGCCGATGTCGTGGGCTGGGGCGCCCGAGACGCCGCCGGGCCCGCTTTGGGCTATGGTCTGTTTACTGTCGCTGACCTCCCCGTCGCCGGGTTGATGAACATGCCGGAGGACGGGCAGAAAACCGGCGCGCCGCCGCACTGGATTGGATATGTCGGAGTCGACGATGTGGACTCTGTGGTCGACCGGATCACGCAGCTTGGGGGAGCGGTGCACGTCCCACCGACCGACGTCTCCGGCATCAGCCGCTTTTCCATCGTCGCCGATCCGCAAAGGGCAACGCTTGCTTTGGTCAAAGGGCTGAACGCCGGCCAAGCGCAGTCCGCCGAACTGGGCGCGCCGTGCCGCGTCGGCTGGCATGAATTGCTCGCCGCCGACTGGGAAAAGGCGTTCGCTTTTTATCGCGAGCTATTCGGCTGGCAGAAAGCGGGCGCCCACGCTGGTGCGTTCGGTACGTATCAGCAGTTTTCCGCCGATGGGGAGACGCTCGGCGGCATGTTGACGAAGCCTCCGGCATTGCCGTCTCCGTTCTGGCTCTACTATTTCAACGTTGACGACGTCGAGACAGCGGCGCAGCGCGTGGAGGCCGGCGGCGGCCAAATCCTCTACGGCCCAACTGCCGTGCCGGGCGGCGCCTGGATCGTTCATTGCACCGACCCTCAGGGCGCCATATTCGCGCTGCTGGACAGGCGCCAGCGCAACGCCGTGGGATATTCTATTTCGACCGCATCATCGCCATTTGGCAGCCGTCCCCAGCCGGGGCCGCGCGATCGTCAGTCGGAAGCCCGCGATCCGGCGCCGCGGCCGATCGCAAATTGACCGACCGGGCCCTCCACGTGAAATTCGATCCCGGTCATCTTTGCGAACAGATCGATGTTCGTGATCCCGATCGCACATCCGCCGAGCCTCATGTCGGTGGCCATCAGGTAGAATGTTTGAATTAATACGCCGACGTTCTTCAAAATGAGCGAATAGGCGATCGAGCTGTACTTCCATGAAATCCGGCCAAAGCGCGCTGCGATCGTGATCAAGATCTGGGGCGCAGCGGTCGAACCCATTGAATCTCCGGCTCCCATCAATTGCGCTTCGAGTTCATGCATGGGAACGCGGATCGGGGCCAACGCGTGAGCGCCGGCATCGTAATGATAAAAGCCGCGCGCAAGTCCCTCGCATGTGTCGACCGCTAAATAGAGCTCGAGCTCGTAGCCGGCGCCCGCCGAAGGATACGGCCTGACGGCGCTACCGCCGTCGTCGAGGCCGGGCTCGGCGTTCGATATCGATACGACGCGCGCGGCGCCGCCGAGGAATTGCGAAAGTTCGGCGAGCGTGATCGGTTGCTGGTTATCGAAGCTACGGGTCGAATGGTTTTGCCGCAGGAGCTTCGCGACCGGGGAGATTGCTTCCGGATGCGCGGCCGAAAATTTGCGCAGATTGACTTTTTTTCCAGGCCAGCGGGGCCGCACCGCCGGCAGCGGAGAAATGGCGCCGGCATGGGGATGAACTCCGCCCAGCGGGTTGGCGTGCCGGCCTTCCGTGCTGCGCGTGTGGAACAGAAGATCGTGAAAATCCCAAAGAACGAGATTATGATCGCCCTCGGTCAGTCGGAGGCCGCTGCCGCCGGCAGCGTCGACCTTGAAAAGGATTTGGCAATCGAGGAGCAGGGCGAGAAGCTCGAGCCCCGGAAAATCGTCCTGCCGACGCAACTCTTTGATGTGTTGCGGCGTAGACAGCATGGCCAAGACGGCGGCAATCTTCGGGTTGCAGATTTTGAACAACGCGCCGGCGCGCGGCAATTCGAGGATCATCTCGTTACCGCGCCTTCGCATATATGCGAAACGCGATAAGACAACAGCATCTGCGTTGCCGAGTTGTGGCGTTCGCGGCCAATAATCAGGCATCTGCGCTTCGATGACGACCTGGTCTTCGCCGATGCGCGAGCCCCCGAGGCGGTACTCCAATAAACCGCGCCTCGCCAATCGCCGGACCAGTAAATCCATCTCTTTGTCGATGTTGCGCCTGTTGGAGGCGAACGCTGCGAGCGGGAGGCCTATGCGTAGGTTTTGCGCACGATCCGCGGCGCCGGCGCTGAATCGTCCCAATCCGACCGAATAGCCCTCGAAGCAAACGGCGATTTCTCCCTCCGCCTGCGTTTCGAGCGTGACGTTGCTGCGGAGCCGGGCGGAAACATTTGCTGGCGCGCCTCCTCGCACTCTCTTAGCTCCGGGAGCGCGCAAGCGAGGGCCTTCAGGTGTGGGGGTGAATCGGGTTCAACTCGTTTTCCTTGAGCGGTCTGTCGCGCAATCCGAGCTTTATCGGCACGTCGTAAAGCCGGCCGCGCCCGAAGCGGCGATAGAAATGCCGCAATCCGGGAACGATGACTCTTGACGACCGGCACTTCAATGTCCGGACGAGTCTGATCGAGGACGAGGAAGTCCAGGCCGGCTTGCTTGGCGAGGCGCACGCAGGCGCTCACCTGCTCGCTCGTGTCGAGATCGCCAAACTTCGAGCCGAAGTCGGCTGGGACCAGTGGGTTTCCGCTTGGGGTCAAATAGGGATAATCTTGCAGGCGCAATGGAGTGGCGCCGTCGAGGCTCGATTTCTCCCCAGTCCCGCCGCCCATGAGACCCAGGGACAGAAATTGGTTGAGCTCCGTCAGCGCACGCAACAAGGCGATTTTCGTATCGAAGTGCGCACCGGATCCGAATTCGATATTTTCCCGCCCGTTTTGCGTCCAATGCGTTACCGCCACAAAGGTCGGAACCCCGAGATCGCTTGTGACATCGAGCACCCAAAGCTTGCGACCGCTTTCGGCCAGCTGCCTTTGCAGATCGCGGATGTAGGAGTCATCAAACGGGCTGAGGTCTAACTGCGGCCGTTGCAATCGATTGTACCACCAGATCGCGTATGCATCCCTTTCCACCAGCTCGAGGAATCCCTGGACTATGGCTTCCTCGAGCGTATTGCCGGCCGCGCAGCCGTTGGAATCCGCTGCAAAGGCGGCGGGACCCTTGTAGAAGAAATACAACAGGCTGGTCGGAAGATGTTTGAAGCGCCTGTCGCGCAAGGACCAGACCGGCGACCACTCCATCTCGGCCGATCGATCGAATAACGCCGGGATCGCACCAAAATCGCCCGAACCCGGCGTCGGCATCCGGCTTCGCCGCAACTGCGCGTTGCTGAACAGCAAAACTTTATTCGGGGCGATGGCCTGGCCTGCCGGGAAATCGGCAAAGCGCCGCTTTGCTCTGATCTCGTCGCCCTGGAAAATCCCGGAATAGCGCTCGATCGCCTCCATGAGCGCGCTGGCTTCGCCCTGTTCGGAAGTGCTGCCCTTGCCGAAACTGCCGCTGCTCAACCCCGCCCTCAGCTCATTGACCGTCTCGGACGGTCCTGAAAAATTGTGCACGGCATGGTAGTTGGTGTTCAAGGGCAAATCGGCTTGAATGCGCTCGAGACGCGAGACAACGCCGGTGAGCGGGCTCACATGCCTGTGAAAACGCGCAACCGTGGCCGATGGTGAAACGCTGCGGTACCCGCCGCTCGTCATGACCAGCTTGTTGCCCGCGCCAAGCTCGATCGGCGCTGGCTCACGGCGGGGATCACGCAGCCTCTCGCGGCCGCAGCTCGGACATTGTGGACGGGGCGCCACATTATGCTTCACGATGGTCGCGCCCAACAGGTCGAGGCTGATGATGTGATCGCTCAATGGAGTGCGAAAACCGGTGGCGATCGCCTTGGCGATCTCGACGGCCGCAAGCTGGATGGCGCTCTGTCCGAACGTCTTCCGGGCCAATGGCGAAACGGCAACGCAGCGGGCCTGTCTGCGGTCGAGGAGCGCCTTGACCTCCCGATTCCTTTTCATCCGCTCGGCAAGACACATCCAGCAGGCGCTTTCGCCTGGGCGGAACACCGGCCCCACCAGCGGGAAAATGCCGGAAGGCTGAACGAGCACCCAGGGAGTGCGGTCCGACAAATGCCGCCCGTTCAGTTCTGCCAGTTGAGCTTCGAGGTAATCATTTACCAACGTGACCGTCAGGTCGGGAGAGCGCTTGACGACGCGAACGCCGAGCTCGCTCAGGGCGG
The DNA here is from genome assembly GCA_963700195.1 of uncultured Alphaproteobacteria bacterium. Lineage (GTDB taxonomy): Bacteria > Pseudomonadota > Alphaproteobacteria > ATCC43930 > CGMCC-115725 > AP-15. Next base: position 76,006 of record CAVOWQ010000010.1, read on the forward strand.
CCCCGAGGTCCGTTGCTCCCTCCACATTGATCGATTGAATGCGCACACGACATTTCTGGAGATTTCGCTCCGCAGTCTCCGGCGATAGCCCTAGGCTCGCCCAATAGGCGGCCGCGGACCCATTCGAACAGCGCGACATCGGGATGAGATGGCGGCGGTCGAGCAGCCGCGTTAAGGCCTCGTGGATTTTGTCGACTGGAAAATCCGGTTCCAGCTCGCGAACGAGCTCCCGAAAACTTTTTCCGCCCTTGGCTATCGCGGAGGCGAGCGCACAATAGAGCTCGCCGTGAAGCAAAAACTTCCGGTCCTCCGAATAGAGGCACACGACATCGGGCGGCAGCACATAGACGGTGAAATTCGGCGCGAACTGCGGAATACCCTTGCCGTTTTGCTGGGTGAAGCTGTTGCCCTGATTGCCTGTCATGAGGTCAGCACACCCACCTTCGCCACGGCTCTGGACGCGCGCGCCAGACGGCCTTCTTCGATTGCCAGCCCTCCATTACCGGGCTGGCACACCAGCTTTTCTAAATCTAGAATTTCGCCCGATAAATTGGCCGCCCAACCGGCGGCCGCGCACACGCGTGACGCGCGCGCTACCTTCGCAGCTCTGCAAATAAGACCGTCGTTGCCAGACCGAACGTGGTCAAATCCGGCTCTCACGACCTGCGCGTGTCTACGTAATCGGAAGGTAGCCCGATTAGCAGTACGCGCACCCTCCCCATGACAAGCAGCAGCCGCCCCCATAACAGCCCCAACCACAGCCGCAGCCTCCAAAGACAAAGCCGAAGCCACAGCCCCTCCCGCAGCCTCTAAAGGCGGCGCAGCCTCTAAAGCCGGCGCAGCCTCTAAAGCCGGCGCAGCCGCCGCCACAGCCGCCGCAGCCTCTAAAGCCGGCGCACCCGCCGCGTCCGCCGCAGCCGCCGCAACCGCCGCCGCAGCCTCCTCGAGCGAGTTGTACCCTTGGCAGCTGCGTTCCCAGGCTTTCTCCGTCGACGAAATGAAAAGTCGCAAGGCTGACGTCCGAGATTTCCTCCTCACCCAGGTTGAGGACCTGAAACGGCGCCACACTTTGCGGCGGTATATCCGCCACCGATCCGCTGGTCGATGACGCCCAAAAGGCGCCGGCGATGCCGGCCACGGATACGACTTTGCTTGGACGCTTCACCTTTAAGTTGCGTTTCGCTTGCGGCACAGCAGAGTTCCTCCTGGCTGGTTTTCTTCGTACAAGTGCGTCACGACTCTTGCGTTTTCAAGAAGTGGAACAGCTCGCGAACTCTAACAAACTAGTCATAATAAGCAATTAGGGGGTTCCACATGTAAGCACAATATAGAGATGACACCCTCTGCAAAATAGAGGTGACACATCCCCGGGTTCTGGTCGCGGGAGGTGGGCCGTGGCGGTGTTGTCCGACGAGCAAACAGGAGTCCTGCGGTGCCGGGGATTGGAAAAAAACCAATCATGTAAATGCCGCAATCGCATCATACCTCGCGAGCGATTCCGCTCCGCGGGGCCGGTGCGGGATTGCGATTTAAGGAGTTGGCGACGCCTGATCTCGACCAGATAAAAAAGGAGGAACAGGAGAGCGGGACGGGCATGGGCGGTTTCCCAAGGGCCGGCCCTGGGCGATCCCCTGGGGCGGACATCACAACGCCGCACGACTGACTGATGCTGGCCGTACTGAAACTAGGGCTTGGTTGGGGCCGGGGGCCACTATGGCTTTCGAGCCTGACGTGACCCACCCCGGCCTTCCATGCTCGTGAGAGGGCATAACGACGAGCCTGCGCTACAGGATGCGCCCTCCCACACCGGTCGTTATTGTTAGCGACAGCGAAGCAATCTCGGGCAATGAGCGCTCGATGGGTCGAGATTGCTTCGTCGCGCAGGGCGCGCCTCGCAATGACAGCGCCAATCTGCTCTAACCCCAGGTGGCTTGGCCGCCGACGGCGGTGATCGTGATGTGGCCCATTGTCGTATTGGCCTTAGCGCCGTGCCAATGGCGTTCGCCGGCCTTTATGTGCACGACGTCGCCGATATTGATCTCGCGCTGTTCGTGCTCCGTCGCCACCATGCCGGAGCCCGAGGTCACGACCAGTATCTGGTCGCAGCTATGGGTATGCCAGCCCGTGGTGCAGCCTTGGCTGAAGTTGACGACGCTGCAGTTGTAGTTCGCGGAGTCGCCGGGCTCGATGATGGTCTGACGCGACCGGGAAACCGGGCCGGTCCACCCTTCGATCCGCTCGGCGCCTTCCACTGGGAGGTTCGGGATGTCTTTGAGCGTGACGACCTTCATGACGACTGTCTCCTCGTGTTGACGGTGTTCAAAGGTATCCGAAATCCGGCTCAACGCAAAATTGCCAGATTTCTATTGTATCCTCTTGGGTGACAAAGCACCTGATTGCAACGAATGAGCGAGTTTTCTGCTGCAGATTTGCTGCAGGAGCAGCGCGCTGTCATAAATCACTCGATTTGGGGTTGCAGGTTCACGAGGGCGGCTTCGGCGGCGGTGAGGCCGGAGAGATAAGCGCCGTGCGCGGTCGAGAAGAAATTGGGCGACGTGGCTTCGCCGGCGAAGAAGAGCCGGTTGTCCACTGGTGCGGCCAGCGCCGCGCGGTCCTCGGCGTGGCCCGGCAGTGCGTAGGAGTAGGAGCCGCGCGACCAGGGGTCCTGCAGCCAGGCGGTCGAGGCGAGCGGCGCTATCTTTCGGCGGATGTCGTTGCCGAAGAGGCGCGCGAGCTCGCCGGCGGCGAAGGAAAACATCGCCCCCTGCCCTTCCCGCTCGAGGGCCGCCGCGAACCGCCCGCCGAAAAAGGTGTAGATTGCCGGCCTGGCAAGGGGCCGCACCTGGTAGGTCATCGTCTCGCGCGAGTTTGTCGAGCCGACGAGAAACATGTCGGGCTCGATTGCGGGAAGCGAGCCCGACACCGAGATGAAGAGCTTGTCGTCGACCCCGAGCGGCAAACCGGCGGCGGCGGCGAGCTTGTCGGGCAGGGGCGGGTCGAAGCGCAGCACTTCGGCGGCAAGGATCGAGGTCGGCACGGTGACGATGACCCGCCGCGCCGTGACCGTGCCTCGCGTCGTTTCGAGCCGGATGGCGTGGCCGCCATGGTCGATGCGCGAGACCGAGGTGTCGAGCGCAATCGGGAGTCCGTCCGCGAGCCTCTCGAAGAGCCGGCCATAGCCCTCGCGCAGCCGCCAGTTGGTCCCGCTGTCCTCGTAGCGGACGTAGTCCTTGACCGAGACCCGGTCGAGCTCGGCGCCGTTTCCCCAGGTGCTGGTCGCGTCGAGCAATTCGTTCCAGCGCCCGCCTGGCGGCAACAGGTTCGCCAGTGGCCGATCGGCCGGCTCGGCGGCGGCCTTGCGGCGCGCCCGGGCTTGTGCTTCGCGGGTGGCGAGCCAATCGGCTTCGGCCTCAGGCGTCTCGCCGCTCCGGCGCAGCCGAGTCGTCCATTCCGGCGGCCGGTGGTGAATTGCGAAGCCGAGCTCCCGGGCTATCGGCGACAACAGGTTGCGGTCGGCCGAATGCAGCCATTCGGCGCCGCGGTCGAGCGGAAACCCGGCCGGTTCGATCGTGTGCACGCGGCCGCCGACCCGGTTGCGCGCTTCGAGCACCAGGACCGAAATCGAACCATTACCGACCAGCCGGCATGCCGCGCCGATCCCGGCGGCGCCGGCGCCGACTATCGCAATATCGACCTCCGATCGGAACGCCGTCATAGCTCAGTGGCGCGCCGAGCGGATCTCGGGGGCTGCCGCGGCGATTTCGCTGACCAGCTTGTTGGTCATCGCGTCGGCAAAGGAATGAAAATCCTCGACGATCCGCAGGAAAGCGCCCGGACCGCCGATGACGTTCTGCCGATACCACTCGGGCAACCCGCCCGGCGGCTGGGTGTGGAATGCATAGCCCGGGTTCGGCTTGTCGTTGACGATGGCGAGCCCGTTGATCGTCACCCCTTGCCCCACCGCCTGGTCGCGTGCATCGGTGATCGAGCGGCCGGAATTGTTGGTGCCGTCGCCGGAAATATCGATGATCCGCCGGCTGGCGCGCGGTTGCGCGGCGGCAAAGCGCTCCATCGCAAAGTCGATGGCGCCGCTGATCGAGGTGCGCCCGATGAACGAGCGCGGCGCGGCGAGGATCGCCGCCGCGAGCCCGCCGGCATCCTCCTCGTCGTGGATCACCGTCCAGTCGGCGACGACATTCTGCTCCCCCGCGCCGGACCATTCGACAAAGCAGATCGCGATCGTGCCGGTAGTGCCGCCGCGGATCGCCGCCAGGACGCGCGGGTCGGTCAATGCCGCAGAGTAACCCTTGCGTTGCAGCGCAAACTCGCTTTCGTCGATGCTGCGCGATACATCCGCGGCAAGCACGAGCAGCAGATCGGTGGTCTGCGCGCTCACGCCTCTGCCGAAGCCCACCAGAGCCAGAAAGACCGCAGCCGACAGAGCAGATCGCATCGGAAGAACCCTCGTCGTCGGAGCCGCGAGGATAGGCCGCCCGGCAGCGCCGCGGAAGGGTGTCGCCGGAGCCGCAGCGGACCCCCACATCTGCAGGCGGAGACTACTGATGACGCACATCGCCCAGACCCGCCTCTCGATCGACACCGCGCCGCGCGACATCAAGGAGATCACCGCCGAGGTCGCGGAGTGGACCGAGCGCCAGCGCCTCTCGGTTGGCCTCTTGACCCTCTACATCCCGCACACTTCGGCGTCGCTGCTGATCCAGGAAAATGCATCGCCCGATGTTCGGCGCGACCTCGATGCTTTTCTGCGCCGCCTCGTGCCCGAGGACGTCGCGCTCTACCGCCACAACGACGAAGGACCGGACGACATGCCGGCCCACATCAAGAGCGCGCTGACCCAGACGCAGCTCAGCATTCCCGTTACCGGCGGGCATCTGCAGCTCGGCACCTGGCAGGGCATCTTCCTGCTCGAGCACCGCGCCTCGCCGCACCGCCGCTCGCTCGTCCTGACTTTGATCGGCGAGAAAGAGTAGCGCCGCTCAGCTCTGCGTTGCTTGGGTGACCGCGCCGCCGGTGGCGGTGCGGCCGCCGTCGATCACGTATTGCGCGCCGGTGATCGCGGAGGCGAGATCGGAGCACAGGAAGAGGACGGTGTTGGCGATTTCCTCCGGGTTGACGTAGCGGCCCATCGGGATGGCCGATTGGTAGCGGCGGCTGACGCTCGCCGGATCAGACGGGTCGAGCTGGGCTTCGAGGGAATGGATCATCCGCGTGTCGACCGGGCCGGGGCAGATGGCGTTGACCCGGATGCCTTGGCGTGCGACCTCGCCGGCGGCCGTCTTGGTCAGGCCGATGACCGCGTGCTTCGAGGCGACATAGGCGGGCATCCCGGGGGTCGCCACCAGGCCCGCGACCGAGGCGGTGTTGACGATCGCGCCGCGCTTCTGCTGCAGCATCACCGGCAATACGTGGCGCATGCCGAGAAAGACGCCCTTGACGTTGACGCCGATCACCGCGTCGAACATGTCTTCGTCATATTCAGCGGTGTGCGCCCATTTGCCTTCGATGCCGGCATTGTTGAAGAAGCAGTCGATCGCACTATAGGCGTCGAGCGCCGCCTTGACGTAGTCCTTCACTTCGGCCGATTTGGTGACATCGCCGGTGACAAAGCGCGCCTCGCCACCCTGCTGCCGGATGACCCCGGCGGTCGCCTCGCCGGCCGCGCTGTCACGGTCGACTAGGACGACCTTGGCGCCGCCCTTGGCGAAACCGAGCGCCGTGGCGCGGCCGATCCCGTTGGCTCCGCCAGTGATCAGCGCGACTTTACCGGTGAAATCCAAATCCATGGCGATCCTCCTTCAGTTGGTCGTTGACCGCGCAGCCAGTCGCCTCGCCCCGCTCACGGGGAGAGGTCGGAAGCCGCCGTGGCGCGGATTCCGGGTGCGGGGCTGATCCAATTATTTCCGGCCGATGAGCCGGGTCCATTTTTCGAGGGCGACGAGCATGTCGCGGATGAATCCGCGGGCGGCATCGTCGGTCAACCGCCCCGAGGAGTCGAATTTGGTCTGCGCCTGGCCGATCTGCACCTCGGGCTTGTTCAACGGGTGCATGTCGAGATAAACGCAGCTGCGGCGCAGATCGTATTGGGCGCGCGCCGAGCCCGACATCCCGGCGGCGGCGCCCATGATCGCCACCGGCTTGCCGGCAAAGGGCTGGTCGGGTGGGCGCGAGGCCCAGTCGATCGCATTCTTCAAGACGCCGGACATCGAGTAGTTGTATTCAGGAGTGACGAAGAGCAGCGCGTCGGCTGCGGCAATCTGGGCCCTGAGCTTTTCGACCGGCGGCGGAAAGCCGAGCGCACGGACGTCTTCGTTGTAGAGCGGGATCGAGCCGATATCGGCGGTCTCGATCGTCATCCCCGGCGGCATTTCCTCGATCGCGGCGCGCAGGGCAGCTTTATTGAACGAGCCCGCCCGCAGGCTGCCGCAGATACCCAGAACCGTAATTCCTCTTTCCTCGCTCATCGGCCTCTCCGATCATCTGGACCCGGCCGCGATCCGGCTTGTGCCGCCGACCCGATGGATTTAAACAAGGTAATAGATGGCGAAACCCATTGAGGTTGTCAGGGAGGAAAGCATCATGGCGCGCATCGACCGGCGGAGGCTATTGAAACTTTCCGGCGCCGGCGCGGTCGCGGCGAGCACCGGCGGTATCGCCGGCATTCTGGCTTCCGGTCGGGCGCCTGCCTACGCACAGGCGACCTCTGTTCACTGGGTGCGCTGGTCCGATTTCGTCCCTGTCTCCGACCAAGTGCTCAAGGGCAAGATAACCCAGGAATGCGAGAAGGCGCTGGGCATCAAGCTGCGGCTCGAAACCATCAATGCCAACGACATCCAGGCGCGCGTCACCTCGTCGATCCAGTCAGGCAGCGGCCCCGACATCATTATGTCGATCGGCAACTGGACGCAGCTCTACGCCACCAGCCTCGCCGATGTCAGCGACGTCGCCGAAGAGATCGGCAAGGCGCAGGGCGGCTATTACGACATCTCCAAGATCGTCGCGACCTATGAGGGTAAGTGGATCGGGGTTCCCTGGGCGGTCGGTGGCGGCCTCGTCGCCTACCGCAAATCCTGGCTCGAGGAGGTCGGCTACCCGAAATTCCCGGTAACCTGGGAGCAGTGGCACGATGCCGGCAAGAAGCTGAAGGCCAAGGGCCGGCCTATCGGGCAGACCCTCGCCCACACCTTCGGCGACGCGCCCGGCTTCTGGTACCCCTATCTGTGGTCGTGGGGCGGCAAGGAGGTCGAGGCCGACGGCAAGACCGTCGTGCTCAACAGCAAGGAGACTGTCGAGTCAGTCAAGTTCGCGGTCTCGTTTTGGAACGATTGCTGCGATCAGGGCGGGCTTGCCTGGGACGACACCAGCAACAACCGCGCCTTTCTCTCCGGTACGATTTCCGCCACCAACAACGGCGCCTCGATCTATCTCGAGGCCAAGAAGAAGCCCGAGAGCTACCTGACCGAGAAGGGCACACCGATGAAGGACGACATCCTCCATGCGCCGCTCGGCACCGGCGCCGGCGGGCATTACAACCTGCCGGGGCCGTTCACCGACATGGTTATGGGCTATTCGAAGAACCAGAAGCCCGCCAAGGATTTCCTGCGCTGGGTCCACTCCAAGCCGGTGTTCGAGGAGTGGTTCACCTCTCAACAGGGCTACACCACCGGCGCCACGCTTTATTGGGAGGAGGACCCTGTGTGGAGCGCCGACCCGGTGCTGACGCCATTCAAGAACCTGCCGGCGGCCGGCCGGCTCGTCGGCTATGCCGGGCCGCCGAGCCAGAAAGCTGCCGAGGTCGTGACCAAGTACATCATCGTCGATATGTACGCCAAAGCCGTGCAGGGCATGAAGCCCGAAGACTCGGTCAAATGGGCGCATGAGGAGCTGGTCAAGATCTACACCTGAGTTCCGGGGAGCCTCTCGATGACCTTCACCTATGCCGCCGCACGAGCTTATGCAGGTACACCGAAACGCGGTCCGGTAACACGGATACTCGAAGACGAGCGCTGGCTGGCCCTCGCACTGCTGTTGCCGACGGTCGTTCTATTGGGGCTCTTTATCGCCTATCCGTTCGTCAAGGGTGTGGAGTTGTCGGTCACGGACACCAAAGTCGGGGTCCCGGGTCATTTCGTTGGATTGCAGAATTTCGAGCAGATCTGGAATGACGGCATTTTCCACGTCGCCGTCTGGAACACCTGCGTCTACACAGCTGTGACCACAGTCTTCAAGCTCGCGTTGGGCCTGTGGCTGGCATTGTTGCTGAACAATAATTTTAAGGGCAAGGCGTTTACCCGCGCCTTCATCCTGTTACCCTTCATCATCCCGACAGTGCTGTCGACCCTCGCCTGGAAATGGATGTTCGACCCCACCTTCAGCGTCATCAATTACGTATTGTTTCAGCTCGGGATAATCAACAGCCGGATCAATTGGCTCGGTGACCCGAACCTGGCGCTGATCTCGGTGATCATCGTCAACGTCTGGCGCGGCGTGCCGTTCTACGCGATCAGCCTGCTCGCCGGATTGCAGACCATCAGCCCCGAATTGCACGAGGCGGCGGCAATCGACGGGGCGAGAGCCTGGCAGCGCTTCTGGCATGTGACTTGGCCATTGTTATTGCCGGTAACTCTGGTGATCGTGCTCTTCTCGGTGATCCAGACCTTCGCCGATTTCCAGCTGGTCTATGTGCTGACGGGCGGAGGACCGGCAAATGCCACTCAGCTCTTTGCTACTTATGCCTACCAGATCGGTATCGGGACCGGCCTCCTCAGTCAGGGCGCGACGATTTCGCTCGCGGTCTTCCCGGTGCTGCTGCTCGTGGTCATCGTCCAGTTGTTGTACATCCGCCGGGTGGAGACCCTCTGAGCGATGATCGAAGGAGCGATCTGGCGGCGCTGGGTCTTCTTCTACTTCCCGCTAACGGCCTTCATCGTCGCGCTGTTGTTTCCGTTCTACTGGATGGTCATCACCACCATCCGGCCCGACAGCGAGCTCTACCGTCCGTGGAACGCGCCCAACTATGCCCCGTTCTGGACTTGGCACCCGACACTGGAGCACATCAAGGATCTGCTGACCGGGACCTTGTTCGGCACTTGGATGCTGAACACGATGATCATCTCGCTGGCCGCCACGGCGATCTCGCTGTTCTGCGGCTTGCTTGCCGGATATGCGCTGTCGCGCTTGAAGTTTCCGTTTGCCGGCAGTCTCGGGACCATGATCTTCATCACCTATCTGGTGCCGCAAACGCTGTTGTTCATTCCGCTCGCCGACATCATCCGGAACTTTCGCCTCGGCGACACGCCGTGGGCATTGATCCTGACCTACCCGACCTTCCTGATCCCGTTCTGCACCTGGCTGATGATGGGCTACTTCAAGTCCATCCCTAAGGAACTAGAAGAGTGCGCCCGCATCGACGGGGCCACGCGCTGGAGGGCAATGGTCTACATCATCTTTCCGATCGCAGTGCCGGGCATACTTTCGGCCGGGATCTTCGCATTCACCTTGTCCTGGAACGAGTTCATCTACGCCCTCGTCTTTCTATCCTCACCCGAAGAGAAGACGGTGCCGGTTGGCGTCACTTCCGAATTGATCCGCGGCGATGTGTTCTATTGGGGTGAGCTGATGGCAGGCGCGCTGTTGGGCTCGATCCCTGTCGCCTTTGTCTATTCGTTCTTTGTCGAACACTACGTCGCCAGCTTGACCGGCTCGGTCAAGGGATAGCGTCAGAACACGAGAGCACGATGGCCCAAGTCGTTATTCGCAGCTTGAACAAAAAGTTCGATGAGGTTCATGTCGTCAAGGACGTGAACCTCGATATTCGCGACAAGGAATTCATGGTCTTTGTCGGTCCTTCCGGCTGCGGCAAGACCACGACATTGCGGATGGTGGCGGGGCTCGAATCGATTACGTCGGGGCGGATCCTGATCGACGACAAGGTGATAAACGAGCTGCCGCCGATGGATCGCGACATTGCCATGGTGTTCCAAAACTACGCGCTCTATCCGCATATGAGCGTCTACGACAACATGGCCTTCGGCCTGAAGATGCGGAAATTCGACCGCGCCGACATCACCAAGCGTGTGCGGGAGGCGGCCGAGATCCTCGGCATTCAGGAGCTTCTCCAGCGCAAGCCGCGGCAGCTTTCCGGCGGCCAGCGCCAGCGCGTCGCTCTCGGACGGGCGATCGTGCGGCACCCTCAGGTGTTCCTGTTCGACGAGCCGCTTTCGAACCTCGACGCCAAGCTGCGCGTCCAGATGCGCGTCGAGCTCAGAAAGTTGCACGACCGGCTCGGCACCACCGCGATCTATGTGACGCACGACCAGGTCGAGGCGATGACCTTGGGTGACCGCGTCGTCGTCATGCGGGACGGCCTCGTGCAGCAGGTCGGCGAGCCGCTCGAACTCTACAACGAGCCGGCGAATAGGTTTGTCGCCGGCTTCCTCGGCTCGCCGGCGATGAATTTTGCGACCGTCAAGGTCAGCCAAGACAATGGAGCGGTCTGGGCCGCCAGCGCCGGCATGCAGATCAAGGCTCCGCCCGAATATGCGGACCGGCTCGGCCGGTATGTGGGACAAGAGGTCACTCTCGGGATCCGGCCCGAGGATCTTCACGTGGCCTCGGCCGCCGACCCGGCCGAGCTCGGCTTCGATGTAGTGGTCGAAGTCGTCGAGAAGCTCGGCTCAGAGATCCTGTTGGATGTAGCGGCCGGATCGGACACGATGGTCGCCTCCGTAGAGCCGAACGTTCGCGCCAAGATTCACGACCGTTTGCGTCTCGCGCTGAACCCGCAGGGACTTCACTTCTTCGACATGCATTCCGAAGCGGCGATCTGAACCCGGAACATGGGAGAGCAGGCGCATGCAAAAGAACATTGGATGGTTATGGGCCGGAGGATTTTTCGGCTTGCTCACTGCCGCGAATGCGCAAGCGCCTTCGGCCGCCGGAGCGGCGTTTGACGGCACCTATCGGGTTGTCTCCTCGGCAACCCTCAATCCAACATACGTGGACAGGAACGGGCGGACGGGTCCATGTCCGAACCGAAGACCAGGGCCGCTCCACATCGAGAACGGTCGGGCACGGTATACCACCGCCTCCGGCTACAAGCTCAGAGGAACGGTCGGGCCGCAAGGCGAGTTGACGATGGGCTTAGTCGCACCGCCCAATAGCAGCAACGCCGGCTCCCAGCCACTCAATTTAAACATCACCGGTCAGATCGACAGTACCGGCACAGCGCGGGTACGCCAAAGCGGTCATTCTTGCAGTTATGATTTCGTCTGGCAAAAGGGGACGAGGTAAATACGCGCGGAGACGGCGGAGCGGAGGAGCCGGGAAATAGGAGGGCAAGCACGTGTACAAGGCCGTCGGGTTGCTGTGGATTGCAGGATTTTTCGGTTCGGTCGCTGCGGCAGATGCGCAGACCCCGTCGCCTCCGGCCGCCACCACGCAATTTGATGGTACGTACGCATTCGTCTCCGCGACGAAAGTGAATGAAACTTACACGACCAGACCCGGAAATCGGATCGGTCAATGTCCGGACCGGAAAATGCCGTCGCTCATCATTGTGAATGGTCAGGCGCGACGGTACTCCAAGGGCGATCTGGTGACGTTCCAAGGGACCGTCGGGCCGCAGGGCGAGCTGCTGATGCGAAGTGCTCCCACGCCCACGAAATTTGGGTCTACGCCCGGCATTGAGGTAATCGTCAGCGGCAGGATAGGCATCGATGGCACGGTACGCGCTCGCCAGACAAGTTATCGTTGTAATTATGATTTGACCTGGCAAAAACTAACCAAGTAAAAAGCCAGACAGAGAGGAGATGATGCAACTCGCCAATCGTCGCCGCTTTTTGCGGCTTTCCGGCGCGGGTGCGGTGGCCGCGGGAACCGGCGGGATCGCCGCGATCTTGGCTTCGGGACGGGCGCCTGCCTACGCCCAGGGCACGACCTTGCATTGGCTGAAATTCGTTGATTTCGTGCCGGTCTCCGATCAGCTCCTGCGCGGCAAGATTACCGATGAATGCCAGAAAGCGCTCGGCATCAAGCTCGAGGTCGAGACGATAAACGGGGACGGGGTTCAGGCGCGCATCACCTCGGCGATCCAGTCCGGAACGGGTCCTGACATCCTGATGGCGGTCAATAATTGGTCGCAGCTCTACGCCGATAGCGTCGTCGATGTCAGCGATGTCGCGGAGGAGATCGGCAAGGCACAGGGCGGCTATTACGAGACAGCGCACGCCGTCGCCAATGACGGCAAGAAATGGATTGCCGTTCCATACACGATCCTCGGCGTGCTCATGACCAACCGCACCTCCTGGTTCAAGGAAGTGGGCCACGGTCCCGACAAGTTCCCCCAAACCTGGGAGGAGTATCGCGCGGTCGGCAAAGAGCTCAAGCCCAAGGCTCATCCCTACGGACAGACCCTCGCCCACGCCTTCGGTGACGGTCCCGCCTTTTGGTATCCCTACCTCTGGTCGTGGGGCGGCAAGGAGGTCGAAGCCGATGGCAAGACCGTGGCGCTCAGCAGCAAGGAGACGGTCGAATCAGTCAAATTCGCGGTTCCGTTTTGGAAGGAGTGCTTCGACGAGGGTGCTCTCTCCTGGGACGATGCCGGCAACAACCGCGCCTTCCTGTCCAACACGATCAGTTCGACCAGCAACGCCGCTTCCATCTATCTCCTGGCGAGGAGCAAGCCCGAGACCTATCTGACCGAGACAGGGAAGCCCATCAAGGATGACATTTTCCACGCCCCACTTCCCAAAGGTCCCGCTGGTCAGTTCAGCTACCACGTGCCGTTTTCGAACATCATCCCGGCTTATACGAAAAATCAGAAGGCGGCGAAGGATTTCCTGCGCTGGTTTCAGTCCAAAGATATCTACGAACAATGGTTCGCCTCGCAGCAGGGTTTCTCCGTCGGCGCAACGAAGATGTGGAAGGACGACAAGCTGTGGCAGGTCGACCCAGTCATGGCACCCTTTCGCACCGCGGCGGAAAGCGGACGCTTCGCCGGCTATGCAGGGCCCGCCGGACGCGCCGCCGCCGAGGTCATTTCGAAATTCATTATCGTCGATATGTACACCAAAGCCGTGCAGGGAATGACGGCCGAGGACGCCGTCAAATGGGCGCAGGGCGAGCTGGTGAAAATCTACGTCTGATTATTTGAACTTTTTATAGACCTCAGCCGCTCCACTGCCGCTGCCAAGGCCAGCCACTAAACTGGGTGGAGGGGAAGTGCAGCAGACTATCGGTGGTGCGGTGGCAGCAGGCCCGTTGCTATATAGGCGACACTAAAATTGCCATAATGTTCGTGTCTCATGGTGCTTCGGGAAAGCGCCGATGGCCGGCGCGGGCTAACCACGAGGTAGAGCGATAGCTGTTATTTCGCTGCAAAAAACAGCAGAAACAGCGGACGGATTGAACTGAACTGCACCCATAGGTGAGACAGGTACCGACGAGAGAGTGCGACGGATGGATCTCATATTACGCAATGTCCGGCTCGCGCACAGGCCCGAGGCAGGGCCGGTGGACATCGGTGTTGCAGGCGGGAAGATTGTCGCCATCGAGAAGGACTTGGCGGCGGAGGCGGAGACGTACGATGCCGGCGGGCGGCTGGCCTGCGGCGGGCTGGTCGAGACGCACATCCATCTCGACAAATCCCGCATCATCGACCGCACCACGCCCGAAACTGGGCGCGAGATAAGCCCGATGAAGCAGGTCGCGGCGTTGAAAGGCGGCTTTACTGTCGAGGACGTGCGCGCGAGGGCGGAGCGTACGCTCACCGAATGCATCCTCCATGGCGCGACGCGAATGCGCACCCAGGTCGAGGTCGACCCCGCTATCGGGTTGCGCGGGTTCGAAGGGGTGCAGTCGCTGATTGCCGATTACCGGTGGGCGATCGATATCGAAATTTGCGTTTTTCCGCAGGACGGCCTGACCAACTATCCCGGGACCGACGAGCTATTGGTCGAGGCGCTGAAACGCGGCGCCCGAGTTATCGGCGGCGCGCCGCGATATGACACCGACCATACCGGTCAGATCCGGCGGATCTTTGAACTCGCTCACGAGTTCGACGTCGACATCGACATCCACCTCGATGTCGGCGACACGCCCCAGGGGATGGACATTCATCTCGTCTGCGAACTGACCGAGCAATACCACCGCGGCGGCCGGGTGGCAGTCGGCCATATGGCCAAACTGTCGACGATGCCGCCGAGCGAGGTCGCAGCCCTGGCGCGCCGCCTCGCCGATACCGGGGTAGCGGTCACCGTCCTGCCGCTGACCGACCTGTTCGTCATGGGGCGGGACCAAAACCACAATGTCCGCCGCGGCGTAGCCGACGCCAATTTGCTCGTCGAGCATGGCGTCAACTGTTCGCTGTCGACCAACAATGTGCTCAATCCGGTGACGCCTTATGGCGATTGCTCACTGATCCGCATGGCAAATCTCCATGCCAACGTCCTGCAGATTGCACAACCGGCGCAGCTGCGCGAAATTTTCGCGATGCTGACCGAGCGCTCGGCGCGGCTCCTCAATCTGACGGATTACGGGATCGCCGTCGGCAACCCGGCCGATGTCGTCGTCATCGATGCCGGGTCGCCAGAACAGGCGGTGGCGGAGATCCGCCAGCCGCTCGCGGTTTTCAAGCGCGGGCGACGGACGGTCAAGCGCGAGCCGGCAGAACTCGTCCGGTCAGTCTAGCCGATCGCGTGCTTAATCTGCTCCGATGGTCACTTCATTGACCGCGCCGCAGCAAGGGCATTCTGTCTCGATCGAGGCGATGCGCTGTGCCGAACCGATGCTCGCGGCAATGACGAACTCGCAAACGCCGCAGACATAGTCGGTGTCGCCGATTCCGGTAAAGAGCGGTCCGGCTCCCGGTGGTGCGGTCCAGGGCGGCGGTAAAATCGCATCGCGAACAACCTTCAACTTGACCTGCGGCATTTGTGATGGATCACCAATTGTCCATAAATCATCATGACCATAGCATTTCTGGACCGAGCTGTATGCTACGGCCAATCTCGGCGCTGAGCATCGAGGAGGAGCGAAATCATGAACAGGGTGGTCTTGGCGTTCGCTGGCTTGGTGCTCGGCAGCGCGGCATCGCCTGCTGCGCCGCAAGAATTGACTAAGTGCGTCGCCGGTCAGCAGGTCATCGACAAGGAGGGCAAAAGCGGTGTGATCGTCGCCGACGATAGTAAGCTGTGCCAAGTAAAATACGCAGATGGTCAGATTTACGCCTGGATATTCTGGAATCTTCGGGCCATGGCGGCTCCTGCCCAAACCGGGTTGGTGACGCCAAATGCGAGAGCGCCCGACCCGACCGACACACCGCCCTCGACCAGCGGCCCTCCGGCCCTGACCGTCCTCAGACCGTCCTCCAACCGCACACTGGTTTACCGCGCTGACCGGCGCGGCCATTTCACTCTGACAGCCACAGTCAACGGCGCACCAACTCGCTTCGTCGTCGATACCGGCGCGAGCCTCGTCGCCCTAACTCTCGACGATGCCCGCGCCGCAGGGATCGGACGCAGCGAGCTAAACTTCAATCAGCTGACCCAGACCGCCAATGGCCGCGTGCATTTCGCTCCGGTGATGCTGCGAGAGGTCCGCATCGAGCAGCTCTCGATCGCGAACGTGCCAGCGGCAGTGATCGAAAATCTGGATCAGTCGCTGCTCGGGATGAGTTTTCTCAAGCGTCTGAAGAGCTTCGAGATCCACGAGGGCGCGCTGACGATCAGCCGGTAGGAAACGCCCCTACCGGCATTGCTCGCGGTTGAGCGAGCGGTACCCAAGGTAACGAGATGGCGGCTTTGGTGTCCCATCCCGCCGGCCTTCCTGTTCCGAATAGCGGCTGCGTCTACAGATGAGAGAAGGCGCGTTTTTGTCGATCGCAAGTATATTCTCGCTCGGCGAAGCACAATACTTCTGCAGCTACTTGGCGGCCGCGGGCCGCGGATCAGCGTTCGAGGATAATATCGACCCGGCGGTTATAAACCGATGGATCGCTCGACCCGGTCTGGCCTATCGGCTCCTGCCGGATCATCGTGCGTGCGATGCCGTCCTCCTCGAGCTGATCCGTGACAATCGAACTGCGCGTCTGCGCGAGATATTTGTTGGTCTCCGGTCTGCCGGTGGCGCTCGCGCGTGCCTGAACGACAATGGCCTTCGCGCCAGAGTCCCGCGCCCGCTTTGCGGCATCGGCGATCGTCGCTTTTGCTTCATCGGACAGGTTCGCGCTGAATTCGTCAAAATACACGAGGAAACGAGGGATCTCGGCGGTTGGGGCATTCGCTGCCGTCTGCGCGTTCGCTACAGTCGCGCCCATCAGTGCGACGAACAGAAAAGTCAATCGGCAGAAATTAGATACTGCACAAGTCATGGCGTCCATCATCCCTTAGTCGGCTCGCGTTAGGCACAATCTTCAGTTGCTGGGCGCAGCAATTTCGTTGTCGGGTCTATTCGCCTCGGCCATCCACGACAGCAGCAAGGTGTATGCTACCGCCAGTACTACGGGGCCGAGGAAGATACCGACCAGACCAAATGCAATGAGACCACCGATCACCCCGGCGAGCAGCAGAAGCAAAGGCAGATGGGCCCCCCTGCGGATCAGCAATGGACGCACGACGCTGTCTGTCGTGCTGAGCAGCACGCTCCAGACGACAAGGACAGTACCCCAGACCAATTCGCCGCTCCAATAGAGCCAGACCACCGCCGGCACCAGCACGGGCAAAGGTCCAAGCTGGGCGATGCAGAGCATGAACATCACGGCGGTCAGCACTGCAGCGAATGGCACGCCCGCCAACGCCAAACCGAGGCCGCCCAGCACCGATTGCCCCACCGCAGTCACGACCACACCGAGAGCGACGCTGCGGATAGCTTGACCTGCCAGGCGGACCGATTGCTCACCGCGCTCGCCGGCGAGACGACGACCGAAACGGCGGACGAGGCTGGCCGCGTGCTCTCCACTCCCATAGAGGATCACGGCGATAATGACGGTCAGGACGAACTGTACGAAGAGGACCCCAACGCCGCCCAATGCGCTGACGAACCACGCCGCAGCGCCGCCCGCGTAAGGCGCCGCCTTTGCCATCAATGGCTCGATGCCGCTGGCCGCAGCGTTTGCCCAAAGCGAGGCGGCATAAGCCCCAAAGAACGGCAAACCGGCCAGCCAATGCGGCGGCGGCGGCAGCTGAAAGGATGCCAAAGAGGCCGCCCACCCGGCGACGCGGTCGAAATGCTGCGTGATCGTTGTGATCGCTAGCCAGAACGGCAATACAAAGATCAGCAGCAATGCGATGGTCATCACCGCGACCGCCAGCCCGCGCTTGTGCCAGAGCCGCAGCTGGACGTGCAGCATGATAGGCCAGGTAGCAACAACCAGCGTCGTCGCCCAGATGATCGCCGGCAGAAACGGCCACAATATCCAGAACGAAGCGGCGATAAGCCCGCCGACGAAGAGGACCGCAAGGGTGGTACGGGTGAGCTCGGAAGGTGCTTGCATGCCGCGGCCGGCCCAGCATCCCCTCGGGCGCGGTTGGATCAGGCGCGCCCGATCAGCTGCAGCCGATGCCCGTCGCGGTCGCGGACGTACATGCACCGATTCTGGCCGCGACGGCTGCTCACCGGAACCCCGCGCTTTTCCAATTCCGCTTTCAGCGTCTCGTAGGTCCCTGCCGCCATCATTCGTCGCCCCTGGGTTTGTCGTCGCCTAGAGTCCGGCGCAGCGGATCGGTCACAGTGAACCGGCCCAGCCGGCCCATTGTCTTTCGGCGGCATCCGCAATACCGATCAAGGCTGCTGCAGACAACCAATTGCCCTTGAGATGCGAAGCGGAGGCCCGCAAATGAAGTTGCCAGATCACCCCGATGCCCTGCCGTGCGAGCAGCCGCCTCGCGATGGTTTCAACCATTGTCGGCTGTTTCATTCTGCGGCCCACCTTTTGATGCGCTTTCTTTGGACCAGATGGTGCCCCGAGTCGGATTTGAACCAACGACCTACCGCTTACGAAGCGGGTGCTCTACCGCTGAGCTACCGGGGCAGCGACCCGTAGGCGACCACGGCGCCTACCGGGACGACTTTTTAGCGTCTAATCGCACCGTCGCCAAGCCGATTCGCGATCATTAACCGCTGGTCAACGTCCTGGGCCCAGTTTCCGGGTGGGCGCGGTCCGCTGTCGCGACTCGGGAGGCATCGGGAGAAGGCAGGTGAGTGAGATCCGGGCGGATTCCGCGCAAAACACGACCGAAATCGAAATTCTCGAGGCGAAGGAAAGATGGAGCGAATATCGGCTGGCCGACGGTACCACGTTGCGATTGAGGCCGGTCATGATAGCGGTCTTTCGCGCCGACGGGCAGTACACCCCTGAGGGCGATCCGGTTTATAACATGAAATCGACGCTTATTACGGACGTGAGGGGGCCGGGCTCGGAGGCCAAACCAGGCCAATCAAATGAAATCCGGTGATATCCTGCATGTGGTTTGGCGGACGCCGGCACTGATTGTCCGCTCCGGATCGCCTTCCGCGATGGGTGCATCCCTAACGCGCACAGACAGGTCGGATGTTCTGACAGTCTCAGGCCCGGGCCCGACCATCGCTGCCCGCTCCAACTTGTTTTGCCCCTTACAGCATAGCAATCGTGCCCAGCCCTCTCAGTGGGTCGCTAACGGAACTTCCGCCTTTACGGCCCCGATTCCGACGGGGACGTTTTCCGAACGACCGGACATCCCTGCTCCTCCGCCAAAACCACCGCCCAAAGCCACCAAAATCGAGAGGATCGAATTGGCGATTGACTCTATCCAAGGGTACGACCTCATCAAGCCGATACCCGTGCTGATTGAAGCTTTGGGCGACAAGGTGTTTGTCGCTGAAGCGCCCGACTTGAATCTTTCAACGACTGGAAACAGCGTCGGCGCCGCATTCCTCCTGTTGAAAGAACAAATCATCACAACCTATGAGGGGGATCGCGGCAAGAAGGGACCCGACCCGCAGCGCACCCAGCAGCTTGCGGCATTGGAACAGTATATCGGCAAGCCGCGGCGGCATTGGTTTTAGACCTGGAAAAGGGCGTGCCGTTCTCAGCCGCTCGCTGAGTGCCCGGCTGACAACTCCCGTTCTTCGGCACTCGGCGGTTTTGCCAAAATCGGGAGAGTGCTGACGGCCGCGGCCCAAGCGGGTGTCCGCCACGCCAGCGCGTCAAAACTGCCGCAATGCGGACAGAGCGATCTCCATTCGAGGCTCTCTCCGCCGCAAGTGGCGCAGACATAACGTGGGTCGGGCATCGCGGTGACGGCGCGGTCGAGCCATTCGCGCGAACTCGCGGCCGACCCCATGTTCCGCCTCCTCGAGCCGCGCCATCGTCAGGCACAGACGTGGCGTCGGGCCGGCCGGCCTGGTGTCCTCGTCCGAGGCGGGCGTTATGGAGAAGGGAGCGGGGGTTGGCGATTTCGTGAAAAAAGGCGGTGCCGGCGCGCTCAGCGCCTGTTCGAGGTGGCGGCGCGCCTCGCCCCAGAGCTGCACGTCGAGCGCCGCTTCCGCCACGGCCAGATGAGTTTCCCGCGCATCGTGGTTCTGCGTCGCGAGCCGCTCGAAGCTCTTGAACCTGTCGAGTGGTGGCGCGCCGTCGTGGATCGCAGCGTAAACCTGCGCGAGATCCGGATGGGGTATCGTCCGCCAGGCGCTTTCGATGGCTTTTGCCGCAGGTCCGGTACGGCGATCCTGCACCAGCAGTCGGGCGTGATGGGCTGCCGGAGCGGCAAGATCCGGCGTCAGCGCCTGGGCCTGGGCCGCCAAATTTCGCCCGCGCGCGCGGTCGCCGCTGGCCAGCGCGACACGGCTGAGCTCGTACAGAATCACACCGCGGTGATGCCGAGCGCGCTCGCGCGGAATGATCCGGCGCTTGACCGCTTGCGCCAGCGTTTCTTGGGCCGCCTCCCATCGTCCTTCGCGTGCTTCCAGCTCGAACAGGTTATCGACCACCCAGGCGGTATCCGGACGCAAAGTGGCGGCGCGCTCGGTCAGGCGCAGCGCCGTTCCTCGGTCGCCGGCACGCATTGCTTGGTTGAGGAGACCGCGAAGTCCGAGAAATTCCATCTCGGGGCGGTCGAGCATCGCCGTGAAAAACTTTTTGGCCGCCGTCTCGTCGCCCCGGAGCTGAGCCGCCTGGGCCGACAGGAGCAGGGTCAACGGCGGGTCGGCGAGCAGCGCATCGGCTCTGCTGGCGCATCGCTGCGCCTCGTGCGGATCACCTGCTGCGACCGCAACCATGCCCCGAGTTAGCGCACGGTAGCCGGCGCGCCGCCGGCGCTCGCGCCGATGCCGCAGAAATGCGCGCGGGCTATCGAGGATTAGAGACACGAGCCAAAAGAGCAGAGCAATCGCCAAGCCAGCGAGCACCGCGGCGGCGGCGAGCACGCCGACCGAGGTCTCTACTTGCCAGCTCTGCCACACGATCTCGACCTGCCCGGGATGATCGGCGAAAAAAATCGCGGCGGTGATCACCCCCGCGAAGACGAGAAGGCCGAGAAGGCCGCGGATCACGATCGTGTTCTCGCCTTCTCCGGCTCGTCGGGAAGCTTGGCCGGGGCGGCACCCGGAGCAGCCGGAGGGCTGCCCAGGCGCTCCGTCAGCAGCTCCTGAACGTGGTCGAGCGCCGCTTCCGCGGCGAGCCGTTCGCGGGCCATGAGCAGCCAAGGGCGCGCCGCCTCGGCGTCTGCCCCGGTCAGCGGCTCGAGCGCCGCCACCGCGCCCGCCAGATCGCCGCGGGCAAGCGCGGTTTGGGCGGCGGCGACCACCCCCTCGGACCCCCCGTCGGACCCCCCGCCGGACCCTGTGTGCGATGGACCATCGATGCGGCGGATCGTCACCAGGCCGCGCAACCGGGCGAGGGTCTGCTCGCGCCAATCCGAGTGGACGGCAGGTTCGCTCGCCACGGCCATCCGGCCGGCCAACTCGGCCAAGCCTTTCACCAGAACGGCTCGGCTTGCCACGCCGTTTCGAGCGGGTTCGGCGAGCGGCTCGGCAGCGGCGGCGAGGTCGGAACCCCGAGCGAACTTGACGAACGCATCGAACTCGGTCGGAAACGGCCGTGCCTGCTCGATCGCCTCGCGCATTTGTCCCAGCAGCAGCGCCAACATCCCGTCGGCCCGAAGCTCGGCCCTGTTTTGCGACTGTGCCTCGCGCTCGAGCGCCGCCACTCGGTCCGCGAGTTCGCCTTCGACCTTGCCGACGCGGGAGAGCTCCTGCTGCATATCCTTCGAAGCGGCAGTTTCGCTCGCCATCCGCGAAGCGGATTGGGTTTCGATCGCAGCGAGCCGCTGCTCGAGTTGCTGCACACCGGCCCGGATCGGGCCGAGGTCGGGTTTGCCAGCGGCCTCGAGTTGATCGACGCGGCGCCCCAGCGCGCCCACAGCCGAATTGATCGCATCGGTATCGACGCTCGGGGGCGTCGGCCGCTTCTCTAGCGAGGTCAGCCGCGAGTCGAGCTGGTCGACACGGCGCGACAATGCGCTGATCGCCGATTGGACGGCATCGATGCCCGTGTTGGGTGCGACGGGACGCGCCTCGACCGCCGCCACCCGCGCCGCGAGCGCCGCGTATTCGTCGCGGTTCTCGCCCCACGGGAGGAGCGGCTCGATTTGCGGCGCCCAAAAAGGCGACAGGGCAACGCCGGCGAGGATCAGGATCAGCAAACCCGCCAGCCACACCGCCGCTCGAGCGCCTCTACGGGGAGATTCAAAGCGAGGTACCGGGGGAGATTCACCGGGCCTCGCCGGTTCGACCGCCGGCGTCGAGCCCGGCTCCACAGGCACCGCGCCGCCTTCTGCCGGGCCCTCTTCGCTCTCCCGTTCTGACATCGTTCCGTTATTCCTGATCAATCTCGCGCCGTCGACCGAGCACTTGGTCGAGCGCATCAAGCAAGGCCGGCTGATTAGGGCGCTCGGCTATGCGCCTGTCATGCCACGGCAGTCCGGCGAGGGCAGCATCGGCAGCCCCGCTGATCGATAGCGCGGTAACCTTTGCGCAGCACTCGGTGACCCCGGCGACATCGGCGAGCCTAGCAAAAATCGCCGCAGTCCGCGGAGAGAAAAACAGCGCGAAGGCGATCGCACCCGCGCGCAAGCTGTCGACTGCCGCCGGGCTCAGCGCAGCCGCCGCCCGAGCCTCATAGAGGATACGTCTCTCGACGGTAAATCCCTGCGCACGCAACAAGCCGGCAAGATCGCCGGCAACGACATTTCCGGCGACATGCAACAGCGGCCCGTTTTGCGGGCGCAGCCGCGCCGCCGCCAAGCGGGCGAGATCTCCGACGTCGCCCGCGGCGCTCTCGACACGATCGAAACCTTCGGCGCGCGCACGCGCCGCCGTCGCGTCACCGACCGCCAACAGCGGCACACGGCGCTCGCCGCTCGCCCGCGCCAGGGCTCGAACCCCGTTGGCGCTGGTGCACAGGATGGCTTGTACCCCGTTCAGGTCGAGCGCCTCCGGCACCTGGCAATGGATCTCCATCAAGGGTTCGACAAGCGCCTCGATGGCCCGGCTTGCCAAGGCCGCGATCAAGCTCTCCGCATCTTCGCGAGGCCGTGTGACCAGCGCGCGCAAACCCGGCTTCTCCATCCAATCCCGCCTACCCTCGGTACCCGCCTGCCCCTCGGTAATAGCCGCGCGCGACCAACTGATCCATAATGACGCTCTGGATACCTGGGATCATAATAGGAATGCGGGAGAGGATGCCGAGCGGAGCGAGGCGCCGGGTGAGGGTACTTCTCGCGATCGCCGTCGCGCTGTTCGCGTCGGCCCACGCGCTGGCGCAGGATGCGGACCAACGCATGACGGTGCTCCATCTCAGCCAGACGGCGGAGCGCTCGGTAATCCGCGACCTGTTGCGCATCGAGCTCAGGGTCGAGGAGACCGGGGCGGATGCCCGCTCGGTCCAGGCGGCGATCAATCGACGGATGGCCGCGGCGCTCGATCGCGCGCGGCAGGTGCAGGGCGTGCGGGTCGAGACCGGCTCCTACAATGTCGGCGAGGAGCGCCCGCAGAACGGCCCCACCCGCTGGCGCGGCAGCCAATCGGTGATTTTGACCGGGAAAGACGCGGATTCGATGCTGAAGCTGGCCGGTGCGCTGCAATCCGATGGTCTGTCGACCTCGTCCCTGACCTACGATATTTCGCCCGAGACGGTCCGCGGCGCCGAGGAGGATCTGACCGCCGAGGCCCTTGCCGCGCTCGACCATCGTGCCGCCTCGATTGCCGACCGCATGCATCTGGCCGTCGTTCGGTTCCGTGATGTGCGCGTCGGCAATGCCGAAACCGGCGGCAGGCCGGCGCCGCGTCTTGCCGCGATGGCAATGGCGGCGCCGGTCGCCGAGCCCGGCGAAGCGATGGTCCGGGTGACGATCGAAGCCGAGCTGCTTCTTGCTCCGCCGCGGCCGTAAGAAAGACCTGGCGTGAGGCTTCCGGTTCCGCCGCTGCTGGTCATATCGGACCGCCGGCAGGCGGGCCAGCCGCTCGAAGAGCTCGCCGAGGCGATCTTTGCCGGCGGTTGCCGGTGGCTCAGCCTGCGCGAGAAGGATCTGCCGCCAGCCGAACGCCGCGCCTTGCTGAGCGCCCTGGTGATGCGCGGCCGCCGCTGGGGAGCAACCGTGACCGTTCACGAGGATATCGACGCGGCGGTGATGGCCGGCGCGGACGGGGTGCATCTGCCGAGCACCGGGAGCCCCGCAGCCGCCCGCGCCCGACTTCCCGGCGGGCTGATCGGCGCATCGGCGCATTCCGCCGAGGAAGCCTCGGCGCTGCTCGGTTCGGGCGCCGATTACGTCACCATCAGCCCGGTTTTCATCACCGCCAGCAAGCCCGGCTACGGCCCGGCGATCGGTCTCGGCGGTTTGGCCGAGATCGTCGCGCAGGTACCGGGCCCGGTAATTGCGCTCGGCGGGATAAATGCTGCGACCGCACCGCTCTGCTTGTCCGCCGAAGCGCGCGGAGTTGCGGTCATGGGCGAGGTGATGCGGGCCACAGACCCGCAGTCCGTGGTGGAGGCCATGCTGGCGGCAATCTCCGATCCCAATAAAATTTGTGGTTAAAGGGAGTAATTCGACTTGCCTTCTCGTTATGCCTTCAGGTGACAAGCATCGAGGAGGTAAAGCGATGAGGAAATTCGTCCTGGCGACGCTCGCCGCCTTGGCGATCGGAACCGCTGCCTTCGCTCAACCGGCAGAAGCGCGGTGCTGGTGGAACGGATACTCTTGGCATTGCTGGGGTGGACCGCATGCCTGGAGGTGGCGTCATCATCATCCTTACTGGCGTCATTACGGATGGGGCTATGGCCCCCATTGGCATCACGCCTGGTACTATCGCTAATTGACAATGGTGCATCCTCGCCCTCCCAACCGGGGTTAGGGCGAGGATGCCGCTGTTTTCGCTGTTATTTGCAGCGAATTAACAGCTAGCGTTCATAGGTCACGATCGGGAATATTAGCATATCGATACGAAAATCGCAACAACATTCTCCCTACCGCCGCAGGACTGCAGTTCCGGCGGTGGTGCCGGCGATCTTGCCGAATACCGAGCCGGAAACCAGGCCAGTGCCGCCGGGGTAGTTGAAATAGAAGAGGCCGCCGACGAGCTCGCCCGCGGCGTAGAGGCCGGGGATCGGCTTTTGCGCGGTGTCGAGCACCCGCCCGTCGGTGTCGATGCGCAAGCCGCCAAAGGTGAAGGTGACGCCGCAGGTCGTGCAATAGGCCTCGAAGGGCGGCTTTTCGATCGGCATCGCCCAGTTGGTCTTGTCGATCGCGAGGCCCTTGGTGGTGCGCCCGTCCTTGACCGTCGGGTTGTAGGGGATGTCGCGCTGCACCGCGGCGTTGTACTCGCGGACGGTTTCGAGAAACCGCGCCTTATCGACCGGCGCGTATTCGGCCATCTTGTCGGCCAGCCCCTCGATCGTGTCGGCGGTGACCTTGGTCACCTGGCGGATGCGGTACTCGTCGCGCTGCAGGTGCACGACCTGCTGGTCGAAGATCTGCCAGGCGAACTGATGCGGCTGGTTGAGGATCTCGCGGCCGTATTTGGCATAGGTGTAGTTGCGGAAATCGGCGCCTTCGTCGCAGAACCGCACGCCGTCGGCATTGACCATGATGGCGAACGGGTAGCTGTGCTTCTGGAAATTGTCGCCGACCGCGAGGTCGCCGAATTCGGGCGCGTTGTAGTCCCAGCCGACCGCGTGGCAGCCGGACCAGTTGCCGTAGGGCATCGCGCCGATGTCGAGCGCCATCTTGATGCCGGCGCCGGTGTTGAAGCGGGTGCCGCGCACCTTGGCGAGGTCCCAGCCGGGGCCGAGATAGCGGGTGCGCATCTCGGCATTGGCCTCGAACCCGCCGCTGGCGAGGATGACGGCCTTGGCCGGGATCCGCGTGGTCTTGCCCTCGACCTTGGCGACGACGCCGTGCACGCCGTCATCGTCGGCGATCAGCGCCTCGCCGCGCGCCTCGTAGGCGACCTGGATCTGCCGCTCCTCGGCCGCCTTGAAGAGCCCCTCGACAAGCCCCGGCCCGCCGCCCCAGGCTTCGAGCGCAAGCCCGCCCCAGAACACGAACTTGCCTTCATGCTTGAAGGCCTGGCGCGAATACATCGGCGCAAAGCGGATGCCCTGGCTGCGCATCCACAGCAGCGTCTCCTGGCTCTTCGTGACGAGCAGCTCGGCCATGTCGGGATTGCTGCGATAGTCGGTCAGCCGCCCGAGATCGTCGTAATACTGGTCGGTGGTATAGGTCCCGAAATCGCTGGTCGCGAGCTCGGTCTCGCTGAGGTCGCAGAGCTTCAGGAGGTCGTCGACGCCGTTATAGACAAACCGCAGCGCCCCCGCGGTAAACCGGCTGTTGCCGCCGCGCTCGTCAAACGGCGCCGCTTCGAGAACGAGCACCCGAGCCCCCTCCCCGCGCGCCGCCAGCGCCGCACACATGCCGGCATTGCCGGCCCCGACGACGACGACATCGAATTCGCCCGCAATCATCTCGTTCCCTCCGCGTTCATTCGCTGCGGAGGGAGTAGCGCGGCGACGCCGGAATGGCAAGTACGGTGCGGCAGCGGAGAAGCATTGACCGGCTGTCACGGACAACGCTTTACGGAAAATTCTCGAATCCTATGATACCTTTCGGATCATCCAACGCATCGTTGTCAGGTCGCCATGGAGTTGATGCCACAGGTGAAGGTGACCCGCCGTTACCACCTGCTCCGCGCGCCGGAAAAACAGCAGCACGACACGTGTCTACACATGATCGCGACGGCCGGTGACACAACTACGTTTGGGATGCTGTACCTTATTGATGATGGCTACATAAAGGTTGGTGTCGCCGATCCGCAATCGACACGGCAATCTGCAGACGGGAAATCCACGGTTTATCCGTATTGTCACGCTCTGCTTCTTCTTCAGCCGCGAAGTGGCGCTTCTGGTGGAGACGGAGTTAAAGCGCCGGCACGCCGCGCGACGGGCTGGTGGCGGCACGGAGTGGTTCAATGTTCGCCAAGAAGAGTTACGCAGAGACATTATCGCCGTAGCGCACGAAATGGCGTTAAACGGTGTTCTCCACAGACGACCGATCGGAGACCAAGCGCGGTGGGATCAGCTGCGGCGCCGGACAGGCGGCCCGGAGAAGCTGGAGGGCGGCTTCGGAGAGCGATGATGGGTTTCGCTGGGCTCAACCCATCCTACAAATACTACAAATACTTAACTACAAATACTTAATAGCTACAAATACTTAACAGCCGCCACCCGCACGGCCGGCTCAGTGCGGCGCACATGACGGCATTGCCAGCCCAACCACGATGACATCGAACTCGCCCGCTATCATCCCATTCCCGCGCGATGGCGACGTCGATGGCAAGCGCCCTCCTAGGGGTACGCCTGTCCCAGGCTCGTGTACGGCGCATAGTGAAAACCGCCGCGGCTGGGGTTTATCTGTCCGACATTAATGTTCGGCCCATCGTAAAACCCGCCGCCCGGATTGGGTCCCGCGTCGGCGTCCCCGACCGCGACGACCCTGCGCATCCGGCGAGCAGCATCGCCAAACAAATAACGGCTAGTGCACTTTTGAGGTCGTTCATTGGTCTCTCTCGGTAAATTCGGGGGGCGACGCCAATCGGCCGCTCACTGCGACAGGTGGCCCGGGTGGCATCTTCGAACAGAGATCCCCGGAGCTGCAGATCCTCTGCGAGGAAAACTCGTTCGCGCCCTCCGATCAGGTAAGCCGCGTTCCGGCTGCGTCAAATTAAGTCGGGTAAATCTTAGTAAATTTTGGAATCAGGCATTGACACGTCAACTGAACCGGCGGCGCTGCGCTGCAATGGAAGGTCCACGCCGATCCGACCGGCGCGCGACACTAACCAAAACTACATAATTGAGCGTTAGTCATTTAAAGAAATCCGTCGTAACTCCCCATATCCCGAAAGGAAAGTGTCATGGCTGATTTTTCCGCGGTTCTCAGAGATCGGGCCTCCGCCTCGCAGCAGAAGCGTGAGCCCACGAAACTCGAATGCGGTTTGCTCGGCGCCCTGCTCGCGTCGATCGCACTGGCGTTCTTGTTCTGGCTGGGTTTTCAGTTGTCTCTGATCACCCTATTTATCCGCTGATCGACAAACGGGCCGCCGCAAAGCTTTGCCGTTAACGAATTCCGCCGGCCGCCAGACGGAGCATCTCCACCAGGCCTTGGTCAACGGCTCTTCAATGGTCCCGAGCGCGCAAGTATGCAGACCCTTCTGCGGCCCCGAACTTCTCAAGCGATTGCAGACCCTTACCGGCTCGTGCGGTGGGAACAATGGACCCGGCTTTTGCCGGGGAAGATGGGTGGCTCGGTTGCCGAATGATTCTTGCTCCGCCTCTCGGCTCTACCCATCCTGCAAATACTTCAGCGGGCCCGGTTTTCAGCGCGGCGTCGGGTACTGCTCGGCACGGTAGGCGCGGCTCGTCGGGTTGAGCTTCAACGGCACCGGAGAGCCGAGCCACACCGCATAGCGCGAGTGGTCGTCATAGGAATTGTCGGTCAGCGGGTGGACGAGAACGTCGAGGCCCTGCCGGTTGAGCATCAGCCACGGCACGATCTTCTCAAACTGCGCGGTCGTGAACATAAACCGAAACTGCGGAACCGGGTGCGGGCCCCTCGGCTCGTCGCTCAATTCCCTGACCTCGACCCCGAGCGCGCCGCCGATCGTTTCCCGCAATTGCGCGGCGCGCGCCCGGGTCGCGGGGTCGTAATAGACATGCGCGTGATAGCCGTCGATTTTGATTGGCTGGGTTGATTCTGTCATTGTGACATCTCCGGTATTAAGAATTTAACAGAGCTGGAGGAGCGCAGCGCGTCCTTCGAGACGGCCGCGGAGCCTGTCCTCGGGCCGCGCGATGCGCGGACCCGGGGGCGACCTCCTCAGGATGAGGTGTTTTCTTCCTGCCATCAATAACTTGCCTCATCCTGAAGAGCCCCCGGCGCGTGAGCTACGCGCTTTGCGTGACTAGCCCCAGTGAAATTTCGCGCGGCGGGCGGAAGGTGAAGGCGATTGCGACGGCGCCGAGACCCATGCCGAACGACCCGATATAGAGCCAGAAATAGCTGCCGTAAGCGTCGTAGAGCCAGCCGCCGGTCCAGGGGCCGATCGCCATACCGAGGGTCGAGGCCATGTTGACCGCGCCGAACATCGTTCCCATGATCCGAGCGCCGAAATATTCGCGCACGAGAATGGCGTAGAGCGGCATCACCGCGCCGTACGAAAAACCGAACATCAGCGCGAGACCGTAGAAGCTCGCGAGGTCGCGGGTGAATACGTAGAGGCTCACGGAGATGGCCTGGAGGGCGAGGCCGAAGACGATCATGCGCTTGGCGCCGATGCGGTCGGCCGCGAGGCCGCCGATGACGCGGCCGCTGAGAGAGGCCACACCCGCCGCGCCGAACACGGTCGCGGCGGCCATCGCCGGCACGCCGCAGTCGATAGCGTAGCTGACCATGTGGAAGATCGGCCCCGAATGTGCCGCGCAACACGCGAAGTAGGTGAATGAGATCGCGGCGAATTGCGGCGTGCACAGCGCGCGCGCCACGGTGAACTCGCGGTCGGCGGAGACCACGCCGGCCGCGGCAGCGGCGGCGCGCGGCAACGCCGGGGGTTTGCGCACCAGCAACGCGGCAGGAATAATGAAAACCCAGGAGAGTGCGCCCAACGTCAGCATCGCGCTGCGCCAGCCGTAATCAGTGATCAGCCAACGCGCCAACGGCGATATCGTCATCGAGCCGATCGCGAAACCGGCCGAGATCAGAGCCACCGCAAGGCTGCGATGCCGGGTGAACCAGCGCGTCGCCGTGGCGGTCAGCGGTGCATAGAAGCTGCCTGCCGCTACACCGATGATCATGCCGAAGAGGATCTGGAATTGACCGACCGTGCCGGCCTGGCTCGCCGCCACGAGACCCAGCCCCGACAGCACGCCGCCCGCGAGCACGACCGCTCGGGTTCCGAACCGGTCGGAGAGCGCCCCCCAGAGGAACGAGGCCGGGCCCATGCACAGGAAATTGAGGAGCGCCGCCGTCGAGATGCTCGTCCGGGACCAGCCGGTCGCCGCCGACATTGGCTGCAGAAAGATGCCGAGCGACATCATCGTGCCCATCCCGAGGCAGGTTATGACGATGCCGGCGCCGACAATTATCCAGCCGTAGAAGATCTTCATCGCTACTCTCGACAAGCGGGTGACGAACAATATCCACGACAGCGCCTTTAGTCTCTGCCCTCGATTGGCGCTCTTGCGCGGCGGGGCGCCTACCCTCAGCTACAGGGCATGAATTTATCGCCTGCAGACCGCCAAGCGTTGGCCGCAGCGGTGCAGCGGCTCGAAAGCCCGAGCCTCGCCGGGCGGCTTGCGGGACTTGCCGGGAAACCGGCCGGGTTTGTGCAGCGGGCATTGCCGGCGGCAGCCTCGACGGCGGTCGCCAAAGTGGCGAAGCACGCCTTGGAGCGGGCGCTCGACGTCGCTTTGTACAGTCTGCGGAACCGCCGCTTTATCGGCGGCCGCAAGCTTCATTCCGGGCTTGCCTGCACCTCGGGAGCGATCGGCGGCGCGTTTGGGCTCGCCGCCCTGACGGTCGAGCTGCCGGTTTCGACGACGATCATGCTGCGCGCCATCGCGGCGATCGCGCAGCAGGAAGGCGAGGACCTGACGGACCCGCGCGCCGGGCTCGCCTGCCTCGAAGTGTTCGCGCTCGGCGGTCCTCCGGCCGACGAGACAGGCGTCGAGACCGATTATTTCGCGGTCCGCGCGATGCTCGCCCGCGGTCTGGTCGAGGTTGCCGACTTCGCGTTGAACAAGGGCGCGATCCGCGAGGGCGCGCCGTTTCTCGTCCGCTTCCTCGCGCAGATCGCCTCGCGCTTCGGCGTCGTCGTCTCTCAGAAGATCGCTGCGCAAACCGTCGCCGTGGTCGGCGCAGTGGGCGGTGCGGCGGTCAACCTCGCCTTTATCGAGCACTTCCAGGATGTCGCGCGCGGTCATTTCACCGTGCGGCGGCTCGAACGCATCTATTGCGCCGACATCGTGCGCGCCGAGTACGATCGGCTCAAAACGGCTTTTGCCGCGGCCGCGTAAATTTACAATGCAAGTTGTGGCGCGGCTATTAGCGATGGCGCTTGATTTTAACGAATATTTGTGGCATAGTTAATTTCGTCAGGTCGTTTGGCGATCCCGGCCTGACAAACCAACGTCTAGAGAAAAATTCGAGTTCGGTCCGGCTGCCGCTTCGTGCCGTTGCAGAGCCGTTTGCAGATCCTGCGCGGCACATGTCAACAACCTAAGGAGTGTGGAGCTATGCCAAAGAATCCGCTGATTGGCAGCGAGAGGCAACCGCTGCCGGGCGCACGTTCGATCGGAAAAGCCGATCCGACGGAGCGGCTGGAAGTCACCTTGGTCCTGCGCCATCGTCAGCATGACGCATTACAGGAAAGGGTCAGGAAAATCGCCGCCGGCGACAAGTCCGAGCGGCACCTGACCCATGAGGAGTACGACCAGCAATTCGGGGCGGACTCGACCGATATCCAAGCCGTCAAGCAATTCGCGAACCAGCACGGTCTGGCCGTCGTCGACGAGCACCCGGGCAGGCGTTCGGTCGTGCTCTCCGGCACCGTGGCCCAGTTCAATGACGCTTTTGGCGTGGAGTTGCAGCAATTCGAACATGCCGGCGGCTCCTATCGCGGCAGGACCGGGGCGATCCATCTGCCCGACGAGCTGCATGGAGTGGTTACTGCCGTGCTCGGCCTCGACAATCGGCCTCAGGCACGCCCGCATTTTCGCACCCGCCCCACGCACGGCAATGTGCAGTGGCATGCCGCCGCTGCGGCCTCCGCATCCTTTACGCCGACCGAACTGGCTGCACTGTACGGGTTTCCCGCCGGCACCGGGCAAGGCGAGTGCATCGCGATCATCGAGCTCGGCGGCGGCTATCGCACCGCCGACCTGCAGCGGTATTTCTCGGGATTGCAGGTCAGCCAGCCGAGAGTGCTCGCCGCATCGGTCGACCATGCAAAGAACCATCCGACGGGCTCCGGCAATGGACCGGACGGCGAAGTCATGCTGGACATCGAGGTCGCCGGGGCAATCGCGCCCGGCGCCAAGATCGTCGTCTATTTCGCGCCGAACACCGATGCCGGGTTCCTCGACGCGATCACCGCGGCAATCCACGACACGACGAACAAGCCGTCGGTCATCTCGATCAGCTGGGGCGGCCCCGAATCGTCCTGGACCCAGCAGGCGATGACCGCCTTCGACCAGGCTTTCCAGGCTGCGGCCACCATGGGGATCACGGTGTGCGTGGCATCGGGCGACGATGGGTCGGATGACGGAGTCGGCGACGATGCCGATCACGTCGATTTCCCGGCGTCGAGCCCGTTTGCTCTGGCTTGCGGCGGCACCAATCTGCAAGCCTCCGGCACCTGCCATCACGCAAGAGACGGTATGGAACGACGGCCCCGGCAACGGAGCGACCGGCGGCGGCGTCAGCGGCTTTTTTGCGCTGCCGCCATACCAGGAGGGGCTGCAGGTCACGCGGACCCACGGCGGGAACACAGGCGCTGGCGATGCGGGGCGTCCCCGATGTCTGCGGCGACGCCGACCCGCAAACCGGCTACGACGTGCGGGTCGACGGCCAGAACACGGTCATCGGCGGAACGAGCGCGGTCGCGCCACTATGGGCGGGCCTGCTCGCGCGCATCAATGCGGCAAAGGCCCAGCGGGCCGGGTTCATCAATCCCCACCTCTACGTAAATGCGACAGCCCTGCATGATATAACGCAGGGCAATAACGGTGACTTTGCGGCCACCACCGGATGGGATGCCTGCACCGGGCTCGGCAGTCCCAACGGCCAGAAAGTCGCCGACGCCGTCTGATCCGGTCATCCGATGTCGCCTCATCTCTCCTGCCGGCGGGGAGAGATGAGGGGCACTTTCAGTGCGGCGCCCGCCGGTTTCCGCTATATCTCTTCGCGAACCGCACGAGGGAGAGTGGCGATGCCGGGCAGCGCAACAAAACCGAAGACGACATCACGGCCGAGGCGCTGCAGCGTTTCTCGCAGACGCCGGACCCGCGGCTGCGGCAGATCATGCTCGGCCTCGTCAGGCACCTGCACGCCTTCGTCAAGGAGGTCGAATTGACCGAGGCGGAGTGGTTTCAGGCGATCGAAATCCTGACCGAAGCCGGCCGCATGTGCAGCGACAAGCGCCAGGAATTCATCCTGTTCTCGGACACCCTCGGGGTGTCGATGGTGGTCGATCTGATCAACCACCGCAAACCCGACGGGGCGACCGAATCGACGGTGTTCGGCCCGTTTCATCGGCTGGGCGCGCCCGAATTGCCTGCCGGCGGCAACATCGCCCGGCTCGACAAGACCGGAACCCCGACCCTCGTCAGCGGCCGGGTTCTCGACCTCGACGGCCAGCCGATCGAGGGCGCGCTCCTCGATGTCTGGCAGACCCAATCGAGCGGGCTCTACGATTCGCAGGACGAGAGCCTCGAGCGGCGAGCTGCACATGCGCGGCAGGTTCCGCACCGACGCCGAGGGCCGCTATTTGATCCGCACCGTGCTGCCGGTGAATTACCCGATCCCCTCCGACGGGCCCGTCGGAGCGATGCTGCGCGCGACCGGCCGCCATCCGTGGCGCCCGGCGCACATCCACTTCGTCGTTTCAGCCGACGGCTATGAGCCGGTCACGACCCACATCTTCGACCGGCGCGACGAGTATCTCGGCAGCGACGCGGTGTTCGCGGTCAAGGAGTCGCTGATCTGCGATTTCGTGCGGCACGACACCCGCGACAGCGAAGCGGCGCGGCTCGGCATCGAGCCGCCCTATTACACCGCCGAGTTCGATTTCCGCCTCAAAGAAGCCGCGGGGCAAGACACCACCGTGCTCGACGCGCAACAGCGGCTCGCCGCCCTCGGCGCTCGAGCAGCGGAGTAAAGCGGAGACAACCCTCACCCGCCTCGCTGCGCTCGGCCCCCTCTTCCGCATTGCGGGAGAGGGGCTTGGCGGGTGAGGGTTCGTGAGGGTCAGGCCGTCGACGTGGCCTTCGGGCGCCGGTTCGTTCTTCTCGAAATCGAACTCGACCTTGGCGCCGCACGGGTCGTGGAAGAACAGCTGCCAGATGCCGCCGCCGGGCAGGCGCCGCAGCTCGTAATCGATGCCCTCGCGTTTGAGGGTCGCGACGGTGGCGGGCAGGTCCTTGGCGGAGAACGCCATGTGGTCGAGGACGCCGCCGCGGTCCTGCGGCAGATCCTTGCTGTGGATCACGTGCAAGATCGGCGTGTCGTCGCCGGCATAGAGCCACCATCCCGGAAACTGGAAGGGCGGCCGCCAGCCCACCTTGAAGCCGAACAGATCGCAATAGAAGCGCCGGGTGGCCTCGAGGTCGTCGCTCAACACAGTGAAATGGTTCATTGCCGCTACAGGCATCGGGAATCTCCGTTGGGATCGCTCATCCGGAAAAGGCCTACTCGCGTCGGGGCTGCGGCGTCAATCGGCTCAGCAGCCGAAGCGGCGGCGGCGCTGTTGGAAGGAGCGGATGGCGCGCAGGAAATCGATCTTGCGGAAGGCCGGCCACAGGACGTCGGTAAAATAAAATTCGCTATGGGCGCTCTGCCAAAGCAGAAAGCCCGAGAGGCGGATCTCCCCGCTGGTGCGAATGATCAGATCGGGGTCGGGCAGGCCCGCGGTGTAGAGATGGCTGGCAATGGCTTCGGGGGTGACTTCATCGATCGCCTCGGCCAAGGTCGCCTGCTTCTCAGCCACGCAGCACAGCAAAGCGCGCACCGCGTCGGTGATTTCCTGGCGTCCGCCATAGGCCACGGCAATGTTGAGCTCCAGCCCGTCATAGCTCGAAGTGGCGCATTCGGCCGCCCTGATCGCGGCGAGCACCGGCTCGGGGAGCATCGCGAGGCAGCCGATCGCGCGAACCCGAACGCGCCGGCGGTGGATGTCGGGGTCGCAGGCCAGCGCCGTCAATTTGGCCTCGATCGAAGCCAGGATGCCGGAGACTTCGGCTGCCGGCCGCTGGAAGTTGTCGGTCGAAAAGACCCAAAGTGTGACCGTCGGAATATCGAGCTCGGCGCACCATTCGAGGATCTCGTCGAGCTTGTTCGCACCGAGGTCGTACACCTCCCTCGGCTCGGTGATGCCGCGCGAACGGCCGTGGCGGCGGTTGCCGTCGAGGATGATGCCGACGTGGCGCGGCATCGGCCGGCTCCCGACATCGCGGACCAGCCGCCGGGCGTAGAGGTAATAGATGAGGCGGAACATCGGCGCCAAGAGAACGTCACCGCGAGCGCCGTATTTCGGGCGTCGCCGCCCGGTCCCGGTCGCCCGAGGATCATTCGCCAACAATAGCGCCGATGGATGACCGAGAGATGAAGCCAACCTGTGATCAATCTGCATGGGACGCGCCACCGGTCGGCGTTGTTGCTACCGGCCCCGGTGTCCGACTTGAGGTTGATAGCGCAGGCTGATCGATCCGATCCCGGCAGCGACATTGAGACCGGTGTTCCCTTCGAAGCTGACCGGCTGCAGCGAAATCGTGCGGTTGGAGCCGCCGACCAGCACATTGGCGCCGACGCCGACCCCGACCGTGGCGCTTCCGCTCGCACCGACATAATTGCCCGACAGCGCTCCCGGCGCGAGGCCGCCGCTCGGCGCGAAGACACCCCAAACCAGCACGCCGCCTTGCGTATAGCCGATATCGACGCCGAATTTGTTGATCGAGCCGGCATAGTGCTCCGGCCGGCCTCCGCCCCGCGCAAAGGTGCAGCGGACCGCCTTCGACGAGCCGAACACAAACCCCCAGCCGCCCGCCACATTGCAGCTCAGCGTACCGACCTGCACATTGGCCTGGGCAAGCGCCGGCGTTCCGTTCCCGGCCATGCCGATCGCCAAACCGAGCACCCCGGCGGCCAAACCATGCGATTTGTACATCAGAATCGATCCCCTTTACGGTGTAATCCCTTTACGGTGTAGCCCTGGCACGCGCCCGGCCCGCGGGCGCTCTCCCCTTCCGCGGCGGTGAGAAGCTTGACGAAACCCCAGCTGAATAGAATATCGCCGAGTTGCGATGCGAGGAGTAGGATAGCACAGGCTGGCCCATCCGGGAGAGGAGCGCAATGCCCGAGGCAAAGACCGACCAGCGCGCGGCGCCGCCGCGCTTCGAGGAGCTGCTGGCGCGCGCCGAGGCGCTGATCCCGGTTCTGCGCGAGCGCGCCCCGCGGGCCGAGCAGCTTCGTCGGTTGCCCGACGAGACGATCGCCGATCTGCATTCGAGCGGTCTCTTCCGTATGCTGCAGCCGACCCGGGTCGGCGGCAGCGAGCTGCCCTATCGCGCGTTGTACGAGCTGACCGCGGTGATCGGCCAGGGTTGCGGCTCGACCGCCTGGGTGCTGGCCAACCTCGCAGCCCATCATTGGCTGCTCGGCATGTGGCATCCCGAGGCGCAGGACGAAATCTGGGGCGAATCGCCCGACAGCCTGATCAGCTCGGCCTTGATCTTTGCACGCGGCCGCGCGCGGCGGGTGGAGGGCGGTTATCGCCTCAGCGGCCGCTGGCCGTTTTCGAGCGGGGTCGACGCCTCGACCTGGAACATGTTCGGGGCCGTGGTCAGCGACGAGGAGACCGGACAGAACGAGCCCCGCATGTTCCTGGTGCCGGCGCGCGACTACACGGTCATCGACACATGGCAGGTGATCGGCCTCGGCGGGACCGGCAGCAAGGATGTCGAGGTCAACGACATTTTTGTTCCGGCCTATCGCACCCTCGCAACCGAGCGGATCAAGGGCGGCCCCAATCGGGGCAGCGAATTGAATCCCGGAACGCTGTACAAGCTGCCGGCGGTAAGTCTGTTCGCCTACGCTATCGCCGGCGTCTCGCTCGGCATCGCCCGCGGCGCGATCCAGCACTTCGCCGAGACGACCCGCAACAGATTGAGCGCCTATACCGGCAAGAACATCGCCGATTTCACCAATATCCAGGTCCATCTCGCCGAGGCGGCGGCGCTTGCCGACGCGGCCGAGGCGATCGCACTGCGCGATTGCGACGAGGCAATGCGGATCACCGAGGCCGGGGTGGTGCCCAGCATCGAGCAGCGGGCGCGCTACCGGCGCGACGGCGCGTTTGCCGCGACCTTGTGCACCAAGGCGGTCGATCTTCTTTTTGCCGCAACCGGCGGCGGAGCGATCTATCAAAGGAACCCGATGCAGCGCGCGTTCCGCGACGTCCACGCGGCCAATGCGCATTACCATCTGAACTGGGACGTCAACGGCGCGATATACGGCAGGGTGGCGCTCGGACTGCCGCCGGACGCGCCGCTGTGACGGCTTTTCGCGGGGCGGCAGTGCCTGACGAGATCCTCCACAACGAGATACCCGGCAGCCACGCAGCGCCGGTGCAGAGCACCTCCGGGCGAAGGCTTCGACCTGCGCGATTTCCGCAGCGCGCTCGGCACCTTTGCGACCGGCGTGACGATCATCACTGCGCGCAGCAAGGCAGGCGGGCTCTATGGAATAACTGCCAACTCCTTTACCTCGGTGTCGCTGACGCCGCCGCTCGTCCTGTGGAGCGCCTCGCTCTACGCGCAGAGCCTTCCGGCCTTCCAGGAGGGCTCGCATTTCGTCGTCAACATCCTGGCGCACGACCAGATCGAGCTGTCGAACAAGTTCGCCCGCACGCACGAAAACAAATTCGCCGAGATCGACCATGTGATCCCGGAATGCGGCGCCCCGGTGCTGATCGGCGCCGCCGCACATTTCGAGTGCCGCAACGAGTACCGCCATTACGGCGGCGACCACATCATCTTCATCGGCCACGTCGAGCGCTACGCCTACACAGCCAAGCCGACATTGCTGTTTTGCCGCGGTAAATACATGCGCGGCGAGCCGCTCATCCCGGCCTGACGCGGCAGCGGTCGCCAGCGCTTAATCACCCGCACCAAGTTTGTCATGGCGTTCTGGCCGGAGCCCAGCCTGACGCCGCAAGGGCGGCTCCTCGCTGGGGCCTAGCGAGCCGATTTCCGGCAAGTGCGCGTTGGTCAAACGCGTGAAATTGCAGCGTGACACGCAAGCCGGGGGCGTTGTCGGTGAGCTCGATGCCGATCTGATGGAGCGCCGCGATCGCTTCGACCAGGCTGAGACCAAGTCCATTTCCCGGCGTACTGCGGCTGCGTTCCAGGCGGTAAAAGCGCTGGAACACACGAACGCGTTCTTCGGCTCGGGATTCCCGGCCCGCTATCGTTCACCGCGACGGCTATCGTGCTTGCCGACTCGCTGGTTACAAGGCTGATGGATGCTCTCTTCGGCGAATGCTTCATTGCATTCTCGATTACATTTGCAATCATCTGCGCCAGGAGCTCGCGGTCGCCCCAAACCGTGAGGCCGGAGGCGATATCGGCGGTAAACGGCTGTTCTTTTTCTTCGGCCATCGGCTGATAGACCTCGATCACCGTGCGCAACATCTCCGAGAGGTCGACCTTGGCGAAACGGCGCGCCGGCATGCCGCTCTCGATTTGCGCGATGCGCAGCAATCCGCCGAAGGTCTCCAGGATGGCATCCATGTCGGAGATGCACCCCTCCGAAGCGCGACGCCACTCTTCCACCGATCGCGCCCGTCGCTGCGCGAGCTCGAGCCGCTGACGCAGCCGGGTCAGCGGCGTGCGCAAATCGTGCGCGATGTCGTTTGATACTTGGCGCACGCTCTCGATCGCGAGTTCATTGCGCTCGAGCATGGCGTTGAGGCTCGCGACCAGATGATCGAGTTCGTCGCCGGTGCCGCGGACAGTGATCCTTTTGGAGAAGTCGCCGGCCATAATGTCGTGCGCTGCCTCGCTGATCGTTTCAATGCGCCGTAGCAAACTGCCGCTCATCAGCGCCCCGCCGCCGAACGCCAGCACGAGGCTGATGGCAGAGCTCCACCCGAACACCCGCACAATGAGCTTGTGCATCTCACGGCGCGGAAGCGCATCGACTCCCACCATCAAATACTCGCCGTCCGGTAAAGTAATTCCGTGCGCCTGAACAGCCAAACTCGGTGAATTCGGTCTAGGAACTTTTAAATCGACGCGACCTTCTCCACTATGAGGGGGTGGAATATTTCCGGCAATGACTTTTCCCTCTGGATCCTGAAGCAAATAAAACATCGGACCGTTCGGCGTTTCCTGGAGCCGTTCCTTTACTTGCGCTGTCAGCGCCTCATGGCCCCCGGTCCGCAGACTGTCCTCAAGCTCAGTGATATCGCTGTCGATCGCTGCATCCAGCGAGCTCGCCATGTACCTACCGGTCCACCCATAGATCACCCCAAGCAGAATCAGGGCTGAACAGCCGAACAGCCCAGCGTAGAGCAAGGTGACGCGAAAGCTCGAGGTGCGCAGGACCCTAGGCAGGGCAGCGGACACAATAA
Source organism: uncultured Alphaproteobacteria bacterium (assembly GCA_963700195.1). Taxonomy (GTDB): domain Bacteria; phylum Pseudomonadota; class Alphaproteobacteria; order ATCC43930; family CGMCC-115725; genus AP-15. The sequence goes on from CAVOWQ010000010.1 coordinate 114,952, forward strand.
CCTGCCCCTCTAACCGTATGGATCAGCTGCGCCTCGAAGCCTTTATCGACCTTGCTGCGCAAGCGGCTGATATGGGTTTCGACAATGTTCGAGCGAGGGTCGAAATGAATGTCCCAGACGTGCTCGAGCAGCATCGTGCGCGTGACCACCTGACCAGCGTGGCGCATCAGGTATTCGAGCAGGCGGTATTCCCTTGGCTGCAGCTCGATCAGCTGCCCGCGACGCCGCACCGTGCGCGACAATAGATCGATTTCGAGATCGAGCAAGTGCAGCCTGGTCTCCGCCGCGGTTGTGCGCGGTCTTCGCCCCAACGCGGCGACCCGCGCAACGAGCTCGGAGAAAGCGAAAGGCTTCACCAGATAATCGTCGCCACCAGCGTTTAGCCCCGAGACCCGATCCTCGACGCCGTCGAGCGCGGTCAGGAACAGAACCGGCGTGTGATGGCCAGCCAGCCGCAAGCTCTTGACGAGGCTTAGCCCGTCGAGACCGGGTACCATCCGATCGACGATGAGTAAATCGAAGCCATTGCCCATTGCGCAAATGAGGCCCTCCGCACCGCTTGCCACCTGGGCGACCAAGTGGCCTTCCTCGCGAAGGCCGTTCGCGACGTAATCGGCATTCTCTCCATCATCCTCAACCAGCAGGATCTTCAAGCGGCGGCTCGCTTTCTGGCATCGGCTCGGCCATTCGATGTCTCGAGAGACGTAGATTGTAGGCACTCTCAGATTACAAAATCCCAATATAACGGAAACATAACCACAACCTAAGCTAAATCAAGACAGTAGAATACGTCAAAAAACGGATCAAATTGCGTTGACTCTTTGTCGAAAGCGGGCGAGCCTACACGCGCCGGACGCTATCTGGGCCGGCGCCAGTTGAAAACCACGCTAAATGGGAGGACAAAATGCTTCGAGCGCACAGGACCTTGCGCCCCTTGTTAAAGAAATATCTCCACTCCTGGGCCGTCGCGGCGGTGGTCGGCCCGGCCCTGTTGGTGGTGGGCACTGGTGCCTGGGCCGACGGGGATAAAAAAACGGTCAAAAGCTCGCCGGAAAACAGCGGACCCGTCAGGCTGCTCTCCGCCATCCCCGTTCCGGTCGCGGGGACAAACACGACCGGCGGAATGTACGGCTTTGATATCAGCTTTGTCGACCAGACGAACCAAACGTACTATCTCGGCGATCGTTCGAATTCGGCGGTCGATGTCGTTAACGCCAAGACCGGGGCGTTCGTAAAGCAGATCACTGCATCGCCACCGTTTGCCGGAGTGAAACTCAACACGGCTGGCACTGCCGTCAATAACAATATCTCTGGGCCTAACGGCGTCGCAACCGATGGATCTGGAACATGCCTCTTTGCCGGCGATGGCCCGAGCCGCGTCCTTTCCTTCCAGCTCCCTAGCGGCACACAGGTCAGCGACGTTAATACAGGCGGTACGACTCGTGCGGACGAAATGGCCTTTGACCCGAAGGACAGGCTGTTGCTCGTGGTCAACAACGCAGAGACCCCACCATTCGCGACCCTGATCTCGGTCGGCACCAATTGCTCGCTGACTCTGGGAAGCAAAATCGTTTTCAATTTTGCGACGAACGGTGCGGAACAGCCGGTGTGGGATCCGGGAACGCAACGGTTTTACCAATCGATCCCCTCGACATCCGGAACAATCGCCACGCCAGGCACGACTGGAGCAATTGCGCGCATCAACCCGCTGACGGCAAGCGTCGAAACCTTGTTTTCGGTGCCATTTTGCATGCCGGCCGGTCTTTCCCTAAACCCCAGGAATGAGACATTCCTGGCAGGCTGCAGCGTCGTTTACGACACCGCCGGCTGTCCCGTGGTTCGGCGCCGATCCGGATAGCGCCAACCCGGTGCAGGTGATCATCGACGTCAATGGGATCTATGCTTTTGTTTCCGGTATCGGCTCGTCGGACGAAGTTTGGTACAATTCCGGCGATGATCATTGGTATACCGGCTCGCAAAATACGCCCTATTCGCCGCACTTGGCGACTTCGACTTCGGGCGCCCTTTCGACCACGGATCAGGGTGCCGGGCTCCTCGGGGTAATCGACGGAACGAGCCAAAACCTCGACCAGATCGTGCCGACATTTGATGTGCCGGGAGTGACCCCGCTGTTGGGGCCGCCGCCTGGCCACCCCTCCGGCAGCGCACATTCGGTTGCCGCCAACGCCTCGAACAATTGGGTATTTGTCCCGTTGCCGGCCAACAACGCGATCCCCGGCTGCTTGACCGGATGCATTGCGGTCTATGGCCGGAATGACGTCGACCTGACCAGCGCGAGAGACTAACCCCGATTGAGCTGCTTGGGTGCGGCGGCCTGTAAAAGGCCGCAGTATGCAAAAGCGCTGACCACTTTCGATGAACGCGGGCCTCGTGCCCGCGTTTTTTTAGCGCCGCAATCGCTCCGCCGTGCCGGCCGGCCACGTCGAGCAAGGCCTGAAACCCTTGCATTCGACCTCCACGTAAGGCTTAGCCCGCTTACCGTCGGTTGAGAGCTTGTCCGCATCGGGCCTTAACAGGCGCCGCCGATGCTGCTCTAATGTCTCGCCGAAGCGACCCGAATTTGCGGATGAAGATGCCGAGAGCGCCGCTGCCCCATCCGCCCTCATGATTTCCCTCGATCTGGCGGTCAACGCGATCGTCTCCGGCTTGTTGCTCGGCGGGTTTTATGCCGCGGTCACGGTCGGGGTGACGATCTCCTTCGGCATGCTCGACATCGTCAATATCGCCCACCCGGCCTTCATCATGCTCGGGTCCTTTGTCGCCTACATCGTCAATTCTAATTTCGGCATCGACCCGATCCTGATCGGCGTCGTCATGGCCCCCGCATTCTTTCTCGTTGGCATGGCGGTCTACCAGATCTACTACTATGCGTTCGAACGCCGCGGCGAGGAGTCGATCCAGGGTCTGGCCTTCTTCTTCGGCCTGTTGTTCGTCGGCGAGGTCGGGCTGATCCTGGTGTTCGGCGTCGATTACCGGTTTGTCGAAGCCCCCTATATCGGTCCGAGCCTGCATTTCGGCTTTGTCGACCTGCCGTTGCGCATGCTGGTCCCGTTTCTGGTCTCGCTGTTGATGCTCGCGGTGCTGCAGGTCTTCCTGGGGCGCACCTTTATCGGCCGAGCCATCCTTGCGGTGTCGCAAGACAGGCTGGCCCTGCAGCTGATGGCAGCGAACCCGAGCCGCGTCAAGCGCATCGCCTTCGGCATCTCGATCGCCACCGCCTCGGTGGCCGGCGCCCTCTTGATCATCATCCAGCCGGTCGAGCCGTCTATCGGCCGCGATTATATCGGGCGGATCTTCGCGATCTGCGTGCTCGGCGGCATGACCAGCTTTCCCGGCATGCTCGCCGGCGCCGTTCTGATCGGCGTCGTCGAAAGCATCACCGCGACATTCTACGGCCCCTCTTGGGCGCCGGCCGTCGCGTTCGGCTTCCTCCTCCTCACCCTCGCCGTGCGCCCCGCCGGCATCCTCGGGCGCTAACAATGTGCAGGAACCGCTGCCACAGCCCCTCTCCCGCACCGCGGGAGAGGGTGCCGAGCGCAGCGAGGCGGGTGAGGGTACCTCTGCGATTTATTTACCGGGAGCCAATAACATCCGTTCATGCCCAATCGGAAAGCGCGCCAGTTACGGCAGTCCCCGACAGATGCCGAGCGCCGAATGTGGTCTGCGTTGCGCGATCGGCGGTTGATGCGATACAAATTCCGCCGACAGCACCCAATTGGACGCTACATCGTCGACTTCGCCTGCACCGAGCACCAGCTGGTGATCGAGGTCGATGGTGCTCAGCATTCCGACAACGCAGCGGACACAAGCCGAACCGCATGGCTCGAAGACCAGGGGTGGAATGTGCTCCGGTTCTGGAACAACGATATTCTGACCAATGGCAATGGCGTGGTCGAGACTATTTTGCGCGCCCTCGAACACAATTAGACCCTCACCCTCCCAGCCCTTCGGGCTGGGCCCCTCCCTCTCCCGCAATGCGGGAGAGGGGCTTGGGAGCGGGGCCCTGGATATGGGCACCGGGAAATTTTGGGTTCGTCTCGTTCATTGTCGCCATCGGCGTTTCTGCTGCTGACGCGCGGACTTATCGGCAACGAGTATTATTTCTTCGCCGCCTACCAGGTGCTGCAGTTCATCGTGCTGGCGACGGCATGGAACATTCTCGGCGGCTACACCGGGTACACCAATTTCGGGACGGGCGCGTTTTTTGCGGTTGGCGCCTATGCCGCGGTCGTGCTGCACAAGCTCACATCCCTGCCCCTTCCGGTCATGATGCTGGTTGGCGGCGTCACGTCCGGCATTGTCGGTTTCGGCATGGGGTATTTGACCCTGCGGCTCAAAGGCGTGTTTTTCGCCATCGCCACATTGGCATTGGCGATTGTCGCGCAGACGCTGATCGTCAACTGGGATTTTGTCGGCGGGTCGCGCGGCATTTATGTCATTCGACCGCAGCAATCGCCGATCTATGGCAGCTACATCCAATATCTCTATTCGCTGATGCTGGCATTGACCTGGATCTCGGTCGCGATCGCGCGGACTATCGAGCGCTCGACGCTCGGTCTCGGCTTCAACGCGATCCGCGACGACGAGCAGGCGGCCGAGGCGGCGGGAGTGCCGACATTGCGGCTGAAGCTCATCTCTACGACATTGAGCGGCGCGTTGATGGGCATGTCCGGAGCTCCCCTGCCCTACTACGTCACCTATCTCGATCCGGCCTCGAGCTTCAATCTCTCCTACGCAGTCAACAGTGTCGCAATGCCGATGATCGGCGGCATGACCAGCTGGATCGGCCCGGTGATCGGCGCGGTATTGCTCGGCACGATCCAGCAGCTCGCTACCGTGACGATTTCCTCGGCGCTGAACCTGCTGATCGTCGGCGTTCTGCTGATCGTCTTTGTGGTCATTGCGCCCAATGGCATCGTCGGTTTGGTGCAGAGCCGCCGGCGCGCCAGGCTCCGCTGATGCCCGCTTCCATCCTCGAGGTCCGCGGGCTCGGCAAGCGCTTCGGCGGTTTTGTCGCGCTCGACGGCATCAACCTCACCGTCGCCGCCGGCGAGCGGCTCGGCTTGATCGGGCCCAACGGCTCGGGCAAGAGCACGCTCGTCAACTGCCTCTCCGGCACATTGCATCACGACAGCGGAAGCGCGGTGTTTGACGGGCACATCATCGACGGCATGCCGGCCTACCGGCGCACCCGGTTGGGGCTCGCCCGCAGCTTTCAACTGCCAAAGCCGTTCCGCAGCCTCAATCTCGTCGACAATCTGCGGATCCCGCTGCTCTACACGGTCAATGCCCGGCACGGGGCGCATCTCTCCAGTGCCGCAATCGATGAACGCTGTCGCGAGCTGCTCGCCGATGTCGGGCTCGCCGACAAGGCGCTGCATTTGCCGCGCGACCTGACCCAGGTCGAGATGCGCAAGCTCGAGCTCGCCCGCGCCGTCGCCAGCGCGCCGCGGCTGCTCTTTGCCGACGAGGCGATGGCCGGGCTCTCGCCTTCGGAGGTCGAGGAGATCCTCCTCGTGCTGTTCCGCCTCAACGAACAGGGCATCACGATCGTCCTGATCGAGCACATCATGCGCGCGGTGATGAGCTTTTCGACCCGGCTCGTCGTGCTGGTCGCGGGACAGAAGATCGCCGATGGGCTGCCGCAGGAGGCGATCCGCAACCCCGAGGTCGAGAGGGCCTATCTTGGCGAGTAGTCTTTCGGTAATCGGCCTCGACGCCGGCTACGGCGCGGTGCGGGTGCTCGAGGACGTGTCGCTGTCGGTCGAACCCGGCCAGACAGTGGTGCTGCTCGGCACCAACGGCAACGGCAAGAGCACCCTGATGAAATGCGTGATGGGGATCGTGCCGCCCACCGCCGGGACGATCGTCGCCGAGATCGACGGCGCGCGGCACGATCTGGTCGGCCGCTCGACCGAAGCGATCGTCGATCTCGGGATCAGCCTGGTGCCGGAAGGCCGGCGCCTCTTCCCAAAGCTGACCGTCGAGGAAAACCTGCTGTTGGGCGCTTTTCGCCCGCTCGCCCGCACCGCGATCGCGCACAATCTCGACTCGTCGTACGAGACCTTTCCGGTGCTCAGCGAGCGGCGGCGCCAGTTGGCAGGCAGTCTCAGCGGCGGCGAGCAGCAGATGCTGGCGTTGGCGCGCGCGCTGATGTCGGCGCCCAAGATCCTGTTGATCGACGAGCCGTCGGTCGGCCTCGCCCCGGTCCTCGTCAAGCGCACGATCGAGAAGATCAAGGAGTTGAAGGACCGTTACCAGCTGACCGTGCTGATGGCCGAGCAGAACTTCAACCAGGCCGTCCGCATCGCCGACCGCGGCTACGTCATCGTGCACGGCAAGATCGCCTTCGAAGGCGGCTCCGCCGACGAGCTCAACAACAACGAACTGGTCCGCAAATTCTATCTGGGACTGTGACGAGCAGCCGCCCCCGGGACGTCTTCAACTTTCCTGATTGCACTTTGGCCTAAATAAGGCGAGATTTTGGACTCCAGCCAGCCTGCCGTTTGTGGGCAGTTAACCGCCGCGAGCGGCAACGAACTATAGGGGAAACACCGACGACGTGCCCTTTCGTGTTTCTCGGGGCGAGCTCAATGTCGGTGATCACCGCATTTTGCGGATCTTTCGGATCGACCTCTCCAGTCGCAATACCAGTGATCACCTCGTACTGGCCTACTCCAGGAAACGAATATCCACCGAATGCAGTGGTGCGCGAGAGGATTTGGATTTGGGTCGTGCGCGCGTCCGCAATGGAGGTTGCGGCTATCCCGGTCCCTACAGTCACAAGAGCGACTGCCAAAGCCGTCAAGACGCCGTGGGGACCTTTGCCCGAAAATCTCCGCTTCATGGCGTTCGTCATGTATCGCGATGCGGTAATGGATGCGATCGATAACCTCGTGAGGAACCGGTTCATGCTATGCGCAGACACCGCGGGGGTATACGCACGGCTTCTGCAGGCCGGGTTGGACGCGGGCGTACCGGCACCGAAAGGTAATCCGATACCGCAGGATCAGGTGCCGTCGTGCGAGCCGAAAGGTAAGGGCCGGTAAGCGAAAGGCGCAGTGCATCCGCCAAATCCTGAGGTTTCAGAAGCTCGTTCGCCGTTCTATTTGGGGCTTTAAGTCCAAGCGGCGATCGGCTTCACCGCAACGGAGCTAACATCGCTGGCGGGGCGAACGGCAGACGCGTAATCTCGCGCGTAATACGTGTGTCCGTTCGGTCGTGGCGACCGGCTGCTCGGCAGCCGAACCGTCGACCGTTGGGAGGTCCCAGTGGGCACCCGTGTAGGCGAGACGGACCGAATGACAATGCTCGACGATGCGGCGTCCGATCTGCAGCAGATCGTGGCCGCGCTCCAGCGCGAACTCGATCATCGCACCGCCGAGCGCGACGAGGCGCTGGCTCAGCAGATCGCGACGAGCGAGATCCTGAGCGTCATCTCGCGCTCCCCAACCGACGTTAAGCCGGTGTTCGACGCGATCGTTGGGAGCGCGGGCAGAGTCTGCGAAGCGGAGTTTAGCGCAGTGGCGCGGTTCGAGAATGGGCTGTTCCACCTCGTGGCCACCCACAGCATGTCGCCAGAGGAGACGACGGCATTTCACAGCCTCTTCCCGCGGCCGGCCGCGCGGAACTTCGTCATAGGCCGGGCCTTTCTCGATGGGCGGCCGGTACATTTCGAGGACGCGCTGACCGAACCCGACTACGACGCGCGCTCGCGCGAGGTGCTGCAATCGGTGGCGCGGTATCGGTCATTACTCGGGGTACCTATCCTGCGCGAGGGTAGGCCAATCGGTGTCATCTTCTGCGGACGACGCGAGGTCAAACCCTTCACCGCCACCCAGATCGAGCTCCTTGAGACCTTCGCTGACCAGGCGGCCATTGCCATCGAGAACGTCCGGCTATTCGGGGAACTGGAAAACCGCAACCGCGACCTCGGCGAGGCGCTGGAGCAGCAGACCGCGACCGCGGAGGTACTGGGGGTGATCAATTCCTCGCCTGGTGATCTCGGCCCCGTATTCGAGGCGATTTTGGACAAAGCGCACACGCTGTGCGGCGCGACATTAGGGAGCTTGTTTTTGTTCGATGGCGAGCTATTCCGCGCGGCCGCGACACACGGCTATCCCGAAGGCTCGACCAGCGGCTACGGCAGCGGGGTGTGCTGTCCGCCACAACCCAGCTGCGCGATGACGGGCGTGCGCTGGGTGCACGTCCCCGACCTGGCGCAGCTCGATGATCGGATCGCCCGCGCGGTCGCCGCGCACGGGGTGCGGACAAACCTGCTGCTGCCGCTGCGCAAGGACGGCACGCTGCTCGGCGTGCTGTCGTGCAATCGGACGGAAGTCCAGCCGTTCTCCGACAAACAGATCGCGTTGTTGCAAAGCTTCGCGGCGCAGGCGGTCATCGCAATGGACAATGCCCGGCTGCTTGACGAGATCCGCCGTCGTCAGGCCGAATTGCGCGTCACCTTCGACAATATGGGCGACGGGGTCGCGATGTTCGACGCCGAGCTCCGGCTTGCCGCGTGGAACCACAATTTCCAGCAGATTCTCGACTTGCCGGACGAGCTGTTGGCCGAGCGTCCAAACCTTGCCGATTATGTCCGTTATCTCGCCACCCATGGCGAGTACGGTGCCGTCGATGTCGAAGAGGAAGTACGCCGGCTAACCGAAATCGTCGGCACCCAATGGTCGGCCGAGCGCACTCGGCCCGACGGGCGGGTCATCGAGGTGCGGCACAACCCGGTGCCGTCGGGCGGGTTTGTGTTGATCTACGGCGACATCACCGAACGCAAGCCCGCCGAAGCCGAGATTCATGCCGCCCGCGATGCCGCCGAGAAAGCGCTCACCGAGTTGAAAACCGCACAGGCGGGCCTGATTCAGGCCGAGAAGATGGCCTCGCTCGGCCAATTGACCGCCGGCATCGCTCACGAGATCAAGAACCCGCTCAACTTCGTCAACAATTTCGCGGGTCTCTCGGTCGAATTGCTGGACGAGCTGAAGGAGACGGCGGCGCCGGGGATCGCCGGGCTGGCCGAGGATGAGCGCGCCGAGGTCGACGAAATCGTCGGGATGCTGACCGGCAATCTCGAAAAGATCGCCGAGCACGGGCGGCGCGCCGACGGCATCGTCAAGAGCATGCTGGAGCATTCCCGCGGCGGCAGCGGCGAACGCCGCGCGGTCGACCTCTCCGCCGATGAATGAGCCGGCGCTCGAGACCCGCGGACTGCACAAGAGCTTCGGCGCGCTGACGGTGGCCAACGCCGTCGATTTTCGCCTGGAGCGCGGCGCGCGGCACGCCCTGATCGGTCCGAACGGCGCCGGCAAGACGACTTTTGTCGAGCTGGTGACGGGCGCATTGCAGCCGAGCGGCGGGCAAATCCGTCTCGACGGCGCCGACATCACCCACTTGCCGCAAGCCGCACGGGTCAAGCGCGGCCTCGTCCGCACCTTCCAAGTCACTGCGCTGTTCCGCCGCCTGAGCGTTCTAGAAAACGTGACCCTGGCGGTTTGCGAGCGGCAAGGGATCGGCGGCGGCCTGTTTCGCCCAGCCGGCCATCATCGCGCGTCGATCGAGGAAGCCCATTCCTTGCTCGAACGGTTGGGGCTCGAAGACGAAGCATTGCGGCCGGTTAGTACGCTCGCCTATGGCCGGCAGAGGCTGATCGAAATTGCGGTCTCGCTCGCATTGTCGCCGAAGGTTCTGCTGCTCGACGAGCCGGCGGCTGGGGTGCCATCGAGCGACAGCAGCACGATCATCGAGGTCATCGAGCGCCTCCCGCCCGACATCGCGGTGCTGATTATCGAGCACGACATGGACCTGGTCTTTCGTTTGGCGCAGCGGATCACCGTCTTGGTCCAGGGGAGCGTCCTCGTCGAAGGTCCACCGGAGGCGATCGCAGCAGACCCCGAGGTCCGTAGGGTCTACCTCGGCGAACGAGTGCCGACATGAGCGGCCTGGTGCTGGAACATGTCTCTGCCGGATACGGCGAGACTATGATTATCGAGGACATCTCGCTGGCGTTGCAGCCGGGCCGGACGCTGGCGGTTCTCGGGCGCAACGGGGTCGGCAAGACGACCCTGCTTGCCACAGTGATGGGCCATACGCGATTGCACGGCGGCAGCATTCGCTTTGCCGGCCGGGACATCTCGGGGCTGCCGCCGTATCGGCGCGCCCGGCTCGGCATCGGCTTTGTGCCGCAGGAGCGGGAGATCTTCCCGTCGCTGACTGTCGAGGAGAATCTCACGGTTGCCGAGCAGCCGGGACAATGGTCGCTCGACAAGGTCTACGACTTTTTCCCCTCGCTGGCCGAGCGCCGGCGCAATCACGGCAATCAGCTCTCGGGCGGTGAGCAGCAGATGCTCGCGATCGGCCGCGCCTTGATGGGCAACCCGAAATTGCTGCTGATGGACGAGCCGCTCGAAGGCTTGGCCCCGGTTATCGTCGATGCCCTACTGGCCGGGCTCGACCGGCTGAAGCGCGAGGACGAGCTGGCCATGCTGCTCGTCGAACAGCATGCACAGCTCGCGCTCGAGCTCGCCCCCGAGACCATCGTTCTCGATCGCGGGCTGATTGTTTTCGCCGGCACGAGCAGCGAGTTGATCGAGGAACCGCAGCGCTTAGCTACACTGATGGGCGTGGCCGCGCGGGAAGCGCATTAGCCGAAGGCAATGCTGCGAAAGCCCGTCGCTTGACATTGGCCCCGTACCCGAGGAACTGCTTACAGCAATCGTATGACAAATGCCGGGTGTACGGTGAATCCGATCATTGACTATCTGGTCCAATCTCGCGATGCCGTTCAGGCGGCGATCGACGACCCTGGCTTTACCGGCGTGATTGAGGACGTCGCCGAGGTTGCCGCGAGTGCGCTGCGCAGCGGCGGCAAGCTTCTTCTGGCGGGCAACGGCGGCAGCGCGGGTGATGCCCAGCACCTGGCCGGCGAGATGTTGTCGCGGCTCTATTATGATCGTGCGCCTTGTGCGGCCATCGCATTGACGACCGACAGCTCGGTGTTGACCGCCATCGGCAACGATTATGGATATGACCGGGTATTCGAGCGGCAAATCCTCGGTCTTGGCCGTCCCGGTGACGTCCTGATCGTGATCTCTACCTCCGGACGTTCGCCGAACATCTTGCGGGCGATTGGCGCGGCCCGCGAGAAACGCCTCACGGTGGTAGGGTTTACCGGAAGAACCGGCGGGGAGATGGCCGCGCTCTGCGATTTGTGCCTGCATGCCCCATCGGATTCGACACCGCTTATCCAACAGATCCATATCATGGCCGGTCACATCATATGCGGACTCGTCGAAGAGCGGCTGTTCCCGCGCGTTGCCGTACCGGGATGATCCAAAAAGAGGCCATCTTATACGTCGGCCTGGGAACTCGCCCCATCCTGAGATCCTCGCAGCTTCGGCGCGAGAACAAAAGGAACAGCAGCGGCCCGCCGCATTCCTGGATCGTGACGGCGTGCTCAATCACGATGACGGATATGTCGGCTCCCGCAGCCGCTTCCGCTGGGTCAAGGGCGCAAAGGCCGCGATCAAGTTGCTGAACGACGCGGGGTTCTTGGTCTTTGTCGTCACTAACCAGTCGGGTATCGCCAAGGGTCTCTACACGGAGGACGATTTGCTGTCGCTTCATGCACAGCTGGCGGTCGAGTTGGCAGAGATCGGAGCACACCTCGACGACATCCGCTACTGTCCATTTCATCCCCAAGCAGCCGTACCAGAGTATTGCCGCGCCAGCGACTGGCGGAAACCCGCTCCCGGGATGATCCTGGATCTTCTCCGATGCTGGCCGGTCGATCGCGCCGCGAGTTTCCTCATCGGCGACCAGGAATCGGATTGCGCCGCGGCTACTGCTGCCGGGATCTCGAGCCATCTGTTTCGCGGCGGCGACCTCGCGCATTTCGTTTCTGAACTGCTCACGTCCAGGGTCATTCGGGGGTGCGGCCCGTCCGAACTTCCGAGAGAGGCAGGACCTGTCCGCGATGCCGAGGGCGCGTAGCGGAAATCGCTTGCGCAGGGCAACTCTCGGGCATCAACCGTTTGCCGCCTGGAACCTCTCCGGAAGCCGGCTCTCTTCGAGGTCGGCTGCCTCACGGCCCAAAGACGCCCATAGGGCAGGCTCGTCGCACCCTCTCGCTGTCAGCGGCCGCGGAAGTGCTTGTAGAAGTCGACGACCTCCGGGCTCTGCTGAAAGCCGAGCAGGACGTTGACGTCGGAGCCCTTGCGACCGTCGAGCGGGATGGTTTCCTCAAGATGGTCGGTGACCCCGGCGCGTTTCTGGGCGCTCTCGAAAACGATGCGGACCGCGAATGGCCGCTTGCTGATGATCGATTGATCGGGTCCGGTGACGGCGACGAAATATGGAAGGTCCAGCACGTCTCCTTTGGCGGCCGGACCGCGTTCACCGACGATCACCGCGTCGAGTACGATCTTCACGTCGCCGCCGGTGTATTCGCATTTGAGGTCGGCCTCGCTGAGAAGGCCGTAAAATGCGACATTGTCGGGGCGGCGCTCAGGCGCGGATCCGAAGACGGCCGTGTTTGAGAGCGGCCGCAACACGACCGCGCTCGGGCAAGACTCGGCCTGCTTTGACGAGGAGGACGAGAACGTCCCACAACCCGACAGCGCGAGCATGCCGAGGAGCGCTGCCCCCTGGGCAGGCCGAAGGCGGCTCACAGGGTGTTGTGCGTACCGTCGCAGAACGGCTTGCCGCCGGTCGCCTTGCACCCGCAGAGCCAAACCTCCTCGGTGACCTCGGCGGTAAACGGGATCGGGGTCAATCCGGTGCCTTTATGCGAACCGTCGCAGAAGGGCTGCGTGGAACTGCGCCCGCATGCGCACCAGAAGTACCTTTTCCCGGCCTCGACATTGACGCCGTAGGGCTCTTTTTGCGCGGGTATCGGACCGTCCATACTTTCTCCCCTGCCTCTGCCCTTGCTAGTGTCATAGTGCTCAGCGGCGGTTGGCCGCTGCCGGACTGTATGCGAGCCGCGCCGCGCAGACAAGCCGGCTGGGTGCCGGCTACAGGTGATGACGCGGTAAAAAAACCGATGGCTGTATATACCGATGTTGCCGATGACGAACTCAGAGCCTTTACGGCGCTTTACGACATCGGCGAGGTGCTGTCGTGCAAGGGCATCGCCGAGGGCGTCGAGAACTCGAACTTTCTCGTCACCACCGAATGCGGCAACTTCATCCTGACGCTCTATGAAAAGCGGGTTGCGCCCGAGGATTTGCCGTTTTTCATCACTTTGATGGAGCATCTCGCGGTGCAGAACGTCGCCTGCCCGACCCCGGTCAAGGGCCGGGACGGCGTCGCCTTGCGAGAGTTGTGCGGCCGCCCGGCGGCATTGGTGACCTTCCTCGCCGGAATGTGGCCGCGCCGTATCCAGCCCTTCCATTGCGCGGCGGTCGGCACCGCGCTCGCCGGGCTCCATCGCGCCGGCGCGTCCTTCGGGATGACCCGGGCGAACGATCTCTCGGTCGCCGGGTGGCGGCGGTTATACGAAGCCTGCGGCTCCCGCGCGGCCGAGTTGCAGCCCCAGCTCACCGGCGAGCTGGAGGCCGAGCTTGCGCTGGTTGAGGCGGAATGGCCGCACGACCTGCCTGCCGGAGTGATTCACGCCGACCTTTTTCCCGACAATGTCTTCTTCCGAGATCGCGAGGTTTCCGGGCTGATTGACTTCTATTTCGCGTGTACCGACTTTCTCGCCTATGATCTGGCGATCTGTCTCAACGCCTGGTGCTTCGAAGCCGACGGCAGTCTCAATGTGACGAAAGCGCGGCTGCTCCTCGAAAGCTATCGGCGGGCGCGGCCGCTTTCACCGGCCGAGTTCGCCGCCCTGCCTCTGCTCGCGCGGGGCAGTGCGCTGCGCTTTCTGTTGACCCGCCTATACGATTGGCTAAACCAGCCGGTGGGGGCATTGGTCCGGCCCAAGGATCCCATCGAATATCTGCGCAAGCTGCGCTTCCACCGCGGGATCACCGACATCGAGGGCTACGGGCTCGATGCCTGAGCTGGCCGAGGTCGAAATCTTTACCGACGGGGCGTGCCGAGGCAACCCGGGCCCGGGCGGCTGGGCTGCGATATTGCGCTATCGCGAGGTCGAAAAGGAATTGAGCGGCTATGAGCCTCAAACGACCAACAACCGCATGGAGATGATGGCGGCGATCGCCGGGCTCGAAGCGCTGAAGCGGCCGTGCCGGGTCCGGCTATACAGCGACAGCCAGTATCTGCGCGACGGCATCACCAAATGGATACACGGCTGGAAGCGGCGGGATTGGCGGACCGCCGACAAGCAGCCGGTCAAGAATGTCGATCTTTGGCAGCGGCTCGATGCCGCGGCGGCACGGCACGTCGTCACTTGGGAATGGGTGCGCGGCCATTCGGGCCACCCCGAAAACGAGCGGGCCGACGCTCTCGCGCGGGCCCGCATCGCCGAAGAGAGTTGGGAAAGAAAGCAGCCCTCCGCGCTCACTCGCGGGTAGAGCGCTCGCCGAGCCGGTCCCCTAAAGCGCCCGCAGCATCGACTCGGCGCTGGAGCCTTCGACCTGGCCCGGCGACTGTTCGATATTGAGGGACTTGACCACGCCGTTGTCCACCAGCATCGAATATCGTTTCGAGCGGGTGCCGAGCCCCATCTTGGAGAGGTCGAGCTCGAGCCCGAGCGCGCGGACGAAATCGCCGCTGCCGTCAGCTAGCATCCGCACCTTGCCCTCGGCCCTCTGCTCCTTGCCCCATGCGGTCATGACAAAGACATCGTTGACCGCGACGCAGACGATTTCGTCGACACCCTTGGCTTTGATGTCGGCCGCCTTGTCGACGTATCCGGGCAGGTGGCGCTGGGAGCAGGCCGGGGTAAACGCCCCGGGCACGGCGAAGAGGGCAACCTTCTTGCCGCGGAAGAGTTCGTCGGTAGTGATGTCCTTCGGCCCCTCCGGGGTCATCTGTTTGAGGGTCGCCGATGGTATCTTGTCGCCAACCTGAATGGTCATTGGAGAATCCCTCGGGTGGTGTTCGGGGGCGGAGCGATAACACATGAAGTCCGGCTGGGCAAACTACGCTGGCGATGCGTCCGGGCGGCGTTTTTGAACGTGAATCGGCAAACAAAGGGGCCTGCCAAGATGTACACCTATGGGAGAGCAAAGCGCGTAACCAGCGGCCGCTTGCGTTGCGAGGCAGGGTTATGTCACTGACAGGCGAACTTTTAGTGGCAATGCCGCAGATGCTGGACGAGCGCTTCGCGCGGTCGGTCGTCTATATTTGCGCGCACAGCGGCGAGGCTGGAGCAATGGGCCTCGTCATCAACAAGCCGCTCGGGTCGCTGACCATGGGCGAGCTGTTTGCCCAGCTCGAAATTTCGCCGAGCGGGGCGGCCGGTTCGTGGCCGGTGCATTACGGCGGCCCCGTAGAGGCCGGCCGCGGCTTTGTCCTGCACACCACCGACTACAACGAGGACGCGACCCTAGTCGTCAACGACAATATTGCTCTCACCGCCACCCTCGACGTCCTGCGCGCGATCGGCCAGGGACGGGGTCCGCGTCGGAGCCTGTTTGCCCTCGGCTATGCCGGCTGGGCCCCGGGTCAGCTCGATGCCGAGATCCAAGCCAATGGCTGGCTCTCGGTCCCAGCCGACGACGCGATCGTTTTCGATCCTGACCACGACCGAAAATGGCAGCGGGCGCTCGCCAAGCTCGGCGTCGATCTGACGATGCTGTCGAGCGAGGCCGGGCACGCCTGATCCGACCGCGTCGCAGGCGTCAATTCGCCGGCGCGCTGCGATCGCCGCGCAGGATCCCGAACAACAGATGATCCTGCCATTTGCCGGCGATGCATAGATATTCGCGGGCATAGCCTTCCTGCTGAAACCCGGCCCTGGCGAGAAGCGAGCGGCTAGGGATGTTGCTCGGCAGACAGGCGGCCTCGAGCCGATGCAGCCCGAGCCGCTCGAAACCAAAGTCGACGACCGGCGGCAGCGCCGACGTCATGTAGCGCTGCCGTGCAAACGGCTCGCCCACCCAGTACCCCAGGCTCGCCGTCTCCGAAACGCCGCGCCGAATATTCGACAGGCCGATGCCGCCGATCAGGGTCTCGTCATCGGCGAAGATGAAAAAATTATACGCCTGGTCGGTGCGCCAATCTTCGGCATAACGTGCGACTCGCGCCCGAAAATTTGCTCGGCTCAGCGCATCGGGCGGCCAACTCGGCTCCCATGGGGAAAGGAACTCCCGGGAGCCCGCGCGCAGGCTCGCCCATGCCTCGTAATCGCCGCGCTCCGGCGGACGCAGAAAGACGCGATCGCCGGTCAGCCGATACGGATCGGCGCGGGACAGAAACAGTCGCGGGAAGGTTTTCCGTTGCGGCGCCATTATTATCGGTACTTAGGCGACGAGGCGGGCCTGCAATTTGTCGTAATCCTCCAATCGGCTCAACGGCCCCAGAGCTGCGACGGTGGGCGGGGCCGACCGCCAGCGTGCCACGACCCGCCGAATTGCAGCGTCATCGACCGCCTCGATGCGCCTAACGACCTCGGGCGGATCGAACGGTGTGCCGTAGATCAAGAGATGCTGGGCCAGCTGTTCACAGCGCGCGGAAGTACTTTCTAGCGACATCAGCAGCCCCGCCTTCATCTGCGCCTTGGCGCGGCTCAGCTCGACAGCCGTCAACCCGTCCTGCAATTTCATCGCCTCTTCGCACAGCGCGGGCGCAAGCTCGGCCGCCTCGTCTTCGCCGGTCCCGGCGTAGATCCCGAACAAGCCACCGTCGCGATAGCCGTGGACAAAGGAGTGGATCGCGTAGACCAGCCCCCGCTTCTCGCGAATTTCCTGAAACAGCCGGGAGGACATGCCGCCGCCGAACGCGGTCGACAAGACCGAGGCGGCGTAATAATCGGGATCGCCCAGCGTCACCCCAGGAAAGCCGAGCACCAGGTGAAGCTGCTCGAGATCCCGGTCCTCACGCCGGTCGCCCCCGGCATAGCGCGCCGGCTCGGTGCTGACCGGGCGCTCGGCCGGCAGGTCGGAAAGGACCGTCTCGGCGAGATCGACAAGGCGCTCATGCTCTAGATTTCCCGCTGCCGCGAGCACCATCCGGCGCGCGCCATAGTGGTCGCGCAGATACGCGACCACCGCATCACGGCCCAGTTCGCGGATGATCTCCGGTCTTCCGAGCACAGGCCGCCCCATCGCCTGCTCGGGATAAGCGCACTCCTGAAAGTGATCGAAGATGATATCGTCGGGCGTGTCGTTGGCCTGCCCGATCTCCTGCAGGATCACCGTGCGCTCGCGCTCGAGCTCCTCCGGGTCGAAGGTGGAGTGCTGCAGGATGTCGGCGAGGATATCGAGAGCGAGCGGCAGATCCTCCTTCAGCACCTTCGCGTAATAAGCGGTGCTCTCGCGGGAGGTGTAGGCGTTGAGGTGACCGCCGACTGCCTCGATCTCCTCGGCGATCGCGCGGGCGCTGCGCCGCTCGGTGCCCTTGAAGGCCATGTGCTCGAGAAAATGCGCGGCGCCGTTGATCGCCGCCGGTTCGTGGCGGGTGCCGACATCAACCCAGATGCCGAGCGACACCGTGTCGACGGTCTGGATCCTATCGGTGGCGACCCGCAATCCATTCGCCAGTCGCGAAACACGGGCGGTCATGCTGCGGCTCCAGCGCGACGCGCATGAGCGCGAATGAACCGGCTCACTGCGCCGATCTCGTTGGGCAGAACAACAATCCGCTCGGACCTTTCGAGAAGGTCGGCGAGCGGCGGTGGCAAACCCGGGCGGAGGCCGGTAGCGCGCTCGACCGCATCGGGAAACTTGGCCGGATGGGCGCAGCCCAGGGCGATCATCGGTGTGCCCCTCCCATGGGCGGCGATCTCGGCTCGCGAGGCGGCAACGGCGACCGCCGTGTGCGGATCGATCAGCGCTCCCGATCGGGCGTAAGTCTTGGCGATAGTTTCCATAGTCTCAGTGTCGTCCACTTTGTGAGCAGAAAACAAGCGGCGAGCGGCGCCCCACGCTCGGTCGTCTTCGGGCAACGAGCCGGTGCGCCGGAAATTCCGCATGGCTTCGTCGACAGCGGCACCGCTATGGCCTTTCAGCTCGAACAGCAAGCGCTCGAAATTGCTCGACACCTGGATGTCCATGCTCGGGCTGAGGCTGGGCTCGACGGCGGCGAGCGCCATTCGACCGCTCGCAAAATACCGGGCGAGAATATCGTTGCGGTTGGTGCCGATTACCAGCCGATCGATCGGCAGTCCCGCTTGGCGGGCGACGTGTCCGGCATAGACATTCCCGAAATTTCCCGTCGGCACGCTGAATGAAACCGAGCGCGCCGGCGCGCCCAGCGCGACCGCGGCGGCGACGTAGTAGACCGTTTGGGCGGCGATTCGCGCCCAGTTGATCGAGTTCACCGCCGACAGGTTCAGCTCATGCCGCAGCCCGATATCCGCGAACAGCGCTTTGACGAGATCCTGGCAGTCATCGAAGGTACCCTCGATCGCGACCGCATGCGCGTTGGCCGCCTCGACCGTCGTCATCTGCCGACGCTGCACCTCGGAGACGCGGTTGTGCGGATAGAGGATGAAGATGTCGATCGCCTCGCGATCCCGGCACGCCTCGATCGCGGCGGAGCCGGTATCGCCGGAGGTCGCGCCGATCACCGTGACGTGTTCGCAGTGCCGGGCCAAGACCGCATCGAACATCGGGCCGACCAACTGCAGCGCCAGATCCTTGAACGCGAGGGTCGGCCCATGAAACAGTTCGAGCAGCCAGAGGCTCTCGTCGAGCTGCACCAACGGGGCGACCGCGGCATGGCGGAACCGGCCGTAGGCCGAAGCGGTGAGCTGCTGCAATTCGCCCGGCGGGAAGGCGTCGCCGGCGAACAAGGCCACGATGCGGGCGGCGATCTCCGCATAGGGCAGGCCGGCAAAGCCGGGAATGTCGGCAGCCAGCCCGGGCATCCGGTCCGGCACATAGAGCCCACCGTCTTCCGCGAGACCAGCGAGCAGCACCTCGGCAAACGAGCGGGTCGGCGGCGCGTCGCGAGGGTCACGGGTGCTGCGATAATGCACAATACTGGATCCTGCCATTGTGCCCGGACCCTATCGCCGCGTTGCGGCGTTCGCAACCCTGCTATTTTGGCATATAAAAGGAGCCGAACGTGGAACGCCGCCCGATCTTGTAATACTGATCGACCGTGTAGAGTACTTCATCGGTAAAACGATCGATCTTTTGCCGATAGTGCAGGATATGACAGGATTGCGTCCTCGGATCGTCACAAATATCAGCGTGAAGTTGGATAACGGCAAATTCGCGGGCGGCAATGCGCCGGATCAACTCGCTTTGATCGAGCCTGCTGGACAGTATGTACTGTCGCGAGTTGAACGGGTCCAGAATATACGGCTGGCCCGCCACATAGCAGAGGAGCAGACTTTCGCAAATCGCCGGTCCTTTCCTGTCCGCAACATATTTGGCATCCGCCAAGAACGTCTCATTCCTCTTGCGGTCGGCATCTAAGAGAGCACGGCCGTGATACACTTGAGCGGCCACATCGGGGGCTCTTGCCAAAATCGGCTGGGCGGCGACGAAGGGCAAGGTGAAGGACAGCACCTTGGCCAATCGTCCGCGAAACTCGGACTTGCGCAACTCGGACATCATGACACCGGCGGCGACCCCGAGGAACACCGCGGCGTCCTGAAACATGTTGTAAGAGGTTCCTTCAAAGCCCGAGACGATAGTCGCGCTGACGATCGAGATCATGCCCCAGGCCGCCAGGATCATGCGATCGGTAGCCAGAAACAGCGATGCGCTCAACGCGATCACAGTCAGTGGGAATTTGAACAGCCGCAGATATTTCATCAGGTGGTATCGCGCGCCATACCAGCCAAAGAGCCGCGGCGACATCAGGTGATCGACGAAGTCGCCGCCGGCGACGATTTGCGTCAGGCCGAGAAAACCCGTCGTGAAACCGGCGCAGGAGCCGAGCCACAATGGCAGCCGCCGCGGTGAGCGGAAGGCCAGATCGAGGGTTATCGCGATCGGGATCGCCACGAGGTTGTGCTTGATGAAACCGCCGAGCACGACGAGAAAGGCCGTGCGCAGCAGGTTGAGGCGATCCGGCGCGCGCGCGATGTAACTGACAAGAGCGCCGAGCATGACGGCCTCGCCCAAAGTCTGAGGGTCATCCGCGATGATCCAGGTCGGCGCCATCAGATAGCAAAAACCCGCCGCGCAGCCGGCCCCAAACACTGCGTCGGATCGTCCGCCGCCGAAGCGCCGGACTGCCATCCCCGCGAACACCGCGATCGCAGCGAAGGAGACCAGCGCAACCAATCGTCCGCTCAACAAGAGATTGTGGATCAGGACGTTGGCGCCTGCAATAATCAGAAACGACCCGATCGGGTAATTGTTTATCCTCCAGTAATTGTCATCATAAACGATTTCGCCATGGATCAGCCTGTCCGTGTTGTATACATTCCATCCTTCATTGTAGTTGATTTCGAACTTAAAATTTAAAGAAAGAAGGTTTCCGATTGGCAGCAGAACCGCACAAACAAGTACGAAATAGGCAAGGGCGACGAAAACATAGGTATTGATTAAATTCTGTCTAGCTTCGGCAAAGCGCAACCAATGCGAGCGGCGCCGCCCCCACTCGCGACGATTCGGGACGGCAATTTGCTTCAATACGGAGTGCAGTGCTCTTAAAGCCCAGCCCCTCTCCGCCCTTCGGGGGAGAGAGGGAGGGGCCCGTTGCGCAGCGATGGGAGGGTGAGGTGGGCGATACTGCAGATGGCTCGGCGGCCCCCCTCACCCTGCCCTGCCCCCCCGGCCAGCGGGGGGAGAGGGTAAAGAGAGCCCCGTAAGAACAAAAATTGGCGGCGAACCATTTTCAAAAGCAGTCCTTCAACTTTTCGCGGGCCGCAACGCATTGACGAACTTTTTCCCGCCTGTCTCGGATTCGCGCACCTAACGCAACGCACTCACGTCATCCGGATCGACGAGGTCGGGCGCCGTCCAGCCGTCGAGATCGTATTCGGCCATGCAGATGTCGGCGAAGTTCTTCCAGCGCTCGTATTGGCCCGACCCGACGGCCGACAACAGCGCGAAACGCCGGATTTCCTCGTGGCTCCCCGAGTAATTGATCTCGTAAAGCTCGTGGCGCGCGCCGAATTCCGTGCCGATCGAGTCCCACAAGAGCTTCATCAGCTTGACGCGCTCGACCGCAGTAACGCCGCCGGAGCCGCGGACATAGCGGTCGAGGTACTTGCGCAGCTCGGGGACTTTGAAATCGTTGGCGTGCGAATTGAGGTAAATAAGGCTGCTGGCGACCGTCTTCTCGATCTGATGCTTGACCTGGACGTAGGCTTCCGGCCCCAGCACGTGGTAGGCGGCGCCCGGCTCGGAGCCCGGCAATACGAAGCCGTCGGTCCACGGCTCGGGGCTCTTCGCCATTGCGTCCGACAACGCCCACATCGCGTTGCGCCAGGTGATCACCTCGCCGATATTGGCTTCGACGCCGCGAAAACCGCGCGTCCCGGCAGTCTCGGTCGCCTTAATCATGAGCCCTGTAATGAAGTCGAGCTTTACCGCCAGCCGGGTGCAGCCATGCAGCTGGAACCGCGGCACAAACCCGCTCCTCGGAAAGAAGCTGTTGGCCTTGTCGATGTCGCCATAAACGAAGACGTTCTCCCACGGGACAAGGACGTCGTCCATGATGAAGATCGCGTCGTTCTCGTCGAGCCTGCTCGACAGCGGATAGTCGAACGGTGTGCCCAGCATCGCGGCGCGCTGCTCGTTCGAGACGCGACAGATGAATTTGACACCGGGTGCATTGGTCGGGACGAGAAAGACGACCGCGTAATTCTTGTCCTGGACGGGGAGCAAGCCGACATGCCCGACAAACGTAAAGTGCGTCAAGGTCGACCCGGTGGCGACGACCTTGGCGCCGGTCACGCGGATTCCGGCATCCGTCTCCTTGGTGACGCGGGCATAGACGTCGGTCGGGCCGCCAGGCGCCCCCGGCGCGATATTTCGATCGACCGGCGGCTGGACCAGCGCGTGATTGACAAAGGGCACCCGCTCCTGGCTGTAGCGATACCAGCGGCGCGCGTTGTCCTGGTACGGGGCATAAAATTCGGCATTGGCTCCCAAGGTTGCGAGAAAAGCAGCCTTGTAGTCGGGTGACCGCCCGAGCCAGCCATAGGTCAGCCGCGCCCAAGCCGCGATCGCGTCGCGGCCGGCGACCAACTCTTCGGCGGAACGCGGCGCGACAAAATATCGGTGGGTGAACCCGCCCCACTCGGTCGGGCAGGTCAGCAGATTTTTCTTTTCCGCATGATCGCGGTGCAGCGCGTCGTAGAGCCGGGCGATCATCCGCGCGGTGTTGCGGAAGGCCGGGTGCTCGGTGATGTTGTTGACGCGCTCGCCGTAAATCCACACCTCCCGCCCGTCGTTGAGGCTGTCGAGAAATTCCTTGCCGGTGTAGGGAAGCAGGCTTTCCATGTTTGATGTCCCCTCGTCCAACAGCGATGCTAAAGTTGGCGATATCGGCCGTCAATTGGACACCGGCCGTCAAAACTGAGGGGTAACTTGCAGACGCCGAATACATTTCGCGCCGGGCCGGACGAACGGGGCCATTTCGGCATTTATGGCGGGCGCTTTGTCGCCGAGACCTTGATGCCGCTGGTTCTCGCGGTCGAGCAGGCTTACGCCGCGGCGCGCGGCGACCCCGGCTTTCAGGCCGAGCTCGACTATTACCTCGATCATTATGTCAACCGGCCGAGCCCGTTGTATTTCGCCGAGCGGCTGACCCGTCATTTTGGCGGCGCCAAGCTTTATCTGAAACGCGACGAGCTGAACCATACCGGCGCGCATAAGATCAATAATTGCCTGGGGCAGGTGCTGCTGGCGCGCCGCATGAAGAAGCGTCGGATCATCGCCGAGACCGGCGCCGGTCAGCACGGCGTCGCGACGGCGACAGCCTGCGCCCTCTTCGACATCCCGTGCGTCGTCTATATGGGCCACACCGACATCGAGCGGCAAAAACCCAACGTCTTCCGCATGAAACTGCTCGGCGCCGAGGTGGTGCCGGTGCATTCGGGGACGGCAACCCTAAAGGACGCGATGAACGAGGCGTTGCGCGACTGGGTCGCCCATGTCGACGACACGTTTTACGTGATCGGGACGGTCGCCGGACCGCACCCCTATCCGATGATGGTTCGCGACTTCCAGTCTGTCATAGGGCGGGAGACGCGGATGCAGCTCGCAAAGGCCGAAGGCCGGCTTCCCGACACTCTCGTCGCCTGCATCGGCGGCGGCTCGAACGCGATGGGCCTATTCCATCCGTTTCTCGATGAGCCCGATGTCGCGATGATCGGCGTCGAGGCCGGCGGGCACGGCATCGAGACCGGAATGCACGCTGCCTCCTTGACCGGCGGCGAGCCCGGCGTGTTGCACGGCAACCGAACCTACCTCTTGCAGAACGAAGATGGACAGATCCGCGACGCGCATTCAATTTCGGCCGGGCTCGACTATCCGGGCATCGGCCCCGAGCACGCCTGGTTGCACGAGCTCGGCCGAGTACAGTACGTCTCGATCACCGACGACGAGGCGCTCGAGGCGTTTCAGCTTTCGAGCCGGCTCGAAGGCATCATCCCGGCGCTCGAGCCGGCCCATGCGCTGGCCCATGTCGCCAAGATCGCGCCAACCCTGCCGGGCGACCACCTGATCGTCATGAACATGTGCGGCCGCGGCGACAAGGACATCTTCGCCGTCGCCGACCATCTCGGCGTCCGGCTGTGATTACCGCAATCACGGTGTTCGGACCTACGCCCCACACCTCACCTCGGCCCTCTCCGCCCCCTAGGATGGAGAGGGAGAGCATCAGCGGGGCGTGGTCGTGAGCCGGATCGAGCGGCGCTTCGCGGTGCTGCGGGAGGAGGGTCGCGCCGGGCTCGTCACCTTTCTGACCGCCGGCGATCCCGATCCGGACACCTCCGCCCGGCTCTTCGGTGGCCTCCCCGCGGCCGGCGCCGATCTGATCGAGATCGGCATGCCGTTCTCCGACCCGATGGCCGACGGCCCAGTGATCCAGGAAGCGGGACAGCGCGCCTTGCAAGCGGGCATGACGTTGCGCCGTACTTTGGCGCTCGTCCGCGACCTGCGCCGCGCCGACGAGGCGACCCCGATCGTGCTGATGGGGTACTACAACCCGATCTACCGTTACGGACCGGAAAGCTTCGCGCAGGACGCCGCGACTGCGGGCGTCGACGAAGTCATCGTCGTCGATCTGCCGCCCGAGGAGGACGCCGAGCTGACCGGACCGGCGCGCGCGGCCGGCCTCGACCTCATCCGCCTCGCGACGCCGACCAGCGACGATCGCCGCCTGCCGCGTATCGTCGAGCACGCCAGCGGCTTCATCTATTACGTCGCGGTCGCCGGCATCACCGGCACCCGCTCCGCCGACGCGGCCGATGTCGCCGCCGCGGTCGGCCGCCTCCGCCGGTTCACACAATTGCCGGTAGCAGTCGGCTTCGGCATTCGGACCCCGCAACAAGCAGCCGAAGTGGCGCGCGCCGCCGATGCCGCAGCCGTCGGCACGGCCCTCGTCCAGCGCCTCGCCCTCAACCTCAACCCCGACAACACCGCCAAACCCGGCCTCGTCGAGGCTGTCCTCGCCGATGTGCGCGCCCTCGCCGCAGGCGTGCTAGCCGGATCACGATAAATTAGACTATGCATTATAATTAATATTGAGGAAAACGAACCTTTATGGTAGTATCACAGCCATGCCTATCCTGTTATTCACGCGCGCTTGTATTCTTCCGCAGAACGACGAAAAGAGCCAAAGAACAGCGGGAGCTTGGCTGTTCTCCGGTTTGCCAAGCCTCGGCGGACGCAGGATTTTGGCACGACTTGATGATTGTGGCTGATATTTCACTGCAAAAAACAGCAAAAACAGCAAAAATCGTTAATGCCTCGTGTCACACCGTCTCGGTATGTGAGGGCGAGCAAACCGGAGCGATCGACCTTGCACAGTTCCATGAAGACCGGGATCGGGCAGCCGGTGCGGCGGCGGGAGGATTTTCGGCTGCTGACCGGAAAGGGCTGCTACAGCGACGATTTCAGCTTTCCGGAACAAGCCTATGCGGTGATGGTGCGGTCGCCGCATGCGCATGCCCGCATTCGCTCGATCGACACGGCGACGGCGACTGCGACGCCTTCAGTTCTCGCCGTGCTGACCGGGCGGGATCTGCTAGATGACGGCCTGCAGGCAATCCCGCATTCGGTGGGTACGCGGCATCCGGCCGACATCAGGCTCGAAAACAAGGACGGCTCACCGCCTTTCATCCCACCGCATTTCCCGATGACAATGGAAGAGGCGCATCACTGCGGAGAGATCGTCGCAATGGTCGTGGCGACGACCTTGGCCGCAGCCAAAGACGGCGCCGAATTGCTAACCGTAGATTATGAACCCTTGCCGGCGGTGACCCATTCTGTGACGGCAGTAGATCCGCGTGCACCGCTCGCGCGGGGAGACGCCAACTCCAACATCTCCATCGATGCCGAAATCGGCGACCCGGCCGCCACCAATGCAGCTTTTGCCAAGGCAGCTCACATCGTCAAATTCGAGACCTGGGTGCAGCGCATCGCCGGGGTCCCGATGGAGCCGCGCGCCGCCACCGGCGTCTTTGACCCGGATACCGGGCGCTACGCGCTTTACGCGGGGATCGGCGGCGCCGTCCGGCCCAAGCAGGAGCTTGCCAAGATTCTCGGCATTGCCGAGGACAAGGTGCGGGTTGTCATGCACGAGGTCGGCGGCAATTTCGGGACGCGCGGTTCGTTCAATCCGGAATTTGCGCTGGTCGCATGGGCGGCGCGCAAGGTCGGCCGCCCTGTGAAGTGGACCTGCGAGCGAAGCGAAGCGTTCCTTTGCGACTACCAGGCGCGCGACCTGGCGGTCGAGGCCGAGCTCGCGCTTAACCATGATGGCCATTTCATCGCGATGCGCGGCTCCAACATCGCCAATGTCGGCGCCTACCCGATTTCGTATGGCCCGCTCGCCAAGGGCGTCGAAATCATGTCGAGCATCTATCATGTGCCGGCGGTGCATTTTCGCGCCCGCGCAGCGATTACGAACACATTACCGACCCGCCCCTACCGCAGTTCGGGGCGCCCCGAGGTCATGTTCGTCATGGAACGACTGATCGACCTCGCCGCACGGCAAATCGGCATCGATCGCTTGGAATTGCGGCGGCGCAATCTCGTCCCGGAATCGGCGATGCCGTACCGCAACCCGTTCGGCATGGTTTATGACAGCGGCACCTACCACCGGGTCATGGACCGGGTGGTCGCGCTCGGCGACTGGGCCGGATTTCCAGTGCGGCGGGCGGAAGCCAGGGGACGCGGCAAATACCGCGGCATCGGCGTCAGCAACTACGTCGACACCGCGACCGGAACGCCGCGCGAGCGTGCCGAAGTCACCGTCTTACCGGACGGCGTCGTCGAAGTCGTCGTCGGCACTGTGTCGAACGGACAGGGACACGAGACCAGCTTTGCGCAATTGATCGGCGAATGGCTCGGCGTGCCGATCGACACGGTTCGGCTCGTTACCGGCGATACCGACCGCGTGTCGGTCGGCGGTGGCTCGCATTCCGGCCGCGCCCTGCGCCTCGCCAGCATCGTCATGCTGAATGCGTCGCGCGACATCATCGCGAAAGGCCTGCAGATCGCCAGCCACCTCTTGGAAGCGGCGCCGGCCGATCTCGAATTTGCCGATGGCCGGTTCCGGGTAAAGGGAACCGACCGCTCGCTCGGCATCTTCGAGACCGCAGCCGAAGCGCTCAGACGCAATGATCTGCCCGACGAACTGCGCGGGCCGCTCGCCGCAGAAAGCGACGAGACGGTCAATCTCGCCAGTTTTCCGTATGGCTGCCACGTCTGCGAGGTCGAGGTCGATCCCGACACCGGTGTCGTCGAAATCGTCCGCTACAACGCCGTCGACGATGTTGGGCGCGCGGTCAACCCGCTGATCGTGCACGGCCAGATTCATGGCGGCATCACGCACGGCCTGGGTCAGGCGCTGAGCGAGAATTGTGTGTACGACCGTGACACCGGCCAGCTGTTGTCCGGCTCGCTGTTGGATTACGCGCTGCCGCGCGCCGATAGGCTGCCGTTTTTCACGACGGAGCTCAGCGAAGTCCCGACCCCGACCCACCCGCTCGGCATCCGCCCGGCAGGCGAAGGGGGCACCACCCCGGCGCTCGGCGTCATGATCAATGCGATTGTCGACGCGCTCGCCGAATTCGGCGTCACCCACATCGAAATGCCGGCCACTCCGGAGCGCGTCTGGCGCGCCATTCACCGCAACGGTGGTGGTTAGGGCTTAGCAAGGCGGGTGAAGCCGTCGGCGCTCCAATCTTCGCTGCCGACGCCGTGATGCACGAAGAAGAGCCCTGCGGGGTCGTATTTCTTCTTGATGGACAGCAGTCGAGGGTAGTTTGGGCCCCAATACAACGCCTGCCAGTCGGGCTCGAAGAAATCGCTTTCGGCAAAATAAGAACCCGCCCCAGGTGCCAGGTTCTTCAGCTCGCTCATCGCCTTACCGATCGCGCGAGCATGTCGGCGATCCACCTCGAGGTCCGGCTGATGACCGGGAAGCCCGGGAAAAGCCGGCGGATCTTCGCCGCCGACGATCGCGAGGGCGAAGGCGCCGAGCACGTCCGGGTTCATCGCCGTGTCCCTGGTGGCAGACACCGCCTCTTCCGATCCCCCGGCCAGCCCTTTCTGGAAATGGAGTTCCACCGGCCAATGTCTGCCGGCGGCGAACAATGCGTCGGCGAGCCCGCTCCGCCGGTCCGATTGGAGCAGCGAAGCGGGCAGCCAAATCGATTGGAAGCCGGAGACAAAATGCCCCACCTCGGCCAGATTTCCCGACCAGAAGACATTGTCGCTCGGCGCTCCGGGCCGGTCGTCCGACAGCACAGCACCGGAAACGTGCTTTTTGAGAAAATCCGGGTCCCAAAGATTGCGAGCCGGCGCTGCGATGATCCTGGGCGTCAGCTGATACGTAAAATCCTGCGGTGATCCGTTGACCCAATGGAAAAACGGCTGCCACACCGCCTGGGCCTGTTGCTGGTCGAGCCCCTGGAACACCATCCGGATCTCGAGGCGATTGCCGAGCCGCAGGTTGACGATCTCCCCCCAGTGTGGATTGAAGAGGTTGTCGGCATAGAAGTCGATGAACTGACCGATCAGCCGGCGAAAGGCGGCGTCCGAAAAGGCGTGGATCGTCGCGGAAACTGCGCCGAAGAATGTCGGGAGATCGTGTGTCTTCAGGGTGAGCCGGGTCACGACGCCGAGGCTGCCGCCACCGCCGCCTTTGAGCCCCCAGAACAGATCCGGATTGGTGCACGCGTTGGTGATGCGGACCTTACCGTCGGCGGTGACGATCTCGGCTTCCAATAGGCTCGCCGCAGCGGTGCCGAAATTTTTCGAGAAGCTGCCAAAGCCACCCGCTTGAACCAGCCCGGCGACCCCGACGGTGCCGCAGCCGCCGCCCTGCACGTACCGGGCGCCTTTGGTTGTTACTGCATTGTATGTATGCATCCAGATCGCGCCCGGCCCGACCGTGACGGCGGCTTGGGGCGGTTGCCGTGGCGCGCACCCTTGCGGGGTGAAATCGTCATGCGGGGAGATGGCGTTCATATGCCGGGTCCAGATCAGCAGAGAATCCGCCGCATTCGATCTGCCGAGATAGCTGTGGCCGCCCCCTTTGACGACCAGCCGCAGATTATTGTCGCGGGCGAAATTGACCGCAGCGACGACCTCACCAGTCGTCTTGGCCGCCACCGCATAGACGCTCGGTTGAGATTCCCAGGCGTCTACCCAGCCCGCGGTCTGCGTCAGAGCGAGGTTATCGCCGATGTAGTAGGGATTCTTCGAGTTCCTTGAAGAGATCGCCGCATGCCGCCCCATCCGGCGCTTCGCGACAGACGCTCAGCGGCGAATTCACCCTAATGAGTCGGCCGCCGACATCCTCATTCAGCTTTACCCAGCTCGCCTCGCTTGGCCATGCGGGGTCGCCGGGGCGCACGCGGCGAACAAGGGCGTTATCGGATAAGGCGGCCCGCAGGGGTTTGGGCAGCAGCGGCAGGAAGGCGAGAGCTGTAGCGCGTCTGAGCAAGCTTCTTCTGTTCATAGCAATTGCGACGAGAGTATTTCAGTACAGCAGCGGGATCAGCGCCGCGGTCTGGCGGCGATAGTGGGCGTATTCGGGGAAATTCTCGCGCATGCGCCTCTCCTCGACGTGGATTTTCCACAGAAATCCGATCAGCGCAAAAATGACGGCAAGGACGCCCCGCCACTCGCCGATCGCCGTTGCCGTACCAATCAATGCGAGCAGCAAGCCGGTATAGATCGGATGACGAACAGCCCGATAGGGGCCCGTGCGCACGAGCGCGTGATCCTCTTTCACTGTGACGATGCCGCTCCAGTTCCGCCCCAGGTGAGCGCGTGCCCATGCGGCGAACCCAAGGCCCGCCGCAATGATGACTGCCCCGAGCGACGGAAGCAGGCGACCTGCCGGCACGACCCGCGCCGATAGGATCGGCGGCAGCCAGCGCGGTGCCGCCAAGAGCACGGCACAGGCCAGGAGCGGGACCACATGCAATATCCGCGAACCGATCGGTTCGCGCCAGCGCGCGGGCTTTGTGTGGCGCGCGGCGACGGTCCAGAAGACTGCCCAGACGATCCACATGGCCGGAATGAGGAAGCCGAGAGAGACAGCCAAGGTCAGCTTCAGCGAGAACGCATTCTCATCAGCTCCAATCAGGGGCGGCAGACGAGTGGAACCTCGAATACCTCCGCGAACGCGCACCTCAGCGCGGTGTCGACCTCCCCCATGCTCGCGGCGATACCGAGCCCGGCAAGAGAGGTCACGCCGTGCTCGGCGATCCCGCAGGGAACGATGCCGCGGTAATGCTCGAGTTCGGGGTCAACATTGAGCGCGAGACCATGATAGGTGACCCACTGACGCACGCGCACGCCGATCGCGGCGATCTTTTCCTCATTCCCCGAGGGCCGCACCACCCATATGCCGACGCGGCCGTCGCGCCGTTCGCCGCGCACCTCGAAGCGCGCGAGTGTCCGGATGATCCATTCCTCGAGCTGGTGCACATAGCAGCGCACATCCTGCCCGCGCCGGCGCAGATCCAGCATGACATAGGCGATCCGCTGGCCGGGCCCGTGATAGGTATAGCGGCCGCCGCGGCCCGTGCGATGCACCGGCAGGCGCCCCGGCTCGAGCAGCTCCTCGTCGCGCGCGCTGGTCCCGGCGGTGTAGAGCGGCGGATGCTCGAGCAGCCAGACGAATTCGGCAGCCGCCCCGGCACGGATCGCTGCAACGCGGCTCTTCCATTTCCTCGACCGCAGCGGCGTATTCTACCGGCGTTTCGCTAACCCGCCACTCGATCCCGCGCGGCTGCGTTACCATCTCAAGGTCCATACGGCTTGATATAATGGGCCGGATTTGCTAATCACGCCGGCCCTGTCGTGCGGTCGTGGCGGAATTGGTAGACGCGCAGCGTTGAGGTCGCTGTGGGGGAAACTCCGTGGAAGTTCGAGTCTTCTCGACCGCACCAGCCGCAGCCGCCACCCACTGACCCATGCAGAACACGCGGCTTTCGTCCCTCGATTTTGATCTCGGCCCGGAGATCGACATGCTGCGGACCGACGGTCCGCGGCTTTGCCGAGGATCGGATCGCACCGCTCGCCGCCGAGATCGACCGGACCGACCGGTTCCCGATCGAGCTGTGGCCCGAGATGGGTGCGCTCGGCCTGCACGGGATCACGGTCGAGGAAGAATATGGCGGCGCGGGAATGGGCTACCTCGCGCATTGCGTGGCGATGGAGGAGGTCAGCCGCGGCTCGGCTTCGGTCGGTCTCTCCTACGGCGCGCATTCGAACCTATGCGTCAACCAGATCCGGCGCAACGGAACCGAAGCGCAAAAGCGCAAGTATCTGCCGAAGCTGATCTCGGGCGAGCACCTCGGGGCGCTGGCGATGAGCGAGCCGGGCGCCGGCTCGGATGTCGTCTCGATGCGGCTGCGCGCCGACAGGAGAGACGACCATTATGTCCTGAACGGCAGCAAGCTGTGGATCACCAACGGCCATTACGCCGACACCTTGGTGGTCTATGCCAAGACGCGGCCCGACGCCGGGCCGCGCGGCATCACCGCCTTTCTGATCGAAAAGGGGTTTAAAGGGTTCCGGCCGGCGCAGAAGCTCGACAAATTGGGCATGCGCGGGTCGCCCACATCGGAGCTGGTCTTCGAGGATTGCGAAGTCCCGGCCGAGAACGTGCTCGGCGCGGTCGATGAGGGGGTGCAGGTGCTGATGAGCGGCCTTGATTTCGAGCGCGCCGTGTTGGCCGCGGGTCCGCTCGGCATCATGCAGGCCTGTCTCGACATCGTGATCCCCTACATTCACGACCGCCGACAGTTCGGCCAGGCGATCGGCGAATTCCAGCTCATCCAAGGCAAGATCGCCGATATGTACACGACGATGAACGCCTGCAAATCCTATGTCTATGCCGTCGCAAAGGCCTGCGACCGGGGGCAGACGACGCGTAAGGATGCAGCGGGCGCCATCCTCTACGCCGCGGAGAAAGCGACGGCGCTCGCGCTTGATGCGGTGCAGATCCTCGGCGGCAACGGCTATATCAACGACTATCCGACCGGCAGGCTGCTGCGCGACGCCAAGCTCTACGAAATCGGCGCCGGCACCTCGGAGATCCGGCGCATGCTGATCGGCCGCGAAATCTTCAATGAGACGGCGTAACATGCGCCGGCTGATCTCCTCCGGATCACGTTTTGAGGCAGAGGCGGGCTATAGCCGCGCGGTCGTCGACGGTGAGTGGATATTCGTCGCGGGCACCACCGGGTTCGACTATGCGCGGATGACCATTATGGATGATCCTGCGGAGCAGGCGCGCCAGGCCTTTCGTAACATCGAAACGGCGCTGGCGGAGGCGGGCGCCGGCCTCGCCGATGTCGTACGGGTGAAATATTACGTCCCAGATGCCGCGTACTGGCCGGCGATCGTGCCGGTTCTGGGCGAGGTGTTCGGAGCGATCCGCCCTGCAGCGACGGCCCTGATCTGCGGCCTCGTCGACCCGCGCATGAAAATCGAGATCGAGGTGACAGCCAGACGAAGCAGTGCACGATCATCAGGCTGACCCATGAGGCTCACTGGCGAGCGGCGCACGCACCGCAGTGTCGCCCGCGCGCGGCTCAGTCGGCGTCGCCGTCGAAACGCAATGATGGCGCGGCGGCGGATTTTCCAAGGGTCGCGCGAACGCTAGAGGCCCCCAAGCGATCTTCTCTATGCCGCTAGAAATCGGATAGCATCCTCATTTAGAAAACGGACAAATTCGGTCGAAATTTTGCCTCAGCTCCCAACTTCTGCACGGCGCGGCCTGATTGCAGCAACCGTGATGCTCGCCGCTGCATCTGCGGTATGGGGTCTTTCGGGGATCGCGACCGTAATCGGCAAGACCGGGCCCGATCTAAGCGCGTCGGAGCTGATCCCGCGCGCTGCGGTCGAGCACGCTCCGACGCGGCTTCGACGCAATCCCGCAGGCACTCGCCCAATCGGTTCAAACGCTGCATTCAATACCGAGAACTGGTCCGGTTATCTGGCCCCGAGCCAATCTGGCGGCCAGCCCTACACTTCCGTGGCCGGCCGCTGGATCGTTCCAGCGGCATCTTATATTAGCAGCCGCGGTTCCTCGGTGGACGCGTCCTCGATTTGGGTTGGGATCGGCGGAATGAACGGCGATCAGACGCTCATTCAGGTCGGTACCGAGCAGGATGCATCGGCGACTGGCGCGACCGCCTATTATGCGTGGTACGAAACGCTGCCGGCGGAACAAGTCAGTCTGTCGCTGCAGCAGTATCCCGTTCGACCGGGCGATGTCGTCGGCGCCGCGTTGCAGTGCACCGCGTCATGCACCGCAGGGGCGACGCAGTCGTGGACATTTTCGATGACCAACTACACCGCGGGTTGGAGCTGGACGTCGCCGATTGTCCCCTATGCATCCTCGCTGGGCTCGGCCGAGTGGATTCTGGAGGCGCCGGCCACAGCTCGAGGGATCGAGCTGCCGCTCGCAAGTTTTGGTTCGACGACCCTCTTCGCAGACCTCGTCAACGGCGCCACCCCCGGGCTAACCGCCAGCCAATCGATCGCGCTGATCGATCCGCGGGGCAGCGCCACCTCGAACCCGTCCGGCCCCGTAGCCGGGGTAGCGTTCGATTTATGCTGGGGCAGCGGCGCCAGCCTGACTGCGTGCTCTCCACCCCCGGTCGCCCTTGCCGCGGCGGTGCTGCCGTCGAGCCGGTCCGTCCAGCTTGGCAATACGGCGACCGCCTTTGCCACTCTGATGAACGCCGGACCGGCGACCGCAGCCGGCTGCACGATCGCGCCGATCACGAGCGTCACAGCGGGCTTTGCATACCAGACGACCAACCCCGCCACCAATGCATTGACCGGAACGCCCAATACACCGGTGAATCTGGCGGCCGGGACGGCGCAGAGTTTTGTCATCTCCTTCACCCCGACGCAATCCTTCGATCCGAGCGATGTTGCGCTCGGCTTCGTTTGCTCGACATTGCTCGGCGCGCCGGTTACGCCCGGCGTCAACACTCTGCTGCTGTCGGCCTCGGCGACGCCGGTGCCGGATATCGTCGCGCTCGCCGCCACGGAGAGCAACGACGGCATCCTGCACATCCCCGGCAATTCCGGGTCCAACGCCTTCGCCGTGGCGACAGTGAACCTGGGGGCGAGTGCAATGATTACGGCGGCGGCCAATACCGGCCCGGTCAGCTTGCCTCTGGCGATCTCGATCTGCCAGACCGATCCCGCGACCGGGCAATGCCTGACGGTTGCCGGGCCAAGCGCAGCGACGGTAATCCCGGGAGGCGCGACGCCGACTTTCGGCATCTTCGCTACCGCCATTGCCAGCGTGCCGTTTCTGCCGGCAACCAACCGCATCTTCGTCGAGTTTAGCGATGCCAACGAGGTCGTGCGCGGCTCGACCAGCGTCGCCATTGAAACGCAGTAGGGATCCGGGGCCGCTCTAAAAGCCGTGTGATGCCGTTCACCTCGGCGAAAGATTGGTCGGAAAGCGCGAACTCTCGGGTGTCCCTGGCGCATTGGGCGTGACGAAATTCCTGATCTCGGAGACCGACTGCCGCCGTTGAAACTCGGTGCATCGGTGTCGGATCTTCTCCGGCAGGCGATGCCTCTGCCCGTCGGGACGCAACACGCGGCGCGCTCGTCCGTGCAGATCCACCCGCCGGTCGGATGGGGCGTGAGCGGAAGATTGGGGACTCACTGGCCTGGGACTCAATTGGAACCACCGAAGAGGTTCTAGACTAGACCTGAGGTTCGTTAGCGGCCACGCTCGTGGTGCAGTTTCGGGTCGATCCGCAGTGTGAACGGCGTTGGCCCGGTTCCGGCGCGACCGGCGCTCATCACTGGCAAGCGCGCAGTTTTCGCGGCGAGGAGTGACATTTGCAATTTGAGACGGGAATCTGGGAAATGTCGGATAAAATCGTCCGTGAATATCGCCGGGAGGGGCGCATGCATCGATGTTCAAGCTTCTGGGCATGCTGTTGGTGCTGGTCATGACTGCCGCGTCCGCCACGGCGGAGCCGCCGATAGCGGATCCGGTGCTGATCGAGGATCTCGTGGCCGCCAATCGCATCCTCTATGATCAGGGCGTTGTCGACGGCTTCGGCCATGTCAGCGTGCGTCACGACAAAGACCCCGAGCATTTCCTGCTGGCGCGCAGCATGGCGCCCGGCCTGGTAACCGCCACCGACATCATGGAATTCGACCGCGACGGCAATGCGATCGACCCGAAGGGTCGGGCAGTCTATCTCGAACGATTTATCCACAGCGAGATCTACAAGGCCCATCCTAAGATCAAGGCAGTCGTGCACAGCCATTCGCCGGCGGTGATCCCGTTCGGGGTGATCAGCGTAAAACTTCGGCCGGTGTTTCATTTGAGCTCGTTCCTGGCGGGCGGGGCGCCGGTTTTCGAGATCCGTGAGGCGGGCGGCTCTGCTACCGATATGCTGATCCGCACACCCGAACTCGGCGCGGCGCTCGCGCGCACACTTGGAGACGCGCCGGTCGCATTGATGCGAGGCCATGGGGATGTCGTCGTCGCCTCCTCCCTCCAGGAAGCTGTCTTTCGGGCTATCTATACCGAGATCAATGCTCGGCTCGAAGCCGAGGCGCTGCATCTCGGCCAGGGCCAGGTTGTGTTTTTGAACGGCGAGGAAGCGGCAAACGCGACCGCGACTAATGCCGGCGTTCTGATGCGCGCCTGGGATTTGTGGAAGGCAAGGGCGCTCGCGGCGGCACGCTGATTTATCCGCCACGGTAGAGGGTAGGCGGCGCATCATAGCAGTCCGGGCTGGCGAGCGGGCACGAACAGATGCAGGTGGACGAGGCGGTCATTCGGCGTGGCAGCAACCGGCTCTCGGTGTTTGTCGCGACCTTGGGATGGAGGCGGGACCTCTAGGTCGAGTTTCTCACCGACGAGCGGGTCGAGACCTTAATCGAAGCGCACGAGAACGCGTTTCTCGCGTTTGCGTCATTCTCGTCCTTACGACAACCCTTTTTCCTATTGGTTCCGAGCGCAGCTTGCGGCAGTCTCTCATGCGGTCTGCGATCCCGGCACGTAGTTTCACGCCAGGGTTTGATAGATCATCGGGCAACGCGTTGACCAGCGGGACCGGTTCGCGGGGTTGCGCGGGATACGGCACGAAAGGGATGAGCGAGAGATTATGCACACGTCTTTATATCCTTTGCGCGGTGTGGCGGCTCTACGAGAACGGGTGCGGGAGGTGTATTGGAAACAGCGCGACCCGATCATCGAGGATCGACTGCTGTGGCGGGCGCAGACGTTTCGCCATATTGCGCATGTAGTACCCGGGCAGAGCATTCTCGAAATCGGGTGCGGCGAGGGAGCATTCACCCGTCAGCTGGCAAAGGTCACAAGGGGTGAATGCCCTTTGACGGCTATTACTTTTCAAACTAATGCAATGCGGCCCGCGGGTCTTCCTCGCGTTGTCGAATTTCTTGATTGTCAGTCACTGTCGCAAATTCTCGAAGATAGGAAATTTGATTTCATACTCGCTCACGATATGCTTGACAAGCGCACTGCTGATTCCTTTCTAATGCAGACTTTCGCGCTTTTAGCTCCGGGCGGCCGTATCTTATTTTACGAAAGCAATCCATGGAACGTAATTCGTCGTCTCCGGCGAAGCTTGGGGCATATTGTTGGTCGTCCGGACGCTCGCTTGCTCCTGAACCGGCCGGATATGTACGAATTACTTTCGGAACTCGGGTTTGTCCGGATTTTCGCAGTTTTCAATGACTTTGTATATGCTCCATTGACACCGAGGGCCGCGTGGTTGCTCCGAAATCTCTCGATTATCCTCGAGAATATGCCAGGCTTTCGGACGCTAGCGGGATCGATACTCCTCCATGCTCAAAAACCGCCCGTTGCTGCGACCTATCCGCGAGTGAGTTTAGCGACCGAGAAGGTCTTCAGGCGCGCGGTTTCCGTGGTTATTCCTTGCCACAACGAAGAAATGAACGTGGGTCCGCTGATCTCCCAATTGACTAGTCTCTATGGCGACTATATTTACGAAATTATCTTGGTAAATGACAACAGCACCGATCAGACTGGAAGAGTAATTGACGAGCTGGCATGCGGAGATCCCCGCATCAAACCCCTACATCGTGTGCCTCCCAATGGTGTCGGCCGCGCCATTGCTGATGGATTACGCGCAGTGTCCGGGGAATACGTGCTTTCGTTGGACTGCGACTTCCAGCATCTGTTGCCAGAAATCAGAGATTTGTTCGATGCGGTAGCTGAAGGGTACGACATGGCGGTCGGCAGCCGGTTTTCTCGCCATAGCGTATTGCTCAATTACCCATTCGTAAAAATCATCGCTAATCGGGCTTTTCACACGATCGCCCGTCTCGTGCTCCTGATCGGATGTCGCGATTTGACTAACAATCTCAGGCTAATGCGGCGGCAAGTGGTGGACGAACTGATTTTGCGGCAATCGGGATTTGCGGTCAATGCGGAAACCGGGTTGCAACCGCTCCTGATGGGGTATCGCGTCAGAGAGGTCCCTATTTCTTGGATCGGGCGTGGAGTCGATATGGGCATATCGTCGTTTCGGGTCCTGAAAGTCGGAGGCGGATATTGGCGCGTTCTTTTCGATCTGTGGCTTTGGCGGTTCCTGAATTTCGGACCATATAAGGCGCTTCGCCGTCGGTCCGATGTCACCCCGGGCGAGCCGAACACGGCGCTTGCTCGACAAACGGGCGGCGTGCGTGCCCTGGCCGGCGTTCTAAAGACCAATAGGAATGTGATTTATCGGTAAGGGCGATCGTCCCGAGAATTCTTGCCTGCGGTAGCTTATCAAATCAAAGGCTCTCGCGCGCGGCTTGTGCGGCCTTAATCATTATTGTCGAGGGCACACCACCAAACACCATTGAGCGCCGCCCTAGATAGTTCCACGCGAGTACCGGCACCACCGAAAGGATTTTGGCGAGAATTGGATTGAGGCCCAGCACCTCTGCCAAGAGCCAAACCATCGCGCTGTTTAAACTCAGCCCGATGATGGCAATTGCGAACAGCCGTAGAAGCTCTTCGCTCCGCGAAAACCGTCCGCTTTGAAACACGAAAATACAGCAGAGCAAGTAATTGACGATCGTGGCTGTCACAAAGGAAATGGCCGATGCAGTTAGAATCCCCATCCCGAGATACAGGAAGATCACAAATCCCGTAATGTCGATCGAAAAACAAATTCCTCCTATGATCACGTAAGCGGCAAACTGCAGGAACGCCATCCGCCGTAGCGGGCGAGCGATGCTCCTGACGATCGCGAAACGAAACCGTCCACAGCCTCGGTCCGATTTCACTGGTTCCATGGACGGCATCCCCTCCTCTTCATCCGCATCAGCTATGAGACAACGACGGCCGCCATCTGGAGCACGCTGCTTTGCCTTGGTAGTCTCAACAACTTGCGGGCGACCTCGATAGCCGTTCGCTTATCCCGTCGAAGATTTCGCCTAAGATGGCATCAAGATCGTAGCGCATTGACCAATTGGGATAATGCGACTGGAACCGGCGGATATCACTGATCCACCAGATGTGGTCGCCGGCTCTATTGGCTTCGGAATAAGACCATCGCATAGTACGGCCAGTCAATTTTTCGCATTTGTCGATAGCCTCGAGCATAGAGCAGTTGCAATAACGCCCGCCCCCAATGTTATAAACCTCGCTGGAGCGCGGAGCTTGGAAGAAATGCCAGAATGCGTTCACCAGGTCAAAAGAATGGATGTTGTCACGTACCTGCTTGCCGCCATAGCCGAAAACGACATACGGCGTCTCGGTAATCGCGCATTTTAAAAGATAAGCGAGGAACCCGTGCAGCTGGGTCCCCGAGTGACCGGGACCCGTGAGGCAACCTCCACGAAAGCAGACGGTGTTCATGCCGAAATAGCGACCGTATTCCTGAACTAACACGTCCGCTGCAACTTTCGAAGCTCCGAATAAGCTGTGCATCGATTGGTCGATGCTCATGGATTCGCCGATGCCGTGACGGCCATACGGATGATCATCCAGCAGCTCCCAGCGGGTTGGCTGCTCGACGAGAGGCAGATTATTGGGAGTGTCGCCATACACCTTATTCGTGCTCGTGAAGATAAACGGTGCATCTGGACAGTTGCATCTCGTCGCTTCCAACAGATTGAGAGTGCCGCCCGCGTTGATGGAGAAGTCCACGAACGGCGCCTTCGCCGCCCAGTCGTGCGATGGCTGGGCGGCTGTGTGGATCACCACGGCGACTGCAGCTTTATACTTTGCGAAAATTTCTGTCACCGCGCTCTGGTCCCGGATGTCGGTGTCGTAGTGGCGATAACCCTTGAGCTCGGTCTCAAGACGCTGACGACTCCAGGCCGTGCTGGCTTCCTCGCCGAACAAGTGGCGGCGCATATCATTATCGATACCGACGATTTCCAGTCCCTTGTCGGCGAAAAACCGCGCGGCCTCGGCACCGATCAGGCCCGCCGAGCCGGTTATGATGGCAACGCCCATCCCGCGCACCTCCTCGCTGTAAATTTCCCCGCCGTGCTGGCGTTTTCGGTGATGCCCGCTGCAGTCGCGGGCGTATCCCCTTAAGCGGTAACCCCATCATATCTGTGGTGTCGCGCAGGAGCAATCGCTCGAAGCACGAGACAAATATCGGTTTCTTGGTTAACGAACGAGTGAAGCAATTACCTCGTCGATCGCGTTGTGGAAAAGTGTTCGTGAAAGGGCTTGCGGAGTTCCCGGCAAAATTTTGTCGCAACGACCGAAAATAAGAACGCGCCCGATAATTCAGGAGGAATGCGATAGCTACCTTGCACATCCCGACCCAGCGCAGTAAGATCTTCCTCTTCCCAAAGTGCAACGACGAGCGCTGGATCAGAAGGTGATCGTTCCCGACATGTCGCGGCGCATCCAGCAATTCCGATATCTGAACCCTCCCTGATAATGGTCACCCAGAACCGAGACTTCCTCTCAGGATTCCGTCTTTTCGCGGAGCGGACCTTAGCATCGGTCATCCCCGCGCTGGCCTGCGCATCGCTGATCTGCTCCGCCATCATCGTGGCACAGAAAAAGCGTCTCTGGAACGATGAAATTTTGTCCCTCGTCTTGATTCAAGATCCCTCTTTCCGACATATGATGAGTGCGTGGGGAGATACATTCAATCAAGCTCCTCCATTGTACTTTATTTTAGCTTGGGCATGGGACAAGGTATTCGGCTCATCTGATGTCTCGTTACGCCTTTTCGGGTCCCTGTGTTTATCCGCCGCGCTGCTGATAACGTGGCGGTGTCTCCGTTGTGTCTGGGGACCCTTCGCATCGGCCCTCGCTACAATTATGGTGTATTGCCTTTCCAGTCTCGTGTTATATCATAATACTGAAGCACGGATGTATGGCCTCTTTGTGCTGACCTGCGCGGTGGGACTTTACTTTTATTTTGAAGTTATGAGCTCTGAGGTTGTATCGTTGCAAACACTTCTGTGTAATCTCCTCGCCCATGCGGCGATCGTCCTCACCCATTTGTATGGTATTTTGTA
Source organism: uncultured Alphaproteobacteria bacterium (assembly GCA_963700195.1). Lineage (GTDB taxonomy): Bacteria > Pseudomonadota > Alphaproteobacteria > ATCC43930 > CGMCC-115725 > AP-15. The sequence goes on from CAVOWQ010000010.1 coordinate 155,175, forward strand.
TAGTGGGGCATTTTTGCTCAGTCTGATAATTGCTGACTGGAGCTCGTGGCGTCGCCTGAGGCTACGGGTTTATGCATCCTTTGTCGGGGGATGGGCATTTCTAATCCCATTCCTCCCGGGTCTCATAAACCAGGCTGACAATCATGCTCATTGGTTCGGGAAGATCAGCCTTCAGACGCTTACCACTTATTATATGGCCGGAGTGCCTTTTGATCGCTATTTGAGTGCGCTTATTTTCCTAGCGCCAGTAATGTACCTCGCGCGAAACCTCCTTACATCGGATGGGTGGCGTTTCCGCGATCTGTTATATCAGACGTTCGCGTAGCATCTGCCGTTATCATCGTTGCTTGCGGCTTCGCGGCTGGTGCCAATGCTTGCGTGGGCGATAACGGCCACAATTAAGCCGATGCTTACAGAACGTAATATTATTCCGACTATAACCATCGCGTGGCCGGTGATTTTGACGTTTTGGGTTGTGGCGACTATTTTTTGCCCAAGAGCGAAGGTGTACCGAATATCATGCGTTCAGTTACTGTAGTTTTACTGGCTGGGCCCGCTTTGGCATATCCTATATGGTATGCTTTGAAGTTCCCGGCCGAGAGCCCGCCCGGGCAGAATGACGCAGCATTCGGGTATATCGAGTTGCCGATCGCGATGGAGGCTGGGCACGACTATTTGCCTCGCATGCACTATTCAAACCGACCGGAGCGGTATTATCATATTCGGGACTGGTATACGGCTGTTAGAAACACAGCTAGTCCTTACGCGACAGGCGACTACACCCATTTAGCTGCCCTCAGCCGCCATTACCCTTTTGTACAGAGCGTTGAAAGCCAGGAATTTTTGGCAAAACACAACAGGTTCCTGGTCTGGAACGAACCAGATCAGAAATGGTTCGACTGGCGAATCCTCACTGATTCGAACTATGCGGTGCGATTGCTTGGCCGGGACCAGGGGATACAGGGCCATTGGAACTCTACCTTGTGGAAAAGAAGCATGCTGCCTGGAATGTTACTCGGGCCAATTGAGACGCCCGGTTCAGCGTGCCCAAACCGTGTGCAGTTCTACTTTGCGGATCATTCGGCCGCGCGACTTCGCGACCGCATCGGGACGATGTCCTTACTGCGGCTCCGGCGCTCCTTGAGGGGAAAGGCCGCGTGGCAGAGAGGGAACTGCACGGCTGTCCGGATTGATGCAATCAGAGCATCCACAAATCCCCGTAAGAGTATGATCCTAGCCTCCGAGCGCCTTTGCCGTTCACGATCAACTCGACCAGCTTCTATTTCGCATCGGCAATTTCTGCTTGCGCAGCGAAAGCTTTTCTGCCGATGCTAGCCGAGAGTAGTTTCAGCCGACCTTGTGTCCCCCGCGGTTTCGCTAAAACCCGGTTCTGATCTGTGACAAGCTGGCGATCGCCAGAGCGAGTCTCGGCTGTGTACACCGGGGGCGACGCTGGGCCTCAGACAAACCGCCGACCTCGGGACGCCGGACGAACTTTGATCAATTTTATCGGCTTCTGCCTACGTGGCAAAAGGCCCATCTGTACTATCGGCCACAATCCTTTTGCTCGGTCTCGCTTTGGGTACACGAGGCACGGGGACCGTCGCCGGCGCCTGGCGTTTAATGGGCGTACCCAGCATGACGCCGAGCTTTGCCGACACCAGAATTATTATGGATGCTATCGAATGCATGCAGAGGGGGCATGATCCATACGTAGACAATACATGCGATCCGCACGGACGCCTCTATAATTACCCCCCTGTCTGGCTGGAACTGTCTAGGTTTTCCGTGGGACCGGCAACGGCGAAAATAATTGGAGTGGTGATAGCCGCATCGACATTTGCTGCGGCCACCGTGATCCTTTCGGCCGGATCGCCGGTGTCTGGGGCGTTAATTATGCTAGCGCTCTTATCGCCGCCCATCCTGTTCGGCATTGAACGCGGCAACGTTGACCTGCTAGTCTTTGCGTTGCTCGTTCTTGGAATCGCCGCCACGAACGCAGCGCCACCTCGAGCAAGAACTGCGTTACGCGCCTCGCTAATCATTGCCTTAACCGTGTTGAAGATTTACCCAGTCGTTGCCGCGAGCATTTTTCTGCGCAATGGCCGTGGGTGGTTTTTGTCGATAATGGTGTCGACAACGGCGGCCGGCGCTTTCGTCTGGGCCGCTTATGGACGCATCGGCGCGATCCTGGTCAACACCCCGGTGAACTACTGGCTTTCCTTCGGGGCGGCGCCACTGTTCATCCATTTACGGGAAGCGTGGCTCATACCGGGGCCGGTGATTACGCCTGCAGAACCCGCGCTACCGGGCGATATCCCCGGTTCAGGCTTGATACGACGGATTGCGTCGGCTACCGCGCTGGGGTGGGCTTTCGCCCTGGTAGTCGGCCGCTTCTATTTTTTTGGATCACGGCAGGTGGTCGAAAGGCTTCTGCCGACACTGAAGCAGGGCGAAACCGCCGGCGACACCGCGGTTGCGTGCCTTTCGGTATTCATTTTCTGCTTCTTGTTAGGCTCGAATTTCAATTACAGGCTGATCTTCTTACTGGGCGCGATGCCAGTAATGCTGCGGCATTTCGAAAGTCGCCCGGCGGTGCGGACATTGCTCGCGCCGACCGCGGTGGTGACGCTGTTTTGGCTAAGCCCCCTCTATTGGTCGTACTTGAACGAGCTCGTCGATTGGCTAGTCTTCTCTGGCGCCGTGACTTGGCTCGCTGCGAATCTCCTGCTGAGAAGAAGACGATTGCCAGAGACAATCAGAGATTGTGTGTAACGGAGCTGGACCCAGGCAGAGCCGCAACGCTCGAGAATCGCTCTCCTAGCACTGGCCACAACATTGCAGGAGAACAAATTGAGGCGTGGTGCGGATATCGGGCTTTGCGGTAAAGGACAATAGGAAACTGATCGGGTCGTGTCTAATGGGGCGCATTAGCCTTCCGTCCAAATTGGTCAAAGTCATAACGTGCAGTAAATATTCGGATGTATTAGTTGTCTTGCTCCTTCTCGCGCTTTGGATTTTGGCACTGCTCACTGTCGATCCCATTGGCAACTTCCCGCTTAATGATGATTGGGCATACGCCTCCGCGGTCCGAGCGCTCGTAGAGCAAGGAGAAATTCGCCTGTCGGGGTGGACGGCCACGAACCTGATCGCCCAATTGCTATGGGGCGCGCTGTTCTGCGTGCCCTTCGGATTTTCCTTCACTGCGCTCCGCGTCTCCACTCTCGTGCTCGCGGCGCTCGGTGTCTTGGCGACATATGGTCTGCTGCGGGAGGCGCAGGCAAAGCCGGGAACGGCCCTGGTCGGCGCCGCGACGCTGGCATTCTGTCCGATCTATTTCGCGCTGTCGTTTACGTTTATGACCGATGTCCCTTTCACCGCAGTCGCCATGCTTTCTTCCTGGCTCCTTCTGCGGGGGCTGCGGCGGGGGGGACGCGCCGAGATCATTGCGGGACTGGCGCTGGCGATGGCGGCAATCCTCATTCGTCAGATCGGCTTGGCGATACCGATCACTTTCGCTGTCGCCTACGTTGTCAAGCGCGGATTTGGTTTCCGGCGGGTGATTGAAGCAATCATCCCGGTCACGGCGGGCTTTGCTGTTCAGACCGCGTACCAGGGATGGCTGCACTGGCTGGACCGGGTTCCACCAACGTTCGGAGCTCAGATAGCAACTATTCGAATGCAACTATCTTTGCCATGGCACACGATTGTCGGCGATGCCGCCACAATCATTCTTCTACGTACTCGTGTATACGGGATTTCTGCTGCTTCCTTTCCTAATCGTTGTGTACCGGACGGATTCTGGTTCGCGCGCGCGCATCATCTACTTTGGAGCGGCGGCCGCAAGCGCGGTGTTGACGGTACTGCTGGCAGCCCATAGAGCTCTTATGCCCCTTCACGGAAATGTGCTCTCCAAAGCCGGCATCGGCCCCTCCGATCTGGTATCGTCGCCGGCGCTGTTTCGGCTGCTGATGACGTTTCTTGCCTGTTTCGGAGCTTTCCTCCAGGTTCCGGCGCTGATCCGGGGAAGTCTCGGGTATCTCCCATCGAGCCGGGCTGGCCTTGAAGCCCAACAGCCTCATGTATTGGTGTTTGCGCTGGCTGCGATCGCCACCGAATTCGCGCCACTGCCCTTGCTCGGGCTTGGTCCGCACGGATTTTATGACCGCTACCTGATTGTCTTCTTGCCCTGGCTAATGCTCATTTTGGCAGGATGTGATTTTGCCCCGAGCTCCGGACGACGCAGGGCGGTATGGGTCACGGGCGTGGCCGCGCTTGTCTCGATGGCCGCCTTTTCAATCGGGGCTACGCACGATTATATGGCAATGAACCGCGCCCGTTGGGCTGCGCTGGAGGATACGATGCGCCGCTACCATGTAGGACCGGAGAGCATCGACGGCGGTTTCGAATTTAACGCATGGTATCTCTATGACGATGGCTATGTCAGCAAACCCGACAAGAGTTGGTGGTGGGTGATCGGCGATGACTATGTCGTACAGCGGGTTCTTCGTCCCGGCTACGAGAAACTCGCGGAATACTCAGTAGACTGGTGGCTGCCTTGGTCCAGTGGTCAGGTGATCGTGCAACGCAGGATGACCGGGACAAATGTCGATCCGGCGGCGCGAGATCCAAACTGAGGAATTTCCGGGCGCGGTTCCGTCAACAGACGCTGGAAATAGGACGCAATGCGCAAATTCTTCGGGTCGACGGGTTCCGTCAGCCGGCTCACTCTCGAAAGTCAAGCCCTCCGGAATAATATGCTGGGTGATCCGTCGGCGCGGGTCGTCGATGTTTACATCCCGGCCGGGCATGACGGACAAGGTTTGCCCTTGCTGGTGGATCTTGTCGGCTTCACCGGCAGCGGTCTATCCCATACGAATTGGGCCGGCTTCCGCGAGAACCTCCCGGAACGGCTCGACCGGCTGATCGGCGAACAGCGCATGCCGCCGGTCGTCGTCGCTTTTCCCGATTGCTTCACCCGGCTCGGCGGCAACCAATACATCAACTCAGCTTCGATAGGTGCTTGGGAGGATTTCCTGCTGCATGAAATGCTGCCGGAAATCGAGCAGCGCTTCGGATGTGGGGGCATCGGACGCCGCGGCGTGTTCGGCAAGAGCTCCGGCGGATATGGCGCGGTGACGCACGCGCTGCGCCACTCCGACATCTGGTCGGCCGCGGCTTGTCATTCCGGCGATATGGGCTTCGAGCTCTGCTATCTGCCCGACATGCCGACGGTGTTGCGCGCACTCGCCGGCGCCGAGAACTCAATCGAGCGCTGGTGGCAGCATCTCGAAGCAGCCCAAAAGCATTCGGAGGGTTCCGGCAAGGTGGTCAACGCGCTGGCGATGGCGGCCAGCTACGATCCCGATCCGACGCAGTTCCTTGGCATCCGGCTGCCGGTCACGTTCGACACCTGCGAGGTCATCGAGGAGCGCTGGGCTAATTGGTTGCGGCAAGACCCAGTAGTGGCGATCGAAACCCAGGCTAACAATCTCCGCCGGCTGAAGGCGCTCTACATCGACTGCGGCGAGAAGGATCAGTTCAATCTGCTCTACGGTGCTCGCAGATTTGTGCGGCGGCTGAACGAACTCAGTATTGCGCATCGTTACGAGGAATTCCCCGACAACCATACCGGTGTCGATTACCGGATGGACGAGAGTCTGCCTTTTCTCGCCCGGGCGCTCTCCGGCTGATGGGCCAGCTTTGGCGGGCTTGGCCGGAATCGGCGCGCCCTGGCTAGGCCGCCAAATCGGCAACTTTCACCAGCTGCTTTCCGAAGTTCTCGCCCGAAAACAGGCGGAGCAGCGCTTTCGGCGCATTCTCCAGACCATGCACGACGTCTTCCTTGTGCACGAGGCTGCCGTCTCGCTGCCAGCGACCTAGCCGCACTCAGCCAACTCAAGTCTCCTTGGCCGGGAGATGTGAGCCCTCAGCAAGCCAATGACAAGACTGGCTTGCCTACCCCTCCCGCCGTTACTCGGCCGCTAATTTGGAGGGGCGCACGACCTTCTCGCGCATTGTCACGAATTCCTCGGCGGCGCTCGGGTGGATGCCGACGGTTTCGTCGAACATGCGTTTCGAGACGCCGCATTTCACGGCAATCGCCAGACCCTGCATGATCTCGGGGGCGTCGGGGCCGAGCATATGGCAGCCGAGCACCCGCTCGCTGCACGCATCGACGACGAGCTTCATCAAAGTGCGCTCCTCGCGCCCGGATAAGGTGTTTTTCATCGGCTTGAAGTGGGCGCTATAGATGTCGACCTCGCCATAACGCCGGCGCGCCTCCGCTTCGGTCAGTCCGACAGCGCCGATCGGCGGCTGGCTGAAGACCGCCGACGGCACATTGGCGTGGTCCATCTTGATCGGGTTGTGATTGAACAAGGTCTCGGCCACGGCGCGGCCTTCAGTGATCGCCACCGGCGTCAGGTTGATCCGGTCGGTCACGTCGCCGACCGCATAGATGCTGGAAACATTGCTGCACGACCACTCGTCGACGACGACAGCGCCATTTGCGGTGGTCTCGACCCCGACCTCGGCGAGACCCAGCCCCCGAGTGTTCGGCTTGCGACCGGTCGCGTACATCACGACGTCGGCCGAAAACTCCTGGCCGATCGCCGTGTAGACCGAGTAGCCGTGGTCGTGCTTCTCGATCCGCGCGACCTGGGTGCGGGCGTGGATCTCGACGCCGCGGCCACGCATCTCGTGCGCCAACGCGATGCGGATGTCGTCGTCGAAGCCGTAGAGGAGCTCCTCGCGGCGGATCAGCTCGACGACCTCGGCGCCGAAACCGTTGAAGATGCCGGCGAACTCGACGGCGATATAACCGCCCCCGACGATGACGATGCGGCGCGGCAAGGCGGGCAAGTCGAGCGCCTCGTTGGACGAGATGACATGCTGGATGCCGGGGATGTCCGGCACCGTCGGGTGCGAGCCGGTGGCGACCAGGATCTTGTCGGCGGTATAAACCCGGCCGTCGATCTCGATCGTGTGCGGATCGACGAGAACTCCCCGCCCCTCGATCAGCTCGACCCCGCTGTTCTTCAGCATGCTGCGATAGATCTGCGACAGCCGCTCGATCTCGCGATCTTTGGCGTCGATCAGCGCAGGCCAGTCGAAGCTCGGTACCGGCACCGTCCAGCCAAAACCGGCGGCATCGGCAAAGGCATCGGCAAATTGCGCGCCGTAGACGAGCAGCTTCTTCGGGACGCAGCCGCGGATCACGCAAGTGCCGCCGACCCGGCTGTCCTCGCAGATCGCGACGCGCGCGCCATAGCCGCCGGCCCGGCGCGAGCTGGCGACGCCTCCCGACCCGGCTCCGATCGTGAACATGTCGAAATCATAGCGCGGCATCGCGGCCTCACTCCGTCATCACAGGGTTTGTCGATCTTCTGGTTGTCATAACCAGGTCGCGTCGGCAAGCTTCACGGTCGACCCATCAGAGAGGCTACGGACAATATGAAGGTCTTCGTATTCGATCTCCTGGCTTACGGCGAACAGCTCGAGCACCTAAAGGTCGGCAACGAGCTGCCCTACCCGCTGCCCAAGGAATATTTTAAGCCCGAGGTCGCAGCGCGCACCTATGCCGAGCACCTCGAGGCGTGGGAAGAGCTCGACCGCCTGGGCTATGACGGGGTGGGGTTCAACGAGCACCACTGCTCGCCCTACGGCCTGATGAACTCGCCGAACCTGTTGGCCGCCGCGGCGGCGCAACGCACGAAGCGGCTCAAGTTGCTGATCTACGGCAATCTCCTGCCGTTGCACGAGCCGCTGCGGCTTGCCGAGGAGCTGGCGATGCTCGACTGCATGTCCAATGGGCGGCTGATTTCCGGCTTTGCCCGCGGCATCCCGCGCGAATACCAGGTCCACAATGTGCCGTTGGCGCAGTCGCGCGCCCGTTTCGAAGAGGCCTTCGACATCATCCGCAAGGCGTGGACCGAGGAAGTATTCTCGTATCGGGGCGAATTCTGGTCGTACAAGGATGTCGCGATGTGGCCGCGGCCGGTGCAGCAGCCGCATCCGCCGATCTGGATGCCTGTCGTCGGCAGCAAGGAGTCGATCGAGTTCGCGGCCCGGCACGATCTGCCGATCACCCCGGGTCTCGGCCGCTCGCGCGGATTGCGCGACGACATCATCCGCTACTACGCCCGGTGCCTTTCGCAGGCCGGCCACCGGATTACCCCCGATCACCTGTCGCTCGGCATCAGCGCCTATGTCGCCGACAGCAAGGCCGAGGCAGTGCGCCAGATGGGGCCCTACCACCTCTATTTCAATCAAACTTTGTTCAGCCACGGCAACTTCACCGAGACCGAATTGCAGCGCCAAACCGGCTATGCGAGCGCCGCCTCGACCGATTACGTGAGCCCGGAAAACCGTCGCGCCGCCCAATTCGCCCGCGAGGATTTTCGCGGCCTGACGATGGCCGATGTCGAGCGGCAGGCCGAGCAGATGCCGTGGGGCACCGCGGCCGAAGTCACCGAGCGGATCATCGAGGCGGCCGACACGGCCGGCGCCGACAATGTACAGATCAGCCTCAACCGCGGGGTATTGCCACAGGAGATGTTCCTGGAGCAGATCCGCCGCTTCGCCCGCGACGTGCTCCCAACCTTGCAGGCGCACAAGGTCAAAACCGTACCGCTGGCGGAAGAGGTCCCAGCCTAACCCGGCAGCCGCATCACCATCTCGACATGCGCGACGCCGAAATCGTCATAGGGTTCGGAGGCCGCAGTAAAGCCGAAGCGTTCGTAAAAGGGCACGAGAGGGACCTGCGCGCCAAGCGCGACCGGTCGCAGCGGAAAGCGCTCGCGACAGAGGATCAGTGCCTTCTCCATCAGCATTCGGCCGAGCCCGCCCCGTCGCAGGCACGGCGCCACCGCCACGCGGCCGATCCTGATCATGGGCGGCGGGCCGGGTGTTGCCGTCAGCCGAAGATAACCGATCAGCTCACTCTCCAACCAGGCCAGCAAATGCCATGCGCTCTGGTCGAGGCCGTCGAGGTCGGGATAGGCGGAGGCCTGCTCTACGACAAAAATGCTTTGGCGGAAGCGCAGCAACTCATAGAGCTCATCTGCCGTCAACTCGTCGAAACGACGCCATTCCGTCGTGATTTCCGGCATGCCGGTGTTTCCTCTCACTCGCGGCGTTGCCAGGCCTCCCGAATGGGGCGCCAAAACCTGAGTGATGGGGCCACCCTCCCCGGCCTCAACCGATAATTCTCACGTTGACGCGCTAGAACGACCTTGAAGCCCTTCAAAAGCGACTTGGTCGCTCTTGTTGATATCACATCTACGTCGGCAAAGTTCGCGCGCGATCTTGAGCAGCATGCGCTGGTGATGTTGGGCTTGAGCGGCGCGGGCCGATCCGCGTCGCGCTGCGTCGACGGCCGGATTCAGGGTTTGGCCGGCCCTGCCGGCGCTTTTGCTATGGTCGGGATCGCGGTGTGGGTCTTATCGGGCACCTTTACGATGAGGCTGGTCGTGCCCTGAGCGTCAAATTCGATGTGGAGTTGGTAGGTGCCGCTTGCGTCTTTCCCGCGATAATCCCAGCTCTCGGGTATCGCCTCGTCCTCGTCGCCTGCGTCGGTGCGCCAAGGCTTCCCGAGCAGCGCCTCGACCTGCTTTTCGGTGGTGCGGCCGGGGACCACCGCGGCGAGGGTTTCTGCGCTGAACTCGCGCGGCGTCCCGAGATCGGCCGAGCCCGGCGCGGGGAGGCGCTCCAGGCTGATCAGCTCGGCCTTTCCCACGACCAGCTCGCCGTCATCGTGGGCAGGCCCCTGGGTCCGGTGCGGGACGAAGTACCGGAGGTTTCGAAGGTTGACGGCGATATCGACGCCGCCGTCGCGATCGAGCGTGACCGGCGTCGTCTGGTAAATCGTCACAAATCCCGAGGGACCAAACCAGCTCCAGGTGACCGCCGGCGTCTCGGCCAACGCGCCTCGGGCGCCGCCGCTCTGGTCGCGGGAGGTCGCCTCGAGCGATGCTTGCAGCTGAGCAAAAGTCCGCAACGCGGGCTCCGGCTGCGCCGGGAGGAGTTGGACCGGAACCGCGATGCTGAGCCTGTAGCGGCCGGCCGCCATATTTCGGACAGGACCCTATCAGGGCCCGATCCCCTGCCGGTTGCTTAACATCCTGCGCCAGCGGCGACCGCGCACGACGTGCACGCCGCGGATTCGCCGCCGAACGCGCATTTCCCTTGCAGGATCAGCGGTCCGCCGGTTGCCTGTTGCACGTCCTGCGCCGCGACCAGCGGCACGCCGAGCACCGCCGCGCCGATCAGAAGTAATGCAAAATTCCGCACTCTCACCACTGCGAAATAGAAAAGCACTCGCCAAGCTCTGTCGGCGCCATTGCCGATCTGCACCGTGAAAAGAGCGGCTGACGGAACCCCGCCGAAGCTGCCGCAAGGACAACTTCGGGCGGGCTCCGTCGCCCGCGCGAGACGATCAGTCGTTCGTCCCCCCTTCGGCTCCTTGTCCGGTGATGACCTGCGCGGCCTTGCCCTTCAACTGGAGGATCGTTAGCCCCGAACCGGCGCGATCCATGTTGTAGATATAGCCGCGGTCGTCCACTTCCCCGAGGTCGGAAAAGGTCGCCGCCCGGCAGTAACTCGGATTGGTGCTCGAGCAGTTTGTCAAGGTGTTGGCGTTCGGCGCCTGGATGAAGTAGGCGATTCGTCTGGGGGTAGTCGGGTCGCGAATGTCCCAGACCTGTATCCCGGCGTTGAAGTATGCCGCGACGATGATCTTACCGTAATAGGGAGCATAGATTTCCCGATTCAACTCATGGATCCCGAAGCGAGCGCCCTTTTCGCAGAAATTGCCCGGGAACTGCCCGATCGACAAGCTCGAGATCGGCCAGATCGCCTGGGTCATGACGCCGTTGGCGTTCGGCGTTGGGGTGATGTCGAGCAGCCACGGGTTCTTCCAATCCTGCGGTGCGCAGTCGTTGGCGGTCTGCTCCGACGTAATCGCCAGCAGGTCCCATGTTTGCGGCGTGCCGGCGAGCGAACTGGTGGTAAAGTTCTGCTGCGTCTGGGGGATCGGGACCCCGAAGATCGGGATCGAGGTATGCCCCCCTTGCGAGGGTTTCATCGTGATGTAGCTGACCTGCGGATAGAGCAGGTCGGCCTGGGTCGGAAAGTTCGCGCAATTAGCGGACGCGCTGTCGGTGCAGCCGTCGAGCAGCTTCGTCCGATCGACGATCTGCACGACGCCGTCTTGGCCGACCCCATAAGGGATATACACCTGATTGCTGTATAGACCCCCCGAGTACACCTGGTGCACGCCGCCGGGGGGATTGGTGAAGCCCTCATAGCAGGTGCTGTTGGGGGCATTGTAGCAGCTTCCCGTATTGCCTGCGCCTGGCTGCTGCCCGACCAGCCCCCACTCGCGGATGAAGACCGGGTTATGCGGATCGTGCAGATCGTAGATGTAAACGTGCTGCCTCGATCCGGATTCCTGCCAATTGTTCGGATTTGTTGCTGGCGATAGGTCCGACTGCGCGATGACGTAGGCGATGCCGGTGTCGCACTCCCACCAGATGTGGTGGTTGGCGGTCAGGTATTGACTGCCAAAAGTCGTCTTGATGACCGCGTTCGGGCCGCCGATCAGGACGCTGATCATGGACGGGGCCGACGGGTTGGTAGACGTCCCAGATCTCCTGATCCAACGATCCGCTGTGCCGGATCAAGAACCAATGGTTCGGGTATAGATGGTCCGCCAGCGTGTTGCCGCCGCATACGGCGACATGCGTCGCGCCGCTGCCGCCTGGCATGCTCGCCGGGAAGATCGACGGGATGTGGTTGACAAAAACCGGCTTTGCCGGCTTGGTCACGTCGATGAGCGAGGTGCCGTTTTGCTCGATTTGGCCGGTCAGCGGGTTCATCGCCGAGCCGGGGCTGTCGGCGACGTAGGCGATGTAGCGGCCATTTTGGTCCTCGATCCAGCCGTCGTCGGAGCTGGCGCGGCCCTGGTTATCGTTGAACCCGACGACCCGCATGTTCCAGATCGACTGCTGGTCAAAGCCGTTCGGCGGAGGCGGGCTGTCCGGCGGCAGGCCGGCAGCCCCCTCGTTACCCAAGGTCAGCGTGACCGTCGGAACGGACGGCCCATCAGGGAGATAAGGTCCCGGATAAGTGCCGAAAGTTTGGGCCCAAACTTGGCTTGCCAGTCCGATTGTAACAGAAAGTGTCAGCCAGAAGGCCTGTCTGCGTGCCACGGCGATACCCTCCCCAGATGCATGGCTCGCCTGTAAACCGATATTCACCGGTTTGCCGGGCTGCTGTGGGACGATGATCGCCCCTTCGGGCGTCCTCGGCAAGGTAAATCGCGCGTAGCGTGCGCGGCAGCCGTGTCAGTCGGGTCCAGATCGCGGTAGGGCAGCAACCCGGCATCGGAGGTGATCGTGGAGGCGCGAAATCGCAGCAGCAGACGATGGTCGAAGTCGAGCCTCAGCGCGCCCTTAGCGGCTTCACCCGTTGGGTCCACCATCACCGCCCCATTTGATCCCCTGCAAGCTACTGAATCTTGTCCCGAACCGCCGCGAGGGCGCTCAAAATCGCGGCTTCATCGCGAATGCGGGCTCAAAGCCCCTCTCCCGCACCGCGGGAGAGGCGGATCAAGCCAGATGCGCTTGGTGGGTGAGGGAAGCACCGCCGGTGCGGGGAAGAACATTGCGATCGCGGGCCGTCTTGCGGATAGTGACTGATGTACCCAGAGAAAAGATGCGGCGACTTTCCGATGATTATTGATTGCCACGGCCACTACACGACCGCCCCGCGTCAGCACGAGGGATGGCGCAACGCGCAGATCGAGGCGCACAAGGCCGGCAAGCCGCCGCCGCCGCGCCCGAGAATGACTGACGACGAGATCCGCGAGACGATCGCGGGCGGCCAGCTCAAGGTGCAGCGCGAGCGGGGCACCGATCTGACGATCTTCTCGCCGCGCGCCGCCGGGATGGGCCACCACCTTGGCGATGCCAGCACCAGCGAAGCCTGGGCGAGCGCCTGCAACGAGCTTATCCATCGCGTCTGCGGCCTGTTCCCGAGGAACTTCATCGGTGTAGCGATGCTGCCGCAGAGTGCTCATGTCTCGCCGAAGAACTGCATCCCTGAGATCGATCGCTGCGTGAGCGAATACGGATTCATCGGCATCAATCTGAACCCCGATCCGTCCGGCGGGCATTGGCAGGATCCACCGCTGTCGGACCGCTACTGGTATCCGGTCTACGAGAAGATGGTGGAGCACGACATTCCCGCCATGATCCACGTCAGCGCCGCCTGCAACCCGGCGTATCACACGACAGGCTCGCACTACCTCAACGGCGACACGGTCGGCTTCAACCAGCTGATGACGTCATCCGTGTTCAAGGATTTCCCGACCATCAAGTTCATCATCCCGCACGGCGGCGGCGCGGTGCCGTATCACTGGGGTCGCTTCCGCGGTCTGGCGCAGGACGCCAAGCTCGGATTGCTGACCGATCTTGTGCTACGAAACATCTTCTTCGACACTTGCGTCTATCACCTGCCCGGCCAGCAGCTGCTGGCGAAGGTCATCCCGGTCGACAACATCCTTTTCGCCTCCGAAATGATCGGCGCGGTTCGCGGCATCGACCCGGAAACCGGTCACCACTACGACGACACCAAGCGCTACATCGACCAGCTTGCGTTGCCGGCGGAGGACAAGGCGAAAATATTCGAAGGCAATGCGCGCCGCGTCTACGGCCGCTTGTCCAGAATGATCGGGACGCAGTCCGCGAGTGCCGTCTGAAAGCTGTTGGTGACGAGCACATGCCGGCGCCATTGCTTTGGATTATGCGATAATTGCATGGGGTGATCGGCAACCAAGTCTATGATGCGCGTGTCGTCGCGGCGATGAGGGTGCAGGGGATCGGCCGCATCCTCACCTTCAACTCCGAGGATTTCGCCCGCTATGGAATCGAGGTAATACGCTCGTCGGCGGTCTCATAACCGAGGCAGGCTTTGCCCTTTGCGGGCAGCGCGCGGCCACTCGTGAACCATCGACCCGACCGTCGACCACGAACCACAGGGAGGAGAGGGCTATGACAGATTTGCGAATCATCACGACGAACGGCACGGACGCTATTCTCGAAGAAGCTACGGTCCATAACTTTGCGGACAGTCTGCGGGGTCCGCTCCTCGGCCCCGGTGAGGCCGGTTATGACGAGGCCCGCAAAGTCTGGAATGGCATGATCGACCGGCGCCCGGCGTTGATCGCGCGCTGCGCCGGGGTCGCCGACGTCATGGCGGCGGTGCGTTTTGCCCGCACTCACGAGCTGCTGGTGTCGGTCCGCGGCGGTGGCCACAACATCACCGGCAACGCCGTCTGCGAGGGTGGTCTGATGATCGACCTGTCGCCGATGAAGAGCGTGCGGGTCGATCCGGCCCGGCGCACGGCGCGCGCCGAGGCAGGGCTCACCTGGGGCGAGTACAACCACGAGACGCAGGCATTTGGTTTGGCCAGCACCGGCGGGGTCGTCTCGACGACCGGCATTGCCGGATTGACCCTGGGCGGCGGCCTCGGCTGGCTGATGGGGAAGCACGGCCTCAGCTGCGACAACCTGCTGTCGGCAGATCTCGTTACGGCCGACGGCCAGTTTTTGACGGCCAGTGCGGATCAGCACGCGGACCTCTTCTGGGGCCTGCGGGGCGGCGGCGGCAATTTTGGCGTCGTCACCTCGTTCGAATATCGAGTTCATCCCGTCGGTCCGGTGCTGGCGGGAATGGTTCTCCACCCGATGGCGAAGGCCAGGGAAGTGCTGCGCTTCTACCGCGACTATGCGCGCACCTGCCCCGACGCGCTGACCGCCTTTGCGGCGCTGATGACATCGCATGAGGGCGACCCCGTCGTCGCCATTGTCGTCGGCTATATCGGGGATCTCGCGGATGGAGAAGCACTCGTGGCGCCTGTGCGGAAATTCGGCTCGCCGCTGGTGGATACGATCGCGCCGATGTCCTACGTCCAACTGAACCAGATGTTCGACGACGCGTTTCCCTATGGCGGAGTACAGCGGTACTGGAAGTCGAGCTTTCTGAAGCAGCTGGGGGACGACGTTCTGGACATTCTCATCGACCGGGCAGCAACAATGCGCTCGCCAATGTCGATGGTCGGGTTTTTCCATGTCCACGGCGCCGCTACGCGGGTCGATCCGAACGAGACCGCCTTCGGGCTCCGCGGCGACCAATGGGATTACGACGTCATCTCGCAATGGACCGATCCTGCGGAGTCCGCCGGCCACATCCAGTGGACTCGGGAGTTCTGGACGGCGGTGGAACCCTTCGCGACCGGGGAAGTGTATGTCAACCACCTGGACGCCGAGGAAGGCGCACGGATCAGGGCTGCCTACAGCGATAATTTCGGGCGGCTCGTCGCCCTGAAGAATAAATACGATCCGACGAACCTGTTTCGCCTCAACCAGAACATCAAGCCGACATTGTAGGCGAGTTGCCGCGGCCGTGCCGCTGGACCGGCCGCGAAGGACCTGATATCCCAGCACCCGCGATCAAACAGCTGTCCTCCCTGCATTGTCGGCGTTCCGCGTCCTCCAGCGTCTCGTCAGTTCCTGCCTTGGCATGGACGCATCGAACCGGCTGCACCGCTATATTTACGACTGCGCCTATGGCTTGCCTCAATGGCAGGAGATATCGACCTTCAACTACGGCTATGCACCATGCGATGATTCCGTGGCGGAGGCTTGGCCGAACGAGCCCCATCAGATTCAGCTCTATGCCGAGGTAGCAAAGGCGGTTCAGGCTGCGGCTCGCGCAGCCGAGCCCTCACGGCTGCTCGAGGTATGCTGCGGCAGAGGCGGAGGTCTCGCCCACCTCCACGCCACGCTCTCGCCTCAGGCGACGATCGGGCTCGATCGCTCGCTGACGGCACTTCGGCACCGCCGGAACGGCAATGCCGCAATCGCCCATCTGCAAGGGCATGCCCTCCAGCTCCCGCTCCCCGAAGCAAGCATCGATGTCGCGGTCAATGTCGAGGCGCTGGCCGATCTGCCAAAACTGCCTTTCCTGGCGGAAATCTCCCGCGTTCTCGCCCCAGATGGCATCTTTGCGGTAACCGATACGATGCCGCATGGTCCGGAGGCTTGCCATCTCGGGCTGATCGATTTGGGTCGGAAGTCCGGCCTCGAGGTCGTATCCTTTCGCGACATCACGATGAATGTCTGCGAGGCTTGCCGCATTGACGACCAGCGCCGCAGCGAACTGGTCAACCGTTTGCCCCGCTATCTTCGGCCAATCGCTCGGGAATGGGTGTCTCTGCCCGGGACCACGCGGTTTGGGCAATTCGAGCGGAAGGAGCGGTGCTACTTCATCGCGGTGATGATGAAGAACACCGCGGGTCTCCAATCATAGGACCTGAGTTCCACGGGAACGCGAGAGGTTGGCTTTGAGCGCGCGGTCATGGTCGGGATGGAGCGTTCCCATCATCCGATCCCACCAGCTGAAATGCGTCGCATAATTGCAGCGGAAGAACTGATGATGCTGATCGTGATGAGTGACGCCGACGAGCGGCGATGGCGGCCAGCACAATCGACCGCCATGCTCATACCCGGAATGGCCGACGACGCCGGTGATTTGATCATAGATCTTGTGCGCGAACAACACCGCGGGGGCGATCGGTATCAGGAAATGGGCGACCAACCAATAGGATTGCAAGAAAAGATTGTCGACCAGGCGATCGCTGTTGTTGGACCAGACCACCGGCGTGATTGTCAAATGGTGCCACCGATGCACGCGTCGATAAAAAAACCGGGTGTGAATCAACCGGTGCAACCAATAGAACCAGGTGTCGAACAGCACGAGCGAGGCGACGGCCGAGAACACCGTCCCGCCGATGCCCGGCAACGGCCGTAATCCCCAGCCCAGAGTGGTGTAACTCCAATGACCGGCACCAAGCATTCCAGCAATGACCGCCAGCGAAACAACGCTCTGCCGAAAGTCGCGCTTGAGATATGAGAGTGGCGTCTGCCGGGCAGATTGGATTTTGATCGCGTGGCGGTTCAGCCGCGTGACAATCACGCAAGTGATCAGGTAACAGGCGAGCAAGGCGGAGTAGCAAACGGCAATAGTCGCCAACAGCCAACCGAACTGTCGAAAGAACATCTCCTGTCAACCCCCACTGCAGTTCGCATGTCCATCATTGTGCGCGACGCCGATGGTCAGTGGCAATGGTAAAGCCCCGATGCCCACGAAAACAGAGGCGAAAACCGCTGTCGTTCCGGCTCAACCAAAACATCAAGCCGACAACCTAATCTCAGATGCAGACACACATTTCACCTCAATCGTCATGACCCGAGTTGGGGGTTAGCGCCTCGACCAACCCGGCGAGCAACAGCCGGGCAGCGCGGTTGACGTGGCGGCGGCAGCCGCGCGGCCGGCCGGCGGGGATTGCCAGGGCGGCCCTTGGCGAACCGCCCGCGCCGATCCCGCGCTTCCTGTTCCACCTGTTTTATCTGGTTGAGATCAGGCATCGCCAGCTCCTTAAATCGCAATTGCGCCCGTTCACGGGTGCCGATGCCCAGGAGATTACAATGCGAATATGGCAATTGCATGATTGTCTGTTTGTCAAGCCCCGCCGAGAGCAACGGGCAACAGGCGGACCGCGGGACTCTTATTGGGACGCGCGGTTTTATTCGCTCGGCGAGATTATTGCCGAACTCAATCGAGTTCCAGGGACGCTTTGCGAGCGAAAGCGCATACGCGGATTACCTTTCGAGCGTGGTTAGCCGGGAGGTTCAACTGTCCTGGCTTGCGTCGATGGCCGAGCCTGGCTTAGCCGAGCCGAAGTCCGCTGACGCATTTCGCACATAACTTCTGAAACAAAAAAGCTCAACCGTTTCCGCGGGCGAATTGTCTGCATAATTCTATGAATTATGCAACGGCACGCCCGGTTTTGGCACAACTTCCCGGCATGACGCGGTCCCGGGAATTGCGGCCTTGTGCACCACTGACGGCGTGTTCGTTACCCCGGCCGGGATCGCCTTCGGTCGGCAGGAAATAGAGAATTCGTACAAAAAGCTTTTCTCCCAGATCGCGGCGGAAGGCTTCGTCACACCAGTCGATCAGGTTCAGATGCTGTCTGGCAACACAGCCATGGCATTGGGGCACTGGACTTCTGCAATCACCGAGTTCGCAGGGTTACTGGACAGAAGTTTATGAGCTCCAAGGTCAGGAATGGAACATCCGCCTGCACGCACACAATATCACTCCCCCAGCGCCGCCGCCTAAATCTCGTTGAGGCTGACAACACGCGGCCGCTCAACAGGTCAAAATTCACGACACTGCAGTCTGCGCGGGGATGCACTGGGCCTATATATTGCGGTTACTCGCTCGACTATCATTTCGGGTTTGTGTCCACTAAATAGAGATGTCACTCTTTCTGCCATTTGGAAATGTCACCGCCGTTGGGAGTCGGGCGGTGGGCGGGCGGAACCCAGCGTAGCGCAGCGCCCGACCGGCGCCCGATTGAGGGGAGCTCGCAACCGCACCCGTCGTCTGCCGAGCGAGCCCGGCTCGCTCGGCTTGTAGAGCAGCTCAGCCGACCTTGAACAACCGGCCGTCGCGCTGATCGCGGCGGCGCGGCCCACTGCGACGTTCGGGCCCGCGACGGAGCTGTTGATCGCGGATCATCGCCAAGACCGACCCCAGCCGCTTATTGTCGGCGATGGCGCCCTGGTCGACCTGCCGAACCTTGTCAAAGGTGCGGCAGGCCGGCTCGACGTCGCCGTAACGGATCGACAGCCGCCCATCGGGATAGTCGACGACGGTGACGCGCTTGCCGATCGCCGCCCCCTGTTCCCTGCCAGGGGCATGCTTGGCCGGCTCACTCGGCTCCAGGATAAAGATCACCTTGTCGTATTGCCGTGTCAGCGCCTGCGAGAGCGTGCGCTTCATCTTCCAGGCAAAGGCGTCCTCCAGATCGTCGCGCGCATGCAACGGCCGGTGCAGATCCTTTTTATTCGCCGCAGGCTTGGCAAAGCGCGCGCTGTAGTCGGCGATGAACGTCGGGAGCAGGGCGTTCCCGGCAGCCAGGGTCGCGGCGCCGGCGAGCCGCAGCTCTTTGACCAGGCGGTCCTGCAAGGTCTTGTGCGTCCGCTCGACCCGCCCCCCGTTCAAGCCAGGGGCAGGCTCTTGGCCTGGCTCGAATTGGCACAGATGATGTCGATGTTCAGCGCATGCAGCGCCCGGCCGAATTGGGTCATGCCCCCCGCCTTCGCGGGGGCAGGCTCTGCCCGCCCAGCCCGGGGAGTGTCATCTCTAATTGGCAGGGGGGTGATATTTTGATCGGGCGCCTACATTAATGTCGGCGCCGCATAAATGATGGTCTGGAAAACGCCGGCTCTGTGTGCCACGTTGAAGGCTGAAACAATCGGAGGTATCTCATGAGCCCGCTCGATGTCGCCGACAACAAGGTTGCGGACCCACACGACGGTACGGTCGCCTATGTGCCACCGCTCGAGCGCACGGCAGGACAGCCGGAGCCGATCGCAGCGCATGGCGGCCTGTCCTACATGGCGTTTGCCCGCGACGGCGATGCGGGAACCGCCGTGGCGTTCGACGACGCGCTCGCGGAGATCGCCTCGGGCGAAAGCGAGCGCCTTACCGATATGCTCGACAAGGCGCCGCCGGGCCCGATCAAGACCAAATGGGGCCTTGGCTTCCGCAGCTACGACGAATGCCTCAACTACATCCGCCAGTCGAACAGCATCAAAGCCCCGCCGGGCGGCGTGGCATTGCCGCTGCCCTATACGGTGTACGAGCGGCCGAGCTACTCCGTCGTGCCGTCGAACGCGATCTGGCGGGACCCGGCGCGCGCCGAGACAGCCATGATCCTGCGCACGAACGAGCGGGGCAACCGGCGGCGGGACCTTTATTTCCCGCAGGTGCTACGCGATGCGCGGCGGATCGGCGAGTACTACCCGGGCCTCTCGCCGAACAGCCCCGAATGCATGGACAAGCTCGGCGTGTCGCTGGCGCATCTCGAGACCAAATGCACAAACATCTACGATGCGGCTGAAGTGGAGCGCGTCTACTACCCGGAGATCGAGAAGCTGCTGCTCGAGTTCTTCCCGGACGCGACCGACGCCCTGGTCTACAACCACGACGTCTTCGACAAGGACTACCAGGGCGACCGCACCGAAGATCAGGACGGCAAGAACCCTGGCGTGAACGCCAATTACGCCAACCTGGTGCACAACGACCTGAACGACAACAGCGGCCGCGTGCGCTGCCGCGAGCTGCTGACGAAGAACTTGCGTAATTTCGGGCGCCAGCAGCACCACACCGAGGAAGAGGCCGACGCGAAGATGTCGCGGCGGTTCATGTCGATCAACCTCGCCAAGCCGATCGAGACAGTCGAGCAGTTTCCGTTTGTGCTCTGCGCCTGGCCCTCCTTCGCCGACCAGCCCTACATCACCAACTACCGGATCTACGACGACCGTGTCGGCGAGACCACCCGCTTCACCTACCGTCCCGACCACGAGTGGTACTGGTTCCCCCAGCAGAAGCCGACCGAAGTGTCGATGCTCAAATGCTACGACTCGGTGACCGACGGCTCCGTTTCGCGGTGGTCTTTCCATACCGCCTGTGTCGACCCGACCGCGCCCTTGAATGCGCGCTGCCGCAAGAACGTCGTGGTCCGGTCCTTCATCTTCTTCTGAGGAAGACAGGAAAAGCGGCGGGCAGAGGAGTCGGCGGCGAAGAGCCTCTGGGAGCTTCGACGTCTAGGACTACCCGAACTGCCCGCTCTCGGGCAGGTCGGTCCATGAGCAGACGGCTCGTGACTACGTTGCGCGCCGACACCACCGTTGTATCGATCAGGCCGCCTCGGAGAAGGGTGCGGCTAAGCACACGTTGTTGTTCCCCGAGGCGGGTCATCAAGATCATGTCACCGCGCTTCGATTGGTAGGCGGGCCCCTTGCGCTGTGAAATGAACGCTCGGCCGCTGCCGATCCGAGCGTTCTTTCTCCTTACAGCTTATTATGGATTTTAGATCGATCAATCTAAAACAGCCAGGGCGCCAGAACAAATTACGATCGGCCTATCACTTCAAGCGATCGGGCGACCAGCTGGTCGGCTAAACAGCGCCGGCTGAAAGTATGGGCACCTGCAAGCCGAGCGCTGCAATGGCGTGTCGCGTCCATGGCGCGGCATTGCTGCCGGAAGTCTCCTGCACCAGCCGGTCGAGCGACGCGTCGTCGTCGACGTCGTACCAGAGAGGCAATTCGAACAGGTCGAGACCCAGCGCGACCGCGCGAACTCGCGTCTGCGCCGCAACAGCTTCGGTGCTCCAGGCGATGTCCGCGAACAGACCCGCATTGGGGCGCTGCATGCCGAGGAGATAATAGCCGCCGTCATCGCAGGCTCCGATAACCACGCGCCGCTCGCTGTCGGTAAGGAGAAGTGTGGCCGCTTTGACCAGGATGGCGGTCGGGAGGGTGGGCGTGTCCGCACTCAGCACGCAGACGGCGGCGTGGCCGCGATCGAACAACGCCTGGACCGCATGCAGGAGGCAGCGGCCAAACCCCTCCACGCCCGCTGGCGCAGGCACGGAGCCGTCCGCCAGGATCAGGGACGTGCCCCGCGCGAGATGCGGTTCAGCGACTCCTCGGTGCCCGCGGGCGCATAAGCGGCATAGCCGGTGATCGATACGGACGCCGCTGCGGCGCGTACGGTCTCGGTCGTGTCGCGCAGGAAGGCGGCACTCAGCCGAGCCGCCTGCTCCGGTTTCAGCGGAGGGCAGAGCCGTGTCTTGGAATAGCCGGCGCGAGGGGATTTTGCCATGACACCGATAGCGCAATTGGTTCGCAAATCTGTTGCCGCACTTCAGGCGGAATGCCGGACATCTATTGGAGACTTCATGTGTATCCTTTGCCACCGAATAAAATGTACAACTCGAACTCGACATCCGGTCTAGTTCTGCTGGCGAGCCGGTCCGAGTTTTTTCTATGGGCGGAAGAAGGTACAGGTCCCTGTCGAGGGTCAATGGCAATCAGCCCGGATTTCTGCTTTCCGATCGTTAATGAGAGGGTTTCGCGAGACCGACTTTGATGATCGTATCATCCGGCACATCAGTGGTGCCGGAGGGCGAGAACGTCGGAAACTGCTGCAGCTGCTTCGGCGAAAAGGCGACGATCTCCATGTCTTGCCCGAGCAGCACCATGGCGTCCACGGGAACGGCTATCGGCCGGCTGCCAAAGCCGAGAAACCCGCCGAAGTCGATCACGACCATGATCTGACCCTTTGTGTCGCGAACGACGCGACTAACCCGGCCGAGAACATCCTGGCTCTCGACAGGACGGAGAACCTCTCTGCCGAGAAGATCGCCGACGCGAACCGGCTGCGGGAATCGCATGGCGGCAGACTCCGCCAGGCTCATGCCAAGCGGAGGGGGCATGCCTCCCGGTGTCGCACTTTGCGCGTGCGCCGCGCCGGCGCCGGCGAGCATACAGCAGACGAACAGGAGGCGGAGCGACGCCATGGCGCTCAGATCCCTGCGAACCATGGAAAGCCCAACGATTCCCAGTACCCGCCCGGATATTTGTTGGTCACCTCGATGGCGGTGACCCATTTCGGGTTCTTGTAGCCGAGCTTGACCGCGGTGCGCAGACGCATCGGATATCCAAACGGATCGGCGAGCGTGTCGTCGCCGTATTTGAGTGCCAGCAAAGTCTGCGGGTGCAGCGCCGACGCCATGTCTATACTGCTCGGGTAGTCGTCTGCCGTCTTGAAGGCGACATATTTGGCCCGCAGATCCGCACCGACACGTTCGAGAAAGAGGCGCAGCGGCACGCCGGCCCAACCGCCGATATAGCTCCACCCCTCGACGCAGATATGCTTGATGACAATCGAGGTCTGCGGCAGCGCCTGAAGATCCGACAATGCCCAGGCCCGCTTGTCGGCGACCAGTCCCGACACCTCGAGGCGCCATGTCGCCCCATCCACGGGCTTCACATCCATCACGTCGTAATAGGCGTTGAACTTTGGCGGCCGCAGGATCATCGAAGCCGGGTAGGTCGGCGCCAGCTTGTTTGGATCGAACAGCAGCGCCTGCACGCCATCATTGAAGCGGGATATCGCGAGCAGAGCGGCTTCGACCGCTTCCGGACGCTTGACGTCGCACCCGGTCAGCATGGCGAGCGCGCCAAGGGAAACCCCGCCGCGGATCAGGACGCGCCGGTCGAGTGAGCGGATCAGCGGCTTATGGTCGTCGAGGACCGCCGCATCTGGAGGAAAGTCCGGGCGAAAGAGGGATTTCATGCCGCGTGGCCTTCCTCGGCGCGGCCACGTAGCTTCAGCCGGGGGCCACCGCTGACCATCGCCCATAACGTCTTCGGCACAAGCAGTGCCAGCGCTACATGCACGATCAGAAAACCGACAATCACCGCCATCCCGGCAAAATGCAGCACGCGCGCGGTCTGAAAGCCGCCGAGCAACGCGACCAGGCCGGAGAACTGTACGGGCTTCCAGATGGCGAGCCCGGTAATCACCTGGGAGATGCCGGCGAGAATGACGATGATGTAGAGCAGCTTTTGCACTGCGTTGTAGACGGTGATGTCCTCGTGCGCGATCTTGAAGTGCAGCGTGTCGATGATCGTCTGGACCATTTCGGTCGGACGGATCGGCAGCAGCTTCTCGCGGAAGCGTCCGCTGGCGAAGCCATAGACCAGGTAGATCAGCCCGTTGATGACGAAAAACCACATGCCTGCAAAGTGCCAGTTGAGGCTCCAGGCTGCCCAATCGCCAAGTCGCCAGAAGGAACTGAAATGGAACCCGCGAATGATGACGTCGTCATCGTAGATGCCCCAACCCGACGTAATCATGATCAACATGACCACGGCGTTGACCCAGTGCATGATCCTGACCGGCCACGGGTGCAGGCGACGCCCGGCACGCACCGATGATGTCTCGATGGCAGGTGTTTCGGTTTTGACGCGACGCATTGACACGACCTCATCGGCATCAAAGCCGTGATGCCTAAGTCTATCACCCATATTTGATCGGTAAATCTAAAATGGTTCGGCTGAGAACTCATGCATGACGTGTTGCCGGTGTTACACGCCGGTCCCGAGTAGGGCCAACGCGCCGTTGGCCGCGCCTTCCAGCACCTCGCGCTGCGGACGAGACCGCGCCAGGACACGAATGCCGAGCAGTACGCTCAATAGCAGCTTTGCCAGCTCATCGGCGGGGCGGGTCTCGATGATCGAGCCCTCCTGCTGCCCCACCGCGACGCAGCGGCGAAAAAAGGCCTCGATGAACATCATCTCCTCGGCGACGAGTTTTTGAAATTCGGGGTCGTAAGGCGCCAGTTCCAGCGCCGCATTGACCAGCATGCAGCCGCGGCGCTGCTCGTCGTCGACCGACCGCTCGATGATCTCGTCAAAAAATGTCCGGATCGCAGAAGCCGGCGGCAGCTTCTCCAGCCGCGCAACGCGGTCCCGCACCGTCTGCGCGAGGTAGTGGACGAAGGCCTGCCGATACAACGACCGCTTGTCGCCGAAGGCGTTGTAAAGGCTGGCGCCGGTGATCCCCATCCGCTCGGCGAGATCGCGCACCGATGTCTGCTCAAAACCTCGCGCCCAGAAGCAGTTCATCGCCGCCTCCAGCACGGTCGTTTGGTCGAACTCTCTCGGTCGCGCCATCGATTTCCTCGCACCAGCGGCACGCCGGTGCCGCTATCGTCATGATTGGTCGACAAAATTTTAGAGCACGCGTGCCAGAACAGCAAAGCCATTGTCGGAATCATTCTAGAGCAAACGCTCTGAAAACGGAGAGGATCGAAGGTTAGCCTGCACGACGAGTTATATTATATTATATGCCCTACGCGTCGAGTTTCTCCGATCGGCTACGCCGTGCCGCGCTTTGCCACGCCAAGATCGAGGAGGACCAGCGCGCAAAATGCCCTGCCGGACGCCGCGCCGACGCTCGCGGCCGAAGCTCCGGGTTAAACGACCTGAACGACAACAGCGGGCGCGTGCGCTGCCGCGAGCTGCTGACGAAGAACTTGCGTAATTTCGGGCGTCAGCAGCACTACACCGAGGAAGAGGCCGACGCAAAGATGTCGCGGCGGTTCATGTCGATCAACCTCGCCAAGCCGATCGAGACAGTCGAGCAGTTTCCGTTCGTGCTCTGCGCCTGGCCCTCCTTCGCCGACCAGCCCTACATCACCAACTACCGGATCTACGACGACCGTGTCGGCGAGACCACCCGCTTCACCTACCGTCCCGACCACGAGTGGTATTGGTTTCCGCAGCAGAAGCCGACCGAGGTCTCGACGCTCAAATGCTATGAACTCGGTGACCGACGGCTCCGTCTCGCGCTGGTCTTTCCATACCGCCTGTACCGACCCGACCGCGCCCGCCAACGCGCGATGCTGCAAGAACGTCGTAGTCCGGTCATTTGTCTTCTTCTAGAAGGCAAGAGAGGCAGCCGGCAGAGGAAGCCGACATCGGTGCCGTGATACTTGACGACCGATGACCGGTTAGCGCGCAAGTCGCCGGTGAAGGGTCTCTCCGTGAACTTCCGCTTCCGGGATTATCCGAACGGGGTGCTCACGGCCAGGTAGGGTCGTGAGCAGCCGGTTGACCAGCGTTTTGGCCGATGATCGCTATTGGCGCAACGGCGTCATCCGCCACACAGCGGCGGATAGTTGGCTCGCTACCCAACTGGGGCGATGCGGAGGGGTGCATATGTCTGAGCCGCAGCGGGAGTTGAAATCAAACGGCTCGGTGTGCAAGAGGTGGGACCCATAAATTAAACGGCAGCAGCGGTGCTGCGGCTGCCACCGCGGACACTGAAAGCGGAGTGGCATCGAGGCGGAGGAGGGCCGTGTTTCACTAGCCGCTCGACCGTGCGAAGGCCTCCGAGACGAGGAGCGGTGGGCGAAGCTCGCCACAGAGCCCTAACAGCCGAGGTTCAGCATGTCTCGCCATCGGCACCGCGGTAGTGGATTTCGAGGACCTCGATCTGCTCGACGCCGGCGGGGGCGCGGAGCTCGACGGTGTCGCCTTCGTGCGCTTTGAGCAGCGCGCGGGCGATCGGGGATCTCCAGCTGACTTGGCGGCGGGAGAAATCGGCTTCGTCGATGCCGACGATCGTGATCGTGGTTTCGGTCCCGTCCTCGGT
The DNA here is from genome assembly GCA_963700195.1 of uncultured Alphaproteobacteria bacterium. Taxonomy (GTDB): domain Bacteria; phylum Pseudomonadota; class Alphaproteobacteria; order ATCC43930; family CGMCC-115725; genus AP-15. Next base: position 181,320 of record CAVOWQ010000010.1, read on the forward strand.
GGCGTAGGTGACGGTCGCGCCGAAGAACACCTGGTCGCGCCGCTTTTGCTGTGTCGGGTCGACCACCTCGGCGCTTTCGAGCCGCTTCGTCAGGAAACGGATGCGCCGATCGATCTCGCGCAGGCGGCGCTTGCCGTAGATGTAGTCGCCGTTTTCCGACCGGTCGCCGTTGCCGGCCGCCCAGGCCACGGTTTCCACCACCTTTGGGCGCTCCACCCGCAGCAACCGGCGCAATTCGTCTTGCATATCGCGGTGACCCCGGGGGGTCATGTAATTCTTCAAGCCGACTGGAACGGCCGGCGGTTCGTCGGCGAGGTCGGCCTCATCATCCGATTCCTTGACGAATGCTTTGCTCATCGGATCACCTCCTGCTCTCGCAACGTGGCAGCCTTCGATCTGTCTTAGCCCAGCTTCGCCAGAATCGTCGGTATCTTACCCAACTTCGCCGATTTGACCGGCCGTTCCGCGATTTTCGCCAGGCAAGTCGTGGAGCGGCAAGGAGCGCCGCGGCACTTGCAACTAAAAACGATTCGCAATATCTTGGGGGTTGGCTGATAGAGACGTGGAGAACTGAACATACTTTGCCGGCACCGCACTTGCCGCCCGCGCTAAAGGTCGCGGAAACGTCCTGTTCCGGCTCTTCTCGACGGCCTCTCCGGAGCCCAAATCGATATCCAAAAACGATGTGATAGGCGATTAAGATGTAGCATGGCGAAACAAAGAAGGCCGTTCCCATATGCGCAAGGTCACGCCGGGATGGTCAACGAAATCAGCTTCGCGCCCGCCCGGTCGAGGCGGTCGAGGTGGCGGCAGGTGTCGATCAGTTCGGCGAATTGGGTTTCCCCGATCGCGAGACCGGGGTTGATCGGACGGATGCGGCGGGCTTGTTCTTCGAAGTCCCAGATGAACTCGCGGCCGGTGCCTTCTTTCATGAAGCTGCGGCCGTCCTTCGTGAATATCGTGATGCGCGGGCCGAACAAGGTGCGGCGGACCGTCGGGATCAGGGTCACGCGCTGCATCAGGTCGAGGACTTCGGGCGGGTCGGTTTCGCCGGGGCCGGGCCGGTCGCCGCGCAACAGCGGATAGCCGCGCCGGGCGGCGCCCCACGCCGTGAAATACTGTGTGCTGCCGACCTGCGGAGGGCTCTCGATGCCGCGGCTCGGGAAAGCCGGGCTCGGATACTCGGTCTCGAACCAATTGACGAGCGCCTCGATGCGGTCGACGTCGTCGTGGCGGAGATTGTGCTCCGCGCAAAGCTTCGCGGTCACGTCGACATGGGCGATGTTGTAGCCGGCGGTCGAATAAATCCGGTAGAGCGTCTCGAGGAAAATCCAGTCGCGGCCGAGGCCTTCGGTGATATTGGCTAGATTGGTGCGATTGTCGCCGGTAAAGCTGTAGCGCAATTCGCCCCGGTTATTGCCGGCATAGGCATGGTAGAAACCGGCCTCGCCTTCCAATACCGTCTCGCCGCCCGGCGTGCCGTGCTTGGCCAATGCGACGGCGAGCAGCGCGTTACGCACCGCGCCGCCCTCCCGCAATGAACGCCCGCCGCTGCGCGCGCCTTCGAGATTGCCGGCTGCGAGGTTGACGCATTGGGCAATGGCGCTGTGGATCTGGTCTCCGTCGAGGCCGTGCAATTTGGCGGCGGCAACGGCAGCCCCAAAGATCCCGAACACCGGCCCCGCGTGAAAGCCGCGCGACATGACGGTCGGGATGAACTCGGCGGCCATGCGCTCCATGACCTCGTAGCCGGCCGCGACCGCGGTCAGAAACTCCCCGCCGGAAGCGCTAGTGACCTCCGCCGCCGCGAAGGCGGCGGGCAGGATCGCGATCCCGGGATGGGTCAGCATGCGGAAAGTGTCCCACTTGCCGCCGGCGAAAATCATTTCCGCGTTGACGAAGGCGGCCCCGGCCTTGGTCAGCCTCGTGCCGTGGCACAGCACGGTCGCGGCCCCGCCGCCGCCCGCCTCTTCCTCCTGCATCAAGGCCAGCGCCTGGCGGGTTCCCGGCATATCGCGGGCAAGAAGGGCCGAGCTCAGCGCTTGAAGGGTGACGCCTTTCGCCCGGTCGACGACCTCGGCTGGCAGGTTTTCGTACTGGAGGCCGGCTGCGAACCCGGCAAACTCTCGGCTCAGCGACATGATGGGTACTTTCGCTAGTAAGGCATCGGCCTATCTTAGCTGTCGATGAACCAAACGCCCACGCCTCCCTCTCCCCGCCCGCTCCCGCACAGCTCGCATTGGGGCGCCTTCTCCGTGCTAGCCCGCGACGGCAGCATCGAGATCCTGCCGCATCCGCGCGACCCCAACCCTTCGCCGCTGCTCGGCAACATTCCCGCCTCGGTGGCGCACCGCGCGCGGGTTGCTCGCCCGATGGTCCGGCGCGGCTGGCTCGAAAGCGGCCCTGGCGCCGATCGCGGGCGCGGCCGCGACGAGTTCGTCCGCGTCGAGTGGCCGCGCGCGCTCGATCTCGTCGCGGCGGAGTTGCAGCGCGTCTACGCGGCTCACGGCCCCAGCGCCGTTTTTGGCGGGTCTTACGGCTGGGCGAGCGCCGGTCGCTTCCATGACGCGCCCCGCCAGCTGCATAGGTTTCTGAATGTGGCGGGCGGCTACGTCCGCTCGGTGGGCAGCTACAGCTCCGGCGCCGCTTCAGTGATCCTGCCGCACGTCATCGGCCCGCAGGAGGCCGTCGCCGGCAACAATGTCAGCTGGGACGAGCTGGTCGCGCACAGCGCGCTGGTGCTGGCCTTTGGCGGCATGGCGCTAAAGAACAACGATGTCGGCGGCGGCGGAACCAGCGAGCACATCGCGCTTGACCGGTTGCGCGCCGCCCGCAACTGCGGCGGCGAATTTCACTTGATCGGACCGCTGCGCGACGACCTGCCGGCCGAGGCCGAGGCGGTCTGGCACCCGATCCGCCCGGGCACTGATGTGGCCCTGATGCTGGGCATCGCGCACACGCTCGTAACCGAGGGGCGTCACGACCGCGCTTTCCTCAACCGATACTGCGTCGGTTACGAGATCTTCGAGCGTTATCTCCTTGGTCGGGATGACGGCCGACCGAAAGATGCCGACTGGGCGTCCGCAATTTGCGGCATGCCGGCCGATGAGATCATTGGACTGGCGCGGCACGCCGCCGGCCGGCGCACTCTGATCACCTGCTCCCAATCTTTGCAGCGCGCCGAGCATGGTGAGCAACCGGTCTGGATGGGGGTCGTGCTGGCGGCGCTGCTCGGCCAGATCGGATTGCCGGGCGGTGGGTTCGCCTATGCACTGGGTTCGACCTCCAATACCGGAAAGCCGCCATTGGCCGTGCCGCTTCCGACATTGCCGATCGAGCGCAACAGCATTGCCGATTTCATTCCGGTGGCGCGCATCGCCGACATGCTGCTGCATCCGGGGGAGCCGTTCGACTTCAACGGCCAGCGGCTCACCTACCCCGACGTCAAGCTGGTTTATTGGGCGGGCGGCAATCCCTTCCACCACCATCAGGATCTGAATCGGCTGCGCGACGCTTTTGCGCGTCCGGACACCGTCATCGTGCATGAGTCGGCATGGACCGCGACCGCGCGTCACGCCGATATCATATTGCCGGCGACCGTCACCTTGGAGCGCGAAGACATCGGCGGCTCGCCGGGCGATCCGCTGCTGGTCGCAATGCACCGGGTGGTCCCGGCCTATGCCGAGGCGCGCGACGATTACGACATCTTTTCTGCGCTGGCCGAGCGCCTCGGCATTGCCCGGCGCTTCACCGAGGGCCGGTCGGCACGCCAGTGGCTCCGCCATCTTTACAAACCGACCCGCCGTGCTCTGCTGGAGCGTGGCACGGAGGTCTCCCGAGTTCGACGAGTTCTGGGAAACGGGCGAGCTGGTCTTGCCGACCTTGGCGTGGGACGGCGGGATCCTGCGGGCATTCCGCCGCGACCCCGTGGCGGCGCCCTTGCCGACGCCGAGCGGCAGGATCGAGATCGCATCAGCGAAGATCGTAGGGTTCGGATACCCGGACTGCCCGGGACATCCGACCTGGCTACCCTCCGCGGAGGGCCCGAATTCGCGTTTCTCGCTGCAGCTCATCGCCAACCAGCCGGCGACCCGCCTGCACAGTCAATTGGATTTCGGCGCCACCAGCCTCAAATCGAAGATCAAGGACCGCGAGCCGGTCCGCATCCATCCGCAGGACGCCGCGGCGCGAGGCATTAGCGACGGGGACATGGTGCGCCTCTACAACGACCGTGGGGCCTGCCTCGCCGGCGCGGTGCTGAGCCAGGCATTGCGCCCCGGTGTCGTCCAGCTCTCCACCGGAGCCTGGTACGACCCCGACGATCCGACCGCCGACAACCCAATCTGCGTGCACGGCAACCCGAATGTGCTGACACGGGACACCGGCACATCGAAATTGGCGCAAGGCTGCGCCGGACAGCTCACTGTAATCGAGATCGAGCGGTTCGACGGCCCATTGCCGCCGGTAAAGGCGTTCGATCCGCCTCAGGAGCTCTGAGGGATTGCAGCTCGGGCTCGATGCGATTGGGTTAACCCCGCAATCTCCGCCAGCAGCGCGTCGGCTGGTGCGTTGGCGGCAATAGCCGCGGATGCCGATCAGCGACTGTTCGTGGCGCTCGGTGCTGGCGGTAGTGCAGGCGTCGGTGACGAGGGTCGCCAGATAGCCCAGATCGCAGGCGTCGCGCACTGCGCTTTCGACGCACTGTTCGGTCATGATGCCGCCGACGATCAATGACCGGACGCTGAGGTTGCGCAGTACATAATCGATATTGGTCGAGATGAAGACACTGCTCGAGGTCTTGCGGAATATCATCTCATCAGCGGCCGGCGCGATCTCATCGAGCACCTGTGCCTCCCACGAGCCGCGCAGCACGCCGATGCCGGAGATCTTGTAGTCGAGGCTGCGGTCGCGGCCATCCCGGGTCATGTTTTCGATCACTGAATACATGACCTCGATCCCCGCGTGCCGGCAGGCGGTCTGCAAGCGCCGCAGATTCGGTACCACGGTGTCACGCAGGCTCCGACGGAAATACTCGGTCTTTCCGGACCCCGTCCCCGCGCAGTAGTTTTGGACGTCGATGATCAGCAATGCTGCGCGGGCCGGGTCGATCGGCACCTCGCGGCTCGGTGCGCTCATCGGCGCAGGAGTTCGGCATAGGCGGCGGGCAGCAGCCGCGCTAGGCGCTCGGCCCATTCCCTCTGGCCCGCGAGCTCGGTGATGAGGTCTTGGCGGATCTCGATCTCGACATGCGGCAGGCCGCGCCGCTCGCCATGCACCGGCACGGTATAGTCGGTCAGGTCGCTGACCCGGTACGGCTCGTTCTCACCGACGATCAGGTCGCCTTCGGCACGCAACAGATCCGCCAGAGCATGCGCCAGCCGCGGATCGCGGTTGAACAGCACCGCCACATGCCACGGCCGCGAGACGCCTTTGAAGACCGGAGTGAAACTGTGCAGCGCCACTAGCGCCGAGGCACGGCCCGCCGCCACGCGGCGGTCGAGAGCTGCCGCTATCGCGTTGTGATAGGGCCGAAAGATTGCTTCTACCCGGGCAGCCCGTTCAGTCTCATCGAGGCTGCGGTTGCCCGGAATCTCCGTGGTTTCACTGATCTCGGGAATCGAGCTCGCGACATTGGGGTCGCGGTTGCAGTCGATGACCAGGCGCGAATAGGTTTGCCGGATCACTGCCGCGTCCAGCAGGCGCGAAATCTCACGCCCGACAGCGCCAATGCCGATATCCCATGCAATGTGCCGGAGGGTCTCGGCCTCCGGCAGGCCGAGCCTGCCGAGCCGCCGGGGAAAGGCGCGCCCCGCATGCTCGCAGGTGAGAAAGAAAACTGAATCTCCCGAACTCGTTCTCGAGCGTAACTGGATCGGGCTCGTCGGGTTCGAGCAGCGCTGCCTCGGACATCAATAGACTTCGGCGTAGCGGGCGCAGAGTTCTGCCGCCGAAAGGCCGGCGACCTTCTCCGCCTCGACACGCTTGAACCGCATGTAGGCGTCGAAATGGGTCGGGCCGAACCAGCCGGCCACCGTCTCGTTGGCGGCGAGCCGGTCAAGCGCCTCGGGAAGGGAATGCGGCAGGTGCTCCGGCGGCCCGGATGTCGGCAACTCCAGCCCGCGGCGGATTCCCTCGACCCCGGCGAAGATCACCGCCCCGAGCGAAAGATAGGGGCTTGCGGCAGCATCGGTGGCGCGGAACTCGACATGGAACTGGCGCCTCACCTCGTCCGCAGTCGCGGCGGCGAAGGTCGGGCAGATGCGCAGAGTGGCGCCGCGGTCCTGGCGCACCAGATCGATCACGGTCGGCGCCCAGGCATTTGGCGTCAGCCGAAGGTAGGAGACCGGCGAGGGCGCGGTGATCGCGCAGATCGCCGGCATATGGTGCAGCACGCCGGCGCAGAAGTGCTTCGCCGGCTTGCTGAGCTCCATCGGCTCGCCGGGGGCGTGGGTCGCCGGCCGGCCCGCGGCATCGACCAAGCTCATATGGATGTGCACGCCGTTGCCGACCAGCTCGGGGTCGGGCTTTGGCGAGAAGATCACGCGGTGCCCCAGCCGATGCGCGGTGGCGCGCGCCATCTCGCGGGTGATGACCGCGTGGTCGGCGGCGGTCAGCGCCGGTTGCGGCATGACCGTCACCTCGAACTGGCGCGGGCCGTATTCGGCGAGAAACGTGTCCGGAACCACCCCGGCGGCGCGCAACGCGGCAGTAAAGGTCTCGCCGAAATCGTCCTGGCGGCGGAAGGCGGCGAGGGCGTAGGCGTCGCCAGGTCTCTCGGACAGGCCCGGTGTACAGGAATTCCTGCTCGAAAGCCGCCACGAGCCTCAGGCTCGCCACGTCGTCGAGCTCCTTGACGGCGCGGCGCAGGAAATCCCGCGGGCAGCACTCCCAGGGGCTGCCGTCGGTATTGCAGATGTCGCCCAGGAAGAAATGCTCGATCGCCGAGCCGTCGGCGAAATCGACCCGTACCTCGACCGCGGGGTCGGGCACGATCATGAAATCCCCGGCCGTACCGAAAGGCGTGTCCCAGATCGGCCCGAAGGGCGACATCATCAGATTGCTGCCGGTCCAGCCGACACCCTTCTTCAGCCGTGCCGGCAGCTCGCGCGCCGGAAAGCCCTTGCCGCGCGTCAGGCCCGAGATGTCGCAGGTCGCGACAAAAACGAGTTCTTCCCGGATCATGTCACGCCTCGCTCCCATGCGACCCGCTTGCGGGAGGCAGGATTGCTCGTCACTAGGTCCGCTCCTCGGCGGTGCCGATGCCGTAGTCGGTCGGGAAATAGAATACGCCAACGCGCATGATTCCTCTCCGGATCCGGTGGTTGTCGGCTAGGATGACATAGTTACGAAAATTCGACCATGGAGGAGAGCCATGCCGGTCGCGACCGTCCGCGGCGTCGACATCAATTACGAAGTGCTCGGCGAGCGCGGGCCATGGGTGGCATTGCAGCCCGGCGGCAGGCGTGCCCTCGCCGGGGTCAAATCGCTCGGCGAGAAGCTCGCCGAGGCCGGCTGCCGGGTGCTCGTCTATGATCGGCGCAATTGCGGCGCCTCCGGCGTCTCGTTCGACGGCGGCAAATTCCGAGAACGAGATCTGGGCCGAGGATCTGCGCGCTTTGTTGTCGCAGCTCGACGCGCTTCCCGCCTATATCGGCGGCAGCTCGTCGGGCTGCCGCCTGGCATTGTTGATGGCGCTGCGCCATCCGGCCGATGTGCGCGGGCTGTTGCTGTGGCGGGTGACCGGCGGCGCCTATGCGGCCCAGCGTCTGGTCGAGAATTACTACACGCAGTTCATCAATGCGGCGCAGCAAGGCGGCATGGAAGCGGTGTGCCGCACCGAGCATTTCGCCGAGGTGATCGCCTGCCAACCCGGCCAACCGCGCGCGGCTGATGGCGCTCGACCCGCAGCGCTTCATCGGCATCATGGAAGAGTGGCGGCGCGCCTTCAACGAGGGGGCGCAGCATCCCGTGATCGGACTGAGCCCCTCCGAGCTGCGCTCGCTGACGATGCCGGCCTGCATCATCCCCGGCAACGACCGGGTGCATCCGCGCGGGCCCGGTCAGGCGGCGCATCGGCTGATGCCGAACAGCGAATATCACGAGGTCCTGACCGAGGACCGCCCCGACCTCGATGTCGCGCTCGAGGATTGGAACGCCAAGGAGGGTCTGCTGGCGGCGATCTTCATCGATTTCCTGAGGCGAGCCGAGCGCCGCGGCTGAATGGCAGGTGTGAGATGGGTCCGTTGGCCGGCATCAAGGTCGTGGAGCTCACCGGCATCGGGCCGGGGCCGATGTGCGCGATGCTGCTCGCCGATTTGGGTGCGACGGTGTTGCGGATCGACCGGCCGGAGCCGAGCGACCTCGGGCTTCAGCGCGAGCTGCGCTACGACCTTTTGTTGCGCGGCCGCCGGGCCTTGGCGCTCGACCTGAAGAGCCCGGACGGGAAGGCTCTCGCGTTGCGCCTCGTCGAGCGCGCCGACGCGCTGATCGAGGGGTTCCGCCCCGGCGTCACCGAGCGGCTCGGCCTCGGCCCCGAAGACTGCCTCGCCCGCAACCCGCGTCTCGTCTACGGCCGGGTGACCGGCTGGGGGCAGAAGGGGCCGCTGGCGCACGCGGCGGGGCACGACATCAACTACATCTCGCTGGTCGGCGCGTTGCACGCCTTCGGGCGGCGCGGGCAGCCGCCGACCCCGCCGTTGAACCTGATCGGCGATTTCGCCGGCGGCGCGCTCTATCTCGCTTTCGGAATCGTCTGCGGCATCCTCGAGGCGCAGCGCTCGGGGCGGGGACAGGTCGTCGATGCGGCGATGGTCGACGGCGCCGCCTCGCTGATGACGGCCTTCCACGGCATGGTCGCCGCCGGGCTCGCGACGCACGAGCGCGGCACCAACCATCTCGATACCGGTTCGCATTTCTACAATGTCTACGAGTGCGCCGACGGGCGGTGGATCTCGATCGCCCCGATCGAGGGCAAGTTCTACGCCGAATTGCTGCGGCGCCTCGACATCGATCCGGCGACGATGCCGCCGCAGATGGACCGCGCACATTGGCCCGAGGCGCAAGCCCGGCTGGCGGCGCTGTTCAAGACCCGGACGCGCGAGGAATGGTGCGATCTGCTCGAAGGCACCGACGCCTGCTTCGCCCCGGTGCTGACGACCGACGAGGCGCCGCAGCACCCGCACAACGCGGCGCGCCAAACCTATGTCGAGATCGACGGGATCGCGCAGCCGGCGCCTGCCCCGCGGTTCAGCCGCACGGTTCCCGATCTGCCGATCCCGCCCCAGCCGCCGAGCCGCGGCCAAGAAGCCGAAGCCGCCCTCGCCGGCTGGCTCGAACCGGCCGAAATCGCCGCGCTGCGCGCCGCCGGCACCCTCGGCTGAACCACCGCTCTCCGTCAGGCGGTGACGGGGTCCATCTTGTAATCGCTGTCGCTGACGTGCTCGGCCCAGGTCGTGCCTTGACCTTGCTCGCCATTTTCCGACATCGCCAGATGGGCGAACAGGCGGTCCGGGGCGGCGCCGTGCCAATGCATCGTATCGGGCGGGATCATCACGGTGTCGCCGGGATAGATCGCCTGCGGCCGCGAGCCCTTTGCCGATGCAGATGCGGCCGACGCCGGAGAGGCAATAGAGCGTCTGGCCGACCGGATGGGAATGCCAACCGGTACGCGCGCCTGGGGTGAATGAGACGACCGTAGCCCGCATGCGCGACGGCGCCTGGCCGACGAGCACCTCGTCCTGAAACACTTCGCCTGTGAAGTTTTCCGCCGCGCCGCGCCTGGTGGCCCGTGCACCTGCCCGCACAACCGTCATCGCTTCCTCCGTTCGGGTGTAAAATTCCGGTCGGAGAATAGGCCGGGCTCGCACCGAGTTGCAAAGCCCGAAATCGCGCCCTAGGATCAGTCGACAAATGCCGCGAGGGCAACGGATGAGCGAGCCGATAAAGGTGTTTTGGCAGCCGCATTGAACGAGCTGCCTCAGGGTTAAGGAATACCTCTCGGTCCGTGGGATCGAGTTCCAATCGATCAATGTGTTGGCGGATGAGGGCGGCTTAGAGGAGCTGCGGCGGCTAGGTGCGCGCTCGGTGCCGGTCGTGTCGTGCGGCGACCGTTTCGTATTTGCCCAGGTGATCAGCGACGTCGTCGAGTTTTTGGGTCTCGACGAGAACACGGGCCCCGCGCTGTCGCCGGCCGAGCTTCATGCCCGCTACGACCATGTGCTCGAGGCGGCGATCCGCTTGGTGCGGCAGATGCCGGACGACAGGCTTGAGGACCAGCTGCCGGACCGGCCCCGCTCGTACCGCATGCTGATGCACCATATCTTTCAGATCCCGACCGCATACCTTGATACGGAGGACACGGGCGGAACGCTTACTTACGAGAGCCTCGTCGTTCCGCCGCCCCGGGAGATGCGCACGAGCGCCGCGGTCGCCGACTTCGGCGACAGCGTGCGGCGGCGCCTGAATGCCTGGTGGCAGCGCGTCGAACACGAGGATTTCGCGCGCCCGGTGCCGACCTATTTCGGCGAGACATCGCGGCACGAGATGTTCGAGCGCACGGTCTGGCACTCGACACAGCATACAAGGCAAATCGCCGCGCTCCTGGAGCGGACCGGCGTCATCCCCGACCGTCCGCTCGGCCGCGATGACATCCGCGGCCTGCCGTTGACCGACAAAATCTGGGACTAGGCGTAGCGCGTCGCGCGGGAGATTCAACATGCAATGCGCTGGCCAGGTGGTCTTGGTCACGGGGGCACAGCAGGGAATCGGCCGCGCAATGGCGATCGAATTTGCCGCTGCGGGTGCTGACGTTGCGATCAACTGGCTCGATGACGAGCGCGCTGCGGAGGGCGTCGCCGATCGAGTGCGCAACCATGGACGGCGCACGCTTACGCTCAAGGCGGACGTTGCGAATATCGAGCAGTCGCAGGCGATGGTCGCCGCTGTCGAGCAAGGGCTCGGACCGATCGATGTTCTGGTCAACAATGCCGGAGTGTTCCCGCGCGTCCCGTTCCTGGAAATGACGGAGAGCGATTGGGATTACGTCCTCGACATTAATTTGAAAGGCGCTTGCTTCTGCGCGCAGGCTGTCGCCAGAGCGATGGTTGCGGCCCGACGGCACGGCGCCATCATCAATCTGACCTCGGGCGCAGCATTCCGCAGCTCGCCCCGCGGCGTGCATTACGTCGCGAGCAAAGGCGGCGTCTTGTCGATGACGCGAGCGATGGCGCTGGAGCTCGCTGCGTACCGGATCAGGGTCAACGCCATCGCGCCCGGTCTGACCGACACCGCCCAGCCGCGCTGTGGCAGCAGTGAGGCGGAGCTCACCGAGGCGTCGCGAGCAATTCCGTTCGGGCGCATGGCCCGTCCGGAGGAAATCGCCCGCGCGGCGGTTTTTCTCGCCTCCGACGACGCCGGCTTCGTGACCGGCCAGACCTTGCATGTGAACGGCGGCTCCTACTTCGGTTGAATTTAGTCGGTGCGCGGTCGTCCAAGAACTCTGCCGTCGAGCCCCGTTAGCGGCGTCATGACCTGATCGAACTCGTTTCGCAGTGCTGGCGTAATCTGAGCGAGGTGGGCCGGCCGCGCGAGCAGGACCAGTTGAGGCTCGTCGTGCCCGACGAGATGGCAAACGATCCGGCATTGCTGGTCATCGCCGGCGGCTCGAACGACAAGCCGGCGCCAGGCCGGGTTGGGTAGCTTATTTTGTCGAGTTGACCTTCGCGCGCCGCGGCCCCGTTCCGTTCGAATTCACCACCGAAGTCCGGGTCGCATTCGCGACGCTCGCCATTCGACCGGTCGCACGCCGCCAAGTAAGAGGCAGCGTGAAATTTCCGGCTTGCGCCAGAGCCACAGCGCACAAATGCGTGTTGCGCTCGGCCTTGCGAACAGCTCAGCCGGACTTTTCGCTCGCCCTGGGCCGATTTAACTATCAATTTCAGAGAAAAGCGCCCCGAATTTAATTAGAATTAAATGGTTCGGCTGAGGAGAAGCAGTTGCGGCGGCTCTGGCGGCTTTTCGGGTGGTTCGTCGTGGTCGATGCGCTGATCACGGTATTTGGTGTGATTACCGCGCCGCTGCTATTGTCGATGGCACTGGATGCTGCAGTCGGACTGCTCGTCATCCGCAGCTATATGGAGATGCGTGCTCGGTTCTCCGTCGCCTTGGCGGCAACCGCCAAATCCGGTTACCCGGGAGGCGGCGATTGATGCTGGGGTTCATGCTTTCGCAGCTGGCCTTACGATTACTTTCCGCAGTCCTCGGCGGCTACGGCATATTTTGCCTGATCATGAGTTTCGCGGTGCCGGAGGTCGGCGCTCAGGCCTTTATACTGCTCGCTACGGCCGCCGCCATTGTCTATCTCTGCGGTTCCGGACGGACCTCGCGATAGGGGGCCTCTGCTACGCGGCGGCACCGAGCATGTCGCGGATTTCGGGCAGGTGCTCGCGGCCCCAGAATATTTCGCCGGCAAGTACGAAGCTCGGCACGCCGAACACGCCGACCGCTTCGGCGGCATGGCAAATGCCGTCCAGCTCGGCACGCCCTGGACCCGCCGAATAATCGGGAAACCCCGCCGAATCGGCCCCGGCTTCCGCCAACACCCCGCCGATGACGCCGGCATCCTCGATGTCGAGCTCGCGTTTCCAGAAGCGTTCGAAGATCGTGTCGTGATAGCGGCGAAAGACCGCGTGCCCCTGGCGCTTGGCGTATAGCATGCCGCATAGGGCGAGCGTGGAATCCCAGATCTTCTGCGGCCCGCGTATCACCAGTCCGCGCTTGCGCGCTTGTCGGCGGCAGTCGATGTAGCTATAGCGCACGCGGCGCCATTGGTGCGCGTTGCGCTGTTCCTCAATGACGCGACCGCTGCCGTCGAGCCTGGCTGAGCCGAGAAAGCTAGGGATGTCGAGCCTATAAGGCAGCCAATCGATGTGCACCGGAAGGTCCTGTTCCAATTCATAAACGAGATCTTTCGCCAGATAGGCGTAGGGGCTCTTGTAGTCGGTGTAGACGGCGACGGTTTGCGGCTCCGCCATGGCGGGCGTGGTCCTCTATTTTTCGGGAGTGTTTTTCGAGCTGCGCAGCTCAACTGCCGACTGCGCAGCGCCTCGTCCCTCCTGCCGCCGCAGTTCGCCGGCAGTCCAGGTGTCGTAAACCACAAGCGGTACTAAAATGGTCGCGCAAATTCCTTCCGGGCCGACTCTTCACCTCCGCACTCAGTCGCGTTGGCAATGTCCTCCAACTCGGCCGCCCATAAGCGTAGCTGGATTCTGAGTTCCGGTTCAACCGGACGATCGAGAAGCTCACGACAATGCTTTGCATTTTCCCGATATTGCTTGGGCGTTTTCATGGCTCTCTCACATTTATTATCCTCCCCCACTCATTGGCGCGAAGCGGTTGGCGCCCGGATCTATTGGTGCTCCGTCCGGCTGCCGAAATCGCTCGTGCCGCCGGAATTCGTCACGGATCCAGCTCCTGCACCCTTCGGCGGCATGCTGGATCCCGCGCCCACGCCCGTGTTGCCGATCAATGCGTCCGCAGTCTGTTGATCAAGCGTCGCCGTGCGGGCAAGATCGTTGCTCTTTTGGAACCCCAAAAGCGCCCGCTTTGTCTCCGGGCCCACGACGCCGTCGAGCGAGCCATTGTAGAGTCCGATCATGTGAAGCTCTACTTGTGCCCACCGAATGTCGTCTTTTGACGGATTCGCGGCATTCAGCCAATGCTGTGAAATTCCGGGCGCCGAGGGCTTGTTCCCTACCGAATTCGTAACGCCATCAGCATCCGCCGAAAAATCCAGAGCGGCGCCGCCGATCCCCAATGCCAAGACCGAAGCCGTGCCAAGGATTAATTTTCGGATCATAGTCATCTCCCGTATTTCGCACATTGGTAAATCATCGAGCTATTACTCAGAACGCTCGGTCCACCACTGCGTTCCTCGCAGGCAGCTGTGTCAGATTTGGGACAAGCCGCACGGATTTTGAGTTGCCGAGGGAGCCAAAACTCCGCGCAGTGCTCCCGCTACCGGAAAATCGAGTTCCAAACCCAGCCGCGGATGCTCAGCGTCGAAACCGGCGACATGACGATGGCGCCTAGGCGGTAGCGGTACTGCCTCGGCCAATCTCGATGGCGGCCGCGCGGGCGCGGGCGGCGGCGTCGCGGGCGATTTGGGCGCACAGGCCGGTATAGGCGGTTGGGTCGAGCAAGGCGGCGATCTGTTTCGCATCCAGATGCGCGGTCACACGCGGGTCGGCCGCCAGCAGCTCGGCGAAGGAGCGGTCTTCGACAAAGGCTGACTGCGCCGCCTCGTACACGACGTCGTGAGCGTGCTGGCGGCCGATCTGGGCGCCGAGATCGAGCATGACGGCTTCGGCCATGATGAGGCCACCGCCGAGATCGAGGTTGCACCGCATGCGCTCGGGGTCGAGGCGCAGGCCCCGCATCACCTCGACGAGGCGGCTCAGCGCGTCGCCCAGCGCGATCGAGGCGCGCGCCTCGGCGGCGTCCATGATCAGGCTCGTCGTGCGGTCGGCCTCGTGCTCGGTCTGCATCGCCTCGAGGGCCAACGGCACGCTGGCGCGGACCTCGGCCGCGGCAGCGATGATGTCCTGGCAGAGCTTGGGGTTGCGCTTCTGCGGCATCGTCGAGCTACCGACGGTGCCGGGCGGCACCGGCTCCTCGACCTCGCCAAACTCGGTCTTCATCAAGGTATAGATCTCGCGTGCGATCTTGCTGCAGGTCGCGGCGAGGAGCCCGAACAGGCAGATGTTCTCGGCGAGATGATCGCCGATCGTGCGCGACGGTACCCGCATCGGCGCCATGCCCAGATGCTTGCCCATCCCAGCCTGCACCGCCGGCCCCTGGGTGCCGAGCGAAGCAAAGGTGCCGGCGCCGCCGCCGAGCATCGCGACAAACACGCGGGGCGCCGCTTGCCACAGCCGCTCGACATGCCGGATCATCTCGTCGATCCATACCGCCGGTTTGTAGCCGAAGGTCGCCGGCAAAGCGTGCTGACCGTGGGTGCGCCCGGCAATCGGCATCTCGGCACCGCGCTCGGCGAGATCAGCCATCGCCGAGAGCGCTTCGCCGATCAGACCCAAAAAGATCCGGTGGGCCTGCCGCAGCACCAGCAGGTCGCCGGTCTGCGTGATGTTCTGCGTCGTGGCGCCCCAATGCACCCAGCCGCCATAGGGCTCGCCGCTGACCCGGCTCAGTTCCCAAACCAAGGGCACGATCGTATGGCCGGTGCGTGCGAAGCCTTCGTCGATCCGCGCGCGGTCGAGCAATTCGAGATGCGCGGCGCGCCCGATCGCCTCGGCCGCGCCCGTGGGGATGATCCCCAGCTCCTCTTGCGCCTTGGCGAGCGCCGCCTCTACGTCGAGCCAAGCCTGCCAGCGGTTCTCCAGTCGATAAAGCGCGCGGATACCGGGATCCGAGACGCGGGCGGCGGTTGGAAGTTCATCACTCATGGGTTGGTTCCATTCGATACCTCGGGCGATCTTACCTGAAGCCGACCAGGCGCGCAGCTTGACCCTCGATTTGCCGAGGGTCACGCTGCCGAAAGATGAGACTGGGGAGGGAGAGAAATGAGCATGCAAGACATCGCCGCAATCGCCGGGACCGGGCCGTCGGCTGCGGCCCTCGGTCCCCTCGAGGCGGTTCATCTCCGGTCACGAAACTATCGAAACGCCGCCGACAATACTCGGATCACCTCGACACATTGGCACATCGCCTGGGCCAACGGGCTTGGCTGGGGGTTCGACGGGATGGACGGCGCCATCTTGGCCCTGGTTGCCCCGCTATTGATGAAGGAGTTCGCGATCGATCTCGGCACCTACCGCAGCGGTGTCCAGATCGCATTGTTCGTCAGCATCGTCGGCCTTTACCTGTGGCCGTGGCTCGCCGACAAGTTTGGGCGGCGAAATATCCTGGCGCTCAACATCGCGGTGTTTCTCACTGGCGATGCCGTTGGTCGCGCTGTCGCCGGGATGGGGGAGCTTCGTCCTGATTTACAGCATCGTGCGCTTCGCGCTGAACGGCGAATGGGCGGTCGGCTCGATGCTGGTCGCCGAGACTTGGCCCGCGCGGCTGCGCGGTCTCGTCCTCAGCGTCGACCGCTCGGCTTGGGGGATCGGCGCCGCGCTCGCCGGTGTTCTGGTGACGTTTGTCGTAACCGAATGGGGGTGGCGCGCGGCCTATGTGCTTCCGGTCGCGGTCGCACTACTGGCGGTCTACGTCCGGCTGTTGTGTCCGGAATCGCCCTATTGGGTGCGCACGCAGGACCGCAAGCAGCGGATCCGCGAGCGCCAGAGCGCCGGTTTCGCGCTCGATGAAGACGATCGCCAGTGGATTGCCAAGACCGAGCAGCCCAGCTGGCGGCAATTATTCTTGCCCGACCTGCGGCGCAGCACCGTGATGGCGACGTTCGTCGCGACCATGGCCCTCGTCTCCTACAGCACGGTCGGCTTGTGGATGCCGTTGTTCCTGGCGCAGCAGCATGGCTGGTCGACGGCCGAATACGGCAGCTTTTACATCTGGTGGGCACTGTTCGCGACGACTGGCTTCTGGGCCGGCGGCTGGATGATCGACCGGCTCGGCCGGCGCATCGGCTTTGCCGTATTGCTGATCGAGGCCGCGGTGTTCATGACGATCTGGATCTTTGCCCATGACAAGATCGCCTTATGGCTCTTGGGCATGGCGTGGAGCTGGGGCTTTATCGGCGTGTGGGGGCCGGTGACGGCCTATACCGCGGAAATGTATCCGACGCGCATTCGCGGCGTCGGCAACGGCTTTTCCTGGGCCGTAGCGTTCGTCATCGGCGCGGTGCTGTGGCCGTTCGTCTCGGTCTATCTGCGCGAGACGACCGGTTCGTTCGTCGCCGCGTTTCTGCTGATCCCGATCATCCTGCTGGTGATGGCGGCGATCATCTGGTTTTACAGCCCCGAGCATGCCCGCAAGGAGCTCGACGCGATCAGCGTCTGACCTCGGCTTCGCGGACCGGGAACTGTTGAGAGGTATGGACCCCGCGTCACCCACGGGCCTGGCGTTGCCACGCCCGCAGAAAACGCGCCTCGCTACTATCGGTCCTCAGGGGGTAGGGGGAATGGGGGAATCAGGGGTAGGGACAATAGGGGTTATGCCCTGGGGTACGGGGTAATAGGGGTTATAGTACGGGTACGAATAAGTATACGCCCGATAGGCGACGTACGGGTAGCCGGTGTAGGGATAGCCGTAGTAGTAGGGGTTTGGGCGAGAAAATGCACTTGGCACTCCGAGCCCGGCGCACACCAAACCGAGGTCCACGCCCAAGCACTGGGCCTTCGCGGCGGCCAATGGAAGCGCCAAACCGCCCAGACTTAACGCCGCTACGGCAAGCGTTCCGACCAATCCAAACCGATGGTTTCTTACTATAATCGACATATTACCTCCGGTTTTCAAGTCGACATCTTTCACCTCTAACTCAACAGCTGTGATGTCTTTGCAGTTCCGCGAGCAGGTCTTTTCCCCGGGTCGGCGTTGCTATCCACGCCGGGCGCAGCGGTGTGTCTTGACGCACGGGCGGCCCCGGCTCACGCTGTTGCGCGGAACGAGCGGTCGCGATGAGCGCCCGACCTACCAAGCGTTTGGTTCGGCTTGACGCGCGCTCGTCTCCCCGTCAGTCTGCGGCAATCGCCGCCGAGGACATAGAGCCATGAAGCTGATGTGGTTTCACCTGATGCCCTACACCGAATTGCCGGAGGATTTCCGCGAGAAGCACCCTTCGGTGTGGGTCGACATCCATTCCTCGCTGTTCGATCCGCGGCGCGCGCATCTGATGTACAACGACTTCATGGATGAGCTCGAATTCGCCGCCGAGTGCGGGTTCGATGCGGTCTGCGTGAACGAGCACCACTCCAATGGTTACGGGCTGATGCCGTCGCCCAATCTGATCGCCTCGGCCTTGGCGCGGCGCACTACCGACACGGCGCTGTGCGTGATGGGCAATTCCTTGGCGCTCTACAACCCGCCGACCCGGGTCGCCGAAGAATTCGCGATGATCGACTGCATCTCGGGCGGGCGGCTGATCGCCGGGTTTCCGGTCGGGACGCCGATGGACACCTGTTTTGCTTATGGCCAGAACCCGAGCATGCTGCGCGACCGCTATTACGAGGCGCACGACCTCGTCATGCGGGCGTGGACTGAACAGGACACCTTTGCGTTCAACGGCCGCTTCAACCAGCAGCGCTATGTCAACATCTGGCCGCGGCCGGTGCAGAAGCCGCATCCGCCGATCTGGATCCCAGGCGGCGGCTCGATCGAAACCTGGCGATGGTGCGCCGAGACCGATCACGTCTACGCGTACCTGTCGTACTTTGGCTACCTGGCGGGGCAGGCGACGATGAACGGCTTCTGGGAGGAAATGGATCGGCTCGGCAAGGACCGGAACCCGTACCGCGCCGGCTTTCTGCAATTTGTCGGCGTCGCCGAGACCCGCGAAGAAGCCTACAAACTCTACCGCGAGCCCGCGGAATACTTCTATGGCCGCTGCCTGCATGTCGACCCGCGTTTCGCCGCCGCGCCCGGCTATACCAGCGAGGCGACGCAGCGGGCCGGTGTCGTCGGCCAGGTCGCCCAGGTGGCACGGATGCGCCGTTTCGATACCTTGGCGCGCGAGATGGATGCGATCGTCGAGAAGGGTTACGTCATCATCGGCTCCCCGGACGAGGTCGCCGCGCAATTGCGGCAAGTGGCGACCGATCTCAACGTCGGCCACCTGATGCTCCTGATGCAGTTCGGCAACATGGGCAAGGAGCTGGCGATGCATAATACCAAGCTGTTCGCCGAGAAGGTCATGCCCCAGCTGACCGATATCTACTCGGAATGGGAGGACCGCTGGTGGCCACAGCCGATGACTCGCGATGCGAGGGCGCCACTGACACCGTTCCGGCAACCCGCGATGGCCGCCGAGTGAGATTAGGAGCTGGTCGTGAGTGAACCGGAGGAGCTGTCCGTCCAAATCAACGGGTTTTCGTGCCGGGTGTGGCGGACAGGGCACGGGCCGAAGCTCGGCTTTCTCGCCGGCTTTGGAGGCTTGCCGCGGTGGGTCCCGTTTCTCGACGCGCTGGCGCGCGAGCGCACGGTTATCGTGCCGTCACTGCCGGGTTTCCCAGGCGGCGACCGTGGCCACACGGTGCTCGACAGCCACCTCGACTGGCTGCTGACGGTCCGTCAGCTGCTGCTGCAGGCCGGGCTCGACGGCGCCGATCTGGCCGCCAGCTCGGTCGGCGGGTCGTTCGCCGCCGAGGTGGCGGCGATCTGGCCCGCGGCGGTGCGGCGGTTGGCGCTGATCGCGCCATGGGGTTTGTTCGACGAGAAGGACCCGATGACCGACCCTTGGGCGCAGCGGGCGCCTGACGTGCCGGGGCTCCTCTGCGCCGACCCCGAGCGTTGGAACCAGCTCAAAGCCGAGCCGGAAGGGGCCAACTCGCCGGAATGGCCGATTGTGCAGACGCGCGCCAACGAGGCCGCGGCGCGCGCTTTCTGGCCGCTCGGCAATACGCGGCTCGAAAAGCGCCTGCCGCTGATCGAGGCGCCGACCCTGCTCATCTGGGGCGAACAGGACCGCATCATGCCGCGCGGCTACGCCGACCGCTTCGCCGCCACGATTGCCGGGCGCAGCGAAATCACCACGATCCCCGGCGCCGGTCATCTCGCGGAGCTCGACAAACCCGACGAGGTCGCCGCGGCAATCCTGCGCTGGACGACCTGAATAGGCCCTCACCCACCAGCCCTCGCGGGCTGGTCCCCCCTCTCCCGCGGTGCGGGAGAGGAGCTTTTTGATTGTGTGCGCGTAGCCCCTCTCCCGCATTGCGGGAGAGGGTGCCGAGCGCAGCGAGGCGGGTGAGGGTGACGGACGAGCAGAGGAAGTACCGACAATGAAATTCGGGCTTTTCTACGAGCATCAGCTGCCGCAGCCCTGGGCCGAGGATTCCGAGCTGCGGCTTTATCAGCAGGCGCTCGACCAGGTCGAACTCGCCGACCGGCTCGGCATCGACTATGTCTGGGAGGTCGAGCACCATTTCCTCGAAGAATACTCGCACTCTTCGGCGCCGGAGGTATTCCTCGCCGCCTGCTCGCAACGCACCAAGCGGATCCGGCTCGGCCACGGCATCGCTCTGATGCCGCCCAAATACAACCACCCCGCCCGGGTCGCCGAACGGATTGCGACGCTCGACCTGGTGTCGAACGGCCGCGTCGAGTGGGGCACCGGCGAGTCGGCGACGGCAGTCGAGATGGGCGGGTTTGGAGTCGACCCGCAGGAGAAAGAGGCGATGTGGCAGGAGGCGACCGAGCAGGCCGCCAATATGCTGGCGATGCGGCCCTATCCGGGTTTTGCGGGACGCTGGTTCGACATGCCGTGCCGCAACCTGGTGCCGAAACCGGTACAGAAGCCTCATCCGCCGATGTGGGTGGCGTGCTCGCGGCGCGAGACGATCCACCGCGCCGCCAGGGCCGGCCTCGGCGCGCTGGCCTTCGCCTTTCTCGAACCCGAGCAGGCGGCGAGGTGGGTCGAGGAATATTACGGCATCATCAAATCGCCGGACTGCGTGCCGATCGGCCACAGCGTCAATCCGAACCTTGCGATCGTCACCGGCATGTCCTGCCACCCGGACGAGGCCGAAGCGGTCCGCCGCGGCCTCGACGGGTTCCGGTTCTTTGGCTATTCGCTCGGCTATTACGCAGTCTTCGGCGAGCATAGGCCGGGGCGAGCCGATCTGTGGCAGCGCTTTCTGCAGGTCAAGGACCAGCTGCCGGAAAACGCCGGGCGCGGCGGCATCGGCACCCCCGCGCAATTGCGCGAGCATCTGAGCCGCTATGAAAAGGCCGGGATCGACCAGGTCATGTTTGTCCAGCAGAGCGGCGCCAATAGGCACGAGCACATCTGCAAGTCGCTCGAAATCTTCGCCTCGCAGGTGATGCCCGAGTTCAAGGAACGCGAGCAGAGTCGGGCTGCGCAAAAACAGCGCGAACTCGCTCCCTACATCGCCGCCGCGCTCGCGCGCAAGCCCCGAATGCCGGCCGTCGCAGAAGCTGACATTCCCCGCGTCGAAGCCTTCGGACGCAAAGCCCCCTCGCCGATCGTCGGATCCGACCGCGGGGGAGCGATCTCAATCCCCACCCAGGACCCGCTCGCCACTCACCACGGCGGCGGACGGGCGTAAGCTTTCACTGGCGCCGCGCCACCGCCAGTCGAATTCGTTTACTCGAAGCCTATTTGACCCGTCGGACGATCACCGCACCAGTATTCATTTACTGCGATTTGCGTTGCACATGGTGAGAAACTATGAGGCAGCGGCGGTCGAGTTTCTCGTAGACATTAGTCACGGTGTAGTCGGGGTTCGCAGAGCTGCCGTCCTTCATTTCCTTCGCCGGTTTCCTGACCCATCTCCCAAGCGATGTTGCCATTGACCTGAATATGCTGGTGTGACAACGTAAACGTTTCTCTGGGCGAAAAAAGTTTATTGGCGTCTACCAGTACTCCAATTGGGCATCCCAGCGGACAACGATCGATTTGGCGCGCGGGCCTACGTATGTAGGGTAGGGCGGCATCCGCCGCTACACTTACGCACAGCTGATCATTTCGAGCTTGACAACATCAGCCCGGTACAAGTCTGTGTCTCGTCGGGAACGGACACACCGGGATGGGGGAACCACGGCTGTCCAGCGTGTCGTCGAGGCCTGGCGCGAGGCGGTTAGGCGGAAGTGATAGAGCCGGTCATCGAGGGCCGAAGCACAATCCGCCATGCCGTCTATTGCCCACCCTGCAGCGCACGCACGCAGATGGCTCCCCCAAACCGCCGCTCCATGGCGCCTCAGCTTTAGTCCCCAATTTCCACCAGCTTGACGGACGTGACCTTTTTGTTGCGTTAGTTTGATTGCCGGGGAGTTTCGATCCGACCCCTACCTAAAACCGCAGGGTGCTATAACGTCCAACCCTTGAAAAGCGGCCGACTTGCCAAGGAGCTTCAGATTGCATGCCTACGGAGAGTAACGACGTGGAACGAACCTTTCCCGTCGCCCTAGTCGGGTTGGCATGTCGGTTCCCGGGTGCTGCTGACCTCGAGGAATTCTGGTCGCTGCTCAAAGCGGGGAGGGACGCCGTCGGCGAGATACCCGATGACCGCTGGGACGTCGACGCGTACTTCCATCCCGACCCGGCCAAGCCCGGTATGATGTATACGCGCGCGGGCGGGTTTATCGCGGAGATTGACAAGTTCGACGCCGGATTTTTTGCCATCTCACCGCGCGAAGCACGGCGAATCGACCCGCAGCAACGCCTCCTCTTGGAGCTGACCTGGGAAGCGCTGGAGAGCGGGGGCATCATTCCGGAGCGACTCGCCGGATCGCAGACCGGCGTTTTTGTCGGGATCTCGCTGTCCGATTACGCCGCTATGCAGCGTGACGAGCCGAACCAGGTCGACCCCTACGTTATGTCCGGCAGCGCGATCAGCAATGCGGCGAACAGGATCTCCTACGTCTTCGATTTGCACGGTCCGAGCTTTGCAGTCGACACCGCCTGCTCATCGTCGCTGGTTGCGGTGCACGAAGCCTGTGTCAGCTTGTGGCGGGGCGAGTCGAGCCTGGCGATCGCGGCCGGGGTGAACGCGCTGTTGTCGCCGTCGGCGGGCGTCGGTTTCTCAAAGGCTCGCATGCTGTCGCCGACCGGCCGATGCCGCCCCTTCGATGCGGCCGGCGACGGTTATGTCCGGTCCGAAGGCGGCGCGGTCGTCATCCTACAACCGCTCGCTCAGGCGCTCGCCGAGAACAATCCGGTGCACGCCGTCATCGTCGGTTCGGGCGTCAATTCTGACGGCCGCACCAAAGGCTTGGCAATGCCAAATCAAGCGGCGCAGGAGGCGTTGCTGCGGCGAGTGTACCGGCAGGCCGAAATCGACCCGGGCGAGATCACCTACGTCGAGGCTCACGGGACCGGAACGAGCGTCGGCGACCCGATCGAATGTGCTGCATTGGGAAATGTGCTCGGCGTTTCGCGGCCACCCGGCGATCGCTGCCGGATCGGTTCCGTCAAGAGCAATATTGGTCATCTCGAACCGGCCTCAGGGATTGCCGGGCTGCTCAAGGCCGTCCTGGCGCTTCGTCACCGTGCGATCCCACGCACGCTACATTTCACGAACCCCAATCCGGAGATCCCGTTCGAGGAGCTCAATCTCTCAGTCGTTTCGGAATACATGGAACTGCCGCCGGGCCGCCTGACGATGGGTGTCAACTCGTTCGGGTTCGGGGGCACCAACGCCCATGTCATCCTTCGCAATCCGGAGCTCTGCAACTCCACCCCGGGGCATCGGGGTGCGGCGACCGAAAGCCGGGAGATCCGGCCGCTGCTGGTCTCGGCGCATGATGTGGAAGCCCTCAAGAGCCTGGCGCTGCGCTACGCCGAACTGCTGCGCTCGCCGACGGCGCCTCCCTTACCGGCTTTGTGTCGCAGCGCCGCCACCCGGCGGGCCCATCACCAGCATCGGCTCGCCGCCTTCGGCCGCACCCACGAGGAACTCGCCGCCCGGCTCGAGGCATATGCCGCCGACGATTCGCCTTCGCTACTCGCCCAAGGGCATGTTCGCACGCCACCCGTTCGGTTAGCGCTGGTTTTTTCGGGTAACGGCTCGCAATGGCGCGGCATGGGCCGGGACTTGCTCACCGATGCTTTTCTTGCTGCGTCCATCGAGCGGGTCGATGCCGCACTCCGCCCGCTCGTCGGATGGTCGATAACGGCTGTTCTTCAATCGGCGGAACCGGCAAACCTCTTCGATCGAACCGAGATTGCGCAACCGGCCCTCTTTGCGGTGCAGGTAGCGATACTCGAATGGCTGCAGGCACACGGGATCGAAGCCGATGCCGTGCTCGGCCACAGCGTCGGAGAAGTGGCGGCGGCTTACGCGGCGGGCATTCTGCCGCTCGCCGAAGCGTGCCGGGTCATCGCCGAGCGCAGCAGGGCGCAGGGGCGCACCGCCGGGACCGGTCGGATGGCCGCCGTTGGACTGTCGCCCGAGGATGCCGCGTCAGCCATTGCCCCTTATGGCGAGGCGCTGACGATCGCCGCGGTCAACAGCCCCAATTCGGTGACTATTGCCGGTGACGCGGCCGCGATCGGCGCTCTCGGTGCCGAACTCGAGCCGAACCAGATCTTCTTTCGCCCCCTCGACCTCGATTATGCCTTCCACAGCCGCTGCATGGACCCGATCCGCGAGCACCTTTTGGACCGGCTTGACGGGCTGGCGCCGCAAGAGGGCCGGCTGCGCTTCGTCTCTACGGTTACCGGCGCGACGATCGAGGGGCGCCGGCTCGACGCGGCATATTGGTGGGACAATATCCGCAAACCTGTTCAGTTTGCGCCAGCGATCGAGTCGCTGGAGGCCGAGGGCTTCAATGTCTTTCTCGAAATCGGCTCGCACCCCATACTCGACTTTTATCTCCGCGAATGCCTGAAGGCTGCCGACGGACAGGCGATTTCGATACCTACTCTGCGACGCCACGAGGCCGAGCGCGATGCGTTGTGGCTGGCGCTCGGGCGCTGCTATGCCGCCGGTGTCGCAATTGACTACGATGCTCTCGACCTTGGCGAGGGTGCGTTCGTGCCGCTGCCTGCCTACCCCTGGCAGCGCGAGCGCTACTGGTTTTCCGAGGATGAGGGTGAACTCGGAGCACCGCTGAGCCGGCGCAAACACCCGCTATTGGGGAAGCGTTTGGCTACCACCGACGGGGCCTGGAAGAACCGTCTCGATCCGGCCCGGCTTTCGTGGCTTGCCGATCACGTCGTTCAAGACAGCATGGTCTTGCCGGGGACAGCATCTATCGAGATGGCGGTCTCGGCGGTTTTGTCGACCCACGCTTGTAATGGAGCCGAGATCGAAGCCTTCGAGATCACCCGCCCGGTCTTGATTGCCGCCGGCGCCATGCCCTTGGTCGAGGTGGGACTGTCCATCGATGATGGCGCCTTTCGTTTGCGGAGCGGCGACATGTCGGCAACCACGTTGCCCCCTGTCACGGTCGCCCGTGCAGTACCTCTGGCGAGCGGCGCATCGGAACGGATGGCCTCGGTCGAGGCGATCCAGGGGCGAATGGGAAAGCGAGTCGATGGCGCTGCGCTCTATCGTCGATTTGCTGCCCACGGCCTGATCTACGGACCTGCCTTCCAGGGCGTCGCCGAAGTATGGGCCGGCAAGAATGAGGCGCTCGGACGCATCGTCGCGCCCGCGGCGATAGCGAGCGAACTCGGTGAGTATCGCATTCACCCGGCCTTGCTCGATGCCTGCCTACAGACCACCCTGGCGGCCATTCCCGAAGAGCTCGACGAGGAGGGTCAGGTCGTCTTTGTCCCGAGCAAGGCGGAGCGGATCCGTTTCTATGGTGGCGGCGAACGGATCGCCTGGTGCCATATGACCCTGGTTCAGTCCGCGGCGCGTTCGATCGTCGGCCATTTCTTGGTGCTTGCCGCCAATGGGGAAACGATCGCCGAGATCGACGGCCTGCGCCTGCGTCGTATCGATCTGGGTGGTTCGAGTGAAATCCCGGCCTACCAGTGGCGCTATCAATTGCGGCCTTCGGCGCTCGACGCTGATCGTGCCGAGGACTTGCCCGGGCCAGCGACACTAGCGACGCCTTTTGCGGCGACAAGCGGTGCGCCCGAGCGCGACGAAGAAACCCGCGTGTTCCTCGATCGCGTTGCTGCAGCCTATGCCGCAGAGGCGTTGACGAGCGCTTTCGGCCGCCCGCGGTTTGTTGTTTCGCAGCTCATCGCCGAGCAGCGTATCGCGCCCCAACAAGAGCATTACCTCGAGAAGGTCCTTGCATTCGCCCATCGGGCGGGGGTGGCGGAGCGCGACCAGGCCGAGTGGCACCTCGCCGATATTGGTTCTATGGCGGCACCGGAATGTCTCTGGCGCCAGGCGATCGCCCGCTGTCCCGCTCACCTCGCGAGCTTGCAGCTGATCGCGCGATACGGTGCGGCGCTTCCTGGCATCCTGCGGTCAGAGATCGATCCGGTCGAGTTGATTTCTGCCGAGCGAGGCTTCGACGCGGTCGAACAGCTCTATGATTCCGACCCGCTGTTCCGCAGGGCGAACGATCTGGCGGCCGGGGTGGTGCGACGGCTGTGCCAGATGATTCCGAGCTCCCGCCCGCTGAGTATTCTTGAGGTCGGGGGTGGAACGGGTGGGCTCACCGCGGCGCTGCTCGCCGCGCTGCCCGCCGATCGCGTCGAGTACGTCTTTACCGATCCGAGCGAGGCGGCGGTCGCGCGGGCGGAAGCCCGTTTTGCAGCCCTGGCCCGTCTTCGTTGTGCGGTACTCGATCTCGGCAAGGAGATTGCCGAACAGGGTTTCGCCGTCGAGCGGCACGATCTGATCATCGCCGGGATGGCGCCCGCCGCGCGGCCGGATCTTGACCGGGATCTCACCGCCATTCGCATGTTGCTCAAACCAGGCGGGCTCCTTCTGCTGATGGTCCCGAAGGAGCGCGGTTTTTTGGATCTCGTTCTCGGGGTGCCCGCCGATCACCTAGGCGAGAGCGACTGGGAGAGGGCCGTCCTCGAGGCCCGCTTTGAGGAGGTGCTTCCGCTCGGCTATGACGACCCGATCGCCGCCCGGGCCGTGCTGATCGGGCGCAAGCCATCGGCGGCGGCGCGCTCGCCGATACGCCGCGAGATCAATTCGGCGACCTGGCTGATAATCGCCGATGACATTGCCGTCGATCCCACGGCGACGGTGATCCGCGCGCTCGATCAACTGGGGCAGCGCGTCGTGATCGCCGGGCCCGGTCATTCTTTCGGTCGTCTTGGCCTCGACCGGTTCGATGTTCCGTCCGGGGACTTGGACGCCTATGCGCGGCTTTTCCACATCCTCGCAGCAGACGGGGTCAGCCCGCTTCATATTCTGCACCTGCGAGGACCCGCTGAAGCAACGCCGGCGGACCCGCTGGCGGCGCAGTGGCACGGCAGTTTCGACCTGCTGGTCGCCGTGCAGACGCTAATCGCAGCGGGGCTGGCGGGGTCCGCGCGTTTGACGGTCGTCACGTCGGGTGCGATGCCGACGCCGGACCGGTCGGCCGGTTGTGTACGCCCTTGGCAAGCTCCGCTTTGGGGCCTCACCCGTACGATCGTCAACGAACGGGCCGATATCTCTTGCCGGCTGATCGATCTCGATCCCAAGGCGACACCCGCCGCGGCGGGTGAGGCACTGGTCGAAGAGTTGCTCCGTCGCGACGACGAGGACGAGGTCGTGTTGCGCGGTCGGGGGCGCCATGTGCCGCGTTTGACGCGGGGAATGGCGGAGCCTGCGTCGCGCGAGGCCAACGGCGAAACCGGGTTCAGACTTACCTTCGCGCAGGGAGAAGCGTCGGACGGTGTGGTCCTGCAGGGGATCGCGAACCCAAAGCCCGCTGCCGGAGAGGTCACCGCTAACGTCAAGGCGACGGGTCTGAACTTCCGGGACGTCCTGCAGCGGATCGCGCTGCTGCCGGAGGAAGCGTTCGAGGGTGGGTTCGCGGGTGCGACTTTGGGGATGGAATTCGCGGGCGAAATCATTGCGATTGGTGACGGCGTCGATCACCTTCGTCCGGGGGACGCGGTGTTCGGCATCGCCCGAGATGCGTTCTCGTCCCATCTCGCGGCGCCCGCCCACGGCCTGTTCAAAAAACCGTCGTCCATGAGCTTCGAGGAAGCTGCGACGCTCCCGGTCGCCGCCACGACAGTCTATTACTCGCTGCACCACCTCGCCCGGTTGCAGAAGGGCGAGCGAATTCTAATTCATGGAGCCGCTGGGGGCGTCGGACTGGCCGCTGTGCAATATGCCCTGTGGGTCGGTGCCGAGATTTTCGCTTCCGCCGGGTCGGTCGAGAAACGCGAGTTCCTCCGCAGGATCGGGGCGCACCACGTCGTCGACTCTCGCTCGCTCGCCTTCGCGGACGACATTCGCGAAATTACACACGGCGAGGGTATCGACGTTGTGTTGAATTCGGTGGCAGGGGACGCCATCCACAAAGGCCTTTCGATCCTCAGGCCGTATGGGCGCTTTGTGGAGCTCGGGAAGCGCGACTTCTACGCCAACAGCAAACTCGGGCTGCAGCCTTTCTGCAACAACATCCAGTTTTTCGGGGTCGATCTCGATCGGCTGCTGGTCGATCGCCCCGCTCTCTCCAAACAGCTTTTCGCCGAGCTAGCACCGCTTCTCGATCAATGCGTTTTTGTCCCGCTGCCGCACCGGGTCTTTCCCGTCGCGCGAGCCGTTGAAGCGTTCCGCTGCATGCAGCACTCGCGTCATATCGGGAAGATTGTTCTGTCGATGAGCGGCGTCGATCGTCCGGCGATCGCCCCGGGCCGCCGCGAAACCGGGCTGGAACTGTTACCGGAGGCCAGCTATCTCATCACCGGGGGCCGCGGTGGGTTCGGTCTTGCAACCGCCGAGTGGCTTGTCCGGAAGGGTGCCCGCCATCTCGCGTTGATCGGGCGCAGCGAGACCACCCCGCCCGATGCGGCCGCGGCACTCGAGCGCTTGCGGCAAGGCGGCGCCGCCGTTCACGAATTTGCCGTCGATGTCGCCAATGCGAAAGAAGTTGCCGACCTGCTGCGTCGCATGCAGCGCGAAATGCCGCCATTGCGCGGTGTCATACATTGCGCGGCCGTGATCCAGGATTCTAGCCTGGTTAATATGACGGAGGAGGACTTCCACGACGTCTTGCGACCGAAAATCGCCGGGGCATGGAACCTGCACCATCACACGCTCGACCGGGAGCTGGATTTTTTCATCATGTACTCGTCGGCGACGGCCCTGTTCGGCAACGAGGGACAGGCGAACTACGTCGCGGCCAACGCGTATCTGGAAGCTCTGGCCGACTATCGGCGCGGGCTCGGCCTGCCGGCGCTGGCGGTCGCCTGGGGAGCGATCGGGGATGTCGGGCACCTGGCGCGCAACGCGGCCGTGGCCCGCCTGCTTGCTGAGCGGCTCGGCGTAAAACTTCTCGCTCCAGCGCGTGCGCTCGACCGAATGGAGCAGGCAATTCGCTCCAGGGCGCCGCAGGTTGCGTTGGCTGAAATGAGCTGGTCGCGGCTCGCGATTTTGCCGGGTGTCGCCAAGGCACCGAAATTCGCCTTGGTGCGAGAGTTCTTGAACAACTCGGCGGGTGAGGGGACCGGCGGGAATATAGAGGAGTTCCGCGCGCACCTTGCTGAGCTCCCGCACGCTGAGGCAATTTCTACCGCCGAGCAGCTGCTGACCAAGCACATCGCCGGTATCGTAGGGATGGCGCCGACGAAGCTGGCGGTTGACAAGTCACTGCTGGATCTGGGCATGGACTCGTTGATGCTGGTGGAGCTGCAACTGGGTTTGGAGAAGCAGTTCGGGATCGTCATTCCGACGCTGGAGCTGATGGACGCAACGACTGTGGCGAAGCTCGCGCGGCGCATCATCGATCACTCGGGAATCGGGCCCGCAATCGCCACGACCCCAACGGCGGCCCATTCCGTCACCGATCGGGACCAAATGGAACCATCGGTCGAGCCTGAGTTCGTCGCTGCACTGGGACGGCTCCTGGAAGATGATCTTGATAGAGCAAAGGAACGCGCCCTTTGACCAAAGCTGCAACGGCACTGCTCAAATATTCTTCGTCCGACCAAAAGCGCGAGCTGGCCAATCGCATGATGCGCCAGCGTGTCGCCCGCGCGCCTCTTGAACCAATTTCAGACCCGACCGCCCTGGAGGACGTTGCAATTCCCGAATCGCATTACCGCCTCGATCAGCATCCGGCTTATCTGAACCTGCTGGCGCGCATGGCCGAGCTCGAGCCGCCCGACATCGGCGGGGTTCCCTATTTCCGCTTTCACCAGGGCCTGGTGCGAGATACCACCCGGATCGGCGACCGCGAGTACATCAGCTTCTCCAACTACAATTACCTGGGGCTCTCCGGCCATCCTGCCCTGAAGAGGGCGGTTGCCGAGGCCCTCGATCGTTACGGCACAT
This sequence comes from uncultured Alphaproteobacteria bacterium, assembly GCA_963700195.1. Taxonomy (GTDB): domain Bacteria; phylum Pseudomonadota; class Alphaproteobacteria; order ATCC43930; family CGMCC-115725; genus AP-15. The sequence continues at coordinate 211,322 of CAVOWQ010000010.1, forward strand.
CGGTGTCGGCCAGCCGCATCGTCGGCGGCGAACGACCCATCCATATCGAACTCGAAGGCGCGCTCGCCGAGCTTCTCGACACCGAGGCCTGTCTCGCCTTTGTCAGCGGGCACGGGACCAACGTCACGACGATCGCGCATCTCTTCGGGCCGAAGGATCTGATCCTGCACGACAAGCTGGTGCACAACAGCATTCAAATGGGCGCCCTGCTCTCCGGCGCTCGCCGCATCGCCTTTCGGCACAACGACTGGCAGATGCTCGACGATTTGCTGCAACGTCATCGCCGCCATTACGAGCGTGTGGTGGTGATCCTCGAAGGTGTCTACAGCATGGACGGGGATTTCCCCGACCTGCCGCGCTTCGTCGAGCTGCGCGAACGCCACAAGGTCTTTCTGATGATCGACGAGGCGCACTCGCTCGGGGTATTGGGGGAAAGAGGACGCGGCATCCGCGAGCATTTCGGGCTTTCCGGCGATGATGTCGATATCTGGATGGGCACGCTCAGCAAGGCGCTCGCCAGTTGCGGCGGATATATCGCCGGCTCCCGCGCGCTGATTCTAAATCTCAAATTCAACTCCCCCGGTTTCGTCTTCAGCGTCGGCCTTTCGCCGGCCAATGCGGCGGCCGCGCTAGCGGCGCTCCAGGTGATGGCGGCCGAGCCCGAACGGGTCGCCGAATTGCGCCAGCGCGCTGGGCTGTTCTTGGCACTGGCACGCGAAAGGCAGCTGCCGACCGGCTCCAGCAAGGGTGTGTCGGTCGTGCCGCTGATCGTCGGCGATACGAAACGGTGTGTTGCTTTGACCAACTCCCTCTTAAGACGTGGGATCGACGTGCAGCCGATCCTCTATCCGGGGGTGAGGGAGCGCGCGGTGCGGTTGCGATTTTTCATCAACGGTACCCACACCGAAGACCAGATCCGGTGGACGATGGGCATCGTCGATGAAGAGTGGCGCCGGTTTGGCGGCCATCCCGGGTGAACGGCCGGGCCGTCCGATCTCGGTATTGAAAGGTTTCGGAGATGACGATCGACGCCTGCAAGGTGCTGATGATTTTTCCGCGTTTCAATGCCGATTCGTTTTGGAATTACCGGGCGACATGCGAATTGACGGGGGCGCGTTATCCGGCGGCGCCGCTTGGCCTGATTACCGTTGCGGCGCTCCTCCCGCCATCCTGGGAGGTGCGGCTCGTCAATCGCAACACCGAGTCTCTCGCCGAGGCCGATCTTGAATGGGCCGATTTGGTGATGACTGGAGGAATGCTCTTTCAGCAGCCCGATTCCCTCCGCATCATCGAAATGTGCCGTGCGCGGGGGAAGCCGGTCGTGGTCGGCGGCCCCGATGTTAGCTCGACGCCGGATATCTATAGCAGCGCGAACTTCCGAGTTCTCGGCGAAGCCGAGGAGATCATGGAGGATTTTCTCGCTGCTTGGCGTAGCGGGGCCGAGCAGGGCGTGTTTCACGCGCCGATGGGGCAGACCGACGTCACAAAGAGCCCGACGCCGCGCTTTCGATTTGTTAAAGCTCGAGCATTATCTCCACGTCGGGATCCAGTTCTCGCGCGGTTGCCCGTTCAATTGCGAGTTCTGCGACATCATCGAGCTATACGGCCGAGTGCCGCGAACCAAGACGAACCAGCAGGTTTTGGCCGAGCTCGACGCGCTTGTACGCGCTCGGTTATCGCGGCCATGTCGATTTTGTCGACGACAACCTGATCGGCAACAAAAAGGCTCTCAGGAAATTTCTGCCGGATTTACAGAATTGGCAGAACAAGAAGAACTTCCCGTTTGAGTTTTCGACCGAAGCGTCGATAAATCTGGCCGACGATGCCGAATTGCTCAGCGCCTTGGCAGCAGCGAATTTCTTTGGAATCTTCGTTGGGATCGAGAGTCCCGATACCGACACTCTGGTCTCGATGCGAAAGAAGCAGAACACCCGGCGCAACCTGCAGGAGAGCGTTCACAAAATCTACGATGCCGGCATTTTCGTATTCGCCGGCTTCATCGTGGGTTTCGACACCGAAAAGGGCAATACCGCCGAGGGGATGATCGAGTGCATCGAGGATACGGCGATCCCGGTGTGCACGGTCGGGTTGCTGTACGCACTGCCCACAACGCAATTGGGGCGTCGGCTGTTGCGCGAGGGGCGCCTCTTTCCGGGTTCTGACGCACCCGGCCCGCAGGATACGGGCGATCAATGCACGATCGGTCTCAACTTTGAAACAAAACGCCCGCGCCGTGACGTGCTCGCGGATTACCGGGCGGTGCTGCACGCGGTCTATGAGCCGGCCGCCTATTTCGGCCGCGTGCGCCGTGTCGGCCGCATGCTCAGGTGCGGGAAGCCCAGGTTCCAGGCATCGCTGCCGCAAACGTTGCGCGACCTGCGCTTGCTGGGACGGCTGATTTGGCGCTTACCTAATGCGGGTCCTGGGACAGCGAGGCAATTCTGGAACAGCGTTCTCGATTGCGCAGTCCACAATCCTCCGGCCTTGCGGTTTCTAGTGATGATGAGCGCCCTCTATTTGCACCACGGCCCATTCTCACGCCAAGTAGTTGCTCAAATCGATCGGCAGATCGAGCATATCGACCTTGGTCTCTGGACCGCCCCGCAAGCGGTGCCAGCCGAGGACAAAGCTCTTTCCGCCGCGTAGGTCGCGACGCGGTGTGGCGCCCTTACAGAGCCTTGCCGTAGATGCGATAGAGCTTGTCGAGCTGCGCGCCAATGGCGTGGCAGCCCTCGAGCGAGGGTTTGTTATCCTCCAGGATCCATGAGAACTCGACGGTTTCGATGTTTGCCCGGCGCGCGGCGTCCAGGATCTCACCCAGCATCATTGTGACGAGCGCCATGCTCAATGCCGATCTGCGGTACCGCTGCCGCACCCCAGTCAGCATCACCCGCGCCGTTTTTGGTTTGCGGAAGCGCAACCGCCACAACAATTTGAGCCAGTTGATCGGAAACAGCCTGCCACCGAGATCGGCAAGGATCTCGTTGAGGTTGGGGAGGGCGACCAGCATTGCCGCCGGCTCACCATCGGCAAGCGCGAAGACCACACTTTGCGGCGGAAGAACAGGCGCGAGCTGGTCGATGATCTGTTTGGCTTCGCGCTCGGTCACCGGCAGGAACCCCCAATTCTGAGTCCAGGCCTCGTTGTAGATGTCGAGGGCCAGCCGCATTTCCTCGGCGAAGCGGGCATGATCGAGATTGCGCACGCCGATCCGCCCTTCCGCACGGAGCCGAGCGATGACGCGCTCGAGGTGATGCAGGTGCTTTGTTACGATATCGGCAAGCGTGACCCGCAATGCGTGCAGGTCCTTGGCCTTGACATATCCTTCGCCGACGAGTCGCTCGGCGTAATAGGGGGGTGTGTAGGGCATGCCGACCATCGGCGGGGTCTCAAAGCCCGAAACCAGAACGCCGATGTCGTCGTTCATCGACAAGCTATACGGACCCACGATCCGACGCATGCCGCGCTCCCGCAGCCAACTCTCGGCGGTGCTCTGCAAAGCAGCAAAAACGGCCTGGTCGTCTATGGCCTCGAGCAAGCCAAAGTTGCCGGTCTCGTCGTGATGGGTTTCGAGATGGAGGTGATTGATCTGCGCACTGATGCGCCCGACCGGTATGCCGTCGCGCCATGCCAGCCAGAAACAGGCCTCGCCGTGATCGAAGAACGGGTTCTTGCGCCGGTCGAGCAACCGATGCATGTCGCGACGCAGCGGGGGAACCCAGTTCGGATCATTGCGATGGAGGCGATAAGGCAGGTCGACAAAGCGATTGCGGTCGCGCCAACCGCGGAGCGCGGTCACCTCGATAGAGCTATGTACCGCCGGGTTCCGCTCGGGCGCGGGGCCAGCGTAGGCGGTATCTGGCGCGCCGGGAGTGCGCGCGCTATTCATAAGCATCGGAGTGAAGATGCAGCAAGCCTGGAGATACGTCCGGCGCCGAACGGCGACCGACCTTATCTTATTCGAGGTCGGACCGTATCGGAAAGCCGAGAATCTAAGAAGTTGCTTGTGCCGCGCCCGCCCTAGCCCGCGAATGGGGAGATTTTGACTCCGCTATACCACCCGGTGGCGCGAACTGAATCTCGAGGAGCTCCCGGGGTGCCCGCCGCGTCTCCGGGTCGGGCCGAGGCGATCGAGGGCGAGCTGCCCATCAGGCATTTGCGTCGAGCACTCGACGACTTATTGGTTCCGAGACCCGCTTACTACTGGATCGACTTCCTCGCCTCGATAACCTGTTTTTACGCCGGGTTTGCGGCTACTGCAGTGCTGCCGCTCAACAACCCGCTCAAGCTTCTCGGTGCCGTGGTTGCAGTGCTCGCCCTTTATCGGGCGGTCGTGTTCATCCACGAGGTCGCGCACCTGTCGCCGGGCCGCGTCCCGGGATTCCGTGTCGCGTGGAACCTGCTGTGCGGCATCCCTTTGCTGGTGCCGAGCTTTATCTACGGCTCGCATCGCGACCACCACGCGCGACGCGCCTACGGCACCACCAACGATGGGGAATACAGGCCTTGGGGGCTCCCCGGCAATCGCATCGGCATAGTGATGTTCGCCTCCTCCAGCTTTCTCGGGCTGCCGGCGGGTATGCTGAGATTCGGAATACTCGGGCCGCTCTCCTGGTTCAATCCAAGGATTCGGGAATGGGTCGCAGCTCACGCCTCTTCTCTGGTTGTCGGCCCGAGCTACCGCCGTGACCCGCCATCTCGGCAGGAGGCACGCTGCTGGCGGGTCCAGGAAGTCGGCGTCTTCACCTACCTCCTCGCAATCGCCGGGGCCCTCGTTACAGGGCTGATAAACGCGGAACTGTTGGTGCAGCTGTATTTGATCAGCACCGCCGGCCTGCTCCTGAACAGCTTGCGCACCTTGGCGGCGCATCGCTATCGCTCGGCCGGTGATCCAATGACCACGACCCAGCAATTGCTCGAACTCGTCGAACTATCCACGGCGCTCATGGCTGATCCCGCTGTGGGCGCCGGTCGGGCTGCGGTTTCACGCCATGCACCATATGTTTCCGAGCATCCCGTATCATAATTTGGCTGCGGCGCATGATCGGGTGACAGGGATGTTGCCGGAGGGCTCGCCCTATCACCGAACTGCCGGGTACGGGTTGGCCGCCAGCCTGAGCGAACTCTGGCGAAGCGCGCGCTAGAGTTGTCAGCTCTGTGGGCGATTTGAGGAGCAAATGTCAGCAGGGCTGCACCCGCCGACCGCCGCCGATTGCCCGGCGAACGATCACCAGAGGCCGGCAGATGATGATCTCCCGGAGCACCACAAGTCCCAGCGACACAATCCGATAATCTTGTTGTCCGCGTGCCCCCGAAGTGGATCGAACTACCTGGAAAACCTGCTCTCGCTGCATCCGCAATGTCGGAAATCCAAGGTTCCGGAGGATTTTTTCCTCGCCAACAGTGAGACATTGCTGAATTTTTGCCGATCGGTTGCCGACAGCTGGGACGATTGGTGGCTCCAGCGCCTGGGCGGGCCATCCCGCCTGGCAATGCATATCGGCACGGCGCTACTGCGCTTCGCCGACCCTGGCCCGCAAGAGGAGCGGCCGGCAGGCGGCTTCCGTCTGATCCTCCGTTCTCCCACGACCGAAGGGATCGCAACCGCCGCCACCTTGTTTCCGAATGCGCGGGTGCTGGTCCTGGTGCGGGACGGGCCGGCGACGGTCGAATTGGGGCGCCGGAGCTTCGGCTGGCCGTATGAAGAGGCCATGCTGGCCTGGCGCCAATCCGTCCGCCGCGTTTTGTCCTTTCTGGAGAGTGCTGACGGGCCGCGCTGCCAGCTGATCCGGTTTGAAGATCTGACAGCCGATCCGGCCCGTGAGGTTACGCGGGTCCTCGCTTCCCTTGGTCTCGACCCGGCGCTTTACCCCATCGACCGGGTTGACGAAATTCCGGTGTTCGGGTCGTCGAGCTTTGGCCGGGCGGACGGAGAGGAGGTCCATTGGCGGCCGGTGCCCAAGGATTCATCATTCGATCCCTTGGCGAGAGCGCAGTCATGGCCGGCCCATCGGCGCGTGCGGTTCGCCTGGCTGGCGGGGGCAGAGCAGCGCAAGCTCGGCTATCCGGTTCACCCGTTGTCGCCGATGGGTTGCGTCTGTAATGTCGTGCTCGACGGCATCTACGGGGCTCGTCGCATCGCGGTCCAAATCGCTTTGCTCCCCCTCAGGGAGCCGCGGGTGTTCAGTGACCGGCGGCGGCGGTATTTCTCTTGGCGCAGGATGAGCAGACCGGGCGATGCGGTGCAATGCGCCCTGAGCAATTGGCGGCGATCCCCGCGGAGCATGATTTTGAACGTCAGAGCGAAATAATCAAACATAGGGACCAATGTCGACGGCAGCGCGGCGCAGGATAGGGTCGACCAATCCCGCCGGAAGCGCTCGCATCAGCTGCATGCCGAGGTAGAGCGGGTAGGGAAAGGCGATCTGGCGGCGCCCCTTGGCCAAGCCGCGCCGAATGATCCGGGCGGCGCGTTCGGCCGGCAATATCAGCGGCTTGGGTCCGGCAACCGTTTGGGACAGACGCGTTTCGACGAAACCCGGCAGGACGACCGACACGCCGATCCCCTCCGGTGCCAGCCAGCTCCTCAGGGCCTCACCGTAGATCCTTACTGCCGCCTTGCTCGCGCAATAGCCGGGCGAGAACGGTATCCCCCGCAGGGCCGCCAGCGAGGAGATCAGCGCAATCTGGCCCCGCCGGCGCCGACGCATTGCCGGAAGCACCGGATGGAGGGTGTTCGAGACGCCGCCGAAGTTGACGTCCATCACGCGGTGCAACTCGTCGAGCGATTTGCCGGCGCCATCCCGCCACAAACCGCCTTGAGCCCCGGCATTTGCGATCACCAGCTCGAGGGGCGAGGCGCGTTCGGCCTCGTCGATCCAGGCGGCGACGGCCGCCGCCTCGGTTACATCGAGGCGAGCCTCGATCACCTCGGCGCCGCGCTCGCGACACAGATTGGCCACCGCGGCGAGCCTGGCGGCATCTCGGCCGCAAAGCGCTAACTGGGTTCGCGGCGCGGCGTAGGCCAGTGCCAAGGCGGCGCCGATACCGCTGCTCGCACCGGTGATCAGAATGGAGCGGGGGTCCCTCACGTTGTTATATATACCGCAGAACATCCGCTCGATAGCGAAGTGCGATTACAGGGCGGTGGGCCGGGGCGCCACTGCATACCTCTCTCGCTCGAGAGAAAACTTGATCTGACAATGCTGGCCGCGCTGCCGTCGCCGGTGTGCTAGTATCGGATTGTTGCAGCCCAATCATCCAAACGAGAGATCGCTAAAGCACCAGAGGAGACGATTGGTGCCAAACCTCCAAATCGTTCTGAGTAAACAGTTCACGCCGGCATACCCACTAGACTTTGCAACCATCCGAAACGTATTTCTGTTATCTATCATAATTTCAACGGCAACGATGCTGCATTCGGTATCTGAAATGCGAGGTCTGTTCGCAGACGGCTCCAACTACATCGTGCATATTCTTGTAGCTGAAGACTTTTATCTCCTGGAGCCCGCTCGAAAGCTGGTTCAACTCCTCCAGCAGTCGCTTCTCGTCCTCGGAATACGATCGGGCGTCACGGACTTGCCGACACTTGCGCGGCTGTTCACTCTGGGCGCCTTGGGTTGGCCCATCATCCTGACTGCCAGCTGCTGGTTGATCCTCCCGCGTGAAGAAAAGGGATGGATCATCGGTCCTCTGATCAACCTAGTGGGCCTCTGTCCGATGACCAGCCTCGCCGCCATCGGCGAGGGGATGATTGCGTCCTGTTTGCTGTGGGTAATTTTTTTCTTAGTACTATTCCGGGCGCAAAGCATCTGGGGAGCGATTCTCGCCATTTCTCTGACCGCGTTGGGAGCAGTAACTCACGAAACTGCGGCTATATTCTTCGTCGGGATCGCCGCTCTCGCCATCATGCGTATGCGTGACAGCTCCGCGGTCGGGCGGTTGACGCAACTCGCGATTTCCGCCGCCGCGATATGGTCGGCCTGCTACCTGATTTCAGTCGTCCTGCATCCCCGCGACCCAGCAAATCGTGCTGATTTCCTGATTGGGATTATGGCGCTCGCGTTTGTCGAGCTACATGGAGTGAACCTCACCGCAGTCGCGACGATGGTCTCATGCATCGCCATTTTCTGGATCATGCGCGCACCAAACAAAGTCGAAAAGACCCAGCCTATTCTGCTAACCTGTATGAGTTTTTTCATCCTTGCTGATGCTTTATTGCTGTTTTTACCGGAATGGACCGTTACTCCCGTCGCTCAATTCAGTGGGCGCGGGTTGCCCGTGCTCGGCACAACGTTGCTTTCGTTTGGGCTGTGGGCGGGTTGGAGACGCGGTATGAAACCGGAATTCCTGCTATCGAAGCCTGTTCTTCTGGTCTTGTGTGGATTGCTGCTTACTCAGAGTGTTGCCCAAATCATGATGACGCGGCAGTGGACCAATACGCTCGGCACTATAACGAGGATCATCGAGCGCCGGGACGGGCGGATTCCATGGCAGACAGCGCTCGAAGCCGCGGCCCCACGCAATCCTATCCTCTGGAAAGAGATGATCTGGTATTCAGAAATTCAGCCTCTGTCCCTACTGCTCGCTCCGCAAGGCCGCGTTCATGCTGTGATCGACGCGCCTACTTCCGAGAGGTGGAAACCGTTCCAGCTCGGCGCCCCGGCGAGCCTGCCGAAATCGAGGTTCTGGGACGCCGCCCCGTATGCAGCTGCGGTCGAAAGCCGAAACCTTCATCACTAACTAATTTCAAACCTCTTCCAAGGCGCGTTTGCGTCATGATGCCGCGCTTTCGCAGCGCAACGCCGGATTGGCAAATCATGCGCCTGGGAACGCCTACCTATATGTGTTCACGAGAAACTCCGGGCGGTCAAGGCGCACAAAGAAAAGGTCAATCTGCCAGAACGCGAAATCGAGAACGCGCCAATGCGGTTCGGACATGTCTATAACGCCAAATCCTCGTTCGCGCATGTAGGCGACGATTTCATGAAAAAGCAGGCTGCCTTCGATGAGGCGGAAATTATAGGTCTCAATAACGAGGAGATTGGTGTTGCGCAGGGTTTCCGTCGCCCCGCATAGAATGGGGACCTCGTAGCCGTGCGTGTCGAGCTTGATCAGATAGGGACCGGGCAGACTGGATGCGCCGATCTCGTGGTCGATGGTGGTTTCTCGCACGACCTTGCGCGCGCCTTCGCTTCGTATCTTGCTCGCGAACCCTGTGAACAAGTCACTGTCGTCGAAATAGATCTCCCCGCATGCGTCTCCCGCGGCCGCCAGAACATATTGAGCCATTGGATGCGCGGAGACATAGGCCTTTAGTGCCTCTTCATGCGAATCTTGCGCTTCGATGAGCAGATAATGAGCATCAGGATAATGTTTCGTGCAGACGTCCGACCACCTCCCGTCGGAAGCCCCGATGTCGATCACTGTGCCGATTTCGAGGTCGCGCTTCGCCACGCGCCAGAGCGCGCGGTCGGTGGACATGGCGCGAAGCGTGGCGACTTCCGGCGGCTCGACAAGGCAATTTTTCCGGCGACGATTCAATTGCTGCCGGAAAAGGGTGGAAAATCCGCTTTATGGAAAACAAGAATTGCTCCTTTGCGAGGTCACGCAACGATGCCGTCCTTTTCGGCAAGCAGCGACGCTACCTTTTTCGAGCCGGCAGGTTTGGTGCCGTATTCTTTATTTGTTAAATCGTTTCAATTCTGACCGATTTGCGAGCCGGGTCAACCAACGGAAACAAATGGACGCAAAGGCTGAGCAATTCAATTTTGAACCTTTTTTGGATGCACCACCGCGTTTTCCGCCGTTGTCAAACGCTTCTTGATCTGGCGGATTTCCTTGTCGAATCGCTCGTGGAGGCTGAGACGCCAATGTTCGGCTTTGAACGCCTTGGTGCCGAGAAATGGAAGCACGCACATTGGCCAACGCTCACACGTCCAGGGTCCACCGTAATGGCGCAGCAAGACTCGATATTCGAAGCGTGCCTTCGCATATCTCTTTGCAATTTTGACACGTGTCTCCATCTCGTCGGGAGAGAGCGATGAATCGATTTCCGCATGATAGCGCATAATATCATTGGTGAGCTGACCACTTCGTACCCGGAAGCAACCCAGAATGGTGTCGACAATAACGAGGTCGCTTTGCATCGCAAAGCGCCGCCAAAGATCAAAGTCGCCGGCAAGCCGGAAATTTGCATTGAGACCGCCTGTCTTTTCCCACAATCCGGGTCGCCAGAACGTGCCTTCCTGCTGAATGAAAGGCCGCGCGAAACGGCCCTCGAAAATACCAGCGGCTATGGCGGTTCGTGGGAAAGGAACGATTGGCGAAATATGCAACATTCCGCCAGCTTCGTTGATGATGGTGGGCCGCCCCGTCACCCAGTCAATATCGGAATGCTTGTCGAAGATCTCCGCGACCGTGACGAAGGCACCCGGTTCATAGCGGTCGTCGGCATTGATCCAGGCCATCAGATCAGAATCACCGCAGGCCGCAAAACCGCGATTGACCGCATCGTAGAGTCCACGATCGGGCGCGCTCGAAAAAGAAAACTTTATTCCCGCGCAATTGATCGGGAAGTCGTTTGCGAGGCGGATTTGCCACTCTGTCAATAATTTTATCGTTGAATCTGTTGATACGCCATCTTGAACATGGTAGCGGATCGAAAATGGCCCAGTTTGGCTCACCACGCTTAGAATAGTTTCATTGATAAACTTCTCTCCGTTGAGAACTGGCGTCACAATATTAAATCGCATGCTAATATCCTCTTACAGGTCAGCGCAGGGTTGTTTTTCACCCTAGCTTGGTCCTACGTGAACTTGGTCTGAGACCGTCTCAAATGTCGAGGCGCAAACGGCTGCGTAATGATGCCAGTTTTTCGATCCCTCTCGGCTGCACAGTTCCAAGCAAACGTAGCGGGACTGAAAATCTAGCGAGCCGCATGAGCCAAAAGAATGTCGACATAGGCTTCCGCGCTGTGCTGGTGCGCGAAAGCTTTGGCCAGTTTCGCCGCCCGCGCATGGCTATCGGCCAACCGGCTGCAGAGCCGAATGATGGCGGCGGCCAGAGCCGCCAAATCTTGGGGAGAAAAAACCTCTCCCTCCGCCTTTCCGCTGGCGACGCTGGCGCCTGCGAAAGTTCCGGCGGAGGCGATGACCGGGCGTCCGGCGGCCACCGATTGGGTAAATATCCCAGATCCCCGAAGACCGAAGAGGACCGGATCATAAGGCAGCAGCATCGCATCGATCTTGCCGGTCTCGACCGCGTAATCCTCATGGCTCAGCATGCCCTCGACCAGTCGAACGCCCGGGATCTGCCGCAACGCGCGTTCGGCCGCGACGGTCGCCGGCTCCCACCCGCTATGCTGGAGTTGAATGGTGAAATTCGCGTCGAGGCCGTGTGTGCGGCAAATCTCTATCGCGTGGGGCAACAGGTGAAATCCCTTGTCGCATTTGGAATAGCCAAAAAAACCGAACGTCGGCCGGCCCGAGCAAGCCGCCGCCGGCTCGGTGTCGCCAAAGGGCACGGGCAGGATGCTTGTCTCAATCCCATATCGATCGCGATAAAGGCCTGCGATTGCTTCGTTTTCGGTCGTGAAGAAGAGCGTTTTGCCGATCATCGGCCGCGCCAGCGCGAAGGCTTTCCGATAGAGTCTTCGCCCGAGCTTGCCGGTGCGCCCCCAGGGTGTCCAATTTGGCGCGAACATCAATTGGCAGATGACCCGTAGGTGCTCGTTATCCGGTTTCGCGCGCAAGGTTCGGACCAGTCCAAAAATCTGGTTCTGGGATACCGCGGGCACGACGATGAGCTTTTCGGAACTCCATATATCAGGCGGCAGAGCGGCGAGATCCTGCTCATAAGCCGCATTGAGGACGCTTGCACTCGTGCACTCCGAGGGAATAGTCGCGTCGAAGGCGCGGCCGCGCGCCGAAGCAAAGCGCCTCAGCCAGCGTTGCTCTTTCGGCGTCGGCCTTTCGTTTTCGTAGAGTGAGCGGCTGAAATGCGGGAGCGCGTCGATCTCCGCGACGATCATGGGGTCGATAGATTTCATCCCAAAGGCACGATATCTCACCCCGCAAAGGGTTAGTCTCTCTCCTACCAGCTTTATTAAGCTGTAGCTATGCTCTCCTTTCGCAATCAAACCATTGTCTAAAAAAATAACTTCCACGCGGCTGCGACAGCACTTTTCCACTACGTAGCAGCGGCTCGGTATAGATCGGGAGACGAGTTGGCGTTGAAAATTGAAGATATTGTTGGACGGCGGCATGCGCGCTCAGAAAGCGTTGGGCGGATCGAGATGATTTGAACCGTTGTAGCTGGCGCTCGATTGTTCCGACCTAACGTGTGAGCCACCATCGCGCGCCCCCGTTATCGTGACAAAGCGCAGCGCGGGCTTCGGCATCCAAGCGAAGGCGGATGCTGTCGTCTTCCTCGGTTTCGCTCGCGTCGTCATAAAGCCGGATGACCTCTGCCGCGGTCCCGCTCGCGCGGATGCCGCCGCCATCCACCCAGATGACCCGGTCACACAAAGCCTCGATCTGCTGCATATCATGCGTAACCACGATCAGGGTGCCGCGGCGCCGGAACGATTCCATGAAGGCGACGCTTTTCCGTCGGAAAGCGGCGTCGCCCACGGCCAACGCCTCATCGACGACCAGGATGTCGGCTTCGGCGTGCACGCAGATCGCGAAAGCCAGCCGCGAGCGCATGCCGGCGGAATAGAGCCGCACCGGCTGATCGAGAAACGGGCCGATCGAGGCAAACTCGGCGATCGATGGTAGGCGCCTGAGTATATCTGACCGGCGCAGTCCGAGGACCGCGCTACTGATCAGCACATTTTGGCGGCCCGTCATCTCCCAATCGAAGGCGGCGCCGAGCGCCAGGATCGGGGCGATCCGACCCGCGACGCTGATTTCGCCATAGGTGGGCTGTGTGATACCACACAATAGCCGTAGCAGGGTTGTCTTGCCTGCGCCGTTCCGCCCTATGATCCCAACCGATTCACCTCGCTGAATCTCTAAATCGATATCGCGCAGCACCCAGTATTCCAAGTAAAAGCGACGGAAGCTGCCGAAGAACAGTTGTTTTACTTGGTCGCTCCGCCGGGCGTAGAGTTGATAGGCTTTGCCCAGGCCGAGACATCGGATCGCCGGGTCAGATGACATCGATCAAGATGCCCTTATAGCGCTCGAATACGGCATACCCGCCCCGGCAAACCGCGAACGACACAATGAGAAATCCACAACAAGCCAGGGTCGGCGGCAAGACACCGTCGAGCACCGCAGCACGCACCATCTCGATTGCCGTGCCGAGCGGGTTGGCATAGGCGAGCGCGCGCAACGGAGCGGGAAGGTCCGAGACCCGATAGAACACCGGCGTCGCAAACATCGCCAACGGGACGAAAGTGATCATGAGGTAGGACATGTCACGCGTAAAGGCGCCGATCGCCGCCAGGAACCACACCACGCCAAGCAGAAACATGACCAGCGGCGCCACTATGAACGGCAGCAGCAGGACGGAGGGCGGCGGTATCCCATTGAGAACGAGCTCGAAGACAAGGAGAACGAGAAAACTGATTCCGGCATAGCTCAGCGCGCGCAGCACCGCGGTCCAAGCGAGCGTCTCGCTCGGAAAGATCGAAGTCTTGAGAAACCATGCGTGCTCGTGCATCAACAACGGGGCGCGGCTGCAAAGTTCGGCGAAGAGGCCGAACACGATGAGGCCGACAAAGGTCGAGAGTGCATAACTCGACGTGTTGCCATGCGCCGTGGCCATCGGCAATTGCATGGCTTTGGTAAGCGTCACCGTATAGATTCCCAGCGTAATCAACGGCCCCACGACGGCCCATACCCAGCCCAGGGCGGACCCGCTGAAGCGGTCCGCGAGCTCCCGCCGCAGCACCGCCAAAATCAATTCGCGGTGGCGCCATCCGACGCTCAGCGGGGCCAGTGCGCCCCCCTCGCGCCACGCCGTTCGTCGCACCGCTTTGCGCAAGCGGTCAGACATCTGATCGGGCCGGTCCGGGAGGCGTCTCGAACTCCTCGTCCCATCCCGACGGTGGAAGACTGACATCCCGAACCCCTCGCGTTGCCCCAAAGATTGCGCGATCGGCGTCTTTATAGTAAAGAAATCGGAGGGGCTGTGCGCCAATCCTCCGGCTTGGCCGCGGAAACACGGGGTGTCGGGGCCGACTCAACATCTAGTTGGGCCGACAAAGATTAACCGGCGGGGCATCTCTGATCACAATTTATCGCCACATGTTTGGCCGGCTGACCGTCGCCACCGCCGCGATCATGTCGGTGATCGTCATCGAGCAGATTCTCCACAAGTCGCCGCAGCTCTACGATCTGGTGATGAGCGGTGCGCTCTCCCTCGACCGACTCCTGTTGATATGGCTTCATATCCTGCCGGTCATCTTCTACCACGCGACCCCCGAAATCGTCTCGATCGCCGTCGCCTGCCGATACTACCAGTGGATTGAGAATAACGAGATATTGACCTTGCGGAGCGCCGGGCGGAGCAGTTGTCAGATCGCTTGTCCCGGGATCATCGTCGCGGTGCTTGCCGCGTCGTTTTGCGCGGTCAATTCGCTGTGCCTGCTCCCGTTGAGTTGGCGCAGCCTCGAGGACATTCGCTTCCAGGCGGCGGCCTATGCCGGAGTTGAGGTACTGCAACCGGGCTATCAGCAGGAGATCATCCCCGGCGTATCGGTCGCGTTCGGCCGGCGGAGCCCGGATGGCGCCACTCTGGAGGATATCGTGGCGCTGGATGGTCGCAAGGAACATTCGTTCACCGAAATTTGGGCGCGGCACGGACGCTTTCTTGAAAGCGATGGCGTCTCTTTGCTCCTGCTCGATAGCGGAGCTTATTTTGTCCATACCGCGACCGGGATCGAGAAGGTCGATTTCGACACATTTTCGCTGCCTGTGCGGATCGGCAACCCGGAAGGGACGGAAGAGCGCCCACGTGGCTTCTACGAAGAACCCGTCACACGGCTGCTCAACCCGCCGATCGAGGTCAGGGACGACACGCTGATGTTGGCGCAATGGCTGGTCGAGGGGCATCGCCGAATCGTCAATCCGCTCCTTTGCGTTAGCAATGTCGTCCTCGTGCTCGGACTTTTGGTGCCGAGGCGACAGCGGAGGCGGCAACCGCTTCTGTTCATGCTCGCAGTCGCTTCTGCATTTGCCACGAACACCTTACCCGATCCGATAATCACCATGGCGATACGCAATATCGAACTTTTGCCGCTTCTCTACCTGCTGCCGACGGTGCCCGCGCTGGTCGGCGGGTTGCTCTTGGCCGGTAGCGGGATGCGCCGTCCGATGCTCTCGGGTGGCGACGGGCGTTCGATCACGTGACCGAATTGCATATCAACCGGAGAGACGAACCCGTTTTGGTGTCCGCACAAAGCCTGATCTGCGGCCGCGCATGCCGTTGATCACGCTGCGGGCCGACAGCGCCGCAGCATAGTGGTGCATCAGAACCGTATACATAGTGAGCCGGCACGTCGTCACGAAACCGCGAACCTGGGAATTGGTCCCGGACGACGGTAGGAAATTGCGGCTCAGCAGCGCCATTGCGAGCGCGCCTACAAGTCCTTGCAGCAGGCCTAGTGCTGCGAGCGGGAGAACCAAGGAATAGCTCAGTGTCCCGAGCAGGACGTCGATCCCACATAAAATCCCCGTTGCCACTACCAGCAACCCAAACGCGCAACCACCGAGATGGAGCGCCGCGTCGAGTTTGCGCACCCAGGGCAGATCGCTGCGCCAGATGGACGGCAAAAGCTTTCGAGCCGTCTCGGCATAGCCTTTGTTCCAGCGGCATTGTTGCTGCCCCCAGCTTGCCAAGCTGTTCGGCAATTCGCCCGGCACGGCTACGGAAGCGAGATACAAGGCGCGCCATCCTCCCATCTGGGCACGGTAGCTGAGATCGAGATCCTCTGTCAGCGTATCACCATGCCATCCGCCCGCAGCCTCGATCGCAGCTCGCCGCCAAATGCCGCAGGTGCCGTTGAAGGGCAGAATTTGACCCGCCCAACATCGTGTCGGCTGCTCCACTGCGAAATGGCTCTCGAGAATGACCTGTTGCGCATGTGTCACGCGATTTTCTCTGGCATTTAGAAAATCGCATCGGGCTTGCACAAAGGCGAGACGCGGATCGGCGAGCAACGGCCGGAGACACAGTCGCAGAAAATCGGCGGACGGAACATAATCCGCGTCGAACACTGCGACAAACGGCTGGCTGGAGCAAGCCAGCCCGACCGCCAGCGCCCCGGCTTTGAAACCGGTGCGGTGCGAGCGCTGGACCAGAGTGACATCGTGGCCCCGCCGGCGGAACTCCGCGACCGTCGCCCGGGCTATTTCAGCGCTCGCGTCGGTGCTGTCGTCGAGCAGCTGTATTTGCAGCCGATCACGCGGCCAATCCAGCGATACCGCCGCGTCAAGGGCGCGCCGTACAAGGTGACCCTCGTTGAAGGTGGGAATCTGAATGAGAACGGCGGGAAGCTCATCCTCGGCAGGAAGCGGTTGGGTAAGCGCAAGCTGTTCTCGCTCGAGCCCGGTACGGCGGTAGCAGAGGTGGAGCAGCACCGTCTGGGACACGCGGAACGCCAGCGCCAATTGCATCAAGAGGAACACGACCAGGGTGATGTCCACGGTTCGACCGACCATGCCAAAGAATGCTGTCATGATCGAGCCGACCAGATATCCGACACCTCGGTCATGGACGCAGGGCCCGCCTTTGAACACATCGCGCCATAGCGGCGCCTCCTCCAACGTCAGAACTCTTTAATCATAAACTGGTTCGGCGTCGCGCCGCCACTGCCAGGGGCAAAATGCGTCCGATAACTTCGTCACGACAGGTCGCACACTGCAGCTCTGGCAGTCACACCAAAACCGCTCGAGCGAGTGGTGACGACAGCCGCGCTCGCCCGGGAGTCCCCTGGGATTTTGCGGAATCAATAGCGCCAGAGGCGAAAGCGCGCGGGTTATCAAAAGGCGAGCCCAACATCGCGATCCTACGGTCATCCAACGAGCCTTGGACTGCACCCAGCGAATTGCCCTTTATATCGTGTGCCGGATACCGGTCCCGGTTCGAGGATATCTGGCTCGGCAGGTAACGCCCGACACCAAGCAGTCGCGATCGACGGCACCGAGCGGGGCGTGCTATCGTCGGACGCGTCACCTCGCGGACATCCCTTCCGCGAGGTCAGGGAGGAGAACCGTGGGATCCTATCTGGTGCGGCGTTTCGGCCTGATGCTCCTGACTTTGTTCGGGATCTCGGTGATTATTTTCCTGATGCTGCGCCTCGCGCCGGGCAACATCGCCGATATCCTGTTCGACGCGGCCGGCTTCGTAGACCCTGCCGAAAAGACGCAGATCATGAAGGATCTCGGCCTCGATAAGCCGATACCAGTGCAGTATGCGCAGTGGATCGGCGGGCTGTTGCAGGGCGACCTCGGTTATTCTTACGTGTCGGACCGGCCGGCCATCAACGAGATCCTGCCGCGCATCCCGATCACTGCCAAGGTCGGGGGCCTCGCGTTGGCGTTTGCGGTGCTGATCGGCGTGCCGCTCGGCGTCATCAGCGCTGTCAGGCAGAATACCCGCCTCGATTACTTCCTGCGCGTCATTAGCCTCTCCGGTCTGTCGATGCCGGCATTCTGGCTAGGCTTGCTGGTCCTGATGTTTTTCGTCAGCTATTTCGGCACGATCCCGATCTACACAGACGCGCCGCAATCCTTTTGGGCCGCGCTCGGGATGTACAGCATTCCGGCGGCCGTCGTCGGGTTACGCAGCTCGGCGCTGATGACGCGGCTGACCCGCTCGTCGATGCTGGAGGTGTTGCGGCAGGACTATATCCGCACCGCCCGTTCCAAGGGCGCATCCGAGAACGTCGTCAACTACCATCATGCGCTCAAGAACGCGGTTTTGCCGGTCGTCACCGTGATCGGCATCGAGGCCGCCTTCCTGATGGGCGGCCTGATCGTCACCGAGACCGTCTTCAACATTCCCGGAGTGGCGCGGTTCCTCGTCGAGGCCATCCGCTGGCGCGACTATCCGATCGTTCAGAACCTGGTGATGTACATCGCGATCATCGTCGTATTCGTCAACTTTACCGTGGACATGCTGTACGCGGCGTTGGACCCGCGGATCAAATATTCGGGCTAGAGAGAACCAACTTCGGCCGGAGGATCCCGTGAGCACAATCGAATACCGGGCTGAATTAGCTAAGGCCGGAGCCAACGTTGCCGGCAGGTGGAGCGCCGTCCGCTTTTTTGCCCGGCGCTATCCCTTGGGTGCGGTTGGGGCGGTAATCATGGCGGTGTTCCTGTTTGCCGCTTTTTTTGCGCCGTTGATCACGGTTTACGACCCGCTCTCGACAAATTCGGCCCTTTCATTGGCCCGGCCGAGCGCGGCGCACTGGCTGGGCTGCGATTTCATGGGACGGGACGTCTATAGCCGGATCGTCTACGGCGCCCGCATCTCGCTGGCGGTCGGTTGCGGATCGATGAGCTTGGGGGTCAGCATCGGCGTGCTGATCGGCCTGCTCTCCGGCTATCTCGGCGGCTGGATCGACCTCGCCGCCCAGCGCCTGATCGACATCCTGCAATCGTTGCCGCTGCTCGTCATGGCGCTGTTGATGGCCGCCTCGCTCGGCCCGTCGCTGCACAACACGATCATCGCGATTTCGATCCCGCTGATCCCCTATTCGGCGCGCGTCGTGCGCGCCAGCACGCTGTCGTTGCGCGAGCAGCCCTTTGTCGAGTCGGCAAAGGCGATCGGCATGAGCGAGCTCCGCATCGCCCTGCGGCACGTGCTGCCCAATACGTTGGCACCGCTCATTGTCCTCGCCACCGCCCAGTTCGGCTCGACGATCCTGACCGAGGCGACGCTCTCCTTCCTCGGCCTCGGCATTCCCGAGCCGCATCCGTCATGGGGCCGCATGCTCTCGGAATCGGCCGCCGAATATGTCCGGACCGCACCCTGGCTGGTCATCTTCCCCGGTCTCGCGATCAGTTTTGTGGTGTTCGGCACCAATCTGCTCGGCGACGCCTTGCGCGACATTCTCGACCCACGGCAGCGCAGCTGATCTCGATCTTCGATCTCAACCAACCAATGCACCTAGGCGGATGGCCCCGGATGCCCATTGAGCAGCTGACGACCGAGC
The DNA here is from genome assembly GCA_963700195.1 of uncultured Alphaproteobacteria bacterium. Lineage (GTDB taxonomy): Bacteria > Pseudomonadota > Alphaproteobacteria > ATCC43930 > CGMCC-115725 > AP-15. Next base: position 230,493 of record CAVOWQ010000010.1, read on the forward strand.
GTAAACCGGCTTCGGTCTACGCCGCCACAAAGGCTGGCGAAAACACCGGGGCGGTCATCGATATCAGAGGTTTGCGGACCTACCTCTTCACCCGCTCGGGGATCGTAAAGGCGGTCGACGACGTCTCCTTCTCGCTGCGGCGGGGCGAGACGTTGGCGGTGGTCGGCGAGTCCGGCTGCGGCAAATCCATGACCGCGCTGTCGATCATGCGCCTGGTCCCCAACCCACCCGGAAAGATTGTCGGCGGCTCGATCACCCTCGAGGGCAAGGACCTCGTGCAGCTCGAAGAATCCGAGATGCGAGACATCCGCGGCAACGAGATCTCGATGATCTTCCAAGAGCCGATGACCTCGCTCAATCCGGTGTTGACGATCGGCCACCAGATCGCCGAGGCGCTAAGGTTGCACCAGGATCTCTCGAAGAGCGCCGCCAGCAAGAAGGCGGTGGAGATGCTGCGGCTGGTCAAGATCCCCGAGCCGGCGCAGCGGGCCCGCGAATATCCGCACCAGCTGTCGGGCGGCATGCGCCAACGGGCGATGATCGCGATGGCGCTGGCCTGCAACCCGAGGGTGCTGATCGCCGACGAGCCGACGACTGCCTTGGACGTGACGATCCAGGCGCAGATCCTGGACCTGATCCTGGAACTGCAGAAGGAGCTCGGCACCGCGATCATCCTGATCACGCACAATCTGGGTGTCGTCGCCGAGACTGCGCAGCGCGTCATTGTCATGTATGCCGGCAAAAAGGTCGAAGAGGCCGAAGTCGACGCCCTATTTGGGCAACCGCTCCACCCCTACACCCACGGCCTCCTGGCATCGATCCCGCGTCTGGAGATCATGGGTGGAAGAACCGCCAATTCGGTCCAGCGGTTGAAAGAAATTCCCGGCATGGTGCCGGCGCTCAACAATCTCCCGCCCGGTTGCACCTTTGCGCCCCGCTGCGCCTTCGCGGACGACCAATGCCGCGCGCAGTTTCCGCCCTACGAGCAAAAGCGGCCAGGGCATTGGGCGGCTTGCTGGCATTCGGAACGCCTCTATGGAGACCGGGCCTAGCATGGCGGTGCAAGAGGTCGCCGCCCCGCAAGGGTCGGTGACCAATCGCACCCCTATCATTGCGGTCGAAGGGCTGAAAAAGCACTTCCCGGTCAAGAAGGGGCTGTTGCGGCGCACCACCGGGCACGTCTATGCCGTCGATGGCGTCAGCTTTTCGGTCGGCGAAGGCGAAACTCTCGGCCTCGTCGGTGAAAGCGGCTGCGGCAAGTCGACGGTAGCACGGACCGTGCTGCGCCTGGTCGAACCGACCAGCGGCACGATCCGGCTCAACGGTCACGACATCACGCGGTTGGGCAAGGCGGCGCTGCGTCCCCATCGCCGGCAGATGCAAATCATTTTCCAGGACCCGTTTTCCTCCCTGAACCCGCGCATGTCGGCCGGCGATATCGTCGGCGAGCCGCTGCAGGTCCACGGCATTGCTCATGGCAAAGACAAAGTTGAGCGCGTCGCGGCCCTGTTCGACCAGGTCGGGTTGCGGCGGTCGCAGATGCGCAGCTTTCCGCACGAGTTCTCCGGCGGCCAGCGGCAGCGCATCTGCATCGCCCGGGCGCTCGCCTTGAACCCCAAGCTGATCATCGGCGACGAGCCGGTCTCGGCGCTCGATGTATCGATCCAGGCTCAGGTCATCAATTTGATGATGGATCTGCAGCGCGAAAAGAACCTCTCCTATCTGTTCATCGCCCACGATCTGGCCGTCGTCGAGCACATCAGCCATCGCATCGCGGTCATGTATCTCGGCAAGATCGTCGAATACACCGACAAGCAGACCTTGTTCACCGACCCGTTGCACCCGTACACCGAGGCGTTGCTGGCGGCAGTGCCGATCCCGAACCCGCAGCTGAAGCGCAAGAAGCAGCTGTTGCAGGGCGATGTGCCCAGCCCGATCAATCCGCCTCCGGGCTGTACGTTTCACACACGCTGCCCTTACGCCGAGGCGCGGTGCCGGATCGATGTTCCCGCGCTGCGCGAAGTCAAACCCGGCCACATGGTTGCCTGTCACCTACGCTAAAGACTAAATCCCACGCTCGTTCGGCACCGGCTGTTAACAATAGTTAACAGAGTTCGCCCGGCCACCGGACCCGCCTGACCGAAGCGTCGAAAATAATGGCGAGATGTTCGCTGCTTTCGGATATTGTGGTATGGTGTCGGATATTGCGGTAAGATGTCGGAGATAAGATCCCGCGGCTTGCCTCTTGTCTGGCGGTTCTGCCGAGCTTCGCACCGAGACGCGAAACCCGGTGTGTAGTGAGAGGTCGTTAGGCAAAAATGTTAAGTAGTCTTGTCCAGTCGGGCCAGGCAGCGCCGCGGCTGAACCGCGCAAGGCTGCAGCGCGCGCTACGAGTTGTTCCGGGCACTTTCGATGCCACGCCTCAGGAAGATAGGCTCCCACAGATGCCGTTCGCGCTTGCGAACGCCGGCCGCGAACCCTTGCCCCGGATGTCAGCGGAGGCACCGCGTTCCATCGGCAGCTTGCTCTACCTGGGCTCCGTCGGGCTGATCGCCGCCGGAATTGTAGCAGTCTTCTTCGGCGCCGGGTTTTCGCTGCTGGTGCCAACCGCCGGCGGAACGATTTCCGGCTCGGCCCACCGGGTTGGCCCGGAGGCCATGTCCCCCCTACCTTCCCTCGGCAGCGTTGAGCAGCAAACATTCTTTGCTCCGGCGTCAGCACGGGAAGATGAGGACGCAGCACCGAGTTCCGCCGCCTTACCGCCGCCCACCGAAGCGCCCGCGATAACCGGAAAGGGCGACGTGCCCCACTTGGACGGTGTGTTGGCTCCAAAGGCGGCGCCTGACACGCCCGTGGCGCCCGTCCCGGCGCCGAATTCGCCCGCCGCAATCGCTCGCGCTCAGCCGACCTCCGCGCTCTCCAGCGCTGAAATGGTCGAGCTGTTGCACCATGGCGACTCTCTTCTGCGCAACGGCGACGTCGCTTCGGCACGCCTGTTTTACGAGCGCGCGGCCGATGCCGGTGACGGGCGGGCAGCACTGCGCCTCGGAGCGACTTTCGATCGGGAGTTTCTCGGTCGCCTCGGCCTTGGTAAGCTGCAAGCCGATGCGGCCGAGGCCCAATCTTGGTATAGTCGTGCTCGCGACCTTGGCGCGGTCGACGCCAAAGGTCAGCTGAACAGCCTTGAGACAAGACAGGGGAGGTAGCTCCCAATGAAGCGTTGGACCGTTGCAGCAACAATCATTTTCATCTTGGTTTTGCCGATCGCCCTGCCGGCGCTCGCGAAGACCGCGGGGCCGCCTCCCGAAGCCGGTGTGGTGAACCGGGGTGTCGTCGAGCTCGAGACGGCCCGCGCCGCCGGAATCTCGGTGCGGATCGCCGAGGATCTCGCAAACGTGATCGACGACGGGGCGACGCGGCGGGTATTGCCGGTCATCGGCAAAGGGACCCTGCAGAACATCACCGATCTCAAGCTGCTCCGCGGCATCGACATGGCGATCCTACAGACGGATGTGCTCGATTATGCGCGGCAGCAAAACCTGTTTCCCGGCATAGAGACTTGGGCGACCTATATCACCAAGCTCTATAACGAGGAGTTCCACCTCCTCGCGCGGCAAGACATCAAATCGGTTGCGGACCTGGCAAATCAGAAGGTCAACGTCGATCTGCGCGGTGCCGGAACGGCGATTACAGCGGCGCGGCTCTTCGAACTTTTGAACATCCCGGCCGCGGTGACAAACGATGACCAGGAAGTGGCGCTCGACAAGCTGCGCCGGGGTGAAATTGCCGCGATGGCATTCGTCGCCGGCAAACCGGCGCCGATCTTCCGCAACCTGAATGCCTCTGACGGCCTTCACTTCCTTGCCATTCCTCTCAACCCTGCGGTAACCGCGAGCTATGTCCCGACCCGGCTCACCGCCGCGGATTATCCGGGGGTGGTGCCGCAAGACCAAGCCGTCGACACCGTCGCGGTGGGTGCCGTGTTGGTCGCCGCCAACCTCCAGCAGGGGACCGAGCGCTATCGCAATCTGGTCAATTTCGTCGAAGCATTCTTCACCGGCTTTCCGTCACTGCTCGATCCGGGGCACCACCCGAAATGGCACGAAGTGAGCATCACCGCGGAACTCCCGGGCTGGCGGCGCTTCCCACCCGCTGAGCAATGGCTGCAAAGGAACACGCAAGTGGCGGCCGCGCCAAACCTGCAGGATCTCCGGTCGATATTCTCGCGCTTCATCGACGAGCGGCAGCAAGCCTCCGGCGGCGCGCCGCTCACCCCGGAACAAAAGAACGAGCTGTTCGGGCAATTCGAGCTCTGGCAAAAGGGGCAGGCGCGGTAAGGCGCTGCTCGGTTCCAGCTCTCGTTGGCGGTTTTGCAAATGAATCAGTGCGCCGGATCTTCGACCGGGCCCCTATGGCGCCGGATCGCAATCGCGCTCGCTGCTGCTGTTGCCGCGATCTCCGCCTCGCCTCATAGCGCGGCTGCCGCCGAGCCCGACGCGAAGCGCGGTGGCACTCTCGAATTCGCCGTCCTGGTCGAACCCGGCAATTACGATTGCCACGGCAACATATCCTTCGCCTTCTTGCACCCGATCGCGCCGCATTACTCGACCCTCCTCAAATTCGACGCGCCTAACTATCCGCAAATTGTCGGCGACTTGGCGGAATCGTGGAATGTGTCGCCCGACCGTCTCACTTATACCTTCAAGCTGCGGCCCAATATTCTCTTCCACGACAGCTCGAAGCTGACCTCGGCCGACGTGAAGGCGAGCTACGAGCGCATCGTCCATCCGCCCCCCGGGGTCGTCTCGGCGCGCAAGGTGGATTACGCGGCGATAGCGAGCATCGACACGCCCGACCCGCGGACCGTCGTCTTTCATCTGCAATGGCCGGAGGCGGCGATGCTGGCCAATTTCGCCTCGCCGTGGAACTGCATCTACAGCGCCGCCAAACTCGCCGAGGATCCCCAGTTTCCCAAGACCCACATTCTCGGCACCGGGCCGTTCGTCTTTGCCGAACACGTCAAGGGCCAATTCTGGCGAGGCGTGCGCTGGGACAAATATTTCCAACCCGGCAAACCCTATCTCGACGGCTACCGCGCCGACTTCATGACCGGAGCCGCTGTAATGTCCGGCTACAAGAGCGGGCACATCGCGGCCGAGTTTCGCGGCGTCACGCCGGTTCAGCGCGACGAGCTTGCCGAGGCTCTGGGTGACCGCATAGAGGTCAGCGAAAGCCCGTGGCTCTCTAATCTGCTGGTTTCCTTCAATAGCAAGCGCCCCCCGTTCAATGACGTGCGGGTGCGCCGCGCGTTGTCGCTCGCCATCGACCGGTGGGGCGCCGCGGCAAAATTACAAAACACGACCTTCCTCAAATATGTCGGCGGGGTCATGCGCCCCGGCTCCAGCATGGCAACACCGGAAGCGGAGCTGGTCAAAATACCCGGTTTCTCGCGAGATATCGCCGCCTCTCGGGACGAAGCGAAACGGCTTCTCGCGGAAGCCGGGGTTCACGACCTCAAGCTGACCGTGATGGTCCGCGATATTCCGATGCCGCATTATGCCGGCGCCGACCTGCTGACCGAGAGCTGGCGTCAGATCGGGGTCACGACAACCCAGGACCGGCGCAACATCTGGGACTGGCAAAAAGTCATCGACAGCGGCGATTTCGACGTGGCCCTCGATTTTTCGGGCGACTTCTACGACGACCCGACGATCCAGCTGACCAAGTTCGTGTCGCACGATCTCTCGCCGGTCAATTATTCCTACGCGACCGACCGCTTTCTCGACGCCCTTTACATCGGCCAGGCGGTCACCAGCGATCCGCGGCAGCGGGCGAAAATCGTCCGCGACTTCGAACGCCATGCCTTGACCGAAGCCAATACGGTTCCGCTGCTGTGGTGGAACCGGATCGTCGCCACCTCGGCCACACTGAAGGGCTGGAGCATCACGCCGAGCCACTTTATCGGCCAGGATCTGACCGATGTCTGGCTCGAACATTGATATGATTGAGCCCCGCCCGTATCGGAGCTTCACCATGAACCACGACCGTGCCAACGAATACCCGATCCCCGAGACGATGAAGGCCTGGGTGCTCGGCAGCCCGGAGGAGCTCGCGCTCGTCGAAAAGCCAGTGCCCGAGCCCGGCCCGGCCGAGGTGCTGGTGCGGGTCGACGCGATCGCGGTCTGCGCAACCGATATCGAGATCATCAAGCACGGCGTGCCGGCCATGGTCGATGGCGAGCTGCCGTTCAATCGCGGCTTCACTCCGGGCCATGAATATATGGGGACGATCGTGCGGCTCGGGCCCACGGTCGACGAATTCCAGATCGGCGACCGCATCGCGGTCGAGGTGCATGCGGGGTGCGGCCGCTGTCCGCGCTGCCGCGAAGGCATGTACACCTCCTGCCTCAATTACGGCTGGCGCGAGAAGGGGCACCGCGCCAATGGCTTCAGCACCGATGGCGGTTTTGCCGAATACGCCATCAACAACATCAACACGATGGTTCACGTCCCCGACGATATGAGCGACGAGGAGGCGACGTTGATCGTCACCTCCGGCACGGCGATGTACGGGCTCGATGTGATGGGCGGGATCATCGCCGGCGAGGCGGTCGTCGTCACCGGCCCGGGGCCGATCGGCTTGATGGGCGTCGGGGTCGCCAAGGCGCTCGGAGCGCAACCGGTGATCCTCACAGGCACGCGCGATCGCCGCCTCGAGATGGGCAGGCGGCTTGGCGCGGACGAGGTGGTCAACGTCAACAGCGAGGACCCGGTCGAGGCCGTGCAGCGCATCACTCGCGGCAAGGGCGTCCAGTACGTGCTCGAATGCTCGGGCGCCCCCGATGCCCTCAACGAAGCGGCAAGGATGGTCAATCGCGGCGGGCGGATCTGCCTCGCCGCCTTTCCGGCAGAGCCGGTGCCGGTAGATCTCGCCCACCTCGTGCGCAACAACATTTACGTCTTCGGCATCCGCGGCGAAGGCAGGAGCGCGACTCACCGCGCGGCCGCGCTAATGGCGCAGAAGCGCTTCGACGCGAAGATGATCCACACCCACACCTTCCCGCTCGCCGAAGTGCCGACCGCGATCCGCTATGCCCGAGACCGGGTCGACGACGCGATCAAGGTCGTCGTCCGGATGCGCTGACCCGCCCTGAAGCGCTGCGCCACTGGCCCGGTCATCACTGGCCGGGACGCAGCGGTCGCTAAGGCCAAGCTGCTGATTGCCCTTAAGATTTGCGCTCTCGGGCCAAATATTATTCATAAAGCATTGTTTTTGGCATAACGTGGGGCTCGCCTACTTTATTAACGATGATTTTCAGTTTATTACTTGGACTTACAGTAGTCCTGAGATTGGGCGGGAACTTTTTCACCGTGTAATCGTTCGAAGGACGAGATCAACAATCCACGGGAGCTCGGTAGTGGATAGACATTTAAGTGTCATCCGAGCTGTATTAGTGGCATTCTGTGGTCTGCTTGCGGCAACACCAGTTTGGGCCGAGCCACTTCAGGAGGATCAATTTCAAACCGACCTACTTCGGGACGACGGACCTCAGCCTAAACACGAGAAGCGGGTGGCACATCGGGTGGACCCGGCGGTCCAATTACGCCACGCGATGCGCGACGAGATAAACTCCGGACTCGTCGGCATTGTGTCCGAAGGCACCGACTACACCGCCGATCTTGCGCTCGCTCTCGCCAGCAAACAGAGCCACTTGCGGCTGCTGCCGATCGCCGGAGCCGGAGCACTGCAGGATGCCAAGGATGTGATGTTCGCTCGCGGCGTCGATTTTGCCATCCTGCAAACCGACGTGCTCGATGAAATCCAGCGCAAGCCGCCTTTTACGGGGGTTGAGAATTACCTGAGATACGTGACGAGGCTCTACGATCAAGAGCTCCATGTGCTGGCCGGTCCAGATGTCCAGTCGATCGAAGATCTCGGGGGCAAAAAGGTTAATTTCGGGCTCCGCGACAGCGGAACTTCTACGACTGCGACAGCTGTCTTCCGTTCCCTCGGGGTTGAGCCTGATGTCACGAACCTCCCCACTCCGCTCGCCCTAGATAAGCTCAGGCGAGGAGAAATTTCCGCGTTGGCTTATGTAGCCACGAAGCCATCACGACTATTCCAAGACATCAGACCGGATGAATACCTCCACTTTTTGCCCATCACTAAGAATATGATCTCAAATTATACAGCAACAACTATAACCTCTAATGATTATCCGGAACTCGTGTCGAAAGACGCGCCGGTCCAGACCGTGTCGGTCGGAACCGTTCTGGTCGCGTATAACTGGCCCTCAAAATCCGAACGGTATCAGCGAGTGGATCGCTTCGTTCAAGCTTTCTTTGCCAACCTCAAAGACATAAAAGCCCGCCGGCCGAAATGGCGCGAGTTCGACATCACCGCTTCAGTCGCGGGATGGACCCGGTTCCCGCCTGCCGAGCAATGGTTGAAGAAGGCTGGATTGAACCCCGAGCCCAACAAAGCGACAGCGCAAGAGCAGGTTCCTCTCGATCCGAAAAAGCGAGATGCCCTGTTCCGAGAGTTCGCTGAATACCAGAGAACGCCCCGCCCCAAGAATGCGACAATGAACCTCGATTCAAACCAGCGCGACGAGCTGTTTCGAGAGTTTGCCCAATATCGGAAACAGAGACACGTGATCATCGCTTACCGCGACGCAGCTGAGCATCATTGATCGGGGAAGCCGGCCCGGCGCAATCCGACGTTCAGCGTCTTCACCTCTAGCGCCTGATATCGCGGATTGGTGAGCCAACGGTTCTCGGCCCGCATCCGGGCCAATGATTTGATAGCTGGCTTTAGTCGTATCGACTCTGCGAGTGCTGATTTCGCCTTGTCGAGATCGTCCTTCAGGCCGTAGGCGCCAGCCAGATAAAGATACGGCACCCACAATCGGGGATTAGCGGCACGCGCGGTTTGCAGCAGATCGATCGCTTGGTCCACCCGGCCCAACAAAAGCTGACAGGTACCCAAGGCCCAATAGGCAATGGCGAGGTTGGGGTCATTCGGCGCAAGCCGGATCGCCTGCTCGAGTGGCGCTATGCCGGCTTCCGGTTCACCCAGGAACAAGCGTGTTTCGCCGAGATGAAGTTGGGCTCGGGTGTTGGTTGGGTCCAGAGAAATCGCCGTCTCGAATTCGCTCTGGGCCTCGGGCAACCGGTTCTGCATCTGGCGAAGAACCCCGAGCGTAAAATGAGCCGCCGCCCGGTTCGAGACAGTTCCCCCATCAAGGGCTTCCGTCAATATGTTCTCGGCCCGCGGCAAGTCTTCCTGCAGCACAGGAGACCATCCATCCGCTAATTTGGTAGACAGGATCGAGGCAAGGCCAATCCGTGCTTCGGTGGATCGCGAATCCAATTCAAAGGCTTGCTCGAAATTGCGGCGAGCGTCCTGCCATCTCACCGCGGAATAAGGGCGATAATACAACCCCCACCCGCGTGCTGATCAAATCACGGACGGTCGGATCAAGCTGCTCCCTTTCCTCAGCCACCGGCGAGGTTTGACTTGAGGTGACCTGTCGTTGTTCTGGTTCGAGTGCTTGTTGCCCCCGTTGAAGTTCGGCGGATTTCGGCGGATTGTCCGCTGTCTCAGCACGAGATGCCGACGCTGCGCGTTGAAACCGCAGGCGGTTCCGGTGACGCGGCGCCCGCTCGGGTATCAGCTGGCGGCATTGAAGGGGCTACGAGTGCCGGCTTCTCGGCGCCGCCAGGACGTGACGGCTCCTCGCTGCCGCAGCAGGGGTCGGGTTCTTGTCGAGCCAAACATCCTCCATGCGCCAACCGTTGAACAGGCTGTTGACCATGATCGTCAGCCCCTTCAGCTGGGGTTGCCAGCATGTTGCGAAGCGGTTGTGGAAAAGGATCGGCCGAGCACCGTCCTCCTGCAGCTTTTTGTCGATTTCGAAGACGAGGCCGCGGCGCTTCTCCTGATCCCGCTCCATCGATTGCTGGTCGAACAGCTTGTCGAGTTGGGGATTGCAGTAGCCGGTGTAATTACGGTCCGAGCCGCAGGCATAATTTTCGTAGAACTGCGCGTCTGGGTCGTCGACCCCGAGGCCGGTCAGATTTAGCCCTATCTTATAATCCTTGCGGTAAACCTTGGGAAACCAGGTGGCGCTTTCGACTGTTTCAAGTTCAGCGTCAATGTATACCTCCCGGAGCTGATCGATCAGAATGACGGCGGGATCGCGAAATGGTGGGGTGTTGCGGACGGAAACCTTGACGGCGAGCCGTTTGTCGGGTCCGTAGCCGGCCTTCTCCATGATTTTGCGGGCTTCTTCGCGGTTCTTGCCGATATCGGGACCGTAGCCCGGCAATGTCCTCAGCATTTCGACCGGCATCCCCCACACGCCTTGCGGCGGCGGCTGCATGGCACCGCCAATATCGCCATGCCCCTCGGCGAGAATGTCGATAAAGCTCTTGCGGTCGAGCGCAAGGGCCATTGCCCGGCGTATCTCCGGATTATCGAACGGCGCTGCGTCGCGGTTCACGATCAGATTGGTGCTTTGGTTTGCCGGCTGCAGTTCGCAGACCGCCTGCGGCGCCTCTTTCTGTACATCTTTCATCAGCGGCACGGTTAGGCCGAACGGGAAGGTCAGATCGAACTTGCCAGCGACGAAGCCGAGAATCGCCGTCGAGCGATTCGGGATTATCGTCCATTCAATACCGTCGAGGTAGGGGCGCCCCTCCTTCCAGTACTGTTCGTTCCGTACGAGCTTGATGGATTCGTTCGGCTTGTAGGAGACGAATTTGAACGGTCCGGTGCCGATCGGGTGCTGTCGCATCTCCGAGGCCGGAACGTGACACGGATAAACCGGCGAATAGCCCGAGGCGAGCAGGGCAATAAAGGCCGGCTGCGGCCTCTTCAAATGGAACGTCACCGTGTCGTCTGTGGCGCTGACCGAATCCAGGTTGCGGTACCAAGACTTGCGCGGGTTGGTGCGCAGCTTGTCCGCACTCTTGCCCAGGATCAGGTCCCAGGTGCATTTGACGTCCGCGGCGGTGAAGGGCTTGCCGTCGTGCCAGCTCACTCCCTGCCGGAGCTGAAAGGTCAGCGCGGTCATATCGGCATTCCACGACCACTTGGTCGCCAGATCGGGCTCGATCGTGTCGATCCGGTTCTGCGGCACGTCCTGTCTAAAGAGAACCAGGTTGTTGAAGACGGCCATCATCGGATTCTGGGCCGAATTGAACGCCTCCTCGTGGATCGACATGCTCGCAGGACTGTCGTATTGGAAAACTCGGAGCACACCGCCGCGTTTTTGCGCCGATGCCGACGCCGACTCGATCGGCTTGTCCGGGGAGGCGGCCGGGTGATCGAACCGGGCGATACCGGTCGCCACGATTATCGCTACGATAATCGCCGCCAAAATAACACCAACTGCCAAGGTCCGCAGATTCATGTGCTCTCGTGGCCTCTCGATGTCCGGCGTGTGAACGCATCGATACCATAGATCGCGCGCGGACGCGCGAGTCCGACGGCTAGCGTCTTCGCATCGTCAGCAACATCTTCGCCACCGTCGTGGGGGTGCGATGGATAGGCGAACTTGACGACGAGCGCCTGCGTCTCGTCCTCGACGGCGACCCCGATGCGGGCATCGAAACTCTGGACGAGCCAGCCCCGGCGCGCCAAGCGCAGGGCTGAGGCGTTCCCTGGATCGAGCCGGTCAGCGCGGCTTGGTTAGCCGCGTGGGAGGCGCATCGCGGTAGATCTGCAGCCGGGTGACGCGCAAACCAGCGACGCCATGCGCCTCGATCGCACGCTCCCAGGCGACGAATTCCTCGGTCGACAGCATGTAATGGCGGCAGGCGTCCTCGATGTTCATCTTGCCGTCGCGTACGGCGTTGACAATCTCCGCCTTGCGCCGCGCGACCCAGCGCTTTGTGTCGGGGGCCGGGAGGTCGGGGGAATTGGCGCTGATGTGCGGCAAGAGTTCGCCTCTGAAATAAGCAGGTGACATCGTGTCGATTAATTCAATCGTCGGCGACGGGAATGGTTTCAGAAAAATCTTACGATGCCGTTACGCCAAATGCCGTGCGGCCGACGACGACTCAGCTTGCCGCAGCCGCCGTGCGCGATCATTTTTTGACGCGGCCAAGAGGGAGGAGGAAATGACTGTCGAACTCAACCACACCATCATTCCGGCCACCGATAAATGGGCATCTGCCAAGTTCCTCGCCGATATACTCGGATTGGAGGCAGGACCGGAGTGGTCGCATTTCGTCCCGGTCCGCACGAGCAACGGGGTAACGCTCGACTACTCCGACGCCACCGAGTTCCGCCGGCAGCACTACGCCTTTCTCGTCAGCGAGAGCGAGTTCGACGCGGCGCTCTCGCGCATCAAGGCGGCGGGCATCGCATTCTACGCAGATTTCAACCGTGCCGGGCGCGGTCAGATCAATCACCTCTACGGCGGCCGCGGTCTCTATTTCGACGACCCCGACGGACATCTCCTGGAGATCATCACGCGACCCTATGGGCCGACCCCCGAGAGGTGGACCGATACCCAACCCTGACGTCCGATTATCGTCACCGCCATGACGACGCAGGAGCGAGTATCCCGTTGAAACTTAAACGTTGACCGGGGCGAGCGGAGGCCGGCCGCGGATCAGGTCGGCGGCTTTTTCGGCGATCATGATCACCGGCGGCGTTGATGTTGCCGCCGATCAAGTCCGGCATGACCGAGGCGTCGACGACGCGCAGCCCGTCGACCCCGAGGACCTTGAGCTCGGGATCGACGACCGTGGCCGGGTCGCTCGGCCGTCCCATCTTGCAGGTGCCGAGCGGGTGGTGCACGGTGATCGCGGTCGCACGGATATGCGCGTCGATCTCGGCGTCGGATCGGCAATCCGGGCCGGGCGCGATTTCTCCGGTCGTGAACGAGGCGAGCGGCGTCTGTCTGCCGATCTCGCGCACGAGACGCACGCCGGCGCGCAACGTGGCCCAGTCCTTTTCGGTCGCCAGAAAATTCTGGCGGATGCGGACCGGGACGCGCGGGTCGGGCGAGGCGAGCTCGATCCGGCCGCGGCTTTCCGGGTGCAACAGCACCGCCCGGCAACCGAAACTATCGGCATAGGGTCGCACAAAGGGCGGGAAATAGGCATGCGCCGTCATCGGCGCCGCAGCGAACAGCAGTTGGACGTCGGGAAGGGTCACCTCGGGTGAGCTCTTCAGGAAGGCCATCACGCCGCCCGGCCAATCGGCCGCGATCCCTTCGCCGCGCAGATAGGCCCGGCCGAGTTCCACCGCGATGCGGTCGGCGCGCATCTTCGCATGCAGCGGACCGGGCTCCCTTCGGCCATAGGCGATCGTCACCGAGACGTGGTCCTGCAGGTTATGGCCGACGCCGGGCAGCGCCACATTTACCGGGATTTCGTGTGCCCGCAGAATCTGCGGGATCGCCGATGCCGGACAGCATCAGGAGCTGCGGCGAGTTGATGACCCCTCCGGCCAGGATGACCTCGCGCTCGGCCTGCGCTGTGCGGCGCTCGTTCCCGCTCAGATACTCGACCCCGACGGCGCGATGGCCTTCGAACAGGATCCGTTCGTCGCCAGCGCGTTTGTCTCGACTTCGAGATTTGGCCGAGCCAGCGCCGGCCGCAAATAAGCGACCGCGGCGCTGCAGCGGCGCCCGTCGCGGATCGTCTGTTGCGAGCGGCCGAACCCCTCCTGCTGCGCGCCGTTATAGTCCTCGGTCATCGGATGGCCGGCCTCTCCGGCAGCCGCCAGATAGGCCTCGACGAGCGGGTCGCTGGTAGCGCGTCGCCCGCGTCGTCAGCGGCCCGTCGCCGCCGCGATAGGCGCTCGCTCCGCCTTCCCAGGACTTCCTGGCGGCGGAAATAGGGCAGCACATGCGCGTAGGACCACGCGGTCAGCCCGTTGCGCCGCCCAGCGCTCGTAATCGCCGCGATGGCCGCGGACATAGGCCATCGCGTTGATCGAGGACGAGCCGCCGATCACCTTGCCGCGGGCGCATTCGATGCCGCCGCCCGTCCATCGTCGCCTCGGGCTCGGCGAAATACATCCAGTCGTGCTTGCGCTGCTGGAGCATCCGGGCCCAGGCGAGCGGGATATGGATCCACGGATCGCGGTCCCAGCCGCCCGCCTCCAAGAGCAGCACGCGCGCGTCTTCATCCTCGCTCAGGCGATTGGCCAAGGTGCAGCCGGCCGAACCGGCGCCGACGATGATGTAGGCGTATTCCTTGCCCCGAATGACCGCCTCCTGCCGCAGGTAACCGGATCGCAACGCGCGGGAGCTATCACCCCCGGGAAGCGTTACCACATATCGGAAAGCGCTGCCTCGAAGAGGCGCAATATACCATTGGGTGTGCAATGCCACCGTTTGAAACCACCGAGGAACTTCCCGCGATTACCGAGCCGCGACGGGCGCCGCTGCCGCCCGCGGTCGCGCGGTTCGAGATCCGTTACAGCCGCTTTCTCGACCCCAAAGGCAATGCGGTGCGCCCGTTGCCCGATTTTGCCCGCGACCGCGCCGAGCTGGTCGCGCTCTACCGCGCGATGGTGCTGGCGCGGCGCTTCGACGCCAAGGCGGTGGCATTGCAGCGCACCGGCCGGCTCGGCACCTTCGCCTCGGCCCTGGGCCAGGAGGCCGTACCGGTCGGGGTCGCCAGCGCAATGCGAGCCGAGGACGTGTTGCTGCCGAGCTTCCGCGAGCACGGCGCGCAGCTGTGGCGCGGGGTCAGCCCGGTCGAGCTGCTCCTGTTCTGGGGCGGCGACGAGCGGGGCAGCGATTTTGCCGAGGCTCGCGAGGATTTCCCGGTCTGCGTGCCGGTCGGGACCCACGCGCCGCACGCCGTCGGCGTCGCGCTTGGCCTTCAAGCTGCGGCGTGAGAAGCGGGTGGCGGTGTGCGTGTTCGGCGACGGCGCGACCTCGAAGGGCGATGTCGCCGAGGCGCTCAATGCCGCCGGGGTCTGGCAATTGCCGGTCGTGTTCGTGATCAACAACAACCGTTGGGCGATCTCGGTGCCGCGTGGCCCACCAGACCGCGGCCGAAACCCTGGCGCAGAAGGCGATCGCCGCCGGCATCGAGGGCGAGCAGGTCGACGGCAACGACGTCATCGCGGTGCGCGAGGCGATGTCCCGCGCCCTCGCCAAGGCGCGCTCCGGCGGCGGCCCGCATCTGATCGAGGCATTGACCTACCGGCTCGGCGACCACACGACCGCGGATGACGCCAGCCGCTACCGCAGCGGCTCCGAGGTCAGCGCGCGCTGGGCGGAAGAGCCGATCGCCCGGCTGCGCAACCACCTCGTCGCGCAACGGGATGTGGGGCAAGGCGGATGAGGAGCGGCTGCTGGCCGAGATCACCCTGACGATCGAGCGCGCGGCGGAGACCTATCTCGCGACCCCGCCGCAGGGGCTCGAAACGATTTTCGATTTCACCTACCAGGCGCTGCCGAAGGATCTCGCCGACCAGCGCCAGGCGGCGCTCGACCTGGCGGGGAAGTGAGGCCGCCATGCCCGAGATCACGCTCGTCCAGGCCGTCAATCTGGCGCTCGCCCGCGCCATGGCCGACGACCCCTCGGTTCTCGTCGTCGGCGAGGACGTCGGCGCGGAAGGCGGCGTCTTTCGCGCGACCGAGGGGCTGCTCGACCGCTTCGGGGCGGATCGCGTGCTCGACACGCCGCTCGCCGAGGGCGTCATCGCCGGCATGTCGGTCGGGCTCGCCGCGCAGGGTTTCCGCCCGGTGTCGGAGATCCAGTTCACCGGCTTCATCTATCCGACGATCGACCAGCTGGTGAACCACGCCTCGCGGCTGCGCACCCGCACCCGCGGCCGGCTCAGCTGCCCGATGGTCGTGCGCTCGCCTTATGGCGCCGGGATCCGCGCCGTCGAGCATCATTCCGAAAGCCCGGAGGCGATGTTCGTCCACATTCCCGGCCTGCAGGGTCGTGATCCCGTCCTCGCCGGCCCGCGCCTATGGCTTGCTGCTGGCGGCGATCCGCGACCCCGACCCGGTCGTCTTTCTCGAACCGACCCGGCTCTACCGCGCGGCGCGCGAGGAGGTCGAGGATGACGGCGCGGCGTTGCCGCTCGACCATTGCTTCGTGCTGCGCGAGGGCACCGACATCACCTTCATCACCTGGGGCGCGATGACCAAGGAGACCCTCGCCGCCGCCGATAGGCTGGAGGCCGACGGGGTCAGCGCCGAGGTCGTCGACGTCGCGACACTGAAGCCGCTCGACAGCGACGGGCTGCTCGCCTCGGTCGCCAAGACCGGGCGCTGCGTCATCGTGCACGAAGCGCCGTTGACCGGCGGCGTCGGGGCCGAGATCGCCGCCCGCATCGCCGAGCGGGGTCTGGTCTCGCTGCTCGCTCCGATCGAGCGGGTCGCCGGCTGGGACACGGTCATGCCGTTGCCCCGCCTCGAACAGCAATACCTGCCGAGCGAAGCCCGCATCCTCGCCGCCGCCCGGCGGGTCTTGGCGTATCAATGAGTTCACCAGCGAAGGCTGCCGCTGCAGTACCTTCGGACCCCGGTTGCGGCGAGGGTCGGATCAGGATGGCGAGCTCTCGTTCCGACCAGCGTCGCTACCCACCTCACCCTCCGTGCTGCGCAATGGGCCCCTCACTCTCCTCCCGAAGCGGGCGGAGAGGGCACGTCTCGACAGTGCCGATGAGCATCTTCGTGCTGCCGGATCTCGGCGAGGGGTTGCAGGAGGCCGAGTTGGTCGCCTGGCATGTCGGCGAGGGCGACCATGTCGTGGCCGATCAGCCGCTCGTCTCGGTCGAGACCGAGAAGGCGGTCGTCGAGGTGCCCTCGCCGCAAGACGGCAAGATCGCCCGGCTGTGCGTCCAGCCGGGCGAAAGGGTCAAGGTCGGCGCGCCGCTGGTCGAGTTCGAGGAGGGCCCGCGGACCGACACCGGCACGATCGTCGGCGAGCTTTCCGCCGCCCCGCCGCACCGGTTCCGCAACCGGCACCGCAAGCGCCGGCGGTCAGGGCAGCGCCGGCGGTCCGCGCTCTGGCGCAGCGGCTCGGGGTCGATCTGGCCGAGGTTACGCGCGAGCGGCCCCGGCGGCGCGGTGACCAGCGCCGATGTCGAGCGCGCCGCCCGCGCGCAGACCGCAGCCGGGCCGGTCGAGCCGCTCGCCGGCGTGCGCCGCGCGATGGCCGTCAACATGGCCCGCTCGCACGCCGAAATCGTGCCGGCGACGGTGTCCGACGAAGCCGATATCGCGGCCTGGGCGCCGCAATCCGATGTCACGATCCGGCTGGCCCGCGCGATCGCCGCCGGCTGCGCCGCCTCGCCCGGCCTCAACGCCTGGTATGACGGCCGCACGATGGAGCGGCGTCTCCTGAAGCAGATCGATCTCGGCCTGGCGGTCGACACCGAGGACGGGCTCTTCGTGCCGGTGCTGCGCAATATCGGCGAACGCGACGCCGCCGATCTGCGCCGCGGGATCGAGGCGATGAAGAAGGACGTGCGCGCCCGCACCGTGCCCGTCGCCGAATTGCGCGGCCAGACCATCACCTTGTCGAATTTCGGCATGTTCGCCGGGCGTTTCGCAGCGCTGGTCATCGTCCCGCCGCAGGTCGCGATCCTCGGCGCCGGCCGCATCGCGGAGCGGCCGGTCGTCGCCGACGGGAAGCTCGCCGCCCATCGCATCCTGCCATTGTCGCTGACCTTCGATCACCGCGCCGTCACCGGCGGCGAGGCCGCCCGGTTCCTCAAAGCCGCGATCGAGGACCTCGAAAAGCCGCAATAGCAATGCCTCTCCTGCGGCTCTTGCTCAATATCTTGTGGATCGTCACCGGCGGCGTCTGGATGGCGGCCTTATGGCTGCTGGCCGCGAGTCATCATGGTGATTACGATTGTCGGCATACCGTGGGCGCGAGCGGCGTTCAACATCGCGCTCTACGCCCTGCTGCCGTTTGGCCAGACGGCGGTCAACCGCGCCGACTACACCGGGCGTGAGGATATCGGGACCAGCCCGCTCGGCACCATCGGCAATCTGATCTGGCTCGTGCTGGCAGGATGGTGGCTCGCCCTCGCCCACGTTATCGTCGCGCTCGTTCTGGCGATCACGATCATCGGCCTGCCCTTCGCCTGGGCGCATCTAAAGCTCGCCGGCCTCGCCCTGTGGCCGATCGGCAAGATGATCGTCTCGATCGACGACGGGCAATTAGCCCGTTGAACAAGCGCTTGCACCCGAGCGCTGGGCGGTAGTCTCACACTGGAAAAATACCGGGGTGCCAATTGGCGGCGCATAGTAGCCGGGCCAGGCGGAGATTGCGCGCTGTGCCAAAAAAGGCCCCAGCTCGTAACCCCAGCCGGCGGGGTCGCTCGCGGGGCATTAGCGGTCCAGCCCTAATCGGCCGATCGCCGGCAGCTTCAGCGCCGGCACGGCGGCATCGACGCCGATGTTGAGCCCCAGGACGTTCAGCTCGAACCCCTCGTCGACGGCGAGGAGCACGCCGGCAAGGCCGAAGAGCGAAACCTGAAACCCGGAGCCACTCGGCGCCATGGCGAACAGCGCACCCCCGGGCAGGAAATCTTTGCCGACTGCATTCGACGGCAGGTCGAGTCCGAGCTCGGAAACCTGGCGGCCAATATAGGCGGTGAATGTGTTGCTGTTGGGGCCGGGCCACGCGCGATACTCGTGCGGATAGGGATAGCGGGCGACCGCGGCACGGATATCCTCGATCATCGCGTCGACACCGGGTCCGCGTCGGTCCGCGATGATCTGCGGTCGGGCGCCGAACCAGTAATTGTCGGGGCCCATCCGGTCGACGCGAACCGCCGGCGCGCCATTGGCGACGCCGAAACCCAGCACCTCGTACCGCGTATAGCGGTCGGCCCCGCTCGGCTTCACCGCGATCCAGGTGTGCACGGCGACCACCCCCCGCCACGAGACCGCGCGGGCGGCATAGACTTGAACCACGGCCTCCGGCGTGGCCGCCGGGTCGGGCGCCAGGCCGGTCGGGTCGCGGCGCGCCTCGTACCACGGCACCCCATCGCGCCCATTGGGCAGGCAACCGCTAACCAGCACCGGCAGCACGAACAGCCCGAGCAGCAACAGACCTGACGAGGTCGCAAAATTCATCGGTGCACGGGCTGGCTTACACACACGGATGCGACCTTCGAACCCAGTCGCTCAGCGCGACATGCCCGGCGCCCCGGCCGGCACGTCGTAAAAGGCCAGGGTCATCGAGACGCTCGTGTAGTAACCCATCAGCGTGATTACGTCGGTAATGCCGACATGGCCGAGCGCCTTGACCGCGCGGTCGTAGAGCCCCTGCGGGATCCAACGCGAATTGGCGAGCGCCATTGCCATTTCGTACACGACCTGCTCGCGCTCGTCCGAGAATGAAGTCTGCAGGCCGGCGATGAGCGCCTCGACCTTATCGGCTGCCAGCCCGACTTCCTTGCCGCGCCGCTCATGCGCGCTCGTCGGGTATGCCGAATGCCATTTGCTGTTGATGATGCAGACGGCGATCTCGCGCTCGCGCTCGGTAAGCGAATAATGCCCGGGATGGAAATGGGCGCCGAGCGGCGCCGCAGCCTTCGCCAGCTTGGGATTATGGACCCAGATCTTGCTCGGCCCGCCGAGCTGACCGCGGACCTCGATCAGAAAGCGATAGCCCTCCTGCTGCTCCGGCGTCATCTGCTCATAGGGGATCTCGGCGTACCGGCCAAAGGTGGGCGTCTCGGGCATTTCCTGTTTCCTTCTAGGTCTCGCGCAAGGCCTTGCGCCTGTCCGCGCTATTCTAGAGCGTCTCCGGTTCGGTATACTCGAACAGATCGGATTGCTCGGAGAGGCGCGGCAAAGCGCGGTCGCGGTCGGACACGATCGCCGTTTCGACCGTGACCGGCCAGGTGATCATCAGCACCGGATCGTTCCAGGCGATGCCGCGATCGTGCACCGGGCTGTAGAATTCCGTCGTCTTGTATTGCACCTCGGTATCGTCCTCCAGCGTGCAATAGCCGTGGGCATATCCCGGCGGTATCCACAGCTGGTACCAGTTGTCGGCGGTCAGCACCGCGGCCGCATGCCGCCCGAAGCTCGGGGAACCCTGGCGGATGTCGACGGCGACATCGAAAATCGCCCCGCGCGTCACCCGCACGAGCTTGCCCTGCGCCGCCGGCCGCATCTGGTAATGCAGCCCGCGCAACGTCCCCTTCAGCGGGTTGCGGACGTGGTTGTCCTGCACGAAAGCCGCCTCGATCCCGATCGAGGCGAATTCGCGCGCGTTCCATACCTCGGAGAAAAAACCCCGTGTGTCCCCGATGCGCTGCGGCATGACGACTTTGATTTCCGGCAACGCTGTTTCAATGGTGTGCATGGCAGGAAGGGCAGGAAGCCTTAATTTCCGTTCATATGGCCAAGCCGACGCACGGGCATGGGCTGGATTGTTTTGGGACGTATGAGCATATCGATATTTAGCGCATCTCGCCGTCCAGATCGATCATGATGGACCTTGGGCTCGGCCTTAGGGCTATCCTCGTCAACACCTCGACTTGAACGGGATGATGACCAAAACGGCGGTCCGTCAGCCTCGAAAAAATACAGTGTCGCGCCGCGGATTGCTTGGCCTCGCGAGCGGCGCCACGGCCTTCACCTTTTGGCATCGCAAGGCGCACAGTTTTCCGCCTGCCGAGCAGTATGTCGACCGGGTCGCCGCCGTGCGGGTCGCCGATCGCGCGCCGCCCCGCCCGCCGATCCTGATCGACGCCCAGCTCGCCAGTCAGGCCAAGGCAGCGAACGCAAAAAATATCTATGCCGAGCTCGGGACTTTGGCCCGGATGATGCGGACGGATCCGGCGCGCTATGCTGTCCTCATGGGGAACCTGCTCGACGGCTTTGGCGCCGATCACATTCTGTGGGGCACCGACACACCGGTAGTCGGACCGCCCCATTGGCAAATCGAAGCCTTTCAGACCTTTGCGATACCCGAAGAGCTCGCCGCACAACACGGTTATTCTCAGCTGACGCCGGAAGTGAAGAACAAGATCTTCGGCGAGAACGCCGCCCGGATTTTCGGGATCGATATCGGTGCCGCGCGTCAGCCGATACGGGGCGACCTGCTCTACAAGCTACGCGACGACCGCAATCCGCTCCCGGCCGGCGCAGCGCCCTTGTAAGCCTACCGAGGCGCTCGGCCGCGATCCCGGTGACCGTAATGGCTGCCAAGGCGGCGCTTACGCAATTTTACGACTATTAACGCGACCGGCGCACAAGACCGCGACAAACTGCAGGTCCTAAACCAAACGGAAGGCCTGCGATGACAATACGCTCTTTTGTGCCAAAAATGCCATTATGCAAAGCCGTGGCCTTTGCCGCCGGGCTCGGCCTCAGCATGCTTTCCTATCCGGTCCATGCCGCAGCCACGAGCGGCGGCGATACCGTGCAGGGCCTCTATGACGCGCTGCTCAGCACGATGAAGAACGGCCGGATTCTGGGTCAAAGCGGTCGTTTCACGCAACTGGAGCCGGTCATCCGCCGCAGCTTCGACATCGCCTCGATGACGCGGTTGGCGGTCGGCCTGTCCTGGGCCGGCCTGACCGAGGGGCAGCGCCAGCAGGTGACCGAGAGCTTCGGACGCTACATCTCGGCAATCTATGCCGACCGCTTCGACAGCTATGCCGGGCAGAGGCTGGAGGTAACCGGCGAACAGCCCGCCCCATCCGGGCTTATGGTGAAGAGCCAGATCATCAAGGCCAGCGGTGAGCCGGTCAAGGTCGACTACATGATGCGCCGCAGCGGCGACAACTGGCTGATCTCCGACATTTACCTCGACGGCGCGATCAGCGAGGTGGCGACCCGCCGCTCGGAATTCGCCGCGATCCTGAAGAGCGACGGCATAGACGGTCTGATCGCGGCCCTCAACCGCAAGGCCGACATCCTCACGGGAACCACGGCAAGGTCCTTCTAGGATCTATGCCGATTGACGTTCCGGCACGCATTTCACGCGGGCGAACCGGGAAGCAGGAGAACACAATGGCCGAGAGCCGCCCGCCACTCCCACCCTACACGCTCGAAACCGCGCTTCAGAAAGTCCGCAGGGCCGAGGATGCGTGGAACACCCGCGATCCACAGCGCGTTGCGCTCGCTTATACGAGCGACAGCCGCTGGCGGAACCGCGCGGAATTCATTGAAGGCCGCGCGGCCATCGAAGCGTTTCTGACGCGTAAATGGAACCGCGAGCTCGACTACCGCCTGATCAAGGAACTCTGGACGTTTCGCGAGAACCTCATCGCAGTGCGCTTCGCCTATGAGTGGCACGACGACAGCGGCAACTGGTTCCGCAGCTATGGCAATGAGAACTGGGAATTTGACGAGCACGGCCTGATGCGCCTGCGCATAGCCAGCATCAACGATCTTCCGATCAAAGAGAGCGATCGCAAATACCATTGGACATTGGGCCGCCGCCCCGATGACCACGCGTCTTTGAGCGATCTCGGACTTTGAAGTCGTAGTCAGCCAAGCTTCGGCCGTTCGACCGAACCAGGATGGACCATTCGTTAAACCTGCTCGAAAATGGTTGGCTGGCAAACGATTGACCGATCGAAGGCTGAAATCCCGACACACACTTTCGTCAGATGTTATCCGCTGGGTCGATCAGGATAAGTCCGGGAGGAAGGCTCTCATCGTGCAGACTGATCCGTTCCGCTCCTCCAACGGGTGTGAATTCCTTGAGCTTGCCGGTTCTCTGCGGAGAAACGCCGGCATTTTCCAACTTGGCCGCAATTCGATGACGCACAGCCTTGGGCAAGTCGAAACTACGACTGCCGACGACACGTGCGGCGCGCAGGAACAAGGTTTGCGCTTCGGCTAGTTCTGGCGCCGCCCAATCGAGGGTACGGAAGGCCTCGAAAGCTCGCTCCACAAGATCGGGCGAGACAACCGTCTCCGGTCCGGCATAGAGCGGTGCCCGGCTCAGAATGTGGCCCAGCGCCCCAAGGTAGGGGGCGCAGTGCTTGTTCTGGCGGGCGAGGTCGCTAGCCGCATCGATAAACAGATTAGCCAATTCCGTCTTCGTTTGAAGGGGGAGGCGCTCCAGCGATCCGGCGAGCCGGATAAGTTCTGGTGCAACCTTCTTCTGCATGCGGATCTTGTCGAACTCGGAGGCGAGGATCTGCTCCTGACGTTGCCGCTCGAGGCCGCCCGCGACCCGCCGCCAGAGGACATATTCCTGAACCTTGCTTCGTTTGCCGGCAAAATAGAGCCCATGCTCGCGCACGCGCCAGAGACTGTCGATGCGAAAGTGGTCGGCAGCAGCCCCGAAACCGGGGCGCAGCAGGAAACCAGCAAGAATGAGCCAGGCCTCCTCGTGGTCCGCCGACCCCTTGCGCCGAGCCATGCAGCTTTCCAGAGCTGGCCAGAGAGAACGGACGAGGGCGGCATTCCAATCGCTCTTCGGCATTCCCAGAAGCTGTTCCAGGTTCTTGAGGAGCCGCGTCGCTGTCAGCAATTCTCGTGGCTTGGAGGGACGATCAAACAAATGCTGGATACGCGCTCGAGCGGCTTGGAGTGCCTGCGCGGTGACATTCGGCTTGGCATCAACCGAGACTGCTGCTGCGGCTTTAGAACTGTTTTGGCCGTCCTGCTCGTGCGGTCGGAGATTAAATTCCAGTGGCCAGCACTGCCTGATAGAGGGGTCCGCGCTAACGCAAGAGACTTGCAGTAGACCCAATTCGTTCGCACTGGCACTCAACGTGACTGGAAGCGTGTTGGCGGTTGTGCCGGGAGCAGAGCCCGTGACGTTGATGACTGTCTGCAACGGCGGAAGGGCGTGGTGGTCGTCTTCGCTCCAATCGGCGATATCGCCCGCTTTGCTTGCGCCGTCGCGAGTAGAGTAATAGGCCTGAAAGCGTGCGAGGCGGTTCGTTTGTACCTCGAGCGGAAGCCCCGTGATCTCAAACCGTTCGTCGGACGACGCTCCACGAGGGAGAACGCACACCAGCGAGGCCGGAGCCGGTTCAGCAGCCTCGGGCGTCCGCCTCCTACCTGCTTCGAGGAACACCGCGCGCGCGGCCCCCGCCTCGATGCGTTCGGTTCCGCGATGGAGGACTTTTCCAAATAGCGCCGCGCCGCGCGCAACAGCAAGCTCGGGGTCCGCATTTTCCAGTGCCAGCGGCCGCAAACCACCCTGCCAGTTCGCGACCTGCTGACAAATCCTGTTGCGCAGGATCTCAGGACGAAGGGAGCCGCCGTTGAATAAGATCGCGTCGACTGGTGGACGGCCCCGCAAGAAATCGGCAAGGTGCCGCGTAACCGCGCAGTCGGAGGCATAGGGAAGCCCCCATTCTTTCAGGGCAGCATGCGTCCGGTAGGGGTATGCCTGCGCGCCGCACTCGGGGAAAAAACCATCGAGCAAGAGCGCCTCGATTTCGGCATGCGTCAGTTGGGCCGTGCGCAACGCCGCGACCAGCCCGGACCCGCGGCCCGGCAATGAGATGCCGCAGGCTTCGTCCCGCCGGCCGTCGCTGGTGAGCAGTTTCTCCTTGAGATCCCGGCATCGGGCGACCAGGTCGTCCCACTCGGTGCCCGAGAGCTTCCCGCGCTCACCGGTCAGCCGCGGTTCGAGGAGGTGTGCGATCGCCAGATCGACATTGTCGCCGCCCAGCAGAATGTGATCGCCCACCGCCTCGCGCTTGATGCGCGGGACCGAGCCGCCCCTCTGCGAGCGCAGTTCGAACAGGCTGAAATCCGACGTTCCGCCACCAATGTCGACCACCAGGACGTGGTGCGTTCCATCGCTGTCGTTGGTGAGCCTGCCCGTAAGATCCGTTGCAAAATCGTGCTGCTCCAGCCAGCAGTAGAAGGCGGCTTGCGGCTCTTCAAGCAGGCGCACGGTTTCAGGAAGACCGCCCTCCAGCGCAGCCATAAGCGTCAGCCGCTGGGCAGCCGCGTCGAATGAGGCGGGAACGGTAACGGTGATCTCCTGCCTGTCAAACTCGAAGTCGGTTCCGGCATCGGCAAACCGCCTGTTCCACGCTCGCTTGAGATGGTTGAGGATCAGCGCCGAGGCGCTTACCGGTGAGATCTTGCTGTTGCGGGTGATGTCGTCCGCTCCCCAGGGCAGAAATCGCGCTAAGCGATCGGACGTGTGGTGACAGAGCCAGGATTTCGCGGAATGGACGACCCGGCCAGGCGATTCTGCAGCCTTTTTGCGTGCGAGCAGGCCGACAACCCATTCCTCATTGTCGGCCTCCCTGTCCTGGAGTTGGGCAGCGGCCGCTTCCTCCGGCAAGTAGAGAAATGATGGAAGCGCCGTGGATTCCGCTATCGCGGACAGCGACTCCCATTGCGGGATGCCGAGAATCTCGGACCCTGCCTCGCCATGCAGCGGCACGAATGCCAAGGCGCAGTTGGTCGTGCCGAGATCGATGCCGATGCTGAAACGGGCTCGCGTCGTCATCGGTCGCTGAGTGTGGTTACTCCGTCCTGACCTGAAATTCGATCTTCCATCGGCGATCCGAATTCACATGCTTCATCCACAGTTCGAGCGTGCCCAGTTCTGTCACAACGGAGTTGATTTGCACAGGAACGACCTGTCCCGCCGGAACATCGGGGAGCGGAGGCAGGTTGAGTTCGAGCAAACTGGTCTCGTCCAGCTCACCTGCGGCATCAGGCAGGACCTGTCCCGGTTGATCGCCGCTTCGGACTGCCGACGAATAGAACCGGAACTCGGCGGGATGCCCGGTGAGAAGACCGAAATCTCGTCCTTCTATAAGAAGTTCCGAGCCCTCTTGCATCCCCTGCGGAACAACGCACAGCGCCTGTATCGGCGGTTTGAATCCCGGCACCGCTGGCATCGAGCTCTCGAGGCCAATGTAGTACGAGCGCGCTGCTCCGGCTTTGATCCGAATACCTTTCTGCGTCACTCGAGTTCGCCCATAGAAAGAAGCCCCTTTGGCGACAGCGAGATCCAGTTCGATCCCCCGCAACTCGCGTGCCGGTTTTCCTTCATTCCACGAAGTCAGCAGCTCGAGCACTCGGTTTCGGATCGGCCCACTCTTGAAAACACCACCGTTAAAAAGGACCGCGGTTGGCATCACAAATTCGGTTGACCCAAGCTGCCGCTCCACCGCTGCAGTAAGCGATTGGCTGCTGCTCAGATTTGCTCGGCTCCGGCACAGAAATCGCGCCAGATGCTTGCTGATCACGGGATCGGCTGCGAATGGCAGACCAAATTCCTGCAGTCCCACGCGACGTGCCTCCTGTGGCAGATCGCTGATACTGGTCTTTGCGAAAAAACCGTCGAGAACAACCTGCTCGAGGGTCGCTCGATCGAGTGTTGTCGAAACGGTTCTGGCGAACAGGCTCGAGCCGCGCGAGGGAACGGCGATCGGGACTTCGGGCAACGACTCGTCGTCGAACAAGGCGATCTTAGCCTTGGAGGCGGCATGGACGAGCGCAAGGAATTGCCAGGAATTGACCGATCTTCCCTCGGCCGAGAGTTTGGCCTGGAGGGTATAGGCAAGCGCCAGATCTATATTGTCGCCGCCCAGGAGTATGTGTTCGCCGACGCTGATGCGTTCGAGCTCTAACGTGCCGCTGCTGTCGGTAACGGCAATTAGGCTGAAATCGGCGGTGCCGCCGCCGATATCACAAACGAGGATGATGTCGCCCGGAGTGATCAAGGAACGCCATTTCCCACCGGCCTGCGCGATCCAGGCGTAGAACGCCGCCTGGGGTTCTTCAAGCAGGGTGATTTTGCCGAGACCGGCGGCCTCCGCCGCTTCGGCGGTCAAATTTTGCGCAACCGCATCGAACGATGCCGGGACCGTCAGGACAATCTCGGTTTCAGAAAGGTCCCAGTTCCGCCCCTGCACGCGTCCAGCGTAGAGAAATGCGTTCTTCAGGTGCGCAAGGTATCGCCGCGAGCATTCAAAGGGCGAGAGCTTGTCATCCTGGATGTCCGATCTCCACGGAAGCGATTGACGCCGGGGATCGGTATGCGGGTTGGAGAGCCACGATTTGGCAGAGGTGACGAGACGGTCGGGAACCAGTGCGCCATGGTCGCGAGCGAAATGACCGGCCATCGTGGTGTCGCCTACCCCATTATCCCAAGGCAGCGGAAACGAGTTCTCCGGAAATTCATCGCGGTGGGGAATGTATAGCGCGGAGGGCAGCGTTGGTTTCTCGCCGATCTGATTTGGTCCAATTATTTGGGTGACTTCCAATATCTCGGTGTGATCGGACTCCAGATCGGTGAGCGCGATCGCGCTGTTCGTTGTACCAAGATCGATGCCAAGACTGAAACGTGTGCTCATGAGTTGAAAGTCTCGATTGTAATCTGTGCAAGATGTCCGAAGCTCGCCGGCAGTCTCCTACGGCTCCACATTGGGTCTCCCGCGTCGGACTTAGGTCGCTGCTTCCAGCCTACTTCAGCTCGACTTCCGCAGGGGCAATTGCCGGCAGCCGGTCGGGGTTGACCCGCACAATGCGTGGGAGTCTCACCCACTCTGCTTTCCAGCCGCGATGGACGAGCGTCCCCGAGAACGGCCCTGCTCCCCGGATGTTCCCGATCAGGCGATACTCGTCGGCTGCATATCCTAAAGGAACAGTGACGGACGATCCCTCGTTCTCTTCGCGCACTGATCGAATGTCGAAATGCTCGCGGAAGGCGGCTTTGCACCCTTCATGTACGACGCGAGCGGCGGCCCCAACCTGGGCGTTGTCGTAGGTTGTAATGTCCTCCATCAAAAAGTCCACCAGCCTTCCGCGCTCCTGAAGTAGGGCGAGGAAGCTGACGATTTCAGCGTCGGCCTGGTTGCCGGCCATCGGGACCGGCATAGGGTCGGCTGCGTCAGCTTTGGGGCGCTCGGGCTCCGGTGGCTCTCCTCGATTCACAAAGACTATCACGAGCAGAGGCACCACGACAATCAAAGAAGCTCCTGCAAAATATAAATGGAAAAGGCTCGATGCCGTGAACAGAGACAAGACATTCACCGTGAGCAGCGCGATGCAGCAAATGATAGAGACTATTCTCATGTTGACTGACATCCTCATTGCTTTGCGACCCGAGCTTGCGTGGACGCGGAGCGAAAGGGGAAGATACACCAACTGGTGCGTTGAATAGACAGAATGCCTCCGCGTGGCGCGGCCCGGCAAAATCGTAGTGTTTCGCGCGATACCGGTTCCGTCAGCCCTCCCGGCCCGGTCGAAGGCCAGGCCGGTGCTCGATCAGCACGCGCGTCTAAGCGGAGGGTCTTCTGCACGGCAACTCTTTGCCGAGCTCGCTATCAGTAACGCAGTTCCCCGTAACCCAGGCCGAAAACCGTCGCGCCCTTTGGCAGGGCTGCGACCTGGTCTTTCGCAAGCCTCGAGATCGCAATCTCGTTGCGTGCATATCTCAAGACTTTCGAAGAGTTGCGGCACGCCAGCGCAGCGGACAGTCGATCAGTATCCCATTGTCTTGTCGATTTCCTGCAATAGCGGGCCGCCGGCCTCGATGCTGCGGATGTTCGCGGCAATTTCTGTCACCAGTTGAGCCACAGTCGGCCGGCGGGCAACGTGCGGCATCACCGTGACTTTGGGGTGCAGCCACAGCGGACTGTCCGGCGGCAGGGGCTCGGGCCACAGCGCGTCCAATGCGGCGTAGGACAGTTGTCCCGCGTCGAGCGCGCGGATCAGATCCTCGGCCACCACATGCTTGCCGCGCCCGACATTCACCAGCATCGCCCCCCTCGGCATCATCGCGAAGGTACGAGCGCAGAAGATGCCCTCGGTTTCCCGCGTCAGCGGCAACAGGCAGACGGCGATGTCGGTCTGATTGAGAAACGGCTCGAGCTGGTCGGGCCCGTGAAAAATCGGCACCTCCTCCTTCTCGCGCGGTGATCGAACCCAAGCCGAGACCGGGAAACCGAGCGACTTCAATACCAGCGCCGGCGCTTTCGCCATCATGCCGAAGCCGAGGAAACCAACGCGCCGCTCCTCGGGCCGGACGATCCTCGTCCGGCGCCACTCCCGCTCGGCCTGAGCCGCCTGATAGCCGGGCATGTCACGATGAAAGCGCAGCACATGCATGACGACGTATTCGGTCATCATCGGATCGCCGCCCGGCGGCTCCATCTTGCCGAGCGGGGCCTTCGGCAGCTTTGGATGTCGGACAAACGCCTCCACCCCGGCCGAGCGGCTGAACATGGCTCTCAGGTTTGGAAACGCGGGAAGAGCATCGAAATCGGGATGCATGAAGGCGAGGTATTCGATATCCGCCAGCCTTCCCGGATCGGGCCAGATGCGAATTTCCAAATCGGGAAGCTGTTCGGCGAAGGTGTCGCACCATGCCTTCGCGTTGCCGATACGCTTGTCGAGATCGACGATGAGCAGCGCCATAATTTTCTCCTAGTCATTTTATCGTCGCCCCCGCGAAGGCGCGGGCTCAGGGCGAGCAGAGAGAAGGTTTGCCCCGGATTTCCGCTTTCGCGCAGGGCTGTCCGGGGAAATATGTGTTGCACGCGCCCTGGGTGTGCGGGCCGGTATAGCGCTCCACCTTGGCCGATGCCAATGCCCAACGCCCCAGCGGGGTGTTTTGCCGACTTGTTTGGTGAAATGGTGCAGCGGGCCCACCGCGGTTTGCGCGTGCCATCGGCGAGAGCGGCTACCCGATCGATTCTACCGGTCTGCGGCTGAACGAGGCCAGCGCCCCGTGGGCGCGCTTTTCGAGCGGTGTTTGCGGCGCCAAGGTGCAGCTGATTTACGATGCCGATGCCGATCATCCGATTTATGCCGCGGTCAGCGCGGCCAAGGTGAACGACGTTACCGCGGCCCAGCAGATGCCGATCGATGCCGGCGCGACTTATGTCTCCGACCTCGGTTATTACGATTACCGCTGGTGGGCGCAGCTGGATGCGGCCGGCTGCCGTATCGTGACCCGCTTCAAATCCAGCACGCCGCTCAGGCGGAGCTGCACTTTCGCGGGAATGACGAAAAATCTCTGACCTCGTTGAAGTCTCTCGATTTCACCTCTGGTAGTGCTCAGAACCATTCAGATGATTCGGCAGATCCCCCTCCTCGCTTTCCTGGCGAAAGCCGGGATCCGCTCCTGCCGTGGACACCGGCTTTCGCCGGTGAAGCGGTATTGAGCGAGGCGCTTCATCGCCGGGTTAATCGTGCGAATGACTCTGAACACTAGCTCTGAGCACCGGCGGCTCACTCCATAAAATAGCCGTAATGGCATGATAAGCAGCCCCTTAATAGTTTTTACTTAATCGGTAAAATTTCCTGTGCGCATAAACTCAATTACCTGTTATTTACAGCGGACGACAGCCAAGATCAGCCACTGTTTTCGCTGTTATTCTGCGGTCGACGCGGCCAAAAAGGGAGGATTCCGCGGCGATGGTGAGACCCTTGGCTGTTTTTTCGCTGCATTTAACAGCGATATCAGCGAGCGCTGTCCGGTTCTGCACACCGGCCGAAACGCGGGTAAGCCTTGGCTTCCTTGAAAATCACGCTTGCGGCTATAAGTGACCGTCTGATCGGTCGGGAGACACGGAGGTGATAAGGGTCAGTCTCGCCGACGCGAAGACGCATTTGAGCGAGCTGATCGAGCGCGCTGCTGCCGGCGAGCCGGTTTGCATCACCCGACGCGGCAAGCCCGTCGCGCAGATCACCGCGGTTGACGCCCCGCGCAAGTGCGTCGATGCAGCGGCATTTGCGGGAGATGACGGATGCCATGCCGTCGCAGCCGGAGACTGCCCGCGACATTATCCACCGGATGCGCGATGAAGATCGCTGTTGATGCTTTATCTGGATACTTCGCTGCTCGCTGCGGCTTTGACGAACGAGGCGGAAGCCGAGCGGATGCAGCATTGGCTTGGACGGCAAGCAGAGGATGAGCTCGCAATCAGCGACCGGGTGGCGACCGAGCTTTCTGCCGCCCTCTCGATCAAGCTGGCACCGGCAAATCGGCGCCGCGCACCGAGCCGACGCGTTGGCGATGTTTACCCGGTTGGCGACGGATAGCTTTGCTGTGGTCTCGGTGTCGCGGTTGCAGTTCCGCACGGCGGCCCGCTTCGGCGAGCAACACGTATTGGGCTTGCGCGCCGGAGATGCCCTGCACCTCGCGATCTGCGGCGATCATGGCGCGACGCTCTGCATTCTCGACCGGCGGCTGAGCGACGCGGCTTCGGCGCTCGGCTTAAAGACGATGCTCGTTTAACCACGACTCCGCAGTAACGCTCTCGCGCTGCGGCTTGCTCCGGACCACAGTAAAACCAAGGTAAATATTGGACAAGCCAGCCCGTCGCCAGCCCAAGGCCTATCAGGATACCCGTTTCCTGGAAAGCAAGGATGCGCGCGCTTTGCGCATCCTTGCGGAGTACTTGGAGCCGCTCTATCGCTTTCAACGCAACAACGTCCGGGACACGATCGTTTTCATGGGGTCGGCTCGGCTGCGCTCGGAAGAGGCGGCGAAGACGGCGCTAGCCGAAGCGGAGCGGGCGGGACAGGGCATCGAGGCCGCGCAGATGGCCCTCCGCCTCTCGATCTATTATGAAGCGGCGCGGGAGCTCGCTCAGCGCTTGACCACCTGGTCGAAGAAGCTCGACCGCAAGGAACGGCGGTTTGTCGTCTGCACCGGTGGCGGTCCCGGCATCATGGAGGCGGCCAATCGCGGGGCTTCCGAGGCGAAGGGGCTCAGCGTTGGGCTGACTATCTCGATCCCGGACGCGGAATTCGACAACCCCTATATCAGCCGGGAACTCGACTTTTATTTTCATTACTTCTTCATGCGCAAATTCTGGTTCGTCTACCTGGCCAAGGCGGTCGTGCTGTTCCCCGGCGGCTATGGGACGCTCGATGAGCTGTTCGAGATCCTGACCCTCGTACAGACGCGCAAGATCCGCAAACGCATGCCGATCGTGCTCTTCGGCTCCAAATACTGGGACGAGGTGATCAATTTCGACGGGTTGGTGAAATATGGCACGATCAGCCCGGGCGACCTCGACCTCTTCCATCGTACAGATTCGATAGACGAGGCTTATGAAATCATCACCCGGGGCCTCACCGAAAACGCCCTGGGCATTCCTGGACCGGTGCTCTGAGGATGGCGAGGATAGGACGAGGGGCGCGATGGCATACCAAACATTTCGGGTCGAGATCACCCGCGACGAGACGCGTGACGGCGGGCCGGCCGGCATCGAGATTACCGCCTATATCGACCGCATGCCCGAGACCAACGAGGCCTCGGCCGGGCGGTTGAGCCGGGCGTGGCGCGGGGTGTGGAACAGCCGGCTGCAATACACCGGCGATTTCGAGACATTGGCGGAGGCGCTTGCCGCGATTATGGCGGCCTATCCCGAGGCCGACCAAGTCCGCTGCTACGAATATTCGGTCGACGACGAGTTTGCGCGCGAAGTGGCGCCCCTCCTGCGATCCGGAAAGACATGGCTGCCCGGCGCGTAATCCCGGCCGTTAGCTCTACTGCTGTGCGGGCCACGGCCGCACGGGCGAATGGCCGGCCGAACAAGCTGTAGTGTCTCCCAGCTATCCTCGTTCCCCCGAATGCGCGGCCGGCGCCGACACCTCATCCGTGGTGGCCACCCGGGCCGCCGCCATGCGGCGCGCCGCCGCTATGTGGCGCCCCGCCGCCGTGGGGTCCGCCCGTCGCGAAGTGTTGTGCGCCGCCGCCATGCGGGCCGCCGCCGTGAAACCCCGGGCCGCCGTGGAACGCGGTCGGGCCAGCGTGGAACGTCGCTCGACTATGGGCTGCGGGCGCGCCATGGAACCCGGCTCCGCCGCGGAATGCCGTCCGCCCACGGAGGGCTGGTGTCCCATGAAACGCCGCTTCACTGTGCGGTGCAGCAGCACCTGCGTGGATCGCCGCCGCGCCGAAACGCCCTGCTCCGCCACGCGCAGCCTCGTTGTTGACGGCGCCGGAGCGCGCCGCCTTCGTCAGCGCGGAAACCCGGGCGGCATCGAAGCGCGTTCTCGTGGCCGCGTCCGCATAGGCAACGCCGCCGCGATGGGCGGGGTTATGCACCCATACGCCGCCCGAGAAGGCGGGACGGCCGCCGGAAGCGAGCGCATAGCGCTCGGGGTTGACGGCGACGTCGTGATGCCCCCAATCGACCCAGCCCCAGCCCCACAGCGGACCGAAAGACGCCAATACGATGGGCGCTTCGTAGCCGATCCACAATCCGGGCGCATAGGCGAACCCGACCGGGGCAGGGAAAGAAAAGGGCGGATACGCCGGATGGGGCCACGCCCCGTACACGACGGGGCGGTAGATCGGCACGCAGACCTCCTGCGGCTCGGCCGGCAGGATCGAAATGGTCTCACCGCTCGTTTGGATAACACAGCGGCATTGCGGGGTCTGCTTGAGGTTTCCCGTCGCCAACGCTTCGTGGCGCAGACTCTGCACCGCGGCCATGACGTCAGCCTGCTGGGCGAGAAACGCGTTGCCGAGTTGCTCGGTCCATGGAAGTTGGCCGCTCATGTTCTCCAGGACCAACGGGAACGGCACCAGCGCCTTGACGCTGGGGTCCCAGTTCTGAACCTGCAGCGCGTTGGTCAGCGCGTCGCCGGTCAGCGCCCGGTTTGCCGGAACGCTGACCCAACGCGCGGCCTCGACCACTTCGAGCGGATAGGTTGAAGCCATTAGAATCTGCGCAAGCAACGGATCGGGATAGAGCGCGATCGGTGCAACGATCTGGTCAAGCTGGGCCTGCGTCAGCTGCTGCGCCGGCGGTGCCGCCGCCGGCGGCACGGGTGCCGTATTCGGAGCCGGCGTGGCCGCGGTCGTCGAGGGCGGTATCGGCGGCATGTCCTGGGCGATCGCAACGCCCCCGATGGCAATGCAGGCGAAGAAAGCGGCAATTCCTCGCCGGGATATCCCGATCGTCCAGCCGAGCATCGTTTCCTCCGAGATCAACCCTCACGACTATAACGTTTCTTAGCCGGAAGCTGTTCCCGCCAGCTCCAATCTGCAGCAATGCAGACGTGCATGGTATCATGAAAGTAGCGCAGGACGAGTTGAACGCGGTAAGCATCCGCAATATAAGCGCCCAGCGCGTATCGAAGGGCTGTCGGGCATCGGTTGGCCCTGGACCGCACGCGATGCGCGCGGTGCCTGGCTCTGCCCTCACCGCTGCTGCGGAGGACCCGGCTGCGGACCCATCCGCCGGCGATTGTGCTCGATCGCGAAGATGTGGCTGTAGAGGGTCGCGGTCCATAGCTTACCCTCCATGGTCATCTCGAGGTAACGCAGAGCGTCGCCGAGGTAGCGCTCGACCTTGCTCCAATAGAATTGTGGATAGCGGTCGACCATATCGGCGGGACTGGTATAGCCGAGCCTCTCGTTGACGCCGGTTTCGGCAAATTCGTGGTAGAGCGCGTTCAACTTGCGCGGATAGAGCGGGTCGCCCAATTGGCCGATCAGATCGCCAGCCCTCACCAAGCCGGCTTCCGTATCGGTCGCGGCATGGTCTTCGTCGTCCGGAACCGGGAAGC
This sequence comes from uncultured Alphaproteobacteria bacterium, assembly GCA_963700195.1. Classification (GTDB taxonomy): domain Bacteria; phylum Pseudomonadota; class Alphaproteobacteria; order ATCC43930; family CGMCC-115725; genus AP-15. Next base: position 264,931 of record CAVOWQ010000010.1, read on the forward strand.
GCGTCAACTCGATGGCCCCGGCGATGCGCTCCTCATCGATGAACGGAACGGGCGCGAAACGCTCGCGGACCATGATCTTCCCCCGCTCCACGTGATAGGGCATGAGGAACGCGTCGGAGGCCCCGCGCGGGGGCGTCACCGTATTGCCGGCGGCGTCGATCACGAAATGCTCGGCCGTGTCGCCGGCGCAGATGCCGCGCACATACCCGATGTCGTGGTTCAGCGCAGCCAATAAGGTATGGCCCCAATCGATCGGCGTAATTCTCCGCTCGAGGCGACGGCCGCGCAAAATGTCCTGGACGCAAAGCGTGACGAGTGCCGTGTGTTGGACATCGTGATAGAGGGCGTCGCTGCTTGCGATGCGCTCAATGACGAGTCGGGCGGCCTCATCAAGGCCGGAGGCGATGTGCGGCTCTTGGTCGCCATAGATCCTGCGGTAGGTCTCGGCGAGGTTCCGACCCAATGCATCAGCCAAAAGGCTCGTCGGATTCAGCATGATAGCCTCCTTAGCAAGCCGACGGGATCGCTTCAGTCAACGGCCTCATCCCTGCTCTGCGCGCTTACCGGCGCACGGCGAGGCGGAAGAGCGGAGGGTGGTCGGGCTGAGTGGTGACGATCGCGACTGGCACGACGGGTTCCTTTTCGGCGCGTTCGATATGGAAAGTCCGGATCATGGCCGCGAGGACCAAAGTCGCTTCGGTCAGCGCGAACTGGGCGCCGATGCAGACACGCGGGCCCATGCCGAAGGGCAGATATGCGCAGCGTTCGGGCGGCGGCGCGCCCGGCAGAAACCGCGCCGGGTCGAACTTCTCCGGCTGGTCCCACAGGCGCCGATGCCGGTGCAAGACCCAGGGGGCGATCAACACGACCGCGCGCGCCGGGATCGCGATCCCGCCGGCGTTATCGGCACGGCGCGCCTGGCGCGCCAAGGTGAAGGCGGGCGGATAGAGCCGCAACGCCTCCTGCACGACCGCGCGCGTGTAAACGAGTTTCGGCAACGCCTCGGCGGCCTGCTCCGGGCCGAGATCGAGCGGCGCGGCTTCCGCGGCGATGCGCGCCTCGACCTCGGGCGTCGCCGCGACGAGGTAGAGCGCCCAGAACAATGCAACCGCCGTTGTCTCGTGCCCGGCGGTGATCAAGGTCGCGAACTGATCGGCCAGCCGGTCCGGATCCCGTTCCTCCGTCGACAGCAGGTCGAACAGATCGCCCGGTGCGCCGTCGAGTGCCTTCTCGCGGCGTTCGGCGATCAGCCGCCCGATCAGCGCCATCCAGCGGCGGCGAAAACGCCGCCGCGCAAATTCGCGCGGGCTGGGGATCGGCAAGGGCAGCAGAAAATCGAGGAGGCTCGGCCGGCCGAGATGCTCGGCATAGCCGGTGACGAGTTCGCGCAGTTCCGCTCCATGCCGATCCATGGCCAGCGAAAACATCGACCGCCCGGCGATCTCGAGGGCGAGGAATTGCATCTCGGCGAGGAGATCGACCGGGCGCCCGCGGCAATCCGCGAGCTCATCGATCAGAGCGCCGGTCGCCTGCGCTATGTGACGCGCCAGCATCGGGATCGTCCGCGGCGTGAATGCCGGCGCAACGGTCTGCCGCTGATGCCGCCAATCTTCGCCTTCGCTGAGTAAGAGACCCTTGCCGAGCAACGGGCGCAGCATGCGGATCGTGGCGGCAGTCCGGCGGTAGTTTCCCGGGTTGTCGACGAGGATGTGGTGGATGCTCTCGGGCCGACTGAGGATGACCTGCCGACGACCGAAGAAACTTGCGGACCACGACTTCTTCCTCGAACGCCTCCGGCGGGAAGGCCAGTAGCGCATTCTCCCCCAGCGCCCGCGCGATGCCGCGAGCCGAGGCCTCCTCCTTCGAGGTACGAGCCGTGGGCGGGAACATCGCTCGCCCTTCGCTGACCGCCCGCATCCGCACCTCGCCCAACCGCCCTGACAGACATCGGCATCGCCGCGTCTTATCCAAGCATATTCACGCTCCGGAGGCATCCGTGGCCGAAGGGCCCAAGGATGTTGCCTTTTTGGGCGACGCTGCCAGTCTGTCGACCGCTAACCGAGTGGTGTCAATGCGTCTGCCAGCCAAGCTGCATTACGCCTGGGTCGTTGCGGCGGTGACGTTTGTCGTGCTGCTGCTGACCGCGGGCGTGCGTGCCGCGCCCGGCATTCTGATCGTGCCGCTCGAAAACGAGTTTCACTGGGCGCGTTCAACAATATCCTTTGCAGTCGGGGTCAACCTGTTGCTCTACGGGCTGATCGGCCCCTTCGCCGCGGCGCTGATCGACCGCTTCGGCGTAAGGCGCACGATGGCCGTGGCGCTCGCGGCGACCGCGGCCGGCGTTGCTCTGACGCCGGCGATGCGGCAATCTTGGCAGCTTATCCTGTTTTGGGGCGTCGTGGTCGGCGCGAGTTGCGGGGTCATCGGCAACTTCCTCGCCGCGTTCATTGCCTCGCGCTGGTTCCGGGTCCGCCAGGGGCTCGTCCTGGGCGTATTGACGGCAGCCAACGCCGCGGGTCAGCTGATTTTCCTCCCGACCATGGCGAGCCTGGTGACTAGCGCCGGTTGGCGCGTCATGTCGCTGCTGCTCGCGGCTTCGGTCGCGGCCTTTGTCCCGCTGATCGCGCTCTTGATGCGCGATCGCCCCGAAGATCTCGGCTTGGTGCCCTATGGCGCGAGACGCGGCTTCCGGCCCGCGCCGGCGCTCGACGGCAATCCGTTAACCGTCGCCTTCCGCGCGCTTGGCGAGAGCGCCCGCTCGCGCGATTTCTGGCTGATCGCCGGCAGCTATTTTGTCTGCGGCGCCTCGACCAACGGTCTGATCGGCACGCATCTTATCCCGGCCTGCGTCGATCATGGTCTGGCCGAGGTCACCGGGGCCGGGCTTCTCGCGGCGACCGGTGTCTTCAGCTTTCTCGGCGGAACGTTGTCGGGCTGGCTCAGCGACCGGGTGGATAACCGGCTGCTGCTCGCCTGGTATTACGGACTGCGAGGCCTCTCCTTACTCTATCTGCCCTTCGCCTTCGACATGTCGTTTTACGGCCTGTCGCTGTTCTCGGTGTTCTACGGTCTCGACTGGATCGCCGGGGTCCCGCCGACCGTTCGGCTGTTGAGCCGGGTCGTCGGAACCGAGCGAACTGGGATCATGGTCGCGTGGATCACGGTGATCCATCAGTTCGGCGGGGCATCGGCCGCCTATCTCGGCGGGGTGCTGCGGATTTCGTTCGGCACCTATCTCGAGGCGTTCCTGTTTGCCGGGCTGCTGTGCTTCGCGGCATCGGCGATGGCGCTGTCGATCGGGGCCGGCGGCCGGCGGGCCGAGCCCGCGCAGGACGCCGTACCGGCGGCGTGACGCGACGTGCCTCTTTGGCTGCCGACGCTCTTGGTGATTGTCGTAACTGGGCTGGCGCTGACCGCGGCAGGATCTCCGCCCGAGGCTCCAAGCGCCCGGCGATTGTGGACGGCCGGCATTCTCGTCTTCGGGTGCCTCGCCATTGCCGCCACGGTCTGGCTCGGGCGGCGGGAAGCAGAGGAAACCTTGGCGCTCGCGGGAACCAGCGCGGTGCCGCAAGTCCCGTCCGCCGTCCTGAATGTACCGAGCACCGCCGATATGACCGGGCGGATAAAAGCGCTGGAGGACCTCGTCAAAGAGCTCGAGGCGGGAAGACGGGCCCGCTCGATCCCGCAAACGGCCGCCGATGATCTGGCGTCATATCTAAAGCAGTTCGGCAGCCGTCGGGTGATTGTTTCCTGCATCCCGAACGACATCGAAGCCTATCAGTATGCCAACCGGCTGGTAAACATCCTGAGGGCCGCCGATTGGGCGGTGCAAGGTCCTCAAGTAACCAAAATATTTGGCGACGTCCGCGCGCCGGGGATAAATCTCTACGTCAACGGGGACAACAGTTCCGACACGGCCAAAATACTGTTGGACGGATTTGCCAAATTCAATATTCCCTACCAGAGCCGCGTCACGCCAAGCGGGGCGATCCCGGACACCGAAACCGTCGAACTCTTTATCGGGAGCCAGCGATCACAGCGGCTAAACGCCGGTGCCGATTGATCGAACCGATCGACCAGGGTCAAGCTCTGTCCCAGCGAACATGCCGGCAACATGCCGGAAAATCCAAAAGGAGTTCTCCGGGGAGGTTCCGCGGTCAAATAGCCGGCAAAAACTGGGACCGAATTCCTCAAAGGCACAGAGCGTTTTTGCTGCTCCGGACCACCGGTAACTCCGTCGTGGCAGGATGTCGGTTGGTGAATTAGCTACCCTTCCGCGGGGGTCGATCATGCCGCGAGGCGGCTGGTAATGGAGCGGTTCAATGGTCAACGCGGGCTCGCGGGAACCTATTTCCGACAAGGATTCTGCAACCGAGGTGGCTGAGTTCATCCGGACCAAAGGAGTAACAAGGTGTCCGACCGCCTGCGTCCTGCCGACCCAGGCTTCGGTTGCCGACACCGATCGGGAGGCGCTCGGCGAATACGCGGCGCGCCGCGCCGAGCGTCGAAGAGCGAGAGTCGCTGCCCGCTCGCAACAGTTCTGGAACGTCGAGCTCGTGACTTCGGTGCAGCGATAGCGACAGGGGGTTGGCCCGCGGCCGGAGAGCAAATCTGCCATTTCCGCGGCGAGCGTGCTATGCTGCCGGCCATGAACCAGCCGTCAGACCTGCCGCCCCAACCGGCGGAATACTACCGGCGCAAGGCCGCCCGTGCCCGCCAGGTTGCCGAGGGGGTCACGACGCGGGCAATCAAGCTGCGGTTGCTCGAATTGGCTCTTGAATACGACAAGCTCGCCGACGGTACCGAGAGCGCGACGCGACCGCCGGATTTATCCGACATTTGATTACCCACTGCCCTCGAAGCCGCGTCATTCACCGCGCCCTGGGTGCCGTGTCGCTGGCTGTGCGACCTTCTCCAACAAGGCCAGCCATTTCCCGACCCGCTTGCGGTTCTTTCCGAAATCATAGCGGCCATACCGAGACCGGCTGTAGATCGCAATGCTTGAATGATCTGATCCGAATTGAACGAACTCGACGGTAATGATGTCGGGAAAGCGGAATGTCGGCGAATGTTGGATGTAGACGAACCGTCGCTCGTCGGGATCAGCCGAGATCGTCTCGATTCGCTTTTCGCCCGATATCACTTCTGTCCAATATTCCGGCAATCGCTCCCACGGCAGAGGGAAGATTGGGCTGGCGAGCGCTTCGGCCGCTGGGCAATATCCTGGCGGACAGAATAGAGAACTGGGCTTAGGGAGCGGCGAGTGCAGCTCGGCGAGGCTGACTGCCTCGTTCGGAGCCAGGCGATTTTCGGCTTCGCGGCCCATATAGATCCGCACCGCGAGCCCGAACGCCGCCAGTGCCAGCACAGTCGCGACCAGTGGAGTCAAGATCCGGCGGACTACGCGCACCTTTCCTCCGCAGCCGCTAGAGGCCCGATCCTCACTATGCCATAACAAGCCTCTCGGCAAAGGAGCGGATCGGCGAAGGGGCGGATCGGAATGCATCAGCAATCAACCCGGCGCGCTGCAGAGGCTCCGCGGCTTGGATCCGAGCCGAATACGATTTATGCGCCGCGTAGCCTTGCCGAGGGCATTTCGGCCCTCGCTGCCGAACCAATCTTTGCCGCCATATTGGGCACTGCCGGCCCACCGCGGTTCCGCCGCCGCCGCAACGGATTTGGCACTCTGCTGCACATCATCCTCGAGCAGCAGGTCTCCATCGACGCCGCGGCAAAGATGTACCACAGACTGGTTGGGCTATGCCGTCCATTAGCGCCCACAGCCTTCCTTGCGCTCGACAACTCAACGTTGCGGTCGTGCGGGTTCAGCCGGCAGAAGATGGGGTATGCGCGCGATCTCGCCGCGGCGGTGGAACGAGGCAGCTTCGATTTTGCCCGGCTCGCAGCGGCCGAGGATGAAATCGCGCTGGCGGACTTGCTGGCTATCAGAGGCATCGGCCGGTGGAGCGCCGAAATATATCTGCTCTTTGCGTTGGGTCGCCCGGATATCTGGCCCGCTGCCGATCTCGGTCTGCAGCTCGCGATGGCCGAACAGCTGGGTCTCGGGTCGCGGCCTGCCGAGGCCGAGGTGCGGCTCCGCGGCGAGGCGTGGCGACCTTGGCGGTCGGTTGCGGCCTGCCTTTTCTGGCAGTCCTATCTGCATGCACGCGGACGCGTCGCGCCGCGCCTGCCGCCGGAGGTCTATGCCTGATCGCCGAGCAGATTGCCCGCCTGGGGGCGTGTCCGGTGCTTGCGCAACAGCAACCGGCCCAAGATCACCGCCGCGGCGGTGATGAGGACCGCAGGCACGCCGCCTTGCGTCAGAACGCCAATCAACACCTCGATCACGACCGCGAGCAGGAACGCGAAGACAGGGCTCAACAAAATTCCCCCTGCGATCGTCCACCAGGCCCAGTTCGGAAACCTGTCCATTTCTGCTGACGCCCCCAATTACTCCTAGGGCTGCTTGTGTCGCAGAAAATGGTTGGTGAGTTGTTAGCAACGAGGGCAGCGGCTGCCAACCGGCTCGGCGCCAATTGACCAGGCGAGAAACGAGAGGGACATCATGACGGAACGCTTCCCCGACGGGTTTCTCTGGGGCGCCTCGACCTCGGCTTATCAGATCGAGGGCGCGGTCCGGGAGGATGGGCGCGAGCCATCGATCTGGGACACTTTCAGCCAACAGCCTGGCAACATCCTTGGCGAGGATACGGGCGATACCGCCTGCGATCATTACCACCGATGGCCCGCGGACATCGCGCTGATGCGCGATCTCGGCATCGGCGCCTACCGCCTGTCGACCGCCTGGCCACGCATCTTGCCGGAGGGCCGCGGCAGACCGAACCCCCGCGGCCTCGAATTCTACGACCGGCTGATCGATGCCGTGATGGCGGAAAACATCGAGCCCTGGGTCTGTCTCTACCACTGGGATTTGCCGCAGGCGCTCGAATACCGCGGGGGCTGGCAAAACCGGGACACCGCTTCCTGGTTCGCCGAATACGCCGCCGTCACGGTGCGGCGGCTCGGCGACCGGGTCAAGCATTGGGCGACCTTCAACGAACCGAACGCCGCGAGCGTCTTGGGCTATTGCGAAGGCAAGCACGCCCCGGGCGTCCGTGGCCGGGAGAGCTCGCTCAAAGCCATTCACGTCATGAACCTTGCCCATGGGCTGGGCACAGAGGCGATGCGCTCGGAACGGGCCGACCTGCTGATCGGCAACATCTACAACTTCCACCCCCGTGAGCCGGCCAGCGAGCGTGAGGAAGACGAGATCGCGGCGGTCATGCTCGACGCGCTGTGGAACCGCTCCTTCCCCGACCCGCAGATTCACGGCGTCTATCCCGAAGCGCTCGCTGGCGAAATGGAGTCGCTGGTGCAGCCCGGCGATCTCGATATCATCAAGCAAAAGCTCGATTACTTCGCGTTCAATCATTACACGAGATCGCGGGTCCATCGTGACCCGGACCACCCGTTCGAAGTCGGCACGGCACCCCCCGAACCAGGAACCCCGGTCACCGAAATGGGCTGGGAGATCGCGCCCGATGCATTCCGCCAAGTGATGATCGAAGCGAAGGAACGCTACGCCGGCGATCTGCCGATTTATATCCTCGGAAACGGGGCTGCCTTTCCTGACCGGATCGATGCGGACGGCCGGATCCGCGACGAGCAGCGGATCGCCTATCTGCGGGGCTATCTCGGGGCGGTGCTCGAGGCGATCGAGGCGGGCGTGCCGGTCCACGGTTATTTCGTATGGTCGCTGCTCGACAATTTCGAGTGGGCGTGCGGCTACAGCAGAAGGTTCGGCCTCGTGCACGTCGATTTCGCCACGCTCGAACGGCGGCTCAAAAACTCGTTCCATTTTTATGCCGAGCTCGCCCACGGCGCCCCGCTCGAGCGGGAGTAAAATGCAGGGCTTGCTCAACCCCAACTCGTCGCTCGACCTGGTTGCCCATGTCATCCAGGTGGCGTTGACGCCGATTTTCCTGCTCTCGGGCATAGCGACCCTGCTGAACGTCTTCGCGACGCGGCTGGGGCGGGTCGCCGATCTTGTGTTTCAGATCACCAAGGCGATGGAACAGGCCGATCCCGACGACAGCGCGGATCTCGCTCGACAACTCTTGGTTCTGCGCCGCCGCTCGATTGCGCTCGACGCCGCGATAGTGCTAGGCGCAATCGCGGCAGCTGCCACTTGTGCCTCGGTCTTCACGCTGTTCGTCGGGGCGTTGCGCAATTCAACGGTCGCCTCGGTGTTGTTCACCACGTTCGGGCTCGCGATTGTTTGCACGATCAGCGCGATCGCGGCATTCACCACGGAGATGATGATGGCCGGCAGCGGGGTGCGCGCGGAGGTGGCCCGCCAGCGGCCCTCCGAGCAGGTCTGAGGTCCTCACCCGAGGAACTCGGCGCAGCGCCTCTCGACATCTTCCTGAGACGCAAAGAAATCCTCGCCCAAGTCGAGGACGTCCGACGGCCGCTCCGTCTCGAAACGGACGCCATGTTGCCGCGCGATATCGGCAAGGCGGTGCGCGAGATCCGAACGGCCGGTGAAGATAACACCTTCCACTTCCGCTCGGATCGCCGCCAGCGCAGCGCCGGCATTGTCACCGCAGTCGAGGAGGCTGGAGCACCGGGCGTCGGGGACGGCTTCGCCTGCCGTGGCCACCAGCGCCTTGAACCAGCCTGGACCCAAGTAACCGCCGGCATTCGGCGCGCTGACGAGCACCACCGGACGGACAGCCCGCTCCGCAGCCCTCAGCGCTGCGATTGCTTGGGCAAGGGTGTGAACGATGATGGTGGCGATAGGGTCAAGGTTCCTCCAATTGGGTCACCCGTTCGTCAAACGCCCGCAAGCGGTCAACGATACGGGCGTTCTGAGCGACCATCGCCGTCATCTGTTCGAGCACTCTGATTAACGTCTCCTCGTGGCGCAGCACGATCGTAGTCAAAACTTTGATGTCGTCGCGCATGGACGCGATCTCATCGAGGATCCGCCGCTGCTGGGCCGCGAGAAATTCAAGGGTGATGGTCTCAGGCATCCCGCGCTCAGGCGAGCCCGCCGAAATAGGCGGCGACCTCAACCATGCGGTTTGAGAAGCCCCATTCGTTGTCGTACCACGACAGAACCCGGACGAAGCGCTTGTCGAGAACCTGGGTCTGCGTCACATCGAAGGTCGAGCTGTGCGGGTCGTGGTTGAAGTCGACCGATACCGTCGGCGCCTTGTTGATGCCGAGAATGCCGCGCAGCCGGTTCGAGCGGGCGGCCTCCTCCATCAAGGAATTGACCTCGTCGCCCGAGGTTTCACGGGCTGCGTCGAAAGTGAAATCGATGAGCGACACGTTTGCAGTCGGCACACGGATCGCGGTGCCGTCGAGCTTGCCCTTGAGCGCCGGCAAGACGAGGCCGACCGCCTTCGCCGCGCCAGTCGAGGTTGGGATCAACGACATTGCCGCGCCCCGCGCCCGGCGCAGATCCGAATGCAAGGTATCGACCGTATTCTGATCGCCGGTATAGGAGTGGATCGTCGTCATATAACCGCGCTCGATGCCGATGCCTTGGTGCAGCACATAGGCGACCGGGGCGAGACAGTTGGTCGTGCAGGACGCGTTCGAGATGACCTTGTGCTCGGGCCTCAGATCCTCCTGATTGACGCCCAGCACGACCGTCATGTCCGCACCGTCGGCCGGGGCCGATATGACGACGCGCTTGGCGCCGGCTTCGAGATGCTTTGCCGCGGCCTCGCGCTTGGTGAAGATGCCGGTGCATTCGAGCGCGACGTCGACTCCGAGCTCGCGCCACGGCAATTTTGCGGGGTCGCGCTCGGCGGTCACCCGGATCTTGCCGCGCCCGATGTCCATCCAATTGTCACCGGTCGTGACCTCGCCCGGGAAACGGCCGTGCACACTGTCGTACCGCAACAGGTGCGCATTGGTTTCGACCGGGCCCAGATCATTGATCCCGACGACTTCGACCTCGGTGTTCTTGTGTTCGTGAGCCGCCCGCAGGACCAGCCGGCCGATGCGGCCGAAGCCGTTGATCGCAACGCGTATTGCCATTAGTTCCTCCCGAAGGTCTCGCCACTCTATAGAAGCGAGCGGGCCGCTTCCGCAACCTTTTCGGGCGTGATGCCGAAATGCGGGAACAACGCCTCGCCGGGAGCCGAGGCGCCGAAACCTTCCATGCCGATGAAGGCGCCGCGCGGCCCGAGCCAGCGATCCCAACCAAAGCGCACGGCAGCCTCGACGCCGACGCGCGGCGCCGAGCCGAGCACCGCGTTCCGATATTCCTTCGGAGCCTTGTCGAACAGCTCCCAGCAGGGCATCGAAACGACGGCCGCGCGGATCCCGTCTTGCGCCAATGCCTCGCGAGCGGCCATCGCGACCGAGACCTCGGAGCCCGTCGCGAGCAGCGTGACTTGGCGCTGCCCATCAGTCTCGGCCAGCACATAGGCGCCGCGCGCAGAGCGGTTTTCCGCATCCGGCTCCCGCCGCAGCAGTGAGAGCGATTGGCGAGTCAAAGCAAGAAGGGAAGGTGAATCGCGCTGTTGCAGCGCCAAGGCCCAACACTCGGCGGTCTCGACCGAATCGCCCGGACGGTAGACATAAAGCCCCGGCATCGCCCGTAACGCGGCCAAATGCTCTACCGGCTGATGGGTCGGGCCGTCCTCGCCGAGCCCGATCGAATCATGCGTCATCACATAAATAACGCGGACCCCCATAAAGGCGGCCAGCCGGATCGAGGGCCGGGCATAGTCGGAAAATGTGAGGAACGTCCCAGCATAAGGGATCAGCCCGCCATGCACGGCAATGCCGTTCATCGCCGCCGCCATCCCGTGCTCGCGCACTCCGTACCGGATATAGCGGCCGGAATAGTCGCCGCGGCGGACGTCCTTCTGGTCCTTGGCCTTGGTGTTGTTCGACGGGGTCAGGTCCGCCGAGCCGCCGACCAGCTCCGGAACGACCCGGGTCAGGGTATCGAGCACCGCTCCCGAAGCCTGTCGCGTCGCGATTTTGGCATTTGCCTGCCGGAAGTCACGGCAGATTTCGGCGATCGCTTGATCGAGGCCGGGCGGCAACTCTCTGCGCTGGCGCCGCAGGAATTCGGCACGGCGCTCTTCGGCAACGCCGTCGAGACGCGCTTCCCAGGCGCGGCGCACGGATTCGCCGCGCGCGCCAGCCGCGCGCCACTCCGCCCGGATGTCCTCAGGGATCACGAAAGGCGGCTCGCTCCACCCGAGCCGCTGGCGCGCGCCGGCGATCTCGGCGGCGCCGAGCGGCGAGCCATGCGCCGCGGCGGTTCCGGCCTTGGTCGGCGCCCCGAAGGCGATCGTCGTGCGGCAGGCAATGAGGTTCGGACGATCGCTGTTTTGCGCGCGGCGGATAGCCTCGGCGACGGCCGTGTGGTCGTGGCCGTCGATCCGTTCGGCCGCCCAGCCATACCCCCGGAACCGCAGCAGCGGATCGTCGGAGAATGATAGTTCGGTCGGGCCGTCGATCGAAATCGAATTGTCGTCGTAAAACACGATCAGCTTGTTGAGGCCGAGATGACCGGCGAGCGAGGCCGCCTCGTGGCTGACCCCCTCCATCAGGTCGCCATCGCTGGCGATGACATAGGTGTAGTGATCGACGATCTCGTCGCCGAACTCGGCCGCCAGCATCCGCTCGGCGAGCGCCATCCCGACCGAATTGCCGATTCCCTGACCGAGCGGCCCGGTCGTGGTCTCGATGCCGGAGGCGTGTCCCCGCTCCGGATGCCCGGCCGTGCGGCTGCCGAGCTGCCGGAAGCGCTCGAGCTCGTCGAGCGTCATGTCGGCGTAGCCGGTCAGGTGCAAGAGCGCATAGAGCAGCATCGAGCCGTGCCCGGCGGACAGCACAAAGCGGTCGCGGTCGGGCCAATCCGGCACCCGCGGGTCGAACCGCAGAAATTGCGTGAAGAGGACCGTGGCGACATCGGCCATGCCCATCGGCATGCCGGGGTGTCCCGACTTCGCCTGCTCGACCGCGTCCATGGCGAGCGCTCGAATCGCATTTGCCATGCGGCGAAGTTTCGGGTCCCGCGGCGCGGGGAGCGGAGAGGCCGTAGCGGCGGAGGGGGTGGCGGTGCTCATCACCGGCAAGATAGTTACCGGCGGCGCGAGAGCAAGCCGGCGGCGATCGGCTCGCGGCACGCCTGCTTGATAAAACAGAAAAAGAACAGGAGGGATGCCCGCGTTGAGCGCGGAAACGCTCGGGCTTGAGAGCGCCAGCAGGAAAGATTTCCGGGGAACAGGTGGAAGAGTGTCATCGAGGGCGCCTCGCCGGTAAACCGCGATGATGGGTTTACCACCCGATTACGGCTATTCTTCGGGCGCCGTCACGTCGTGCCTTTCCAGCAATCGGAGGAAGAATGCTGACCATCCTGGATCTCAACGCCGAGTTCGCCAAACTGAAGATGTTGCGCGGACGCACCCCGGAGACACCGGAAGCCGATCGGGCGGGCGCCTTCGCGCGCTTGGCGCCGTACCGCGACAGCGCCATCAACGTCGCCAAATTCTCCGGCGAAGGCCCGTGGGAGCGCCACCCGAACGGCGACGAGATCGTGCAGATCGTCGACGGCGCGGTGACCTTCCACATCATGACCGATGACGGGCCGCAATCCCATGCGCTCAAAGCAGGGATGGTGGTGATTGTTCCGCAAGGGGCGTGGCACCGCTTCGAGGCGCCGGACGGGGTGAGCCTGATGACCGCGACCCCTCAGCCGACCCAGCATCTCACCTTCGCCATCGACGATCCGCGAACCCTCGAATGACGATAACGGGCTGTTTCGTGGCCAGGAATCGCTGGTTGGCATGCTGACTGCAGGCTTTCCGTAAGAGCGAGCGGGGGGACATCTAATATCGGGCTTATGAAGCACATCGCGGTCCTTACGAGTGGTGGTGATGCCCCCGGCATGAATGCGGCGATACGCGCCGTCACGCGAAGCGCGCTCGATCTGGGCATGACGGTCTACGGAGTGCGCCAAGGCTGGCAGGGCCTGGTCGAGGGTCAATTCCGGCAACTCAGTGCGCGCGACGTAGGCGGCATCATTCAGGTCGGCGGCACATTTCTCGGCAGTGCTCGATCAGCGGAATTCCGCGAGGAGAGCGGCCGGTCCAAGGCGCTTCGCAACCTTGCCCAATGGGGCGTCGATGGTGTGGTGGTTATTGGCGGCAACGGATCTCAGGCGGGCTCGCACATGCTCAGCCAGCTCGGGGTTCACGTGGTCGGCATCGCCTCCACCATCGACAACGACCTGTTCGGGACTGATATCACCATCGGCTGCGACACCGCCATCAACGTCACGCTTGGCGCGATCGACCACTTGCGCACGACCGGTTCCTCGCACAATCGCGCTTTTTTGGTCGAAACCATGGGAAGAGACTGCGGCTACCTGGCAATAATGGCGGGTCTCGCGGGCGGCGCAGAAGTCATCTCAATTCCCGAGTTCGAGGTGCCGGCGAGCGAAATTGCGCAGCGGCTACGCGCCGCATTCGAGCGCGGCAAGACGCATGCCATCGTGGTGATTGCCGAAGGCGTCAAAGAAAATGCCGCCAAGATCCTCGCTTATTTCGACGCCGACAAGCAGAGGGCCGGATTTGAGCTGCGTGCCACGACCTTGGGGCACGTCGTGCGCGGCGCGCCGCCCAGCGCCTTCGACCGCCTATTGGCCACGCGGTTGGGCGTCAATGCCGTCAAATCCCTGAGCAATGGCGAGACCGGCGTATTGGTCGGCTATCAGAAAAACGAGGTGACGCGAACGCCGCTCGCCGACATCGTCGGACGCACTAAGCCGGTAGACACGGAACTCGTCGAGCTTGCGCGCATCCTCGCAAAGTGATTGTGCAAAGTTGCATTTGCTCAGAGCCGACTGGTTACCGTGTACACCAGATAGACAAATAGGATGGTCCCCAGCAGAAGAAGCAGCGCCACGAGTGTAAGATCCAGCCGCGTACCGGGGCCCGGCCGTACCTCTTTGGCGTCGATTTCGAGCGTGGTCTTGCGGAAGCGGACTGCGGCGAGAGCCATCATCACGCCGCCCAGTACGATCAGCAGCAGGCCGGCGATGTTGCCGACGATCTGACTGCCCGCCGCCAAGGGTCGCGCGGCGAGGGACGAGGCCGCGATGCGGAGGAACAGGTCGAACTTCTGGACCAGAAAGCCGAACGCCATGATGGCGATCGCCGTGCGCACCCATGCAAGAAACGTCCGCTCATTCGCCGCGTGGTCACTATACCGCTCGATCATAAGGCGCCGCGCCCCAAAGGTCGTCGAGGAGCAAGCCAACTCACGGATACTTGCCGCCTGGTTAGTGAACACATATGTTTCCTCGGTGACCAGCGCAGAGTTCAAGCGATGGCTTGAACGGCAAGGAGCGAGTTTCGAGCCGGCAAAGGGCGGACACATTTGGGTCTTGCTGCGCGGCCGACGGGCGATCCTGCCAATGCACGGCAGCCGTAAAGAGATGAAACGCGGCACGGTCGCAGCGATAAAGAAAGCAGCTCGGTCTGGAGTGAAGTTGGAATGCGTGCTTACCCTGCGGCTTTGACCCCGGATCCGGATGGCGGCTTCACCATTACGTTCCGCGACGTGCCCGAGGCGATCACCGAAGGCGATACGCGGGAGGAGGCACTGCTGCGGGCGGAGGACGCGCTCGAATCGGCGCTCGCAATGTATGTGGCCGCCAAGGAGCCGCTGCCAACATCGTCCGAGGCGGAGGCAGACGAGGTCATGGTGCCTCTTTCGGCCTTGGGGATGGCGAAAGCCGCATTGTACGAGGCAATGCGCGAGCAAGGCGTCGGTCGTGCAGAGCTCGCGCGTCGGCTACGCTGGCACCTCCCGCAAGTCAATCGCGTGCTCGACCTGCGTCACGCTTCGCGAATGGAGCACGTGGAAGCCGCGCTCGCCGCTCTCGGCCTTCGTCTCATCGTCGACGTGGCTCGCGCGGCGTAAGCAGCGAGTAGTAAGCAGCGAGTAGGATGGGTTGAGCGAAGCGAAACCCATGTCCAAAACGCACCATGACCGCTTACCGCCGTAACCTTGTCGCCGGCGGCACCTATTTCTTCACCTTAAATCTAGCAGACCGTCGCTTCCCGTTGCTTACTGACAATATCGGATTGTTGCGGGCGGCGTTCCGGCATACGCGGCATCGCCATCCCTTCACGATCGACGCGATCGTGATATTGCCGGACCACCTTCATGCGTTGTGGACTTTGCCCGCCGGTGACAGCGATTTCTCGACACGCTGGCGGCTCATCAAGACGACATTCTCACGCGGGCTGCACCTCACCGAGCGCGTTTCGGCTAGCCGCTCGCGTAAGCGCGAACGCGGCATCTGGCAACGTCGCTTTTGGGAGCATACGATCCGCGACAGCAGCGACTTTGCTCGACACGTGGATTACATTCACTTCAATCCGGTCAAGCATAGCTACGTGAAGCGCGTCCAAGATTGGCCGTTCTCCTCATTCCATCGCATGGTGCGGCTCGGCGACTACCCGCCCGAATGGGCGGTCAGTCCTGGCGATGAGCCGGACAGCGGCTTTGGCGAGAGGGGATGGGTTTCGCTTCGCTCAACCCATCCTACGGACTACTAATGAAACAAGCGTCCAATCGGCTCGTTTCCGGTTATCGCAAGTCCCGGAAATCCTCCGTCCCAATTCCAAGTAACAAATCGTGAGGCGGGTTTTGCGTTTTCAGCGACCGCGTATACTTCGGCGCCGTAAGTGCCGGCGTCGGTTCCATACCCTTGCAACCTTAACCGCGCCGGGTGAATATGAAAATCGTACCAATGAGAACCGTCAGTCCGATTAGTATGTGCTAAGTCTACGTAACGATGTGCACCAGGCGCCAAAGGAAAAGGCGCAAGTTCTTCGTGCAGGGATAACTTTAAATCCAATACTTCCTCGGCAAAGTTGCGTTCACCTGATCCGGGGGCTGTAAATGTAAGTTTAGTAACAGACACTGATATACCAAGTGCAGTGGACCGTCCTGCATTTTTGACTTTCAATCTCACGTAACGGTGTGTAGGCTGTTGTTGCCCTACGACATTCGTGTCGACACGGCAACCTGGTTCTTCATTCTGGAACAGGATTGCTATCCGAGGCCTTAGCCATCGCTCTGAGCCATTGAATGCGATAGTGAGTACAGCTCCCGCTAACCCACCTGTTAGAAATTGAAGTTCCATGCCAGCACGGCAGCCGTAAAGAAATTTAGTTCGTCAGCTGCACCCGCTGGTCGCGCCGCAGGTGTCGCATTTGAGGCAGGTGCCGTTGCGGATCAGGGTGAAGTTGCCGCATTCGTCGCAGCTGTCGCCTTCGTAGCCCTTGATGCGGGCGGCGCGGATGCGTTCGAGGCGGAGGTCGCCCTCCGGCATTGGCGAGAGGGCGAGGGGGCCGTCGAGGTCGGGGTCGGTGAAGGCGGCGAGCGCGGTGGCGCGGCCGGCGCCGCCGTCGAGCACGGTCAGCTTGTGGCGCACGAAGCCGTTGGAGGCGGCGCGGCGCATCAGGTTCGATTCGGCTTCGCCCTTGCCGACCGTGTCGGGCATCAGATCGCCGGGCTGCACGTGGGCGAGGTCGCCGCGGTCGAGGTAGGAGATCGCCAATTCGCGGAAGAGGTAGTCGAGGATCGAGGTCGCCATCTTGATCGCGTCGTTGCCCTCGACGATGCCCGACGGCTCGAAGCGGGTGAAGGTGAAGGCCTCGACAAACTCCTCGAGCGGCACGCCGTATTGCAGGCCGATCGAGATCGCGATCGCGAAATTGTTCATCAGGGAGCGGAAGGCGGCGCCCTCCTTGTGCATGTCGATGAAGACTTCGCCGAGCCCGCCATCCTCGTATTCGCCGGTGCGCAGATAGACCTTGTGGCCGCCGACGACCGCCTTCTGCGTGTAGCCCTTGCGGCGGCTGGGCAGGCGCCGGCGCTCGCTCTGCCGCACGACGCGCTCGACGATCCTTTCGACGACGCGCTCGACGATCCGCTCGGCGACGAGCGGCGCGCGCGCGGCCGGCGACTGCTCGAAGAACTCCTCGGCTTCCTCGTCGTCGCCCAACAGGCTGGAGGCCAAAGGCTGCGACAGTTTCGAGCCGTCGCGGTAGAGCGCGGTCGCCTTGAGGCCGAGGCGCCAGGACAGCATGTAGGCGTCCTTGCAGTCCTCGACCGTCGCCGCGTTCGGCATGTTGATGGTCTTCGAGATCGCCCCCGAGATGAAGGGCTGCGCCGCCGCCATCATCCGGATGTGGCTGTCGACCGACAATGAGCGCCGGCCGATGCGGCCGCACGGGTTGGCGCAGTCGAACACCGCCAGATGCTCGGGTTTGAGATGCGGCGCGCCCTCCAATGTCATCGCGCCGCAGCACCAGCTGTTGGCGGCGTCGATCTCGGCCCGGGCGAAGCCGAGCGCCGCCAACAGCTCGAAGCCGGGATCATCGAGCGCGCCCGGCGCGATCCCGAGACTGTCGATGCAGAAAGCTTCGCCCAAGGTCCATTTATTAAACGTGAACTTGATGTCGAAAGCCGAGGCGAGCGCCGCCTCGACGGCGGCGAGCGCCCGGTCGTCGAAGCCCTTTTCCCTGAGGCTCTCGTGGTTGATGCTGAGGCGCGCCTTCGAGCGTGCCGTGGCCGAGCGCGTAGCGCTCGATCGCCGCGATCTCGGCGGCGCTGTAGCCGAGCGTCTGCAGAGCCTGCGGCACGGCACGGTTGATGATCTTGAAATAGCCGCCGCCGGCGAGCTTCTTGAATTTGACGAGCGCGAAATCCGGCTCGATCCCGGTCGTGTCGCAATCCATGACGAGCCCGATCGTGCCGGTCGGCGCCAGCACCGTCGCCTGGGCGTTGCGAAAGCCGTGCCGCTCGCCGAGCGCCAGCGCCGTGTCCCAGCTGCGCCGGGCGGCCGCGGCCAGCGCCGGGTCCGGGCAGTTCGCCGCGTCGAGCGGCACGGGCTGGATCGACAGCCCCTCGTACGGATTCCCCTCTCCGCCCTCGGGGGGGAGAGGGAGGGGCCCATCGCGCAGCGATGGGAGGGTGAGGTGGGTCGCGCGGCCGTTCGGGACCGGGGCTCCCCCCACCTCACCCCGACCCTCTCCCCCCCGAGGGGCGGAGAGGGGGGTTTCGACCCCATGGGCCGCGCGGCGATGATTGCGGATGACCCGCAACATCGCCTCGCGGTTCTCGGCATAACCGGGGAAGGCGCCGAGCTCGCCCGCCATCTCAGCCGAGGTGGCATAACTCGACCCGGTCATCAATGCGGTGATGGCGCTGCCGATCGCGCGGCCGGCGGCGCTGTCGTAAGGCAGGCCCATCGACATCAAGAGCCCGCCGAGATTGGCGTAGCCGAGGCCGAGGGTGCGGAAGTCGTAGGAGCGGCGCGCGATCTCTTTCGACGGGAACTGCGCCATCAGCACCGAAATCTCGAGGACGATCGTCCACAGCCGCACGGCATGCTCGAAGGCGGGAACGTCAAAGCTCCCATCCTCGCGACGGAACGCCATCAGGTTGAGGGAGGCGAGGTTGCACGCCGTGTCGTCGAGGAAATTATATTCCGAGCACGGGTTCGAGGCGTTGATCCGGCCGCTCGCGGGGCAGGTGTGCCAGTCGTTGATCGTCGTGTCGAATTGCAGCCCGGGATCGGCCGAGGCCCAGGCGGCATGGCCGATCCGGTCCCACAACTCGCGCGCCCGCAGCCGCTTGGCGATCTTGCCGTCGGTGCGCCGGGTCAATTCCCAGGTGCCGTCGTTCATGGACACGCTCGAGAAAATCGTCGGAGACCCGCACCGAATTGTTCGAGTTCTGCCCGGCGACGGTCAGATAGGCTTCCGATTCCCAGTCGGTGTCGTAGGTGCGGAAATCGATCTCGGTATAGCCCTGGCGAGCGAACTGGATGACCCGCTGGATGTAGCTTTCCGGGATCATCGCCCGGCGGGCGGCGCGGATCTCGCGCTTCAGCGCCGGGTTCTGCGCCGGGTCGATCCCCTCGCGGCACGCCGTCATGATCAGGTTCAAATGCCGGGCGGCGAGCTTTGAGCCGGCGACGAGCGCGGCGACCTTCTGCTCCTCGACGACCTTCCAATCGATAAAGGTCTCGATGTCGGGATGATCGATGTCGACGATGACCATCTTGGCGGCGCGCCTCGTCGTGCCGCCGGATTTGATCGCGCCGGCCGCGCGGTCGCCGATTCGCAGAAAGCTCATCAGCCCAGAGGAACGTCCGCCGCCGGACAGCGCCTCGCCTTCGCCGCGGATCTTCGAGAAATTCGAGCCCGAGCCGGAGCCGTATTTGAATAGCCGCGCCTCGCGCACCCAGAGGTCCATGATGCCGCCCTCGTTGACGAGGTCGTCGGCGACGGACTGGATAAAGCAGGCGTGCGGCTGCGGATGCTCGTAGGCGCTATTTGAAGCGTGCAATTCGCCGGTCTTGTGGTCGACGTAGTAATGACCCTGCGCCGGGCCGTCGATGCCATAGGCCCAATGGAGCCCGGTGTTGAACCATTGCGGCGAGTTCGGCGCGCCGATCTGCCGCGCGAGCATCAGGCGGATCTCGTCGTAAAACGCCGAGGCGTCGTCCTCGGCATCGAAATAGCCGCCCTTCCAGCCCCAATAGGTCCAGGTCCCGGCCATGCGGTCGAAGACCTGGCGCGCATCGGTTTCGCCGCCGTGGCGGGAGCTCTCGGCCGGCGCCGCGAGACCCCCCTCCCCGCCTTCACAGGGACCGGCAGTGCGCCGCCACAGCCAGGGCGGAAGGCCCTGTTCCGCAACCGGCGCCAGACGCGCAGGCACACCGGCCTTGCGAAAGTATTTTTGCGCGAGGATGTCGGAAGCGACCTGGCTCCATTCGGCCGGCACCTCGAACCCCTCGGCCTGGAAGACGACCGACCCGTCGGGGTTGCGGATCTCGCTGCTGGCGGTCCGGAACGGCACCGTTTCATACGGGTCCCGACCGGCCGTGGTAAAATGGCGCGCGATGTGCATTTCTCTCCCCAACCCCGCTGCCAGACGTAGTTGCTCGTCTCGCCCGAGCTACCAAATCTAGGTCATGGCCGAGAGGTCGGCAACCCATTTCGTAGGCGTTTCGGCAAAGCACACCATATGTTGCGCGAGAGCAACGCTTTACGCCCACCCGGGAACGGTGCGATAACCCGGCTGCGAGGTGAGGCACGGTTGGAGCAATGACGCTCGGTACGCGTTTGTTGACCTGGTTGCGGGGCGAATTGGTCGGCACCGACAGCTACGGCAACCGCTATTACCGCGACCGCGGCGCGACACCGTTGCGACGCGGTGGCGGCAGGTTCAGCCGCGAGAAGCGCTGGGTCATCTACAACGGCGAGCCTGAGGGGTCGAAAGTGCCGCCTGAATGGCACGCTTGGCTGCACCATACGGTGAACGAGGTGCCGCGCGCCGACCGGTCGCGCTATCCCTGGGAGAAACCGCACGAGCCGAACATGACCGGCACGCCTTATGCCTATCACCCGCCGGGCTCGGTCCTGCGCGGCGGCCACCGGGCCCGCGCCACCGGGGATTACGAGCCGTGGACACCCGAATAACGCGGCTGCAGCAAACATGACCGGGAATGTGATCGAGACGGTGATGGGCGCCGTCGTGCTGGTCGTCGCTGCGGTATTCCTGTTTTTTGCGTACACGACGAGCCAAGTCAGGGCCGTACAGGGCTATCAGGTCACGGCTCAGTTCGAACGGGTCGGCGCGCTGCGCGATGGCGGCGACGTGCGGATCGCCGGGGTCAAGATCGGATCGGTCGTGTCCGAGACCCTCGATCCAAAGACATTTCTCGCAACCGTGCGGATGAGCATCGATCCGGCCTACAAACTCCCTGACGATACGGTGGCCGAGATCGTCTCCAACGGCCTGCTCGGTGAGCAATACATGTCGCTCGTCCCCGGCGGCGAAGACAAAACGATCCCGCCGGGCGGGCAGATCAAATTTACCCAATCCCCGGTCAGCCTCGAAAACCTGATCGGGCAGATGATCTTTTCCGCACCCGGCGGACAGAAGAAGCCGGGCGAGGGTGAGGCGCCGCAGGGCGCTGCTCCGAAATAGGCGGGATCGGGCAATGTCGGACAGCGACGGCAGCGAATTCCCGGTCTGGCGCACGCCGGAAGGCGAGCCGGTCTCGTGCGTCGAAAAGATCAAGGTGCTGAACGAAAATCTCGCCGAGCTGAAGGAGCTGGCGCAGGAGGCGCTCGAGGATGCGGTGCTGATGGGATGCGACGAGCGGCAGGTGCGCGAGGTCCTTGCCGGCATCGTCGCCGGGATCGTCAACCCTTACCGCAAATGACGAGCGCGTATAGCCCCTCACCCAACCCTCGCCCCGCTTGCGGGGAGAGGGTTGGGGTGAGGGGCCTTGTCGCGGCGGCGCTGCTGGCGACAACGCTAGCGAAGCCGGCAGGCGCGGATATGACGCCGGAGCCGGTGGCGCTGCTGGAGGGGCTCGACAAGATCACCGCGCGCGTCTCGAAATTCGAGGCGCCGGTCGGCGCCCCGGTGCAATTCGGTACGCTCGCGATCCGCGTCCGCGATTGCGAGAAGAGCCCGCCGGAGGACACGCCGGAGAGCGCGGCGTTCGTCGAAATCGACGAAACCCGCCCGGGCGAGACCAGAAATCGCGTGTTCAGCGGCTGGATGTTCGCGTCGAGCCCCGCGTTGTCGGCGCTCGAGCATCCCGTCTACGACGTGACCTTGCTCGATTGCAGGGCGGCGAGCGGATCGCCGCGGGCCGCCTCCGGCAAAGCCAGCGGAAACGAAGCGCGACAGGAGAGCGCCGCGCCGAGCAAGCGATGATAGCGCGCGCGACTGATTTCGACCCCACCAAACTGCGCGAGGTGGGGGGTCAGAAACTGAGTGTCGAGAAGGCGGTAGCCGCCGAGCCGCAAGCGCGCGGCCAAATGCACGAGGGCGACCTTGCTCGCGTCGGTCGCGCGGCTGAACATGCTTTCGCCGAAAAAGGCCGCGCCGATCGCGACGCCGTACAGCCCGCCGACCAGCATGTCCCCGTGCCAGGTTTCGACGCTGTGCGCGGCGCCGCGGGCGAAGAGGCCGGCATAGAGCCGCACGATCTCGTCGTTGATCCAGGTGTTGGGGCGTTTTTCGGTCGCCTCGGCGCAGCCGCGGATCACCTCTTCGAACGCGCTGTCGCAGCGGATCTCGAAATCGCCCCGCCGGACGACGCGGCGCAGCCGCTTCGGCACGTGAAAGGCATCGAGCGGCAAGATCCCGCGGCGCCGCGGATCGACCCAGAACAGCTCCGGGTCGTCCGCCGATTCGCCCATCGGGAAGATCCCGGCAGCGTAGGCGGCGAGCAGGATTTCTGGGGTCAGCCGCAACGCGCCTCGGCTCCGATCACTTGGGCCGCTTGACGAAGTCTTCCAGCCAGTGGATGTCATAATCGCCGTCGATGAATTCCGGAGCGACGGCGAGACGCTGGTGCAGTGGGATCGTCGTGTCGATCCCGCCTATCACATATTCCTCTAGCGCGCGGCGCAGCCGCATCAGGCACTCGTTGCGACTCTTGCCGTTGATGATCAGCTTGGAGACCAGGCTGTCGTAAAAGGGCGGCACCTCATACCCGTCGTAGAGCGCGCTGTCGACGCGAACGCCGAGGCCGCCCGGCGGATGATAACCGGTCACCCGGCCGGGCGAAGGCCGGAACGTGTCGGAGTTCTCGGCATTGATGCGGCACTCGATCGCGTGGCCGCACAGGTTGATGTCGGACTGGCAATAACCAAACGGCACGCCGGCCGCGATGCGCAGCTGCTCGCGGACAATGTCGATGCCGCTGATCATTTCGCTGATCGGGTGCTCGACCTGCAACCGCGTATTCATTTCGATGAAAAAGAACTCGCCGTCCTGATATAGGAATTCGATCGTCCCGGCGCCGCGGTAGCCGATCTCGCCGAGCGCCGCGACAGCCAGCGCGCCCAGCCGCTCGCGCTCCGCGCAGTTCAGCGCCGGGGAAGGGGTCTCCTCGAGCACCTTCTGGTGCGAACGCTGCAGCGAGCAGTCGCGCTCGCCGAGATGGATGACGCCGCCCTTGCCATCTCCGAGAACCTGGATTTCGACATGTCGGGGCCGCTCGAGATGGCGTTCGAGATAGACCTCGCCGCAGCCGAAGAACGAAGCCGCCTCGTGTTGCGCAATCGGCAGCATACGGGCCAGCTCGGCGGCGTTCCGGGCCACCTTCATGCCGCGCCCGCCGCCGCCTGCGCTGGCCTTGATCAACACCGGATAGCCGATTGCGCCAATCGCCGCCTCGGCCGCCGCGACGTCACGCACGGCGCCTGCCGAACCGGGAACCGTCGGAATCCCGAGCTTGCGCGCGGCCTTTTTTGCCGCGACCTTGTTGCCCATCAGCCGGATGTGCTCGGCAGAGGGGCCGATGAAAGTGAAGCCGTGCTCCTCCACCGTCGCGGCGAAATCGGCGTCCTCGGCGAGAAACCCGAGACCGGGATGGATCGCATCGGCGCCGGTGATCGTCGCGGCCGAGAGGATCGCCGCGACATTCAGATAGCTGTCGCGCGCCGGCGGCGGCCCGATGCACACGGTCTCGTCGGCGAGCCGCACATTCATCGCATTGGCGTCCGCGGTCGAATGCACCGCGACCGTCTTGATCCCCATCTCGCGGCACGCGCGATGAATGCGCAGCGCAATCTCGCCCCGATTGGCGATCAGCACTTTGTCGAACATCGGCTTAGCCGCCCTTTCGCCCTCTCCGCCCTTTAGGGGGGAGAGGGAGGGGACCCGTCGCGCAAGCGATGGGGAGGGTGAGGTGGGTCTCGGCAGGCGCTCTGGAATCCCCCACCTCACCCCAACCCTCTCCGCCCCCAAGGGCGGAGAGGGAGATTTCTAGTTCCCGACGTACCGCCTCCAATACGCCCTCAATGTTTTCCATTACATCCCCATTCCAGAACCGGATTATTCGATAGCCGCGCCGGGCGATTTCCCGGCTCCGAAATTCATCCGCCCCAAGCGAGCTTGCATGCTGTCCGCCATCGAGCTCAATCACCAGCTTCGCCGCCGGACAGGCGAAATCCACAACGTATTTACCGATCGGATGTTGACGACGAAATCGGTTGGAAAGCCCGAGTTGCTGCAGCTCGCGCCACAGCCGCTTTTCAGCCTCGGTCATATCTCGCCGCAGGCGGCGCGCGAGTGCTGTCCTCCTCCGAACCCTCACTCGATCAGCATCAGGACGGCGCCATACTCGACCGGCTGCGCGTCGGCAACCAGGATCTGCGCGACGCGGCCGGGGCGGTGCGCGCGGATCTGGTTCATCACCTTCATCGCCTCGATGATCAGCAAAGGCTGTCCCTCGGCGACCGAATCGCCGAGCCGCACGAAGGGCGGGTCGCCCGGCTGCGGTGCGAGATAGGCCGTCCCGACCATTGGCGCTTTGACTGTGCCGGGATGCTCGACCGGGCTCGAGCGGGCAGCGGCGGTGGCCGGGACCACTGCAGGCGCCGTTCCGCCTGGTACGCGGGCGATTCGGATGCGGCGATTGCCGATTGCGTATTCGATCTCGGTCAGGCCGGTTTCGGTCAGCAGCGCGGCCAGCGTGCGGATCAGGTCGGCGTCGGGAAAAGGCGGGCTACGGCCGCCGATCCTCAACGATCGGCCTCTTCCGGTTCCCGCTCGATCAGGTTGGCGAGCGCGTCGAGCGCGCGTTCGTAACCCTGAGCCCCCAAACCGCAGATCACACCGGTCGCGGCCAAGCTGACATAGGAATGGTGACGAAAGCTCTCGCGGCGGAAAATGTTCGACAGATGCACCTCGATGACCGGCAATTCGGCGGCAAAAAGCGCGTCGAGCACCGCCACCGAGGTATGGGTCAACGCCCCGGCATTGAGAATTATGCCATCGGCGGATTCGCGCGCCTCCTGGATCCAGTCGACGAGCTGGCCCTCGTGATTGGTCTGCCGGAACTCGATCTGCAGGTCGAGCGATGCGGCGCGGGCCAGGCACCGCTCCTCGATGTCCGCCAAAGTATCGCGGCCATAGATCGACCGATCCCGTACTCCGAGCAGATTGAGGTTGGGACCGTTCAGAATATAAATGGCAGGCAATTACTCCCTCCAGAGCCGGTTGGCCGTTTATAGCACGACCCCGAACCCTCCGGGAGAGGAGTGCCTCGACGCATTCTTGCCGAAGGCGTTTCCGTCCCGATGCGCGAGACTAGACCTTCGGCACCTCGTTCTCTTCGGTCTGCTCGGCGGGGCCGTCGTCCTGACGCGAGGCAGTTCGTTCCTGCTGCCGCTTCAGTTTCTCGTCTTTTTTGGCCTTCTTCAGCCGATCGCGCTCCGCGCGCTCGAAGCGGTAATTCGTTCTGAACGCCACGGGTGCCCCTCCCTAGCGTACTCTGCTGACTTACATCAGTAGCCCTCGCGCTCGAGCCGTTTGCGCAGCATCTTGCGGTGCCGGCGGATTGCCTCGGCTTTCTCGCGCACCCGGCGTTCGGACGGCTTTTCATAAGCCCGCCGCCGCTTCATTTCGCGGAAGGTGCCTTCCCGCTGCATTTTTTTCTTCAGGACCCGCAGTGCCGAATTGACGTCGTTGTCGCGCACGAAAACTTGCATGAGCAGCCTATCTCTTCGACTTGTTGCGTCTTGCCGCAGCAGCGATGCGCGGAGCCGCGCGAAGCGGCGCCGCTCGCCTGCCCCGGCTAGCTCTGCTTCAAATTCACGGCCGAGGTCTTTCCTCGATCGCCGCGCTCGAGGTCGAAGCTCACCTTCTGCCCCTCGTGCAGATTGCCGATACCGGAGCGCTCGACCGCCGAGATATGAACAAACACATCCTGCGAACCGTCCTCGGGTTGAATGAAGCCGTAACCCTTTGTGGGGTTGAACCACTTCACGGTTCCAATCGTCATAGATCTTCCTTCAAAACAAAATTGCCGCCGCTCGATGGTGAGCGGAGGGTCAAACTTCGGCACGGTGCGGGGAGCAGGTCCAGCGCTCAAACAGAGCTTGGGAGAGCAAGCCGAACCACGGGAGTCGGACAGCGATACACATAGGCTCTCCTGACTTCTCTTGCAACTCGACAGCAGAATCTCAGTTCGGATGTTGACCGCCCTGTCCGGTTTCGTCGCGGCCTGTTCCGGGATTGACGGCTGTCGATGTGGCTCACGCCGAGGCGTTAGGAGGGGCGACGACGCTCGACAACATGTCGAGCAGATCCGCCATCTTGAACGGCTTGGAAAGGCGCGGGCGCTCCGCGTACACGGCCGGCAAGCCACCCGTGCCGTAGCCGGTGACGAACACGAACGGGACATTCCGCCGAGACAGCACATCCGCGACCGGATCGATCCGGTCGCCCGCGAGATTGACGTCCAAGACCGCTGCGTCAAAGGTTTCGCGATGCACCGCATCGAGAGCTTCGGCAAGTCGCGGAATAGGGCCCGACACCACGCAACCGGCGGATCTCAGCATGTCTTCGATCAGGGTCGCAACCAGAAATTCGTCTTCGACAACCAGTACTCTAATCCCTTGGAGCGCCGCCGTCATGAAGCCGCTTCCTCAACTGGCGATCTGCCGGACGACGCCCGGAAGGTCATGTAGCGAGGATCCGCCGGAATGACTATCCTACAGTGGAGACCGCCATCCACCACACCGAGTTCTGCCTCGCCCTCCAACTCGAAACGGATGCCGCGTTCGATCAGTTCCGTGCCGAACCCTCGGTTCGGCAAAGCGTCGATTTTTGCCCCGCCTTGCTCGGTCCATGTCAACTCGAGATGTCGAGGGCCGCCCCCGGTGATCGCCCAAGCCACGTTTACGCGCCCACCGGGGGTCGACAGGGCGCCGTATTTGGCTGCATTGGTCGTGAGCTCGTGCATAACGAGGGCCAACAGGAGGGCTGCTTGCGGTTTGAGCATAATCGGCGGCCCGTTCACCGCCGCGTTGGAACCATCACCCGCAAGGTGCGGCGCGAGCTCGCGCATCACGAGCTCCCGCAGGGACGCCTCGGTCCAGCCTCCTCGGGACAGCAAATCGTGGGTCTGCCCGAGAGCGTGGAAACGGCCGATCAGGTCATCCTTCGGCTCGCCGTCCGGCAAAGTTCGCTCGGCAATCGATGAAACCACGGCGAGACTGTTCTTGACGCGGTGGCTGAGCTCGGCCGCAAGCACCTTCTGCTGCTCCTCGGCGGCAACGATGCTGGTCACATCGACAAAGGTCAGGAGCACGCCGTCGATCACGTTATCGGTGCGATAGGGCAAGATGCGTGCGAGATAATGGCCTTGCCCGCCGACGTGGCTCACTGGACGCTCGATTCTCTCGCCGGCGAAGACGGTTCGGATGTCGTTCTGCAGATCCGGGTAGTCGATGCGGCTGACAATGTCGGTCAGCGGTCGGCCGCGGTCGCTGGGAATGAGACTGAACAGCTTGATCACCTCCGGCGTAAAGCTGCGGATCACCAGATCCCGGTCGAGGAACACCGTCGCGATTTGGGTGCTTTGGAACAAATTGGTCAGATCGGAATTCGCCCGGTCCAACTCGTCGATCTTGCTCCTGAGCTCGTTATTGACGGTCTGCAATTCCTCGTTGACCGATTGCACCTCCTCCTTCGAGGTTTCCAGCTCTTCATTGGCGGATTGCAGCTCCTCATTGACCGAGAGCAGCTCTTCGTTGGAAGAACGGAACTCCTCGTTGGCCGTCTCGAGCTCCTCTATCGTCGACTGTAGGCGCTCCTTGGTTTCGTTCAGCTCCCTTTCGATCTGCCGGATGGCGACGTCCTCGCTCCGCGGGGTTTCCGAGTTGGCAGTCTCATGCTCCGTCTCGATCGGACCGCGATCGATGAACACGATACCGTAAGCCGTCTCGGTGCCTTCCTTGATCGGCTCGACTGCAAGGCTGATCATTTGGACGCCGCCATTGACCTGCACTGCAATTCCATCACGGGTCACGCGTCGATCCGCTAGCTTGGCCTGGTGCAGCAATGCCCGCAGATCCGGGCGCAGTCCCGCGCGCGCCATGGCAACGATGTCGCGGTTCGGGGGGCCGGCTGCAGCCTGCAGATATTTTCCGGTGCCGGCGGAGAAATAAAGTGCCCGGCCGGTTTCGTCGACGATGACATAGGCTGGCGCAAATTGCTCGACGATGGTGTTAGCCACCTTTCGCAGCAAGTCGGAGCGGTTCAGCTCTTGATCAGCGCCGGCGATCGAGGCCGTAACTCTTCGATCCGTGTGCGGGAGGAATTGCCGGAACGGCAGAGGGGGTCGCGCGACCAGATCGCGGCGTCGGAAGACGCGGTTCGTCTTGTTGAGCGCAACAAACAGGTCGGTATATCGCGCAATATTCTCGGAAAGCCCGAGGAAGAGATATCCGCCGGGCCGTAGAGCATAATGGAACAACGGGAAGACCTGCCCCTGAAGCCCAGGCTTCAGATAGATCAGCAAGTTGCGGCAGGAGATCAGGTCGAGGCGAGAGAAAGGTGGGTCGCGGATCACACTGTGGCTTGAGAAGATGCACATCTCGCGCAACTCTTTGGCTACACGATAGCTGGCGCCTTCCTGAACGAAAAAGCGCTTCAATCGCTCAGGCGAGACCTCGTTAACCAGTGTGGCCGGATACAGCGCCGTGCGGGCTACAGTCATCGCGGTCTCGTCGATATCGGTGGCGAAGACCTGGATCTTCGGCGGCGCCTCCATAATTGTCATGTGCTCGCGCAACAACATCACGATCGAATAGGCCTCCTCGCCGGTGGCGCAACCGGCTATCCACACGCGTATCTCGTCACCCGAGCCCTTGCCCTCGAACAGTTTTGGTACGACCTGCGTCTCCAGCGCGCGAAAGGCCTCGGTATCGCGGAAAAAATCGGTGACCCCAATCAATAGATCGCGAAATAACGCGCGGACCTCGTCATCGTCTTCTTGCAGCCGGCCGGCGTAATCCTCGAGTTTTGTTGTCTGGACCACCTGCATGCGCCGTTGGACGCGGCGCTGAAAAGTTCGATCCTTGTATTCGCTGAAATCGTGCCCGGTCCGTGTTTGCAGTAGAGTATAGATGTTCCTCAGTGTCTGATCCGAACGTTCTGCGTCCAGAGCGGCCCAATTGCGGACATAGGCGATGATCCGCTCGGGGATCTCCTCGGCCGGCAGCACCAGATCGACAAAGCCCGACGCCACCGCATTGGAAGGCATATCCGCGAAGCGCGGTCGCGTCACATTCGAACCTTGGGCGATTGTCAACCCCCCGTTCTCCTTGATCGCCTTGAGACCAAGCGTCCCGTCGCTGCCGCCGCCGGAGAGCACGACACCTATCGCGTGCTCTCGCTGGTCCTCGGCGAGGGAGGTAAAGAACACATCTACCGGGGCGCGTTCACGCCCCGCAGTCCCGGTGTGCCGAAGACGGAGCCGCCCCTTACGGATAGTCAAAACCGCGCTGGATGGCAGAACGTAGACGTGCCGCGCTTCGACCGGCTGGTCGTCGCGTGCGTTGACTACCGGCATTTGGGTAGCGCGGCCGAGGATCTCGGCCAGCAAGCTGTCGCGGTCCGGCGGCAGGTGGGTGACGACCACAAAGCCTATGTCGTTCTCGTCCGGCGCGGCTCTGAAAAATGCCTCCAGTGCCTCGACCCCGCCGGCCGAGGCGCCGATGCCCACGATCGGAAGATGAGGCGTCACGGCTCTAACCCCATATTGTCACGTCCGTCAGTATTAAGCCTAACGCCGCCCTAGGTACAACCCGCAGCAATTGGGGGTCAAATACTTGATACTTTTGACGATTCCCGGACGCTCGATTGGACGAGTTCGGGACGCCCGATTCATTAACGAATCCGGGCTTGGCAACGTGAGCAAATCGGTATGCAAGAAATTGCCCCTGTTCCGGTCGTCGAAGAATTGGCGGTGCTCGTTGAACGAGCTGAACGTGCGTGCAGCGCGACCGCCCAACTCGTGCGAGACTTCAACTTCATCCTTGTATGGTACGCATCGCGGCCACGCCGGAGACTGCGTGCCGATCCAATGCTTGACGAAACTATTAGTCAGACACAGACCCACGATTGACAACACGAGGCCAGTAGCGCGGGCGATAGCCTAATCCTGCGAAAACCATTTCCCGGTGGGCTCTCAGCCTTTCCCTGACGCGGGAGGCGGCGAGACGGTGCGGCGTGGCGCCCACGGCACCTCGCGAAGGCTGCCAAGCTCGATCTCCGGCATCGCCAGGTCGAGCCGGCGGGCGACCGCGTTCGCGAGCTCGTTATAGCGCTCGAAGCTGCGGCGCAGCCGGCCGCGCCACGCCGGGATGCCGCCGCTGGCATGCAATTCGAAAGCGGATTCGCGGCCGTCGAGCGCCGACGAGACGTGGTCCCACGCCATCTGCAGCAAGGCCGATCGCTGCAATGCCGTATAGCCGCCGCCGCCGAAAGAATCCGCTAACCCGGCGGCGACCTCGGGCGCGGCGAGATCCCTGTCCGACGGGCAGACCACCAGCGACGAGCCGGGCACGATGCGCAGGATCTCGGCCATGCGCTGGCGCGCCTTCAATATCGCGATGCCGCCGACCGCGAGGTGGGCGTGGTTGGGAACGCAATAGCCCGTTTCGGTGAACCGCGGGTCGCACTCGCAGGCGGTGAGGCAGCTGCGCACGGTCTGCACCTCGATCGCCAGATCGACCAGGTGCTCGATCGTCTGGTCGTGCTTCACCAGACCCATCGCATGGCTCAGCGCGAGCGCGAGGCCTAGCGTGAACTCGGCTTTTGAAAGCCAGCCGTAGAGGTGGTGCCAGATCAGCCAGCGGACGACCGGCTCGGGTGATTCACCGAGCAGAAAGACCCGCTCCCACGGGATGAAGACATCGTCGAGCCACATCTGGCCGTCGAGCTCGTCATAGCGGCTGCTCAGCGGCGCGACGAACGGGTTGTCATCGCGCACCGCGATCTTGCGGCAGACCGTTGTGACGCCGGGCGCATTGACCGGGACGATGAAAGTCGCGCGATGCCCGTCGACCTGGAGGCCGCAGAGGCTGCCGACATAAACATCCTCGGCAAAGGCCGGGCTCGTATGCATGCCGATCTTGCCGCGGATGACGATGCCGCCGTCGGTCTCGCGCACCAGCTTCAGCGCGGTGCGTTCGGCCGGGTCCTCGCGCATGCGGGCGCCGATCGTCGGGGCGCCGCCGCAGAAGGTCAGGAAATGCCCGGTGCGCGCGATCATCTCGCGGTACCGGGCGGCGTTGGCGATCTGCTCCGGGGAGATGTTGCGCTCCTCGACCGAGGCCTGCACGCCGAGCGCGATCATGTGCCCGTAACACGGAGTGTGGGTGATGTTGCCGGCGCTCAAAAATGTCGTGGCGGAAAAGAAGCGCCCCATGCCCGCCAGGTCGTCGGCGCTCTTCGGCACGACATAGGCCCAGGGGATGCGTTCACTCTCGGCATCGGGCGGGCGGATCGCGATCTCCTGCCAGGCCGGGTCGAGATGAAGGTCGTACCAGGCGACATATTCGTCGACCATCGCGCGGGTCGCCGGATGCGTCGTCACATCCTGGACGAGACCCTCGCCCATGACCCAGACCCGCCGCCCGTCGCGCAGCGCCTGCCGGTATTCCGCCCCTGTCTCTCATGCCGTGCTCCTGCTTTCCGCAATCCGCCGCCTCTGTATGACGCAGCGAGTGCGGAGCCGGAAGAGGATAGCAGCTGCCGGCTTGTCCTGACCTATACTGCGGCCGCAGATGCTGCGAAGACCCGATGGGATCCCATGGCGATGACCTCCGACATCCTGATCCGCGGCGGCACGGTTATCGACGGCAGCGGCCGGCCCGGGGAAATCGGCGATGTCGCCGTTCGCGCCGGGCGGATCACCGCGATGGGCCGCTCGGTGCCGGAAGACGCGGCCAAGGTCATCGATGCCGAGGGTTTGGTGGTGACGCCGGGGTTCATCGACATCAAGACGCATTCGGACTTCACGTTACCGATCAATCCAAAGGCCGAAAGCAAGGTGCGCCAGGGCGTCACGACCGAGATCATCGGGCATTGCGGGTTCTCGGTCGCGCCGGTCCTGCCGGGAAAGGCGCAGTTGCTCGCCGATTATCTGAGCGGCGGAGCGCCGTGGCTGCCGTTCCGCGAGATGCGGTTTCCCGAATATCTCGACACTTTTCCCGCGGTTGCGGTCAACACCGGGATGCTGGTCGGCCACAACACCTTGCGGCTGATGGTGATGGGGCTCGAAGACCGCGCGCCGCGCCCGGCCGAGCTCGCAGAGATGATTACGCTGTTGGAGGAGGGGCTCGGCGCCGGCGCGCTCGGTATGTCGTCGGGCCTCTTCACGCCGCCGGGCAGCTTCGCCGAGCGCTCCGAAATGCTCGCCTTCGGTCCCGTGCTGCAGCGGCACAACGCCGCCTATTTCACCCATATCCGGGACGAGTTCGAACAAGGTCCTCGACGCTGTCGCGGAGGCGATCGATTTCGCCCGCGCCTCGCGGGTGCATGTCGAGATCGTGCATCTGAAATGCTCGGGAACCGACAATTGGGGGAAAGCGGCGCAGGTCTTGGCAATGATCGATGAGGCCCGCACCGAAGGCTGCGACATCGATTGCGACGCCTACCCCTATACGGCCGGGGCCAATCCGCTGAAGAACCTGCTGCCGCCCTGGGTCCAAATCGGCGGATTGGAGGCGATGCTGACCCGCCTTGCGCTGCCGGAAACCCGCGGGCGGCTCCGCGACGAGATCGATCGCGACGGGCTCAACAATTGGGGCCGCATCCCATCCTGGGAGTGCGTGCAGATCTCGGTGTCGCCGCGCCTGCCGCACCATGCCGGAGAAACGATCGCCGCGCTCGCCGCGGCCCGCGGCCGTGACCCGGTCGATCTCGTCTGCGATTATCTGATCGAGGATAACGGCGCGACCCGCGTGCTGATCACCTCGATCGCCGAAGAGGACATCTGCGAGATCGTCCGCTCCCCGTCGGCTCTGGTCGGATCGGACGGCAATTGCGTCGCCGATTACGGGGTCGTCAGCCAAGGAATGCCGCATCCGCGGTTTTACGGGACATTTCCGCGGATCATCGGCCGCTATGTTCACGAGCAGCACCTGCTGCCACTAGAGCAGGCTGTCTACAAAATGACGGGAGCGACGGCGCGGGCCCTCCGGCTGCGCGATGGCGGCTTGCTCAGAGAGGGCTACCGGGCCGACATCACGATCTTCGATCCCGCCGACTTCAAGGACCGCGCCACCTACGCCGAGCCGCACCAATACCCGACCGGCGCCCGCACGACTGTGCTCGTCAACGGCGTCATTGTCGTCGAAAATGCGCAGCACACCGGAGCCACTCCGGGAATGGTGCTGCGCCGCGCCGTCGACGGCCGCGTCGGGTGAAATCTAGGTCAGCCAATCCAGGCTCTCTTCCTCCTCCAACCGCTGCAATCGCTCGAACAGCGTCCTCGAAAGGTGCTCGCCGAGCGCCGCGCGGGTCAGTCGCAGGAATTTGTCGGCGAGTTCGCCGGGTTCGAGCATTCCGCTCTCGGCATGGCGTTCGAGACGGCGCCCGTCGACGAGCGCGATCGTCACCGTCCCGCCATGCTCGCCGTTCGGTTCCGGCACCACCCTGACGCGCCGGCAGAGGGCGCGGATCCGCGGGTCGGCCAATGCCGTCTCGTCCCAGGATTCGGGGTCGCGCGCCTCGCGCCAGAGGGCCAACGCGACGGAGAACGGGATGCTGTATTGCGCCAGCATCAAATCGGCCGGCTCCGCAATGTTATGGCGCTCGACCGTGCGCGGGGTGCCGGTGACGGTGATCGCCTCGATTTCGGCGCCGGTAAAACCGTGCTCGGCCTGCAGGTCGCGTACCGCCTTGACCGCGGGATGCGCGGTCGCGTGGCACGGATAGCGCTTCAGCACCGCGGTCGAGACGACAAACTCCTCGCCGAGGCCGCGGGTAAGCTCGGCCGTATCCCATTTCGTGCAAAAGACCTTGAGAAACCCGAACTCGCCTTCGAGGACGGTGCGCGGCCCCGCGAAACCACCGGCGGCGAGGCTCGCGGCCAGGACGCCGGCTTCCGAGGCTCGCCCCAAATGCAGCCGCTTGATCATGCCGCCATCGCCGCGGGCGAATTCCAGCAAGCCGCCGCACAGCGACCCGGCAATGCCGAGCGCATTGGTCATTGCTCTCGCATCGAGCCGCAAGAGATGGCCGGCTGCGACCGCCCCGCCGAATGGGCCGGTGGTGCCCGGCGCATGAAAGCCGCGCGCCTCGTTGGTGTGCCCGGTGGCGCGCCCGATCCGGATCATCACCTCGTTGCCGGCGACAAAGGCGGCGATCAATGCCCGGCCATCGGCGCCGCGTTCCTGGGCGACGGCGAGAGCGGGCGGCAACACGGTCGCGCCGGGATGGGCGCCGGCGCCGGGCCGCGTCAGGCTGTCGAGCTCGAAGGCATGGGCGAGGGCGCCATTGGCGAGCGCCGCAGCCGGCGCCTGAACCGGCGTCCCTTTCCGCCAAAGATACGGCATTTGCCGCCGGGCCCGGTGCGCTCGGCATAGTCGATGACGATGCGGCTCCACGGCAGGGCGCTGCCGCAGATGCCGGCCGCCACCGTGTCGATGATGCAGTCCTTCGCCTGCTGCACGACCGGCGCGGGCAGGTCCTCGTAGCGAAGGCCGGCCGCGTAGTGCGCCAATCGTATCGTCTCCTCGGCCATCTTGCGTCTCCCGAAACCCCAGTGAGATTGCTTCGCTTCGCTAACAATGACAACACATCAAGATGTCATTGCGAGGAGCGCAGCGACGAAGCAATCTCGGCAATGCCGGGTTCGCGGAGGGATTAGGCAATGGAAATACCTGGGAGCGAAGAGCTCGACGTCATCGTCGTCGGGGCCGGCAACGCCGCGACCTGTGCCGCCTTGTCGGCGCGCGAAAACGGCGCCCGGGTGCTGATGCTGGAAATCGCCCCCGAGGAAGCGCGCGCCGGCAACTCGGCCTTCACCGGCGGCGCCTTTCGCGTCGTCTATCACGGCGGCGAGGACCTTGCGCGCCTGATCCCCGACATGAACGAGACCGAACTCAGGGACGTCGATTTCGGCACCTACACCGAGGAGCAGTATTTCGACGATATGGGCCGCCTCACCCAGTACCGCTGCGACCCCGACATGACCGAAATCCTGATCCGCCGCAGCTTCGAGACCGGGGTGTGGATGCGCGGCAAGGGCGTGCGCTTCCAGCTCGGCCTCGGCCGCCAGGCGTTCCGGGTCGACGGCAAGTTCAAATTCTGGGGCGGGCTCGCCTGCCATATCTGGGGCGGCGGCAAGGAATTGATGAAGGCCCTGCACGCAAGAGCCGCGCGCGACGGGATCACGGTGCTCTACGAGACCCCGGCGATCCGCCTGTTGCAGGGCGACCGCGGCGTCGAGGGTGTGCGCGTGCGCCATCAGGGCCGCCTCCATGACCTGCGCGCCAAAGCGGTGATCCTCGCCTGCGGCGGGTTCGAGGCCAATGCCGAGATGCGGGCGCGCTATCTCGGGCCCAACTGGGACCTCGCCAAGGTGCGCGGCACGCGGTTCAACACCGGCCAAGGATTGAAGATGGCGCTCGATCTCGGCGCCGCGGTCGCCGGACACTGGTCGGGGGCGCACGCCGTCGCCTGGGATCTGAACGCCCCGCCCTTTGGCGACCTCGATGTCGGCGACCGCTTCCAGAAGCACAACTACCCGTTCGGCATCGTCGTCAACGCCACGGGCGAGCGCTTTCTCGACGAGGGGCTCGATTTCCACAGCTACACCTACGCCAAATACGGCGGCGAGATCCTGAACCAACCCGGCATGTTCGCCTGGCAGATCTTCGATCAGAAGGTCGTCCACCTCTTGCGCGAGGAATACCGCATCCCCCGCATCACCAAGGAAAAGGCCGACAGTTTCGAGACCCTGGCCGAGCGGCTCGAAGGCGTCGACCCGCGCAGCTTTCTGGAGACTGTGCGGGCCTTCAATGCCGCGCCTCGGCCCGAGGTGCCCTTCAACCCCAATATCCGCGATGGCCTCTCGACGAGCGGCCTTCCGATCGACAAGACCAACTGGGCCCAGCGCCTCGACCAGCCGCCCTACGAGGCCTACGCCGTGACGACCGGCATCACCTTCACTTTCGGCGGCCTCAAGATCACCGGCAACGCCGAGGTCGAGGACACCACCGGCCGCCCGATCCCCGGCCTCTACGCCGCCGGCGAAATCGTCGGCGGCCTCTTCTACCACAACTACGCCAGCGGCACGGGCCTGATGTCCGGCGCCGTCTTCGGCCGCATCGCAGGGAGGAGTGCCGCGGGCCGCGCGAACGGAGTGAGAGAGGGATGACCGCACTAGGGTCAATCACTAGCCACTAACCGCCCCGTTGCCGCACTGGCAGCAGATCAAAGGGTTGAAGGGATCCGCAGCCAATGGCTAGGGCCGGACACGGCAACGCCAAGCTCAACCGCGAGCTATCCCTCACTATACGTCGCGATAGCAACCTGCAGCTACCGAACACCAGGACACTGTCCGTGGGCAGGATGGGCCGATTGGCCGAGAGCGCACGATGCCTTATTATGATATCTCAACGCCTAAGATAGGCAGACAGGCACGATGATCGATCTACACGGCAAAGCGGTTCGGCTGTTGGTGTCCGTCATCACCGGGTTGGCGGTATGCGGTGCGCTGGCCGGGAATGCTGCAGCGAACACAGTGATCGATCTCACCTATGATTCGATCATGGATATGGTGCGGCCGGAAGTTCACCCCGGCATCGCCGTGCACCACAACCTGCAGATAACGGTATCCGGGGGCGGCAATCTTTCCGAGGGCCGCAACCGCAGCGCCGGTCCGTACCAGGATCGAAATGCAATGATGCAGGTGCTGAGCAGCTCCGGTGACGACGCGGCATATGCGTCTTGGCGGACGGCGCCGGACGGCCGGCTTGTGCGCGTCCAGAATGATCCACAAAGCACGCGCACGATGACCGTGACTTTGTTGCCGGGCAATACGTGCCGCCTCGAGGTCGCCGACCAGCTGAAGCCCGGTTTCAGCGAATATGCGTTCCTGCGCATCTCTACCCACACGATCGGGTATTTCTCGACCTATCGCGTCACCCGCACTTCCTGCACGATCCATTGACCGCCAGTCGTTCCAGGCGGCCAAACCACCGCTGCGAGATACGGAGCAAAGGTGCACGTTGTGCACCATTGCGTCTCGGTCGGATGAGGTCGATTTCGCCGGCTCGTCTGAGGCCGCAGTGCAGTAGAATTTTTTGCGAAGCCAGATTGCTCGGGTCGGTGTAGGCGCGGATAGTTTCCACGCCGAGGGTCCGCAGCCCGTAATCGATCACGGCACCGGGCGCCTCGGCGAGAGGTCAGGCAGCGGCTTTTCGATTGGCGGCCAGCCGGGCGTCCACGAGAGCGACCGTTTGATCCACGACCGCATTGCGCATGCCGTATTGCGCGCCGATCAGCTGCACGAGCCGGTCCGTCCGCTCGATATTGGGGGCGCCGTTGTTGAGGGCCCGGGCGGCCGAGGACGGCCGTACCAGGTCGTTTGCGGCGGCAGCGTATTTCTCGAATGGCACCAAATCGTCAGGCGATGCGCCGAGCCGCTCGCATACGCCGCTCACCCAGTTATAGACCGACCTCGACGTGCTCAAGTCGTTGTGCACGGCGTCCTTGATGTCGATCGCGCCATCCTTTGTGACGCAGCGGTAGTTGCCGGTCAGCAGCATCGCCCATTTGGCGAGCGGCACGAAGATCGAAGTCGTGGACCTTCAACTTGACCGGCAGCTGGATCGGCCCGTCACCCGGATCGTACCGCGCGGCCTCGATGTTGGCCTCCATCTCGCGCAAGATCGCGGTGGATTTGTCGGAGTCGAACCGGGCCACCTTGAAATTGGTCGGCAAGGTGACCTGAAGGACGTTGATCTTCTCGCCGGGCGGCCGGATGGCCTGCGGGTCCGGGCTGCACAAGGTCAGGTGGCCGGGCTCGAAATTGTCCCAGACGCCGGCATCGGTAAAGGCGGGTTTGAGCGCGTCGGTCTTCAGCCCGGCGATGCGCTTCAGATAAGGCAAGGGCGGCATGTTCATGATCGACATGCACGGCACGCGCGACGTCGCCACCGCGTCGAGCAATTCGCGAACCCCGGGGGAGCGGTATTGCGGCTCCTGCATCGCCAAAGCGACGAGATCGTAGTCCCTCGGGTTGACATCGCCGGGGCCAGCTGCGGCGAGCTTGCCCGGCAATTTCCGCGAAGTCGAGCTCGATCGGCTCCCTTCTGCCTCTGACCGGCAGCCGGATTTGGGCCCCCTCTTTGTTGAACGCCTCCACTTCCGCCGGAAGGCACACCATCGTTATCTTGTGGCCGCCGAACAGCAGCTTTGTTGCCAGCAGTGAGCCGTAAGAAGCTCCCAAGATCAGGACATTGTAATTCGTCATACCGCCATTTCCTCCCGAAGGCCTGGTTGATCTCCTAGCCCGACGATGCCGGATGCCGGCCCTCCGGGCAAGCCTCGTCCGCGAGGACCGCGGCCAGGCCAGCGCGGTAGTCCGGGTATAGCAAGCTCACACCGAGCTCGCTCTTGATCAGCCGGTTCGACACCCGCTTGTTGTCGTCGTAGAAGCTGCGCGCCATCGGCGAGAGCCCGGCGGCTTCGAGCGGCACGAGCGGCGGCGCCGCCATGCCCAGCAAGGCGGCGGCGTGCGCGACGACGGCCTCGGGTGCCGCTGGATCGTCGTCGCAGACATTATAGAGGGCCCCGGGCCGCGGCTGGCTTATCGAGGCAGCGAGCAAACGCACCAGATCCTCGACGTGGATACGGGAGAATACCTGACCCGGTTTGTCGATCCGTTTCGCCGTTCCGGCGCGCAGAGCCTCGAACGGGCTGCGGCCGGGGCCGTAAATGCCGGCGAGGCGGAAGATATGCACCGGCACTCCGCGGCGCTGCCAGAGGTCGAGCCAGCCTGCCTCGGCGGCGACCCGCCGGCGGCCGCGCTCCCCGCTCGGCGACAAATCGGCGGTCTCGTCCACCCAGCCGCCGCCGCGGTCGCCGTACACACCAGTCGTCGAAAGATAGCCGAGCCAACGGAGGCCCCTAATCCCGGCGATGTCCTCGCCATGCCTTGTCAGCACGGGGTCACCAGCGGCATCGGGAGGAACCGACATGAGAAGATGCGTGATCCCGTCCAACGCTTCCCCCGGCAACGGGTGATCGCCGTCGAAGACTTTGGCGGGAAACCCGGCCGCGCTCAGCGCCGAAGCCTTGTCGGCGGCTCGGCAGGTGCCACCGACGGTCCAGCCCTCGGCGGCGAGCCGGCGCGCGAGCACCCGCGCGGTGTAGCCGAAACCGAAACAGAAAAGATGCGGGCCCGTCATGACGGGGTCCCGGCCGCTGCCGGCCCGGTGTTATCCGACATTACGACTGGGTCGGCTTCGAGCGTTTCGGCGATGCGCCTTTGCTTGAACCGGGCCCACACCCAAAAGCCGCATGAGACGAGCGCGCCCACAGCGAGCGGCAGGCGCAGGCCGAAACGCACGCTGAGCGAGCCCATCAGAACCGCTCCCACCGCCGGGCCGGCGCGGAAGATCATCCCGTAGAGCGCCATGATCCGGCCGCGCATCCGAATGTCGACCGCAGCCTGGATCAAGGTCTGCGCGCCGACCCCGGTGATCGTCATCGCGGCGCCCGCGACGAAGACGCAGGGAAGCGCGAGGTAGAACTGGTTCGTCAGAGTAAAGGTGAGGATCGCCAGCGAAATGATCAAAGTGTTGCCGAGCACGAGTTGGGTCAATCCGGTGATAGCGGGGCGCAGGAGCATCCAGCCGGCACCAAAGATCGCGCCGAGCCCAACCGTCGAGGTCAAGGTTGCCAGACCCTCCGGCCCGCGCCCAAAGACGCCGTCGGCAAACCCAGGAAACAGCTCGACAAAGCCGCGCGTCCCGACCGTCGTGACCGTGAACAGCAGCAGCATCGGCGCGATGCCGGGGTGACGGCTGGCATAGCCATACGCTTCGGCCGAGGCCTTGAGGACACTCTGGGTCGCGGCGACGGGCAAAGCGGGGATGCCGCGCAAATTGGCCATCGCCACGAGAAACACGATGTAGGTCGCGGCATTGACCGCGAAGGCGGCGCCGACGCTGACCTTGGCGATGACGATGCCGGCGACCGCCGGCCCGAGAAAGCGCGCCGAATTGAAGATGATCGCATTGATGGCCAGCGCCGAGGGCAACGCCGCGCGATCGACCAGGGTCGGGATCAACGCCAGGCGCGAGGGCTGCGCCACCGCGTTGAAGACGCCGAGCAGCAATGTCAGCGCGAACAACAGCTCGATCGTGATAGCGCCGGTGTAGACGAGAACCGCGAGCAGGGTTGCCTCGATGGTGCCGGCGATCTGCGTTACCCGGATGATGCCGACACGGTCGCGACGGTCGGCGAGAGCGCCGGCGAGCGGGCTCAAAAACACCACCGGAAAGAATTCGGCCATCGAGATGATGCCGAGCCAGGCGCCGGAATGGGTCAGGGTCCACGCCAGCCAGCCGACCGCGACGCGTTGCATCCACACCCCGATCAGCGAAACGGCGTTTCCGCTCGCATAGATGCGGTAATTCCTGTGGGTAAAGGCCTGGACGACACTGCCCAGTCCAGCGGGAAAAAGGCGATCGCGGAGGGGCGACAGGGCCGGCAGATCGAATTCTCAGCGCTGAGGCAGATGCCGAGCGAGACGGCCGCCGATGCGGATCGGCTCGACCGACAGAGCCAGACCGGTTTTGTCGTCGGTTTCGAGCAGGATGCCGCACAACGTCGCTTCGCCCTCGGCGACTTGCGCGCGCTCGCCCGGCATTTTGGTGACGAATTTGAGAACCGCCGGGCCTTTTTGCATGCCGATCACGAAATCGTAATCGCCGCACATTCCGGCATCGGTCTGGTAGGCGGTGCCGCCCGGAAAGATCTGGTGGTCGGCGGTCGGCACGTGGCAGTGCGACCCGAAGACGGCCGAGACGCGGCCATCGGCAAAATGACCGAGCGCCATCTTCTCGCTGGACGCCTCGGCGTGAAAATCGACGAGGATCGCCGTGGCGTCGACGCCGAGCCGATATTCAGCCAGAAGCTCTTCGAGGCGGGCGAAGGGATCATCGAGCGCATCCATGAACAGCCGGCCCATCAAGTTGACGACGAGGACGCTCTGCCCTCCGACTGGATGAAGCCGCCATCCGGCACCGGGAGTTCCTTTCGGGAAGTTCGCCGGGCGGAGAACCCGCGGATCGCGGTCGAGATATGGGATGATCTCACGTTGGTCCCAGACGTGATTGCCGGTGGTCAATACATCGACTTCGGAATCGTAAAATTCGCCGCACAGGCGTTCGGTCAGGCCGCGGCCTGCGGCCGCGTTCTCCGCATTGACGACGACGAGGTCGAGGGCGAACTGACGGCGCAGGGCCGGCACGTGCGTTTTGACCGCATCCCGGCCGGAACGGCCGACGACGTCTCCACAAAACAGGATGTTCACGCGGCCCCCAGGGCGGGAGATGGCTTGCGAAGTGGAGCCGGTTCAGCCGTCGGCGTGCAACTCCTCCGTGGCCCGCCGTAGCAGGTGGGTGACCATGTGTCGAAGCCACGACTTCGACAGGGACGGCCCCCAAGAGGTAGGTATCGGCCCCGGGGCAACATGCGGCCTAACGCACCGTCCAGCCCCACTCCGCAACGGGGAAGCTAGGGTGTTTGCAACCCCGCCGCAATAGGGGTGACCCGCCTTGCCGTTTCGTCTCTTTCATTTGACGCGTTTTCGGCGCGGCTGCGCTCGCGTTCCAGCGCGTCGTTCGCGTCCGAGAGCTCGTCGGCAATGACCAGCGCGGCGAGCAGCAACAGCCGGGCCTCTCCGACCTGACCGACGCTTCCGACGAATTCGGCAACCTTCGCGTCGACATATTGCGCAAGGCGCCTGATACGGGTCTCCTGCCCATCATCGCAGCTGATCGCATAGGAGCGGCCGTTCACCGGCACACTGACCTGGCCCATACCCGTCCCCCAGAGCGCCCGTTAGAGACCGCTGAGATCAGTGGACTTTCTCGAATTTGCGGAAGCAGCGCAAATTTTCGGGCCTCGGCTCGCCAGGGAAGGCTCCCGGCCACAAGGTCCACGCGACCTCGCCGACATAGAGGTCGCCGCGGGAAATCGGCGCACATGCCGTGCGGGCCGATGAACCCGGTCGGCGCCAGGCTCGCATGCGGATCGCCAAACCGGCTCAGCAATTTGCCCTGGTGATCGACGATGCTGACCCTGGGACCGAGGTTCGGGCTCTTCAAATTGACCGCCATCGACGGCCCGAGCTCGCCGATATAGCAGACCGGGTGGCGGGTATAGTCCATGTAGAGGCCGCAGGGGCGGTGCAAATTGTTCCACTGCGTCTCGTATTTGCCGTTGCCGTCGAACACCTGGACGCGGTGGTTCTCGCGGTCGGCGACATAGACCCAGCCGTCCGCATCGGTGCAGATGTTGTGCACGATGTTGAACTCGCCCTCGCCGGTGCCGGGTTCGCCCCACGACGTCAGCAATTTGCCGTCCGGCGAATATTTGTGCACCTTGGCATTGCCATAGCCGTCGGAAACATAAATCTCGCCTTTTGGGGAGAGGGCGGTGTGGGTACAGCGGTGGAACGGCTCGCCGCTCATATAGGGGGCCGGCTTGCCGGGAACGCCGATCTCCAAGAGCAATTTGCCGTCGAGCGAGCATTTGCGCACGAAATGGCCGCCATCGTCGGTCAGGTAGATCGAATCGTCCGGCCCCATATGAACGCCATGCGCCCGCGGGTATTGGCCCTCGCCCCAGGACCGCAGAAAGTTTCCGTCGCGGTCGAACACCATGACCGGATGCTCGCCGCGATTGAATGCATAGACATTGTCCTTGTTGTCGACGCCGACCGCGGCGACCTCCTTGAAGGACCAGCCGTCCGGCAGCTTCGCCCAGTTCTCGACAATGCGGTACTTGAAGTCTCCGGTGCCGACGATCTCTGCCATTCGAGTTCTCCTCAGTGCACCCGCTCGTATTTCTGCAATGAGCGGATATAAGCCGGCCGCGGCGTGTCGGGGTAGAATTGCGGCCATTGCGTCCACGAGACTTCGCCGACATAGAGGTCTCCGCGCGAGTCGACGCTGAGCCCGTGCGGGCCGAGAAACGCTGTCGGGGCGGTGCCGGCGTGCATGTCGCCAAAGCGCGACAGCAATTTGCCCCGGTTGTCGACGATGCTGACCCGCGGGCCGAGGTTCGGGCTGTTGCGGTTGACCGGCTGCACCGGGCCGAGCTCGCCGATATAGCAGACCGGGTGGCGGGTATAGTCCATGTAGAGCCCGCAAGGCCGGTGCAGATTGTTCCACTGCGTCTCGTATTTGCCGTTGCCGTCGAACACTTGAACGCGATGGTTCTCGCGGTCGGCGACATAGACCCAGCCATCGGCGTCGGTGCAGATATTGTGCACGATGTTGAACTCGCCGGGATTGGTGCCGGGCTCGCCCCAGGACATCAGCAATTTGCCGTCAGGCGAGTATTTGTGCACCTTGGCGTTGCCATAGCCGTCCGAGACATAGATTTCGCCCTTCGGCGAGAGGGCGGTATGGGT
The DNA here is from genome assembly GCA_963700195.1 of uncultured Alphaproteobacteria bacterium. Lineage (GTDB taxonomy): Bacteria > Pseudomonadota > Alphaproteobacteria > ATCC43930 > CGMCC-115725 > AP-15. The sequence goes on from CAVOWQ010000010.1 coordinate 308,480, forward strand.
GCAGCGGTGGAACGGCTCGCCGCTCATATAGGGCGCCGGTTTGCCGGGCACCCCGAGTTCGAGCAACACTTTGCCCTCCAGCGTGCATTTCCGCATGAAATGGCCGCCATCGTCGGTCAAATAGATCGAATCGTCCGGCCCCATATGGACGCCATGCGCCCGCGGATACTGGCCCTCGCCCCATGAGCGAAGGAAATTGCCCCCACGATCGAACACCATCACGGGATGTTCGCCGCGGTTGAAGACATAGACGTTGTCCTTGGCATCGACCCCGACCGCGCCGACCTCCTTGAACGACCAGCTGTCCGGGAGCTTCGCCCAATCCTCGACAATGCGGTATTTGAAATCGCCAGTGCCAACGATGATGGCCATACCGGATCTCTCCTTATGCGCTGTTCGCAAATTATCGAAGCGACCGGGCGGATACAATCCCGCTCAGCCGTCGATCTCGGAAGCTCGAATTTGGTAAGCTTTGCCGCCTTTTGTCGGCCCCTGAATTCGCGGCGTGTCGCATCGGAAATCTCCCTACGGTATCGCTTCATTAACCGGCGAATGCGGTCATCAGCTCGCGCGCATCCGGCAGGGTTTCCAATCGCCTGATTGCCGCCAGTAGCCCGTCTAAACTCGCATCCGACAGCGGCTGCACCGCATTACCCGCGCAGTCGCGGAACTTAGTCTCGAGCTGGGCATTGGTAAGCGGCTTCTGCGGCGACCCGACGGGATCGCTGGCTACGACTGTAACCGAGCGTCCGTCGGTCCGTTGCACCGTGATGCGGAGCGACCCTCTCGGCCGGTGAGCGCGCGCAACGCCGGCGATCCGATCCGATAGTGACAGGACCGAGGCATCCCCCAGACCATCGACCTCCGCTATCCCTACCTTGCCATGCGCCAAGGCGGTGGCGACCAGGAAGGGTTGGGCGAACTGCGCCTCCACTACCTGGGTGGGGCGGCGCTTCGCCGGCCCGCGGCCGAACTGGTCGCTGTGTCCGGCGGGGTCCGCCTCGATCGTCACCGATGCGATGTCCTCCGGCCGCTCGATTTCGAGCCGCGCTCGTGCCGCGAGCGCCGCATCGATCGCCGCATGCAGTGGCCGACCGCAGGGGTAGGGCTTGTAGCTCAGCGCCTCGCCGCGGAAAGCCGTGCCCAAGTCGCGCAGCAGCACCGATGCGTCGTATCCGTTGGGTTGGTACAGCTCGAAGAAGCCGAAACGGCCATTGAAGATGTTCCGCGCACCGGTGAACCCGGTCTGCGCCAACAGGGCAGAGAAAACGCCGGCGCTTGCCGCTTGGCCCGCCTGCATCCGCTTGGTCAGCGCCCCGTCCAGGATGCATTGGCGATTGCCGGCGGCGTGACTGTAGGCGATGCCGAAGGCGGCGAGCATCTGTTCCGGCGTCAGACCGATCAGTTTGCCTGCGGCCGCGGTGGCGCCAAAGACCCCGATCACCGCGGTGCGATGCCAACCCCGGTCGAGCGTGCTCGCGAGCGCGATACGGCACGATACGTCCAGCCCCAGGACTACCGCCAACAGGACATCACGCCCGCCGATACCCCCACTGGCGCCCCCCAGGCTATCGCATACCGCGAGGACCGACCCCAGCACGGAAACGCCGGGATGGATGGAACCCCCGGTGTCCAATGTGTCGTCGAAATCCAACGCATGACCCATGCTGGCATTCAGCAGCGCCGCCTGTGGCGCCGGCAGGCGGGTGCCCCGCAACAGCACACGGCTTTCCTCACGCCCGCCCCACCCGCCGATCACCGCAAAGAGCTCATCGATCCCCGGAGAGCCGCTGCCGCCGAGCATGCAGCCAAAAGTATCGAGGATATCGCGACGGGCGGATTCCACGGCGCTGGAGGGCAAATCCGCATAGCTGGTGCGGCAAACGTGCTGGGCGAACGGCCAAGCGGCGTCATCAGTCATTTATCTTCTCCCACCGGCTCCGATGTTCCGATATTACCTGTCGTCGCGACCTGAGCCACGCGGCGCCCGATGGGAAGGACGAACGGCATGTTCACACTTTACTACGCCCCCGGTACATGCGCGCTCGCGACGCACATTGCGCTGGAAGAGGCAGGTACGCCGTACGAGGCGGTTCTGGTCGATTTTCGCTCACAGAGCCAGCGGAGCCCCGAATACCTCGCGGTAAACCCGAAAGGGCGCGTTCCCGCACTGGTGACCGAAAGCGGCACGCTTACCGAAACGCCCGCGCTCCTGTGCTTTGTCGCGCAGCGTTTTCCGCAGGCCGAACTCGCCCCGCTCGGCGATCCCTTCGCCCTGGCGCAGGTTCAGGAGTTCAATAGCTATCTCTGTTCGACGGTGCATGTCGCGCACGCCCACCGCATGCGGGGCACGCGGTGGGCGGACGACGCCGCAGCGGTCGAGGCGATGAAGCGCAAAGTGCCGTCGAACGTGACGGAATACTTTGGGCTGATCGAGCACAAGCTCATCAAGGGTCCGTGGGTAATGGGTGAGAAGTACACGATCTGCGATCCGTACCTGTTCACCATCGCTTCCTGGATAGAAGGTGACGGCGTGGATACCGCAAAAGTACCCCGCGTCATGGAACACCGCGCGCGCATGCTGGCGCGTCCCGCCGTTCAAAAAGCGGTAGCTGCCGAAGGCACGCAAATTCCCTGACGGTGGCCCCTCTGCATCTGACGCATCTTATCGTCGTCGGCGCCGGTGCTGCGGGGTTGATGGCGGCCCGCGAGCTCGTGCGCGCGGGTAGGCAAGTAACGATCATCGAGGCCCGAGACCGATGCGGCGGACGCATCTACCCGCTGTCCGCCCAGGAATTTGGCTACCCGGCTGAAGGCGGTCCTGAATTTGTCCATGGCGCCGCGCCGGTGACGCGAGCACTGTTGCGCGAGGCGCAACTTTCGCTGTTGCCGCGCGGCGGAACGCGATGGAGCGCCCGCACGGGCAAGTTATCACCCAACGATCCTTCGCCGCGTCATATGGGCCAGTTCTACCAAGCCCTGAGCGAGGTGAAAGTCGATCTACCGATAGCCGAATTTCTGGAGACGCAGTTTGCCGGTCGGCGATACAGCGAGATGCGGCGGTCAGTGACCCGAACGGTAGAGGGTTATGACGCGGCTGACCCGCGCCGCGCCAGTACTCTCGCGCTTCGCGACGAATGGCTGGCCCGGGATGATGGTCCGCACGGGCGGCTTGCGAAAGGCTATGGCGCGCTGTGCGAACATCTCTTATCCGAATGCCGCAGACACGGCGCCACGCTCCATCTCGGCTCGGCGGTAACCGCGATTAACGAGGCATCCGGGCGTGTTGCCGCGCGATGTTGCGATGGCGCCACTTACGAGGCCGACGCCGCGATCCTTACCGTGCCGCCCCCGCTCCTTTCCGAAATCGCGCTTCCGCCGGCGGCGCGCGAACGCGCAAAAGCCATGGCCGATATCGGGTTCGGCAATGTCGTCAAATTTCTGTTTCGCTTCGCCACGGCGTGGTGGGCCGATCTGGACGGGCGAGACCTGTCGGATCTGTCGTTCTTGTTTTCCGATGCAACGGTCCCGACCTGGTGGACCCAGTATCCGGACGGATATCCGGTGCTGACAGGTTGGTTGGCGGGACCCAAGGCCGGCAGGGTGTCGTCGCTTGCCGAGGCTGAACTCGTCGAAATGGGGCTCGCCTCCCTCGGCGAGATTTTTGATCTGCCTGCGGACCGCATAAGGAGGCATCTCGTCGCGGCGAGAGCGATCAACTGGGGCAACGATCCGTTCGCGCGCGGCGCTTATTCCTACGCCACGCCGAGAACCCGGGAGGCGCAGTCGGTGCTGAAGAAACCGCACGGTGACGCCATATTCTTTTCCGGCGAGGCGCTCTATGCCGGTCCGGTCATGGGCACGGTCGAGGCGGCGTTGGCCAGCGCCCAGGAAACAGCGCAGAGCATCCTGACGGGGTGATCCCGCTTCGCGGGGTTTCAGGACGATGCCTCAGGCGGTGTCCTCGACTTGCAATGGCGATCGAGGATCGTGGCGACGACATCGTTCCCGCTAGTTTCGGCGACCGGCATGCTGGGTTCGATGGACGAGATCCGCCGCCGCGCTCCGGCGCAGGCGAGCTGACACTTCAATCGGGCTGGTCGCAGGGCTAAATAGAACTCGGCATCACCGAGGAGACCACGATGGACGACCAGACCCGTACCGAGCTCGAGGCCGCAACCTTCCGCCGGCTCGTGGAGCACTTGCGCGAGCGGACCGATGTGCAGAACATCGATTTGATGAACCTGGCGGGGTTCTGCCGCAACTGCCTGTCGAAATGGTATCGCGCCGAAGCCGAAGATCGCGGCCTAGCGCTCTCCGATCCCGAATCGCGCGAGATCGTCTATGGCATGCCCTATGACGAATGGCGGGCGAAAAATCAGCGGGAAGCCAGCGCCGAACAAAAGGCCGCCTTCGCCGCCTCGCAGAAACATTGATCCCCGGCCGCGGCGCCGCTATCGTCGCCGCCGCCGCCGGGGGGCGGCATCGCAACGGGGATGAGGGGGATCATGGCGGATTTCGGGGGCATTGCCGGTGAGCAGCTCAAATCATTGATCGAGCGAATCGAGCGGCTCGAGGATGAAAAGCGCGCGCTCGGCGAAGACATCAAGGAAGTCTACGCCGAGGCCAAAGGCACCGGCTTCGAGCCGAAAATCATGCGCCAGCTCATCAAGATCCGCAAAATGGACAAGGATGAGCACGACGAGCAGGAGAGCCTGCTCGACCTCTACAAGCGCGCAATCGGGATGTTGCCGGACGCGGCGCCGAGCGCTCAGGCGGCGGAGTAGCCGCCCGCCTTACAGCTGGCTGGCGACGGCGGAGTGGTAGCGCCGCAGTGCCGCCAGGTGATCGGCCATCGTGTGCCCGGGGATGCGTTTGTGGTGGCGGCGATTGAAGGTCGTCGTCAGGCATAGATGCGAGGCGCCGGCTTGTTTCCAGAACTGCGCTTCTTTCGCCCAATCGGCTTCCGTTCCGGTGCCCATCGACACCCAGACCTCGATCCCGACCTTGGCGGGGTCGCGGCCTGCCTCTTCGGTCATCCGGCGCAATTGGCCGAAGACGTCGAGCGCGCTCTGGTCGGGCGGATAGGCGTTCGGCATCCAGCCGTCGCCCCATTTGGCGATGCGCGGCAAGGTGCGCTCGTGATGCCCGCCGAACCACACCGGCACCTTGCCCGAGGCGGGCCGCGGGTTGATGCCGGCGTCCTCGATCGTGTGCCATTTGCCCTTGAAATTCACATGCGGCTCGGCCCACAGCGCCTGCATGACCTGCACCTGCTCCTCGGAGCGGCGGCCGCGGTTGTGAAAATTCTCGTTGAGCCCGGTGAACTCGACCTCGTTCCAGCCGACCCCGATGCCGAGCCGGAACCGGCCGCCGCACAGCACGTCGAGCGATGCCGCCTGCTTCGCGACGAGCACGGTCTGGCGCTGCGGCAGGATCAACACGCCGGTCGAAAAGCCGAGCTTGTTCGGTGCAGCCGGCGAGATATCCGAACAACACGAACGGGTCGTGGTATAGCCCGGCCCCGGTGCGACCCGCCTCCGATGCGCTGGCCTCGCTGGCGCCGAGCACATGGTCGGGCGCCTCGACAAAGCTGTAGCCCATCGCCTCGGCAGTCTGCGCGTATTCGCGCACGATCGCCGGATCGCCGCCGATATCGCCCAGTGGCAGTAATGCACCCAATTGCATTGTTTAACTCCTATGACTTTCCCGGCGAAGGCCGGGATCCATTTCCGCCATGGATACCGGCTTTCGCCGGTAAGACAAGAAGGCAACCCTACATCGCCGGGGCGCGTCCGACCACGGCGGTCATCGGGTCGCTGACATCCTCGACCCATTCCGCCAGCTGGTGGGTCTCGATCCGCTCGAACCCGGCGTGGCGGAGATAGCGCTCGACGAGCCGTGCATGGCCGCCGTCATCGAGCGCCCGCCAGATCGCGACCGCCTTTGTCCAGAAGCAACGGTTCGAGAAGCTGATGACGAGAGGCGCGCCGCGGCCGCAGCACGCGGGCGACCTCGCGCAGCACCGCCACCGGCTGCTGCAGATACTGGATCGACACGCAGACCATCGCTGCATCGACACTCGCGTCGGCGAGCGGCAGCCTGGTCTCGCGATTGAGGTTCTGTACAAACCAGCGGGTGAGCCGCGGGTTGGCCGCGAGCTCGGTCGCATTCATGCCATGGCCGATCACCTCGGCATAGTCGATCTCCGGCGGCAGGTGGCTGACCCAGCTGCTCATCAAGTCGAGCAAGACGTCGCCCGCAGGTAGGGCAACCCGATAGAACTCGGTCAGCGCCGCGATCGCGCCGTCGTCGATATGGCAGACCAGCCGCGGCGGCTCGTAGAAGATTTCGTCCTCCTCCGCGTCGATCTTCGCAAAGGCCCCCTGCGGCAGCCCGAGCCGGTCGTCCATGTCAGTCTCGCCTGTAACTCAGCTACCGCGAACTCGGCGCATGTTGGCGGGAAACTGTGGTAAAGTCGAGCTGCCGAGCCCCTGCGGCGACCCGAATTGACGTGGCCAGATGATCAGCTCCTATCCGCCGGCGATACGGCGCCAGCTGCTGTCGAAGCATTTTCTGATTTCGACCATGCCGGAAGGAGCGCTCGACGACCTCGTCAAATTCACGACGGTCGCGCGGTTCGAACCGCACCGGATGATCTTCAGCAAAGGCGCCGGTCGGGTGCGTTTAGCACCGCGCTGAGTGGCTATTATAATGACCAGCACCTCTTCTCATCATCATCGGCGCCTCGATGAGAGGCGCGCGATTGGCGTCGAGTGGCGGCAAAAGGTACCGCTTGGCACGCAAGCAGAATGGACGCCGCCCGCCAATCGAACCGATCCGGTGGAGACCCTGATAGCGCAGGGCAGAGAGCGCATTCCGGAACTGCTGCCGGTGCGCTATGCGCGGATGAAGACCGACCCGTTTGCTTTTCTGCGCGGCGCCGCGGCCGTCATGGCCGCCGACCTCGCCGCCAATCCGACGACCGGGTTGCGGGTGCAGTCCTGTGGTGACTGCCACCTGGCGAATTTCGGTTCCTATGCGACGCCCGAAGGTACCCCGGTCTTCGACGTCAATGATTTCGACGAGACATTGCCGGCGCCGTTCGAGTGGGACGTCAAAAGATTGGCCGCCAGCCTCGTCGTCGCCGGACGCGTTGCGGCCATGCCGGATCGCGATTGCCGTCGTCTGGCCCGCATTGCAGCAAGGAGCTATCGCGAACAGCTGTCTAATTTGGCCCGGCTGACGCCTCTCGACGCGTGGAACATGCGCATCGACCTGATCGGCGCCGTCGCCGACATCAACTCCCCCAAGATCCGTCGCAACCTGAAGAAGCGCCTCGCCGCGGTGCTGTCAGCCGGGAAACAGCATTTTGGCCTCGTCGAAATGACAAGCGGGCATTGGCATATCAAGGACAAGCCTCCGCTGGTGCGGCATTTGAGCCGGCACGAGCTTCACGCGCACAAGGCCTTTTCGTCTTATTCCCAAACCTTGCAGGAGGACCGCCGCGTATTGTTGCAGCGTTACCATCTGCGCGACATCGCCTTCAAAGTTGTCGGGGTCGGCAGCGTCGGCACGTTCTGCGCCATCGGCCTGTTCATGTCCGACGATGAGGCGCCACTGCTACTGCAGATCAAGGAAGCGCAGCAATCGGTTCTCGCGCCTTTCGCCGGTCCCTCGGATTACCCCAATCACGGCCAGCGGGTCGTCGTCGGGCAGCGCATGCTGCAGGCTGCTACCGACGTCTTCCTCGGCTGGACGCAGGAGCCATTGGACGGGCGGTACTTCTATGTCCGGCGGCTAAAGGATCAGAGGTTGGCCGATATCGGAGCCCGGCTCGCAGCAGCACTGCCTTTCTACGCCGGCCTATGCGGCCGCACCTTGGCACGCGCCCATGCGCGCTCCGGCGATCCGGTGTCATTGTCAGGCTATATCGGCGACACCACCGAATTCGATAAGGCGATCGCCGAATTCGCGCGGGCGTACGCAGACCAGACCGAGCAGGATTGGCGTGCGCTTCTCCACGCGATCGCAGTAGGCCGGATTGCCGCCGAACCGCACGCCGCGGGTCAGCCGCCGTAAAAGACGTTGTCGCCGAGGTCCTTCATCTCGAGGATCGCCGCGTCGGGCCGCCCGGATATCGGCTTGGGCAAGTGCGCCTCGACGACCTCGCCGACGACGATGTGATGATCGCCCTGCTCGACGATGCTGGTAACGCGGCATTCGACCGCCGCCGGCGCGGCGTCGAGGATCGGGACCCCGGTCGTGCCTTTGTGAACGGCCTGCCCGCTCAGCTTGCCGTCCTCCAGCTTGGTCGGCTTGAAGAAGGTAAAGGCGGCGCCCTTCTGGTCCTTGCCGAGCATGTTCAGCGCGAATGTCTTCTGGTCCTTGATGATCTGGTAGGCGCCGGAATCGGTCTTCACCCCGACGACCACGAGCGGCGGCGCAAAGGCGGTCTGCGTGACCCAATTGACCGTCGCGGCGGCGACATTGCCCTTGCCGTCATCCGCGGTCAGCACATAGATCCCGTAGGGGATCATGCGCAGCACGGTCTTCTTGGCGTCCTGATCCATTTCCGTCCTCCTCGATGATGAATTGGCTGGGCGGATAATAGAAAAGCGCCACGCCGGCCGGCAAGCCGCTCTCGACTCGGGCTCACGCCCGCCGCACGCCGTAGAATTGCGGCCACCCGTCGCGCACGTCCTGCAGGTCGGCGCGGAAGCCGGTCGGCTGGTACCACAGGCCGAGCGGAACATAGGACGGGTTCAACCAGAACTCCTCCTGCATCCTGCGGCATATCTTCTGCCGGGCTTGCTGGTCCGGCGCGTCGAACCAAGCCTCGCGCAGCGCCTCCATCTTCGGATCATCGGGCCAGCCGAACCAGGCATCGGCACCACTCGCCCGCAGCGGAAGATTGGGTCCGGGGGAGATGTTCCCCATCCCGCCGAGGCTCGTGTAAAAGATGCTCCACCCGCCTTTGTCCAGCGGCTCGCGGCTGGCGCGCCGCGCGACCACGCTCCCCCATTCGAGCAGCTGCATATCGATGTTCATGCCGATGCGCCGCAGCACGTCGGTTGCGACTTGCGACATGGCATGGATGCTTGGAATAGTCGAGCAGGCCAGGACGACCACCCGCTCGCCTCGGTATCCCGCGGCAACCAGTTCCTTCTGGACTTTTTCGTAGTCGTCGGGCCGTCGGGTGATCTCGACGCCCGCATCGCTCGCCATCGGCGTTCCCGGCGCAAATAGCCCGACATCGATCTTGGCAAGGCTCGGCTCGGCCCCGGCGACAGCAGCCATCACCGTCTCCTGGTCGACCGCATCCAAGACGACCCGTCGCACCGCCGCATTGTCGAACGGCGGGAACAGTTGATTGAAGCGCAGACAGCCCATCCTGCCGGTGCGATCCTTGACCGTGATCACCAGCTTCTCGCTGCGCTGGAGGTACGGCACCAGGTCGATTGCCGGGTTTTCCCACCAGTCGACCTCGCCCTGAGCCAATGCTGCGGCCGCAGTCGTTGGGTCTTGCACGTAATTCCACACGACACGCTCGATATGCGCCACCTTGGGACCTGCGCTGAAGCTCGGTTTGCCGCCGGTCCGCGGGACGTAGTCGGGGTTCCTCTCGAAGGCGGCGCGCTGGCCGGGTATCCGCTCGGAGGCGACGAATTTGAACGGTCCTGAACCGACCGCTTCCTTGATCTGCTCAAAGGCATCGGTCTTGGCCAGCCGCTCCGGCATGATCGAGCAATAGGGCTCGGCCAGGGCTTCCGGCAAAAGCGGAAACGGCTTTTTCAGGCGAAAGCGGATCGTCTTGTCGGAGATTGCCGCGAGCTCGTCGGTGCGGTTCCGTCAGCGCCTGACCCATCGGGTAGCGCTTGGCCCACCTCGTTATCGTGGCGACGCAGTCCGCGCGCCCGGACCGGGGAACCGTCGTGGAATGTCAGCCCGTCGCGCAGCTGCAGATCCCATTGCAAGCCGTCATTCTCTATCGCATGGCCCTCGACCATTTGCGGCTGAGCGTTGAATTCCGCGTCGTAGCCGTAAAGCGTGTCGTAGACTGCCAGAGCAAAGTTGCGGGTAACGTCGGCGGTGGTCCAAACCGGGTCGAGCGAGGCGAGGTCGGCGTGCGGCACGAAGGTAATGGTCTTCTGCGCCTCCGTGCGCCCGATTTGTGGGATGGCGAGAGTTGCCGCACCGGCAAGTGTCGATTTCAGGAAACTTCGTCGTCTCATTCGCAGGGCTCTCCGCGCATCGCGCGGAGACATGTTAACCACGTTTCGTTAGAATTCCTAACGAGTTTACATCAAATATGACGGGTTCGTGCATGCCGTGGAGTTGGCGCTTTTTGGTCCTTAACGCTGACATTGCAGTATGGTCAGCGCCAATCTCTTGGGGTCCGCCCCCTGGATTCGGATTTCACAAGTTATCGCACGAGTGTACGAAATTCATCGGGAAGATCGATGGTGGTTCTCGTCGCGATAGTGTTCAGACCTATTCATAAGCCTCATCGGTCGACCGTGGACCAATGCTGCCACCACAAGTTCTGTCACACCGGTGAAGGCGGGTGCGCATGGCAAAAATGGGTCCCGGCCTTCGCCGGGAAGGCGCGGGAGGGAGCCGCGGCATTGAAGCATCTGAATGCGTGTGAGCAATCGCTGCAAACATCCCATGCTTTTGCGCCAAGCGCTCGCAGCGTCGCTTGACAGCGCCCGCAAGCCGCCCCGTGATGCACCAAGGGTAGGAGGAATCCTGCATGAAATTTGGCAATTTCCTGTTTCCGGACTGTCGCGACCCGGCGCGTGACGGCGTCGGTGATCGACGAGACCTTGCGCGAGGCTTGGCTGTCGGACGAGCTGGGCGTGGATGTGATCTGGCTCGCCGAGCATCACTTCGACGGGATCTGCGCCTATGTCGACCCGATCAGCTTCGCCGGCGCGCTGGCCACCTCGACGCGGCGCAGCAAGATCGGGTTTGCGGTCGTGCAGACGGCGCTGCATCACCCGATCCGCCTCGCCGAGCAATTGGCGATCCTCGACAACATCACCAAGGGGCGGCTCGTCGTCGGTCTCGGCCGCGGCTCCTCCTACAACATCTACGATTACCAGGGCTTCGGCATCGACCATCACGAGGCGCAGGACCGCCTGGAGGAGGCGGAGCAGATCCTGGTTACCGCGTGGACCGGCGAAGGGTTCAGCCACCATGGCAAGTTCTGGCGATCTCGATGTCCCGATGCTGCGGCCGCGGCCCTATACAAAGCCCCATCCGGTGCTCATCCGCGCCGCTTCGGGCGAAGCCTCGATGCTCGAACTCGCCCGCCAGGGCCGGCCGTTCCTGATGAATGTGCAGTCGATGGCAGTGACGAGCCGGCGCGTCGATCTATACCGCGGGGCGATGCGCGAGGCGGGCTTCGGCGAGGGAGCGGATCGCGCGCACCCTTGCGGAGTGCTGGGTGTGGCGGAACGTGTTCGTCGCCGAGACCGACGCCGAAGCCGAGCGCGTCGGGTGTGCCGGTGTTTCAGGCGATGGTCGAGGCGCGGGCGGCGTTGCGCAACCGTATCTTTCGCGAGACCGGCATGCGCATCGCGGTGCCGGAGAGCGATCTGCCCTCCGCCCGCGCCACGGTCGAGCACGGTTTCATCCACGGCTCGCCGGCGCGCGTCGCCGAAGCGATGGCGGATATCGACCAGCTCGGCATCGGCGGCGTCATCGCATCCTTCCGCCTCGGACCGATGCCGCACGAGACGGCGACCAACAGTCTCAGGCTGTTCATGGAGCAGGTCGCACCGGAAATTCGCCGCGACAATTCCGAGCCGAGGCGGACCTAACCCGCCAGGATCCGCGGCCTCTCGGTGTCTTCCCCGTCCTGGAGATGCGAGGCCCGAGCGTTGAGCAGGCGCGCTTCGAGGATGGCGGCGAGATCCTCGTGCATGTGAAAATACTGAGGACCGGGCGGTTCGGCAGCCGGCAGAGGCTCGGGCATTCTGCCGCCGACGATCGATTCGACGATATCGCCGAGCAGCGCCAGCTGAGCACGGTCGACGATGTCGCGGAGTGCCGCGATCGAACCGCAGCCCGCGATGTCCACCTCCTGCGTTGCGAGTACCGGGCCGGTATCGATGCCGGTGTCGATCAGATGCACCGTGCAGCCGACCGGCGCTCGTTCCAGCGCCGCCCATTCGGCAACATTCATCCCGCGATAGGCCGGCAGCAGGCCCATATGCGCGTTGAGGACGCCGAGCCGGAAGGCATCGATCAATGGCCGGCGCAGCAGGCCGGCTCCGGCGTGAATACCGAGGTCGGGACCGAGAGCTTTTATGCGAGGGACGGCATCGACGCTGTCGAGCGGGCCGGTTTCGAGAAACGCGATGCCGCGTGATCGGCAATAGGTCGGCACATCGACCGGCGCCCCGTCCTGAACCGCTGGTTCCGCTGCGCCGATGTTCGCCGTGCTAAGGCGGGTAGTGATCCAGCTAAGTCCTTCGTTCCGTAAGCGGCGGCGCAGCCTGGCCGCCGCCGGTTCCGCTGCGGGATGCTCGACGACCACGGTCAGGTCACCGATGTCGCGCCCGCGCCATGCAGTCAGCATCTGCGGGACTTTTTGCGAACGGGCGGTCGTGAGCAGCAAAATATTGAGCCGATGCCCCGGAGCTGATGCCGATCGCGCCACAATCGGGCCTCTTGGGGTTCCTGCAGTGGCAGCAGGCTTCGCCGGCTCGGTCCGCAGCTCCGACAATACGCGGCGTTTCTCGAGCAGTGCGTCGATGAAGTATTTCGCGGCCCAGTTCGGCACGGCGCCTTCGATATAGCTGCCGTCGACCGGGTCGGAACCGGGGATGCCGCCGAATAGACCGGAATTTGCGTTGCGCATGGGCTGGGCGAGCTTGACCAGGTCGATCGCTTTCAACGCCGCATTGACCAGCCGCAGATTGCGCGACAGGCCGTGCAGGCGAAACCAGATCAGCGCCATCTGGCAATTGCCGGTCAGGCATGTGTAGCGGCTGCGGCCTCGCCAGTCGCTGCCGATCAGTCCCGGAAGAAACCGCGACAGCTCCAGGCGGCGCGCCAGCCGCTCGGCCGCTACAGCCGCTGCGGCAATACCGTCGTTGCGGCCCAGCGTTTCGGCAGTCGATAGAATACCCGCGATGGTGTAGGCAATCGTGTGCGTAAACGCCTCGTCGGCCTGGTGCTGTTCTTCGTCGAAACCGGCGAGAGCAATCCAGTCGTTGGACCTGCGGTGGGCAAGTGTCCAGTCGAGGTGCCGGCTGGCTGCCGCCAATGCTGCGCGATCCCCGGCGTAATCGCCCCATTCGGCGAGCCGGCATGCCAGATAGGCTGAATAAGTGCTGACACGATCCTCGTAAGCATAACGGCGGAACGCCCCATCCGGGTCCTGCAAGCCCAATAGCCACTGCACCGCGCGCCCGGCGGCAATACGCACCTCCTCGTCACCGGTCTCGCGATGCCATGCCGTCAGTCCATGCAGTATCTGAGCGGTGTTGAAGGGTGACGGAGCGGTGCGGTTATCGGCTATCTCGAGCCCCGGAAACCCGCCCTCCGGCAATTGCACGGACAACAGGAATCCCACCGCCCGCTCGGCGCGCTCTCGGAAGCCGGCTTCCGGGAAGGCGCGGCTCAAGGCGAGAAAGGTCGGTACGATATACCCGGTCGTCTCCGGATACGACGACGTCCACCCGCGATTGAGCTGGTACCGGCCGGCGACGCCGCCGTCCGACTGCGAATCCTGCGCCGCGGTCAGCCACTGGGCCGCCGCGCGCAAATGATCCTCCTCAGTAAATCCGCAGCGGAGGTTGCGCTCGCGATCAAATGCTTGGCTCAGCAGAAACGCCGGATGACCGCGCGCCCAGGCACGGTATCGCGCCAAACGTTTCAGCTCCACGAGCATCCCGGCAGCCGATTGCAACAAGAGGTGTCTCTCTATAGGAACAGATCAGGCGATTATGTCGAGCATGGCGTAGCACTCCCGCGTGAACGGGGAGTTAGCACGCCTCAGCGTCGATTGTGAGGAGCAGTGTCCGTGAGCACTACCGTAATCCGCAATGCCGATTGGGTCGTCGCATGGGACAAGTCCACACCTTGCCAAACTTATCGGCGGAACATCGATGTCGCCTTTGCCGATGACCGGATCACGTTTCTCGGGCGGGATTACGACGGCCCGGCCGATCGGGTGATCGACGGCAAGGATCGACTTGTCCTGCCGGGGCTGATCGACATTCACTCGCATCCCGAGCACGAGCCGCTCTATCGCGGGGTGCGCGAGGAGCACGGGGTGCGCAACATGCACATGACCGGGCTCTACGAGCGCTCGCAGGCGTTTTCGGCACCGGATGACGAGGCCCGCGCGGCGAGCGCCGAATTCGCCTATTGCGAGCTGCTTCTGAGCGGCGTCACCTCGCTCGTCGACATCTCGCCCGCCTGGGACGGCTGGATCGAGCTTTTCGCCAAGAGCGGCATGCGCGGCTTTGTCGCTCCCGGCTATGCGTCGGCGCGGTGGCGCCTCGACAATGATTTCGAGCTGAAATTCGCCTGGGACGAAGCGCGCGGCCGCGAAGGCCTGGGAACCGCGCTGCAGGTGATAGAGCGCGCCACTGGGCATCCGAGCGGACGCCTCTCCGGCGTCGTCTCGCCGATGCAGATCGAGAATTGCACCGCGGAGCTGCTGCGCGACAGCCGCGATGCGGCGCGCGAGCGCGGCATTCCCTTCACGGTCCACATTGCGCAGAGCGTTCTCGAGGTGCAGGAGATGATCCGGCGCCACGGCAAGACCCCGGTCCAGTGGGCGCACGAGATCGGCATCCTCGGTCCCGACACCATTCTCGGCCACGCATTGTTTCTCGACACGCATTCCTGGATCCGCTGGTGGACGCGGACCGACCTGGCGCTGATCGCCGACAATGGCTGCTCGGTCGCGCATTGCCCGACGCCGTTCGCCCGTTATGGCCAGGTCATGGAGAATTTCGGCGACTATCTGAGGGCCGGCGTCAATATGGGTCTGGGGACCGACACGACGCCGCACAATTTGGTCGAGGAGATGCGCAAGGCGGCGGTGCTCGCCCGCATTGCCGCGCGCGACATCGCGACGGTGACGACATCCGACTTGCTGCACGCAGCGACAATCGGCGGCGCCACGGCATTGATGCGCGACGATCTCGGCCGGATCGCACCCAACGGCAAGGCGGACCTCGTCCTCGTCGATTTGACGGTGCCGCAGATGAGGCCGGTGCGCGACCCGCTGCGCTCCTTCATCTACCATGCGGCAGACCGCGCCGTGTGCGATGTCTTTGTCGACGGGCGCCAGGTCGTGGCCGACCGCAAGGTGCTGACGATGAACCAGGATGACGCAGCCGACCGCCTCGCCGGGGCGCAGCGCCGCATGTTGGAGGCGGCCGCGCGGCAGGATTATCGCGGCCGCAGCGCCGAGCAGATCTCTCCGCTCAGCCTGCCTATGTCCGATTGAAGATCACCCGACCCCGGCTTATTCCTGCGGGTAGCGCCAGACGTTTGCCGGCTGCGGCGCGGTCTCGTCGATCGTCCATTGCGGCAGCGCGAGACCGGGGGCGACATCGCTGAACACCATGCGCACGCGGGTGCCGATGCCGACCCGGCGCACCTGATCGGCCGGCGCCAGCTGCCCGTCGGGAGTGCACAGGTTGCCGACGACGCGCAAGGCTTCGTCGGGGGTCGGCTCGCCCTTCTGCGTGTCGAGATCGACGAGCAGGATCAGATACGGCGTGTGCCCGCGGAAGGCAGGCTGAATGGCGTGGTGCACTTCGCTGTAGGAATGCACCGCGCCCTTGCCCTCGACCTTCTTCCACGTCGATTCCAGCGCTGCACACCATGGGCAAGCGGTGGTCGGCGGGTAGCGCAGCCGGCCGCACTGCGCGCAGGCCTGCAGATGGAAATCGTGCTCCGCGCAATGGCGGAAATATTCGAGGTTCTCGATATCGAGATCATCGACGAGTGAGCGTCATGCCGAGATATTCGCCGCGAATAGCCATTTCGTCTCTCCTTCAACCTTTCCTCCGTCATTCCCGCGAAAGCGGGAACCCAGGGCTCCGGAGTTCAAGCGGCCGTCCCCTGTTCACGCCAGGGGCAAGCTCTGGACCCCCGCCTTCGCGGGGGTGACGAGACGGGATCTTGTCAGCCGCGGCGCATGACCATCGACGAGGCGGTCGACGGGTTGGCCCAGCCGAGATTGGCGCTGACCTCGACATTCCTCACCTGCCGGCAGCCGCCCTCGCGGTAATCGTAGGTGTGCTGGCGTTTGCCGTCGGCGGCGATGGGGCAGGAATCGTCGGCATCGTGGCGCAGCTGGCGGGTGTTCTCGATGACCATGTTCATGCCGTGGGTGTAGCCTTCGCACAGATGCCCGCCGCTGGTGTTGTTGGGCCGCCGTCCGCCGAGCTGGATCGCCCCGCTGCTGACGTACTCGCCGCCCTCCCCTTTCTTGCAGAAACCGTAATCCTCGAGCTGCAGCATCGTCGTGAAGGTGAAGGCGTCGTAGGAGCCGGTGATGTCGATGTCCTCGGGCCCAACACCGGCGTTCGGCCACAGGATCTGGCGCGCGTAATAGCCGGCAACGGTCGAGATCGGCCCGTGCTGGTAGTGCATGTCGAGGCGCGGCTTGTTGCAGCGGCCGACCACGCCGCGGATCAGTACTAGCGGCTGCTTCATGTCGCGGGCCCGTTCGGCCGAGGTCACGATGACGCAGGTGGCATTGTCGGTTTCGACGCAGCAGTCCAGCAGATGCAGCGGCTTGCAGATGATGCGGCTGTTGAGCACGTCCTCGATCGTGAACCGCTTCTTGTAATAGGCCTTCGGATTATTGGACGCATGGTGGCTGTGCGCCACTTTGACCGCGGCGACCTGCTCGGGCTTGGTGCCGTAGTCGTACATGTGGCGCATGAAGGTCGGTGCGAAATTCTGCCCGGCGCTCTGCCAGCCATAAGCACGGTTGTGCAGCATATCGCCGACCACCGGTGCGGCGGAGCGCGCGCCGGTACCGCCGATGCGCACTTGCGAATAGCCGTTCATCGACCGGAAAATCGCCACGACCTTGCAACAACCCGCCTCGATTAGGCCGATCGCGATGCCGACCAGCGCCTCGGTCGACGACCCGCCGCCGAACACGTCCATGTAGAAATTGAGGCGCATGCCGAGATCGCCGGAGATGAAGGTCCCCGACGTCGAATCGCCGCCCTGATAGGACAGCATGCCATCGATGTCGCCCGGCTTCAGCCCGGCATCGAGCATCGCATTCCGGACCGCCCAGCTACCGAGCGCCCGCGTCGTCCTGCCCGAACCCCTGGTGTAGGTCGTCTCCCCGACGCCGACAACCGCGTATTTGTCGCGCAGGTATTTGGGTGTCGTGGCGTCCACGTCATTGGGCAGTGGCATTCTCTTCTCCTTTTCCCTGTACGGCGCGACCCTCACCCGCCTCGCTGCACTCGGCACCCTCTCCCGCAGTGCGGGAGAGGGGCTACAACGCACTCAGCTCAAAGCTCCTCTCCCGCACCGCGGAAGAGGGAGGACCAAGCCCGAAGGGCTTGGTGGGTGAGGGTTTTTACTCACACACTTAGGCGATAGGCTTTCTTCGCGGCGCCGCTGAACAGCGCGGTCTTCTCGTCGGCGGAGCAGCCGGCGGCGATGCGCTTGAAGGCGTTCCACATCACCGGATAGCTGCACATGCCCTTGTCGACCGGGAAATTGCTCTCGAACATCGAGCGCTGCGGACCGAAGGCATTGATGCAGGTCTCGATATAGGGACGCCATGCCTTCTCCAGGTCTTCCGAGGAAGGCGGCATGTCATTCTCGAAGAAGGTGAAGCCGGTCAGCTTCATGCCCAGCCCGCCGAGCTTCACGTAAGTATTGGGGAAGCTAGCGACCTGGCGGATGCCGTCGCGCCATTCCGCAAACGCCTCCTCGCGCTTGCCCGCGTAGGGACCGATCGCCAGTGCGCCGCCCACATGATTGAGCACGATCGTCGCCTGCGGGAAGGCGCGCGCCAAATCCGCTACGTCGCTCAGCTGCGTCTGAAACAGCCAGGCGTCGAAGGCGAGCCCGAGCGAGGCGAGCCCCGCGAACCCTTCGCGGAAATTGCGGTCGCGGTAGAGCCCTTGAGGAGCGCCGGAGCAGTAGATCGAAAGGCTCGGATCCTCGTGCCAGGTCGCGCCGTTGCGGATGCCTTTGAACCGGCCCCCCGAGACCGCGACGTGCTGCTCGAGGATCCCCTTGGCGCGCGAGCCGAGCCGCAGATCGACATTGCCGATGATGCCGGCGCAGCACCGCGCCGGCCCGTATTTGCCGGACGCGCTCATCGCCGCGACGCCGCCGACGAATTCGGTCTCGCCGAGCGACTTCTGCTCCTGCGGCCCGTCGGCGCGGTACATCTCGCGGCATTCCTCGAAGCAGGTCGCGAAGATGTTGTGCCCGCTGCCGACATCCTCGAGCAGATCGGAGAACAGATAGCGGTTGCCCGGCCGATCCCACAGATGATGGTGCGGATCGACGATCGGCAGATCGGGTTCGAGGATCTCTTCCCGGCGCTTGTTCAGCCATTCCGGCCGAACCGGCGCATGACGTCCCGGCGGTATCGCGGATTGAGGCATGGCTGGGCTCCTCCCAAATTGGCCTTCACTCGATTAACTCTGCCCCGGCCCGCCGTCTAATGCCATGCTTTTGCGATAGGCAAATTCCGCTTCCAGGCTTTTGCCCGCCGCTTTGAGCGAGTGCCCGAGTTGAACCCAAAGCTCTGGGGATGCCGGTTCTGATCCGAGCGCATCGAGGTAAAACCGTGCGGCTCTTTCCCACTCTTCCTTCGTTCGGGCGCTGTCGGCAATCGCCGCCGCTGTCGAGGCGCGATCGGCGCGAAACAGATGAGCGAGGCTGCGCAACATTCGTGTTCGGCCGGTTGTTCGATTCCGGAAGATCTGCTCTGCTTTCGCCAGGATTGCGGCGTCGAACCACCGGGCGCACTCGCCGGAGAGCGCGTCGCGCTCGGCGATCAGGCGGGAGACCTCGTCCCGCGCGCGCTCCAAATCGTCCTGGAAAGGGTCCGGAGGACCCGCGAGATTCCATTCGGGCGCGGGGATCTTCTGGAGCACGAGCTCTATCTCATAGCCTCCTCCCGAATGCGCCTCCGGTCCTACTTCATAAGTATAATTCTCGTCATTATCGCGCAGATGCCGGATGCGGTAGGTATTGGGCGGCAACGACGCTTCGAACTCGTGCAGCAATGACGCCGGCGTATAGAACCGCTTGTGATCGGCATTCCATGACGAGGGTAAACTGCGCCTTTTTTCGTACAGGAACTGGTGCGGGACGACGCACACGATAAACCCGCCGGATCTGAGAACCCGATGCCAGTCACGAATAGTCGTTCGGAAATCGGCCGCGTGCTCAAGCATGTGGCTGGAGTAGACCGCGTCGACGCTCTCATCGGGAAACGGCAGCTTCTTTCCATCGTATCCCGGGTAGTCGAGGTCCACCCCGATCGCGTGGGGCAATATCGGGACTGCACCCTCAAAGGAACCGCGATACCCGACGTCGATCGTGACGTCACCGGCCATGTAGGTGGCAAAAAAACCGTTCTTCAGTTTGTCATTGAAAGTGCGGCCGGCCTCGCCCTTGACCGGCCAGTCCTCGGACACCTCGTATCGGCCTACCTTCGCCATTTACCTTTGAAATCAGGCTATCGCCGATTGTGCGCGGTGACCATGACCCTTCGAGTCCGACAGCATCGCCACGGCCTGGTCGGCGACGGTTTCCGGCGCGATCTGCTTCATGCACAAATGGTCGTTCGTGCATTCCTCGATCTTGTCGTACCCGCAGGGCGAGCAAGGCACCAGCGCCATCACCGCGCGAACACGATCGCCGCGCGGACCCCACTCCTGCGGTTGGTGGCTGCCTGAGTAGATCGCGAGGGTCGGCGTCCCGCAAGCCGCCGCTAGGTGGGCGACCCCCGAATTGTTGGCAATCACCAGATCTGCCGCTCGGACGATTTCGGCGGTTCCAAACCAGTCGCTGGCGCCGGCAACATTGGTGATGCGGGGGTCCCGTCCATTCTCCTCCGCAATCCGCTCGAGTTGGAGCTGTTGCGCGTTGGAGCCGACGAGAACGATATGGCAATCCGTTTTGTCGAGCAGCAGCGAAACCAGTCGTGCGTAATTCGCTGTCCCCCAGTCGCGGAGCTCCGAATTGCTGACTGGTGAAATGACGATCTGCTTTGCCGGTGCGTCCCCTCCCGTGATCTCACATCCGGGGTGCGATCTGGCGAACGGATCCCGCGGATACAGGGTGCGGGTTCGCTGTTCGATCAAATCGACGAGCAACGAGAGTTGTTCGCCGATATGCAGTTCAGCGCGCTTGAACCGCGCGGTCGACCCGCCGATCAGCTCGATCCGGACCCCGAAAAACTGCAAACGGGAGCGAATGGGACGCCCCCGCGCGTGTATGCGGAATTCGTAGAGCGCACCAGGGTCGTCATTGCTGAATTCGAGTATCGCGCCGCGCGGCTCTCCGCTATGCGACCATGAGACCCGGCCGGTCGCGACCGTTTCGGAACCCGTATTCCGGGTCGCGTCGATCACCAGCCTGACCCGCGAAATGCGCGGCAACGCCGTCACCAGGCGCAGTCCAAAATGTGCTCGAAATCTGCCTGGCGGCAGCAGGATGTAGGGACCGAAAACGATATGCGTGTTGGTGACCGAGAAATCGTTTTCGTGGAAGAACGGCGTGCGTATCGGCATGCATGACTCGAAGCGGTCCGGCTCGATCGAGATCCATCGGCCCTCGCTCTCGCGACGCTCGAACTGCGGCGGCAGCACGATGTCTAGAAACGGGTAGCGCGCTCGCAGACCGATGCCGCACCGCGTCACGGCCTCGACATGTTCGAGCAGGAAACGGGTGTCCTGATCCACCCGCAGGTCGATCGCAATGTCGAAGGCGCCGCGGCAGACTTCGCGAAAGGAATCTACGTCTTCGAAAGGCTGCCCGCTCCACAAGGCGCCGTTTTCGGGAAAGAAATCGTAGGCGCGGACCTCGTCTGCGACGCCGAGCCGCCGCGCGAGCTCGGCATTCCACGACCCGCAAACCAGGGTTATGTGATCGGCCGGAAAACCCTCCCGCAGCCTTTTCAAGGCGGGCAGCCCGATCAGGAAGTCGCCGTAATGATCGAGCTTCAGGACGAGCAGCCGCCGGCCCCGCCGCCCCTCGAATGCGAAATGATAGACCGCGAGCGGTCCTCGAGGACCTTCGACGACCTCGGCTGAATAATTGCCGGCCCGCAGCGGCGGCGTCGGGAAGTCGGGAGGGCTTGCGGCTTGTGACATCATTTTCGACCGGACGGACGGACTTATGGCCCATCTCTGCGGAAGGGGCAAATACGCGCCTGCAATTCCCGCATGCGCTTGGCGTCCCATTGTGGCTAAATGCTCTACCACTGTGGGCCGGGGTGCCTTGATGCCGAAAGTCGAACCACATCGTCTTTCCGCCACCAGCTTGGTTCGCCTGGTCGAGGACGGCGAGCTGACGAGCGAGGCTATCGTCCGGAGCTGCCTCGAACGGATTGCCGAACGCGAGCCGGTGGTGCGCGCATGGAGCCACCTGGCCGCGGCGTCGGCCTTGACCAGGGCGCGTGAGCTCGACAAGGCGACGGCAGAAGACCCTGCTCGGCGGCGTGCCGTTCGGCATCAAGGATATTTTCGATACTGCCGACATGCCGACGACTTACGGCTCGCCGATTTATGTCGGTTGCCAGCCCGCGAGCGATGCGAGCGCCGCGGCATTGCCGCGCGCCGCCGGCGGCGTACTGCTCGGCAAGACGGTCACGACCGAATTCGCCAATCGTCATCCCGGCCCGAGCACGAACCCGCACGATCCCGAGTTTACCCCGGGCGGTTCGTCGAGCGGCTCCGCCGCGGCGGTTGCCGACTTCATGGTGCCGCTCGCCATCGGGACGCAAACCGGTGGTTCGGTGATCCGACCGGCGGCCTATTGCGGGGTCGTCGGGTTCAAGCCGAGTTTCGGACTGTTTCCGCCGGCCGGCATGAGGATCAACACCGAGACCCTCGACACGGTCGGCATCATGGCGCGTTCGGTCGGCGACATTGCGCTGTTCCGCGCCGCGATGATGGCGATCCCCTATGCGGCGCCGGCAATCCCACAGACCGCGCCACGGCTCGGCCTGTGCCGCGGCCCGCACTGGAACGACGCGCAGCCGGAAGGCAGGGCCGCGCTCGAGAGCGCGGCCGAACGGCTCGCTGCCGCGGGCGCCGCTGTCGGCGAGACCGAGCTGCCCGCGGAATGCGCCCAAGCGGACGAGTGGCAGAGGGTCCTCGGGTCGTTCGAGGGCTTGCGCAACCACATGCCCGAACTCTACCGGCACGAGGCCCTGCTGAGCCCGGAGCTGCGCGACGAAAAAATTGCGCTCGGCCGCAAGCTTAAGCTTGACGCCTTCCGCGCGGCCTGCCGTGGCGCCGAGCAGACGCGGAGGGCGGCGCAAGACTGGGCCGCGGGCTTCGATGCGATTCTCACTCTGCCGGCCGCCGGTCAGGCGCCGCGCGGGCTCGCCTCTACTGGCTCCGCGGTTTTCAACGCTCTATGGACACAGCTCTATATGCCGTGTCTGACCTTGCCGGCCGGAAATGGCCCCGATGGGCTTCCGGTCGGCGTTCAGCTGGTCGCCCGCCGGCATGCCGACGAACCTCTGCTCCAGGTCGCGCTCTGGGTCGAACAGCGGCTCGGCGAGGGAGAACGCCGATGAACAGCGCGGAGCGTCTGACCGCCTCCGAGGCGGTCGCCCAGCTGACCGCCGGCACTCTGACCGCCGAGGCGTTGACCCGCGCCTGTCTTGAGCAGGCCCGCGCCGGCGCCGAGATCAAGGCCTGGGCGTGGCTCGACCCGGAACAGGCGATCGCGCAAGCGCGGGCAGTCGACCGCGCCGGGCGCAAGGGCCGGCTGGCCGGCGTTCCGGTCGGGATCAAGGACATCATCGACACGGTCGACATGCCGACCGGACATGGCTCGCCGATTTATCCCCGCCACCGGCCCTTCGCCGACGCGGCTTGCGTCGCGCTGATCCGCGCCGCCTCGGGCGTCGTCCTCGGCAAGACCGTGACGACCGAGTTCGCCAACCGCCACCCGGGACCGACCGTCCATCCGCACAACGCCGAGCACACGCCCGGCGGCTCGTCGAGCGGCTCGGCGGCGGCCGTTGCCGATTTTCAGGTGCCGTTGGCGCTCGGCACCCAGACCGGTGGGTCGGTGATCCGTCCGGCGGCGTTCTGCGGCGTCATCGGCTACAAGCCGAGCTTTGGCGAGTTCAGCCGGGTCGGCGTCAAGATGCAGTGCCACAACCTCGACACCTTGGGGATCATCTGCCGCAGCCTCGAGGACGTCGCGCTGCTTCGCAGCGTGCTGCTGGCACAGCCGCCGCACCGGGTGGACCGCAAGTCCGCTGCCCCGCGCATCGGCTTTTGCCGCACCCCCGCCTGGGAGCACGCCGACCGGGATACGCACGCGCTGCTGCAGCGAACCGCCGAAGTGCTGGCGGCCGCTGGCGCCAAGGTGCGAGAGATCGCCGTTACCCCCGCGGATATCCTCGACCACCACCGCCGCATCTTCGAGTTCGAAGCGGCGCGCAATTACGCCTATGAGTACGAGATGCATGGCGAGAAACTGAGCCCGGCCTTGCGCGACGGTCTGCTCGCACCCGGCCGCGCCCTGCCGCTGGCCGCCTATATCGAGGCGATCGAGACGGCGGAGGCGTTTCGCCGCAACCTCGACGATCTCTTCACCGAGGTGGATGTGCTGCTCGCCCCGAGCGCCCCCGGCGAGGCCCCCAAGGGCCTGGGCTCGACTGGCGACGCCCGTTTCAATGCGATCTGGACATTGGCGTGGACACCCTGCGTGACTTTGCCCGCCGGCAACGGCCGCAGCGGTCTGCCGCTCGGCATCCAGCTGGTCGGTCAGCGCTTCCGTGACGAGGCGTTGCTCGACGCGGCGGCCTGGGTCGAAGCCCGGCTGCACTGAATTTTTTCCTGAAACCCCCAAGGAGGAAGAAAGATGATTTACGAGCTGCGGGTTTATCACTGCGTGCCGGGCCGCCTTCCGGACCTCATAAAGCGGTTCGACACGCTCACCTTGCCGCTTTGGAAAAAGCACGGCATTCAACAGGCCGGGTTCTGGACCGTGGCGATCGGACCGTCGAACCAGGACCTTTACTACATGCTCAAATGGGAATCGCTCGATGATCGGGCGAAGCGATTCGCCGGGTTCCAGGCCGATCCGGAATGGATCTCCGGACGAGCCGAGACCGAAAAGAACGGTCAGATCGTCGCCTCGATTACCAACACGATCCTGCACCCGACGACCTTCTCGTCGGTAAAGTAAAAGGGGGAAGTCATGCTCTACGAATTGCGCGTCTACCACTGCGTGCCGGGCCGCCTTCCGGACCTGTTGAAGCGGTTCGACACAATCACTCTGGGGATCTGGAAGCGGCACGGGATCGAGCAGGCCGGCTTTTGGACCACCGCGATCGGCGATTCGAACCAGACCCTCTACTATCTCCTGAAATGGGAATCGCTCGCTGACCGCGAGAAAAAATGGAACGCGTTCCAGGCCGATCCAGAATGGCACACCAAACGCGCCGAGACGGAGAAAAATGGCGCAATCGTCGCTAGAGTAGAGAATAGCATCCTGCAGCCGACGAGTTTCTCGTCAGTAAAATAGCGAAGCTGGCCAATTCAGTTGCTCGCCGCCCCTCACCTTCCCGCTGCGCGGGTCCCTCCCTCTCCCCGCTAAAGCGGGGAGAGGGCTAATGGCTTTCTCCCTCGCCCCGCCGCTTGCGGGGAGAGGGCTGGGGTGAGGGGCCCTTGCGTTCTGCCTATCCGTTGAAGAGCTTTTCGAACCCGGCCCAGCAGGCATCGTAATCGCGCTGCAAGGCGTTGGTTTCGAGCGCGAAGCGGGTCGGGCGGATTACGAGGCGCGTCTCGAACATGAAGGCGAGCGTGTCCTCGACTTTTAGCGGCGCGAGTTCGGTTGCGACTGCCCTTTCGAAGGTGGCGCGATCGGGGCCATGGGCGGACATGCAATTGTGCAGCGAGGCGCCGCCCGGGGCGAAACCCTCGGCCTTGGCGTCATAGATGCCGTGTACCAGACCCATGAACTCGTTCATGTAGTTGCGGTGAAACCATGGCGGGCGGAAGGTGTGTTCCGCCACCAGCCAGCGCGGCGGAAAGATCACGAAATCGCAATTGGCGGTGCCGGGCACTTCGCTCGGCGAGGTCAGCACGGTGAAGATCGACGGGTCCGGATGGTCGAAGCTGACTGTGCCGATCGTATTGAATAGCGCGAGATCGTAGACATAGGGCGCGTAGTTGCCGTGCCAGGCGACGACGTCGAGCGGCGAATGGTCGAGCTCGGTCGCCCAGAAATTGCCCTCGAATTTGGCGACCACCTCGCAGGGCTCGTCGCGGTCTTCGAAGGCCGCGGCCGGCGAGCGGAAATCGCGCGGATTGGCGAGGCCGTTGGCGCCGATCGGGCCCAATTCGGGCAACCGGAAGAGCGCGCCGTAGTTCTCGCAGACATAGCCTCTTGCGCGTCCGTCGGGGAGGTCGACGCGGAACTTGATGCCGCGCGGGATCACGGCGATCTCGCCGGGTCTGGCCTCGACCGCGCCGAGCTCGGTGGCGAGCCGCAGCCGGCCGGTCTGCGGCACGATCAACAGCTCGCCGTCGGCGTCGTAAAAAACGCGGTGCTGCATCGGCTTGGTCGCGCGATAAATATGCATCGCAACCCCACAGCGCCCGCTCGCATCGCCATTGCCGCCCATCGTGACGAGCCCGTCGATGAAATCGGCCGGCTCCTCCGGGAAAGGAAGGGGGTTCCATCTCAGTCGGTTAGGCGGCGGCGCCACCTCGTCAAACGGCCCGCTGCGAACGAGCCCATTGTCGATCCCGCGAAACGGCCGATGCATCGCCGAAGGCCGGATGCGATAGAGCCACGACCGCCGGTTCTCAGCGCGCGGCGCGGTAAACGGCGTCCCCGAGACCTGCTCGGTATAGAGGCCGCGCGGCGGCCGCTGCGGCGCATTCTGGCCGACGGGGAGCGTCCCGGGCACCGCCTCCGTGGCGTGCTCGTTGCCAAAGCCGGTGAGGTAGCGGAGCGCCTTTTCCATTTTCACAGCTCCCGAAATCGGTCTCGTAATAGTCCAATCACACGCCGAATTGCCCCTCTCCGCCCCCAAGGGCGGAGAGGGAGAAGCCGCCTCACTCTCGCGGGATGATCACCTTCTCTTCGGTGATGAAGCTCTTGATGCGGCCGATGAAAATTGCGCCGTCGGCATGCAATGCCTTGGCTTCGCGAGAGGCGTTGGCGCGCTCCATGGCGGCCATATCGTCGTACCAGGTTTCGGCAATCCCATCGACTTCGACATCCGTCGTTGGAATGTCGGGCCGGGTGCGCTCGCCGGCAATATGCGACTGAACGTAACGGCGCAGTCCCGGTACGGCGTGAGCGAGCGGCGCGTGCACCTCCAGCCAATGTTTGACAAATTCCTCGTGCGACAGCCCCGCCTTGCGGGTCAGCAGCGAGACGCTTTTGATCATCGGCTAAGCCCTTCCGTCGCCATGTTCAGTAGAGCATGCTGCGCCGGACGAGCGTGAGGAGGAAGCATGAAGATCGACATCGCCGGCCAGCGCGCCATTGTCGCTGGAGGCAGTCGCGGCATCGGGCGCGCGATCGCACTTGCCTTTGCCGAGGCCGGTGCCGGCGTGTCGATTTGCGCGCGGGGCGCCGAGGCGCTCGCCGCCGCCCGCGAGGAGATCGCCCGGCACGCCGGCGTCTCCCACGCCGCGGTCTGCGACCTTTCGGACGCCGCGGCCATTCCACGCTACATCGCAGAAGCTGCCGACGCTCTCGGCGGCATCGACATTCTCGTCAACAATGCCTCAGGGTTCGGGACCAGCGACGACGAAGCCGGATGGGCCGCCAGCATCTCAGTCGACTTGCTGGCGACGGTCCGAGCATCACGGGCGGCGCTCCCTTACCTCGAAAAATCCGATGCAGGCTCGATCCTCAACATCTCGTCGATTTCGGGGTTCAAAGCTTCGGTCCGCACGCCGCCCTACGGAGCCGTCAAGGCCGCAATCCTGGAATACACGTTGACCCAGGCGGCAGCGCTCGCGCGCAAGAACATTCGGGTCAACTGCATCGCCCCCGGCTCGATCGAATTCCCCGGCGGCACGTGGGCCCGCGCCAAGGCCAACAATCCGAACCTCTACGCCGGCATCCTCCGGAGCATCCCGTTCGGCCGGCTCGGCCGACCTGAGGAAATCGCGCAGGTTGCGCTGTTCCTTTCCTCGCCGCTGGCCAGCTGGGTCACCGGCCAGAACATCGCCGTCGATGGCGGGCAGATGCTGTGAGGCCGATGCGATAGTCGTCCTCGGCTGCCGCGGACCCGCGGCGCTGCTGCGACGGCTGGAAATTGGCATCCAGCTCTTCGAGGCAGGCACCGCCCCGCTGCTCGTGCTCTCGGGCGGCGGCAGTGGACCGCTGCCTGAAGCGGAAGTCATGCGGCGGGCGGCGGTTGCTCACGGGGTATCCGAGACGGCAATGCTGGTCGACACCGTATCCCGCAACACCGTCGAGAATGCGCGCGAGGCCGCGCGGCTTCTGAGCGCGCGTGAGCTCCGGTCGGTGCTACTGGTCAGTGACCGCGTTCACCTGCCGCGCGCGACGCTCTTGTTCCGCCTCGCCGGCCTTCGGGTAGCGGGGCGGGCTGCGGTGCCCGCGTACTCGCTCCGGCGCGCGGCGGGCACGATCCTTCGCGAGGTTGTTGCGCTGCCGTGGAGCCTATTGCGCGCTGCGTTACATCGGCTGGGCCACGGTGAGCCGGGGCAGCATGCGCCAAAACAGCGCGGCGACCGCAAGCGTTGCGGTTCCGGTCAGCAAGAACAACCCGGGGATGCTGACGCCGATCGCGATCAGCGCCATCGTCACGGCCGAAGAAATCACCATCGCAGCGGCATTGACGATGTTGTTCGCCGCGATCGCCCGGGCGCGGTGCTCGCGTGCGGTCAGCGCCTGCAACAGCGCATAGAGCGGCACGACAAAAACCCCGCCCGAGGCGGCGATGCCGAAGAGGTCGGCGAGAATTCGCCAATGCATCGGGTCGCCGACGAATGCCGCAAGGGTCGTAAGCTCTCCGGCTCCCGACGGGGGCGGGCTGGCGAGCCACAGATCGATCGAGAAGAGTCCGATCCCGAGCGCCCCCCAGGGGACGCAGCCCGCGCTGAGCCTGCCGGCGAGCAGCCGATTGCACAACAGCGAGCCAAACGCGATCCCGACCGAAAATAACGTCAGAAACAAGGTCACGACCGACGCTTCCGCTCCGAGGACGAAGCGGACATAGGCAGGGAATTGCGACAGATAAGTCGCGCCGGCCAGCCAGAACCATGAGATGCCGAGCATCGAGCGGAACGGCCCGGCTTCCCGGGCAGCCTGCCGCATCACTCGAACCGTGGCGCCGAACACATTCCAGCGCGCCGCGCTGCGGCGCGCCGCAGGTGTGGTGCGCGGTATGTGGCGGCTGGCCCCCCAGGCGGCGAGCGCCACTGCGACGATCAGCCCCGCGACAGCCGCCGAGCCATGCCGGGTGGCTATAACCATGCCGGCGATCGTGCCGAGAAGGATCGCGATAAAGGTTCCGGCTTCGACCAGCCCATTGCCGAGCAGCAGCTCCTCGGGAGCGAGGAGATCCGGCAGGATCGCGTATTTGAGCGGGCCGAAGAACGCGGCCTGGATGCCCATCGTGAACAGAAGGGCGAGCAGCACGGTCGCGCTTCCGGCGAGAACCCCGCAGGCGGCGGCCAGCATCACCGGGATTTCGAGCAGCTTAATCAGCCGGATCAGCCACGCCTTGTCCGACTCGTCGGCGATCTGGCCGGCGGTCGCCGAGCACAGGAAGAACGGCAGCGTAAATAGCCCGGCGGCAAGTGGGATCATGATTTGCGCCGAGAGCTGCGACGCGGCATCGGCACGGTACGCGATCATCAGCACCAGCGCGTTGCGCACTGCGTTGTCGTTGAAGGCCGACAGGAACTGAGTCGCGAACAGCGGGCCAAAGCGCCGCGACACGAGCAGCCTAAACGCGCTGTCGGGTTTTTGCTTTACCTCCGGAGCTGCCGACCCCGTCAATGCGCTGTGGTCAGGAGCTTTTCCGCTCCCAATACCCGGCCGCAGCGGGAAAGACGGTCTGGCAACGCGTCGCCACGGGCGCGCCGTCCAGGGTGTCCGCGGCGGCGCGCCAGACCGCGTAGTGGGGCGCGGCCCGATGCTCCTCCAACGCCGCCTCGTCGCGGTAGACCTCGTAGAAGTAATAGACGTTCCGGTCTTGCGCGTCCTGAAGGACGTTGAAGCGCATGCACGCCGGCTCGTCCCGCTCGGAGCCCAGGGCATCCACCTCGATCGCCTTGAGGAATTGCTCGCGCGCGTCGGGCTTCACCCGAACCTTCACCCACATCGCCAGCATTGCGCCCTCCCTTTCTGTCGGCAGTCCCCGAACGCGGATATTACGCGTACGGCGCCGTCCGCGGAAACCCAGTCTCAGGTTGGTACAAATTCAGATGCGATCTTCGGCTTTCGGCTCAATACGAGCGCGGCATCCCTAGAACGTGCTGGCCGAGATAGGCGAGCACCATATTGGTCGAGATCGGGGCGGTCTGGTAGAGGCGGGCCTCGCGCCATTTGCGCTCGATGTCGTATTCCTTGGCGAACGCGAAGCCGCCATAGGTGGCGAAGGTCGCCTCGGCGGCATGCCAGGTGGCTTCCGAGGCGAGCAGTTTTGCCATGTTGGCGTCGGCGCCGCACTCCTTGCCGTCGTCGAACAACGCAGCGGCCCGGCGGCAGATCATGTCGGCCGCTTCGAGCTCGGCATAGGCGTGTGCGAGCGGGAACTGCACCCCTTGGTTCTGCCCGATTGGGCGGTCGAACACGATGCGTTCTTTGGCGTAGTCGATCCCCTTCTGCAATAGCCAACGCCCGTCGCCGATGCATTCCTGCGCCACCAGGATGCGCTCGGCATTCATCCCGTCGAGGATGTAGCGGAAGCCCTGCCCTTCCTCGCCGATCAGGTTCTCGGGCGGCACTTCGAGATTGTCGAAGAACACTTCGGTCGTGTTGTGGTTGATCATCGCTTCGATGGGACGGATTTCGACCCCGTGTCCGAGGTTCTCGCGCAGGTCGACGAGAAATACCGAAAGCCCGTCGGTGCGGCGCTTGACCTCGTCGATCGGGGTCGTGCGCGCGAGCAACAGCATCAGGTCGGAATGCCGGGCCCGCGACGTCCACACCTTCTGCCCGTTGACCACATAATGATTGCCTTGCCGCACCGCGCGGGTCTTCAGCTTGGTCGTGTCGGAGCCGGTCGTCGGCTCGGTCACCCCGAAAGCCTGCAATCGCAGTTCAC
This sequence comes from uncultured Alphaproteobacteria bacterium, assembly GCA_963700195.1. Classification (GTDB taxonomy): domain Bacteria; phylum Pseudomonadota; class Alphaproteobacteria; order ATCC43930; family CGMCC-115725; genus AP-15. The sequence goes on from CAVOWQ010000010.1 coordinate 338,967, forward strand.
CAGACGCGATCTTGGGCAGATAGCGCTGCTTCTGCTGTTTGCTCCCGTGCCGCAGCACGGTGCCCATGATGTACATCTGGGCGTGGCCTTGGCTTGCCGTGCAGCCCGACGCATTGATCTCCTCGAGGATCACAGCAGCGGCCCGCAACGGCAGCCCCGAGCCGCCATATTCCTCCGGGATCAACGAGGCGAGAAAGCCGCTCTGCGTCAATTCGGTTATGAACTCGGTCGGATAGGCCTGCTCCGCCTCCAATTTGCGCCAATAGGCGCCGGGGTAGCGCTCGCAGATCTTGCGCACCGACTCGCGTAATTCGGGATAATCCTCGCCGAGGGCTACCATCGTCGCCGTATCGGTCATTTCGCCCTCCTGTCCGCCGTTTCAGGAAGAGATAACGCAATGCGGAAAGTGCCGAAAGCATCGCCTGTTACGGCTTCCGTTTAGCCAAACCCAGCATGACGGCCAAGGGTCTTGACGTGGTGTGTCAATGGCTCCTTGACAAACGTACCGTCAAGGCGCACTTGACTGTCAAGATCAGCTTGACTGCGATGGAGGTGGCGACCATGCCAGAAGCGAGCGCGACCCAAAATCCGGCAACCGACACGGGAGCGGGAGCGAAACCCGCTCTATACTGCACATTTTGTGGAAAATCGCAATTCGAGGTAAAAAAGCTCATTTCTGGTCCCGCGGTATTCATCTGCGACGAGTGCGTCGCTCTCTGCGTCAAAATTTGCGAGGACGACAATGTACCGACCGAAATCGGAAATCCGAGGCTTATCCCGACCCAAACCCTTCTAACGGTCCTCAAATACGCAGGGGCAAGAGACGAGCAACTCCGCGCTGCACTGCACGAAATGGTCGATGTGCTGCGCAAGCGGGAGGTAAGCTGGGCGGTTATCGGAGAGGCGCTGGGAGTCTCGCGTCAAGCGGCCTGGGACCGATTTTCCTAAGCGGACCAACACGACTTGACCTCACGATGAAATTCACCCGGTGCGGATGGCGCGGTATTCGCGGCGAACGATCTCCAAGAGTTCGTCGGCCGAGGTCGCCGCCGTGTGGCTCTCGAAGGTGATCTCGCCATGCTGCATCAACACGACCCGATCGCAGATTTCGAGCGTCTGCGCGTAATTGTGCGCGATCATCACGATCGCGATGTCGCCGCGCGCGCGAAGCCGTTCGATCAGCTCGATGATCAGCCGCGCCTCGCGCGCGCCCATTGCCGCCAGCGGCTCGTCGAGCAAGAGGATGCGCGCCTTCGAATATACCGCGCGCGCCACCGCGATGGCTTGGCGCTGACCCCCCGAGAGAGCGCCGACCGCGACCTCGACCGAGGGCACGTCGACGCCGATTTCGGCGAGCGCTTCGGCCGCCCGCCGCCGCATCTCGCGATGATTCAACAGTCGCAGCGGCCCCCGGCGTAACAGCTCGCGGTTCAAAAACATGTTGTGGTAGATGCTGAGCCCGTTGACCAGCGCCAGATCTTGGTAGACGCATTCGATGCCGAGCGCGCGGGCAGCATCGACCGAGGCAAGCTCCACCGGCCTTCCGTCGACGAACACCTGTCCCGAATCCGGCTGATGATAACCGGTCAGGATCTTGATCAAGGTCGATTTGCCGGCGCCATTGTCGCCGAGGATGCCGAGCGTCTCGCCCCATGCCACCTCGAGCGAGACACCGGCAAGCGCGGTGATCTTGCCGAAAGTCTTCATCACCTTCTCGGCGCGGATCGCTTCGGCCCCGATCGGTTCCATTGGGCCCTTCATGCGGGGCCGCCGCCGCGCAGCCGCGCGAGATGGATATTGGCGATCATCGCGATGAGGATGGCGGCGCCAATCACGATGTCAAAGGCGAAGGCGTTGATGCCCTGCAATGTAAAGCCGTCCTGCAACACGCCGAGCATGATGCCGCCGACGAGCCCACCGATGATCGTGCCGGCGCCGCCGGCGATCGCCGTCCCGCCGATGACGCCGGAGGCGACACCGAGGAACATCATGTTGCTGCCGCCCGCCAAGGGGTCGATCGAGCCGACGCGAAAGGCTTCGAGCACTCCGGTCAACCCGCCCAACGTGCTGGTCAACACGAAATTGCCGATCTTGATGCGGTTGATCGCGATACCCGCCTCGGCCGCCGCGACGATGTTGCCGCCGATCGCGATCGTATGCAGCCCCCAGCGCGTATGACGCAGAACGACATGCATAACGGCGACGATCGCGAGGGCCCACAGGATCTCGGAATAGCTCCATTCTCCCATGATCCCGGTCAGGATCGGCCCGCCCGACGTGTTCGCGGGATAGCCGCGCGAGATCGTCAGGGTCAGCCCAGTGATCAGGAACAGCATGCCCAGGGTCGTGATGAAGGACGGCACGCGAAGTCCGATCGTGATGAGGCCGATCGTCAGCCCGATCAGCGCGCACACCGCCAGCGCCGCGACGATCGCCAGCGGCTCCGGCGCGCCGAAATCGTTGATGTTTTCCATCAGGAAGGGCGCCAGCGCGAAAACCTGGCCGACCGACAAATCGATTTCGCGGCAGATCAGCAGCATGATCTCGCCGCAGGCGATAATGACCGGCGCGGCGACGAACTGCGACAGCGTCTGCAAGTTGGCAGCGGTGACAAAATTGGCGTTGGCGATCTCGAAATAAACGACGAGTGCCACCGATACGACGATGACGCTCGCCTCCGGCCGCAGCAGCAGAGCATAAGCCCGACCCGCCACGCCGCCGCGCGGCGCGGCCGCCTCCGCGGCCTGCCCCGACACCAGGCTCAACCGCCGATCGCGCCGGTGTGCGGAACGATCTGCGCCTCCTTTCCGCTGCCCTCGTACCGCGTCTTCGTGTTGAGATAAGGATCGATGCTGTCCTTGGTGACGAATTTGAGCCCGGTATTGATGTCGGCTGGGCCGACGAGGCCGCCCGATACCTTCCACCCGAACATCTCCATGACCGTGTAGAAGCCTTGAAGGTAGGGCTGCTGGTCGATGACGAAATCGAGGAACCCGTCGTGCACCGCCTCCAGCGAGCGCGGCAGCATATCGTAGCCGCCGGCGCGAACACCTTTGGCGGCGAGATTGTATTTTCGGCTGATCAGACCGCAATTCATCGTGTCGCCGCCGCCGGTGCCAAACATGCCCTTCACGTCCTGGTTGCCGAGGTAATAGGCATCGATCTTCGACAGCGACTCGTTGGCGGCCGGAGCGGTGGCGATCATCGTCGCCTGAATATCGGCACCCGATTTCTTGATCGAGTCCATCGCGCCGTCGAAGCGCGGCTGCAGGTTGAGCTGACCGGGCGTCGCGATGAAGATCGCCACCTTGCCAGAGCCGACCAGCTTGACGATGCGCTCGCCCATCATCTGCCCCGACAGGAACAGATCCTGGCCGATATAGGCGAGGCGCTTGTTGGTCTTGGAATCGGCGTTGTAGCTGAAGACCGGAATACCGGCCGCGAGCGCATTGTCGACCGGCCGGTCAAACCCCTTGGGGTCGACGAGGCACACCGCGATCGCGTCGGCCTTGCCGGCGATCGCGGTGTTCATCGCATTGACCATCTGCGCGACATCGGAGGTTTCCGAGCCGGTCCACTGATAATCGCAGCCGAGCAGCGCGCAGGCATCTTGAATGCCGTACTGGCACGGCACGAAAAACGGGTTCGCCGTCACATGATTGACAAAGACAAATTTCCACCTCGGATGCGACGGAAACGGCCCCTCCTCTGCCGCGCCCGCCGGCCCGACTGCGCCCGCCAGGTATGCGGCGACAGACCCGGCGGTGACGCCGCGCATAAGCGCGCGGCGCGGCAACGCTCCGGTGATGTCGCGCGAGCGTATGGTCATGTCGCATCCTCCCGGCTAATAATATACGCTGATCTCCTTCCGCAGATTACATGTCCGACGTACTTCGCCGGAAGATTATCGCCGCGTTAGCTACGGCAGCCGCCCTCATGAGCGCCCGTGTTGGCCCTGCGGCGCAAGCCGCCCGGGTTTACCGGATCGGCGTCCTTGAAACGCTACCGGCGGACAAGAATCGCGCGAATTTCTCGGCGCTGCTGAGTGGTTTGCGCGAGCATGGTTATATCGAGAGGCAGAATCTGGAAATCGAATACCGCTCCGCGGACGGCCGTGCCGATCGGTTCCCCCAGCTGGCGGCTGAGCTAGTTCGGCTACCGGTCGACCTAATTGTCACAAGAGGCACGCCCGCTACCAAAGCAGTCGAAGAGGCGACGGATACAATCCCGATTGTCTTCACGGCGATCGGAGAGCCGGTAGGCGCCGGTATCATTCCAGCCCTCGCGCGTCCAGGTGGCAATGTAACGGGCCTAAGTGCTTTCGCGACTGAACTCGCGGGCAAGCAAATCGAGCTGTTGAAAGAGGCATTTCCAGCGATCGCGCGGGTGGGCTTCATGCACAATATGGGAAACCCGGTAGCGCCACCTGAATGGCAAGCAATCGAAGCGGCGGGGGAGGCGCTGGGAATCTCCGTCGAACTGTTCGACATCCGTCGCGAGCCAGACATCACGGCGTCATTTAAAAACATGCGGCAGCACAACGTCGATGCGCTGTACGTCGGTATCGACACGCTCACCCAAGCCAACGCCAAGACGATCGTTGATCTTGCTGCCGAGCAAAAACTACCAACGGTCTACATAGCGCGCCAATACGTTAATCTCGGTGGGTTACTGAGCTATGGGCCAAGCTTTCCGGACCTGTATCGCCGTGCCGCCGGCCTTATCGACAAAATCTTCAAAGGCGCGAAGCCCGGCGATTTGCCGGTCGAGCAGCCGACCAAACTCGAACTGATTATCAATTTGAGGGCGGCGAAGGCGCTCGGCGTCGAGCTCCCGCCGATTCTAATGGTCCGGGCCGACGAGGTGATCGAATGAGCGCTGCCAGCCAGTCCTGCGGTTGTCGCTCGCATTGCCGCGGCGTCGTCCGGCTTCGTTAGAGTTTGGCGGCGGCCCGCGCCAATTGTTGGTCACGGGTGACGAGATTGGCATAAAAGACAGGGGATATATGCGGTTTGATCAAATATTCCCGTTAAATCAGCAAGCGCTGCCACGATACCTCCTTCGCCTCGCTCTCGGCCCACCGATGCGCATATTGCCTACGACACCCCCAATGCCACGGTAAACCGCCGTCCGGCAGCGGCACGCCTGTTGTGGTACGAGCAACGCTAAAATTGCCATAATGTTCGGGTCTCATTGAGCTTCGCGGAAGGGCAGATGGCCGGCCGCGGGTAAACCGAATGCTGATGTTTCGCTGCAAAAAACAGCAAAAACAGCAAGCACGGGCAGAGTGCGACAGCTTGCGAAGAGCGGTCCGGCAATCCTGCCGCCTGGCTCCGCGGCTGCAAAACCGCGGACCTTGTTTGGGTTCGGAATACGGGGCAAGTTCTCGCCATCAGATGGCTGCACCAACCGATCCGGAGCGGAGACCATGCCGATCCTCGCCGAAGACCTCGAATACCACCGCCCGGCAGGCGTTCCGCTGCTCGCGCGGTTTTATCGCCCGGAAGGGCAAGCCCCGTTTCCGGCGGTACTGGAAGTGCATGGCGGCGCCTGGACGTCAGGCGACCGGTTCAACAATGTGGCGATCGCCGAACACCTCGCCGCGCACGGCATCGCCGTGTTGTCGATCGAGTTCCGCATGCCGCCGGCGGCGCGCTACCCCGATACGGTGGCCGATGTGAATTTCGGCATCCGGTTTCTGAAGGCGAATGCCGAGCGGTTCGCCACGCGCGCGGAACTGGTCGGCGGGCTCGGCACGTCTTCCGGCGGGCATCTCCTGCTGCTCAATGCGCTGCGGCCGCGGGATACCCGCTATGCCGCGGCCCCACTGCCGGGGAGCGATGCGAGCCTCGCGTTTGCCGTCGCCTGCTGGCCGGTGGCCGATCCGCTCGCCCGCTACCACGCGGTCATCGAGCGCGGCAACGACCGGCTGGTCGAAGCCCACCACCAGTTCTGGCCGTCCGAAGAAGCGATGGCGGTAGGCAGCCCGCAGCTGATCCTGGAACGCGGCGAGACGGTCGACAAACCGCCCGCGATGATCATGCAGGGCACCGCCGACGACAACCTGACCCCCGATATGGCCGCCAATTTCGCCGCCGCCTACACCAAAGCCGGCGGCTCGATCGCGTTCCACAAATTCGACGGCCAGCCGCACGCCTTCATCCCGCGCGACCCTGCTTCGCCGGATGCGCGGCGGGCGCTCGAGCTGATCACGGACTTCATCCACCACCAGACGCGCTGAGGCGAGCAGCGCGGTTAGGTTCGTATTCAGTTGCGGGTCAAAGGCTTATATCGGATGCGGTGCGGCTGATCGGCCTCGGCGCCGAGGCGACGATGCCGGTCGGCCTCGTAATCGGCGTAGTTGCCTTCGAACCAAACCACCTGGCTGTCGCCCTCGAAGGCGAGGATGTGCGTGGCAACGCGGTCGAGAAACCAACGGTCGTGCGTGATGATGACGGCGCAGCCGGGATATTCGAGCAGTGCCTCCTCGAGAGCGCGCAACGTATCGACGTCGAGATCGTTGGTCGGCTCGTCGAGCAGCAGCGCATTGGCGCCGGTCTTCAGCATCTTGGCGATGTGCACGCGATTGCGTTCGCCGCCCGACAGCTGACCTACCTTCTTTTGCTGGTCGGCCCCGCGGAAGTTGAACAGCGCGCAATAGGCGCGGCTCGGCATCTTGCGGCGGCCGAGATCGATCTCGTCCTGTCCGTCCGAGATCTCCTGCCACACCGTGTTGGCCGCGACGAGGGTATCGCGGGACTGGTCGACATAGCCGAGCTTGACGGTGTCGCCGACCCGGAACGTCCCGCCGTCCGGCGTTTCCTGCCCGGTGATCATGCGAAAGAGCGTCGTCTTGCCGGCCCCGTTCGGGCCGATCACCCCGACGATGCCGCCGGGAGGCAGGCGGAAATCGAGCGCCTCGATCAGCAGCCGGTCGCCAAAGGCTTTCGAAACGTGCTGCGCCTCGATCACCAGGTCGCCGAGCCGCGGGCCCGGCGGCAAGACGATCTGCGCCGTCTCGGGGGCCTTCTCTCGGCTCTCCGCGACCAACGCTTCATAGGCCGAAAGCCGGGCCTTGCTCTTCGCCTGGCGCGCCCGCGGGCTCTGCCGCACCCATTCGAGCTCGCGTTCGAGGGTGCGGCGGCGCGCCGCTTCTTGCCGACCTTCCTGCTCGAGCCGCTGCTGTTTCTGGTCGAGCCATCCCGAATAGTTGCCCTCGTAGGGTATACCCCGGCCGCGATCGAGCTCGAGGATCCAACCGGCGACCTCGTCGAGGAAATAGCGGTCGTGGGTCACGGTCACGACGGTGCCGGGATAGTCTTCGAGAAAGCGCTGCAGCCAGGCAACCGATTCGGCGTCGAGATGGTTGGTCGGCTCGTCGAGCAGCAACAAATCGGGCCGCTGCAGGAGAAGCCGGCACAACGCCACCCGGCGCCGTTCGCCGCCCGACAGATTGGCGACCTCGGCGTCACCCGGTGGACAGCGCAGCGCGTCCATCGCGATCTCGACGGTGCGGTCGAGGTCCCAAGCCCCGGCCTGATCGATCTTTTCCTGCAATTCGCCCTGTTCGGCGATCAGCGCATCCATCTCGGCTTCCGAGAGGTCTTCGGCAAAGCGGGCGCTGACCGCCTCGAAACGGTCGAGCAAGGCCTTGGTCTCGGCGAGGCCCTCGATGACATTGCCGAAGACGTCCTTCGACGCATCGAGCGCCGGCTCCTGCGGCAGATAGCCGACCCGCGCCCCTTCCGCCGCCCAAGCCTCGCCGGCAAAGTCGCGCTCGTCGCCGGCCATGATGCGCAGCAGGGTCGATTTGCCGGCGCCGTTCGGCCCGAGCACCCCGATCTTGGCCCCCGGCAGAAACGACAGCCAGATGTCCTTGAGCACCTCGCGCCCGCCGGCATAGGTCTTGCCCAAGCCTTTCATCACATAGATGTACTGGTAGGCCGCCATCACAAATCCATCCGGTCTATTGCGTTAATACTGCCCGCGCGGCTCGAGGCCGAAGGCGTGCTGGCCGTACATCGTGCCGACCGCGTCCCAATTGAGGCTGACATGGCGGGCGACGGCGTTGACGTCGCGCCAGGCGCGCTGCACCGGGTTGCTCAGCATCAGGCCATAGCCGCCGGTCGAGGCGTTGAGCGCCTCCACGGCTTGGAGGGCGAGCTTGGTCGCATAGGCCTGGTTGCGGCGGCAGCGGATGCGGTCGGCGACCGTGATCTCCTCGCCGGCCCGCAACTTCTCCATCGCGTTGCGCAGATCTGTCACCAGGATCATCTCCGCCGCCTCGATCGCGGCCGAGGCTTCCGCGACGCGCAATTGCACGGTGGCGAATTGCGCCATTGCGAGCCCACCGCCGGCCAGGGCGCCGCGGGTCTCGCGCCCGGTCGTCATCGCCAGATAGGCCTCGAGCGCCCCTTTTGCAGCGCCGACCGCGGTCGAGGCCAGCATCGTGGCGCCGACCACCAGCAGCGGCAGGCGGTAGAGCGGGTTCTTGTGATGTTGCGCGCCTGGCGTGCGGCCCGAGCGCGTATCGGCGAACAACAGCACGCGATGCTGCGGCACAAAGGCCTCGTGCACGATGATGTTCTTGCTGCCGGTGCCGGACAGTCCGCAGACGAACCAATTGTCCTCGATCTCGACATCGCCGATCGGCAACAGAAAAAACGCGCCTTCATGGGGTGGTGCGCCGCCGGGCGGCGTGATCAGGGCGCCGAGCCTGATCCAGCTCGAATGATCGCAGCCGCTGGCGAACGACCACTTGCCGCTCAGCACATAGCCGCCCTTCTGTCGGCACCGCGGTGCCGGTCGGGGCGAAACAGGCGCAGGTGAACGGGTCGTCCCCGCCGCCCCACAATTCGCGCTGCGTCTCGATCGGGTAATGGCCGAACGAAATGCCGTTGGAGAGCGCTCCGTTGAGCGCCCAGCCGGTCGAGGCGCAGGCCGCCGACACCGCCAGCGCGATCTCGAGCGCCACCACGGCGTCGTATTCGAAGCCGCCGAACTCCTTTGGCCGGCAGGTCCGCAGCAGTTCCGCATCGCGGATCTTGCCGATTATGTGCGGTGCGATCGTGCGGTTGCGCTCGGTCTCTTCGGCCAACTCCCGGATCTCGGGCAGCATCGCCTTGGCGCGGGCGATCAGTTCCTCCGGGCCGGACGGTGCGACAAGGCGAACAGCGGCACTCGTCATGGGCCTCTCCGGGGATCTCGTCGAGCGCGCCTAGGATGCCCCCGCTCCGAAATCGCGACAAGCGGAAACCGAGCGTCTTTTCCTCGCCCTGCTCTCGGGTGAGGGGCATTTGGCGTTGACGGCGCGGCGAAGAAAGCTGACAGTCCGAAGATGATCCTGTTGCCAGGGTAAGGCCCGTAAATCACCCTTGAACCCGTCGCCCGACAGACCAAAGGATCAGGCAGCGCGCGGCGGGAACCGACCACGACCAGGAGGGAATCATATGCCTAACGACCCAACGCCCGGCGCCGCCGACCAGACCAGCATCGCGCAGCGTGGCGCCTTGCATGGTGTGAGGGTGGTGGACCTGACCCAATTCGAGGCCGGGACGTCCTTGACCCAGACCTTGGCCTGGCTCGGCGCCGAGGTGATCAAGGTCGAGGAGCCGACCAAGGGCGAGCAGGGCCGCGGCGCCTCGACCGACAAAAAGGGCGTCGACTCGCATTACTTCATGCTGCTCAACGCCAACAAGCGCAGCGTCACCGCCAATCTGAAGACCGACAAGGGCCGCGCCCTGTTGCGCGGGCTGATCGAAAAGGCCGATGTCTTTGCCGAGAATTTTGCCCCGGGTGTTATCGAGCGCCTCGGCTTCGGGTACGACGTGGTGCGCGAGATCAACCCCCGGATCATCTATGCCCAGGTCAAGGGCTTTGGCCAGGACGGCCCCTATAAGAGCTTCCTTGCCTTCGACATGATCGCCCAAGCGACCGGCGGCGCGATGTCGATTACCGGCGAACCCGATGGCCGCCCGATCAAGCCGGGGCTGACGATCGGCGACACCGGGACCGGGTTGCACGGCGCGATCGGCGTACTCGCCGCGCTCTACCAGCGTCAGTTCACCGGCGAAGGCCAGCGCATCCAGCTGGCGATGCAGGAATGCGTGATCAATTATGGCCGCATCTCCTACGCCGCCCAGGCGCTGTGGGGCAAGGCCGCGCCGCGCATGGGCAATCAGAGCATCATGGGCACCAACTCGCCGAGCGAGACCTATAAATGCAAGGGCGATGGTCCGAACGACTACTGCTACATCTACACCTCACGCGCTAATCCCCAACATTGGGAGCGCCTCTTGAAGATCATGGGCCGCGAAGACCTGATCGGCGACCCGCGGTTCGACAGCCCGCAAGAGCGGTTCCAGAACCGCCATGTGGTCGATGAAATGATCGCCGAATGGACGATCCACCATGACAAGATGGAAGTCATGCAGCGGCTTGGCGAGCAGGGCATCCCCGCCGGCGCGATCATGGACACGATGGAGTTGTCGAACGATCCCGACCTCAACCGCCGGGAAATCTTCGTCACCGTCAAGCACCCGGTCCGCGGCGACTTCAAGATGCCGGGCTGGCCGGTCAAGATGAGCGGCTCCAAGGTGCCGATTACCGCAGCCCCATTGCTCGGCGCCGATTCCGACGCCGTTTATGGCGAACTGCTCGGCCTGTCGGCGCAAGAGCTCGCGGCACTGCGCGACGAAAAGATCATCTAGCTCCGTGCCTTCTCCCCCCCCCGGGGCCCTGAGGGCGGAGAGGGAGTTTCCGGAGGGACGGTGGCGATGAACACAAATACGGCTCCAACACTCGGGGTGGTCTCGCCGTTTGTGCCCGCTTCGCGCTGGGAGCCAGCCGAGAGCTATCCGGACCCTGCCATCCGCTCACTCGACCCGCGCTTTGACAATATCAAGCCGCCATTCAATGCGGCGGTCGAGCGCTTGGCGACGGGGTTTCGCTGGGCCGAAGGTCCGGTATGGTTCGGCGATGGGCGGTACCTGTTGTGGAGCGACATCCCGAACAACCGAATCATGCGGTGGGACGAGGAAACCGGCGCAGCGGGCGTCTATCGCAAGCCCTCCAACCACGCCAACGGCAATACCCGCGACCGCCAAGGCCGGCTCGTCACCTGCGAGCACGAGGGGCGGCGGGTCACCCGCACCGAATATGACGGCTCGATCACCGTCATTCTCGACCGGTTCGACGGCAAGCGGCTCAATTCGCCAAACGACGTGGTCGTCAAATCGGACGATTCGATCTGGTTCACCGATCCCCCATTCGGGATCCTGGGCAATTACGAGGGCGAGCAGGCATCGCCGGAATTGCCGACCAACGTCTATCGAGTGGACGGCAGGACCGGCGCCGCCACGATCGTGACCGGCGACATCAACGGGCCGAACGGGCTTTGTTTTTCGCCCGACGAGGGCAAGCTCTACATCGTCGAGTTCCGCGCCAGGCCGCGTCTCATCAGCGTCTTCGACGTGATCGAGGACGGCGCCAGGCTCGCCCATAGGCGCATCTTCATCAATGCCGGCGAGGGAACACCCGACGGCTTCCGCTGCGATGTCGAAGGCAATTTGTGGTGCGGATGGGGCATGACCCCAGGGCTAAATGGCGTTGCCGTCTTTGCTCCCGACGCGACAATGATCGGCCATATCGCACTGCCCGAACGCTGCGCCAATCTGTGCTTTGGCGGACGCAGGCGAAACCGCTTGTTCATGGCTGCCAGCCAGTCGGTTTATTCGGTCTATGTGAATAGCGAGGGTGTCGCAGGCGGCTGAGCGGTCTATGATCTGGTGCGATTGACGATTTCATCCTAACGTGCTGCGTTCAACCGCAGGAGGAACAGATGAAACGCTTTTTCCTGGTCTGCTCGTTGGTCGCGATCGCCGCGTGTGCCCAGCAGCCTCCGCCGCCTCCGGCGGCCGCGAACCCTCCACCCCCGCCGCCCCCTCCGCCGCCGATGACTTATACCGTGTATTTCGACTATAATAGCTCGCAGCTGGGCCCGGCTGCGAGAGAGGTCGTCAGGTTCGCGGCGGATGGCTACAAGGCGAGACCACCCGCCTCCGTTCAGGTCACCGGGTCTACCGATCCGTCGGGCGCCGCGGGGTATAATCAGCGTCTCTCGCTGCGACGGGCCAATGCGGTAGCCGCCGAGCTACAGAGTGACGGGGTGCCGCAGACCGCTCTGGTGGTCAGCGGACAAGGCGAGAGCAGCAACGAGCCGACACCGGGCCAAGACCGCCGCGTCGACGTTACCGTTGGCGGGCCTCCGCCGGCCTCGTAAGCCCAAACGCCGAAGGGCGCCGAAGGGCGCCCTCCTGGTCTCGACCTAAATGGGCTCCGCCGCTACACGGCTTCATAGGGGAAGCGGCGGATCTTGTCGACGTTCCGGCCCTCGATGCGGATCAGCCGGGTCGCGCCTTCGCGGCGCGGCGAATGCAGGTCGCCCTCGTTGTAGAGGTGCGCGTCGCCGGGCGCGAGCGTATATTCCTTGACGAGGCGCACCTTGCCGGGCTTGTCCTCGGAGGCGGGCTCCAGCATCGACCAATCGCTCATGATCGTCTTGCCGCGCGCTTGGCCATAGATTGCCCAAGTCGGACCGTGATCGTGCGGCTTGCTCTCCCTGGCGCCGTGGTTGACGTGGCCGAGGATGCAAAACCCGAGTTCCGGATCCTCGAAGAGGATCTTCCGCTCGGGCACCCCGTCGTGAAGATGCGTGGCGACGAAGTCCTCGTCCTTGAGCACGTCCTGGACAAGCGCGCATACCTTCTTGCGGCCCTCCACTCCCGGATCTGCCGCAAGGATGCGGTGACATTCACTGGAAAACCGTTCGAGGGTATAGGCCATCAAATCATCTCCTCAGTCTGAACCTGCCGGCCCACAACCTATCGCGGCAGCCGTGGCAGACACAAGAAATCGTTCTGCGCCTAGACGCCATGAGCAGCAAGGCGTCCGGTGCCTTCGATTACCTCGTCCCAGTCATTGATTTCGCGATTGACCGGCGCCACCATGATGTGCTGAACCCCGGCCTCGGCATAAGCTGCAACCCGCTCGCGCAATTCGCCTTGGTCTTTGCCGTTCCAGTGCGTCCGCATTGATATCGTGAACTCCGGCTCGGGCCGGTCGCTGCGCAGGCGCTTGACGATAGGTGCGGCCTCTTCCGGCGTCAGCTGGCTGCCGTGCCAGCCGTCGCCGATCCGCACCGTGCGCTTGTAGGCGGGCTCCGAGCGAGCGCCGAACCAGATCGGGATCGGCCGCACCGGCAATGGCTGCATCGTCATCTCGGTGATCTCGGCCGGGATGTATTTGCTGCGGAAAGTTACCGGGTCCTGTGTCCACACCGCCCGCATCATCGCGACGCCTTCGTCGGTACGCCGCCCGCGTTCGTGGAACGGCGATCCCAGAGCAGCGAATTCGGCCTCCAACCAGCCGACCCCGGCGCCGAGGATCAGCCGCCCCTCCGAGAAGTTCTGCAGTGTCGCCAATTCCTTGGCAAGCGGCAGCGGATGACGCATCGGCAATACCAGGACACTGGTGCCGAGCCGCACCCGCTTGGTGACCGCCGCCGCCCAGGTCAGGCTCAGCACCGGGTCGAAGAACAACGGAGAACGCGGGAAGGTGGCGCGCGGAACGATGATGTGCTCGCTGACCCAAACATCGTCGAGGCCGAGGTCCTCGGCCCGCATCGCCGCGCGGCGAATCTTGTCCGGCGTCGCCTGCTCGCCGGCGTGCGGCAGATGAATACCGAGTTGCATTGGCCGTCCTCTCGTGTTCGTCTCTGCCTGAGAATAGCGGAGCCGGGAGGGGGGAACCATGCGGTTCACGGACAAGGTCGCGGTCATCACCGCTTTCGCCAACGGCATCGGCCGGGCGACCGCCGAGATCATGGCGCAAGAAGGCGCTATCGTCGTCGGCGTCGACAACCACCCCGACCGCCTCGAGGCAGCCGTCGCAGCATTGCGCGGCGCCGGTGGGCGGGCGCATGGGCGGCTGTGCGACGCCCTCGACCAGCACCAGGTCGAAGCAACTGTGGCTTCAGTCGAGAAGGAGTTTGGCGCCGTCGACATCCTGGTCAATGCGGTCGGCGGCAGCACGATCATCGCGAATTCCGGCGCCAATGTCGACGCGCTGACTTTCGAGGAATGGCAACGGCTGGTCGCCTTCAATCTCAACGGGACATTTCTGTTCACTCATGCCGTCGTGCCGATCATGAAGCGGCGCCGGCACGGCAAGATCGTCAACCTCGCCTCGATCGCCGGGCGCGGTCTCAGCGAGTCGAGCAGCAGCGCCTATGCAGCGGCGAAGGGCGGGATCATCGCCTTCACCCGCAAGCTGGCCTTCGAGCTCGGACCATACGGCGTCACGATCAACGCAATCGCCCCGAGCCTTACCTTGACCGAACGCATTCGCCCGCATTGGGAGAAGCGCTCGCAGGAGGCGCAGAAGGCCGAGATCGCCCGCACTCCGTTGCGCCGTGTGGCAGAAGCCGCCGACCAGGCCAAGGTGATTTGTTTCCTGGCGTCGAGCGACGCCGATTTCGTGACGGGCGTCACGATCGACGTAACCGGCGGGAATTAGTGGCCATCGAAATTTGCCCTGAGGACCCCTCAGTTTACCCTCTCCCCCGCCGGCCGGGGGAGAGCGCAGGGTGAGGGGGCCGACGAGCAGGATGGTGGCGCCGCCCACCTCACCTTCCCAGCGCTGCCGCGCCGGGCCTCTCCCTCTCCCCCCTATAGGGCGGAGAGGGGCTTTGTCGCAGGGATCATGGCTGCCGGTTTAGAAATAGAAAGGAGGTTGCACGATGGCGACTTTTGTTCTGATCCACGGCTCGTACCAAGGCGGCTGGATTTGGCAGCCGGTGGCGAACCGCCTGCGGGGCGCCGGGCATACGGTCTACGCGCCGAGCCTCGACGGCTGCGCCGAGCGCAAGCACTCACTGCGACCCGGCATCACGACCGAGACGCACGCCTCCGAAATTGCCGACCTCTTATTCTACGAAGATTTGCGCGACGTCGTGATGGTCGGCACGAGCTCGGGCGGCATGGTCCTGTGCCGTGCTGCCGAGATGCGGCGCGACCGGATCTCACGTCTCTTCTTTGTCGATGCGCTGGCGTTGCTCGACGGCGAACGGATCCGCGACATCGTGCGGCGCTCAACCGCGGTGCCTAGCGGGCTAGCCGCCGGCCCGACGCGCGAGGATGCGGAAAGTCGGCTCTTCGCGGACCTCGACCCGCAGACGCGCGCTCGGGCGCTGGAGCGCTATACTTTGCATCCGATCGGGATTTACGAGAACCCCGTCAAGCTCGACAATTTCTGGGACCAGCAATGGCCGGCGACCGTGATCTGGTGTCGCCGCGCCGCCAACCCGGGCGAAGCGCATCAGCGCCGCACCGCCGAAAAGCTCAATGCCCAATGGCACGAGCTCGATACCGGCCATTACCCGATGCTGAGCATGCCTGACGAGCTTACGGCGCTACTGACCGCCAAGGGCTAGGCGGCGCTCAGAGTATCGCTCTGCCCGCCATTAGGCCCAACACGAGGAAGATCACGCAGATCACGATGAAGATAAAGAACAGGATTTTTGCGATCCCGGCGGCTGCCGCCGCGATGCCGGTGAACCCGAAGAGCGCGGCGATGATCGAGATGACGAAGAAAAACAGTGCCCATTTGAGCATGTCGGTGGTTCCGGAAAGTCGCTGCTGAAGGGCTAATGGCCGGCCGGGCTTCGTGGTTCCAACCGGATGCAAGGGCCTCTTCCACTTCGCAGGCGGGCTGTCCTATCCTCAGGACCACAGGAGGGTCCCATGGTC
Organism: uncultured Alphaproteobacteria bacterium; assembly: GCA_963700195.1. Taxonomy (GTDB): domain Bacteria; phylum Pseudomonadota; class Alphaproteobacteria; order ATCC43930; family CGMCC-115725; genus AP-15. The sequence continues at coordinate 354,773 of CAVOWQ010000010.1, forward strand.
GAGTGGACGGGCGGCGCGCTGCCGACATTCGTGACGCATTTGGAATGCAGTCTGACCGGGGAGCGCTACCCGGCGGACACTCTACAGACGCTCTCAAAGGCCGGCCGCCCGTTATTGGTGCGCTACGATCTCGAGGGTGTCCGGCGGGCGTTGTCTCGCGAGATGCTCGACGACCGGCCGCAGACCCTCTGGCGGTATCGCGAGCTGTTGCCGGTGCGCCGGCCGGGCGATGTGGTTTCCCTCGGCGAGGTGGTGACCCCGTTGATCGCGCTGCCGCGCATTGCCGCCCGGCTCGGCGGCCGCGAGATCCTCGTCAAGGACGAAGGCCGCCTGCCGACCGGATCCTTCAAGGCGCGCGGTCTGGCGCTAGCCGTTTCGATGGCCAAGGAGCTCGGGGTCACGACGATGGCGATGCCGACCAACGGCAATGCCGGGGCGGCGATGGCCGCCTATTGCTCGCGCGCCGGCATCAAGGCCTATGTTTTCTGTCCCGACGACACGCCGGCGGTCAATGTCCGCGAGATCGCGATGCAGGGCGCCGAGGTTTTTCTCGTCGACGGATTGATCGACGATTGCGGCAAGCTGGTCAGCGAGGGCGAACGGGAAGTCGGTTGGTTCAACTGCTCGACCCTGCGAGAGCCCTACCGCATCGAGGGCAAGAAGACGATGGGCATCGAGCTCGCCGAACAGCTCGGCTGGGAATTGCCGGACGTGATCTTCTACCCGACCGGCGGCGGCACCGGGATCATCGGCATGTGGAAGGCCTTCGCCGAGCTCGAGGCGATCGGCTGGATCGGGCCGAAACGGCCACGGATGGTCGTGGTCCAGGCGACCGGCTGCGCGCCTATGGTCAAGGCCTGGGAGGAAGGTGCGGAACACGCCCCGCGGTGGGAGAACGCGCACACTTTTGCCGCGGGTATTCGCGTGCCTCAGGCGATCGGTGATTTCTTGATCTTGCGCGCGGTGCGAGAAAGCGGCGGGTTTGCCAGCGCCGTCAGTGACGACGCAATCGCCGCGGCTTGGCGAGAGGTTGCCGCCGAGGAGGGGCTTTTGTTGTGTCCCGAAGGCGCAGCGACCTATGCCGCCTACCAGCAGGCGCTCACCGAGGGACGGGTTCGTCCCAGTGAGCGGGTCGTTCTGTTCAACTGCGCAAGCGGTCTCAAATACCCGATGCCAGAAGCGGGCACGCCATTGAAGCTGGGCAGCGTGATCGATTGGCAAAAATTGACCGAAGCGGCTCCGACCTCCGACGGCGCGTCCTAGACCCAATGATGCGGTCGATGGCGAAAGCCGCGCCCCGGGCGGCCGCGATCGCGATTTTACTTTGCCTTGCAGCTTGCAGCGGCCCACCTTGGACGCTCGACCAATCTCCCGATGGCATCACCCTGCGGTGGTATCCCGACGACACACCCGATGCGGTGGCGAATTCGGTTGCTCAGGTCCATTGCCGGTCATTGGGAAAGAATGCCGAATTGATCGCCTACGATCAGGACGGCAGTGCGCAGATCGGCAGATATCGATGCCGATGACACAGTTGGAGACCACGAAATGAGCATCGAGCAGCGGCTGAAAGAGTTGGGACTGGCACTGCCGCAGGTCGGCGGCCCGCTCGGCAATTATGTCCACGCCAAGCACGTAGGCAATCTGCTCTATCTTTCGGGCAAGGGCCCGCCCGACGACCCCGGCGGCACAATGCCGAAAGGCAAGCTCGGCGCCGGCATGTCGATCGACGAGGGATATCGTCACGCGCGCGGCGTCGGGCTGGTGCTGATCGCGGCGATCAAGGATGCGCTCGGTGGCGATCTCGACCGCGTGGAGGACATTGTCAAAGTGCTCGGAATGGTCAACGCCGCCTCCGATTTCGAGGATCACCCGAAAGTCGTCAACGGTTGTTCCGATCTGTTTGTCGAGGTGTTCGGCGAGCGCGGGCGGCATGCGCGCTCCGCCGTCGGCATGAGCTCGCTGCCCGGCGGGATACCGGTCGAGATCGAGGTCATTGTCGCGGTCAGATAAAGCCGCCGAAGGCTCCGGCGCGACGTCCTGCACCTCCGCCCATCATGACGAGAGCCGGCAGATCAGCCGGCTCATGCTGTTTTTTGCGTTGGTCTATGTCGTCGAAGGCATCGGGCAAACCGGCGGGCTGATCGCTCAGCCGCTGAATTATTTTCTGAAACAGACCTATGGGTGGACGCCGGTCCAGGTCACCGGCTATCTGACGGTCCTCAACCTTCCCTGGATCATCAAGCCGATCTACGGGATCGTTTCGGATTTCCTGCCGCTCTTCGGCTACCGGCGAAAGAGCTATCTCGTTCTCGCCAATTTGATGGCGGCGGGTGCCTATTGCTGGGTCACACAGATCACCTCGCCGGGCGAAATCATTGTCGCCCTGCTGCTCTCCGCCTACGGGATGGCGATATCGAGCACGGTATGCGGCGCTATTCTCGTCGAGAACGGCCAAAAATTCGGCGCCAGCGATTCCTTCGTCAATCAGCAGTGGCTGTGGTTCAACATCGCCGCAATGGCCTGCGGCGTTATTGGCGGCGAGCTTGTCCAGAGGCTGTCGCCGGCCGGGGCGATGCACGGCGCCGCCGCGGTCATCGCCGTCGCCCCGTTGATCGTCGTGGGCGCCGCAGGATTTCTGATCCGCGAGCCGCAGAGCCGCGTCAATCTCCCCGAAATGGAAAGGACTTTTGCGAGCCTGCTGGCCGCCTTCACGCTGCGCGACCTTTGGATAATCGCGCTCTTTCTGTTTGTTTATTACCTCAACCCAGGGCTTGGTACGCCACTCTATTATCATATGACCGATGACCTCAAATTCTCGCAAGAGTACATCGGGATTCTCGGTTCGATAAACTCGGCTGGCTGGATCGCCGGCGCGTTATTGTACCGCCGGTTTCTGAAAGGCATCACGGCAAGGGCGGTGCTGAATTTGAGCATTGCGCTCGGCGTCGTGACGACGGCGGCCTTTCTGTTGCTGTGGAGCGAAGCTCTGGCGGCGGCGATCAACTTCTTCAGTGGGATCGCAACGATGATCGCCTTTGTCGCGACCTTGAGCCTGGCCGCGGATTATTGTCCACCTCGCTCGGAAGGCTTCGCCTTTGCGGCCTTGATGTCGGTCACCAACTTTACCGGCGCCCTCTCCGATAATCTTGGCTCCTTTCTGTACGAACATCTGTTTCAGCGCCATCTCGATCCCCTGATCCTGGTGTCGGCCGCATTTACCGCGTTGGCATTCGCTTTTGTGCCGCTGCTGCGCCTCGGCGACAAGCTACCCGGCGAACCCCTTATTGTGGACGATGGTTGATATGCCGGGGCCGCCAGATCGCCCAGTTCTGGCTTATCTTTGGTCAGCCCGGGCCCGATTTCGGTGAAAATTTCGTTTTCTCATAGCGCAGACTGTTTCTTTACTGTACTTTTGGCCTTGTTAACCCTGCTCACGCTAAAAACAAGCATAGGAGGATCCCATGCACAAGTTGCTTCCAGTGCTTGTGTTTCTTGCGACTGCATCGGCCTTTTCTCAGAGATCGATAGCGATCGAGTTGCCGGTGGCCGCTGACTTTTCTAGCGCCGGCAATGCCCTCGTGCTCGTCGGAGGCATGGGCGGCGGGACAGGGGGCGGTATGGGTGGCGGCGCCGGGGCTATGGCTATGCCAGGAGGCATGGGCGGCATGACTGGGGGTGGCATGGGGGGCATGACGGGGGGAGGCATGACCGGCGGAATGGGTGGAATGGGTGGAATGGGCGAAATGTTTGGCGGCATGAGTGGGTATGGCGGCACGCCGGGCAACAGTTTTGGCAGCACTTCAGGTGGAGCGGATCCGAGCAGCGAAGGCGCGCAGCCTGCGCAATACTACCTGTGCGTCACGCCCTACGACCGATGCTCGGTGTCGGCCTTCTCCCCCGCCTTGGTGCACAGCGGTTCGTCATGCACATGTTCCACCGGACATCGGGGCACGATCAAATAGGCGGCGGGCCGGGATTATTTGATAACCCCCGGCGATAGGCCGGTCTTGGCCTCGGAGAGAGTCGAATAGGCGTTGTGGAGGGTACCGGGACTCGAAACACCCGATCACCCTGTAAGCCTCATTTTCGAGATCCCTCTTGTCGCTTCCGCCACGGTCCCCATTCTCTAGACGGAAGTAAATTTCCCCACCTCGGAGAGTTCGAATCCTCTCTCGCCGCCGGACCGGGACCGCTCGACTTGAATCGGGAGAAACGCTCCCGCGTCGATCCTTGTTTACGACTCGGCCTCTATGTTGTTAGAGAGGTGAGCGCTCCCTGGCGGTCGGGTCGAGGTGTCGGCTATTTTCCGCTGCGCGGTTCCGGTCCGGTGAAGGTCAGACCGCTAGGCTTCAGTGAGGCATCAGATGTCAGGTACACAGCGATTGCCAGGCGGCCGGCCACGCAAGGCAAGCCAACGGCGCACTCGGCCTGCGGCACCTTTGCAACCCCGGATAAGCCGCCTGTGGCGTCCTGGGGATCGGGTACGCTGGCGGGACCGCATCGGTGTTTTCCATCGCGATCTTGGTGACGGTGAACACGCCGAGATTGTGATTGTAGATCGCACCTATCGGGTGCGTGTCGGAGATCTTGCCTGACGATAGCTCTCGACTCCCGGCGCCGTAATCGTGGGCGCCCTGGTTCAGCAGCGCGGGGGTCGAGGCGGTGGCGGAAATCTGAGTTGGTCGTCACCGGACAGGAAGGACCTCGCCGATGGTTTGCGCACCTAGCCTAGCGCCGCCAACTCCGGCGACGCGGGAGGTCCGGTACCACTCGTAAGTTTGGCGTATTCCCGCTTCGAGGCTGATGCGCGGGCGCCAGCCCAGCGCAGCCAATTTGGAGACGTCGAGAAGTTTGCGAGGGGTCCCGTCCGGCTTTGAAACATCGTAGACAAACCGTCCCTTAAAGCCGACAACAGTCGGCTATAAGCCTAGCGAGTTCGGCGATCGTGACATCTGTACCGGTCCCAATGTTGACCGGCTCCTCGTCCGACCAGGATTTCATCAAAAACATCACCGCGTCGGCCAAGTCATCGACATGCAGAAACTCGCGGCGGGGCCGGCCGCTGCCCCAGATCTCAACCGTATCCCGGCCTTCCCGGGCGGCTGCATCGATCTTGGCGAGCAGGGCCGGCAAGACATGGCCGGAGAACAGGTCGAAATTGTCGTTGGGGCCATAGAGATTTGTCGGCATGACCGACGTGAAATCGCAGCCATGCTGGCGGCGATAAGCCTGGCACAGTTTGAGCCCGGCGATTTTGGCAATCGCATACCACTCGTTGGTTGGCTCGAGCGAGCCAGTCAGCAAGCAGCTTTCCGGCATCGGCTGCGGCGCGAGGCGCGGGTAAATGCAGGAGGAGCCGAGAAACAACAATTTTGCGACGCCGGTTCGCCGAGACGCTTCGATCACATTTGTCGCGATTGCCAAGTTGTCGTAGAGGAAATCGCCGGGATGGGTGTTGTTGGCATGAATACCGCCCACCCGCGCCGCGGCGAGCAGCACCGCCTCCGGGCGATGCTCGTCGAACCAGCGGTTGACCGCCGGCTGGTCGCGGAGATCGACCGCATCGCGGCCGACAGTCAAAATTTGGCATTCCTCCTGCCTCAGTCGGCGGATCAGCGCCGAACCGACCATGCCGCGATGGCCGGCAACGAATATGCGCCGTGCGCTAAGAGGAAAGAGCGTCGGCGACGTCATGTCTCTAGTCCCTTCCCGCCACCGCGGCGCCTCGGGTGGTGTCGGCAAACCCAGCCTGGTTCACGGTCCGCTCGCGGCGCGCGAGTTCGATATCGTGCTCGACCATCATCTTGACCAGCTCCGGGAAGCTGACCCGCGGCTTCCAGCCGAGAACGTCGCGCGCCTTGGTTGGATCGCCACACAAGGCATCGACCTCGGTCGGCCGGAAATAGCGGCGGTCGACCTCGACATGGCGTCGCCAGTCGAGGCCAGCCACCGCGAAGGCGAGCTCGACCAGATCGCGCACGCTGTGCGCCTCCCCGGTCGCTATGACGTAGTCGTCGGGGTTTTGCTGCTGCAGCATCAACCACATCGCCTCGACATAGTCGCCGGTAAAGCCCCAATCGCGCTCCGCTTCGAGATTTCCAAGATAGAGCTTGTCCTGAAGACCTTGAGTGATTCGGCCGACCGCGCGGGTAATCTTTCGCGTGACGAAGGTCTCGCCACGGCGAGGGCTCTCATGATTGAATAGAATACCGTTGCAGATGAAAAGGCCGTGGGCTTCGCGGTAGTTTACTGCAAACCAGTGCGCCGCCACCTTGCTCACGCCATAGGGACTGCGCGGGTAAAACGGGGTCCTTTCGCTTTGTGGCGGCGGGGCGGCCCCGAACATCTCAGACGAGCCGGCCTGATAATAACGCACTGGGCGGCCACCATGCAGGACATGGTCGCGCACCGCTTCGACGAGCCGCAGAGTTCCGACGGCGACGACTTCGGCAGTATATTCAGGGATATCGAAGGATACCTTGACGTGGCTCTGGGCGCCGAGGTTGTAGACTTCGTCAGGGTTCACTGTTTCGAGCACGCGTCGCAGTCCCGTACCGTCGGTTAAGTCGCCGTAATGCAAGGTCAGCCTGGGGCCGGCGAGATGGGGGTCGTGGTAAAGGTGATCGATGCGATCGGTATTGAAGAGACTGGCTCGCCGCATCAGGCCGTGCACTTCGTAACCTTTCGCGAGCAGGAACTCGGTAAGGTACGAACCGTCCTGCCCGGTGATGCCGGTGATCAATGCCCCCGTTCCCATGGCTTGCAGTCTATCGCGCTTCTGTCGCTACGTCATTCCGGAAATGGAATTGGGATCACAGTCGACCTGCTGAACAATTGCATGGGACAGTTCACCAAGATAACGTGTACCTGACTAATCAAGATTACCAATAAGACTAACGGAACCTTCCAATACCCTCCTATACTAATTATCGGAATGTATAATGTTGTCTTGATTTATTCGTCCTGTGCGCCGAGGCCACGAACGGCGGGCGAGCCGGCCCAGACCAACGCATTGCAGACGATCGTGTTCCGCTCCGGAATCATCTCTCCGTAGGCGCAGCAGGGAAGCCTCACCCGCAGCCGGCGACGGCGCGACGGGCCATGACGCCGACAAGATGGGCGCGATACTCGGCGCTGGCGTGGATGTCCGAGTTGAGGCCGGTGTCGGGGATCGTGATGTCCTTGATCGCATCGGGAGTGAAGGATTTGGCGAGCGCCGCCTCCATCTCGGGGATGCGGAAGACGCTAGGCCCGGCTCCGGTCACCGCGACGCGCACGCCACCAGCGGTGCGGACGACGAACACGCCGACGATCGCGTAGCGCGAGGCGGGGTTGCGGAATTTCTGGTAGCAGGAGGCCTGCGGTTTTTGGAAGCGGACCGCCGTGACGATCTCGGCCGGTTCGAGCGCGGTCTCGAACATGGCGGTGAAGAAATTGTCGGCGCCGATCTCGCGCTTGGTGGTGTGCACGGTGGCGTTGAGCCCGACCACTGCCGCCGGGTAATCGGCGGCCGGGTCGTTGTTGCTGATCGATCCGCCGAGCGTGCCGCGATTGCGCACCGCGGGGTCGCCGATCATTCCCGCCATCGCGGCGAGCCCCGGGATGCCCTGTTTCACGACCGGCGAACGATTGACCTCGGCGTGGCGGGTCATCGCCCCGATGACGATCGCATCGCCAGCGTCGGTAATGCCGCGCAACGACGGGATCGCGGCGAGGTCGACCAGATCAGACGGGCGGGCGAGCCGCAGCTTCAGGGTCGGGATCAGGGTCATGCCGCCGGCGACGAGCTTCGCTTCCTCGTTGGCGCCGAGCAGGTTGGCGACCTCGTCGAGGCTCGTCGGCTTGTGATAATTGAATTCGTACATCGGGCTCTCCCTATTCCGCGGCGAGCGGCGAGCGGTGCTGTTGAATGAGGCGCCACAGCCTCTCGGGGGTCGCCGGCATGTCGAGATGCCGGATGCCGAGCGGCTTCAGCGCGTCGACTAGGGCGTTGGTGATCGCCGCCGGCGCGCCGATCGCCCCGGCCTCGCCGCAGCCTTTGACGCCCAGCGGGTTGTGGGTGCACGGGGTGACGTTGGTCGACAATTTGAAGTACGGCAGGTCGCCCGCGCGCGGCATCGTGTAATCGTTGTACGAGCCGGTCAGCAGCTGGCCGGTTTCTTTGTCGTAGACACAGGCTTCGAGCAGGGCTTGGCCGATGCCTTGGGCGAGCCCGCCATGGACCTGACCCTCGACGATCATCGGGTTGAGGATGCGCCCGAAATCGTCGCTGGCGGTGAAATTGACGACCGCGACCTGCCCGGTTTCCGGGTCGATCTCGACCTCGGCGATGTGGGCACCCGAGGGGAAGGTGAAGTTCTTCGGGTCGTAAAACGCGGTCTCGTCGAGGCCGGGCTCCAGCTCCTCATGCGGGAAGTTGTGCGGCACATAGGCGGTCAATGCCACCTCGGCCATGGTCTTCGACCTGTCGGTGCCGGCGACGGTGAACTTGCCGTCCTTGAACTCGACATCGGCCTCGGCGGCCTCTAGCAGATGGGCGGCGATCTTGCGGCCCTTGGCGACAACTTTGTCCATCGCTTTGACGATGGCGCTGCCGCCGACGGCGAGCGATCGCGAGCCGTAGGTGCCCATGCCATAGGGGATCTTGTCGGTGTCGCCATGGACGATCTCAACGCTCTCGATCGGGATGCCGAGAGTATCGGCGACGAGTTGCGAAAAGGTCGTCTCGTGCCCCTGACCGTGGCTGTGCGAACCGGTGAGCACCGTGACGCTGCCGGTCGGGTGGACGCGGACCGCGGCGCTTTCGAAGAGGCCGGCCCGCGCGCCGAGCGAGCCGACAACAGCCGACGGGGCAATGCCGCAGGCCTCGATGTACGTGGCGATGCCGAGGCCGCGCAATTTGCCGCCACCCAACGCCTCACGACGCCGCTGCTCGAAGCCCTGAACATCGGCCGCCTTCAGCGCCAATTCGAGGGTCGCAAAGTAGTCGCCGCTGTCGTATTGCAGCGCGACCGGCGTCTGATAAGGATAAGCGTCCTTCGCGATGAAATTGCGGCGGCGCAGCTCGGCCGGATCCATGCCGAGCTCGTCGGCCGCGAGGTCTACGATGCGCTCGAGCAAAAAAGTCGCCTCGGGGCGGCCCGCCCCGCGATAGGCATCGACCGGCACCGTATGAGTGAACACGGCCTTGGTCTCGACGTAGATCGCCGGGGTCGTATACGTGCCGGCGAGCAGGGTTCCGTACAGATAGGTCGGGATGCTGGGCGCGAAGGTCGACAGATAGGCGCCCATATTGGCGATGGTCGAGACCTTGAGCGCGAGGAACTTCGCATCCCGGTCGAGGGCGAGCTCGACATGGGTGACATGGTCGCGCCCATGCGCGTCCGACATGAAGCTTTCGGAGCGCTCCGCCGTCCATTTGACGGGCCGCCGCAGCTTCCCAGCAGCCCAGGTGACGATCGCCTCTTCGGCGTAGTGGTAGATCTTCGACCCGAACCCGCCGCCGACATCGGGGGCGACGACCCGTAGCCGCGCCTCGGGGATGTGCAATACGAAAGCGCCCATCAGCAAGCGGATCACATGCGGGTTCTGGCTGGTCGTGTAGAGCGTGTATTCCCCTGTGGCTCGGTTGAACTCGCCGATCGCGGCGCGCGGCTCCATCGCGTTGGGGACGAGCCGGTTGTTTGTGAGATCGAGGTTGACGACGCGCGCCGCTTTGGCGAGGGCGGCCTCGACTGCGGCCAGATCACCCAGATGCCAATCATAGCAGAGATTGCCGGGCGCTTCGCCGTGGACCTGCGGCGCGCCCGGCCGAAGCGCCGCGGCCGGGTCGATCGCCGCGGGCTCCTCGGCATAGTCGACTTGGATCAGCTCGGCGGCATCGCGGGCCTGTGCGAGGGTTTCGGCGATGACGACGGCGACCTGGTCGCCGACATGGCGGACCCAGTCGGTGACGAGCGGCGGGTGCGGCGGCTCGACCATCGGCGAGCCGTCCTTCGAGTGGATCTGCCATCCGCAAGGCAGCCCGCCAACCCCATCCGCGGCCACGTCTTTGCCGGTATAGACAGCCACGACACCCGGCGCCGAGGCGGCCGCGGAGGTATCGATGCCGGCGATCCGCGCATTGGCGTGCGGGCTGCGCAGGATGTAGGCGTGAAGCTGTCCCGGCCGGTTGATGTCGTCGGTGTAGGTGCCCTGGCCGGTCAGAAAGCGGTAATCCTCGCGCCGCCGGACCGGCGCTCCGATGACGCTCACCGCCGCTTACTCCGCGGCCACCCCATGGACGGTGGGCGGCTTCTCGCCTCGCATCACCGCCGCGCCCTCGATGATCGCCAGCACGATGTTGTGATAACCGGTGCAGCGGCAGAGGTTGCCCTCGAGATATTCACGGACCTCGCGCTCGGTCGGGTTGGGGTTGTTTTTCACCAGATCGAGCGCGCTCATGATCATGCCGGGCGTGCAGAACCCGCACTGCAAGGCATGATTGTTGCGGAACGCCTCCTGCATCGGATGCAGGGTGTCGCCATCCGCGACGGCCTCGATGGTCAGCACCGAGCGACCTTCGGCTTGTACCGCCAACAGCGTGCAAGCCTTGACGGCTTCCCCATCGACATGGACCACACAGGCGCCGCATTGGCTCGTGTCGCAGCCGACATGCGTGCCAGTCAGACCGAGCTGCTCGCGCAGCAGCTGGACCAATAATGTCCGGCCTTCGACCGTCGCCGAAACCGGCTTGCCGTTTACGGTGAGGCTGACCGTCTTCTGCATCGAGATCTCCCTGCATCGATGACCCGGGTCGATCACCCGGCCGCCACAGGAGGGCGGAAACTCCGGGGGGAGTTTTATGCCGCCTCCGCTTCTGGCTCAAGGCTTCGCGACGCGGCTTCCTACCGGGTTACGCGGCGGCCGGTAAAGAAGTACAGCATCGCGCCGATGATAGCGGCGAGCCCGGTCACCCATACCGCGGGCGGAAGTCTGATTTCCTTCTTTGCCGATGGCGCGCCGGCGACATCCTGTGGGGCGGTCGCATTCGGGTGAGCCTCGACCGAGGCCGTCGGCGCAGCGCGCTGAACCGGGGTCTCGGCGGCCACGTGATCCTGCGGCACGGCTTCGGTTTCTGCCGTCGCGCCGGTTGCGGCTGCCCCCTGCTCAGGCGCAACTGCCGCGACAAATCGAGTGAAGAAATTTTCGGCCATCCGGCGGGCGACGGAGTCGATCAAACGCGAACCGATCTGCGCCAGCTTGCCGCCGACATGCGCCTGGACGGCATAATGCAGCACCGTCGCGCCGCCATCTTCGTCGAGGTCCACCTTAGCGCTGCCCTTGGCGAAACCGGCGACGCCGCCGGTGCCTTCGCCGGCGATCGTGTAGCTCTGCGGCGGCTGGAGATCCGACAAGGTCACTTTCCCGGCGAAATTGGCCTTTACCGGGCCGACTTGGGCGAGGACCTTGGCGGTGAACTCGGTGTCGGATAGCTTCTCGATCGTCTGACAGCCGGGGATGCTGCTCTTCAGGATCTCCGGATCGTTGAGCCCCTCCCAGACACGCTGGCGGGGAGCGGGGATGCGAAACTCGCCCGTCATTTCCATCGGCATATTCCTCTCCTGCAGCTGCGAGTGTGGCCCCGGCGTATCGCGATTGCAACCGGGCGGGCAGAATCGGCGCCGCCTGCGGAATAATTCCGCCGTTGCTGCGGTCCAGGTCGGTACGGGGTAGAAGAGCGCGTATGGCGTGGATCGCGGAGCGGCGTCGGCAGAGCCGGTTCGAGGCGGTGGTGCTGCCCCATCTCGACGCCGGCTATGCGCTCGCGCGCTGGCTGACGCGCAACGATGCCGACGCCGCCGATGTTGTGCAGGAGGCTTGTCTGCGGGCGTTTCGTTATTTCGACAGTTATCGCGAAGGGGACGCCAAGAGCTGGCTCCTAAAGATCGTGCGGCGGGCTTCCTATGACTGGCTCGAGCGTAACCGGCCTGCGGAGGTGGTGCCGCTCGAGCTCGACAGCGATTCCGACGGCTCGGTCCATAACCCGCCGGCGGGGTCTGCCGATACCGATGCGCTGCTGGAGAGCCGCTCCGATCTCCGCCGCCTCGATCTGCTGATCGAAGGTCTGCCGCCGCCGCTGCGCGAGGCAATCGTATTGCGCGAATTGCAAGAACTCGATTACCGGCAGATTGCCGAAGTTACGGGGGTGCCGATTGGAACGGTGATGTCGCGGCTGCACCGGGCGCGCGCGGCGCTGCGCCGTGCCTGGGACGGAAAAGGATGTGGGTGATGGAATGCGATGAGGTGCGCCCCCGGCTCGACGCCTATCTCGACGGCGAGCTCCCCGAAACCGAGCGGGCGCCGTTGCGCGGCCATCTGCAAGACTGTCCCGATTGCGGGCCCGAGGCGGTGGCGCTCGAGCGGATGCGCGACGATATCCGCCGTTTCGCCCCGGCCTATCGCGCGCCCGAGGCGCTTCGCTCGCAGATCCGCTTTGCGCTCCGCCGCGAGGCGGCGGCGAGCACGCCCGAGGCAGCGCTGCGTGCGCCGGGCTGGCTTGCCTATGCCGCCTCGATCCTGCTCGCCGTAGCGGTTGGCTCGGGCGGCACGTTCATGCTGTTGGGCGAGCGGCAAACCGACACGATGGCCAGCGAGATCATCGACAGCCATCTGCGCTCGTTGTTGGGAAACCATCTGACCGATGTCGCGTCCTCGGATCAGCACACGGTCAAGCCGTGGTTTGCCGGCCGGACCGATTTGTCGCCGCCGGCCGTCGACCTGCGCGCCGAAGGCTTCCCGCTGGTCGGCGGCCGGCTCGACCTGATCGCGGGCAAACCGGTCCCGGCTCTCGTCTACAAACGCCGTGAACATGTGATCAACCTCTTCGTGCTGCCGGCCACACCAGCCGACCATGGCGAAACCCTGACCCGCCGCGGTTATAACTTGCGGCATTGGGACGAGGGCGATCTCGGCTTTTGGGCGGTGACCGACGCCGCCCCGACCGAGCTCGCCGAATTCGAGCGCCTCTATTTCGCCGCGACAAAAGGGTGAGCCTCGGACCTGTGCAAAACGCTCCCTCGCCCCTGTCGCGGCAAGGGGGTCAGGGGGCGGCATCGTTGCTCGCTGTTTTCGCTGTTATCTGCAGCGAGATAACAGCCAGCTACATCGCGTATTCGGCGGAAATCCTGGGCCGGAGACGATCCGGCAAACCAAAGAACAGCCAGAACCGGTCACTGTTCCTGCGCTGTCTCCACTGTTGTCGCAGGAAATTGCAACTATCGCGAAACTCAGATTAAGTACCGAGAATGCACCTGCGGATGAGACAAACATATCGCCTCAAATTATACTCTCGGGCTCGTGAATTGTCAATTTGAGAATGCCAAAACGGCACCTCGCATCCCCTGTTGAGCCGTTTCAGATGGCTCAAGCGTCCGGCAGTTGCACGCCGCTGGCGGCGAGTTCGGCGGCGAGTTCCTGTTTGAGCCGGGCGAGGCCCTCCGGGGTCGCGGATTCGGCGCGGGCGACGAGGACGGCCTGGGTGTTCGAGGCGCGCAATAACCACCAGCCGTCGGCGGTGCGCACGCGCACGCCGTCGATGTCGCTCATCTCGGCACTCGCCTTCCGCAAGCGTTCGCGGACCTCGCGCACAACCTCGAATTTGCGGCTCTCCGAGCACGGAAAGCGCAGCTCCGGCGTGTTGACGACCGCAGGCAGCCCGTCGCGCATCTCGGCGAGGCTGTGCCGGGCGCGAGACAGGATGGCGAGCAGCCGCACGGCGACATAGACCGCGTCGTCGAACCCGTAATAGCCGTCCGCGAAGAAGATGTGGCCGCTCATTTCGCCGGCGAGCGGCGCGCCCATCTCGGCGAGCTTTGCCTTGATCAGCGAATGCCCGGTGGCCGCCATGACAGGGCGTCCTCCCAGGCGCGCGATCTCGTCGAACAGCACTTGGCTCGCCTTTACATCGGCGAGGATCGGCGCGCCCGGATGCCGGCTCAGCACGTCGCGCGCCAGCACCACCATCAGCTGATCCCCCCATAGGATCCGCCCTTGCGAGTCGACGACCCCGATGCGGTCGCCGTCGCCGTCGAAGGCGATGCCGAGATCGCAGCGCTCGCGCGCCACCGCCTCTTGCAGTTGAACGAGGTTCTCCGGGATCGTCGGATCGGGATGATGGGCCGGAAAGGTGCCGTCGATCATCTCGTTCAGCAGGACGTGCCTGCCGGGCAGACGCGCGGTAAGCTGCTGAACGACGTCGCCGGTCGCGCCGTTTCCGGGGTCCCAGGCTACGGTCAATCGTCGGTCGCCGTGATAGTCGCGCGCCAGCCGTGCGACATAGTCCTCTTGGATTGCACGCTCTTCGACCCTTCCTCGCTCGCCGCTCCGAGCTCCGAGACGCCCCGCCGTTTCGCCGAGCTTCTGAATCGCCGCCCCGTAAAACGGCTTGCCCTGGAAGACGAACTTGAAACCGTTGTGGTCGGGCGGGTTGTGCGAGCCGGTGACCATGACGCCCCCATCGACCCCGAGCGTCGCCGCCGCGTAATAGAGCATCGGCGTGGGCCCCCGGCCGATCCGCACGACGTCCGCGCCCTCCTTGGCGAGGCCGTCCACCAATGCGGCTTCGAGTTCCGGCGAGGTGAGCCGGCCGTCATAGCCGACGGCGATGCGGTGCCCCCCAGCCTCGCCGAGGGTAACCGCGTAGGCCCGCCCTATGGCCCGCGCGTCGGCGGCCGACAGGGTCTGCCCGACGATCCCGCGAATGTCGTATTCGCGCAGGATCGTCGGGTCGAAATGATGTGGCATTGGTCGTTCCGATCAGAGGTAGGCGGAGAGGATCGTGCGCAGCCCCGGCCCCAGCTCGGGATGCTGCAATCCGAGCGCGATCGTCGCTTCGAGAAAGCCGAGCTTGTCGCCGCAATCGAAGCGCCGGCCTTGCGAAGCGGTACCCATGAAAGGCTTGACCCTCTTCGATCAACTTGCCGAGCGCGTCGGTCAGCTGAATCTCCCCGCCGCTGCCCGGCTCGGCGTTGGCGAGGTGGCCAAAAACTTCGGGCTGGATGATGTAGCGGCCGATTATCGTCGAGGTCGAAGGTGCCTCGGCGGGATCGGGCTTTTCGACCACCCCTCTCGCGCGCACCAGCCGGCCGTCATCGGAGACGATGTCGAGCACGCCGTAGCGCGCGGTGTGCGACCGCGGCACCTCGATGACTGCCGCGAGATTGCCGCCGGTGCACCCGTAGGCCTCGACCATCTGAGCGAGACAGGGCTGTTCACAGACCATCAAATCGTCGGCAAGGAGCACCGCGAAGGGCTCGTCGCCGACCAATCCGCGGGCGCACCAGACGGCATGGCCGAGGCCGAGCGGGGTCTGCTGCCGGGTATAGGCGATCTGCCCCGGTTCGGGCAGCCGTGCTTCGAGCTCCGCGAGCACGTCCTCCTTGCCCCGCTCACGCAGCGTCGCCTCGAGCTCGAACGCGCGGTCGAAATGATCGTCGATCGCGCTCTTGCCCCGGCTCGTGACAAAGAAGAATTGCTCGATACCGGCCGCCTTGGCCTCCTCGACGGCGTAATGAATGAGCGGCTTGTCGACGATCGGCAGCATCTCTTTGGGCATGGCTTTAGTCGCCGGCAGAAACCGGGTGCCCAACCCGGCGACCGGGAAGACGGCCTTGCGGACAGGTTTGTGCATGAACTCCTCGATCGGGTGGCCCCGGGAGATCCGGGTGGGAGATCCCCGGCAATTCATGTGCCACGAGACCTCGCCTACCGGCAAGCCGAGCAGCGCGTATAGTGGCGGCACGGGATTAACGCGAGATTGACCCGAGACATTCCATAACGGGCGAAATAGCCAGTGTTTGAAAACGAAACGCGCGGGACCGCGCAGATCGAGCCCATCGATAATCGGCTTTTTGTTCTGATCCTGCAGCACCCGCAGGAGAAGCGGGAGGCGCCGGCGACCGCGGCGGCAACCTGCGCCGCGCTGCGGCGGGCCGCGCTCGTTGTCGGGCTGTCATGGCCCAATCTGGCGCGCGCGCTCGGCCGTCCGGCCGATCCCCGGCAATGGGCGGCGCTCTATCTCGGCTCGGCGCGGCCGGCGGCCTTCGGCCTGGAGCGGGAGATCGTCGCGCTCGACCGGGCGGGAATACCGGCGGCCGACCAGGATGCGATGCTGCGCGGCCTCGAAGGCGTCGTGCTGCTCGACGGCAGCTGGAGCGAGGCCAAGACCCTGTGGTGGCGCAACCCGTGGCTCCTCCGGCTCCGCCGCCTCGTCCTCAACCCGCCGCACCGGTCGCGCTTTGGCCGAGTGCGCCGCGAGCCGCGCCGCGAGGCACTCTCGACGCTCGAAGCCGCCGCCCTGCTGTTGAAGCATCTCGATGGGGGCCCCGAAATCGAAGCCGCGCTACTCAGTCGGCTGGATCACCTGATCGCCGAAGCTCGCCCCGCTCAGGCTCGCAAAGCGGCTCGATCAAACCTATAATCGCGAGCTTGGCACCAATCGCCCTCCAACCCCCGAGAAAACTTCATTTTTCAGTCATTCTCGCCATGAACGATGTTGTGCAGGAGCCGGCTCGCACGCGTAAACCGGTGGTGCGGCCGCGTGATGCGGCTTCCCTGATCTTGTTGCGCGGCGAGGGCCGGAACCTCGAAGTGCTCGCCGGCCGCCGTCCTCTGCACGTCAAATTCATGCCGGGGGTGCACGTCTTTCCGGGCGGTGCGATCGATCCGCCCGACCGGATCGCCTGGAGTATCGAAGCGGGTAGCGACGCGTTAGGGCTCCGTCTCGCGCGCTCTGCCCGTGCGGCCTTGCGCGAGACCTGGGAAGAGGCCGGGGTGCTGGTGGGCCGTCCGGCCGGGCCGCACTCTGCGCCGCCGGCCAGCAGGCAGATCGAACGAGCCTATCGTGAACGCGGCCTCGTCGCGTCATTGGACCTCTTGACCTATGTCGGTCGGGCGATCACCCCGTCTCACTCGAACCGCCGGTTCAATACCCGGTTTTTCCTCAGCGACGCCGCCAATGTATTCGGTGAACCGGCGTCGAGTGAAGAACTCGAGGATGTCCGATGGTACCGGGTCGGGCAACACCCGCTCGAATCGTTTCGCGATGTGACGCGGTTCATGCTGGCCCGGGCGATCGCTTTGCACGGCGGCGCCGCCGAGGGCGAGACGCCGCTGTTCTACTGGGCCAAGAACGCGCGCCGCATCGGTGTGTGCCGCGAAAGCGCGCGCGACCGCTAGATGAGACCGACTCGGCCGCACGGAAGAGAGTGAACTGGAGGATTACCAACGCGCTGCTGATCCGTTCATTCTCCCAGGCCGCTGGCTCGAAGATGTGCTTACAACACAGCAACTCTAGAAGGACACACGCCATTGATTTCGGTCGGCATTACTCCGCCGTGGCGCGCACCGGCGTCTTGCCGAGCACTTCGCGGCGGCGGCGACCGGGGTGCCTTCGAAGAAGTCGGGGTTTTGCGTGCCGAAGAGGCGCACCGCGTTGGCGAAGGCTTCCGATTTGTGGTGCCGTTTGCTAGAGAATACCGAAAAATACGGGTACAAGGGACATCGGCGACGAACTGCGCCGCCGCGACGGCCGGCCGAACCCGGGCGACGACGAGTTCGATGGCGGGGTGCCCGTGCACGACGATTACGCCGCGTGCCAGATCACCCGTAAGGAGGATTGGCTCGACCTCTGTGCGAAACCCTTCTTCGGGTGCGAGCCGGACGACCGGATAAACGCGGTCGCATTCAGTAAGCTCAACCCGTTTGGGGCCCGCATCAACGCCATCTTCAGCTCGGATGTCGGCCATTTCGACATCCCCGACATGCGAATGGTGCTGCCCGAGGCCTGGGAATTGGTCGAGGACGCGAGCTGATCACCCGGGACGACTTCCGCGACTTCGTCGGTCAGGGCTTTCTCAGCGATCCTCACGCTTCTTCCGGTCACGATCCACAAGCCAATGGTAGAGGCGGCAAGGATTCCGGTGACGCCAGTGAGCATCAGGGTAGCAAAGGCGACGGGATCATCCGTAAGCCGCTCCCCGAAGGATTTTGGCTAATCGCTCTTGCCGTATTCTTTGGCTGCGGAGGACTGACCTTGGCCGTTATGCTCGGTATATCTTGGTGGTGCGGCTGGCTGCGGTAGAGCTGGAGGCGGCAACTCATAATGAGGCACTGGCGGCAACGTTAGTTGCGCGGCGTTCGTCTCGCGAACCAGAAGGATAAGCCCGAAATAGAGCGCAAGCAGCGCTCTCGCCATTAGACGTCCGCCAATTCCACGCTCTCCCGTCCGATTGCTGCCATCACCGCTATCAGGAAGGTCGCCGGAAAGCTCCCGCGCTTCAGTTTGGCCGCGATCGAATTTCGTGTTTCCTCCAACCCGTGTTCTTTCAGTCTCTCTGCCAACTCCTCATAGGTCACATCCGCGCGTTTAAGCTCCGCCTTGACGAAACGAGCCAATCGCTCGGCTATCTCGCGCCAATGGAACGGCGCGCTGGCGGTGCAAAGCGTGTCGGCACAGTTTTTCAATAACCAGCGGAACCTTGTTTCATTCGCGCAAGATGCCTCTCCACGCTTATCTTCTCGCCATTGCGATCTTCTGCAATGAGGTCAAAGGCAAGAGCATGTTGGCGCTCTCCCGCGATCTCGGGACGCACTACATGACGGCTTTCGTGTTGGCGCATAAGATGCGCGAAGCGATGGCATCCGAGATGAAAGGCGCGCAGGTCGGCGGCGAAGGTCGGAAGGCAGAAATCGATGGCGGGTATTTTGGGGGTTATGTCAAACCCGCGAACCGCGTCGAGAACCGCAGGGATCGCCGGCTACGGCAGTATCAGTCCGGCAAGCGCAAGGTCGTGGTCGTGATCCGCGAGCGCGATGGCAAGACGCTCCCCGCCGTGTTCGCCTCCGAAGTCGCCGCGCTGAATTTCATCCGCACCCGGATCGCCAAGGGCACCGAAGTTTATGCCGACGAAGGCAGCGCGTGGAACGAGCTGCACGGCCGCTTCACGATGCACCGCATCAACCATCAGGAAGCCTACAGTCTCGGCGAGGGCATCCACAGCAACAATGCGGAGAGTTTTTTCAGCCGCATGCGCCGCGCGGAGATCGGCCATCATCATCATCTCTCGGGTCCGTACCTGATACGCTTCGCGCAGGAAGCCTCATGGCGCGAGGATCACCGGAAAGAGCCGAATGGGGTGCAGGTTGACCGCGTCGTGGCGCTGGCGATGCGGAGCAAGCCGAGCGTCGATTTCTGCGGCTATTGGCAACGGGGCTGGCGAACGTGAGCAAATTGACGCCAGGTAAATTATGAGCTTTTTAGGCCGCCTCTTCTGTCTCAAAATCATTCTGGATGTCTGCGGGAATCAGGTTAAATATTTGCGACATAAGGGGCGGAATAACTGGCTTACGCGCCCCATGCTTCCCGTGCCAGAAGCACGTTACGTGCGCTTCAAGATCTCTCTTCTTCACTAAATCTCGGAGCGTCGCGAGTCTCTGCACATCACCAGGCGCAGGCAACAATATGGAAAGCAAGAATGTAAGGTGATGGATTAAATCATTGCCAGGAATAAGCTTGTCAGTGGACAGATACCATAAACCGCCTTGCCCAGCCTTCTCGCCTTTTTTGATCGCCTTGGCTGGCTTAATATTCAAAATATGCGAAATCTGATCAGGATCGAGGCGATCACCCGCGAAGCGTAGCGTTGCAAATGCTTTGATTGCGTCAGATTGCTCAGATCTCACGGCGGATGTCTCCAAGCCACTCGCCCTTCTCGTCCGTGACCGAGCCATCATCGTATATAAACACCCGATCGGTAGCACCAAGGTTGTTTCCCGCCTTGATCTTGTGGATCGCTGCCCGCAGCTGCCAGCGTTCGATGCCAAGCTGATCGCTAACGGCCTTAGTCGGGTTTCGTCTCTTATCCCAAATGAGGCGAGGCATCGGGGAGTGTGTAGCGCGTTCATTGATGCCCGGTAAATGCCCTCGCGCTTTCAGTTATTCCGTTCCGTTATTCCGATTCTCCGTCATGGATCTGTCCAATCCGCGGCTAAGAAGCCCGTCCAATCCCTCTTAGGTGCCAAGCTTCCACCTCACGCCGCGCCCGATCCCGATCTGTTCGACCGATCCCCGCTTCCGGAACGATCGCAGCAGCGCTAACGATTGCTCTCCGATTGCTTTGCGCAAATCAAGACTTGCGGCAGAGACAATGACCGATAACCCGCATACCCGCAGTCGGAGAGGAGGCGCCGCAGGGATTGATGATGAACCAACCTCGCATCCGGCCTGCGATGGCTGCCGATATCCCTACCATCGCGGAAATCGTGGACCAGGCTTATCGGCACTACATCGCCCGCATAGGCAAGCCCCCGGGGCCGATGCTCGACGACTACGCAGCGCGCGTCTCGGAAGGTGCGGTGTGGGTGGTTGAGGAAGGGGCTTTGATAGCCGCCATCATCGTGCTCCTCCCTACGCCGAATTATCTGCTCCTCGACAACATCGCCGTCTCCCCCACGCGCCAGGGCATAGGATTGGGCCGCCGGCTGCTCGCGTTCGCGGAGGGCGAGGCGTTGCGACGTGGCTATCGCGAAATCCGGCTCTACACGCATCAAAAGATGCTAGAAAATCAGCGCCTCTACGCCTCAATCGGTTATGAAGAGACGGGACGCGGCAGCGAGAACGGCTACGACCGCGTCTTCATGCGCAAGCGGCTTCGCGAATGACGAGTTCACAGTAAACCTACCGACACAATAAACCTAAACCGATGGCGTTTTGTTCGATCATGGGAAATGCTGGCCGAAATGCTCCACAAAGGGCCGTCGCCGCTGATCGGGCGATTTTCATAACAATCAGTTGCGCGACACCTTTTGCGCTTTCCCGACCCTATGATCGAGAAATCCATTTCCCTCGAAATGGTTGATGTGGTGGGGTGGTGAGAAAGTCGTAATACTCGATTATACATTCACGAGCTTCGTCGGCAGAAGCCGTGATTCAAATGGACGCAGCGGGCGTTGTCAGTTTTCGGGAGAGCATAGCAAGTATATTGAGAAGGATATGATTCGGAATGATGGACTTCAAAATTATAATCCTCCAGGTGCGGGAAATCAGCGCCAAAAGGCTTCGGCAGACCGGTTTGCGCGTCCCAAAATTCTTGAACTATGCAGACAGCGGGCGCGTAGAGGTGCTGCAGTGACGAAGCCGCGCGCAGCTATCGCGTGCGGGAAAGCACGATAGTGCAAGGTTTGCCTTTGCTTACCTTTGTTGGCGCGAGCATTTCGGGCAGCGTGGCCGACCCGAAGAAGTAGGAATGTACGGACGTACCCCCCTCCCTGACCATTACACTCGTTACACGGGGCACTGAGCTCATGTTCACGAGCACCTTACTCGAAACCCAAAGTTTGCTTGTAGTGCATTACGCCTGTGCCTTGGCACGTCAGACAGACGTACCGCTGCATATTGTCGTCGCCGAGCGTCCAATGCACACCACAAAACTGGCATCGAAAATTGCGAGCTGCCATGTCAAGGCGACCTTCTGTATCCTGAGGGCATTATCTTAGGTTTTCCACTCCTGCCACCAATGGCAATTCAATTCAGCCCAGTTATATGCCCTCCCTGTAGTCTGGATGAATTCCATCGTCATCCTCTTGCTCTTTTTCTCGCTGCCACTGTTCCTCTTCTTCTTCTTCTATATTGTTATCTTCGTCGTCTTCGTACTGGTCTTCCTCATAGTCAGCCGGGTGCCGCAGAGGACCTATGGACAGGTGTGTCATAGAAATCCTTTTTGGTCAGTGGAGCGCACTTTGAAGCCGATGATTGAAAAGTTGGGTGCGATACCTCTGCGTGCAAGGCGTATTACCAGGCTTTCCCCACACACCTCTGCCACGATTTCCCCTACGGCTCCCGCTTCACAGGCTTCGCTTGCTAAAATGGGCCTCCACGTCGCCTTGGCGCGAAATTCATAATTTCGCACACCCGTTCCGGCAGAACGGCTCGGTTGTGTCTGACCGGTGCGACCTGACCGACGCCGAGCCCGAAGGAGGGCGGATCGGTTGTCTGTTTGGGAAACGTCGGTAAAGAAACTATACGAAGACCCGGTTTTCGGTGATCCAGGAAGCGGGAGGACATCCATGCGGGCGATGAGAGCAGAGGGTTCAACGGTTATGAAGATCTGAAGCTGGTTGATCTTCCGAAACCAGATGTTTCGGATGGCAAGGTGCTTGTGCGGATGACGCCGCGGGCGCGACGCCTTTGGATCACACTATCTTGTCCGGCCAATATCACGGAGCGAAGGCGCCACTGGTTCTGGGGAACGAAGGAGCGGGCGTCGTAGAGGAAGGAGGCGGACCGGAGTTTCCGGCCGGTTCGCGGGTGATGTTCACCGGACCTTATGGTGTTTCAGAAGATGGGACCTACAGCGAATGGCTCGCTGTACGAAAGCAGCACCTTTGCCTGATTCCCGAGGGTATCGATGACGTGAGCGCCGCAGGGATTCCAGTCGCGTATCTTACGGCGCAGATGACCCTCAGCCTCGCTGGTTTCCAGGCGGGCAAAACAGTGCTGGCGCCTGCAATCGGTGGATCGGTCGGTAACGCAGTGACGCAATTGGCGCGTGCCTTGGGTGCAAAACACGCGATCTCGAGCACGACGAGTTACATAAAGGCCATGGAGGCGAAGGCGCTCGGATTCAACGAGGTCATCGATGGCTCTTCCGAGACTCTAAGCGCTGGAGTGCGCCGTATTACGGACGAGCACGGCGCGGATATCGTGATCGATGCCATTGGAGGTGAAGTCTTCAGCGGGGCGCTGGCGACGCTTGCGCCCGGCGGCACCCTCATCACGCTTGGCTATTCAGCAGGCCGCAAAACGACCATCGATGTCACCGACGTGATCTGGAAGAGCGCCACGATCAAAGGCTTCCTGCTGTTCGCTCAGCCGCCGGCAGCTTGGGAGCAAGCGTGGAAGACCATCGTCCGGCTGCTTCAATCAAGCGCAATCAAGCCAATCGTGGCTAAGACCTTCCCACTGGCCGAGGCAGCGGATGCTCTACGCTACCTTGTCGAGGCGCGCCCGTTCGGCAGGGTCGTCCTCACTATCTGACGGCTTTGCTAGCCTTCGCCCCTAAGGCTAAAGCCTGTAAGCCATGCACGAGGGCTCGCACCCCAAACGTCGACCGCAGCCCTGACAGCGACAGCTGTTCAAGCTTTCCGATCCGGCCAATGCCTGCAGTTCCGGACGGCAAAAGGGGCACCAACCGTCCCGCAAAAAACTGACAACCACAGGACCGGGATCGCTCGGTACATCGTCGATCGGAACGGGATCGTGGTGCTCTCCTACGTGGACGCCGACTAAACCACGCGGTTGGAGCCGACCGAGATCGCCGTGGCTTTGGCGCCTCTTCGCGCGAGTGAGAATCCAAGCTCGTCTGTTTGATAGGCTATAGGACATTCCGGCTGGGAATAATCGATAATCCACGGCGGCTGCTACCACTCCAGGGTCTCGATCCGTAAGTGTTCGACGACGCATGCCAGCGTCGTGACCGATTGCAAGGAGAGATCCGATGAATCAACTCGCGAACAAAACGGTCTCCGTCAACGGGATCGGAAACACCGATGCACACCCGATCGCCCGACGCTCGACCGAACTTCTTGCCTATGCCCTCGCCAAGTTGGGCCTGCTGCGAAACGACGCCGACTATCACCTGCTGCGTGCAGCGATGGTGATCATTTTCTTTTTCTTCGGCTACCAGAAGTGGTTTGCCTACGAGGCGCAGCGACTAATCCCCTTTATCAGCAACGGCCCGCTGATCTTTTGGCTCTACCCGTTGCTCGGCATGCGCGGTGCCACGCTGTTTTTGGGCTTGTCAGAATGGACGTTTGGCACGCTGCTGTTCCTCGGGTTCTGGAACAAGAGGCTGGGCATTTTCGGGGCGCTGGGGTCAACCGCTACGTTCGTAGGGACTGTCACGATCATCCCGTTCATGCCTGAGGGCTGGGATGCGGCCGCCGGTGGGTTTCCGGCCATGACCGGTAATGTTCCATTCCTGATGAAGGATGTCGTGCTCCTGGCGGTGTCGGTCTATCTGCTGAAGCAGGACGTCCAAAGGGTAGTGCTTGCCACTGCCCTTAATGAGTGAGCGAAACGCTTAGGTCGCCCGCTCGACATTCACACAATAGGTGCGCTCATGATCGAGCTTTACTGTTGGCCGACACCAAACGGTCACAAAATCACAATGTTTATTGAAGAGGCCGGGCTCGACTACACCATTCGAGCGGTATGTCGAAGAGACGAACCGACTCTATGGCGTCCTGGATCGATGGCTCGCCGGCCGCGTTTATCTCGCGGGGGACGATTGCACAATTGCCGACATGGCGTCTTATCCGTGGATCGTGCCGTGGCAGCGTCAGCAACAGAACCTCGACGACTTTCAGAACCTGCGGCGCTGGTTCGAGACGGTGCGCGCTCGACCGGCAACGATGCGCGCTCATGAGAAGGGCGAACCGTACTCAAGTCGCCCGGCGGTTACCGAAGAGGGCAAGAAGATCCTCTTCGGTCAGACGGCGGTGCCGTAGCAAGCCGGCTGAGCCGGCGCTCTCGGCGGTTCTCACGCACCTTCCTGTGACAGATAGTCCTGGAGGAAGCTCATGCCTCAACACGAACACTTCGATGTGCTGGTTCTCGGAAGCGGACAGGGAGGCCAGTTGATCGCCTGGCATTTCGCGCAAACCGGGCAGCGCGCGGCGCCGGTGGAGCACCGGTGGGTCGGCGGCTCGGCCCGCCGCTGGCGAACGTGCCGGCTCGCTAGGCGAAAAGGGAACACCGAAACGCACGTCGGTGGATGCCGCCACCGACGCACCCGCAATCCGAAGGAGAGTGCACGATGGCACGCAAGCTTACAGGCAAAGTCGCATTGGTAACGGGCGGCAGCGCCGGCATCGGTCTCGGCATCGCCAAACGCTTCGCCGAGGAAGGCGCGCGCGTGTTTATTACCGGCCGCCATCAATCCGAACTGGACAAGGCAGTCACTGCGATCGGCGGCAATGCCGCGGCGATCCAAGGGGATACCTCCAACCTCGCCGACCTCGACCGCATCTATTCGACCGTCAAGGCGCAAGCCGGGCATATCGACGTACTGGCGGCGAATGCTGGGGTTTACGAATTCGCCGCATTGGCGGAGATCACCGAGGAGCATTTCGATCGGACGTTCAACACAAACGTGCGCGGCCTATTGTTTGCCGTGCAGAAGGCGCTGCCCCTTCTCACGAAAGGTTCCTCGGTGATCCTGACCGGCTCGATGGTGTCGATCAAGGGCTTCCCCGCCTGCTCGGTGTACAATGCGTCAAAGGCGGCAATACGCTCATTCGCGCGCGGCTGGATCGTCGACCTCAAAGGACGCGACATCCGCGTCAACGTGTTGAGCCCCGGTTATACGGCGACCCCCGGCCTCTCTCATTTCATGACGGATGAGCAAAAGGCCGAGGCCATCGCATCCGTTCCGCTCGGCCGGATCGGCACGCCGGACGATCTCGGCAAGGCAGCGGTGTTCCTCGCTTCCGACGACAGCGCCTACGTCACCGGCATCGAACTCTTCGTCGACGGCGGCGTGGCACAAATTTGATCAAATGCGTTGAGGCATCTCAATTCGTCAGGAGGCCGTGATGAGCAACGACACTCGAAAGATACGCTTCGGTCTTTGGTATGACTTCCGCAACCCGGCACAGTGGCGCCAACCCGCCGACCGCCTCTACCGCGAAATACTCGATCAGATCGCGTGGGGCGAAAACAACGGGTTTGATGATGTCTGGCTGTCCGAGCACCACTTCATCGAAGACGGTTATCTTCCCTCGATCTTGCCCGCCGCCGCGGCGATCGGCGCCCGCACCAACCGAATCCGCATCGCCTCCGGCGTGCTGCTGATGCCTTTTCACAATCCGATACGCCTTGCCGAGGACATTGCGACCGTTGATGTCATCTCGGGCGGCCGTTTCGAGCTCGGTGTCGGAATCGGCTTCAAGCGCGAAGAGTTTGCGGGCTTTGGCGTGTCTTCCAAGGAGCGCGGCGCGCGCACCGACCAATCGCTCGACATCGTTCGCCGCGCTCTTTCGGGCGAAACCGTCACCTTCAAGAGCGAGTTTTTCGATTTCCAAAACGTTAGGGTGACGCCCGAGCCGATCCAGAAACCGCACCCGCCTATCTGGCTCGGCGGCTTCACGCCGGCGGCGTTGCGCCGCGCGGTCCGCTTCGGCAATGGCTTCACCGTACCCGGGGCGAACCGAGACGTGTATGACCGCTATGTCGCCGAGCTGAAGAAGGAGAACCGGCCGACCGATAATCTTCGTTTCGCAAGCGGCGTTTGGTTTCTAATCGTATCCGAGGATCCGGAGAAAACTTTTGCCGAGGCAGCCGATCACGTCATTTATCAGGTCAATGATTACTCGGTATGGCTTCAGGCCGGCGGCCTTCAGCCGCTCGCCCCACACCTGAATGATCAAGAAGCACTGAAGCAAAGCGGACTGCTGCAGGTGGTCGACCCCGACACCGCGATACGCATGATCCGCAACTTGGCAGACACTGTGCCGATCACGCATTTCTACTCATGGACGCTGCCACCCGGAATGCCGCCAGGCTGGGCGCAAACCCACCTAGAATTATTCGCCGCGAAGGTCATTCCCGCATTCCGCTGATCTCGAACGCCCGGGGCAAGGAAACGGCCGGTTTCGGCGCAACCCTGCCGTTTGCCCGCGCTCCAGCGAAAAACAGCAGGTCCACCCATCTTTGCCCCTCGCCGCCGCAGTTCTTGCGAAAAGCCGCTTTCGGGCGATCGCGTCGTTCAGAGCACAGCGTGAGCGGCCAGCTCGATCTCAAGGGTCGGGACCAGATCCGCGCAACCTGCGCCTACGATCGAAAGACAGTCGCGCGGCTCTACCCGTCGGCGGCGAAGCGCAGAAACTCACGCTTCATTGCATCGATACGGGCGAGATATGCTGCGACGTCGTGATCGCCGCAACGCTCACCGGGCATCAAGCGGAAGCCGCGGCGCGCGAATGCCGTCGCTGGAACTGTGCCGCACAGATGAATTATTGCGGCGAGCTCCTCCCTTTGCTGACGGCTGATTTTCGTCTTTCGGCGATGGCCAAGAATCGCTGTGACTTTGCGGTCCAGGAACACCGCCGTAAATTCTGTGGCGTCGCGCGGCACGACCCGAGAATGGAACGCGGTTGCGGAACATCCGTTCTCAACGACGGTATGGTACAGAATGCAATAACCTTGCGCCTCCGCGAACGCCGCGTTGGTCATCTGGTACATTCCAACAGCGCTCGAAGCAGGTTGGTAGACCGCGAACGGATCCGAGGTCAGACTCCACCGCCAATAGGTCCTCGCAATCGGATTACCGGCGCTCTCGACCTGAGCGAGCGCGGCCAACAATTCAGGTGAGATTGAGGTGGTGGAGTATTTCTGAAAGAGCGGTGCATAATGCCGCCAGGTTTCAATTGGTGTTTTATTGAATTCGCTGGAGATGGGGGCAAACACCTCCGTCGGCTTATGCAGCATTTGATAAACCAAATTCACGACGAAACAGACGGCTAGGAAAGCGATGCCAACGAGGACCACTCGCATCGGCGTCGCAAGTTTGCACAGCACCTGCAGCGCTCGTTTGCAGGAGCTGTTAATAGTACGGACAAAAGATCTCCTGTCCCGGCCCATAAGCTAACTTTTTAGCGGGAACGCGACGCCTGCTGTTCTTAGCCTTCACGCTTTCGCGGCGGTAGCCACGCGAATTGTCCGAGATATTCGCTCGAAAGTCACGGCATCTCGATGTGGCTCGCACGGGGCTCGGCGATCGAATCGACAATAGCGCTGATCACCGCGAAGGTGGCGACCTCTCCATCAGTGCCGGCAAAATTACTTTGGACGCACTATCCGGCGCATCCTCCCACAGACGCGGGGGTTCCGGCTTCATCGCGTTCGGGGGCCCGGGCCCGGAAAACCATCGCGGCCTCGCAAACAAGCAACCGCGATGGGTGGAATCCGGAAGCTGCGCAGGACGCCACTCAAGGTCGGCCTTCGGTGGCGAGGAGTTGATGCGGCGTGGGCCTATATCGCGAGAACTCCCCCGTCGACGTGAATTTCCGAACCTGTGATATAGGACGATTCGTCGGAAGCAAGAAACAGAATGGCGTACGCCACCTCGTCGACTTCTCCCGGCCGGCGCATCGGAATGAGGCGCATGCGTTCGGCCCGCACGGCGGGATCGGCGGTGCGACCAGATGTGCGCATCGGCGGCATGACACCGGGATGAACTGAGTTGGCGCGAATGTTGTCTTTCGCGTGTTGCACCGCCGCCGATTTGGTCATCAGCCGTACCGCCGCCTTTGACGCATTGTAGGCCATGTGAACGTGCTCGCTGCCGATGATGCCGGCAATCGACGACAAATTGACGATCGATCCGCCGCCATTGGCCACCATAGCCGGGATCGCGTACTTTATGCCGAAGAAGACGCCGGTTGCGTTGACCGCCATGATCCGGTGCCAGGCTTCGGTGCTGTAAAAATCCTGCTCGGCGCTGCCCGAAATCCCGGCATTGTTGACCAGCACATCGAGCTTCCCGAAATGCCTGGTGGTGGCGGCCACAACGGCGGCCCAGCCTTCCTCGTGGGTCACATCAAGCGGTTCGAACCACGCGGAGGCGCCCATGGCATCGGCCATCCGCCGGCCTTCGTGCTCCAGCACGTCGGCGATCACCACTTTAGCGCCTTCGCGCGCGAACATACGCGCCGTAGCCGCGCCCATGCCGGATGCCGCACCGGAAATGATAGCGACCTTTCCCGCGAGTTTCATAGCACCTCCTTTTTGCCAAAACGATGATGATCAGTGAGGCGAATGTCTATCCTTTGGGCGAATTCCTGCGCCGTCTTGCACGACCGTTCTGGTTCGAGTTGTTCTGCGCTGCCAACGGATCGACGAGCCAGTCTGATACTTGCTCCGCTTGCCTCCAGGGGCCTGGCACCCTTTCTCAATCGGCAGCACGAATCTTTTGCCCATTCACCCATCGACCCGTCATAGAGCGTCAGGTTGTCGAACCCAAGCTGATGCAGCAGGAACAGATCAACAGTCGCTGAGATCCCGCCACCGCAATAGCAGATGACTTGCCGGTCCTTATCGACCCCGGCTGCAGCAAATTTCGCCGCAGCATCAGTAAGCGAGGTGAATGTCTTACCTTGCGGGTCGACCAGGGTTGCTGCCGGGACATTGACGCTCCCCGGTATGCGACCTGGGCGGCCGTAGCGGCTTGGCTCCAGACCCTGATGGAATTGCGGCCCCAGCGCGTTGACGATCACAAACTCTGGATCCTTGGTCGCCGCGAGCACCTTGTCCTTGCCGATGAACCGGCCGGGTCTAGGTTTGGCGGCGAAGACGGCCGGTGGATACCCCTTGGCCGGACCGCGCTCGACCGGACGACCCTCAGCCAACCATTTGTCGAAACCGCCATCGAGCACCGCAGCACCATCGAAGCCGAGCGCTTTCAGCATCCACCAGAACCGCGTGGCCCACATCATGGTGCCAATGCTGTACAGCACGACGCGAGCGCCCTCGCCGATGCCATGACGGCCGAATGCGGCCTCGAGCTGCTCTACCGCTGGCATCATGAAGCGAAGCCGCGTGGTGTTGTCGGAAAACTCGCCTTGAAGGTCGAGAAAGTCAGCGCCGGGGATGTGCGCCGTCCTCGAAGCTGCTGCGGCCGGGTACCGCGATATAGGGATCATCGCTGCCAGGCGGCGGCGGCTCCAGGTAGGTGGTGCAGTCAAAGACTCGCAAATTGCCCTCGCTCAGGTCCCGCGCTAATGCGTCGGTGCTGATCAACGCTTTCGGCTCGCGCATGAATGCCTCCTTGGACGAATTGGATTACAGCCACTTACCTCTTTGCGCACGCGCACAGATGCTGTTCGATCAGCTCGTTGACCTGCGCCGGGGCCTCCACCTCCGGCAAGTGGCCGCGGCCTGGGAGCATCACGAGCATTCCATCTGGCACCGACCTACAGAGCAGCTCGGCGTTTGCCGCAGCCGGCGTTACGCGATCCTCCTCGCCCTGGATCAGCAATAACGGCATCGTCAACCCGGAGCCGAGCGGCGGCGCGTCGTTCCCCGTCAGGAAGCGCGCAGCCTGCATGAATCCCGCCGGGTTGGTCGCGCGCAATGTATGTTGCACGAGAACGATCGTCTCCGGCGAAGCAGCCGACCCGAGCAGGGCCGCTACACGTTCACCGAAGGCGTAACTGCCTCGTTCGATCATCGCGGCACGCGCCTTTAGTGCCTGCGTTCGCTCCTCGGGCGAGGCGGTGCGCGCGACGCTGGTGCCGGTGAAGACCGCGCGGCTCATCCGTCCGGGGTAGTGATAAGCGAAATTTTGCGCGACACGGGCGCCGAACGAATTCGCGACGATCTTGAAGCCGGTGACGCCGAGCGCTTTCAGGAAGTCGTCGAGGGCATCGGCGTAGTCGCGACCACTTGGCGTCTCGGCACGCAGATTGTCGCTCAGCATATAGCCTGGAGCATTCCACGCAATTAGGCGAAAGTGACTCGCAAGCCCCGCGAGTTGATAGCGCCAGTGCAGCGAGTTCGCGCCGATGCCGTGCAGCAGCAGGAGGGGCGGTAGCTCGGGATGTCCTGCCTCCATGTAGCTGAAGCGATCGCCGGTGTACCGATACCGCGATGCCGCCGGGATTTCAACGAAGCGTAGTTCCGGAAGAGGAGGGATTTCTCGCATCGCGTTTGTCCTAATTCAGAAGTTTAGGGCGCGCCGTAGATGTTTCAGCTCCCGAGAGCGCGAGTCCTCTCGGCATCTGGCCGGGTGAGCATATGCCCACAGCCGGACTTATTCGCCAAGCCTCGGTCGAATAAGGGCTGTACCCGCGGTTGCGGGCATCGGATCTCGCCCTGCAAACAGTACATGTGCGCCGGCGGCGCAAAGACCGTGGTCGCGCATCAGCACCAGGTTGCTCTCTCCGCCTTGCTCAAAAGCAGCCCATCTCCTCGACCCGCGTTGAGACATTGGGGCTCGTCCGGGACTGTCGTCTGCTGTCCCAGATACTTGAGCGCAGTCAAGATCAATGTCGACTGCGCTCCTCCGATCATCCGTTACCGATGACTGTCGTCGCCCGACGCCTCGCGATCGGGATGGCCCGGCAGGCCGGCCTGGGTGCCGTTCAATCCGACGTCCCGGAGCGAGCGATCAAGTGGCGAACAGCTCCAACTTGTCGCATTGTTTTTGTCGCCGGTGCCGTTGTAATGGGCTTGCTCTGGGTATTTGCACAGCGGCATGGTGCGCAGCACAGTCGACCCGATGACGTCGCCATCATATTTTGTCGCGACAATCCCATCCGGCGCGACGCCGTGCTCAACCCAATTCTCGAGCGCGGTGATCGTGTCAAACTTGTTGGGGCCGACACCGTTCGTGCAGTGCTCCATACCCGGGACCATGAAGAGGCGCACCTGCTCCTGCAGCTCGCGATAGCCGCCGTTCCAGTCCCCGCGAGGTCACGGTAATACCAGACGGTGCGGTAGGGGGAGATGATCGGGTTCGCTGTAGCCGTGATAGATGATCATCTTGCCCCCCTTGTTGAGAAAACCACTCAGCTTCGCGGGATCATCCGGTAGGTCGGCGGCGAGCCGGTCGTACAGCAGTTCGAGCGCGGCCGGGTTGACCACGCCGTTGCTTTCCACCAGAGCGCTGTTGAGATTGTCCGACGCGTCATAATAGCCGAGCAGGGAGATGACATCGACGGCCAATCCCCAGTTCCCCGGGGCGGGGCTGGGGATTGCGGGGAACGGCCCCCAAGGCTGGGCCGCCAGTCGGGGAGGGTGCCGGCGTCGCCAGCTCATCGCTCAGAAGAGAATTGCCCGGCGCGGCTTCATAGCTTATCGGCGATCCGGGATAGACGAGGCCGCCTCTCACGTCGCTCACCGGCGCGATGATCAGCTTGAGGGCGTTCGCTTGCGCTTGAGTCAGGGTGCCCGCAACTAGAGCGTCCGGCTTGAACGCGCATTTAGCTGGGTCCTGGATTAGCCCGTCCGCCACGCCATCTACTTTGTCGCATTGCGCCAACTGCGCCGCGTCAATCGCGGCAAAGGTCGAAGGCGAAACATACCCATCGAGCAGCGCCCTCGTGTTCTTCATCGCCCCGTCCGCGAGGGTCAGGATGCTCCACCACTTGCCGATCCACTAGAGGCTGCCGGCGATCGGGCTTTGCATGTCTGCGAAGCTCCTTTGCCGCATCGGCGTGCGCTCCACTTCGCCTTGTATGAGCGCCTATATAGGAGCATATACTCTGAATACCAGGACAAGGAGCCCGCAGGCGACCCGCTCTCCGCGACGGGTTTTCACGACACGCGCAATTGTGGGCAGCTTGGCAGAACTTTTTCAGTCGCTGAACGATGTGACAGCACTTACAGACTGGCGCAAT
>CAVOWQ010000011.1:0-26003 GCA_963700195.1 uncultured Alphaproteobacteria bacterium
GTCCTGGTAGGCGCCGACGAGACCGGCGATCACCGGGTCGTTCAGATCACCGATCTTGGGCGGCTTTACCCGCGTCTGACCGTCGGAATGAAGCGCTTCGGCGAACCGCGCGGTGTCCGGCAATGCGATTACCTCGCCCGCCTTTGTGAAAATCAAGGCTGTGCTGGTAGGGGTAACGTGCTGATCGCGCAAAAACCGGGAAAGGTCGACCGCAGCGAGATCGGCACCCATGACACCCGGGATTTGCCCGGTGAAGCTGCGGCTCAGCGTGACGCCCGGCTCGCCGCTGGTCGCGAAAATGTAAAGACCGCTTTGCTCGACCGCGTCGCTGCGTTTGGCGCTATCGTACCAGGGACGCGGTCTTGGATCGAACTCCGCGGGAGCCGGATCGAGGCGCCCGACGACCGTGCCGTCTTCACCGAGGAACACCCACCGTGTCTTGCGGTCACCCGCCGCATCCGCGGAGATGATTTCGTTGGCGAAGGCCGCGTCTGGCGGGGCGTGCAACGCGTCGCGCAGGGCTGCGCTATTCGCGCCGGTGATATGGGTCACCATAAAGAATTCGCCATTGTCGAAGCCGACGTAGAGCGACAGAAACTGTGGATAGATCCTCAGCACCCGCAGGATCAACGACATCGCGTGCTGGTCTTCTTTGATCGACGGCGAGGTCAGTTCAGGCACCAGCGATGCGGTACCGACGATGGCATACATCGGGTCATAGAGCAGCTTGATATGGTTAGAAACGTCTTCGCCCGCTTCGACCATCAACCGCTGGGCTGTGACGACCGCCAGCTGGTTCGATTTCTTTGAATTGTACCAGATGATCCCGCCCGTCAGCGCAACCACCATGACGAGCAGCAACGCGGTTATTCCGACGTAGTATTGCCAAAGCGGTCGAGACCCTTCGGCATCGGAACTCGCCGGTTGTCGAGGCGAATAGCGTTGTGGGTCGGTCACGACGCACCACCCTCCCTTCCGCACAATACGAGCGTGTCAGAATAAGCTGCCCTGCCGCGGATGCACGACCGCGCGCCGCGTCCGGGGCCGCGGTCTGCTGCCGGCGGTCACGCCCACCCGGCCGTCGTGAAATTCGAGATCGAGCGGATCGCCGGCGCTGATCTCCGCCGCTTCGGTCAAAACCCGCGCGACACCGTTGCGGACGACGACGTACCCGCGGGCGAGCAGGCTTTCGTGGCGCTCCGAATGGGTGGCGAGCCGTCCGGCGAAATTATCGAGCGCGGCATGGTTTCGCTCGATGAAGCGCGCCATTGCGGCACGCAATCGCGGCTCGAACTCGGCGGCGCGGGCGCGTGAGCGGTCGAGATCGGCCGACAGCACAGCGGGCCGCAAGCGCGCCGCCGCGAGGTCGAGGCTGTGCTGGGCCGCCCGCAGCCGCCGGTCGGCGGCCAGCCGCAGCCGCTCGGAGCGATCGTCGAGGCGCTGCGCCGCCGCGCCGATCAGGTCGTGCGGGTCAGGAAGCCCACGCGCCAGCCCTGCGAGGTGCATGCGGCGCTCGCCAAAGAGCCGGGAGAGGCCGGCGGAGAGCCGGCTCGATTTGCCGCCGAGGTCGGCGATCAGGTCGAAACGCACCGGCACCGCCATTTCTGCCGCCGCGGTCGGGGTCGGCGCGCGGCGATCGCTTGCATGGTCGATCAGCGTCGTATCGGTCTCGTGCCCCACCGCCGAGATCAGCGGGATCGCCGAGGCGGCGGCGGCGCGCACGACGATCTCCTCGTTGAACGGCATCAAATCCTCGAGGCTGCCGCCGCCGCGCGCGACGATGATCAGCTGCGGCCGTGGGACCATGCCGCCTTCCAGGAGGTGGTTGAACCCGGCAATGGCAGCCGCCACCTGGGCGGCCGCACCCTCGCCTTGGACGGCCACCGGCCAGATCAAAACCCGGCGCGGGAAGCGGTCGGAAAGCCGATGCAGGACATCGCGAAGCACCGCCCCCGACGGCGAGGTGACAATGCCGATCACCTCCGGGAGAAACGGCAACTTCTTCTTACGCTCGGGCGCGAACAGCCCCTCGGCGGCGAGGCGCCGGCGCCGGTCCTCGAGCAGCTTGAGCAGCGCGCCGATCCCCGCGAGCTCGATCGTGTCGATGATCAGCTGGTATTTCGAGCGGCCGGGAAAGGTGGTGAGGCGCCCGGTGCACACCACCTCCATCCCGTCTTCCGGCTTGATACCGAGCCGGATCGCTGTGGTGCGCCAGCACACCGCATCGAGCACCGCCTCGCTGTCCTTCAGGCACAGATAGCAGTGTCCCGAGCTGTGCCGCTTCCAGCCGGAGATCTCGCCGCGCACCCGCACAAACGAGAAATTTTCCTCGATCGACCGCTTGAGCGCGCGCGAGAGTTCGGAGACGGTGTATTCGGCGAGGTTAGAGCGAACCGGGGCCGCGATAGAAGTATCGTCCATCCCCACATGATAGCCGAGCGCGGGAGGAAGAGCGATGCGGGTGCTGGTGGTGGGTTCGGGCGGTCGCGAGCACGCGCTCGCCTGGGCGATTTCGGCGTCGCCGCTGGTCGATCGCCTGTTCTGCGCGCCCGGCAATGCCGGGATCGCCGAGGAAGCCGAGTGCATCGCGGTCGGCGCAACCGACATCGAGGGGTTGGTCGAATTCTGCCGCCGTGAGCGGATCGATTTTGTCGTGGTGGGTCCGGAAGCGCCACTCGTTCTGGGGTTAGTCGACGCACTCGAAGCCGAAGGGATCGCAGCCTTTGGTCCGAGTGCTGGGGCAGCCGCAATCGAGGCGTCCAAGGCCTTTGCCAAAGACCTTTGTGTGCGAGCACAGATCCCGACGGCGTCCCACCGCCGGTTCAGCGATCCCTCGGCCGCGAAGGCCTTCATCGCAAGCCATGGAGCGCCGATCGTCGTCAAAGCCGACGGTCTCGCGGCCGGCAAGGGCGTGGTCGTCGCCGATGATCTTGGCACCGCCTATCGGGCGGTCGATGCCGCCCTCGTCGAGCGCCGGTTCAGCACCGCCGGGCTCGAGATTGTCGTCGAAGATTGTCTCGCCGGCGAGGAAGCGAGCTTTTTCGCGCTGGTCGACGGCAAGGACGCGCTGCCGCTCGCCTCAGCGCAGGATCACAAGCGCGTCGGAGACGGGGACCTCGGACCGAACACCGGCGGCATGGGCGCGTTTTCGCCCAGCCCCATCGTGACACCGGCGGTCGAGGGCATAGTGATGGACCGCATCATACTGCCGGCGATCGCGGCGATGCGGGGCGAGGGGCGCATGTTCAAGGGCGTGCTCTACGCTGGCCTGATGCTGACGGAAGCGGGTCCGATGCTGCTCGAGTTCAACGCCCGCTTCGGCGACCCGGAATGCCAGGTGCTGATGATGCGGCTGATGAGCGACCCGTTGCCGGCGCTGATCGCCGCGCATGACGGAGTGCTGAAATCGGTCGATCTGCGCTGGCACGCCGACAGCGCGTTATGCGTCGTCATGGCGGCGCGCGGCTATCCCGGCGAGCCGCAAAGGGGCAGTGAGATCCGCGGCCTCGACACCGCCGCAAGCGACCCGAAGGTTAAAATATTCCACGCCGGCACCCGCCGCGAAGACATGCGGCTGATCGCAGACGGCGGGCGCGTGCTCGGCGTCACCGCGCTCGACAGCGACATCCGCGTTGCGCACTACCGTGCCTACGCCGTGATTGACCGCATCGACTGGCCCGAAGGCTTCTGCCGCCGCGACATCGGCAAGCCGGCGCGCGGATCATCGGAGGTGCGTTAGTCCGGGGCTTTACCTTACTGCGACCCAAACCTGCCCCCGGTTTCCAACCCCACCGTCATACCCAGCTACAGTGCGACTGTGGGCGCGACCGGGTCGGCAGCGAACCAGGATGTGTTCAGGTCGTGGTCGCCGACCACTCGCGCTGCCCGCCATGTGGCAAATTCGCCGCGAGGGGTGATTTCTGCAATTCGGTTCAATTGGTCGTAACGGCGACCGGCAACAGCTCGACAGGGGAGTCCACCGCAGACCGAGCGGGACAACTCGGCATCGGCGACGAGTTTTTCTGCCTCGGCTTCGTGCAGCTGGGCGACCAGCTGCGGGTCCGTTCCGCAAGCCCGGCGGTGCGGCTGGGTCGAATCAGCGGATCGGCTTCCATTCTTTGCTGAACGTCCGGTCACGGAATGCGACAAAGACCAGGTTGACGAGCCACATCGCGATCAGGCGCGGGTACCCCACCTGATGGCCGCGCCGGCCGCTATGCAGCACTCGGAGTTTCGGGGCGATCATCGTTCGGCCGATCCGGGAAAGACGGCGAAACATGTCGGCATCTTCGAACGCGATCAGATCTGCACGGAATCCGCCCAGACGGGCAAACGCCTGCCGCCTGATCATCTGAAATTCGCCAAAGGAAGCTCCTCGTTTCAATATGTTGTTGGCGACCCGCAGGCCAAGGTTAGCAATCCCCGAGACGAGCTTGTCGCCAAACGTCTCGTCCGCTGGAAACACCCGCAGATACGCGGTCAGCCCGACCAACCCAGGGTCTCTCTCAAAATACGCGAGCGCCCGCGCAAAGAACCGGTCCGGCTCCGGGATAACGCAGTCGGCATCGAGAAAGATGAGAAAATCGCCGGCGGCAGCCTTGGCGCCGTCGTTACGCCCTTCGCCAATCGTCTGACGGCCTGCGCCCGAATATACGACGACGGTATTCGCATATCGGGCCGCCAATTCGGCCGTCCGGTCGGAACTGCCGCCGTCCGAGACGATGACCTCATGCGGCAGGGTGAGTGTCGCTGCCAGAGTTCGCAGCGTCGACTCGATGATCTTCGCCTCGTTCAAAGTCGGGATGATGATCGAAATCATGCTGCGTGCAAGCCGGGTTCGCGGCCGATCACGCTATCGGGCGGTCCAGGAAGGTGCCGAAGAGGCGGTCCCAAATGTTGAAATATTGCCCGAAATTGTAGCGAAAGCGGGTGTGGTGGAGATCGTGGTGCGTTACCGCGTTGAGGTATTTGAGCAGCCAATGCTTCTGTGAGGCTTGCGGGACGAATTCGTACCCGCAGTGCCCGGCGGCGTTGACGATGCCGTCGAACAGCAGATAGGCGAGCAACGTCGCCGGATGTAGCGGCACGAAGAAAATCATCAGAGCGAAGAAGCCGAATTGAGAAATGGTTTCCAATGGTTGGAACGACAGAATTGCCCAGGGTGTCGGTGTGATCGATCTGTGGTGGCCGGCATGGACGGCCTTGAACAGCGGAGCGAGGTGCATCAACCGGTGGGTCGTGTAGAAATAAATGTCATGCAGAACCACCATGGCGACGAACCCCACCGCCGGCCACCACCACGGATGCTCCTTGAAGTCGAAATAGAGTGCGGTCGCACCGTTCCAGGCCGCATGATAGACGATCAGGCAATAAACCGAGAACAGCAGCAGCGCCGAGAACGAGTGGCGAATCTCGCGACGGATATTCTGCGGCTGAGGCCGCCGCTCCTGGATCCGCATGGCTTCGGTCGCCGGACTGCGGCGTGTGAAAAAGAAGTAATGGAACAAACCCGCCGGAACGATATAGGCGGTAACGAGAAGCAACACAAAAATCACGCAATACTCGATCGCATAGGCCAGCATCGATCCCCGATCGCTCCTCCTTCGGGTTGACATCGAGCTTAACTGAATATCACCTCAGAATCTCGATACGTGCTCAACCCGCCCACACCCCGCGCTTCTCAATCCGAACATCCCTCCCCTTTCCCGTCAATCCTCCTATCGAATAATACGAAAATTGTCTTCATCGAACCTGATGACCCGCCGCGGCTCTTCCTGTCGTCACTCTTATTCAGCCGGCAGGAATGGTCACTATGGCACCCGGCGCGTTTTCCGTCCGTGCAAGAGCCAGAAGAATCTGCAGGACGGTAAAGGCCAGTTTGCTGTCGAAGTCATCTTCGGCAATCCAGAACCAGGTCCGGTGATATTGCACCGCGGTAAAGACATCCGCCGGTGCCGCAGCGCCGGAATGGATGATTACTACCGGCCGGTGCTCAAGACCGATGTTCCCCACGGTCGGAAAGGTAAGATGTCGAGCGACATCCTCCGGCGGGACATCGATCTGGAGGGCAAGTTGGCCCAGTGTGCCCAGCATGGAACGGGTGAGAAGCGCCACTTCCCCCGGTTCCGG
The DNA here is from genome assembly GCA_963700195.1 of uncultured Alphaproteobacteria bacterium. Taxonomy (GTDB): domain Bacteria; phylum Pseudomonadota; class Alphaproteobacteria; order ATCC43930; family CGMCC-115725; genus AP-15. Next base: position 6,130 of record CAVOWQ010000011.1, read on the forward strand.
GTTGAGACCGTAAACGACCTCCGCCTCGCTCACACCAGATGGCATGCCCAGCAGCCGCTTCGTCTCTTCGACCACGCCCAGTAGTTCCGGATCGCGCGTCGTCGCGATCGAATAGAAGACACGACCGCGATCGGAATCAGCGTGGGTGCCTGCGGGCGCGGCCTTGTGCTCGAGCCTGACGCTTAGCAGATTCGCGATTTGCAAACGACGCAGATCGTACAGCAGCAGAAAGAAATCGGGCGAACCGGCGGCGCCCGTCAGCGTCAGCGCTACCGCGTTGCTAAGCCCGTTGATCGACTGCACGCCCAGCCGGAACAGGACGTCGATGGGCAAGCCACCCATGGCGAGCGGCAGAAGGTCGGCCGGCGACAGGGGCCGAATGAAGCTTTGTGCGAATTGCGCGCCGGAAAGCGGCTGGAATGTGAAGGTCGGGCTCTGCTGCAGCTGTGCCGATGTGCTGCCATTCAGGAAGGTGCTGGGATTTGCGGCCGGGAACGCCTCGAAGCCGCCGGTCACGCTGCGCTGGAGCTGGTAGCCGGAGATGACCTGCGTCGCTTGAAGGAAAATCGGCGAATCGGCATAACGTAACCGCACGACATTGAGGAGCGTGTCGCTCTTTTCCGCTTCTCCCAACGCTCGGGAGTAGCCGAGCTGATCCTCATAGAGCCGCGTGCTCCCAAAGCCAAAGCATCCGCCCAGGCCCATGCAGGCCCAGAGCATGATAACGCTCGGCTTCCACCTCAAGGCTGAAGTGCTCGAATATCCCGGGGGGCATGCCCGCCGGTATCGGCTTTTTTCTCGCCTGGAAGTAAGACACATTTGTGGCAATAGTTCGGAAACGGCCGAGTATCAAGGCGAATGCGAAGAGAGGACCCGATGACTGATGCGAAGAACGACGAGGCGGAGGCCGATAGCAAGCTGAAACGAAAGGGATACGAGCGGGAACTCGCGCGGCTGCATGTTGAGTTTGTCAAGCTCCAGCAATGGGTGGTGCACAAGGGCCTCAAGGTCTGCATCCTCTTCGAGGGGCGGGATGGAGCCGGCAAGGGCGGCACGATCAAGGCCATGACGGAGCGGGTGAGCCCGCGCATCTTCCGGGTGGTCGCCCTTCCCGCGCCGACCGAGCGCGAGAAGTCGCAGATGTACTCCCAGCGCTATCTGCCGCACCTGCCCGCGGCCGGAGAGATCGTCATCTTCGATCGCAGTTGGTACAACCGCGCCGGCGTCGAGCGGGTGATGGGGTTCTGCACCGAGGAGGAGGCTAAACACTTTTTGGAGATGATCCCCCTAGTCGAGAAGGCCATCGTCGAATCCGGTGTGGTCTTGTTGAAATATTGGCTGGAGGTCAGTCCCGAAGAGCAGACGAGACGGCTGGAGGGGCGCATCGATGACGGGCGCAAGATCTGGAAGCTGTCCGACATGGATCTCAAATCCTATTCGCGCTGGTTCGACTACTCGCGAGCGCGCGACGAGATGTTCCAAGCCACCGACACCTCATGGGCGCCGTGGTATGTCGTCCATTCCGACAACAAGAGGCGGGCGCGGCTGAACGCCCTCACTCACATCCTGAGCAAGATCCCCCACGAAGAGCTGCCGAGCGCAAAGGTCGAGCTGCCGAAACGGCAGCACCGTGGCGACTACAAGGAAATCGACTACCCCTTCAGGGTAATTCCGGAGGTCTTCTAGGCGGATACGGAACGCGGGGCCGGCAACCAAAGCTCGATCCCTGTTCCGTTCCTGGTGGTGCTGGTGTTCTGGCTTGGGATCATATTTGCCACTTTTCGACCCGAGCAACGCAACCGTAATTCGCTTGCTTCTTCGTCTGTGCCCTGTCGATTTCCGGGGCGATATTTCTGATCCTGGAGCTCGACCGCTCGTTCGAAGGGCTTTTTCAGGTTTCTCGCGCCCGCTACGCGCGGCAGTAGCCCAGCTGGGCCAGTAGAGAAATGGAAATGAACCCGGGTATGCCCATCTCGGCTGGCCCTGCTTCCATCGCCATACGGTTGTTGCCTCTCCTCGGCTGGCTACCATGCTATCGGCGCGACTGGTTGTTGCCGGATGTTCTGGCCGGCCTCGCGGTCTGGGCGGTCATGGTGCCTGAGGGCATGGCTTACGCCGGCATTCTCGGGGTGCCGCCGATCATGGGACTCTACACGCTAGTCCCGCCGTTGATAGCCTATGCGCTGCTCGGCACCTCACGTCTACTTGTCGTCGGCCCGGACACCGCAACTGGGCTGATCTCGGCGCTGACCGTCGGAGCCATTGCGACGCAGGGAACAGCCGAGTTCAACGCTCTCACCTCCACGCTGGCGATCTTGATTGGCGCGTTCTTCCTGCTGTTCGGCGCGCTGCGTATGGGCTGGGTGGCGGCCTTCATTCCCACACCCGTCATGCGAGGGTTCATCGAAGGCCTCGTATGCGTCACCATTATCGGCCAGCTGCCGCATCTGCTGGGCATCGAGGGCACGTCCGGCAACTTCTTCACGAAACTCTGGTTCGTTATTCAGCACCTGCCGGAAGCCTTGCTAACCCCGCTGCTGACCGGTTCCCTCAGTCTCGTAGCAATGTTGTTGCTGCGCCGCTTGGTGCCCCGCACACCTGCTGCGCTGGTGGTGGCGGTCGCGGCCACGATCCTTGTCGGCCTGCTGGGCGGTGAAGCCGCCGGTGTCAGCGTCGTCGGCGAACTCCCGTCCGGTCTGCCTCACCTCGCGCTGCCGAAGTTTGACGTTGCGGTATTGCAGGAGCTCGCGCCCGGCGCGCTCGCCATCGTGTTGGTCGGCTATGCCGAGGCGCTCGGCGGGGCAAAGGCAGCGGCAGTGCAGGGCGGCGGTGACATCGATCCGAACCAGGAGCTGATCGCGCACGGGCCCGCCAATATTCTGAGCGGCCTGTTCGGCGGCTTCCTCGTAGTCGGCAGCCTGTCCAAGACCTCCGTCGCAATGGCTGCCGGCGCCCGCACCCAGCTCGCCAATCTCGTCGCAGCAGCCTTTTGCTTCCTGACACTGGTCTTCTTGACGCCGTTGTTCCGAGGTATGCCGCATCCGGCACTCGCCGCCATCGTGATCGCAGCAATGCTCCACCTCTCCAGGCCCAAGTATTTGCGCGATCTGTGCGCACGCAGCCGCTGGGAGTTTGCCCTCGCCGCGATCGTCGTCGCCGCAGAGCTGACATTGGGCGTCCCGCATGGCATCGCCCTCGGCGTGGTGCTGTCGCTGTTGATGTTGATCTATCTAACCAGCCACCCGCACGGCGCGGTACTCGGTCAGTTGCCCGGTACCGAGGCCTACCGCGACACCCAGCGCCACCCCGAGGCGATCACCTTCCCCGGTTTGCTGATTTGGCGCGCCGGCGGCGATCTGTTCTTCGCGAGTGTCGGTCATTTCGTCGAGGGTCTAGAGACTGCGCTGGCCACGAGCCGTCCACGGGCGAAGCATGTGCTTCTAGACGCAGATTCGATGAACTTCATCGACACCAGCGCCTGCGACGCGCTGCTGAACTTCATCAAGGAGTTGCACAGCCAAGGGACCGCCTTCGCCTTCGCCCGGGTGCGAGACGAAGTACGGGAGCGGATGCGGCTTGGGGGCGTAGAGGCTGCGGTGGGCTCGAACAACTTCCACGAGCGTGTGACCGACGGCGTGCGCGCTTGGCAACAGCAAGAAAAGCTCGACGCCGTGTCCGGGGGCCCGCGCGTCTGACAAGACCCCGCGGATTACGGCTGGCTCACTCGACGTTGACGACGTCGTAGAGCCGATGAAGCCGGACGGAGAACCAATCCGTCAGGCGGTGTTTCGGAACACTCTCGGCGAGTTCGGGAGAATCGCTCAAGCGGCCCGCGGCCTGCAGCCGGGCCAATGTCCGGCAAAGCTCCTGGGCAACCGCCGGCCGAGCCTCCAGGATGGGCGTGAGGTCTGCCTTTGCGAGCTCGTAGATCGTGGTGGGGACCAATGCGCTGATCCTTGCCGTGGCGGCCGCCCCGGTCAGCATCCCGATCTCGCCAAAATGATCTCCGGGCCCCAAGCGCAACTGTTCCGTCTCGCCCTCGATCCCCTCGTAAGTGAACGAAACCACGCCGCTGCCGATTATAGACAATGATTGCAGCACAACGCCGGGCTCAAACAAGGTTTCGCCTTCGTCGTACGACCGTTGCTTGAGCTTTGCCGCAACGGCCGCGCGTTCCTCCGGTGCGAAAGTCCCAAAAATGTCCACCAGCTCGAGCAGCCGCTCGACACCGGATCGACTCTTTCGCAAGTCCCCGTCCGCCACCGACCCATTCTGCGACGCCGCCAGGTCAATGTCTGCGGCGGCCAGGTGCCGATAAATGAAATCGAACAGCTCGTTTTGTGCCTTGCCGGTCGATCCCAGCTCTTCGACGAAGAACGCGATCTCGAACTCCGCGTAGTTGGAATTAATCGTCTTGATCGTAATCGTCGGCGCCGGTGTTGTGACGATCAGCCGAGAATTGCGTACCGCGTGCCCGAGAATCTCGCTGCACCTCGAAGGCGGTGTCCGGGAATCGACCTGAACGGTTATGGTCGTCCCGTGAAGACCGCTCGGAGAACTGACGTTGACGATCTTGGATTTTGCGATAGTGCTGTTGGGCAGGATCGCCAGATCTCGACGCGCCGTCAGGATGTAGGTCGCGCGCCAGTTCAACTCGATTACCCGGCCGTCGGTGCCGCCTTCGATACTGATCCAATCGCCGGGCCGGTAGGGCCGGCTAAAGCTCAGCACAATGCCGGAAAACACATCGCCCAAGGTGCTCTGGAGGGCGAGGCCGAGGATGATCGCGACGACCCCCGAGGTCGCCAGCAAGCCCCGGATCGGCAGATCGAAGACGTAGGTAATGACCGCAAAAACGGCAGCGAGATAAATGACGCCCGCGAGTAGGTCTTGGAGCAGCTTTTCCTCGCGCGGGCTGCGTTGAAGAACAACAAAAGCCCGCAGCACGCCGACCAGAAACCAGGCTGCCCAAAACCACCACGCGATCTTCAGGAGGGCATGAACCGCATCGCGAAACGGCGAGCCCGTCAGCGCCAAGGGCTGATAGGGCACGATATCGGCATGCAAAAGGGCGATCGTGAGCACGATCAAAAAAATCACCCGCATGACTGCGCGCCCGAGTGGATGTCTTTTGAAGAAAAGATACGTCGCCACGCCGCCAAAGATGAAAAGCCCAAGGATGATGACCAGCGGGTCGCGCGCCGCCTCCGTAATGCTCGCAAAATCGATCATCTGATGTTTTCCGAAATCGCTGATCTACTCAGGAAGTCATGCCGCTTTCACAAGCTGCGCTCGCCGCTAGAGAAGTCCGAGCCCGCCCAATACTCCGCCGCCCGTCAGGATCCAGAGGGGATTGAGCCGCGTGCCGAGCATCAGTACCACTGCAGCAGCGATGATCGCTATACTCTGCCAACCGACAGCGGCGGAACGACCCATCACATAGCCGCCGGCAATGACGAGGCCGATCGTCAGAGGAGCAAGCCCACGCCGCACGATGCGCTGCCACGGCATGTCGCGGAAGCGGTCCCACAGGCGGTAGGAAAGATAATACATCGCGCAGGGCGGCCCGAAGGTCGCGAGCGCACTGGCGATCGCCCCCGGAATTCCTCCGACCTTCAGCCCGAGGAAACTCATCATCAGGATCATGTTGGGTCCGGGCATCACCTGGGAGACCGCAAAGAAATTTGCGAACTCCTGGTCGGTCACCCAGCCTTTTGCGACGGCAAGATCATGAACATCCGGCAGAACCGTCGGGAACCCGCCAAAGCTGATCGAAGACAGCACCGCGAGGTGCCCTGCCAATACCAGCGTCGCGGAAGAGCTGTTCATCGCGCTCTCGCGCTTTCGAAGCCTGCAACGGCGATGCTTACCGGCGCCAATGCAAGCAGCACCATCGGCAGCGGCAGTCTGGTGAATGCCATGCCGGCGAAAGCCAAACCGGCAAAGAGCAACGCCGCGCGGCGGCTGCGGTGTGGCATCAGCAGTCGCAGTCCCGTCCCGATCAGCAGCCCCGCGGCAGAAGCCGAAAGCCCACTGAGGATGTTCTGCAGAACGGCGATTTCAGCATTTCGAAGCACAATGCCGCCAATCGCCAATCCGACCGTCCAGGGCACCAGAATAAACCCCGCGACCGCACTGATCGCACCAATCGCTCCGCGCAGCTTGGCGCCGACGCAGACCGTGATTCCCACGATGTTCGGCCCGGGCATCAGCTGGCAAAGGGTCAGGGTCTCGGCAAATTCCTGCTCGTCCATCCATTGCTGTTGCTCCACCACAGCGCGGTGCGCCCAGACGAGCCCGCCGCCGAACCCGCTCAGCGAAACCTTGAGAAAGCCGATGAATAGGTCACTCAGCGGGACCCGGTCGCCGGAGCCGCTGCCTTCCGGCCTCTCGATCATGGCATCACCCCGGCGTCTATGGCCGATCGGCTCGGCAAGCGGGGCTGACACGTCCCGCCTGGTTCGCTATCGTGCCGGATCGGTCGAGACCAACACCGGCGCGGCTTTAGAGAGGTTGAGAGATCATGCTGTCAAGAGCGCTTCGATTGCTCGTTCTTGTTGGGGCCGTCGGCCTGTCGAACGCCGGTGCTGGGCCGGCCCGGGCGCAAGACGACGAGCTCGAAGCGATGGCTACCGCGCTCAAGGATACGACGTTTACCCTGCAGGACGGCCTCAAGGCGGGCGAACGCGAAGGTCAGCCGATCTCGGCCCAGTTCGAGATTGACGACGGCAAACTGCAGATTTCGATTTACACGATCAAAGGTGACGACTTTTCCGAGGTCGTCGCCGATCCAAAAACCGGCGCGATCGTAAAAACCGAAAAGATCACCGACACCGACGATCTCAACGACGCGGCGGATCAGAAGGCCGCGATGGCAAAGGCGAAGACCTCGCTCTCGGCCGCGGCCGATGCGGCCGTGAAGGACAATTCCGGGTTCCGCGCCGTCAGCATATTTCCTGATCTGCGGGATGGCCACGCGATCGCAGAGGTCACCTTATTGCAAGGGACGACGGCAAAAAAGGTTACCGAACAGCTGGAGTGAATTATCGCGATGGCGGTCGCGGCTCGTTCTAATGCGAGCTCTTGTCGATCAGAATGGCCCTGAAATCGTTGACGTTGGTGCGCGTGGGGCCGGTGATCAGCAGGTCGCCGAGCCGGGCAAACACCGAATAAGCATCATTGTTGGTCAAATGCACCGCGAGGCTGAGTCCGGCCTGGGCGGCGCGCTCCAAGGAATCGGGCAATAGGAACGCACCGGCATTGTCCGCGCTGCCGTCGATGCCGTCGGTGTCGGCAGCTACAGCGGCAATCCCGGCGTGCCCGTCGAGCGCCACGGCGAGGCTCAGCAGGAATTCGGCGTTGCGCCCGCCGCGCCCGCCGCCGCGCACCGTGACCGTCGTCTCGCCGCCCGAGATCAACACGCAGGGAGGTTCTGCCGGCTGACCGTAACCTGCGGCCTGCTTGGCGATGCCGGCGTGAACCACCCCAACGTCACGTGCCTCGCCTTCGATCGCGTTGCCGAGGATTACCGGCCGGAACCCAGCATTCCGCGCGACCTGCGCGGCGGCTTCGAGAGCGTCTTGCGGGGTGGCAACGACCCGGTTCGTCACATTGCGAAAACGGACATCGCCCGGCTTTGGCGTCTCGGCCGTGGACTCGCACAGGTGTTCCAGCACGGATGCGGGGATTTCGATTCGGTATTTCTCAAGTATCGCGATTGCTGCTGCGGCGGTGGTCGGGTCCGGTACGGTCGGGCCAGACGCGATGACCGATGGGTCGTCACCGGGTACGTCGGAAATCATCAGCGAGACGACTCGCGCGGGCGCCGCCGCGATCGCAAGTCTGCCGCCCTTGATCGCCGACAGATGCTTCCGGACGGTATTCATTTCTCCGATATGGGCGCCGCTGCGGAGCAATGCGCGATTGATCGCTTGCTTGTCCTCGAGGGTGACCCCGGCGGCGGGGAGCGCCAGCAGCGACGAGCCGCCGCCGGAAAGCAGACACAAGACGAGGTCCTCCGGCCCGAGGCCCCTAACCCTGTCTAGAATCCGCCGAGCCGCTTCGCGCCCCGCGGCGTCCGGCACCGGATGCGCCGCTTCGATCACCTCGATGTGCCGGCACGGCACGGCGTGGCCATACCGGGTGACGACCAGCCCTTCGATCGGCCTGGACCAGTTGGCCTCGACGGCCGCCGCCATCGCAGCGGCGGCCTTCCCGGCGCCGACTACGATAGTCCTGCCCCGAGGCGGCTTCGGCAGGTGTTTCGGAACGCACAGCGCCGGAGAGGCAGCCGCGACGGCGGCATCGAACATGTCGCGCAGCAGCGTTCGATAGTTCATCCGATAGCCAGGGTTGCTTGCCGGTCAACGCGAGTGTCTACACCCATTCGAGGCCGATTTCAGCGTCTCGGCGGGACAAGACAATCACTTGCGTGTTCACCCCGCCAAGGCACCGGTTTACCATCGCGAACAGCATCGGTTTCCACACCATCAGTTTCCACATGGGGGGCGGGATGAAGCGACGCGAAAAGCCGAATTCGATTGCGGCAGCCGTGCTTTTCGCCACCCTGTGCTCGGCAACCAATGGGCTGCCAGCGGTGGCCCAGGCGCCGCCCGAGGCGAGCGCAGCCGTACCGCAAGCGGGCACCTTCTTGCTGACGGTCTTTCTGCGGCACGATCAGACGAAAACGGTCGATCAGATCAACGAGCACCTGAAGCAGACAGGCTGGTACGACAAGTTCCCGCCCGACGGTGTCGAAATCGTGGCCTGGTACGTGATGATGGGCATCGGCCAGGTCGTCATTCTGCGCGTGCCCGCCGAAAAGCTGAGGGACACGAACCGCGTCATCGAGCAGACCGCCTGGGGCGGTTATCGCACCGAGTTCTACCCGACTTACGACTTCAAGCCGGTATGGGACGCGATCCCGCACCATCGTCCCTGAAGATTCCGGCGCACCCAATCATGAAGAGTCAAGTGCAAGCGCGCCATCGCCGGCGCATTCTCTGCGTCTTTCCACGGTATGCCCCATCGTTTGGCACGTTCCAATACGCCTATCCGATGATGGGCGGGGTGCGCGCCTTTATGCCGCCGCAAGGGATTCTCGTCGTTGCCGCCTATTTGCCGCCGGCATGGGAGGTGCGGATCGTCGATGAGAACATCCGTCCGACGAGCGACGAGGAGCTGGCTTGGGCCGAGGTCGTCTTTGTCAGCGGGATGCATGTTCAAAGGGCCGAAATCAAGGCGGCGGCTCGGCGAGCGCGGGCGGCGGGCAAGACAACCGTATTGGGCGGCCCATCGGTCTCCGCTTCGCCGGAGCAGTACCCGGAATTCGATTACCTCCACATCGGCGAGCTCGGCGATGCGACGGACGAGGTGATCCGCGCGATCGACAAGGACGCGGGGCCGCCCGCCGCGCAACAGCGCTTTGTCACCCGCCAGCGTCTGGCGCTCGCCGAGTTCCCGATTCCGGCCTATGAGCTGATCGACGGCCGCCGCTATTTCATCGGCAGCGTCCAGTTTTCGAGCGGATGCCCCTACCGCTGCGAATTCTGCGACATCCCGGCGCTTTACGGGCGCCAGCCCCGTCTCAAAACACCGCCGCAGATCCTCGCCGAGCTCGATGCGCTGCTCGCCGCCGGGATCAAGACCTCGATCTATTTTGTCGACGACAACTTCATCGGCAACAAGAAGGCGGCGCGGGAGCTTCTGCCCCATCTCGTCGCCTGGCAAAAGCGGCGCGGGTATCCGGTGCAGCTGTGCTGCGAGGCGACCCTCAACATCGCCAAATCGCCCGAGATTCTAGCGATGATGCGTGACGCCTATTTCTGCACGGTTTTCTGCGGCATCGAGTTGCCGGAACTGGCCGCGCTCGACGCCATGCAGAAATCGCAGAACCGCGCAGTCCCGTTGCTGGACGCGGTCGCAACGATCAACAGCTACGGCATCGAGGTCGTCTCGGGAATCATACTAGGTCTCGACACCGACACGCCGCAGAGCGCAGATCGGTTGATCGAGTTTATCGATCGCTCTCAGATCCCGATGTTGACGATCAACCTGCTGCAAGCCTTGCCGAAAACACCGTTGTGGGACCGGTTGGCGGCCGCCGGACGGCTCGACGAAGACGGCGGCCGTGAGTTCGAACGTCGTCTTTGCTCGCCCCTATGACGAGGTACTGCGCAATTGGCGCCGCTCGATCCGCCACGCCTACACCCCGGAGGCGATCTACCGCCGCTTTGCGTGGAATGCGGAGCACACTTACATCAATCGAATTGCCTTGCCGTTGTCCCGGGCGCGCCTTAACCCGGGCAATCTGCGCCGCGCCGTTGGGATCATGACGCGGCTGCTGGTTCGGGTCGGGCTATTTGGTGATTACCGTCGCAGTTTCTGGCAAATGGCCTGGCCCGCGTTGCGCGCCGGACGCATCGAGGAGCTGATCCATGTCGGGATCGTCGCCCATCATATGATTGTCTTCGCGCGCGCCTGCGCCGAAGGGCGCGAGAACGCATCCTTTTTTATCGACCGGCCGAAAATCGCCGCATAGCCTCCTCTACTCCCGCTGCAGCTGTCGGGCGGCACGTGCAGCTGGGCGCTCGGCGCAGTTTTTGAGCCACTCGGCAACTCTCTGGAAGGATGACATGTCGATCTGGGCCGGCCGCGCCCAGGCGAGGATGCTGGCGACATTGAGGTCGGCGACGGTGAAATTGTCGCCGAGCAGGTTGGCGCCGCGGCCGAGCGCGCCGTCGAGCACCCGTAGCGGTTGCGCCAGCTGCTTCTCGGCGTCGTCCGCCGCCGCGGCATCGCGCTTGTCCTCAGGAAGAATGGCGCGGTTGAACAATGCCGTCAGCACCGGCCGCTCGACCTCGGTCATCCCCCAGAAGCTCCATTGCCAGGCCCGCGCCTCGTCTTCGAGCCGAGCCGGGTAGAGCGTGCCTGCAGCGTATTTCCTGGCGAGATAGAGGTTGATCGCCATCGACTCCCAGAGGACGAAGCCGTCGTCGTCGATGACCGGGACATGCCCGTTGGGATTGAGCGCGAGATGCGCTTGTGTGCGGGTCTCGATGGCGAAATCGACTTTCACATGCTCGTAGTCGAGCCCCAGCTCCTTCGCCATCCACAACGTGCGAAAGGTGCGCGAGCGCGCGACGCCGTAGATCTTGAGTGCCATCATCTCTCCCCTTGATCGGCCTTACCACCCGCAGTCGTCATGCCCGGACTTGATCAGCGAGAACCCTTGCAGCGCAGTGAAGACGCTGTAGATCAGGATACTGTACGCGAGGTTCGCACCCGGCCGATCTAATCGGCAATAATGCCAAACAGAAAGCCGCCGAATGCCCAGCCGAGTAGGCCTGCCATGCTGAGAAGGGCACCATACTTGCCGATCTCGGTTAGCGGCGGGTTGCCGCCCAACAGCTCGATCATCGCTGGCCGCAAGACGAGCGAGAAGAGCCCGAAATCGGCCGCGTCGAGCGTCCAACCGGCCCACACGACGAGAAAAACCAGCCATTGATACCGGCTGACCGCCGTAGCCCGCCCAACTGCGCTACGGCTACCCCGTCCTTGTCCACCGGCCTCCTCCCCTCTTGCTCAAGTTCGTATCACAGCTTGGTGGCACCTACTCTGGGAGGAGTAGCGGGTCAAGCACTTCCCGTAATGAGGCTAGGACCGGAACCTTCGCTGCTACCCGGCATTTTCGCCATTGAGATGAAGTGGAGGGTGCCGTGAGTGAAAGGCCGAAAGCGCTGATCGTCGGGGCGGGTCCGACGGGATTGGTCATGGCGCATGAACTCGCGCGCGACGGGATCCAATGCCGCCTGGTCGACAAGACCCCGCACCGCGCGATGGAGTCGCGGGCCATCGCGATACACGCGCGGACCGTCGAGACGTTCGAACTAATGGGACTCGCCGATGCTTTCCTGGACGCCGGTCAGCGCATCGCGGGAGTCAATATATACGGTGAGAGCGGCCGCATCGCCCATGCCGCGTTCGGGATGCTGGAAACGCGACATCCGTTTGTTCTCGGGGTTCCGCAGGACGAAACCGAGCGAATCCTCGAGGAGCGTGTTGCCCGGCACGGGGTACGGGTCGAGCGCAACACCGAGCTGATTTCGCTGGCACAGCGCGAGTCCGGCGTCTCGGTCCGGCTGCGCACCGCCGACCGGGTCGAAGAGGTCGATACCGACTGGCTGCTTGGCTGTGACGGGGCGCACAGCACAGTTCGCGAGCAGCTCGGAATTTCTTTCTCGGGCGCCACTTATCCGGAGCATTTCGTTCTGGCCGATGTGAAGGTTGCCGGCGGCCTCGACCATGCCGAGGCGCAGGTCTGGCTGCAGCGCGAGGGTGCGCTGGCGTTCTTTCCGCTGCCGGAGGATCGCTGGCGGCTCATCATCATCAACTCGCCCCCCGACTGGCATGACGAACCCGGCCTTGCGCAATGCCAGGCATTGGTCGACGAGCGCGGCCTCGACCATCTGCGGCTCGGCGATCCGCGATGGACGGCGGTCTTCCGTATCCACCGGCGGGAGGCTGCGCGCTTTCGCAATGACCGGGTGTTTCTGCTCGGCGATGCCGCGCACATCCACAGCCCGGTCGGCGGCCAGGGCATGAATATGGGAATTCAGGACGCGTTCAACCTCGCCTGGAAGCTGAGCTTGGTTTTGCGGAACGGGGGTAATCCGCAGCTGCTCGACAGCTACGAGGCGGAGCGCAAACCGGTCGACGAAGCGGTTGTCCGGCAGACCGATCGAGCGACCCGTCTCGTGTCACTCCACGGGACAGTTGCCCGCTTCATCCGCGATCACCTGATGTCGTTGCTGACGCAGATCCCAGCGGTGGCGGAAAAGCTCGGCGAGGGGCTGTCGGCGCTTGCGGTCAATTACCGGAGCAGCCCTATCGTCGAGGAACACGCTACTGGAATGGCGGGACCTGCCGCGGGTGACCGAGCACCCGATGCGCCGCTCGTCGCAGCGAAGGACGCGGCATCGCTGCGGCTCTACGATCTCTTCGCCGAGCACCGCCACGTTCTGCTGCTCTTGGGCAACGGCCCCGAGGTCGCGCCGCCTATTCTGCCCTGCTTTCCGGAAAGTGTCTTTACAGCGCATCGCGTCGTCCCGCCCGGGACACCGGGCGGTGATTATATCGATCGTGAGGGCATAGTCGCGCGGCGTTACGGCTCTACGCCGGCCGCATATTTGATACGCCCGGACGGCTATGTCGGTTTTCGATGCGACCAGCGCACGGTTACCGAGAACCTGCCCCACTACCTCTCCAGGCTCTTTTCGACGGCTGGCTCCGGCTGAGCGGCCGGCTCAGCGCCGATGCCGGACGCCGGGTTCGAGGACCTGTCGGACTGCTCGGGTACCGGCGCTCGCCGCTGAGCCATCGAAGGGCCGGTGACGACATCGAAATCATTGTGGGACATGGGGCTGACCTCCTTGTGAGAGAGGCCGCTCCACACTTGGCGACGTTCGGGTAACGGAAGCTGAAACACGAAAGCCGCCTCGGTGGGGCGGCTTCGGGTGATTGGCGCGAATGCGCGATCCTAGGCCGCCGAAATATACCGGCGGTACCAAAATCGTGCGATAGGGACTGGCGTTCTCGGTGCCATGGGCTGCATGTTAGGTGCGCCTCGACGCCGATGCAAGGGGAGCCTGCAATGAGCCGGGGCGTCTCACCCCGACGCTCTCCCCCACCCTTCCCTCCCCCGCTCGCGTCCGCTCGCGAGGGAGGGAAGGGTATGTGACTGACCCGTTAGGACGGCATCGGGCCCATGAAGTCGCGCTTGCCGATCTCGACCCCGAGACTGCGCAGGACATTGTAAGCCGTAGTCGTGTGGAAATAGAAATTCGGCATCGCGAAATGATAGAGGTAGTTCTGGGCGCGGAAATTGCGCGGCTGGCCGCCGGCGGTGATTGTAACCTGCTGGTCCTCCCTGCCATCGAGCTGGTCGGCCTTGAGTCCCTTCAGGAAATCAATCGTCTTGTCGATCCGCGCCTTCATCTCGGCGAAGCTGTTGTCGATCGCCGGCAGGCTCGGCACTTCGACCCCGGCGGCGCGCCCGGCGCCAAAGGCGTGCTCGCTCGCCTGCCTCACCTGGCGGGCGAAGGTGAACATGTCCGGATAGAGCCGCCAGTTTAAGAGCGCGTTCTCTTCCCACTTATGGGCGGTCGCGTGCGCCTCGGCCTTTTCGATGACTCCCTTGAGGCCACCGAGCAGCTGCAGAAATACCGGCACAGAGGCGTGGTACATCGAGATCGGCATGAAACGGTCCTCCTCATCAATGATGGCGTTGATGCCGCGTGGATCTTAACGGGAGCCGGGAGCCGCGGGAAGGCCCCCCTGCCCGACCGAACGCGTGCTCGAACTCAGAGGAATCTTAACCTCGCTGTGCCTCGATGCTCCGTCTTCCTCGGAGCCTCGAAGTTTGTTCACCCTGTTCCCCACCGATCCCGGTCGCCGCTGCCGAGCCACCACGATCGAGATCGTCGCCGTCGGCATCATCGTCATTTTGGCGATGTGGACGACAGTTGCGGCATCGATCACGACTGCGAGAGAGGCGGCGATGGATCGGACGCGGTCAGAAGGGCGCAACCTCGCGGCTGCTTTCGCCGACGAATTGACCCAAATTCTCGGCGGCGTCGCCGGCGCGATGGAGGTCGTCGCCCAACGCATGCGCACCGCGCGCGGGGCCTTCGACATCCATGCCTGGGCGCGCGAGATCCCGCTGCTGTCAAACGCCACGATTTAAGCGGGAATTATCGGGCCCGACGGCAGGCTCGTTTCGACCACACTCGACACCGCGCCGGAGCCGATCGACCTGAGCGACCGCGAGCACTTCCGCATCCATCTCAATGGGCGGTTTCAGGGTATCTTCATCGGCAAGCCGGTGACCGGGCGCGTCTCGCACCAGATAACGATCAATGTGACGCGGCGTGTCGACGCCGAGGACGGCACCTTTCTCGGCGTCATCATGTTCGCGCTCTCGCCGGCTAATCTCACCACCCTCAACACATCGATCGATCTGGGTCCGCGCGGCAGCATCGCTCTGATCGGGTTGGACGACATTGTGCGCGCCCGTTTTACCCGGGAAGATCCGAGCGGGCTGGCCGGGATCGGTCAGCGGGTCGGACATCCCTGGGCAGCCGCCATCCCGGCAAATGGCGAGGGGACGTTCATCAAGGAAAGCGTCATCGATCACATCACGCGGCTCTTCAGCTACCGCCGCGTCGCGGATTATCCGCTGGTCGTCACCGTCGGTTCCGACCTCGCCGAGGCGCTTGCGTCATCTCGTGAGCATGCGAAGGTGATCGGCGCGATCGCCGGCCTGGCAACAATTTTGCTGACAGGTCTCGCAGCGTATCTCATTCGCGAGATCCGCCACCGCACCTCGCACGAGATTGCGTTGGCTGACGAGCGCGACAAGCTTCACGCCGCCAGTGACAGCCTGAAAGCCGATATTGCCCTCCGAACGGAGATCGAACAGAAGCTCCGGGAGATACAAGCGACTTTGCGCGATGCCGTCGACAGCATCTCCGAGGGGTTCGTCATCTACGATCGCGATGATTGTTTTGTGATGTGCAATGAGCCCTATCGGCGACTGTATCCGAAAGCGGCGCGCCTGATGGTGCCAGGAACGCCCTTTGAGGAAATTCTGTGGGCCGGTCTCGACGCCGGCTGGTATGCCGACGCGGCCGGGTGCGAACCGGAGTGGCTCGCCAGTCGGATGAACACGTTCAATCGGCCGTCCGGGGTCATAGAGCAGCCGCTCGCCGACGGCCGCTATGTGATGATCTCCTTGCGTCGCATGCAAAATGGCGGAATCGCGGCGCTGCACATCGATATTACCCAGATGAAAGTCGCCGAAGAGCAGCTTCGGCAAAGCCGGGACAACCTTAACCGCGCTCAGCGGCTCGCCAAGATCGGCAGCTTCAACCGCGATTTCCGGACCGGAGAGGTGAGCGGGTCGGAGGAGTTCTATCGAATATTCGGGTTCGATCCGCGGATACCAGCGCCGACGAAGGAAGAGTTCCTGCCTCTCATTCATCCGGACGACCGCGCAGGATACGAAGCCTCGATGACTGCTTCCGAGCAAGGCCTCCAAGCTTCCCCACTGACATACCGCTTTCGCTGTCACGACGGGTCGATCAAATGGATTTACACAGAGATCGAAACGATTTTGGACGACGACGGCAATCCCGTCCGGCGGATCGGGACGATTAGGGACGTGACCGAAGCGCGGACGGCCGAGGAGCGCCAAAGAGAGTTGGAGCGCCAGCTGCTTCATTCGCAGAAGCTCGACGCGCTCGGCACCCTCGCCGGCGGTATCGCGCATGATCTCAACAACATTCTGATGCCGATCCTTGCGCTGTCACAGCTGCTGATGCAGCAAATGCCGGAAGGCAGCAGCGAAAGGGAGGATTTGGAAACGGTTGTTCAGGCGAGCTCACACGGCCGCGATCTCGTGCAGCGCATTCTCGCCTTTAGCCGAGATCAGAAAGCTGAGAAGACCAAGGTGGATCTCGCTGCGACCACCCGCCAGGCCCTGCGGATGCTGCGTCCGACGATCCCGGCGACGGTACTGATCGAGGAAGAGATCGAAGAGGTCCCGCTCATTCTTGCCGATGCCGGTCAGCTCCAGCAGGTCATCGTCAACTTGGTCACCAATGCCCGGCAGGCCATCGGGAACGCTCCGGGGACAGTCACGGTCGGGGTTTCGCCGGCGAGCCGGCGTTCAAATCGCCGACGGGACGGCGGCTTTGTCCGCCTGCGGGTCGCCGATACCGGCTGTGGCATGGATGCCGAAACCAAGGATCGGATATTCGAGCCCTTCTTTACGACAAAAGATGTCGGCGACGGCACCGGGCTCGGACTCTCTGTCGTCCACGGCATCGTCGCCGATCATGGCGGGCGGATCGAGATGAAAAGTCAACCAGGCGAAGGGACCGAGTTTACCATTCTCCTGCCGGCAGCTGAGTTTGAGGCATCGGTGGACGGAGCGGCAGCAGCAGCGTGAGGCTGCGAAACCGTTCGCTCCGGTTGGCGTCGTAAGAGAAGGCTCCGTTAAATCATTGTTACCGAGTTTCCAGTCAAGTGGGGTATCGCGCTACACGAGGCTGACGCCATGAAGGTTTTGGTGATCGACGACGACCATCTGGTCCGGTACACGCTTTCTAAGATCCTTCAGCGCAACGGGTACCATGTGACGACCGCCTCCGACGGCAAGCGCGCGATGGCCGTCTTCCGCGACGAGCGCCCCGATGTCGTGATCACCGACATCATCATGCCGGAGCAGGAGGGCATTGAAACCATCCTCAAGATCCGGTGCGAACGTCCGGAGGTCAAGATCATCGCTATTTCGGGCGGTGCACGGACCCACAACCTCGATTATTTGGGGATGGCCGAGGCGTTTGGGGCAGACGACGTTATTCCAAAGCCCTTCGAGGCAGAGGAGCTGCTGAGCCGACTGGCCCGGTTTGACCTCGGGGCCTCCAGCGTCGGAGAAGTTACGACCTAGTCCGGAAGCGGGCGGTCGGGGGCCGCTCCGCCGTTCTGCTAGCGACCGCTGCCGGGCGACTTGCGCCCACCGTCTCTTCGCCGCCGTTGACAGTTCCTGCCGCGGCCGATACCACACCGCACCCAACAAGAATACGACCCATGCGGAGCGTACGGGAGGAAGACGCGGGTGTTTTGCCGCCACTCTTAGAAGTCAGGGATCTCCACACCGAGTTCCGCACCGGCGCGGGCGTCGTGCCCGCGGTCGACGGCATCTCCTACACCGTCGAGCGCGGCGAGACGGTCGCGATCGTCGGCGAGAGCGGGTCGGGCAAGACCGCCGGGGCTTTGTCGATCCTGCGCCTGATCCCGGATCCGCCCGGGCGCATCACGCAAGGCGAAATCCTGTTTGCCGGGCGGGATCTGCTGCAGCTTTCGGACGAGGAGATCCGCCAGGTCCGCGGGGCGGATATCGGCATGATCTTCCAGGAGCCGATGACCTCGCTGAACCCGGTCCTGACGATCGGCCGGCAGATCACCGAAACGCTCGAGCAGCATCGCGGCGGCCGATCGCGCTGCGGCCCAGAGAGCGCGCGGTCGAGCTGCTCGGGCTGGTCGGCATCGCCGATCCGGCGCGGCGGCTTGAAGCAGTATCCGCACCAGCTGTCGGGCGGCATGCGCCAGCGCATCATGATCGCCATCGCATTGGCCTGCGACCCGAAGCTGATCATTGCCGACGAGCCGACGACGGCGCTCGACGTGACGATCCAGGCGCAGATCCTCGAGCTGATGAAACAGCTGACGCACCGGCTCGACGTGGCGCTGATCATCATCACGCACAACCTCGGGGTGGTGGCGCGCTACGCCAACCGGGTCAACGTGATGTATGCCGGCCGCATCGTCGAGAGCGGCCCCGCCGCCCAGATCTACCACGACCCGCGGCATCCCTACACGATGGCGCTGCTGCGTTCGGTGCCGCGGCTCGACCGCCCGCGCCAGGCACGGCTCGACCCGGTCGACGGCCAGCCGCCGGATCTGACCCGGCTCGACGCAGGATGCTCGTTCCGGCCGCGTTGCCGCTTCGCCGTCGAGGCCTGCGCCCGCGTCGCGGCCGCCGCTGCAACGGGCGGGAGACGGACAGCATTATGCGGCGTGCTTCCGCAGCAACGAGATCGCGGTCGAGACTACAAGAGCGCCGAAGCAGTTCGAGCCCGCAGGTGGTCCCGCCGCTTCCTGATTAACCACGCGACGAGAGGCTGACATGACGATCGGTTCATGGTGGTTGGCGGCAGGCATCGCCAGCATCGCCCTCGGCGCGGCGGCGCTCGCTGCGGCGCCGGGTGAAGAGGAGGCGGGAAAGCGCGGCGGAACTCTTACATATGTGATCCCGGAGGACGCCCCGCCCAGTTTTGACGGCCATCGCGAAGGGACCTTTGCGACCCTGCATTCGGTCGCCCCGTTTTACAGTGTGCTGATCCGGGTCAACCCCGAAAACCCGTCCTCGACAACCGACTTTGTCTGCGACCTCTGCACGGCGATGCCGCAACCGACCGACGGCGGCAAGACTTATACGTTCAAGATCCGCGGCGACGTCGAATTCCACGATGGTTCGCCGCTGACCGCTGCCGATGTCGCGAAAAGCTGGCAGATGATCATCGACCCGCCCCAAGGCGTGCTGAGTGCGCGTCAGAGCTGGTACGAAATGGTCGACAAGGTCGAAGCCCCCGACCCGTCGACCGTCGTCTTCCATCTCAAATTCGCGACCGACGCGTTCTTGCCGGCGCTCGCCGATCCCTTCACCTTCATCTACAAGAAGGAAGTCCTCGATCGAGATCCCCGCTGGTACGAGAAGAATATCCTCGGCTCCGGCCCGTTCAAATTCGCTGAATACGACACAGGCCAGGCGATCAAGGGGGTGCGCAACCCCGATTATTATCGCAAGGGGTTGCCCTATCTCGACGGTTTCAGCGGCATTTATGCGCCGAAGCAGGCGGTTCGGGTCGAGGCTATTCGCAGCGATCGCGCTGCCATCGAGTTCCGCGGTCTTCCACCATCGACGCTGGACGAGCTTTGAGAGCCCTCGACGGCCAGCTCACCGTCCAGGAAAGCGATTGGAATTGCGGCAACCTGGTAACTCCGAACCATCAGAAAAAACCGTTCGACGACCCCCGGGTGCGGCGCGCGCTGACCCTGGCGATCGACCGTTGGCATGGCGCACCGGCGCTGTCGAAGATCGCCAATGTGCGCACCGTCGGCGGGATAGTGTTTCCCGCCTCGCCGCTGGCGGCGACAAAGGAGGAGCTGCAGCAGATCGCCGGTTTCTGGCCCGATATCGAAAAATCGCGGGCAGAGGCAAAGCGCCTCTTAAAGGAGGCGGGAGCCGAAGG
>CAVOWQ010000012.1:0-2500 GCA_963700195.1 uncultured Alphaproteobacteria bacterium
GGTTTCCCGCTTAGATGCGTTCAGCGGTTATCCCGTCCGCACTTAGCTACCCGGCGGTGCGGCTGGCGCCACAACCGGTACACCAGAGGTGCGTCCCTCCCGGTCCTCTCGTACTGGGGAGAGCGCCTCGCAAGTCTCGAACACCCACGGCAGATAGGGACCGAACTGTCTCACGACGTTCTAAACCCAGCTCACGTACCGCTTTAAATGGCGAACAGCCATACCCTTGGGACCTGCTCCAGCCCCAGGATGCGATGAGCCGACATCGAGGTGCCAAACGACGCCGTCGATATGGACTCTTGGGCGTCATTAGCCTGTTATCCCCGGCGTACCTTTTATCCGTTGAGCGATGGCCCTTCCACACGGGACCACCGGATCACTATGGCCGACTTTCGTCTCTGCTCGAGCTGTCGCTCTCGCAGTCAGGCGGGCTTGTGCCATTGCACTCCGCAGCTGATTTCCGACCAGCCTGAGCCCACCATCGCGCGCCTCCGTTACTCTTTGGGAGGCGACCGCCCCAGTCAAACTACCCGCCATGCAGGGTCCCGGACCCGGTTTCACGGGCCGCGGTTAGATGCCAGAGAAGATAAGGGCGGTATTTCAAGGGTGCCTCCACCCCAACTGGCGCCAGGGCTTCATCGGCTCCCGCCTATCCTACACATATCTTCCCTAACACCACTGCAAAGCTGTAGTAAAGGTGCACGGGGTCTTTCCGTCTGACCGCGGGAACTCCGCATCTTCACGGAGAATTCAATTTCGCTGAGCCGGTGTTGGAGACAGCGGGGAAGTCGTTACGCCATTCGTGCAGGTCGGAACTTACCCGACAAGGAATTTCGCTACCTTAGGACCGTTATAGTTACGGCCGCCGTTTACCGGGGCTTCAATTCAGAGCTTGCACCCCTCCTCTTAACCTTCCGGCACCGGGCAGGCGTCAGACCCTATACGTCGTCTGGATGACTTCGCAGAGCCCTGTGTTTTTAGTAAACAGTCGCCACCCCCTGGTCTGTGCCCCCCATCCCCGGTTGCCCGAGGACGGGGCCCCCTTCTCCCGAAGTTACGGGGGCATTTTGCCGAGTTCCTTCAACACCGTTCTCTCAAGCGCCTAGGTATGCTCTACCAGTCCACCTGTGTCGGTTTGGGGTACGGTCTTTATGCCGGTGCTGTTTCCCGGAAGTCCCAGGCCGCCCCTCCAATCCGATAAGGAGAGACGACTTTCGGCCTTCGTCACATTCCGGCAGGCGGAGGAATATTAACCCCCTTCCCATCGGCTACGGCTCTCGCCCTCGCCTTAGGGGCCCGGCTAACCCTGCGCGGATTAACCTTGCGCAGGAACCCTTGGACTTTCGGCGACAGCGTTTCTCACGCTGTTTATCGCTACTCATGTCAGCATTCGCACTTCCGATACCTCCACGGACGCTCGCGCGCCCGCTTCGCCGGCCTACGGAACGCTCCGCTACCGCTTCAGAAGACAGGGATCAGGAATCAGGGATCAGAACTGCGGCGGGAGAGGCCCTGCAGCATGCGGGCGATCTCCGAGTACTCGCCCTGCCAGCGCTCGGCCGTCTCGGCCTCGATATAGCCGAGATCACGAGCGTAAAGGGTCCACACCTGCATCTCGTCGGCCGAGCCGATCGCCATCACTACAAACCGATGGAACTCGGTCCGCGACTGACGCTGCTTGCCGAACCCTTCGGCAATATTGGCACAGATCGATTTCGACGCCCGCCGGATCTGATCGGCCAGCGCAAACTGCTCGATCCGCGGAAATTCCAGGCTGGCTCGGTGCACCTCCAGCGACAGCCGATAGGCCCGCCGGAAGACCTCGAGATCCTCAAATCGCCGTGCCCACTCACTCATTTCTGATACCTGATTCCTGATCCCTGTCTTCTGAAACCCGCAGCTTCGGTGCGTGGCTTGAGCCCCGTTACATTTTCGGCGCGGGACAGCTGATAGACCAGTGAGCTATTACGCTTTCTTTAAAGGATGGCTGCTTCTAAGCCAACCTCCTGGTTGTCTTGGCCGTCCTACATCCTTTCCCACTTAGCCACGACTGGGGGACCTTAGCTGGCGGTCTGGGCTGTTTCCCTCTCGACGACGGACCTTAGCACCCGCCGTCTGGCTGCCGACCTCCACTCGCCGGTATTCGGAGTTTGGTTAGGTTTGGTAAGGCTCGCGCCCCCCTAGCCCATCCAGTGCTCTACCCCCGGCGGTGAGCAATCGACGCTCTACCTCAATAGATTTCGCGGAGAACCAGCTATTTCCGGGTTTGATTGGCCTTTCACCCCTAGCCACAAGTCATCCCCTACTTTTGCAACAGTAGTGGGTTCGGTCCTCCAGTGCGTGTTACCGCACCTTCAACCTGCCCATGGCTAGATCACCCGGTTTCGGGTCTGATCCCAGTAACTAGGTTCGCCCATTTCGGACTTGCTTTCGCTGCGCCTACGCCTAGCGGCTTAAGCTCGCTACTAAGACCAACTCGCTGACCCATTATACAAAAGGT
>CAVOWQ010000012.1:7500-148559 GCA_963700195.1 uncultured Alphaproteobacteria bacterium
ACCACGCCGCTTGGCCGGTGATCGGGTCGGCATTGGCGTGGGAATAACCACCGTCGGGCGGCAACAGCTCCGATATCAAGTGGTTGAGCAAAAAGCCCTTGCGAAACTCGGGCGAGTCGGCGGCAAGGTTCCACGCACCGCTGCGCTTGCCGATCGCGTTCCAGGTCCATACCGTGTCGGGATTGACCCCGTCCATCAGCTTGGTCGGGACGCGGATCCGGCCGTGATGGCTCGACAGCCAGACCCAGTCGTCCTCCGCGAGCCCGAGGGCGCGCCCGACCGCCCGGTTTACAAACAGCCGATTGTTGCCGAGGATTTGCCGCAGCCAGGCGTTCTGCGAGTGCCAGGAGTGGTACATCTGCATCGGCCGCTGGGTCAGCGCATGCAGCGGAAAGGTGCTGCGGTCGATCCGGGATTCCTCGAACGGCATGTACCAGAACGGCAGCGGGTCGAAATAGGTCGCGATCCGTTCGCGGTGCGTCTCCGGAGGCAGCACGCTTCCATGCCCTTGGGCGGCGAGACGGAAGCGCTGTAATGGCTCGACATAGAGCTGCAGCACGATGGGATCCGGCTTGTCGATCAATCCCATCGTGACGGCGGTTTCGAGGTAGGCCTTGTTGGCGTGCTTGAAATAGAGCTGGTCTTCGGGCAGCTCGTGCTTCCAGAAGCAGCCATTCGCGATATAGCGCTGGAGCTGGTCCGGGTTTGGCGCGCCCCGTCCGGCATTCTCGCCCTCGGCGCCGCGCCAGCCGCCGAGCGGCCCGACACCCGGGCGTCGTTCGTGGTTGACGATGTAATCGGAATACCCGGCGGGGTAGCGCGGCGCGCCCTCCGGCGTCACGAAGCCGGGCAGCCCAAGGTGCGCACCGATCTCGATCAGCACATCCTGAAACGGGCGGACATCGCGGTCTGGCGTGAGGACCGGCTGACGGATCGCATCGGCCGGCCCCTCGACCCCGCCGATCGGGCGGTCGAGGAGGGAGATGCAGTCCCAGCGTTCGAGATAGGTCGTGTCGGGCAGCACGAGATCGGCGTAGGCGACCATCTCGGAGTAATAGGCATCGGAATAGATGATGCGCGGGATGCGGTGCTCGCCGGTTGCCGGATCCTTGTCGGCCAGCATCCGCATTGTCTCGGCGCTGTTCATCGCTGAATTCCAGGCCATGTTGGCCATATACATGAAGAGCGTGTCGATCGGGTATGGGTCGCCCTTCCAGGCATTGGCGATGACCATCTGCATCATGCCGTGCGCGGCGATCGGCGCGTCCCACGAAAACGCCTTGTCGATACGGAAGGGCCGCCCCTCGGCGTCGAGGAGCAGGTCTTCGGGCGACAATGGATAACCAAGCGGGATTCCGGGGAGCGGTTTGCCGGGGGCGACCTGCTCCGGCCTGCCGGCGGGTTTCGGGCCGGGCGGGGCAGGTTTCGGATGAGGGGATTTGTACCGCCAGCCGCCCGGCACGTCGATCGTGCCGAGCAGCATCTGCAGCAAATGCAAGGCGCGGCAGGTCTGGAACCCGTTCGAGTGGGCGGAGATCCCGCGCATAGCATGTAGCGAGACGGGCCGGCCGCGCATCGTCTCGTGATGCCGTCCCGCCCAATCGGTCCACGGAACGGCGAGCTCGATTTCCTCCTCGAAGGCGGTACGAGCCATCTCGGCGGCCAGCCGGCGAATGGTCGCGGCCGGAATGCCGCAGGTTTCGGCGACGGCCTCCGGTGCGTAGCTCGGGTCGAGATAACGCTCGGCCACCAGCTGAAAGACCGGGACGGCGCGGCGGCCGTCAGGCAGCACCGCATCCCCGACGAGGCGGGCCGAAATTCCCGTCGCCATGCCGCTGGCGAGCGAGCCCGACGGTTCGAGGACGACCGGGTCGCCGGCATCGTTGCGGGCGAAGAGCCCGTCATCCGCCGCACCCGGCGCCTGGATCACCAGCCAGCCGGCGTTGGTATAACGGCCCAGATAGTCCACATCGATCCGGTCGGCCTTCAGCAATTCGTGAATCAACGAGAGCACGAAGAGGCCGTCGGTGCCGGGCCTGATGCCGATCCATTCATCGGCAATCGCCGAATAACCGGTGCGCACGGGGTTTACCGAGACGAATTTCGCCCCGCGCCGGCGCAGACCTGACAACGCGATCTTGATCGGGTTCGAATCGTGGTCTTCGGCGACGCCGAACATCATGAAGAACCGGGTGCGCGCCCAATCGGGCTCGCCAAATTCCCAGAAACTGCCGCCCAGCGTGTACATTCCGGCGGCCGCCATATTTACCGAGCAGAAGCCGCCATGGGCGGCGAAATTGGGGGTCCCGAATTGCGCCGCCCAATATCCGGTCAGTGATTGGCTCTGATCGCGACCCGTGAAAAAGGCGAGCTTTTTCGGGTCCGTCGCGCGGACCGATGCCAGCCACTCGACCGCAGTCGCGATCGCTTCCTCCCACTCGATCTCGCGGAACTCGCCCGAACCACGCTCGCCGACGCGTTTGAGCGGCTTTTGGAGCTTCGCCGGCGAGGCCTGCTGCATGATCCCGGACGCGCCCTTGCCGCAGATCACGCCGCGGTTGATGGGATGGTCCCGGTTGCCCTCGATGTAGCGGATCGCACCGTCCTTGAGATGCACTTTGATCCCGCAGCGGCAGGCGCACATGTAACAGGTCGTGCACTTAACTTCGTCGGAGATCCGGGGCGAAGTATCGATCACCTCGTGCGGCGAGAAATAGTCACGCAACCGTTGGGCGAGCGTCATGCTGCACCTCGCGACTCCACGGGCCGATCGATACTCATTCGGGTTTCCTCAACTCGTCCCCTCCTTGGGGATTCTCGCGCTTGCCGAGCACGCCGTTTTGATCCACCGGCAGTCCGGCCTCGCGGTAGAAGCGCTTCGCCCCCTGGTGCAGCGGTATGGCAAGTCCGTCGAGTGCATCCTCCAGCCGGACCTGCTTGCCAAGCGGGTCGCGAGCCTCAAGCAGCCGCTGGGTCGCGTCGTTCCATAACGCCTTGGTGATGGCGTAGATCAGATCGTCGGGGGTGTCCGTGGACACAATCCAAAGCGCATCGAAGCCGATCGACGGTGTCTCCGTGCTGATCCCCGGATAGGTTTCGGATGGGATCACCGAACGCCGATAAGAGGTCGAGCTCTCCCGCATCTTCCCGAGAACGTCATCTTCGACGGGGATGAGCCGTACCGGCGTCTCCGCCGCCAAATCGCGGATCGCCGGGACGGGCACCCCGCCGATTATAAAAAACCCGTCGAGCGTGCCATCCTTGACATTCGCTGCGGCCACCCCGGGACGCAAATACTCGGTCATCAGGTCTTTTTCGGTGACCCCGGCGGCAGCCAGCACGACGCGGGCATCGGCAAGCGTCCCCGAACCGGGCTGACCCAACGAGATGCGCTTACCCCGAAGATCGGCGAGGGTTTGGATCGCGCTGTCGTCGCGGACCACCAGCTGAAGGCTTTCTCGGAACAGGCTCGCGATCGCGCGCAGATTCTTCAGCGGTCCGGCGGCGGCGAAGATGCCGGTTCCCGCATAGGCCCAGCTGGCGATGTCGGATTGGGCTATCCCAGAACTCGATCTGCCCGGCGGCAACCATGCGGAGGTTCTCGACCGAGCCCTGCGTCGCCTGCGTCACCGCAACCAGACCTGGAACACCACAGCTACCGCCATGTTCGCATGGCGGCAAGTCGCCCGGCTTCGAGATCGCGCTGGCAATCACCCCGCCGATCTCGAAGAAGGTCCCCGAAGTCGACGCTGCTCCGATACGGAAGAATTGCCCTTCCTGTGCGCTCGGCGATATATGCCCCAAGAGGAGACCGACAATGAAAATAGCGGCCGCCACCGGACCGCACCACCAAACCCCGAACCTAGCGGACATCGTCTCACCAGCGAGACAGCAATTTCGAAAAACAACATGGATCACACCGGATTGCAACAGCGCTCCACCCGGTCGAGAGGAGACGCGCTAAGGAGCCGAATCTGCTTCGCCGACCGTGTTGCCGCCGCCCATGCCAGTCTTGCTCTCGGCGACAACGGCGATGACTGCGCCGCCATAACGTTCGAGCTTGCTACGGCCCACCCCCGGAATCTCGGCCAACGCCGCGAGCGAGGCGGGGCGGCGGCGCGCCATTTCCATCAGTGTGGAATCGTGAAAGATCACGTAGGGCGGAAGCTCCTGCCGCCGTGCCTCTTCGAGGCGCCAAGCGCGCAGTGACTCCCACAGCGAGCGCGCCGCCGGATCGAGGTCCGCGCCACCGGTCTTTGATTTGCGATCAGTCCGCGGCGTCCGCCGTTCGCGCCCGCGGTCCTCAACCCGGAAGCGAACGGATCTGGAACCACGCAGGATCTCGGCGGCTGCCGGCGCGAGCGACAGACCCCCGTGGCCGACGACATCCGGCAAAACTACGCCCTGAGCGACCAGCTGGCGATAAACCGATAGCCATCCGCGGCGGTCCAGTTCGGTGCCGACGCCGAAGGTCTTGAGGCGGTTGTGCCCGAGCCTTTGGACCCGCTCGGTTTCGGCGCCAAGCAGAGACGTCGACGAGGTGATGCGCGCCGAAACGCTGTCCAGTGCGGTAGACTGCCGAAAGGGCCTTTTGCGCGGCAATCGTTCCGTCCCAGCTCGGGACCGGCGTCTGGCAATTGTCGCAATTGCCGCAGGGCGGGTGATCGGCTTCTCCGAAATAGCCGAGGAGGACCTGCCGCCGGCACGAGACGGTCTCGCAATAGCCGATCAACGCCTCGATCTTTTGCCGCTCGATCCGGCGCTGACGATCGGTTGCCTCACCCGTCTCGAGCAGGCGAAACAGGCTCATCACATCGGCCATGCCGTAGGTCATCCAGGCATCCGCCGGCAGCCCGTCCCGTCCGGCGCGGCCCGTTTCCTGGTAATAGGCTTCGAGGTTCTTCGGCACGTCGAGATGGGCGACGAAGCGGACATTCGGCTTGTCGATCCCCATGCCGAAGGCGATCGTCGCCGCGATGACGACCCCTTCCTCCCTGAGGAAGCGTTCCTGATGCCGCTCGCGCACCGCCGGTTCGAGGCCGGCATGATAAGGCAGCGCAGCACGCCCGCGCGCGCTCAGCCAGGTCGCGGTCTCCTCGGCGGAGCGCCGCGTCAAACAGTAGACGATCCCCGCATCGGCCGGATGTTCGGTGGCGAGAAAACGCCACAACTGCTCCAGCGGGCCTTGCTTCGCGACGACGCGGTAGAACAGGTTTGGCCGGTCATAGCCGGCGGCGAAAATGCGCGCTTCCGCCAACCTCAGTTGAGCGATGATGTCGCGTCGCGTCGGGTCGTCCGCGGTCGCGGTCAGCGCCATGACCGGCACCCCTGGAAAGCGCTCTTTGAGGATCGAGAGCTGCTGGTATTCCTGGCGGAAATCGTGTCCCCATTGCGAGATGCAGTGCGCCTCGTCGACGGCAAAAAGGGCTATGCGGGTGTGCGACAGCAGCTCCAGGCACCGCGGTGTCATCAACCGCTCCGGCGAGACATAGAGCAGGTCGAAGGCCGCGTCCCGAACTGCGCGCTCAATCTCGGCAGCCTCGCCCAGCGACAGCCGTGAATTGAGGGCAGCCGCACGCACCCCCGCCTGGCGCAGCGCGTCAACCTGGTCCTTCATCAACGCGATCAGCGGGGATACCACGACGCCGACGCCCGAACGTAGCAGCGCCGGGATCTGATAACACACCGACTTGCCGCCGCCGGTCGGCATCAGCACGACGGCGTCGCCGCCGGCAATAACGTGCTCGATGATCGCGAGCTGCTCGCCGCGGAAGCTGTCGAACCCGAAAACCTCGCGGAGCACCCCCTCGGGGCTGCCTTCGCCTTGGCCGTTCACAGGCGCATCCGTGTCGCTGTGCCTGCGCCGGGTCCGGTCCACGATGAGATCGGCGGCATTACGCGGAATACTTCTCGTGCCGGACGAGAAAGGTGACGACGCGCGCCCGGCGCATTTTCGGCCGGTGCAGCATACGAACCATTGCCCATTCTCTCGCCGTCCCCGCGCAAATCCGGCACATTCTAACTCCATAAGTGTTAGTCATTGTGGCAGATGCAGGCGATCCTGGTCGCCTTTGCCGGGCGAAGCGAGGTAAACGTGTTTATTCGTTCCAGCGCTCAAGACGGAAAATGGCTGGTCGTAGCGGCGGGCGTCATGGCCTTCGCTTTTGTCTCTTGCGGTTCGGTGCCGCCATGCGCGGCAGCCGCCGCAGAGACGAATTCGACGGCAACCGCCGAAGCGCCCAGTCCCGATGCTGCGACTTCGGATTCTACCCCCTTCACCGGAAATCCCGAGATCAAGACGCGGCTCGACGCGTCAGGCAATCCGACGGTCGCCGGTGAACGACTGCATGGTTGGTTGCTCCGCCGCTTCTATATCGCGCACGGATATCAAACGGTGTGGGATGGGCACCCCGCAGAAGCCAGCCGCCTGCTGCAGGACGCGGTGCTGCGCGCTGCTGATCATGGTCTCGACCCCGCTTTGTTCCATACTAATGCACTCGGTGAGCACGGCCCGAACCTGTCGCCGGTCGAGCGAGATCTGCTGCTTTCGGACGCATTTCTTTCTTATGCCGATGCGCTGGCGCGGGGGGCACTGCCGATCGAGGAGCGGATGGACGACGAGGATCTGATACCCGAACCGGTCGACATCGTCGCGGTGATCGACTCGGCGATTGCCGCTCCCGATCCGGCAAAGGTGATTGAAGCCCTCGCCCCCGTCTCTGCCGAATACGAGGTCATGCGCCGCTCCTATGCCGAGTATCGGGCGATCGCCCTCGGCACTCAGGGCGTACGGAACAAGACCGTCCGCGCATTTCCGGAAAGGGCGGCGACCGAAGCGCGGGTGCGACAGCTGGTGGTCAATCTCGAACGGCTACGTTGGCTGCCGCGTCAAATCCCACGCGACCGGATTGTCGTCAATGCCGCCATCGCCCGCCTTCAGCTGTTCCGTGACGACCGGCCGGTATTCACGACCCGGGTCGTCGTCGGCGAGACCGACAAGCAGACGCCCGAGTTTCGATCGACGATCAATGATGTCCTGTTGAACCCGCCCTGGAATATTCCGCGGTCGATCGCCCAAAAAGAAATCTTGCCGAAATTGGCTGGAGACCCCGGTTATTTGGCCAGCCACCACATGAGATTTCGCAGCAATGGGGCGATCCAGCAGGAGGCCGGGCCTTACAGCGCCTTGGGCCGGCTGAAATTCGAGATGACCGACCGTTATGACGTGTATCTGCACGATACTCCCACCAAGTCGCTGTTCCAGTCCACGGCGCGCATGATGAGCCACGGCTGCGTTCGCGTCGAAAACCCGCGTACTCTCGCGGTAATGCTGCTCGAGCAGCCACTGGAGGCGATCGACAAGGGGATCGCCGCCGGACACACCGCTCGGCGAGCGCTGCCCGTCCCGATGCCGATTTTTATTGTCTACCAGACTGCCTACGTCGAATTGGATGGCTCGGTACAGTTCCGAGGCGATCCGTATGGGCGGGACGGGGAGATTTGGCAATACCTCACCCGGGCACAACCGCGGCCGGTTGCCCAAGATTCTCGTGCCGGCCAGCGGAAAGGGTGATCTATCTGCAGTCCGTTTCAACCATTACACAATAACTTGAGGAAAAATCTCCAGCGATTTGGTTGATTTGAAACGATCGGACTTGTTTGGGCAGTTTCGAGGTGCTATGGCGTCCCTCGGGGAAATTTGGGGGGTTGCCAGTGCCAGCATCTACTTTGCTGAGCCGACGCCGACTGCTCGGCGCTGCGGCTGCGGTTACTACGGTTGGTCTCGTCACATCGGCTCCGGCCATTTCTTATGCGCCGCGATCGATATCGCTCTACAACATCCATACCGGCGAATGGCTGCGTACAGTCTACTGGGCCGACGGCCACTACATCCGCGAGGCCGTCAGGGATATCAATTGGATCTTGCGAGATCACCACACCGACGAGATGCGCCCGATGGATGCCGGGGTTCTGGACGTCCTCGGCCTGCTGCGCGAGCAGCTCGATACGCCGGACCCCTTTCTGGTGGTCAGCGGCTACCGTTCGCCCGCCACCAACATGAGATTGTATCTGAGCGGTGAAGGCGCAGCCAAACACAGCTATCACATCAAGGCCATGGCGGTCGATCTGCGCTCCGAGAACCGCACCTTGCCGCAGGTGCGCGACGCGGCGATGAACCTGCAGTGCGGCGGCGTCGGCTATTATCCGCGATCGGATTTTGTCCACGTCGACTGCGGACCGATCCGGCGTTGGTGAATACGCGGTTCCTTCGAAGCCGCGGACGCCCTCGGTGCCCGGATAGCGGTGACTTCGCAGCTTTTCAGAAACCGGACGTGGAACTCCCGGCAGCGCTCCAAGGTTGTATACGCAGGAAGCAACCTTGCTGATGGGCTACCATGTTAGGCACAATTCTCCTGATTATTCTTATCATCCTATTACTCGGCGCGTTGCCGACCTGGCCATATAGTGGCGGGTGGGGCTACTACCCGAGTAGCGGGCTCGGTTTACTGCTGATTATCGTTATCGTTCTGCTTGCCCTTGGTCGAATATAGCAACCGGGTGGAGCGGGCTCGGCGGGCTTAACCCGTCCGCGGCCCTCTCCGCAATACCTCGATACGCAATGGCAAAGGCCTCCCGAGCCACAGCGCAAACTTGGTGTGGTCCGCGACGCTGTCGTTGGTAAGCGGGTGCACGAGGACATCGAGCCCATCTCGGTTAAGCATCAGCCACGGCACCAGCCGGGGGAATTCTTCGGCCGCGAAGGCCACCTGATACATCGCTATGGGATGCGGGCCGACCGGTTCGTCATGCCAGCTCCCGATCCGAGCGCTGGGAAAATGCTCGCCGATGGCCGTGCGAAGTCGCGCCGCGGTCGGCCGGGTCTGCTGCGCGTAATAAAGGTGCGCGTGGTATCCCGAGATGATGCCGGGATCGGCGACTCCTTCAGCCAAGCTGACCTCCCTTGTTGGACTAACCAATCTCATCTGGCGTCGTTGTTGCGCCGGAACCGAGCGCTCGCTGCATCAGGACGCAGTCGATCCAGCCACCGAATTTGAACCCGACCGCGGATAATAGACCGGCTCGCGTAAAACCGAGCGCCTCGTGCAGTCTGATCGAGGGCCACTGGTCGCTGCCGCCGATCACGGCGACCATTTGGCGATAACCGAGTTCGCAGCAGAGCTCGATGAGTGACGCGAGCAGGGCTCGGCCAATGCCACGGCCGACTTCAGCGGCATCGACGTAAATCGAATCTTCAAGGGTGAACCGATAGGCCGACCGTGCCCGATATTGTGAAGCGTAACAGTATCCGACCACCCGTCCCGACCGCTCGGCCACCAAGTAGGGCAGTTTTAGCGCAAGAATATCCCGGCGCCGACTTGCAACCTCGTCCTCGTCTGGCGGTATGTCCTCAAAGGAAGCGATGCCGTAAAGGACGTGATGCCGGTAGATGGCGGCAATTTCGCCTATGTCATCGTCGCGCGATGACCGGATCGCGACATTCATCAGCGATCGACCATCGCGTCAGCCCTGGATAACGCGCACCGGGTTACCATCGAGAAACGCGACGATGTTCTCGACGATCTGCGGGTAGGAGCTGCGGTAGTTCTCCTCGGTCACATAGCCGATATGCGGGGTCAGGATCACGTTCGGCGCGGTGCGCAGCGGATGATCGATAGGTAGCGGCTCCTTGTCGTAGACGTCGAACCCGGCATAGGCGAGGCGCCCCTCCTTCAGTGCCGCGATAATCGCGTTGGTATCGCAGATGGGCCCCCGCGAGGTGTTAACCAGGATTGCGCTCGGCTTCATCAGGCCGATCTCGCGGGCCCCGACAAGACCGCGGCTGCGGGGGCTCAGCACCAGATGCACCGAGAGAATGTCGGAGCGGCGGAAGAGCTCGTCCTTATCGACGCGCTCGACCCCCTGCGCCGCAGCCTTCTCGGCAGTCAGATTCTGGCTCCAGGCGATTGCTTTCATGCCAAAGGCCAGCCCGACACGAGCGACCGCGCTGCCGAGCCGTCCAAGGCCCAGCAGGCCTAGCGTTTTGCCGGCGACGCGATGGCCGATCCGGGTCTGCCATCCGCCTTGCCGCATGAACTGATGATCCTCGGCGATACGCCGGGAGGCCCCGAGGATCAAGCCCCAGGCGAGTTCCGCTGTATCCTCGTTGGCGCCACCGGGACCGCCGGTACCGCACACAGTGACGCCGTGGTCCCTCAATGCCGCCATGTCGAATGAGGCGTTGCGCATGCCGGTTGTGATCAGCAGTTTCATCTTCGGCAGTCGTTCGACGACGGATTTCGGAAAGGGTGTGCGTTCGCGCATCGCCGCGACGAGCTCGGAATCGGCGAGCGCGCGCACTACCGCGTCCTCATCGACAAAGGCGTGGCGCTCGACGGCGATTTCGACCGACCGGCTCCGTACCGGCGTCCAGTCTGCCATGTCGAGGGCCACGCCTTGGTAATCATCAAGAATGCTGAGCCGCATCGCCGCCATTCTTTCCTCCACTGCGCGTCTTACGCCATCGCCTCGGTAAGGTTCGAGTCAAGTTTGTCGAGAGACTGATTGTCGTCAGCCACGGGTGATCGGCGCGGATCATTGTCAGAGTGCCGGCTTCCCGTACGACGAAATCTGTCGCGGCATACTGGTCGCCATAGGCATGACGGCCGATTACGATGGGCTGTGTCCAATTCGTTAGCAAGCGCGACACTTTGTTGCAATAATCGGTTCGCGAAGGATTGCGCTGCCGAGAATATTGCGCACGTTCCGTTGGCGGCATCGACAGTGACCTGGCCGTCGGTGGGCTGCCCTTGGCGGTTCCACCGGGCGCCGCGTCAGAGAGCGGCGAGCGCAGCGTTAAGCGTCGCGCTCGGCCGCATCGCTGCCGATGTCTTAGCCTGATCGGGCAGATAATAACCGCCAGTATCCACCGGCTTACCCTGCGCGGCGATCAGCTCGGCATTGATCTTGGCCTCGTTGGCCGCCAGCGCCTTTGCCAGCGGTTTGAAGCGCGTTGCCAGTACCGAGCTGTTTTCCTGCCCGGCCAGCGCCTGTGCCCAATACAGCGCCAGGTAGAAATGGCTGCCACGATTGTCGAGTTCGCCAACCTTCCGCGCAGGCGAACGGTTGTACTCCAGGATCTTGCCGTTGGCCTCATCGAGCGTCTCGGCCAGAACCCGCACGTCCTTATTCCCACTCGTCTGCGCCAGATGTTCGAGCGAAGCGCCAAGCGCGAGGAACTCGCCGAGCGAATCCCAGCGCAGATAGCCTTCGTGCCGGAACTGCTCCACATGCCTGGGCGCCGAACCGCCGGCCCCGGTCTCGAACAATCCGCCGCCCGCCAGCAGCGGAACGATCGACAGCATCTTGGCCGACGTGCCCAGCTCCATGATCGGGAAAAGATCGGTCAAATAGTCGCGCAGCACATTGCCAGTGACGGAGATGGTGTCGAGCCCCTTGCGGATGCGATCGAGCGAGAACTTCATTGCCTCGACCGGCGCCAGGATGCGGATCTCGAGACCCGATGCGCCCTCGTTCTTCAGGTACGTCTCGACCTTGGCGATCAACTGCCCGTCGTGCGCGCGTTTGGCATCGAGCCAGAACACCGCCGGGGTGCCGGTCAGGCGCGCGCGGCGCACCCCAAGCTTGACCCAATCCCGGATCGGCGCGTCCTTGACTTGGCACATCCGGAAGATGTCACCGGTCTCGACCGGCTGTGACAGCAGAACCGTGCCGTCATCGGCGACCACGCGCACCGTTCCGCCCGTGGCGACCTCAAACGTCTTGTCGTGCGAGCCATACTCCTCGGCTTGCTGCGCCATCAACCCAACGTTCGGCACAGAGCCCATCGTCTTCGGGTCGAAGGCGCCATGCGCCTTGCAGTCCTCGATGACGGCCTCGAACAGCGGCCCGTAGCAACGATCGGGGATCGCGGCGATCACGTCGTGCAGCTTGCCGTCAGCGCCCCACATGTGACCGGATTCGCGAATCATCGCCGGCATCGATGCATCGATGATCACGTCGCTCGGTACGTGCAGATTGGTGATTCCCCGGTCGGAATTGACCATGGCTAAGCCAGGCCGCTTTGCATAGGTGGCTTGAATATCGGCCTTGATCGCCGCCTTTTCAGCCTCCGGCAACGTCTCGATCCGGGTGAGCATGTCGCCCACGCCGTTGTCGGGATCGACGCCCAGGCGCGTCAGTGTGGCGCTGTGCTTCTCGAACACATCGGCGAAGAACACGGAAACGCAATGACCGAAGATGATGGGATCGGAGACCTTCATCATGGTCGTCTTGACGTGCAGCGAGAATAGGATGCTGTCCTTCTTCGCGGCGTCTATCTGCGCAGCGAAAAAGGCACGCAACGCCTTACGGTTCATCACCGACGCGTCGATGATCTCGCCGGTCTGAAGCGGCGTCTTCGCCTTCAGCACCGTGACCGCGCCATCGCTGCCGACCAACTCGATACGGGCATTGGTCGGCGCCGCAATGGTTGTCGCGACCTCCGAACCATAGAAATCGCCGCCCGACATGTGCGCCACGCGCGTTTTCGAGTCCTTGGTCCAGGCGCCCATCTTATGCGGATTGTTGCGCGCGTACTGCTTCACGGCGCCGGCGGCGCGGCGGTCGGAATTGCCTTCACGCAGCACCGGATTGACGGCGCTGCCGAGCACCCTGCCGTAGCGGGCGCGAATTTCCTTATCCGCGGGCGTCGCGTCGCTGTCCGGATAGTCCGGCACGTCGTAACCCTTGCTCTGCAACTCCTTGATCGCCTCCTTCAGCTGCGGGATCGAGGCGGAGATGTTGGGCAGCTTGATGATGTTGGCCTCGGGGCGCATCGCAAGTTGGCCAAGTTCGGCGAGCTCGTCGTTAATCTTTTGCGCTGGCGTCAGTTTGTCGGGGAAGTTGGCGATGATGCGGCCAGCCAGCGAAATGTCCTTCAACTTCATCTTCACGCCGGCCGCTCCGACGAAGGCTTCGACGATCGGCAGAAGGGAAAACGTAGCAAGCGCAGGGGCCTCATCAACCTTCGTCCAAACGATTCCGAGATCTGACATGCTTGCACCTCCGCGCGCCGCTTTCGTTTCGACTGAGTTGTTCTGTTGACGGTTATGGCCTGCCTCGTCTCACTGACGTACTCGTCTCACTGACGTAAAGGCATCGCGGTTCTCCATGCCGAGGTTGATCTCGGATGCGAGGATAAGGACCGCCGAACGAGGAGACAAGCCAACGTTCAGAGCTGCTCAATTTCGGTTTTCCGCTATACCGCCGGCTCTTTCGACAGAGCCGCCATCAATCCCGCAACATTCGGGACAACTTGGAGCAATCCTCGCGTCTGCTCGCGGGCAAAGCCCGTGACGACTATGTGGTCGAGAAGCTGGCGCAACGGCGCCCAGTAGCCACCGACATCGGCGAGCAGGATCGGCTTGTCATGAAGCCCGAGCTGCTTCCAGCTCAGGATCTCGAACATCTCATCGAGCGTGCCGATGCCGCCGGGCAAAACGGCGAATGCATCCGCTTTCTCCGCCATCAGACGTTTGCGCTCATGCATGCTCTTCACGACCACCAGTTCCGTCGCGCCGGGATGCGCCAGCTCAGCGTCGCGCAAGCGCGACGGAATGATCCCGATGACTTCCCCGCCGCCCGCCAAAACAGCATCGGCGAGAAGGCCCATCAGCCCGAACTCGCCCGCCGCCGTAAACCAGCCCGATCCCGGCCGCCGCCAGGCGAGCCCCGAGCTCGGTTGCCGCCTCCCGGTATTGCCGGTC
The DNA here is from genome assembly GCA_963700195.1 of uncultured Alphaproteobacteria bacterium. Taxonomy (GTDB): domain Bacteria; phylum Pseudomonadota; class Alphaproteobacteria; order ATCC43930; family CGMCC-115725; genus AP-15. Next base: position 21,267 of record CAVOWQ010000012.1, read on the forward strand.
GACTGCGCCGGAGGAACCGCAATAGACGCACAGCCGACGAATGTTCGGCATCGCCGGTCAGGCCTGGCCGGGTGGTGAGGATTGCAAGCGCATCTGCCGAGGCATACACTGGGCTTTCATGCAATTCGACGATTTTTCGCGAGCAACTTTGCGGCACCGCTATCTCGTCGGCTCCGCCGTCGCAATTCTGGTCTTTGGTGCCGTTGCTGCCCTGGTTCTCCCGCGCAGCGGTGCTCCTCCAGGTGGGAAAGCCGCTGCTCCAGCCGGACTATCCCCCGGCGGGTCCGCGCCCGCCACGCAGGAGCGGGCCGGACCGAATCCCGCACCGCAGCCTAGCGCGCCCGTCTCGCCGAGCTTTGACGTCGTCAAGGTCGGTCCGAGCGGAACCGCGGTCATCGCCGGACGCGCCGAGCCGGGAAGCAAAGTGACCGTCCGCGACGGTGACAAAGTCATCGGCGAGGTGACAGCCGATCGCCGCGGAGAATGGGTACTCGTGCCCGACCAGCCGATCGGCCCCGGCGACCGATTGCTCTCCCTCGAAGCGTCCGGCCCGAGGGGCGGCGCAACCGTCAAATCGGACGAAACCGTGGCGCTGTCGATCAGTCCGCCCAAACCGGGCGGGAAGGAAGAGGCAACGCTGGCGGTCGTCTTGCCGCAGAACGGCAACGGAGCGGCTCGAGTGCTTCAGCGCCCCGACGGATCGCTGCAGAGCGGTCAAGGCACGCCTTCCGCCGACAAACCGCTCGCTTTGTCGATGGATGCGCTGGAATACGATGATCAAGGCCGGATCGTGCTGTCGGGCCGGGCCGCGCCCGGAGCGACCGTTCAAATCTATGCCGGCAACCAGCCGCTGGCGACCGCAAGGGCCGACGCGGCCGGGGAATGGTCGGCAACCTCAACCCGAATGGTCGGCCCGGGGCGCATCGAGTTGCGTCTCGATCAGCTGGGAAAAGACGCTCACGTCGTGCAGCGGATCGTCGTGCCCCTGGCGCCGGCTGCCACCGCCGAGCTGACCCCGGGGCAAATCTATACCGTGCAGCCCGGCAACAATCTGTGGCAGATATCCCGCCGCGCCTACGGCGTCGGCACCCGTTATCTGATCATCTACTCGGCCAATCTCACCCAGATCCGCGATCCCGAGCGCATCTATCCGGGCCAGGTGTTCAAGCTGCCAAGATCCTGAGATTTTCGACTACTGGGCGCCGTCCTGGTGCGGTCTTGCCCAGGGACGCTGGCGCGCCAGCGCGACAAATTTCGCCCGCTGTTCAGGCGACAAATTTGCCAGAAATTGGAAGGTCGCCGTTCCCAGCTCTCGCCGGAAAGCGCGTCGCTGGTCTCCGGCTTGATCGAACAGCTGCATGACCTTCGAATCGTCCGCATCGGGCCTGGCGAGTTCGGACCATGCATTTCCAACCAGCGGCTCAATCGCCTCGTGCATCGACTGAACCCGCAAACGCACGGTTCGAGCATATTGGTCAAAGGCCGCCTTTTGCTGAGAGTCGAGGCCGAGCTGTGGCTCGATCTGCTGGAGCCGTTGTTCCGGGCCCATCGGGAGAGGGGGTCCCTGGACGCGGATCCACAGAGCGCCGGCGATAAAGCAGAGGTTGAGCGCCAGCGACAAGATCAAGACCACCCAAAACAGATGCTGACGTGACCCGGAACGCAATGCAACCGAGGCGACGGTCACGTCCGCACACCCTCGCCCAGGTCACGCAACAAGCCGGTCCCCGGATCGAACAATTCCGGAAGCAGACCGGTGTCGCTGGGCTGCCGATGATCACGGAGCGCGAGCGAGGTGTCGCTGCCCATTGCAAACCCGAGCCAGCCGGCCAACGCGATGGCCGCCGCAAGGCTTCCCCACTGCGCAGAAACTTGGAGAACGCGGTGACCGCGCCGAGGCCCGAGCGGCACTACCGTCCCATCAGCGGAACCCGTGTCGGGCGATATCGCACCGGCTCGCGCGATAATCCGCTCGAGACCGGCGGACGTCCGCTCGGCAGCAACAAGCGCGTGGGCGGCGTGCACGTCTGCCGCGGCCGCCGGATCTGCGGCGAGCAAGGCGGCGACGCGCTCTCGCTCCTCGATATCGAGGAGCCCATCGGCATAAGCGGCAAGGTCGAGAAGTCGCGCCGCCTCGTCCTCGTCGGCGTCCATCATGCGGCACCGCTGCCACAGACGGCGATCCTCCGCCGGGTTGGGCGCTTGTTCTGGTCGTTCGCTTTGCGTCATGACAGCGTCTTCCTACCCTGTTTATGCGGCGGGAAGCTGGAGCATCCCCGCAACCGAGGCGTTCATTCGACTTCGGCCCGGAAGTGGGCGCGCAGCTTGATCATCGCCTTGTGGTGGGCGCTGCGGACGGTCTGCGGGTCGATCCCGAGGGCGAGGGCAACCTCGGAGACTTCCATGTCACGATCGTACAACATCGTTAAGATTTCCCGTTGGCGAGGCGACAGCAGGGCTTCCGGCAGTTTGAGCTTGCGCACCGGCTCGACCGGGTCGATCGCGAGGCGTCCCTCCGGCACCGTCTCGATCGGCACCGACACCGGCCGATGACGGCGCATCGCGTCCCGCGCAGTGCTGCGGGCGACGATCGTGATCCAGGTGGAGAGACCGGCGCGAGACGCGTCGTAGCTGCGCAGCAGCCGGAAATCGTCCCTACAGAGCCGCAGAAAAACGTCCTGCGTCAGATCCTCGACCTCGGCCGCCTCGCGCGCGACGCCTCGCACTGCGGCAACGACAAGGCCGGCGTAACGTCGCACAAAAGCCTCCCAGGCTCCCTTGTCGCCGCGCAGAAGCCTGTCCAGATCGCCGTCTTGCGCCAATCAGGACGCCCCGCCGCAGCTCGGCCCGGTCCAGCGATCAAGCGAGCCCGGCAAAGAAGTCGTTCCCCTTGTCATCGATCACGATAAAGGCAGGGAAATCGACCACCTCGATGCGCCAGATAGCCTCCATCCCGAGTTCCGGATATTCCACGACCTCGACCTTGCGAATGCAATCCTGCGCAAGCCGGGCTGCCGACCCGCCGATCGAGCCGAGATAAAAGCCGCCATGCTTATGACACGCGGCGCGGACCTCGGCGCCGCGATTGCCTTTGGCGAGAGTGACGAAGCTCCCGCCGGCCGCCATGAACGCATCGACATAGCTGTCCATGCGTCCGGCGGTGGTGGGCCCGAACGAGCCCGAGGCGTATCCTTCCGGGGTCTTGGCCGGCCCCGCGTAATAGATCGGGTGGTTCTTGACATAATCGGGCAAGCCTTCGCCGCGGTCGAGCCGCTCCTGCAGCTTGGCATGCGCGATGTCGCGCGCGACGATCAACGGGCCGGTCAGGCTCAGGCGCGTCTTGATCGGGTATTGCGAGAGGGTGCGGCGGATCTCGTCCATCGGGCGGCCGATATCGATCGGGATTACTTCGCCGCCCAGCCCGGCGGCATCGATATCGGGAAGAAATCGCGCCGGGTTGGCTTCGAGCTCTTCGAGAAACACCCCGTCCGCGGTGATCTTGCCGAGGATCTGGCGGTCCGCCGAGCACGAGACGCCGATCCCGATCGGCAGGCTCGCGCCATGGCGCGGCAGCCGGATCACCCGCACATCGTGGCAGAAATACTTGCCGCCAAACTGCGCCCCGATCCCGAGGCCGCGGGTCAGTTCCAGCACTTCTTCTTCGAAACCGCGGTCGCGATAGGCCTGCCCGTAGCGGTTCCCTTGCGTCGGCAGCGCGTCGAGAAAGCGGCAGCTGGCGAGCTTCACCGTCTTCAGATTCATCTCGGCCGAGGTGCCGCCGATGACGATCGCCAGATGATAGGGCGGGCACGCCGCCGTGCCGAGAGTGCGGAGTTTTTCGTCGAGGAATTTGACCAACGATTTCGGGTTCAGCACCGCCTTGGTCTGTTGATAGAGGAAGCTCTTGTTGGCGGAGCCGCCGCCCTTGGCGATGAACAGGAATTTGTACTGATCGCCGGGCTCGGCGTAGAGGTCGATCTGGGCGGGAAGGTTGTCGCCGGTATTCACCTCCTCGTACATCGACAACGGCGCTACCTGGCTGTAGCGCAGATTGGTTTCGGTGTAGGTGCGGCAGATGCCGGCCGACAGCGCGGCCGCGTCGTCGCCCCCGGTCCAGACCTGCTGTCCCTTTTTGCCCATCACGATCGCGGTGCCGGTGTCCTGGCACATCGGCAGGACCTTGCCGGCCGCGATGTTGGCGTTCTTCAAAAGATCGAAAGCGACGAATTTGTCGTTTGCCGAGGCCTCCGGATCATCGAGGATCGCGCGCAGCTGTGCCAGGTGACCCGGGCGCAGCAGGTGCTGACAATCGACGAAGGCGTCACGGGCGAGGAGGGTCAACGCGGCCGGGTCTATCTTGACGACGCGCTGCCCCTCGAACATGCCGGTCGAGACGTGATCGCCGGTCAGCTTGCGGTATGGCGCATCATCGGGCCCGAGTGGGAAGAGTTCGTGATAGGCGACATCGCTCATGCGTCGCTCCGCGCTGCAATTTTGCGCAGAAATCATCCTTTCCGCGCCCGCGTCAAGCGAGCAGCGGGTCGGCAGTGTCTCAGCTTGAATTGAAGCGGCTAACCGAATCACGCCCAAAAGATGGAGGGAGGCCGCGCCGACGCGGGTCTCCCCCGAAATCAGTGAGCGGAGCTGGGTTGATGGCGAGCAAACCCATCAATCATAGGCCCGAGTGGTGAAACTGGTCCAATATCTCCATTGTTAGTGTTCGGTATACTGTACAAAATGAAGCGCCGGACCAATGATCCGAGGAAGAAATTGTTAAAGGTCAGCGCGAATATGAACGAAACTAAGAGACCAACGTAATCTGCCTGTAGGTGCTGGGGTATTTTTTTGAAAATCTCTAAAGACGCCGATTGCCAACTCCGGATTTTGCCCTTGGCTAGATCAATCACAAACGACCAAAGGAACCGTCGGCTTGGCATCTCATGGAGCAGCATGCGAACGAGGTCTAGAGCCTCGATCGGAGTGTCTGGATCGGAAGCAAGTCGATCCGCATACTGATAGAAGGCATTCCGGCATTCCTCTTGCCGACGGAGCTGAGCAGCCCTGACCTTAGCCGCGATACCCATCAGCTCGACCGAGCACACTGCAGCTATCAAGGCAGCAAGCAATCCGAGCATGGCCACTTCTTACCGATCCTCATATGGCAGCTCAGGCTGCCGTGGCCCCCGCCTTCGAATTTGATCCTCCAATTTTCTCAGCGCAAGTTCGTGGGCTCGTCGATTTTTCCTATCCTGAACTATCCCATCTTTGACGTGAGGGATAGCCCTGACGATCACCCAAGCCAACAATCCAAGCGCGATGCCAGGTAGCCCAAATTCCCTCAAGAACGGCAGGATATCCGCCACGGTCAATGTGCTTTCTGGCTTTCTTGAAGCTAGCCAACCGCCAAGGCTCTCGTCCGCAGGCCTCTACGCTCCTCAATCGCCGAACCTCTGCCGCTATCCACTGGCGTCGTCCGCAGCGTCTTATGCAGCGCACCAAATTACTTAGGCGTCAATCCAAAGTCGGTTAGAGGATGCAAACCCCCGAGACGCGATGCCCCCGCCCTCCCATTCCCTGCTTTCCGGTACGCGTATGGGACCTGGAGAGCTCTCGGATCGACACCCGCGTGAAAATTCAAGGAGAGACACTAACGCGGCGAAGCCAGCTAGCGCTTGCGGAACTTGTCTAGAGTGACGACCTCGGCTGCAGGCCGCGCGGGTTCCGCCGGCTCGGGCGGCGGGAGCTGTGCGGGGAGGGCAGTGACCTCGGCTGGCGGCGCGGCGGGAACCTCGAATTGGAGCCCGAAATTGACCGAGGGATCGGCAAAGGTCGTCACCGCGGCGAACGGGATCCTCAGCCGCTCGGACCGGCTCTGGAAACTGAGGTTGACCGAGAAGGCCTCTTCGCCGACTTCGAGCGCGCGGAACTGGTGCTGCAGCACGATCGTCATCTCGTCCGGAAATTTGGCGAGCAGGTGGGTCGGGATTCCGATCCCGGGCGCACGAGTGCGAAATGTGACGTAGAAGTGGTGATCGCCGGGCAACCCCTCCCGGGCCGTCCGCGCCAAGGCTTCGCGCATCACGCCGCGCAACGCGGTCTCGACCATCTTGGGGTAGTCGAAGAGGTCCTGGGCCATTTCCGGCGGCTCGTTCATTCGCGGGGAACACCTCGAGAGGTCGAGTGAGGGGCTTCTGTTGCCCGGTGCCCCTCGGACCGCGATTTGCTCTAGGCTTTTACCCCGCTAGGGGTTAGGCCGCGAGCGCCTCTTGTGCGAAGTTGTCGTTCGCAGCTAGATTATGACCCGATAACGGTGGTATCATGCCGGGCGACGGATCTTGCCTTTACCACGCGCGTCGAGCCTAGTTCGCCCCCATGGACTGCCGGCCGGGCCGGCGGGAGATTGGTGGAGGCGCCGGGTACTGCCCCCGGGTCCGCAACGCTTATTTCACAAGCCGTGTATCGCCATAGTCGGTTGCCCGACGGGGAATACATAGGCTCGGCGACCGCTCAACGCAATCCTGGCCGATACCCGGTACTGTCTCAGTTTGAATGTCGCCTGCCGACCCCTCCGGACCTTGGTCGATAGCTTGCCCAACCAGGGCTCATGACCCTCTCGCGACGCCGGCACGTCCACTTTAACGTTGCCGAGATGATCCCAAACTACATACCCGCCCGTGAAGAAGCCTAACCCCGCCCTAAGGCGCGCCTGTATTTATTGCGGAAAATTTAGACCGCTGACTGTCGACCACGTCGCCCCGACGAACCTTTTTGGCAAACCTTACCCGCCTAACCTTTGGACCGTTCCCGCCTGTGGCATCCTGCAACAGCAAATTCTCGAAGGATGACGAGTACTTCCGCGTGGTCTTGACCATCTCCGATAAAGCAAAGGGTCAGATGAGCCGGGACGCCGTGCTCCCAACCGTGCTTCGTGGGCTCGACAAGTCTGAGGCGAGCCGCTTTCGCGCTGCGCTCCTAGCTAACTCGGCCGTGCTACCCCGCTACAGTTCAGGCGGGCTCTACGTGGGGCATCAGCGGTTGATGGCGTTCGACGGAGCGCGCATCGATCGAACCGTAGAGCGGATCATCAAGGGGTTGTTCAAGTGTAACGTTGCCGGTTGTTCTTCAAAGTGAAGGGTCACCGCCTGCCTGACGACCATACTATCAACGTGGTTTATGTCGGGCGCTTTCGTCAGTTGATGGATATGCATCCCGAACTCGACCTGGCTGTCCGCGAATTTTTGGAGCTCCTCGGCGAGAGCCCCTGACGAAAATCGGCGATGCCTTCAGCTTTCGCTGGATCCAGTCCCCCAACGGCGCCGACCATTCGATGTGGGTCCTCTACTTTTACGCCAATCTAGAATTCTTCTGCACGACCTACGCGCTGAGCTCGATCGCGAACACAACACTAGAGACAGAGATCGCATGGGTTCGCACAACTCAAAATCAGAACCTTGAGGAACTCTTTGATGCACCGTTTGCCTCTCAACAAACTTCGGCTTTCCACCCTTTGCAGAAATTCAAACTGAGACATCACCCGATACCCCGGTGTGGCAAACCCGAAAATTGCCGTATTGTCATGGTACGGTGCTGCTCAGTTAAGCGACTCGCAGAAATAATCGATTATTGTATTTATGGAATACGGACTATTCTCAGTGGGAGCAATTTGCTGTTCTTGCCCGCTATTTCCGGCTGTTTCTCGCTGTTTTTGCCGGCTGTTCCTGGCTGTTATTTCACCTGCTTCAGCCGAGTGGAAGCGAGGATTTCCGCGGCGAACGCCGCCTCTCTGGCTGTTTTTTCGCTGCATTTAACAGCGATAACAGCCAGCGGCATAAGGGCAAGGCTACGCCGAGAGCGTTGTTTTTTCGCTGCATTTAACAGCGATAACAGCCAGCAGCGAAGGCGGGACTAAGAGCGCAGGGCCTCGTCGAGGTCGCGGATCAGGTCTTCGGCGCTTTCGAGGCCGATCGAGAGGCGGATCACGTCGGGGCCGGCGCCGGCGGCCTGGCGCTGCTCGTCGGTGAGCTGGCGGTGGGTCGTCGAGGCGGGGTGCAGGATCAGGCTGCGGGTGTCGCCGATATTGGCGAGGTGCGAGAACAGCTGGACGCTTTCGACGAGCTTGATCCCGGCCTCGTAGCCGCCCTTGACCCCAAAGGTGAAGACCGCTCCGGCGCCTCTCGGCAGGTATTTCCGGGCGAGGTCGTGGAACGGGCTCTCCTTCAGCCCGGCGTAGGAAACCCAGGCGACACGCGGGTGACTCGACAGGAACTCGGCGACCCGGAGGGCATTCGCGACATGGCGCTCCATGCGCAGATGCAAGGTTTCGATGCCGGTGATCGTCAAAAACGCGTTCATCGGCGACAAGGTCGGGCCGAAATCCCGCAAGGCCACCGCCCGCGCCTTGGTCGTGAACGCGAAATCCCCGAAATTCTCGTAGAATTTGAGCCCGTGATAGGCGGGCTCGGGCTCGGTCAAGGAGGGAAACCGGTCGCCCTGCGCCCAGTCGAAGCGGCCGGACTCGACGACGATGCCGCCAAGCGCATGGCCATGGCCGCTCAAGAACTTGGTCGTCGAATGGCAGACGATGTCGGCGCCCCAGGCGAAGGGTTCGCAGAGATAGGGGGTCGCCAGGGTGTTGTCGACGATCAGCGGAATACCGGCCTCGTGTGCGATCGCCGCCACGCGCTCGAGATCGACGACGATGCCGCCGGGATTGGCGAGGTTCTCGACAAAGATGGCCTTGGTGCGCGCGGTCAGCGCTTGGCGGAAATTCTCCGGGTCGGTCGGGTCGACAAACTGGCACTTCCAGCCGAGCTTTTTGAACGACAGCCCGAACTGCGTCAGCGAGCCGCCGTAGAGGTTGCGCGAGGCGATGAACTCGTCGCCCGCCTCCATCAACGTGAAGAAGATCAGGAACTGTGCGGCATGCCCCGAGGCGGCGGCAACGGCGGCGCGGCCGCCTTCGAGGCTGGCGACCCGCTCCTCGAGGACGGCCACGGTCGGGTTGTTGAGGCGCGAATAGACGTAGCCGAAATTGTGCAGGTTGAAGAGCGAGGCGGCGTGGTCGACATCGTCAAAGACATAGGAGGTGGTCTGGTAGATCGGCGTCGAGCGGGCGCCGGTCACCGGGTCGGGCGCCGCCCCGGCGTGGACGGCGCGGGTCTCGAACCCGTAGGTCATGTTGTGCGAGGGCGCGGGCCGCTCCTTGCCGTGCCGGGCGATCGGCGGTTCCGGCGGCCGGTTGCGGATGATGCCGCTGTTGACCCCGCTCCACGACAGTTCGCCGCCCAGCCGGCCGAACTCGATCTTCGGGCAGCGGTTCATGACGACCTCGATCCCGGCCCTCTCCGCCGTCGCCGCCGCCGCGTCGTTGCGGATGCCGAGCTGCATCCACACGATCTTGGCGCCGATCGCGATCGCGTCGTCGACGATCGCCGGCGCGTCGCGGGCAGGACGGAAGACATCGACCATGTCGACCGGCTCGGGGATGTCGCGCAGCGAGGCGTATGCCGTTTCGCCGAGCAGCATCTGGCCGGCGATGCCGGGGTTGACCGGGATGACCCGGTAGCCTTTGCCCTGCAGGTATTTCATCACGAAGTAGCTCGGCCGGTTCCAGTTGGACGAGGCGCCGACCATCGCGATCGTCTTGACGCGCCGCAGGATCGAGCGGAGCTGCGCGTCGGAGTAGGGAATGGGATCCAGGCTGCTCATGGCTGTCTCACATGCGCGCGTGCTGAGCCGGGTCTCCTTACCGGCGCGCCGCGCTCGATTGCGGAGCAGCCGAGCCGTTTACCAGTTCTGGCCGGTATTCGAAATGCATCGTATCGTAGTGGGACCACTTCCCACCCCAGATGAAACCGTGCCTCTCGAAGATATCGATAATTTCGGTCGGTAAGGTGTTAGCCGATGCGGCGCGGGGCCACAGCCAATATTCGGAATAGGCCGCATTGATGTCGATCGCCGCGCCCCAGGAGTGCATGCTCGGCTCACCGGTATCGGCTACCGTGCGGCAATTGTATGTTCCTGACGGCGGGTAGACATAACGCTTTACGGGCGCGGGCAGCGCATCCAGTTCCGCGGAGATCTCGGCCATGCGCTCGGCAACGCCGTTGACCGATGTGACCCGGATCGTGTGGCCCCAGCTCCGCGGAAGCCAATCCACCGGCACCAGCCGTGGGGTTACCTCGCCTCTCCAGCAATCGCCGTACATCTTGTCGAAGAAAGCGCGGTTGCGGATTCGGCCGGGATCGCCTTGTCGAACGAGCGCTGCGGCGCTGACGCCCGCCGGATAGGGCAGGCGCATTTGGTCGAGGATCGAACCATGCCGCAGCATCTCCTCGAAGCTCTTGTAGGGCTGCCCGTCGGACAGCGGCATCCGCGTCCCGTCCCGCCAGATGAGATAGCTCGAGTCGTAACCGGCCAGCTGCTGGGGATAGGCGCGCACCAGCGCATCAAGGGCGGTGTCACCCCCAGCCGCCGCCCCTCTTTCGGCAAGACCAGAGAGCGACAGAGCCATGATGGCCACCGCAGCAAGGCGAGGGAACCCCATCATTCTCCCTCGCCCCGCTGCGGGAGAGGGCGGGGTGAGGGGCAAATCGTCAGCCGGGCAGTTTCCAGCCGAGCCAATCACAGACCGCGCGGCCCATGACGAGTTCGAGGTCGCGGCCCTTGAGCCACGGCATCTCCTCGGTGAACATCGTCACGCACTGTTTCCACGAGCACGGCATGCGGGTGATGTCGGTGCCCCAGAAGGTGCGCTGGGGCCCAAACGCCTCGACGATCTGCTGCGTGTATTTGTGGATGTTGCGATAGGGATAAGGCTGGCTCGAATTGCCCGGCGCGCCGGTCGCCTTGACCGCGACATTGGGATATTTGGCGAGCGCCAGCAATGCCGGCTGGTTGCCGTGCGCGGCGTCGTCCTTGCCGTCGCGGACCCGCGCGTAGTGGTCGATGATCAGCTTCAACCCCGGATGGCGCTCGGCAATCTGCCCTACCTGCGGCAGATAGTTCGACGCCATCAGCGCGATCGGGATCCCGGTCTTCTCGGCCGCCGGCCACAGCCAGTCCATCGTCCCGTCGGTCATCCAATTGGCCTGATGCGGCTGGGTGAACGCGTAACGCAGCCCGAGCATCCCCGGGCGTTGCTTCCAGGTGTCGATGAGCGAGCGGTTTTCCGGCTTGTCGACCGGGAAATTGCCGAGAATCCCGAAGCGGTTCGGATATTTGGCCGCAGCCTCCTCAGAAATCTTGCCCGAGTTCGGGTCCCACCCCGGCGGATGCAACAGGCAGGCATTGACGCCGGCCGCATCCATGTCGCGGATGCATTCTTCCGCGGTAGTAGGAATTGACTTGACGGTGAGCCTGATTGGTCGGCGGCCCGGCCGACCAGATGTGGACTTGTGCGTCGACGATCAGCATGGCGTTTCTCCTCCTCTGGTTCCTTAACAAGCGCTCAGCGCTGCAGGCCTTCGGCGCCGGCCGGCACGTCGTAGAAGGCGAGGGTCATCGACACGCTGGTGTAGAAGCCCATCAGGCAGATCACGTCGGTGATGCCCTCGTGGCCGAGCGCCTCGACCGCGCGGTCGAACAGCCCCTTCGACACCCAGCGCGAATTCGCCAGGCACGTCGCCATCTCGTAGATGACCTGTTCGCGCTTGTCGTCGAACGAGGTCGGCAGGCCCGAGAGCAGCGCCTCGACCTTGTCGGCCGGCAGCCCGGCCGCCTTGCCGGCGCGCTCGTGCGCGTTGGTCGGGTAAGCCGAATGCCACTTGCTGTTGATGATGACGACGGCGATCTCGCGCTCGCGCTCGCTCAGCGAATAGCCGGTGCGGAAATAGGCGCCCAAGGGTCCCATCACCTTCACCAGCTTGGGGTTGTGAACATAGATCTTGTTGGGGCCCGGAAGACGCCCCCGGACCTCCATCAGCGAGCGATAACCTTCTTGCTGCTCCGGGGTCATCTGGTCATAGGGGATCTCGGCATAGCGGCCAAAGGTCGGTGTCTCTGGCATCAGGCAAATCCTCCTTGGTGTCGGCGTCAAATGGCCGGGTTCAACCCGGCCATTTCGATCGTCGTGTATTGTGAGGCCGATGAGCGCGGCTACTTCTGGTCGGGCTGCAGCATCAGCCGCTCGACCCGGCCGCCCTCGATCAGGTGCGTTTGCAGGATCTCGTCGACGATCTTCGGTGCTCTCGTAGTGGTACCAGACGCCCTCGGGATAGATCACCATGTTCGGGCCGAACTCGCAGCGGTCGAGGCAGCCCGCGGCATTGCACCGAATGTTCTCGATACCGAGAGTCTTTGCCTTCTCGCGCATGTAAGCGCGCAGCTTCTCGCACCGCCGGCTGAAGCGGCACGAGCGGTGCAAGACCCGCGCGGATGACCCTCCGGGCGCACATTCGTGCAGCAGAATATGTGGCGATTATAAAAGAGCGGCGGGTCCGCCGGCGCACTTGCCATTCCGATTTCTCCATGTCGGTGTAGTGGCGGAGCGAGTTTCGCGTACCGCCGTTCAAGAGTAGGCTAGGAAACCTAACGCGTCGAGCCGCCTGCGGCAACGCTGCTATGACAGAACCGGGAGAATCATGACCGACCGCAACCGTCTCGGCGAGGAAACCAGCCCCTATCTCCTGCAGCACCAGGGCAATCCGGTTCACTGGCAAGCGTGGAGCCCAGAGACTCTTGCCGCCGCCAAGGCAGAGAACAAGCCGATCCTGCTGTCGATCGGCTATGCCGCCTGCCATTGGTGCCATGTGATGGCCCATGAGAGCTTCGAAAACCCGCAGATCGCGGGGCGGATGAACGAGCTGTTCGTCAACATCAAGGTGGATCGCGAGGAACGGCCGGACCTCGACGCGATCTACCAGCACGCGCTGGCATTGATGGGCGAGCAGGGCGGCTGGCCGCTGACGATGTTTCTAACCCCCGACGGCGAGCCGTTCTGGGGCGGAACCTATTTCCCGCCGGAGCAGCGCTGGGGACGGCCCGGTTTCCCCCAGGTATTGGACGCGATGAGCAACGCTTACACGCAAGACCGCGACAAGGTCGCGAAGAACGTCGTCGCATTGCGCGAGGCTCTGCAAAGGCTCGGGCGTCCGGAGCGTGGCGGCGCCATCGGCCGGGAGCTGCTCGACGGGATCGCCGAGCGTTTGCTGCGCGAGACCGACCAGCTGCATGGCGGGATCGGCACCGCGCCGAAATTTCCCGCAGACCGGGGTTCTCGAACTGTTGTGGCGGGCCTGGAAGCGCACCGGCCAGCCGCCCTATCGCGATGCCGTGGTGAAGGCGCTCGACGCGATGTGCCAGGGCGGCATCTACGATCATCTCGGCGGCGGATTCGCCCGCTATTCGACCGATGCGCGATGGCTCGTTCCGCATTTCGAGAAGATGCTTTACGACAATGCCGAGCTCGTCGATCTCCTGACCTTGGTTTGGCAGGAGACCGAGAGCTCCCTTTATCGAGAGCGGATCGATGAGACGCTCGCGTGGGTCAGCCGTGAGATGGTGACCCCCGAAGGCGGGTTCGCGAGCAGCCTCGACGCCGACAGCGAGCATGAGGAAGGCAAGTTTTATGTCTGGTCCGAGGCCGAAATCGACCACGTGCTCGGCGAGCGTGCCAGCTTGTTCAAGCGCTTCTACGACGTGACCCCGGAAGGCAATTGGGAAGAGAAAACCATTCTCAACCGGTCGAAGACACCCGAACGTGCCGATGACGCAGACTGAGCGCGAGTTGGCAGCCTGCCGGGCTCTCTTGTTGCGGGCGCGCGAGCAACGGGTGCGGCCCGGTTGGGACGACAAGGTGCTCGCCGACTGGAACGGCCTGATGATTGCGGCGATGGCCAATGCGGGGGTCGTCTTCGAGCGTCCGGAGTGGATCGACACCGCTCGCCGTGCCTTCGATTTCATTCGCGGCGAGATGACCGGCGCCGATGGCCGTCTGCTGCACGGCTGGCGCGCCGGCCGCGCCCGGCATCCGGCCAATGTCGACGATTATGCCAATCTCTGCCGCGCGGCGCTTGCGCTGCACGAGGCGACCGGCGACGAAGGGTTCCTGTCGCAAGCCCGCGATTGGATCGCCGTCCTCGATCGGAATTATTGGGACGAGGCGGACGGCGGCTACTTCTTTGCCGCCAAAGACACCGAGGGACTGATCGCCCGCGCCAAAACCGCCGCGGATTCTGCCGTGCCCGCCGGCAACGGCACCCTGGTCGGAGTGCTGACCCGGCTCGCGATCTTGACCGGAGACGAAGCTTATCGCCGACGCGCCGAGGCGATCGTCGAGACCTTCTCCGGCGAAGTCGCGCGCAACTTCTTCCCGCTCGCGACCTTGCTCAACAATGTCGAGCTGCTCGAAAAACCGCTCCAGATCGTAATCGTTGGAGAACGTAAGGACCCCGTATTTCAGTCGCTCCTTCGTGCGGCTTACAACATTTCTCTGCCCAATCGAATAGTGCTTATCCTCCCGCCGGGGGCGTCGCTCCCCCCCGACCACCCGGCATCCGGCAAAGGTGTCGTCGGCGGAAAGCCCGCCGCCTATGTCTGCGATGGCCCGGTCTGCTCGCTGCCCGTTACCGATCCCGAGAGTTTGCTCGAAACTCTCGCCCGAGTGCGCTAGCTTCCTGTGCGTTCCAAGAATTAAGGGAAAAGCCCATGGCGCACGCGATTCGTTTCGAGAAAGCAGGCGGTCCGGATGTCTTGTCGTGGCTGACGGTCGAGGTCGGGAAGCCCGGTCAAGGCCAGGTTCGTCTTCGTCATACGGCGGTTGGGCTCAACTATATCGACACCTACCAGCGCAGCGGACTCTATCCGATGCCGATGCCGAGCGGTCTCGGCTCAGAGGCGGCGGGTGTCATCGAGGAAGTCGGACCCGGGGTCAGCGGCCTGAAGCCGGGCGACCGGGTCGCATATTCCGGCGGCCCGATCGGCGCCTATGCCGACGAGCGGGTTATGCCGGCCGACCGCCTCGTCCCGCTACCCGACGGCATCACCGACCAGCAAGCCGCCGCAATGATGCTGAAGGGCATGACCGCCTGGTATCTCGTCCGCCGCACTCATCCGGTGAAGCCGCGGCGAGACGATCCTGATCCACGCCGCGGCGGGCGGGGTCGGCCTCATCGTCTGCCAGTGGGCAAAGCATCTCGGCGCCACCGTAATCGGCACGGTCGGCGACGAGAAAAAGGCGGCGCTCGCCAAACAGAACGGCTGCGACTACCCGATCCTCTACAAACACGAGGATTTCGTCGCCAAGGTCAGCGAGCTGACCCAGGGCAAGAAGCTGCCCGTCGTTTACGACTTGGTCGGAAAGGATACCTTCTACAAGTCTCTCGACTGCCTGGCGCCGCTCGGGCTCATGGTGTCGTTCGGCCAATCTTCGGGGGCGGTCGGACCCGTCGACATCGGCATCCTCGCGGCCAAGGGCTCACTCTTCCTGACCCGGCCGACTTTGAATACCTACACGGCGAGCCGAGAGGATCTTGCTGACCGCTGCGCGAGAGCTGTTCCAGGTCGTGCAGAGCGGGGCCGTCAAGATCGCTGATCAACCAGACGTATCCGCTGCGCGAGGCCGCCCGGGCTCACCGCGATCTCGAAGGTCGGAAAACTACGGGATCGACCGTACTTACGGTTTAAGTACGGCGCTCCGATCCCCGACCCGCTCCTTGTACAGTAACGGCGGGAAGGATCGGGCACTCAAGTATTCATCGCGTCGAAGAACTCGGCGTTGCTCTTCGATTCCTTGAGCTTGTTGATCAGGAATTCGAGACCGTCGACGGTGCCCATCGGGGTCAAGACGCGGCGCAATACCCACATCTTCGACAGGACACCGCGATCGACCAGCAATTCCTCCTTGCGGGTGCCCGATTTGGTGATGTCGATCGACGGGAAGGTGCGCTTGTCGGCGACCTTGCGGTCGAGAATGATTTCCGAATTGCCGGTACCTTTGAACTCTTCGAAGATCACCTCGTCCATGCGCGAGCCGGTGTCGATCAGCGCGGTCGCGATGATCGTGAGCGAGCCGCCTTCTTCGATGTTCCGTGCAGCGCCGAAAAAGCGCTTCGGTCGCTGCAGCGCGTTGGCGTCGACGCCGCCGGTCAGCACTTTTCCGGAAGAGGGGACGACGGTGTTGTAGGCGCGCGCGAGACGGGTGATCGAATTGAGCAGGATCACGACGTCCCGCTTGTGCTCGACGAGGCGCTTGGCCTTCTCGATCACCATCTCGGCGATCTGAACGTGGCGTTGGGCGGGTTCGTCGAAGGTCGAGCTGATGACTTCGCCCCGCACCGAGCGGGCCATGTCGGTCACCTCCTCGGGCCGCTCGTCGATCAGCAGCACGATCAGGTAGACCTCGGGGTGGTTGGCCATGATCGCATGCGCGATGTTCTGCAGCATCACCGTCTTGCCGGCGCGCGGCGGCGACACGATCAAGGCCCGCTGTCCTTTGCCGAGCGGCGTGATCAGGTCGATCACCCGCGTCGTCAGATCCTTGCGCGTCGGGTCGTCGAATTCCAGCCCGAGCTTCTCCTCGGGATAGAGCGGCGTCAGATTGTCGAAGTTGATGCGCTGCCGCAGGCGGTCGGGTTCGTCAAAGTTGATCGCATTCACCTTGAGCAGCGCAAAATAGCGCTCGCCGTCGCGCGGTGAACGGATCTGGCCTTCGACCGTATCGCCGGTACGCAGGCCAAAGCGCCGGACCTGGCTCGGGCTGACATAAATATCGTCCGGCCCAGGGAGGTAGTTGGCTTCGGGAGATCGAAGGAACCCGAAGCCGTCCGACAACACTTCGAGCACGCCGTCGCCGGAAATCGGCACGTCGTTTTCGGCTAGCTGCTTGAGAATCGCGAACAGCATGTCCTGCTTGCGCAGCGAGGACGCATTCTCGATTTCCAGCTCTTCGGCAAAAGCGAGGAGCTCTGCCGGGGTTTTACGCTTTAATTCCTGTAAATTCATGGGTTCGTGTCGAGATGAGGACCAGGGGCGCCTGTTCGGGGCAGACTCCCGCTGAGAACACTCTGAGCAGGGTCTTAGGTTCAGGCGAGGATGGAAAGGGATTAGTAGAAAGAACCGATTGCTGGCTCGGCGATCCCTTTATCCCGCTTGAGATAAGTCGGTCAAATGCGATTACAAGATCTCTGCTCATCAGAGAACGCAGCAAAAACCGGGGTTAGAACGGCTTAACCACGACGAGCACAACGATCGCGATCAGCGCCAAGGTGGGCAGCTCGTTGACCAAGCGGAAAAACCGTGTGGAGTGGCGATTTTGGTCCGCCAAAAACTTGCCGCGCCAGCGGGCAAGCGCAATATGAAAAACGGTCAATGCCACAACGAGAGCAAGTTTAATCCAAATCCAACCCATCCGCCAGTCGACCACATCCGGTATTACTGCGAGCAAAAGCCCGAAACCCCATGTAGCAAGCATTGCGGGTGTCATGATGCCGCGCAGCAGGCGGCGTTCCATAACTTTGAAGGTTTCCGAGAGGTCCGATTCGACCGGTGCCATCGAGTGATAGACATAGAGGCGCGGCAAATAGAGTAGGCCGGCCATCCAGGCGACCATGCTGATGATATGGAATGACTTGATCCAGGGATAAACTTCGGAAAGCCACCTGATCAAGCGGCGAGTCCGCACATCGCGCAACAAGCAAAATCGGCAGCACAGCCCCCCACCCGACCCTCGGCGCAAGCGCGGCGGACGAGCGCGGCGAGCGATTGGATGAAGCCCGGTTCGGTCCCGACTGTCGGAACCCGATGATACGCCGGCACCCCGCAGGCCCCAGCCAGATCTCGGTAATCGAGGTCCAGCTCGACCAGGGTTTCGGAATGCTCGGAAACAAAAGAGATTGGCGCCACGACGAGGGGAACCCCGTCCTTGCCCGCGCGCCGAATTTCGTCGTCTGTTGCCGGACCGATCCATTCGAGCGGCCCAACGCGGCTCTGATAGCAGACTGTCCAGTCAAGGCCCGGCCAATTCAGCGCGGCGATTACGGCCGCGGCGGTTGTCTCGACCTGGTTGGGGTAGGGGTCACCGGCCTGCACGATCCTTTTTGGTAAGCCGTGCGCGGTGAGCAGCAGACGCGGCGACTTCTCCCGACCCGCAGCCAAGGTGAGTGCCGGTCGGATCATCCCGGCCACTGCTTCGACAAACCCCGGATCGGAAGGATAGCAGCACACGACCCGCGTTGGGCATGCGATCCCGCAACGCCTGGCCGAGGCGCACCAGGCCGCAAGCGACGAAGCCGTCGTCGTCGTCGAGAATTGAGGATAGAGCGGCAGGCAAACGACCTCGTCTGCCGCCCAATCGACGACCTCTCTCGCGGTCTGCTCGCTGGTGGGATGCCAATAACGCATCGCGATAAAGCACCGGTGCTGCGGCCCCAAAAAGGTTTCAAGCACTCTTGCCTGCGCCTCGGTGTTGGCGAGCAGCGGCGATCCGCCGCCGAGCCTACGATAGATCTCCTGCGCTACCGGGCCTCGACGCCATGCTATGAGGCGCGCCAGCGGCAGCCGAACGAGCACAGGCAAACGCAGGATGGCGGGATCGCTGAACAGGTTGAACAGAAAGGGCTGCACTGCTTCCAACCGATCCGGACCACCCAGGTTCATCAGCACGACTGCAATACGCGCCACGTCAGGCATCCATCGGTTCGGCCAGGAGGCGGGCGAGCGCCTGCACGTTCTCCGGCGGTGTTTCCGGCAGCACCCCATGGCCGAGGTTGAAGATGTAAGGTCCCCGGCCGAGCATTTGGCGCAGTCCCCGTACCGCTCCTTCGAGCGCCGCCCCTCCGACGATCAGTAGGACAGGATCGAGATTGCCCTGAACAGTCGCGTGCGGCTGCAGGCCTCGATGTGCATAGCCCGGCGGCACCGCCGTATCGATGCCGATTCCTCCAACTCCAGTCTCGCTGAGATAGCGCTCATGAAGATGGCCCGCTCCCCGCGGAAAACCGATGACCGGACAACCGGCGAAACGGAGTTTCAGCGCTCCGACGATGCGTCTGGTCGGCTCGATCACCCAGCGCACAAAAGCCGGTTCGGGCAGGATTCCGGCCCAGCTGTCGAACAACTGCACGACTTCCACACCAGCCTCGATTTGGCCGGTCAGGTATTCGATGGTGGCTTCCGCAAGCAAGTCGATCAGCGCATCGAACCCCTTGGGGTCGCGATAAGCCCAGCTCTTGACCCGCCGAAAATCCCGGCTTCCGCCGCCCTCGACCATGTAGGTCGCTACCGTCCAGGGTGCACCGGCGAAACCGATCAGTGTCGTCCGAGAATCCATCACGCTTCTGACCCGCCGAGCCGTTTCAAACACCGGATCGAGAGCCGAAGCGATGCGGCTGAGGCCGAGGCTCGCAACCCCCGCAGGGTCCTCGATGCGCTCCAGCACCGGCCCCTCTCCCTCATGGAAGGCCAGCTTCTGTCCGAGAGCGTAGGGCAGCATCAGAATGTCTGAGAACAGGATGGCTCCATCCATGCCGTATCGTCGGATCGGCTGCAGCGTCAGCTCGGCGGCCAGCTCCGGGGTTAGGCACAGCTCCACAAAGTCCCGTGCTTTGGCGCGAACCTCTCGATACTCGGGCAAGTACCGGCCGGCTTGCCGCATCAGCCACCATGGTGGCGGCGAAAGCGCTTCGCCTGCCAGCGCGCGCAGCAGAGGTTTTGCTGGCCCAGTCTGCATCGATGTGCTGCCCTCCTTCCCTTACAATTAAGTATAGGTAAAATAGTAGTAGATTGAGGATCCCTGTAGATACCGAGGATTGAAAGTTATCCTAGGAGCGTTACGGGGCCTGCGAACACTCGAACCCCGACCGTGAAGGATGTGCATAAGACTGTGGCTTACTTTTGCGCCGTGGCAGAAGCTGGTGCTGTGGTCGGAAAGAGAGTCGGGGATGACCACCACAGCGTCTCCGCCCTATGCCCGATTTACCCAGGCTGGGAAAAGTCGATCGCGCCGTGGCACAAACAGATGGACGCACAGAGGCAAGCCGGGGAAAATCCGAAAATGGAGCGCCGTTCGACCGAGTTTTCCCAGATTAGACGCAAATGACTCACACCCTGTTGGGATAATTCGGGCGAGGTTTCCGTGACCCGCTTTCATCTTCACCTCGTTTCCGATTCAACCGGCGAAACCGTGCATTCGGTCGCCCGGGCCTGCCTTGTGCAGTTCGACGATGCTCAGGCGGTCGAGCATGTCTGGAGTATGGTGCGCACTCGCAGCCAGATCGACCGGGTGGTAGCTGGAGTTGAAGCCAATCCTGGGGTTGTACTGTTCACGATGGTCAACGACACTCTTCGCCAATTGCTGCAGGAAGGCTGCCGCCGGCTGCAGGTGCCGGCCATCCCGGTTCTCGATCCGGTTATCGGCGCGCTGGCTTCCTACCTTCACCGTAAGAGCCGTGGGGTGCCGGGCAAACAGCATCTGCTCGACAGCGAGTATTTTGCGCGCATCGACGCGATTACCTTTGCCCTCAATCATGATGACGGCCAATCGAGTTGGGGTCTCAACGATGCCGATGTCTGTCTCGTCGGCGTGTCTCGTACCTCGAAGACGCCGACTTGTCTCTATCTGGCAAACCGGGGCATCAAGGCAGCTAATGTGCCCTATGTACCGAGAGTGCCGTTGCCGCCGGAGCTGACCAAAGCCGAGCACCCGGTGATCGTCGGACTGACCAACGATCCGGAGCGGCTGATCCAGCTGCGCCGGAACCGGTTGGATCTGCTGCACCATGACGGTGCGACCGAATATACGGATATCGAGGCAGTCCGAGCCGAGGTGCGCGAGGCGCGGCAGATCTTTGCTCAAATGCATTGGCCGGTGATCGATGTGACACGCCGCTCGATCGAGGAGACAGCGGCAGCGGTGATGAAATTGCTCGCCCGCCGTCACGGCATGAATGACTGAGGATTTGGTCCTCGCTTCGGCCAGCACTGTGCGGGCGCGGCTACTCGCCGCCGCCGGTGTCGATTTTCGGATCGAGCCGGCCGAGCTTGATGAAGGTTCACTCAAACACGCCTGCCGAGTAGAGGGGCGAGATGCGGCCGGTTGCGCGCTCGCTCTTGCCGAGGCGAAAGCGCGGCAGGTTGCAGCGCGCTGTGGTCGAGCTGTAGTCATCGGCGCCGACCAGCTTCTGGTGTGCGGCGAGGTATGGTTCGATAAGCCCGTAGATCTCGGGCAGGCCCGCACCCAACTTCAGGCTCTGCGCGGCCGGACCCACGAGCTTGTCACGGCGGGTCTGCGCGGTCCGGGACGGATCGCGATTATGGCATAGCGTGAGCAGCCCGCGCCTGACGATGCGGCATTTCACCGACGACTTTCTCGATGACTATATCCCTGCCGAGGGAGCCGACATTCTCGGCTCGGTCGGCGCTTACCGGCTCGAGGGCAGAGGGGTACAGCTATTTGAACATATCGAAGGAGATTATTTCGCGATCCTTGGGCTACCTCTGCTGGAGCTTCTCGGTTTCCTGCGAACGAAGGTTATGATTCTGTCATAGACCGGGAGATTACCTTGGGTAAGGAGCACTTTCTGCGTGGGGCATTGCCGATGAAAATCGCCGGGACGACCCGGCTGGCGGGTATCATGGGCTGGCCTGTCGCCCATTCCCGATCACCGTTGCTGCATGGCTTCTGGCTGGACGAGACCGGGACCGATGGCGCCTATGTCCCGTTACCGGTGAGGCCGGAGCATATCGAGCAGGCACTGCGTGCGCTGCCAATCCTGGGCTTTCGCGGCTGCAATCTGACGATACCGCACAAGCAGACGGCGCTCCATATCGCTGACCGAGTCGAACCCTTCGCGCGGCGCATCGGTGCCGTGAACACGATCATCGTCGCGCCAGACGGAACGCTCGAGGCGAGCAACACCGACGTGTTCGGGTTTCGCGAGAACCTCCGAGAAGCGGTGCCGCATTGGGAGCCGGCGGCGGGTCCTGCGGTAATCCTCGGGGCGGGCGGATCGGCGAGGGCGGTGGTGGCTGCGTTGACCGACGCCGGGGTTACCGAGATCCGGATCGTCAACCGCACGCTCTCGCGCGCCGAGCTCGTGGCGCGCGATCTCGAGACGCCGGCGACGCGGATCACGATCCATCCCTGGAGCGAGGTGAGCAATGTCCAGCGGCATGCCGGGCTGCTCGTCAATACGACGAGCCTCGGCATGATCGGTGAACCGCCTCTTGTTCTTGATCTGTCGTTGCCACCTACGGCCCCGGTCGTCGATATCGTATACGTGCCGCTCGAAACGGATCTGTTGAGCGCTGCTCGTCGGCGGGGAAACCCCGTCATCGATGGTCTCGGCATGTTGCTGCATCAGGGCCGACCCGGATTTGAAGCCTGGTTCGGTGCGGCGGTGCGGGTGACGCCGGAGCTGCGCGCGGCGGTTGTCGCGACCCTGGCGCCGCCTTGATTGTTCTCGGCCTTACCGGCTCGATCGGCATGGGCAAGAGCACCGCGGCGGCAATGCTGCGGCGGCTCGGAGTGCCGCTGTTCGATGCGGATCTGGCGGTTCATCGATTGCTGGCGCCGTCCGGGGCTGCCGTTGCGGCCGTTTCTGCCGCGTTTCCTGGTGTCGAGACGGAGGACGACGGCATCGATCGAGTGCTGCTCGGACAACGGGTTTTTACTGATCCGGCGGCGCTGAAGCGGCTTGAAGCAATTCTTCATCCGATGGTGGCTGCCGAGGAAAAGCGGTTTCTCGCTCGGTCGCGTGCCCGGCGGGTACCGCTCGTCGTGCTCGACATTCCCTTGCTGTTTGAAACGGGCGCGGAGCGTCGCTGCGATTATGTGCTCGTCGTTTCGGCACCCGCCCTCGTGCAGCGGCAGCGTGTCATGCGGCGGCCGGGGATGACCGAGATTCGCCTAGATGCCATCCTGCGAAAACAGTTGCCGGATCATCGGAAGCGACAACGCGCGGATTTCGTGGTGCCGACCGGGGCAGGCCGCAACCTGACCTTGCGCCGGTTGAAGGCGATCGTCAGACTCCTCCGCAAAAGGGGGAGACGGTAATTGCGCGAAATCGTGCTCGACACCGAAACGACCGGTCTGGATCCGGGCGAAGGCCATCGCATCGTCGAGGTCGCCTGCATCGAGTTCGTCCATCACGTCCCGACCGGCCGAAAATTTCACCGTTACGTCAATCCCGAGCGCGACATGCCCGAAGAGGCTCTCGCGGTCCATGGCATCACCGCAGAGTTTCTGGCGAACCAGGCGCCTTTTGCCGCGATCGCAGACGAGTTGCTGGCCTTTATCGGTTCGGACCGGCTGGTGATTCACAACTCCGAGTTCGACCTCTCGTTTCTGAACGCTGAACTGGCCCGCTTGCATCGAGATCCGATCGGTTGCGCCTTTGTCGATACTCTCGGGCTGGCGCGGGTGCGGTTTCCCGGAGCGCCGGCGAGCCTCGACGCCTTATGCCGGCGTTTCGAGATCGACCTGTCGGACCGCGTCGAGCACGGGGCTCGAGATCGATTGCAGATTGCTCGCTGCGGTCTATCTCGAATTGCTCGGGGGCCGGCAACCCGGTCTCGATTTCGCAATGCCTGCCGATGAGGTGACGATAGCGGAGAGGATCATGCGGCCGCCGCGGCCGCATTTCCCCTTGGCAGAAGAGGTGATCGCTCACCAGGCGATGCTGCAATGATCACCGAGCCCATCTGGCTTGCGGAAGGTTGAGCCTCACACGACCAGGTTGCCGGGTGGAGCGGCGATTTGCGCGTCGGCCTGCTGGCGGCGCAACAGCTCGGCGAAGTCGATCGGATTGATCATCAGAGGTGGAAAACCGCCGTCACGGGTCGCATTCGCGATGATCGCGCGGGCAAATGGAAAGACGATCCGCGGCGTCTCGACCAGAACCAGCGGAGCCAGCATCTCCTGCGGCGCGTTCTTGACCGTTACCACGGTCCCGTAAGCGAGCTCGACGAGGAAAACGGGTTCCTCCTGGATGCGGGCGGTCGCGTTGATCGTCAGGACGACTTCGAAAACCTCCGGTCCGAGATTCTGGGCTTTGACATCGACGTTGATGTCGACTGAGGGCTGCGTCGTTTGCTGGATTAGGCTCTGCGGCGCTCGCGGATTTTCGAACGACAAATCCTTGATGTATTGCGCGTTGACGATCAGCTGCTGCGCCCCTTCGGGCATTGCCGGCGGCATGTCGCTTTGGCCGTTGCCTCTTGCCTCTTCCGCCATCAACGCCTCCCCAGGATCGCAGCTTGCTGGCCTAACACGGATCGGGAAGGCGCATCAACGATCGGCCCTGCGCTAGCCTGCGTCCGGCACAAAAAGCAGCTCGGGCTCGCGGTCGGTCGGGTCGGATCGATCCGCAGCACGGCACCGTTCGGCACCTTCAGCCCGGTCAGTGCGCGGATAAAGCCCCAATGTGTGACCACTCCGATTTCCGACCACGTCTCACCGGCGATCTGTCGACGGAAGCTCTGGGATCGCTGCCAGATCACCTCCTCTGTTTCCTCCGCTTGGGGCCACCACGGATCCGGCAGATGATCAAATGCTAGATCCGGCCAGCAGGCACGAAGCTCGGCCAAGGGTGAGCCGATGTCGCAAATGAACGAGAAGCGTTCGGCAATCAGCGGTTCCACCGTGATCGGCACGCTCAGCTGCTCGGCTATGATCCCGGCGGTTTCGAGGGCGCGCGCATAAGGACTCGTGATGAGCCGCCCGAGATTGAAAGACCGTAGAACCCTGGCCACGGCTTGCGCTTGGCGGCGTCCCTGATCGGTTAGATGCGGGTCGCGGATGCCTGGATCCCGGCGGGTGGTGGAGAAGACCCGGTTGAATTCGGTTTGCCCATGGCGGATCAAAATCACTCGGGTTTTCCTCAATTCCGGGGGGAGCCGAGGAAAGCCCGAGCTCTTCCGATCGAGAGCGGCAGTGCGGACAGAGAAGCCGCGATCCTCGCACCAACGCGCTTGCCGTGGTGCCACCCGCCCCCCATGTAGTCAAGATCCAGCCGAGGCCCGGAGCCCGGTATTTCTCTACGGCGGCAGGGCGCGGAAGGGAGATGGGCGACTTTCAGCAATACTTCGATATTATCCTGTTCGCGATGGTTGCAGGCTTTTTGGTGCTGCGCCTGCGTAGCGTGCTTGGGCGGCGCACTGGAAACGAGCGGCGGCGCGAATTGTTTGTGCGGCGCACGCGAGCCGCGCCGGAAAAGGGGCCGGCTTTGATCGAGCCCAGCCCGAGCGCCGTTGCTGCTGCGACAGCCGCCCCGCCGGCCGATGCGGTCGCGGACGGATTGAACCAGATCCATCGCGCCGACCCGAGCTTCGACCCCTCTCAATTCCTCGAAGGTGCTCGCACCGCTTTCGAGATGATCGTCACCGCGTTTGCGAACGCGGACAAGGCGGGGTTGCGGCCTTTGCTGAGTGATGAGGTCTTCCAGCAATTTGTCACAGCAATCGACGAGCGTGCCGCTGCCAAGGAGACGCTGGAGACGCGAATTCTACGTCTGGACAGCACGGATATCGTCGAAGCCGAACTGTTGGGGCGCAACGCGCAGGTGACGGTTAAGCTGACCTCGCAGCAAATCAACGTGACGCGCGCGATGGACGGCAGCATCGTCGACGGCGACCCTGAGCACCCCACCGAGAAGACCGATTATTGGACCTTTGCGCGCGATACCCGATCCGCCGATCCCAACTGGGTTCTCGTCGCCACGAGCAGCGGCTGAGCCTCGGCCGCGGGCCAGTCGCGCCAGCCGTGCCGCGGCGGCCGCGCTCCTCGGTATTTTGGCGATTGGCCTCACGCATGATAGCGGACCGAGGCGATTTGGCCTCGAGCCGGTTGGCTTCGACCGCTTATCGGGCTGGACGCAGGATCACATCTCGGCGGCGGTTCCGGTTTTCCTGAAATCCTGTGCTCGGTTCTTGACCAGGGCAGATTCGGCTCCGCTCGATTCGGTTGCTATGAGCGTCGATTTCGGGCGGGTGGGCGACTGGCGGTCATTGTGTGAGGCGGCAGAGGCATTGCCGTCCGGGGACGATGCGGCTGCCCGGGAATTTTTCGAGAAGGGTTTTACTCCGTTTGCCGTAGCGGACTACGGCAATGCGGAGGGACTCTTCACCGGATATTACGAGATCGAGCTCAACGGCTCTCGGCAACGCCATGGCCGCTATCAGACCCCGCTCTACCGCAAGCCCCCAGATCTCGGCCCCGAGTCTCCGACGCGCGCCGAGATCGAGGATGGGGCGCTTGCCGGGCGCGGGCTGGAACTCCTGTGGGTCGATGATCCGATTGACGCTTTCTTTCTGCAGATCCAGGGGTCGGGACGCGTCCGGCTGAACGGGGGCGGCACTGTCCGGGTCGGCTACGACGGGCAGAACGGTCGTCCCTATGTGCCGGTCGGGCGACTGCTGATCGAACGTGGCGTGATCCCGCGAGACAAGCTGACGATGGCGGCGATCAGGTCGTGGATGAAGCGGAATCCGGAAGCTGGAGCCGCCCTGCGCCGCGACAACCCGTCTTATGTCTTCTTTCGGGAGATCAAGGGCGATGGACCAATCGGGGCTGAAGGGGCCGCGTTGAGCGCAGAGCGGAGCATTGCGGTCGATCGCGCGTTCGTGGCTCTCGGTATCCCGGTCTGGCTCGAAGCGGATGAGCGGTTCGCCGCGGCGGACAGTGTGCGTCGTCTGATGGTCGCCCAGGATACCGGGGGTGCGATCAAGGGCCCTGTGCGCGGCGATGTCTTCTGGGGCACCGGAGAAGCGGCGGGCAGCCGTGCCGGCGTCATGAATGCCAGCGGCAGGTATTACCTGTTGCTGCCGCGCGCAGTAGCACGCCGTCTCGCTCCCGGCCGATTGGCGCGGCCGGATTGATTTGCCGACGGGATCGAGCCTAACTTCGGTACGCTGTGCTTTGAGCCGATGACGGCGGGCCGAGTTGAATGCGTGTAGCGCTGTTCGTCACGTGTCTGGTCGATTTGTTCCGCCCGACAGTGGGCTTTGCGGCCGTCAAATTGCTCGAAGACGCGGGATGTACGGTCGAGGTCCCGCGTCGACAGACCTGTTGCGGCCAGCCCGCTTACAACTCCGGTGACCGGGCCGATGCCAAGGCAATTGCCTTGCAGGTATTCGATGCCTTTGCCGGCTATGACTATGTCGTCGCCCCCTCGGGGTCTTGCGCCGGGATGCTGCGGCTACACTACCCCGAGCTCTTCGCCGACGATTCGGAGAACCTGCCGCGCGCGCAGGAACTCGCCGAGCGGAGTTGGGAGCTTGTTTCCTTCCTCGTCGATGTCTGCGGAATACAGGCCGTCGCCGCGAGCTGGCAACGTCGAATTACCTACCATGACGCCTGCTCGGGCTTGCGCGAACTCGGCGTCAAGCTCCAGCCGCGCCAGCTTCTCGCATCCGTTAGCGGTCTGAGCATCGAGGAAGTACCGGGGGCGGAAGTGTGCTGCGGCTTTGGCGGCACCTTCTGCGTCAAATACCCGGAAATTTCCGACAAGATGGTGACCGACAAGGCGGCGGACATCGCCGCAACCGGCGCCGAGGCGGTCTTGGCCGGAGATCTCGGCTGTCTGCTCAACATGGCGGGCAAACTCTACCGGCAAGGCCGGCAGGTCGAAGTTCGCCACGTGGCCGAGGTTCTCGCCGGCATGACCGACAATGTCCCGCCGATCGGCGCGCCGCGGTAACGGGGATGCTCGCGACCAGCCGCAATTTTCGAGGCCGCAGCCCAGGCCGGCTTGGCCAACCAAAATTTGCAGCGCGCGCTGGGTCTGGCGCGAACCGGATTTCCGCTGCGGCGTCGTCTGGCTGTCGAGCGGCTGCCGGAGTTCGAGGCGCTGCGCGAGACCGGCCGGTCGATCAAGGATCACACTCTGCAGCACCTCGACTTTTACCTCGAGCTGTACGAAAGCAAGGTCGAGGCTTCCGGCGGCAAGGTGCATTGGGCGCGCACATCGCAGGAGGCCTGCGCAGCGGTGCTGCAGATCTGCCGCTCGGCGGGCGCCAAGCTCGTCGCGAAGGGCAAGTCGATGGTCGCCGAGGAGGTAGGGCTCAACGATTTCCTCGAGGCGAATGGCATTACCCCGATAGAAACCGATCTCGGCGAATACATCATTCAGCTGCGTCACGAGCCGCCTAGCCATATCATCGCACCGGCGATACATCTGGTTAAGGAACAGGTTGCCGAGACATTCCGGGCCGAGCATCGCTCGCTCGACCCGAACCGGTTGTTGGTCGATCCGCGCCAGATGTGCGACGAGGCGCGTTCGGTGCTGCGTCCGCGGTTCCTCGCTGCCGAGGTTGGGATTACCGGCGCAAACTTTCTCATCGCGGAGACCGGTTCGAGCATCATCGTGACCAATGAGGGCAACGGCGATCTGACGCAGACCCTGCCGCGGATTCACATCGTCATCACCAGCATCGAAAAGCTGGTCCCGACATTCGAGGATGCCGCGACGTTGCTGCGGCTGCTGGCGCGCTCGGCAACGGGTCAGGAATTCTCGAGCTATACGACGATCTCGACCGGGCCGCGCCGGACGGGTGATCTCGACGGTCCCGATCAGTACCACGTGGTTCTGCTCGACAATGGCCGCAGCGCGATGATCGGAACCGAGTTCCAGGACATGCTGCGCTGCATCCGATGCTCGGCATGCATGAATCACTGTCCGGTTTACGCCGCGGTCGGCGGCCATGCCTATGGCTGGGTCTATCCGGGGCCGATGGGCGCGGTATTGACGCCGAGCCTGATCGGCATCGAGGAAGCTGGACACCTGCCGAACGCCTCGACGTTTTGCGGCCGCTGCGAGAGCGTCTGCCCGGTCAAGATCCCGTTGCCCAAGATGATGCGCCATTGGCGCGAGCGCGAATACGCCAAAAAGCTGAGCCCGCCGGCCTACCGCAGCGGCCTTGCCGCGTGGGCATGGGTGGCGCGCCGCCCGGCGCTCTATCACGCGCTGACGGAGATAGGTAGCCGGGCGCTCGGCTGGGCGGGCGGCCGGCGCGGCCGGTTCCGCACTCTGCCGCTGGCCGCTGGCTGGACCAGGGTGCGTGATTTGCCGGCGCCGGAGGGCCGCAGCTTTCACCGCCTTTGGGCGCAGCGGAAGAAAAGCGGAACCGCCAGGTGAGCGAGGCTCGCGAACGGATTCTTGCCGCTGTTCGGAACTCGCTCGGTCGCGGTCGGCTCGATCCTAACGGGGAGGCGGAATTGCGCGCCCGCCTCGCGGCGCATCGCCGAAATCTGGTTCCCGCCCGGGCGACGGCGATCGACGAGCGGGCGCGGGTCGAGTTGTTCGTTGCAATGGCCGAGGAGGTGCAGGCGACGGTAACAAGGGTAGGCTCACCCGCGGCGGTGCCGGAGGCGATCGCGCGCTATCTCGCCGCGGAGAACCTTCCGGCTGAGCTCGTCATGGCTCCCGACCCGAGCCTCGACGAGATCCCGTGGAACACATGGCCCTTGCTGCAGATCCGCCGCGGCCGGGCTGAGGCGGAAGACCGGGTCAGCCTCACCCCCTGTCATGCCGCAATTGCCGAAACCGGCACTTTGATGCTGATTTCCGGAGCGCAGACCCCAACGACGCTCAATTTTCTGCCGGAGACCCATATCGTGGTGGTCCGCCGCGACCAGGTTGTCGCGACCTACGAGGATGGCTGGG
Source organism: uncultured Alphaproteobacteria bacterium (assembly GCA_963700195.1). Lineage (GTDB taxonomy): Bacteria > Pseudomonadota > Alphaproteobacteria > ATCC43930 > CGMCC-115725 > AP-15. The sequence continues at coordinate 50,864 of CAVOWQ010000012.1, forward strand.
ACCGCCTGCGAGCCGGCAAAGCAGCGGAAGCATTGCCGCGGGCCGTCAACTTCGTCACCGGTCCGTCGCGCACGGCGGATATCGAGCAGCACATCGAACTGGGTGCGCACGGGCCCAGGCGTCTCCATATCGTTCTCGTCGAGGATGGTCAGGCGGCGAGAAGTGAAGGGAACGAGTGATCTATGGCGAGAAGCGGTTCGCGACGTTCGGCCGTTGCGCGGCGCTAGGCCGGCCAATTCGGCGGGGTCGCCTCGCGAGGCGGACGTCGCTTCGGCGCGAGTTGAGCGAGACCGCACTACACCTCCTCGTATGCCGCTGCCGCCGCTCGATCGTTTTGCCGGGATCGACCGCGCCAACGCCGAACGGCTGAAGCGCGGTCTGCACAGGATCGAGGCACGCCTTGATCTTCACGGGATGACCCAAGCCGAGGCGCATGGGGCGCTTTCTGCCTTCATCGCCGCGTCGCGCGCCGCGGGACGGCGTTGCGTGCTCGTCATCACCGGGCGGGGACTCGGCCAGAGCGGGCCGGGCGTCCTCAAGAGTTCGGTTCCGCGCTGGCTGGAGGAGCCGGAGCTGCGGCGGCAAATCCTCGCGATCGCGCCGGCGCAGCCGCAGCACGGGGGTCCTGGGGCCACCTATCTGCTGCTGCGCCGCCGCTGAATCAAAACGAGGCGAATAGTCGCATTTCGCGCGAGAATGGCACGAATGCCGCGGCATTTCTCTTGCCAGGATCTGTCGGTACCGTCAAAAGACGGCGAGCTTCCATGTCACGAATTGCCAATGGCCGACAACAGCGAGCTCCTGCCCTACGTCGACCGGCTGAAAACGGCGCGCGTGTTGTGCATCGGCGACGTAATGCTCGATCACTACGTTTATGGCCAAGTCGAGCGAGTGTCGCCCGAAGCACCGATCCCGGTGCTGTGGATCGAACGCGAAATGAAGACGTTGGGCGGCGCGGGAAACGTGCTGCGCAATCTGCGGGCGCTCGGAGCAGCCGCATCGTTCATCTCCGTTGTCGGCAACGACGAAGCCGGCCGCGAGATCGGGCGTCTGGTCGAAGCGCAGGACGGCGCCGAGGCGCATGTCCTCGTCCAGCCGCAGCGCACGACCACGGTCAAGACGCGCTACATCGCGGGCAATCAGCAGCTCCTGCGCGCCGACCGCGAAAGCGCGATCCCGCTCGATCCGTATATCCGCGAAGACATGTTGCGGCTGGCGCGCGAGCTTGTGGCCGACCATTCGGTCGTCGTCATCTCGGATTATGCCAAGGGGGTGCTGACCGAGGGGGTGGCGCTCGAGATCATCCGGGCGGCGCGCGAGGCCGGCGCCCGCGTCATCGTCGACCCGAAGGGCGGCGATCACATACGATATCGCGGCGCCGATCTGGTGAAGCCGAACCGGCGCGAACTCGGCCCACGCTACGGGAATGCCCGTGGCGACCGACGATGAGATCATCGCGGCCTCCCGCTCACTGATCGAGCGTTGCGGCTTCAACGCCGTTCTCGCCTCGCTCGGCGCGGAAGGGTCGGTGCTGATTTCGGCCGACGGCACGGCCGATATTCAACGCGCCGAAGTCCGCGAGGTCTTCGATGTTTCCGGCGCCGGCGATACTGTCGTGGCGGCAGTCGCTGCGGCGCTCGCGGTCGGTGTCGGCTTGACCGATGCGGCGCGCCTCGGAAATGTCGCTGCCGGCATTGTCGTCGGCAAGATCGGCACCGCAGTGGTGTATGAGAGCGAGCTCACCGCCGCTCTCAATGGTCGGGATCTCCACGCCGCGGACAAGGTCGTGCCGCGCTCGCACGCGCTCGATTTGGTGGCGCGCTGGCGCCGCCACGGGCTCAAAATCGGCTTTACCAATGGCTGCTTCGATCTGCTGCACCCCGGGCATGTGGCATTGCTCGGGCAGGCCAAGGCGGCATGCGATCGGCTCGTCGTCGGGCTCAACAGTGATGCGTCGACGGCACGGCTCAAAGGGCCGCGGCGTCCGATCCAGAGCGAAACCGACCGTGCGGCTGTGCTGGCCTCGCTCGCGGCGGTCGACCTGATCGTCGTCTTCGAGGAGGATACGCCGATGGAGCTGATCCGCGACATCCGTCCGCAGCTTCTCGTCAAAGGCGACGACTATCGCCTCGATGAGGTCGTCGGGGCCGACTTCGTCAAGCACGCCGGCGGCGAGGTGCTTCTCGCCAAAGTCGTGCCGGGTTACAGCACGACGGCGACGATCGCGCGCCTCGCCAGCTGAGACGCGTTAACGGCCAGACCCGTCTGCGCGAGCCATTCCCGTCAACCGCTCGGCGAGCGCGACCACAACGGTGGTTCAATCGCCGGGGGTGATTTGGCCACGCTCCGGGGTTGCAATCGATTCAGGGCGTTCGGTCCCGCTCTTATTGGTTCGGCAGCGAGGCGCCGCCGCGAACATCACATTCCGCCCAATCGTCCCGCTTCGGGGTCGAGAAGGCGGCGCAGCCGCGTCGCCGCGATGCGGGCAAAGCGCATCGTCAGGGCGCGGCGGCGGCCGGCATCGAGCCTCGTTGTGCTGCCGTCGCGAAGCACGGCCGCGCCGAACGAGTCCGCCACCATCAGGCCACATTCATCGGGGATGAGCGGTCGCGGAAAGTCGTTTGGCACGGCGAAGTAAAGGCGATCCGAGAAGTCACGGTAGGCGCTCCACTTGCGGTCGGCACGAAAATCGGCCACGGAGCTCTTGATCTCGACGATCACGAGGTCGCCCGTCTTGCCGAGAGCGAGAATGTCGGCGCGCCGGCCATTGGCGAGCGGGAATTCCACCAGGCTTACATAACCGAGCTGCTCCAGGGTGCGGCAGACGCCGCGCGCCAGAAGGGCGGCACCGGTCGGCTCGACGGCGGACGCAGTCATGACGAACCGGGGATGATAAGGCGTATCATCAGGCAGGGCGAGATCGACGGAGGTAATGATGGCGGTGGTGACCAAGCGGGGGTTCCTGCGTCAGGCCTGGGCCCTTGCGTGGCCGTACTGGAATTCCGACGAGAAATGGACGGCGCGCGGGCTGCTGCTCGCTGTCATAGCGCTGAACCTGATCACCGTCGGCCTCAATGTCCGTCTCAATGCCTGGAACAACGACTTCTATGATGCCCTTCAGCAATACAACTGGCCGGAGTTCTGGCGCCAATTCGCAATTTTCGGGATCATCGCCTTCTTGCTGATCGTCGTTGCCGTCTACTCGCTTTACCTTAGGCAAATACTGCACATCCGTTGGCGCCGCTGGCTGACCGATCGTTTTTTGCGCAACTGGCTGGATAACCAAGCTTATTACCGGATGCAATTGGATCACACGACGACCGACAATCCGGATCAACGAATTTCCGACGATCTCGACCGGTTCGCGACGGTCACCCTGGGGCTTGTCGCTTGGGCTTTTGAGCTCTCTTGTGACTCTCGCGTCGTTCATCACAATTCTGTGGACGCTGTCCGGTGCGCTGACGATCCCGCTCGGCGGTGATATCTCGATCGAGATCCCCGGATACATGGTTTTCGCCGCGCTGATCTACGCGATCGCCGGCACTTTGCTGACACGGTGGATCGGCAACCCGCTGGTCCGGCTCAGCTTCGACCAGCAGCGTTACGAGGCGGATTTCCGCTTCAGCATGGTCAGATTACGCGAGAACGCCGAGAACGTCGCTTTCTACGGCGGCGAAGCGCGCGAGTTCGACACGTTCAAGACCCGCTTTGCACGGATCGTGGCGAATTGGTGGGGGATCATCATCCGCCGCAAGAAGCTGACCTGGTTCACCACCGGCTATTCCCAGCTTGCGATCATCTTTCCGTTCGTCGTCGCGGCCCCGAGATACTTCAACAAGACGATCCAGCTCGGCGGGCTGATGCAGATTTCTTCGGCCTTCAACCAGGTGCAGGAACTCGCTGTCCTTCATCATCACCTCGTACACCGAAATTGCCGAATACCAGGCGGTGGTGCAGCGGCTTTCCGGGTTTCGCGAGCGGATGGACGGGATTGCTGCGGAACACAGCGCACCCCAGCCGATCGAACTCGAGCGCCGCGGCGCCGGTGTCGAAGTCGACATGCTCGATCTCAACCTGCCGGATGGCCAGTTGCTGCGGCCGAACATTTCGCTGGCAGCCGGCCGCGGAGAAGCGCTTTTGATCACCGGTGCTTCCGGGCTCGGCAAAAGCACGTTGCTGCGCGCCATCGCCGGTCTCTGGCCGTTTGGGCGGGGGCGCATCCGGATGGGCGACGGGCGCTGCCTGTTTTTGCCGCAGCGGCCCTATCTGCCCCTCGGTACCCTGGCGGACGCTCTCGTCTATCCGCGGGCAGCCGCGGAACTGCCGCATGACAATCTTGCCGAGGCGCTGCGCGCCGTCGGCCTGCCCGAACTCGTCGACCGGCTGGACGAGGAGGCTAATTGGGCTCAGCGGCTCTCGATCGGCGAGCAGCAGCGGCTGGCCTTCGCCCGGGTCCTGCTGGCCCGCCCGGAAATCGTCTTTCTCGACGAGGCGACCTCGGCGCTGGACGAAGCCGCGGAGATATCGTTGTACCGGCTGTTGCGGGAGGCGCCGTGGCGGCCGACGATCGTCAGCGTCGGCCATCACGGCACCTTGCGGCGTTTCCATGATGTGGTCGTCGATCTCGCGCGCAGCCCGGTCTCGCAGGCGGCCGTCGGCTAACCTACCCGATCAGCCATCCTGCGGAATCGAGGAGCCAAGCGATGACCGACAGCGAGCGCCAGTCGCCAGACGCGGAGGACCCGCTGCGCTCGATCCGGATGGGCAAGCGCGACAGTCTCGAGGCGCTCGGGGTCGATCCTTACCCCTACAGCTTCGAGCGGACGCATGAGGCAGGTCCAGCTCGAGCGGCGTTACGCCGGGCTCGCAGCCGGCGCCGAAACCGAAGATCGAGTGCGGGTCGCCGGCCGCATCAGGGCGATGCGCAACAGCGGCATGTTCATCGACCTGCACGACGCCTCGGGCAAGATCCAGATCTTTTGCCACAAGGATTTGCTCCGTTCCGAAGCACCGGGAATGGTGCGGCTGCTCGACATCGGTGATCTGATCGGAGTCGAGGGCCTCGTTCGGCGGACACCGCGTGGCGAGCTCACGATCAACGCCTCCGGCGTCACGGTTCTCGCGAAGGCGCTGCGCCCCCTCCCCGAGAAGTATCACGGCCTTGCCGATATCGAGCTGCGCTATCGCCAGCGCTACCTCGACCTGATCATGAACCCGCACAGCCGGGACACGCTGCTCCGACGCAGCCGGGTCGTAGCGACGATCCGCAGCCATCTCTCGGAGCGCGGCTATGTCGAGGTCGAGACCCCGATGCTTCACACGATCCCCGGGGGTGCCTCGGCGAAGCCGTTCGTGACGCATCACAACGCTCTCGATATCGACCTCTATCTGCGGATCGCGCCCGAGCTCCATCTGAAGCGACTGTTGGTGGGCGGCATGGCCGACAAATTGTTCGAGATCAACCGCTGCTTCCGCAACGAGGGCCTTTCGCCCCGGCATAATCCGGAATTCACCACGCTCGAGCTCTACGAGGCCTATGTCGACTACAGCGCGATGATGAAGTTGACCGAGGAGCTCATCACCGCCGTGGCCGAGACGGTGCTTGGAACATTGCGGATCGGCTACGGCGGGACCGAGATCGATCTTTCGGCGCCGTGGCCGCGACGCAGCATGGCCGAACTCGTTCACACAGCTACCGGGGTCGATTTCCTCGGTCTCGACAGCGCCGAGGCGGCGCGCGAGGCGGCGGCTCGTGTCGGCGCGGCGCTGACCGGCGGCGAGAATTGGGGGCAGGCTCTGGAGGCAGCCTTTGCCGCGCGCGTCGAGGATACTCTGATCCAGCCGATCCACGTCACCGGATTCCCCCGCGACATTTCACCCCTGGCAAAGGCCGACCGCAGCGACCCGCGCCTCGTTGAGCGGTTCGAGACCTACATCTACGGTTGGGAGATCGCGAACGCTTTCTCCGAGCTCAATGACCCGCAGGACCAGCGCGAACGGTTCGAGGCGCAAATGCGGGCGCGCGCGGCCGGTGACGAAGAAGCACAACTCCTCGACGAGGACTACGTCACCGCGCTCGAATACGGGCTACCGCCCTGCGGTGGTCTCGGCATCGGCATCGACCGGCTGGTGATGCTGTTGACCGACAGCCCATCGATCCGCGACGTCATCGCTTTCCCGACCCTGCGGCCACGCTGAAGAGATATCGATACGATCAGATCGTTATCGATGTACAACGGACGATCGGTTATTGGAGTGTCCCATGAGGCAGAACAAGAATTCGGCAGCGTGCTGGTTGATGGGCGCAGCACAGGGTGTGCTGCTCGTCACGATGGCAGGCTGCGCCCAGCAGGCGGTGACTGCGGCGGTCAGCATTCCGCCGATCCCGGCAGGGGAGGCTCGGATCTGGTTTTATCGCGATGACGAGCCCTATGCCGGCAAGGGCCTTCCAGCGATCGCTGCCAACGGGGGTTATGTCGGGGCGGCCGAATTGGGTGGCGCGTTCTATCGCGATGTTGCCCCCGGACATTACTTAGTTACCGTGCAGACCGTCGGCATCGACACCAATCAAACAGCCAATTTCGAGCTCGCCCCCGCCCAGGAGGCTTATGTAAAAATCGTCTCGCTGCCGAGTTGGGACACGGGCGGGGACAAGAACCAATGGGAGAGGCCGACGTTTTACGCGTGGCTGATCCCGAATCAAGTCGCGCAAGCCGATGTCGCGCATCTTTCTTTCTACGGCGGCAGCTGACGCGGGGCGACGGTATTAGGGTCACTTACCCCGCGGCGCTCAGAAGTTTTCCAGGCTCAAGTACCTCGGTGTCGTAGTCGTACGCGAAGATCTCGGCGTGCCGGCCCCAGTTGATTACGGTATCGAGCACCCGCTCCGCCTCTTCCTCTGACAGGTGATCCTCGATCTCGCGCAGAAACCGCGCGGCCGGCGCACGATGGCCGGGCCGCTCGTCGAGGACGCGCCGGATGTGAGCAGCCAGCGGCACTTGCTTTAAGAGCGCCTCGGCAAAGATTTGCTTGCGGGCGAGCATGTCCGCCTCGGCGTACGCCCGGCCGCGCGGCGTCAGCTCGATGTCGCCGCCGCTGACATGGGCGAAGCCAAATAGCTGCAATGTCTCGATCAGCGGGAACAGCTCGTCCATGACGAGGTTTTCTTCGTCGGCGAGATGGGGCAGATCGGCGCGGCCATGATAGGGCGCCTCCGTCAGATTCTCGATCAATCCCGAGAGCTGCTGGACCGGTGCATCGGGCAGGCGAAAGCCGATCCCGATAGGCTCGGTCTTTGCCCCACGCCGCCCGTCGCGCCCCGGCTCGGTCGTCAAGAGGGTATAGACCTGGTCGACGATCTGGCGAAAACCGGCACTTTCCGAGGAGCGCGGGCGTGGTAGCGAGATCGGGATTTGTGCGCGAATGCGGCCGGGATCGCTACTGAAGATCAGGATACGATCGGCGATTTCGACTGCCTCCTCGATGTTGTGCGAAACGATGACCATCCCCTTGGTCGGAATGCGGTGGGCGTCCCACAAATCGAGGAGATCGCCTCGCAGAGTTTCCGCGGTCAGGACGTCGAGCGACGAGAAGGGCTCGTCGAGCAGCAGGATATCGGGGTCGACGACGAGCGCGCGGGCAAAACCGACGCGCTGACGCATGCCGCCAGACAGCTCCTTCGGATACGCATTCTCAAACCCGTCGAGACCGATCAGATCGATCGCATTGACCGCCCGCCGGCGCCGCTCCCCCCCGGAAATGCCGAGAGCCTCTAGCCCGAGCTCGACGTTGCCGAGCACGGTAAGCCACGGAAACAGAGCATAGCTCTGGAAAACCATCGCGATGCCATGAACGGGCTCGGCAACATTGATGCCGCGATACTCGACGACGCCCTCGTTGGGCGGCACGAGCCCCGCGAGAATCCGCAGAAAGGTCGATTTTCCAGATCCCGATTTGCCGAGGATCGCAACAATCTCGCCATCGCGTAGCGTGAAATCGATGTGGTCGAGCACGAGCCGCCCGTGGTGATCGGGTGTGCGATACGTCTTCGAGACGGCTTCGGTGCGCAGTAGTGGGTCGTTCATTAGAGCAGATTTACCACGAGCCGCTTAATCGAGGCGCAACCGTTCGGCGGCGAGGTCATAGAGCCGATGCCAGAGCAGCCGATTGAAGGCGAGGACGTAGAGGCAGAGGACGCCGATGCCGAGCGCGATACGGGCACTGTCGCCGTCGGCGGTAGTTCGCGCGATATAGGCGCCGATCCCGGTGGCGGTCAGCGTTGTGTCACCCCATTGGACGACCTCGGATACGATACTCGCATTCCATGAACCGCCGGCCGCAGTGACGGCGCCGGTCACATATGCTGGAAAAATCGCCGGCAGGATCACTCGCCGCCACCACAACGTTCGTCTGACGCCGAGATTCTGTGCCGCGCGTTGGAGCTCCACCGGCAACGCCGTGGTGCCGACAATGACGTTGAACAAGATATACCACTGTGTTCCGAGGATCATCAGCGGGCTGAGCCAGATCTCCGGGTTCGCTTGAAACCGTAGGATCAGCACCACCGCCACCGGAAAGAACAAATTTGCCGGAAAGGCGGCGAGAAACTGCACTATAGGCTGAATGCGGTCTGCCAGGTGCGGGCGCAATCCAATCGCCACCCCGATCGGAACCCAGACCAGGGAAGCCACTCCGATCAGGATCAGCACCCGCGCGGCGGTCGCCAGACCGAGAAGAAACACCCACCCGATTTCAGTCAGTTCGACGGTCTGGCGGATGAAGGCGATGATCCATATCGCCGCCGCGGCGGCGAGTCCCAGCAGAGCGACGTCGAACAACCGGTCGAGCTGAGGCCGCGGCCGCGGCTCGGCCGGCGGCCGGCGCCGCCGAGCCAGGCCGGTGAGCGCGTCGTCGATGATCCGGTTGAGTTCGAGCACCCCGGCCTGAACCAGATCGAACAGGCGGGCGCGCTGCAGCACGATAAAAAACCACGGCCGGACATTGTCTTCATCGCCCGAGGGGTCGGCTTGAAATTTGCGCGACCACGCGAGGAGCGGGCGAAACAACAGTTGATCGTATAACAGAATGACGACGAACATGACCAAGACCGCGTAGCCGATTGCGGTGAGGTCGCGCTGATTGATCGCGGTCGCGATATAGGAGCCGATGCCGGGGAGCATGATCGTCTGGCCGGCGACAGTGATGGCTTCCGAGGCGACGACGAAGAACCAGCCGCCCGAGACCGACATCATCATGTTCCAGACGAGCGAGGGTATAGCGTGGGGCACTTCGAGGCGCCAAAACCGCTTCCACGGCGAGAGGTGGTACATCCGAGCCGCCTCTATCAGCTCGGCCGGCACGGTGCGCAGCGACTGGTAGACGCTAAAGGTCATGTTCCAAGCCTGCGAGGTGAAGATCGCGAAGATCGCCGCGCATTCGACGCCGAGTAGCCGGCCCGGGAAAAGAGCCATGAAGCCGGTCACAGTGATCGACAGAAAGCCGAGGATCGGGACCGATTGCAGAATATCGAGGATCGGGATCAGGATCTTTTCGCCCTCTCGGCTCTTGGCCGCTACCGCCGCATAAATGAGGCTGAAGACGAGTGAGGCGACGAGCGCACAGACCATGCGCAGCACGGTGCGAAGCGCGTATTCCGGCAGCAGCCAAGGGTCGAGGCTGATCGGCAGAACCTCGCCGACGTGATAGCGCGCGCTCATCGCCATGCCGCCCCAAGCGATGAGCGCGATTGCCCCGAGCACCATCGGCAGCGCGACGAGATCCCAGAGATTGGGGCGCAGCCGGGACGGCCAGGCGATCAGGGGCAAGCCCCAGCGCTGTTCCATGCTCCCTCTTGCCGATGGTCGCCGTCGCGGCGGCGGCGCCTACCAGTACCGCAAGCCCGGCGGGCTGGCTAAACGTAAATTCGTGGAAGCGGCGAGGTCGCTTGGCGCAATTGGCTACGATTCTTGCTTCGCGCCGCTGAACTCCTGACAATGAGCCTCGTTACCATTGTGACAGGGGTCGGCCGTGGATATCGGCGAGAGGCGCCAAGCAAACATCCTGGTATTGGCGCCAGTCGGACGCATCGACAATCTCACGAGCACCGAGTTCCAGACGCGGCTGCTCGCCGCCGTCAGCTCCAGCTCCGCGGACGTCGTCGTTGACTTTTCCGGGGTCGAATACATCTCGAGCGCCGGTCTGCGGGCACTGATGGCCGCCACGCGACTGAAGCCGAAGGAGCGCCGGCTTGCCGTCGCCTGTCTCCATACGGTCGTGCGCGAGATCTTCGCGATCAGCCGGTTCTCGCATGTCGTCCCGGTCTTCGCCACCGTCGAGGAAGCGAGCACCGCCTGGGAGGCACCGCCGCGACCCGAGGGGGCGGTTCCCGCTGCCGAAACCGAGCCGGCTGGACCGTTGCGCGTCCGCTTTTGGGGCACCCGCGGCTCGCTGCCGGCACCGCTGCGGGAGCGGGCGGTCCGCGCCAAGATCCGCGATGCGCTGCTCGCCGCTCGCGGGCACGCGCTCGAGACCGAGCAGGCGATCGATGCTTTCATAGACAGCCGGCTGCCATTTTCAGTACGCGGCACATTCGGCGGCAACACCAGCTGTGTGGAGATCATTACCGGCGGCGACGAATATGTGATCTGCGACCTCGGCACGGGGGTGCGCGAATTCGGCAATCGGGTGCTCCGGGAGCACGGCCCCGGCCGCAAACACATCTTCAATATATTTTTGTCGCACCCACACTGGGACCACATCATGGGGTTCCCGTTTTTCGCCCCCGCTTACATTCCTGGCAATCGGATTTGCATCTACGGCTGCCACGGCGTGTTGCGCGAGGCGCTGCGCACCCAGCACTCGGCTCCGTGGTTTCCCGTCGATTTTCACTCGCTTGGCTCGAGCATCGAGTTTGTCACCTTGGAGCCCAGCCACACTTACGAAATAGCCGGTCTTTCCGTCACCTCGATCAAACAGTTTCACACCGGAAATTCCTACGGATATCGCTTTTCTCAAGGCGGCAAGTCGATCGTCTACTCTACCGACGGCGAGCACAAAGTCCTCACAACTCGACGAAACCTATCCGTTCGTCGAGTTCTACCGAAACGCCGACCTGCTGATCTTCGATGCAATGTATTCGCTCGGCGACTCGGTCTCGGTCAAGGAGGATTGGGGTCATTCGAGCAATGTCGTCGCGGTCGAGCTGGCGCAGGCGGCGCGGGTCAGGCGCCTCGTGCTGTTCCATCACGAGCCGGCCTATGACGACCGCATGCTCGAGGAGATCTTCGCCGATACCGTCCGCTTCGAGGCGATCAGCCGGCCTGGCCACGAGGCCCCTGGCCACCGGGTCGAGGTGATCTCGGCCTATGACGGGCTAGAACTGGAGTTGTGACGGGCGATCCCGCGGTGGGCCGGGGCATCGCTCTGGTGCGCGGTCCGGGCCGCGCGGCTGCGCTTGCGCTGGTCGCGGGCGCCTTGGTGCTGCGCATCATCGACCCCGGCATCATCACCGAATTGCGCGTGCGCAGCTTCGACTTGGTAGAACGAGTGTGGCCGCGCGCAGCGGATTCGGCACGAGTGGCGGTCGTCGACATCGACGAGAAGAGCCTCGCCCAATACGGGCAGTGGCCGTGGCCGCGGCACTTGGTGGCCGAGCTCGTCCGCCGCATCGCCCAAGGGAACCCGCGCGTCCTCGGCATCGACATCCTCTTCGCCGAACGAGATCGGCTTTCGCCGACCGAGATCGCGCGAGAACTGCCCGACCTGCCTCGCGGCTTTGGCGGACGCGTTGGCGCAGCTGCCGCCGAGCGACCGCGACCTCGCCGAAGCGATAGCGGCGGTCCCGACGGTGCTTTCGCTCGCCCCCAGCCATGAGGAGGTGGCGCGAAGCTTCAGGCCCGCTCCGCCCCGCCCCGATCCGCCAGGCGGGAGACGATCCGACGCCGTTCTTGAAGAGCTACAAATCCCTGGTGCAAAGCCAGCCCGATCTCCGCGCCGCTGCGTTGGCCGCCGGGGAAATCGGGGTCGAGCCGGATGCCGACGGCGTCGTCCGGCGGCTCGCTCTCGCTGTGACCTATCAACAAACGATCGTCCCGAGTTTTGCACTCGAGGTCGTGCGTGTCGGCGGCGGCGAACACGCGATCGTGATCGATACGGGCGCGCTCGGGATCGAAAGCTTCAGGATCGGCAGCACCACCATTCCGACGGACAGGCGGGGCCGGGCGATCCTCCACTTCGCGCCGTCGCAGGCGCGGTACATCTCGGCCTCGGACGTGCTCGATCCGGCGTTCGACCCAGCCGAGCTGCGGGGACAGGTAGTCTTGCTCGGGGTTGCCGGCGTCGGCATCGCCGGGCTGCGGCAAACGCCCCTCGGTCTCGTCCGCGCGGTCGACCTCCATGCCCAGCTGATCGAATTGATCCTGCTCAACGACCTGCTCCACCGCCCACCATTTCTCGATTGGTTCGAGCTCGCTGCGGCGCTCGCGGCCGGGCTCGCGGTCATCTGGCTGCTGCGCTATGCGAGGCCGACTGCGCGCGGTCGGTATCGCTGTGGCGCTCGCGGCGGCGCTTTTTGTCGTCGAACTCTTGCTCTTCCGCTTTGCCGATCTCCTCTTCGACAGCACCTTTCCGGTGCTGACCCTGCTCGGCGCGCTTGGGTGTAATGCTTGTCGGCAACCTTCGCGCCGCGCAGGCGGAACTCGTTCGCGAACGCGAGGCGAAGCAGCGGGTCGAGGGCGAGCTCGCCGCGGCGCAGGCGATCCAAATGGGCCTGCTGCCGCGGCGCTTTCCTGCGTTTCCCGATCGTCACGACATCGATGTCTACGCCCGCATCGAGCCGGCGCGAATGGTCGGAGGGGACCTCTACGACTACCTGCTGATCGGCGGAAGCAGCCGCCTGTTCTTTCTGATCGCCGACGTGGCGGGCAAGGGCATTGCGGCAGCACTGTTGATGGCGGTGACCAAGGAGGTCGTTCGCGACGCCGTGCTGACATTTGGGCCGGCGCTCGACCGCATCCTCGCGGAGGCCAACCGGAAGACGGCGGCGGCGAGCGCGGAGCTGCAGAGCGAGGGCGGCGTCTTCGTGACCGCTTTCGCCGGGATTCTCGACCTCGGTTCAGGCGAGGTCACCTATGCCAGTGCCGGTCACGACTCGCCCTTCGTCCTCGGCGGCGGCACCGGCTTGCGGCAGCTCGTCACCGAAGGCGGTCCGCCGCTCGGTGCGGTCGACGACTTCCGCTTTCCGATCGATCACGACCGGATCGAGCCTGGTGAGGTCTTGCTGCTCTTTACCGACGGGATCACGGAAGCGGAGAACGCCGACCATACGCTTTATTCCTCCGATCGGCTGGCCAAGGCGCTGGCGACGGCAGCAACCGTCGATGCCCAGCACGTCGTTGCGGCGGTAATCGACGACGTCGTCCGCTTTGTCGGCGGCGCCGAGCAAGCGGACGACATGACTGTCCTGGCGCTGCGGCGGGTCGGCGGCGCCGCTACCTGACCGTGATTTCGACGCGGCGATTGCGGGGCTCAGGGGTTTGGTCGGCGGTCGGCACGAGCAGGTCGTGCTTGCCGCGGCCGGCGATCGAGATCGCCTGTCGGTCGAGCCCGTCGCGAACCAGCGTGTCGCGGATCGCCTCTGCGCGCCGGAGGGACAGCGCTTGGTTGTAGGGCAGATCGCCGACCGTGTCGGTGAAGCCGATCACCTCGATTTCGTAAACCGGTCGTTGCTTGATATCATCGAACACGGCGCGATAGGCGAGCTTGGATTCGGGGGTCAGCTCATCGCTCCCGAGGATAAAATAGAGGCGGAAGTGATGCGGCAGGATCGGCTGCGCCGCGATCGCGCTCCGGAAGATCACGCTGATATTTCCGCGGCTTTCCTCGATCGGCGCAGTGCTGCCGGCCCGCGACTTTGCCGTTGCATAGGGCTGGTCGAGGGTCGTCGATCGTCTTGCCGTCCTCGACCGTGATCGCCCCCACGCCACCGCCTTCGGCATTGGGCAGCACCACGAACAGCGCTTGCCGGGGACAACCAGCGAGGAGGACCATTGAGGCGAGTGCCGGGATTGTCCGCCGCATCATCAGTGGTCGCCATAGACTTGAACCGCAAAGGTCGTGCCGCGCACCCCAAGGATTGCGGTCGGCGTCTTGATCTTCATCGCTCCGGGGGTGCTGCGCGCGATGTCGCCGGAGACGACCGCCAGGGTTCCCCGCCGCATATCGGCCAGCATCGCGCCGCGGAAGTCGTTCGAATCGAACTGGAATTCGTCGAGCGCGATCTGGCTGCTCGGACCGGCGGAGAATACCGTGTTATCGATGAAGGTAATGCCGATCCCGCCGTCCGAACCTGTTTCGATGACGTCCTTGACGAACAGCATGTCCCCGACAATCGCGGGCCGACGCTCACCGGAGCGCAGAACCGCCGCCTGCCCGGTTACCTTTTTGATCTGGGCGATCGGCTTCGGCATCGGCGATTCGGCCGCCGACGGGAGCCCCGCCGTCACTGATCAACAATGCCGCGGCCAACCACAGCGCAAAGCCCAATTCTTCCTCCCCGCCATTTCTTTCTCCCTGGTTGATCAACGTCTTCCTTAATACACCAGATCGGCAGGCTGTTGGCAGCAAGATGAGCAAGCTTCGGTGAAGAGAGCGTCGATCACGCTACGTGCCGAGCTCGCGGAACTCGCTCGGCTTCAAGCCTTTGCCGTCGAGTTCGCGCACCAATGCGGCCTGCCGGATGACGAGCGGTCGCGGCTTCTGATCATTCTCGATGAACTCTTCACCAACGCGGTAACGCATGGTCATGGGCCGCATTCGGCGGGAGGAACCATCGCCGTGGCGCTCGGGTGGAGGGTGGGCCGCCTTCGGATAAGCTTCGTCGACGATGGCCAGCCGTTCGATCCGCTCGCTTTCCGCGGGCCGGATTTGGAGGAGGCGGCGGAAGAGCGCGGCATTGGCGGGCTCGGCATCCATATTGTCCGCTCGCTCGTCCACCAGGCCCGCTACCGCCGCGAAGGCGACCGCAACCACCTCCATCTGGTACGGCGCATTGGGTTGCCCTGCGACGGGTCGCCGCCCGGCGGAGCGGGCGGTTGAACCTGGCTCATCTCGCCGATGCGGCGAGCAATATCACGATCTCTGCGACTTGCTGGAACGCGCCGAGAACATCGCCCGTGTAGCCGCCGATCTGGCGGCGTGCGAGCTCAGCCAGGGCGAAAACGATCACGCCGGCGAGGCAAAGCGCTATCGCGCCTCGCACCGGTCCCAGTGCCGCCAAGGCTATCGCGACGCCGATCAGCGCCGCCGCAATCGCACCGCCCGCACGAGGTGTTCCAGCCGTCGCCCCGAGACCATCGGGGCGCGCCGGCGTCAATCCCATCATCGCCGCCGGCAAAGCGGCCCGCGAGGCGGCGTGCGCCGCGATCAGCGCGAGACCCGCGTGGATCACGTCACCGATGCCGGCGAGCGCCGCGGCCCGCAGCAGCACGCTCAGAACGATCGCCAGCACACCGTAAGTGCCTTGCCGGCTGTCCCGCAGGATCGCGAGCTTTTCTTCCCGATCGCGCCCCCCGAAGAACCCGTCGGCGGTATCGGCGAGCCCGTCCTCGTGCAACGCTCCCGTCAATGCGATCCCCGCCAGCACCGACAACAGCGCCGCCGGCCAACTCGCGAGGCCGATCAGCTGGGCCAACAGAAGGGCGAGCGCCGCTGCGCCGCCGATCCCGGCGCCGACGAGCGGAAATGCCCAGGCCGAATCGGCAAGCCGCCAATCGCCCGCTGCCCGCGGATCGACCGGCAGCCGCGTGAAGAAGGCCGTGGCCGCCAGGAAGCCGGCGAAAAAGCCCGCGGGGTGGCGCAACGGATCCTCGGAGCGGCTCATAGCATCACGATAACCGGTTTGGCCAAGGACTGGGCGAATGACTATATTTCAGCGCGATGGCGACGATTACCGGAGCCGGCGTTGACGTTGCTCGATCTTGATCGCTTACGGGACGGCACCGCTGTGCCGCGACCCGTTCGACTTTGTCGTCGTCGAGAATTTTGTGGACCGCGACGAGCTGAGCCCCCTCGTCGCCGATTTCCCACCCGTCCCCGGTCACGGCAGTTTCCCGGTCGAAAGCCTGGCATGCGGGCCGGTCTTTTCCCGTCTCGTGGCCGCGTTGACCGGGCCGGCGCTGCGCTGCGCGGTCGAGGAAAAATTCGGTCTCGACCTCGGCAGCCGCCCGACGATGGTGACGGTGCGCGGCAGGAGCGACGGCAAGGACGGGCGCATCCACACCGATTCGGAAAGCAAGATCATCACATTGCTGCTCTATCTGAACCTTGCCTGGGAGCGCCCCGAGGGCCGTTTGCGGCTGCTGCGCGGTCCCGACGACATCGACGATTATGCACTAGAGGTCGCACCGCTCGCCGGCACCATGCTGGCGTTTCGCCGCAGCGCCCGCTCATTCCACGGGCATCGCCCGCATGTCGGCGAGCGCCGGATGGTGCAACTCAATTGGGTGACCGAGCCGGCGGTTGTCCGGCGCGAGCTCAACCGCCACCGCTGGTCGGCGCGCTGGAAGGCGCTCAACCCGTTTGCGCCGCAACCCTGAAACTCCCAGGCGGGAAAACCCGAGGCGAGGGGTTGGCGTCGGGCGAGAAATCGATTAACTGATTGCGCGATATGAGATGGGCGGTAAACGCGGATCGAGAATAACGATAATGGTGCGAATGCTTCGCTCCGTGGTTGTCGCCGCTATGCTTGTCGCCGCTGTCCCGGCTGCAGCGCCAGCGCAGACCCAGCTGGTCGACGAGTTCAAGTTTGGCGTCCTCTCCCATGACATCGGACTGTTCGACAAGCACGTCGAATCGGGGTCGGACATCAATTTCGAAATGTTGTTCACCCCGCCGGAATTCTTTCGCGTGATCGGGTCGCCGCGGCCCGATCTCGGCGGTACACTCAACACGGCGGGCGCCACAAACACCGGGTATTTCGGCCTGACTTGGGGGATCACGCTGATCCAGAACCTGTTCGGGTGGGGCGGCAGTGTCTTCGCCAATGGCAGCCTCGGGGGCGCTCTGCAGGACGGCTATACCGACAGCGCCCCGCCGGACCGCAAAAAGCTCGGCTCGACCGCCCTGTTCAGAGAAAGCGTCGAACTCGGTTATCAGCTGACGCCCACTGTCAGCGTATCGGGGTTTGTCTGCCACATGTCGAACGCTAATCTCGCGCCGCACAATGCCGGCATCACCGACGCAGGCGCACGGCTCGGCTTCAAGTTCTAGCGCTCCCGCCGTCGCTGTTTTTGCTGTTTTTTGCAGCAAATTATCAGCCACCGATCTCATCTGCTCCGCAGAAATCCAGGAATTTCGGCCGCAACGGGCCTGGAAGAACAGCGACGATCCTCGCTGATCCTGGCTGATATCCGCTGTTCTGAAGCTTCGTGTTCGCGATTGGGCGCACAGTATCTCCTTGCGAATAATCATATCACTTCGATGCTAAAATAGCAATACAATTCTTTTATTCACGGACCGCCTCTAGGCCTAGCTGGCCTCCTCCCGGTTGAAGGTGCGTTCTCGCGCATCTCGCTAGCGCGATCTGGTCGATAAAATCGAGGCGATACGTCATTTGAGGTTTCGCAGACTGGCTACTAGCGGTTTAATGAACTCAGTATCTTACGTTCATATGTTGCTGTTTCGCCACGCTGAGACGAAAAGACCACGTGGGCAGCAAAGCTTTCTTGATCGGCGCCCCCCTCTGCATATCATGGCGCGAGAGGCACGGGTGTTCCTTACCCGGCTGATGCAACCTTTGATTTCTCGGGGGAGCAATGACCAGAAAGCGAACTTTCGGCAGGGTGGCGGCGATTGGGGGGCTGACCGCGACGATCGGCGCTGCTGATGGGTCTACCGGCGGCGAGCGCCGATGAACTGGCGGATCTGCGCGCCAATCAGGAGCTGCTGCAGCGCCGGATCGACCAGCTGGCTCAGGCTGCACACGGAGCACCTGGCGTTCCTGGGGGCTACGGCGCGGAGGCGGTGCCGGGTCAGGCCATACTCGGCGGCAGCTTTCCCGCGGTCGTTTCTGATCCCGGGCACCGACACCTCGATCCGCGTCGGCGGGTTTATCGACGAGACCTTCGACTATTACTTCCAGGGCGGCCCGGTAAACGGCACCCAAAGCACGACCGTCGGGGTCACCGGCAATTTGGAGGCGATACCGCTCAATGTGCATTCCAACTCGATCGTCTCGGGCTTCCCGACGCCTGGTAATCTCGTGCCGGGGCAAGTACAAAACGCTCGCGGCAACAGCGTCTTTTTGCAGAGTCCGCGGGAAACACGTCTCAACGTCGAGACGCGCACACCGACCGCCTGGGGCGAGTCGCGGACGTTCATAGAATTCGACTTTGCCGGCAGCAACAACTTCAGCTCAAACAACGTGACGACGGTCTCGGATGGTTTGATCCCGCGGTTGCGATACGCCTATGGCACCCTCGGCGGCTTCCTCGCCGGGCAGGCCAACTCCAACTTTTCCGACCCCGATGCCAACGCAGAAACGCTCGATTTCGGCGGCCCTGCCGGCCAGGCCGGCGTCGTCCGCATCCCGCAGGTCCGTTACACCTATAACGGGCCATATAGCAGCGCCTGGTCGATCTCGGCCGAAACCCCCGAGACCGACATCGTCACGCCGGCCGGCAATGTAAAAACGGACACGAACCTCGGGCAGAACCCGGTGACCAGCGGGACGACAACGGGCTGCGTCGCCAACGGACAGCTGATCAGCGCGACCGCCGGGTGTGCCTTGGCCTTCAATCCCACCAAGTCCTCGGCGCCCGACGTCACCTTTGCCTCATATTGGTCGCAGCCCTGGGGCCACGTCGATTTTCGTGGCGTGGTCCGCCCGACGCTCACAGTCAACGACGGCCATTTCATCGACAGGAGTTTCGTCGGCGGCGGCGGCGGTGTATCCGGCGACGTCAAGCCCGGCTGGTTCGGTTGGGAGAAGGACGACTTTCTGTGGCAATTCACCGTTGGCAACGGCCTCGGCCGCTATCTGAACTCTTCTAACGGTGTGGCGTTGGCGACAAACTTCCTGTCGTCGCCGGCTACCGCCGCGGCAGCGGCCTCCATCCTCGTCAAGCCGGTAAGTGAGTTCGGCTATCAGCTCGGCTATCAGCACTTTTGGTTGCCGAATTTGCGGTCGACCATCGTCTATGGTTATGAGTATTCCGATTATCCAACGCAGCTGATCGGGCCGACCCAGTCGATCGTTTCGAACAAGGTGCTACAGACCGCCCATGGCAACCTTATCTGGAGCCCGGTTGCGTTCATCGATACGGGCGTCGAATACATGTGGGGGCAGCGCCAGACCGTAGCCAACATCAAAGGTCAAGAGCAGACCCTGATCGGCAAGGTCCGCGTCAAGTTCTAAAACAACAAAAACATCCAACCTTCGAGGCCCGCCGCGCTGTCGGCGGGCCTTTTTGTTTCGCCCTTCCCGACGCGCTCACAGACCCGCCGCTACCTCCCGCAAGACGTTCCGCAGCCAGGCCACGGCGCGGTCCTCGCCGTGGTCGCGGTGCCACAATGCCATGATGTCGAAGGGCGGCGACATATACGGAGGTTCGAACAGCTTGAGACGATATCCATCGGCAAAGGCGGCGGCGAGACGGCGCGGCAGCGGCGCCGCCATGTCGGATTGGCTGACCACTGCGAGCGCGGCGGGGATATGTGGCGTCGTCAGCCCGATCACGCGGCGCAATCCGCGCGCCGCCAACGCACCTTGCAAGAGCCCGACCTCGCTGCGGGCTGACCAGCCGTTCGAGGCCATGGTCACTGACATAGCCGTTGACCGCGTGCTCGTCCTCGCCGGTCGCCGAGATGATCAGGTGCGATAGTGACGCGAGACCTTCGAGGGTCAATTCGGTGTCGGCCGCCGAGTGGTCGGCGCTCAGCACCCAGACCCGCGTCTCCTGAAACAAGGTTTCACCAACAAACGGCTCGGGCACTCGTCTAAAGCTGCCGATCGCAAGATCGATGCGACCCGCGAGCAGCGCTTCGGTCACCCCCATGTTGCTCGGCCGAATTCGGAGTTCGGCATTTGGAGCGAGAGCCCGCACCCGGGCAATAAAGCTCGGCACCAGGACCGTGCCGACATATTCGCCACAGGCGATCGTGAAACGCCGCTCTGTCTGCTCGGGCACAAATTCGGTCGGCCCCAGAGCCAGCTGGAGCTGCAGCAGGCCCTCGCGGAGGCGCGGCGCGATTTCGGAAGCGCGCGGGGTCGGCCGCATGCCGTCGGCCATCCGCACAAACAGTTCATCATTGAGTACGTAGCGCAACCTGTTCAGCGCGTGGCTGATCGCCGACTGGCTCAGCCCGAGTCGTTCGCCGGCGCGCGTTACGCTTCGTTCCTCGATCAAGGTGTCAAAGACACGCAGCAAGTTGAGATCGAGCGAGTGAAAATGCAGATCATGCATGAGTGCGATGCACCATTTCCCCTTCACGCAGGGGAATCGTGCGTAGGTGTTAACGTATTCCTAACGAAGAAAGTGTGTCTCCGCTATGTCGAGCTTGCCGAAATCGACCGCTCTGGGTCTCGGATTGTTCGCCGGCATCGCGGCGGCTGCGCAGGCCCAGTCGGTTTCGTCGCTACCACCCCAGCGGCGTTCCGAACGGCGTCTCGCCGGCTTCCCCGCCGCTGGTCGCCTCCTCCACCCTTCCGGCTGGTCCGAAACCCGGGGGCGGCGCGGTTTGGCAGGAGAATCATTACCAGCGGTCGCCGACAAGAGAGAAAATGCACATCATGCATGAGCGCGATGCACAATTATCATTCGTGTGCAAGGAGGATTTGGGGCAACCTCCCGTAGAGTTCAACGAGGATATGGAGACGCCGTTATGTCGAGCTTGCTCAAATCGACCGTTCTGAGTCTAGGGATATTGGCCGGCACCGCGGCGGTTGCGCTGGCCCAGTCGGTCTCGTCGCTGCCGCCGAGCGGCCCTGCGACGGCTCCGACGGTTTCAACGCCCTCGAATTCCACTAATCCAGCCGACAAGTGGCAGCATCCCTATTCGACATCGGTCGGCCCGCAGCCAGGATCGCACTCCTCGGGCAAAGACGAGCATTATCAGGCGACCGAGGGCGACGATGCCCCGAGCTCGCCATCCATACACCGCCGGTTTGGGTCCAAAGCCAAACTAGCAATCGCGCGGCGCGGCTGCGCCAGCATATCCCTTCTCTCGAGACCCGCCGGCGCCGCCGGCGGGTCTTTTGCGTTGAAGTGAAGCTAACGGCAAGGGACTCCCGCCGATCAGCGATGGCCGGCAAAAATCCTCAGGGCTGGTTGGGTGGGCCGGAAAACGGGCTGAACCGGGAAGTTATCCCGGTTTCCTCGGCCGCGGAGCTTGATACGGCGGTTCGGACGGGAGCAGATTGGGCGGGTTTGACGCCTGTGGCGTAGGGAGGATTCGGGTGGCGACCCAGTTCTACGACACCCTCGAGACACGCGATCCGGCCGAGCGCGAAGCGGCTTTCATGTCGGCGCTGCCGCAGATCATTGCCGCAGCGAAGGAGCGCGCGCCGGCCTATCGCCATCGGCTCGCCGGAGTTCATCCGGAAGACGTCGTCGACCGGCGCGGCTTGGCCGAGCTGCCGCTGACCCGAAAATCCGAACTGATCGAGCTGCAGCGGCAGAACCCGCCGTTTGGCGGCTTGACGGCGGCGCCGATTTCGGCCCTCCGGCGCGTCTTCGTGTCGCCCGGGCCGATCTACGAACCGGAGGGGCGGCGGCCGGATTACTGGCGCTTTGCGCGCGCCCTCTTCGCCGCCGGGTTTCGCGCCGGCGATCTCGTGCACAACACCTTTTCGTATCACCTGACCCCAGCGGGCGCGATGGTCGAGAGCGGCGCCGAGGCGCTCTGCTGCCCGGTGATCCCGGCCGGCACCGGCCAGACCGAGCAGCAATTGCGCACCATCGCCGATCTACGGCCGGTCGGCTATGTCGGGACCCCGTCCTTCCTCAAGGTCCTGCTCGACCGCGCGGCGGGCGAGGGCAGCGACATCTCCTCGCTGAAGAAGGCGCTAGTCGGGGCGGAAGCCCTGCCGTCGGCGCTGCGCGCCGAATTCCGCAGCCGCGGGCTCGGCGTGCTGCAGTGCTATGGGACCGCGGATATCGGCATCATCGCTTATGAGAGCACGAGCCCGCAGGGCGAGCTTTGCGAAGGCATGGTGGTCGATGAGGGGATTATTCTGGAGCTGGTCCTGCCGGGCACCGGGGAACCGGTGGCTCTCGGCGAGGTCGGCGAGGTCGTCGTGACGACATTGACGCCCGAATATCCGCTGATCCGCTTTGCCACCGGCGATCTGTCGGCGATGCTGCCGGGTCCGAGCCCATGCGGCCGGACAAACCATCGGATCAGGGGGTGGCTTGGCCGCGCCGACCAGACCACCAAGGTGCGCGGCATGTTCGTCCACCCCGAGCAGGTCGCCGAAATTCTGCGGCGCCATAAATCGATCATCCGCGCCCGCCTCGTGGTGGACCGGCCGCGCAGCACCGACGAGATGACCCTGTTGGCCGAATTCGGCGAGCCGGCGGAGGATCTGGGACGCATCGCCGAAACCCTGCAGGCGGTCACGAAAATGCGCGGCACGGTCAGCCGCGTCCCGCAAGGCAGCCTGCTCGCCGACGGCAAGCTGATCGAGGATCGACGACAATTGAAATAAAATTCACCGAATGGTCACAGTTTTTCCAAATCGGCGTCCCAATCGAGTCCCCATATTGTATGCGTAAGGTTGATCCTTACAGGTTTGTCCCCCAAACCTCGTACTCGGTCGAGCAATTCGACCGTGGCCATGCGGCTCCGGTTTTCCCCCACCGGAGCCGCCTTTTTGCCTGCCGAGCGCTTTGACCGAGCCCAATCTGGTTGCCGAGGGCCTCGGTTGCCGGCGCGGCGAGCGTCTGGTCTTTGCCGGCCTCTCGTTTTGCTTGGCGGCGGGGGGCGCTCTCTTGCTCACCGGAGGGAACGGCAGCGGCAAGACCAGCCTGTTGCGTGTCCTCGCCACATTGATCATGCCGGCCAGCGGCCGTCTTCTCTGGGGCGCTACGCCAGTCGAGGCTGAGAGCGCCGCCTATCGCGCGCAGCTGGACTTTGTCGGCCATCAGGATGCCGTAAAGCCCGGTCTCACCCCGCACGAAACCCTGGCGTTCTGGGCAGCGCTCCGGGGAACGGAGTCGAGCCGGGCGCCGCGCCTCCTTGAAGCAGCGCTGGCCGCATTCGACCTCGACCGGGTTGCCGACTGGCCATGCCGTTGGCTTTCCGCGGGCCAGCGCCGGCGGGTCGCGCTCGCCCGCCTGATCGCGGCGCCGGCGTCGATCTGGCTGCTCGACGAGCCGACCAGCGCGCTCGATCATGAAAACCAATCACGACTCGAGCATGCGATCGCCGAGCATCGTGCCTGCGGCGGACGTGTCGTCGTCGCCAGCCATACGCCGATCGACATCGGCCCCGCCACCGCCATCGCCCTCGACGCCTTTGCTCCGCTACCGGACCATGCAGTCGCCGGGTGACGATGGCGGCGTTTCTCGGCCTCTTTCGGCGCGATCTGAACCTCGCCTTGCGCCAGGGCGGCGACACCGGTCTCGTCGTTGGGTTCTTTATTCTCGCTGTCGTGCTGTTCCCGTTCGGCGTCGGTCCCGAGCCGGAGGTCCTGCAGCGCATCGGGGCCGGCATCATCTGGGTCGCGGCATTGCTCGCGGCGCTGTTGTCGCTCGACCGGCTGTTCGAGGCGGATTACCAGGACGGCGAACTCGATCTGCTGGCCCTTTCGAGCCTCCCTCTCGAGCTTGCGGTGCTCGCAAAATGCGCTGCGCACTGGGTGGCGACCGGGCTGCCGCTGGCGCTGACCAGCCCGTTTCTGGCGCTGCTGGTCGATCTCGATCCGGGGTCGATCGCGACGTTGTTCGCCAGCCTGCTGATCGGGACCCCGGCGCTCAGCCTAATCGGCAGCGTCGCCGCGGCGTTGAGCCTGGGGGCTCGGCGCCAAGGAGTGGTGCTGTCGCTTCTCGTCCTGCCTCTTTACATCCCACCGCTGATCTTTGGTGCCGGAGCGGTGGAAGCGAGCGCCGCCGGCAACGGCGCCCGCGCTTATCTGCTGGTGCTCTGCGCGGTCACTTTGGCGGCTCTGGCGCTCTGCCCATGGGCGAGTGCTGCGGCCTTGCGCCAGGCGCTGGAGTGAGCGCGGCATCATCGCCGCTGACTTGAGGCGATATCGGCGACTACATTCGAGCGGCGATGATTAATTGGCTCGCCAACCCCGCGCGGTTCATGCGGCTGAGCGCGAAAGCTATCCCGTGGTGCGGTTGGGCGGCCGTGGTTGTCCTTGTCGTCGGCCTCTTCTGGTCCCTCGTCGTGGCGCCGCCCGATTATCAGCAGGGCGACACGGTGCGGATCATGTACGTGCATGTTCCGGCTGCCTGGATGGCGCTAAGCGTATATCTGTTCGTCGCAGTGGCGAGCGCGGTCGCGCTCGTCTGGCGTCATCCGCTGGCCGAAGTGGCGGCCCGGGCGGCCGCTCCGGTCGGCGCTGGGTTCACCTTCGTCTGCCTCGCCACCGGGTCGCTGTGGGGGCGCCCGATGTGGGGCGCCTGGTGGGTGTGGGACGCCCGGCTGACCTCGGTCCTGATCTTGTTTTTTCTCTATCTCGGCTACATCGCGCTGGCGAACGCCTTCGACGACCCGTCGCGCGGCGGCAGGGCGGCCGCGGTGCTGGCGCTGGTCGGGGTGGTCAACCTGCCGATCATCAAGTTCTCGGTCGATTGGTGGAACACCCTGCATCAGCCGGACAGCGTCATGCGGATCGGCGGACCCCGGATCGACATCTCGATGCTCGCCCCGCTGCTGATCATGGCTTTGGGATTCACCTTGCTGTTTGTCGTGCTGCTGATGCTGCGCATGAGAACCGCGCTGAACGAGCGCAAGGCAATGGTGCTGCGGCTTAATGCCGGTGCCGCACCCACCCGGCGTCCCGAGCGCGAGCGGGTTGTTTCGGCCCGAACAGCTATGCCGTGATGGGCGACGTCAGCGCCTTTCTCGCGATGGGCGGTTACGCTGCTTTCGTGTGGCCGGCCTATGGGGTCGCCTTTGCGGTTCTCGGAGGTCTCGCCTTATTCTCCTGGCGGCGCTACCGCGAGAGTATTGTCGCCCTGGAGCGGCTGCAGCAGGATCTCGGCAGGAGGCGATGACCCGCAAGCAGCAGAGGCTGGGGTTGCTCGCTCTCGGCATGGCGGCTCTCGCCGGAGCCACGGTGTTGGTGTTGAGCGCGTTCAACGACAATCTCGTCTTTTTCTACAGCCCGAGCGAGTTGCAGGCAAAGGCGGTCGCGGCGGATCGCCGGGTGCGGATCGGTGGTCTGGTCGAGGCGCGCAGCGTCTCGCGTGGCGCCGACGGGCGCAGCGTCTCGTTCCGCATCACGGATGGCGCGCACGACGTCGCGGTCGTCTACCAGGGCCTGCTGCCGGATCTCTTCCGCGAAGGGCAAGGTGCCGTCGCTGAGGGAAAGCTGCGTCCCGACGGGGTCTTCGCCGCATCGAGCGTCCTCGCCAAGCACGACGAGAACTACATGCCGCGCGAAGTTGTCGACGCACTCAAGAAGAGCGGGCATTGGCAGGAGGGTGGTGCGGCGACGGCCGGAATGGCCGAGAAGAAATGATCCATGGCACGCAAGCTTTTTTTCCTCTTGCCGGTTGCCCTGTTTGCCGTGCTGGTCACCGCATTCGCTATCGGTCTGAGGCACGATCCGCACCTGCTGCCATCGGCGTTGATCGACCGCCCGGCGCCCGATTTCGCGCTGCCGGGCCTTTACGAGAGCGCCAACGGGTTGACCCGCAACGATCTCGACGGTCGCGTGACGCTCGTCAACTTCTTCGCGTCGTGGTGTGCCCCGTGCCGCGAAGAACACACCCAACTGATGGCCCTGGGCCGCCTTCCCGGGATCACGCTTGACGGCATCGCGTATAAGGACAGGCCCGAAGAGGCGCGCCGATTTCTGGAACGCCTGGGCGATCCCTTCGGCCATATCGCGGTAGACCGCAACGGCACGACCGCAATTGATTTTGGGGTCTACGGTGTGCCGGAGACCTATGTCGTGGACCCCACCGGCCACATTCGTTATCGCCAGGTCGGTCCATTGACCGCGGAGGATGTCAAAACCCAGATCCTGCCCCTGGTCCAGCGGCTCGGTCGGGCCAAATAGCTCGAGCTCGGGCACTCAGGGTTCCGACTCGCGATCTTCGCTGGAGACCTCGGCGAGAAAGCTGGGAAGATCACGCCAACCATAGGCAATAGCCTCGATAGCCGTGCCGCCGACTGCGATTGGCTTTCGGCTCACTTGCTGGGCGCTGAGCCGCTCATAGAAGAACCGAGACGGATTTTCGCGCAGCACCCAAAGGATCGCCGACCGCCGTCCTGCAGCGACGAGCCGGCGGAACAACGCGATCAGCAGCCGGCGCCCGATCCCTTGGTTCTGCCAATCCGGGGCCACGTAAAGGGTGAACACTTCACCGGTGAAAGACCGGTCCCCGCGATTGGGTCCGCAGCTGCCAAAACCGAGGACGGCGCCATTCGAACCTACCGCGACGCGCACATCCCGCGGTTCCCGCAGAATCACGCCGCGCCATCCTGCCTCGCGGCGCCGTTCCGACAGTCCGACGAGGTACGCTGTGGAGAGCACCCCGGCGTAAGTCGTGCGCCAGGTCTCGACATCGAGCCTGGCAATCCCGCGCGCGTCCCCCGGCCGAGCCGGCCGGATCGTGATCTCGCTCATGACCGCCATTTTGCCCGGTTTTGCGCGCCGAGGGGAGAGCCATCCGCGCGGGGACGCCCGGCACGCGGGTCGAGGTTTTCTGGCCTGCGCGATGCGTTGCCGCGTGGCCTTGCAGCGCCGGGCCCGTTATGGTGCCGCTATGAGGGGATATCGGCTGCTTCATTTCAGCTTTGTTGCCGGGCTGGCATTCTCGATTTCTGTTGTAGGCCGTGCCGAGAGCTCGAAAAAGCCCGATACCGCCGCGCAATCCCCGGCGGGGATCCCTGCCGGAGCGGCTCGGCGGCCTTGCGTGGAGGGCCTACGCCTACAGCGAGAAATCTGGCAAGGTGTGCTATCTGGCCGGCGAACCGAAGAAAAGCGAGCCGACCGGCGGCAAGCGCAAGCACCCCTTGGCGATGGTCACCCATCGGCCGGGTGAGAAGATCGCCAACGTCGTCAATTTTATCGAAGGCTACCCGCTCAAAGAGGGCAGCGAGGTATCGCTCGACATCGGCCCTGCGAATTTCGATCTGTTCACCAAGGGCGACAGCGCCTGGGCGCGAACGCCCGAACTCGATAAGGCTATCGTCGAGGCGATGACCAAAGGAAAACAGGCGATCGTCAAGGGGACGCCCCAGAAAGGGCCGGCCACTATCGACACCTATTCGCTCGCCGGCTTTGCCGAGGCGCTCGCGCTGATCGACAAGGCCTGCGACGTCAAGCGCTGAGCCGGGCTGCCCCCCATATAACGGCGAGCCATGCTGAACGAGAATTTAACCGAACCGGCGCGCCGCAATCTTGCCGGATTAGGCCGCGAGGGGCTGGCCGCCGAGATGGCCGATTTCGGCGCCGAGCCGTTCCGCGCGCGCCAGCTCTGGCACTGGATCTATCGTCGGGGCGCCACAGATTTCGCGGCGATGACCTCGTTGTCGAAGCCGTTCCGCGACAAGCTCGCGGCCCGCTACGTGCTGCAGCGGCCGGCGATATCGCGCGCGCTCGCCTCGGCCGACGGAACCCGCAAATGGCTCCTGCGCTTCGCCGATGGCGAGGAGGTCGAGACCGTTTATATCCCCGAGGAGGATCGGGGGACCCTGTGCGTTTCTTCCCAGGTCGGCTGCACGTTGACATGCTCCTTCTGTCACACCGGTACGCAGCGGCTGGTGCGCAATCTTGTGTCGGAGGAGATCGTCGCACAGGTGATGATCGCGCGGGATGCGCTCGGCGAATGGCCGTCGCCGCAAGACGACCGGCAGGTGACCAACATCGTCCTGATGGGAATGGGCGAGCCGCTCTACAATTACGAGAACGTCGCGGCGGCCTTGAAGGTCGTCATGGACGGGGAAGGTCTGTCGATATCGCGGCGCAAGATCACGTTGTCGACCGCGGGGGTGGTCCCGATGATCCGGCGGTGCGGCGCCGAGCTCGCGGTCAATCTCGCAGTCTCGCTGCATGCGGTGCGCGACGACATTCGCGACCGCCTGGTGCCGCTCAACCGCAAATACCCGATCGCCGAGCTGCTCGATGCGTGCCGGAGCTATCCCGGGGCGAGCAATGCCCGCCGCATCACGTTCGAGTACGTTATGCTGAAGGGCATCAACGACAGCCCAAGCGACGCCCGCGAGCTGGTGCGGCTGGTGGCGGGCATTCCGGCGAAAGTCAATCTGATCCCGTTCAACCCGTGGCCGGGCGCGCCCTACGAGTGCTCTCCGGACGCGGCGATCAAGGCGTTTTCCGACATCGTCTTTGCTGCCGGCTATTCGGCGCCGGTGCGCACGCCGCGCGGTCGCGACATCCTTGCCGCCTGTGGCCAGCTGAAATCGGCCAGCGTCAGGGTGCGGCGGAGCGAACGGCCGCCGCTGCCCGCCGCCTGACTTTTGCCGCCGTCATACTTTCGGCTACGCCGCGTGTTGTATGCGCTCCTCGGATCTGCGCTCGCCGCCTATGGGGTGCTGGTCGGCGGTCTCTATGTTTTTCAACGGCATCTGCTCTACTTTCCGGACGCCGCGCGGCCCGAACTCGGAGATCTAACTGCGCTCGGCGTCCGCGAGATTATGCTAAAGACGGTCGATGGGCTGTCGTTGCTCTCCTGGTACCTGCCGCCACGTGATGGCCACCCGGTCGTTGCATATTTCCACGGCAACGGCGGCCATATCGGATACCGCGCCGAGCGCCTGCGGTGGTTTGCCCGCTACGGGTACGGGGTGCTGATGGCCGAATATCGCGGCTATGGACGCAACCCCGGGACGCCGAGCGAACCAGGCCTAATCGCCGACGGTGTCGCGGCTCTCGACTTTCTCGGTGGCGAGGGGATCGCGCCGAACCGGCTCGTGATCTACGGCGAGTCTCTCGGATCGGCAGTTGCTGTGTCTTTGGCCGCGCAACGGGAGGTGGCGAGCCTGATACTCGAAGCGCCCTTCACCAGCGTCGCCGAAGTCGCCCAGTACCACTACTCGTTCATCCCGGCTTCAGCGCTCCTGCGTGACCGTTTCAACTCGCTGGCGAGGATCGCGGATGTCAAGGCGCCGATCCTGGTCCTTCATGGGGAGCAAGACCGGATCGTCCCGCTCCGCTTCGGCCGAGCGCTGTTCGACGCGGCACCGGAACCCAAAGAGCTGTGGCTCTCCCGCGAGGCCGGTCACGAGGATCTCGTCCGGCATGGCGCATTCGAAACTGTCCTCGACTTTCTGCAGCGACGAGTCGGCTAATGTGATCGGCTGCGCAAACGCCAGGGGAACTCGCTCTGTGGACGGTTTAGGGGACAGAGTCGCTATTCTGGGGGTAAGCCTGTGGGCAACGATTCCGCCGCTTGTACCGGAAATTTCCGGCGATAATCTGCCTCGTGTGGTTGACACGGTGAAGTCGAGGCCGTGGCCGACGGGTCGGCGGGCCAATTTTGGGGGAAAATCGGAGCCTTCAGACCACGCCAGGGGCGGTCCATTCGGACCGCCCCTTTTGATTCTGCTAGACGATTTTGGCGGACTTCAGGCCCGGATCTCCTGGCGTTGAAAGACCACATAGGCGATTGCGAAAATCACGATCATTCCGGCGATGAGGCCGGTCATCTGCGGCCATACCAGGATAAAGCTCTGCGCTGCCGGCAATGGCGCGCCGAGCAAGGCGCCCTGGACCTGGCTGTAGAAGACCGGACCGAGGGCTCGCGTCGCCGGCTGCAGTAATGCGAGGGCGATTTCCGCAAAGAGCGTATTCGGCGAGATCCGGTCCAGCGCTTGGGCGGTCTGAAGATAGTCGACGTTTGGGCCGAAGATCCCTTCCGGCGGACCGGCGATCAATGTCGCGACGAGCGGGGTGACGACCGACCAGAACAAGGAGAACAAGAGCCACACGCCGAGAGCTGCGAGCGCCGCGGTGGCCGGGGCGCGGAATACCACCGAAAAGAGAAAGGCCACCGCCAGCCAGACCCCGCCATATGCGATAGTCGCGACGAGAAACCCCAGCATCCGCACCATCTCTTCGGTATTGGGCGGCAAGCCGAGGAGCAGCAGCCCGAGACCGATCGTCAACAGCCACAACGAGAACAGGCCGATCGCGAGCGCCACCAGCCCGGCGAGGAATTTCCCGAGCAACAGGGCGTCGCGGTAGATCGGCTGGGCCAGCACGCGGCTCAACGTGCGGCGGTTGAACTCGCCGTTGATCGCGTCGAACCCGATGGCAATTGCGACCAGCGGGATCAGAAACCCCAGCAATGCGATAAAGGACGGCAGTGGATCCTGCGCCATCGTCAGCAGCCGCAGGAAGAGGAACGGGCTCTCGCCGATACTCGCGCGGATCGACAGAATTGCGGCATAGGCGGCGGCGATCGCGGTCAGAAACACCAGGGCTTCGAGCAGCCACATCCGGGCGCCCGAAAGGTAGTCCGCCGCCTCCTTGGCGAGGACGACCCCGACCCCCGTGAAGGGAGAGCCTCTACGCCGCATCGCGGACCTCGTCGAAATAGCGGGTGTAGACCTCGTTGAGGCTCGGCTCGGCGAAGCGGATGCCGAGGAGGGCGAATGACGGAGCGAGCCGCCGGGCGATTTCGGCACGCAGATCGCTCTCGCAATCGATCCGGTAGAGTTCGGGGGCCAGCACTTGCACCCGGACCACACCTGGCGTAGCGGCGAGCTGATTGCGGATCGCGTCGCCGCGCGCCTCGACATCGATTACATACCCGCCGCCCAGTACGCGCTGCGCCAGTTCGGTCACACTGCCCGACAGCGCGATGCGGCCGCGATTGAACAGGGCGACCCGGTCGCACACGCTCTGCACTTGATCGAGATGGTGCGAGGATAGGAGAACCGCGGTGCCGTCGGCCTTCAGCCCGCGAATCATGCCGAGAAATTCCTGCGTCGAGTGCGGATCCAGCGTCGCCGTGGGCTCGTCGAGGATGGCAATGCTGGGGCGCTTCATCAGCACCTCGGCGAGCCCGAGGCGCTGGCGCATGCCGCGCGAGAACGTCGCCACCCGATCCCGCCCGACATCGGGCAATCCGACTCTGCGCCAGTGCTTCGGTAAACCTCTGGTCGATCTCCCGCCGTGACAATCCGGCAAGCCGCGCGGTATAGGCGAGGTTGTCGCGGGCCGAGAGCCCGTCGTAGAAGCCGACCGAATCGGGGAGGTAGCCGACCCGGCGCTTCACTTCGAGTGGGTCGCGCAACGGGTCGAAACCCGCCACTTCGGCACGTCCCTCGGTCGGTTCGGTCAGCCCGAGGAGCATCAGGATCGTCGTCGTTTTTCCCGACCCGTTGGGCCCGAGGATACCGACGATCTCGCCCGCCCGGACATCGAGATCGATGTGGTCGACCGCTACGGTGCCCCCATAGCGCTTCGTAAGCCCCTGCGCCCTAATGACAACTTCGTCAGCCATCCCAGCCTGCTTCCCCGTTTCGCCACACCGGCGAAGGCCGGTGCCTATGTCGAAAATGGGTCCCGGCCTTCGCCGGGATGACGAAAAACAAAAACTACGATTACATTACCGTCGGCCGAAGCGGGCGACCGCGAAAACGACGACCAGCAAGGAGAGCGCGATGATCCCGATCCCGACGGCCCCCCACAAGGTCGAGGTCAGGACCGTGATGCGGAAGTTCGCCGATTCGGATTGACCTCCGGCTGCATTGGCGCGGATCGTCGTCTGGTAATCGCCGGCGATGGCGCGCGGCGACGGCGTCAGGCTGACCTTGATCGATTGCGATTTCCCGGCTGCCAGCTCGGGCAGCTGCTTGGGATCGAAGCTGGTCTTCCACCCCTCCGGCGCCGTCGCGCTGAAATCGACGTCGCGCGCCGCCTCGCTGCCGTCATTGCGGACGACGACGGTCAATTGGCCGTCCTGGCCGGCATAGGCCTCGCCGCTGAGGCGCCCGCCCTCGCCGGCCAACGCCAGCCGCGGCTGGCCGACGACGGTGATGCCGAGATCGAGATCGGCCGAGGCTGCCTCGCTTTTCGCATGCAGCGCGAGCTTATAATCGCCGGCCGGCGTGTCGCGCGGCAACGCCACCGAGGCTTCGATGTCCTTTGATTTGCCGGCCTCGATCGGAATGCTGGTGAGCTGCTGGCTGCCATAGGCTTCGGTGAAGGTGACCTGGAAGTTCTTCGGCGCGTCGGCACTGAAGTTGATCGTGGCGTCTCGCCCGCTGTCATTCGCGACGGTCACCCGGAACTTGAACGAAGTCGTCGCGGTGCCGCGCAGCGAGGGGAAGTTGGTGGTGAGCTTGAGCTTGGCCGGAAGCTCCTGCCCGATGGTGACGGTGATCGGCAATTTGAGATCGCTTCCTTCACCCTTGGCATCGACGAGAAAGCGGTATTCGCCGGGTCCGGTACCGGCCGGGGGCTCGAGCCGCAGCTGCAATTTTTCTTCGGTATCTGGCGCCACGATCGCCGACTCGACCGGCTGCCCGCCGCCGAGGATTGTTGCCTTCCAGCCCTGAGCGACGCCCGGGACTGAGAGAGCCACCTGCTCCGGGGGATGATTGAAGTTGCGCAGCGACAGATCGATCGTCGTGGTCTCGCCGGCGCGTACGGTCAGCGCGGGATACCGTGTCGTTAAATAAACGCCGGTAATCCCGTTCGAGGGCTTGTCCGCGGCTTCGGCACCCGAAGCAATCAATAAAACAAAACATAATATGATAAGCCGCGGCAGCATTCTTGGCACTCCAACGAAATCACGCCTCGGCATCGTGCCCCGGCTCGGGTCGGCGCGGCGAGCCGGAACCTCTGTGGCGCGCTGAAATACGTCAGACGGCGGCAGGCGCGAAATTAACAATTTTTCATGTTATCGGGCAAATTGGGCCGCCAAAGCGGGTCAGAAGGCGCTGCCGATGTTGCGGGCAAACCAGCTTTTGGCCGGCGTACCCGGTGTGCCGGTAGTAGCGAGGGAATACGCATCGACGTACCACTCACTGCCCGGGTAATTGTGGCCGAGCACCGCGGCATTCGCTTGGGCCTCGTCGTTGAGGCCGAGCGCCAAATCGCACTCGACGAGGCGTTCCAGGGCTTCGGGGACATGCGTCGTCGTCTGATAATTGTCGATGACCCGTTTGAACCGGTTCATCGCCGCCAGATACTGTCCGTGCTTCAGATAATAGCGGCCGATCTCCATCTCCTTGCCGGCGAGATGATCCCGCGTGAAATCCAACTTCAGCTTGGCGTCTCGCGCGTATTTGCTGTCCGGAAAGCGCCTCACGACGTCGTCGAGCGCCTTCAGAGCGAGTTCGGTCGTCTTCTGATCACGGCCGATATCGACGATCTGCACGTAATACGAGATTGCCTTCAAATAGTAGGCGTAGGCGATGTCACGATGGCCTGGATGAAGTTGAATAAAACGATCAGCCGCGATGATCGTCTCACCGTAATTTCCTGCTTCGTACTGAGCATACGCTGACATCAACTGACTTTTGGTGGCCCAGACGGAATAGGGATGTTGGCTTTCCACTTCCTCGAATGTCTTGGCCGCGGTGGGATAGCGCTCCTCGACCATCTCATCCATGGCCTTGTTGTAGAGATCGTCGACCGGCTTCTCGACATAGGCCTCCTTCTTAGCGCCGCTGCACGCAGTCAGCGCAGCGATCAGCGCGGCCACACCGAGCCAGCGAAGGAAGGGCAACAAACGCATCGACCTACTCTGGAGAGGAATGTTAATGCGGCCGTTTATAGCACAACTCGCCGGCGGGCGAGCAAGCCGCCGCGCCGGTCAATCGCCGGCGAGCTGGAGCGCGTCCTGCCATTCCCGCTCGCCGCGATAGGTCGACCGGCCCAAAGTGGTGTAGCACCAGGCCTCATCGTCGGCGAAAAGCGCCGAGAGAAGGCGCCGGGTATGGGCATGCCCCGAGCGCACGCCGCGAAACGATCCGAGGAGCGGACCCCCGGCGAGATAGAGGTCTCCGAAGGCGTCGAGGAGCTTGTGGCGCACGAACTCGTCGGCATAGCGCAAGCCGCCGACGTTCAAGACGTGATCGCGACCGACGACCACCGCGTTGTCGAGCGATCCGCCGCGCGCCAAGCCCGCCGCCCGCAGCCGGTCCAGTTCGTCGAGCAGGCCAAAGGTACGTGCCCGGCTGAGCTCCGTCTTGAACGTGTCCGCATCGAACATCAGACAAATGTCCTGCCGGCAAATCAGCGGGTTGTCGAAATCGATCTCGAAGCTCATCGAAAAGCCGTGATCGGGGAACAGCGCCGCCGTCGCGCCGTCTTCGGTGACGCTGACTTCTTTCAGTACTTTGATCGCGCGCCGTGCGGCATCCTGTTCGACGACTCCAGCGCACTCGATCAGAAACAAGAAGGGCGCGGAACTCCCATCCATGATCGGCACTTCACGGCCATCGAGCTCGATCACTGCATTGTCGACGGCAGCACCGGCCAACGCCGCCATCAGGTGCTCGACCGTGCCCACCGTGTTTCCCTCGCCGTTGGAAAGCACGGTGGAGAGCGGCGAGTCGATCGTATTGGCCCAGTTTGCACGAATCTCGGCCGCCGAACCGGCTCGACGGAACACGATACCGGTATCTGAGGCGGCGGGGTGCAACGTCATTGCCACCCTTTCGCCCGAATGAAGTCCAATTCCCCGGCACCCGATAGCTGTTTTCAGCGTCTGTTGAGACGCCGTCGCGATATCCCCCAACATGCGACAGACTTCTGTGAAGTGATCCCCTGGCGAGCCGGAAGCTACTTTCGCCCCGACTTCGCCTCAAATCACTCTTTGTTGCCAATTGTTGCATTGCCGCAGACACTTCAGCCGCAATCCTGCTGGAATGACAATGCGACAACCTTGATCCCTCGCCACCCGCTTGCGGGCCGGCAGCGAGAATCACTCCGGCAAGCGCCGGCAAATTCAGTTGGCTTGGCGGCGCAGGAATGCGGGGATATCGAGCAGGTCGTCTTCCTTGCTCAAATTCGGCCGGTCGTCCGGCTCCAGCGGCGCCAGCCGGGGCTGCGCATTCGGCTGGCTGGCAGGCTTTGCCGGCTGGACGGGCGGGCGCGGCGACGGCTCCGGCGCGGTCGCGCGAGCGCGGCCCACTCCGGTCACCCGCTCGATCAGGCTGGGCACTCGCCCTTTCGGCTTCGGCGCGGCTTCTTTGGCGGCAGGAGGAACGGCGGGCTGGGTCAGCGGGACCGGGCGCGCCGCCCCGGCATCGGCCGGTTTTGGCGCAATAAAGGCACCGTTCCTTATTGCCGCGGTCTCGGCCGCCTCGGCCGCTTGCGGCAGCGGTTCGCTGTCGATCTCCGGACGCGGCCTCGTCGATTGCGCCGCATTCTGCGTGAGCACGGGCTGGGTGTAACCGCCCGTCGTCGCTTCGCGCAGCGGGGGCACCGAATCGCGGCTGCTGACCAGGCTGATGGCCGGGCGCGGCTGCGCGACCGCTTCGGCGTCGATGCCGGTGGCGACGACGGAAATCCGCATCTTGCCTTCGAGCCTCTCGTCGAAGGTCGAGCCGAAGATGATGTTGGCCTCGGGATCGACCTCCTCGCGAATGCGGTTGGCGGCCTCATCGACCTCGAACAAGGTCATGTCGAGACCGCCGGTAATGTTTATCAGGACCCCTCTGGCGCCCTTCATCGATACGTCTTCGAGCAGCGGGTTCGAGATCGCGGCTTCGGCGGCATCGGTCGCCCGCTTTTCGCCTTCGGCCTCGCCGGTTCCCATCATCGCCTTGCCCATCTCGCCCATGACGGTGCGAATGTCGGCGAAGTCGAGATTGATGAGGCCGGGCATGACCATCAGGTCGGTGACGCCGCGCACCCCCGAATGCAGCACGTCGTCGGCCATCTTGAAGGCGTCGGCAAAGGTCGTGCGCTCGTTGGCGATGCGGAACAGGTTCTGGTTCGGGATGATGATCAGGGTGTCGACAAACTTCTGCAGCTCCTCGATGCCGGCCTCGGCGCTGCGCATCCGATGGCTGCCCTCGAAATGAAACGGCTTGGTCACCACACCGACGGTCAGAATCCCCAATTCGCGCGCGATCCGTGCAATCACCGGAGCGCCCCCGGTGCCGGTCCCCCCGCCCATGCCGGCGGTGATGAACACCATGTTGGAGCCGCCCATCGCCTCGAGGATGTCGTCGAGCGCCTCCTCGGCCGCCGCCCGCCCGACATCGGGGCGTGAGCCGGCGCCGAGCCCGCGGGTGACGCCGATCCCCATCTGGATTTTGCGCGGCGCGCTCGATTGCAGCAGCGCCTGCGCGTCGGTGTTGCAGACCACGAATTCGCAGCCGATCAAATTCGAGCGGATCATGTTGTTGACGGCGTTCCCCCCGGCGCCGCCGACCCCGACCACCGTAATGCGGGGTTTCATCTCGTGCTCGTCCCTCGGGATGCTCAGATTGATCATGCGGTCCCCCTCCACTGCTGTGCCCCTAACGATACCCGGTCCGGTCCGGGCTCCCCCCTCGCTGGCTCACATGGTGGCCGGGCGAGCAACAAAGCCGAAATCTGCCTCAAAAATTGTCCTTTAGCCAATGCCCCAATCGGCCGAGAACACCCCATCGCGCGCCCTGCCGGGCGGTGCCTTACACCCGAGACCTCGGCGCGCTCGGACAGCGCGAAGTGCAGTAGCCCCGCGGTCGTTGCAAAGGCCGGACCGCCGGTCGCCTCGGCGAGGCCCGCGACCCGCTGCGGCCGCCCCATCCGCACCTGTTTATCGAGGATCAGTCCGGCGAACTCGCGCGCCCCGTGCAGCTGGCAGGCCCCGCCGGTCAGCACGACACGCCGGCCCGCGACCTTGTCGAAGCCGCTCGCCTCCAGCCGATTGCGCACCAGCTCGAAGGTCTCCTCGATGCGCGGCGCGATGATGCCGACGAGCAGGGATTTCGGCACATGGTTGACGTGCCCCTCGTCCTCCTCGCCGATTTGCGGGACGGCGATCATCTCACGCTCGTCGGTGCTCGCTGAAATCGCGGTGCCGAACAATGTTTTCATGCGTTCGGCATGGGCGACCCCGGTCGAGAGCCCGCGGGCGATGTCGTTGGTGACGTGCATGCCGCCGACCGGGACGTAATCGGCAAAAATCAAATTTCCGTCGAAGAACACGCCGATCGTCGTCGTTCCGCCGCCCATGTCGATGACGGTGACGCCGAGACCGATCTCGTCCTCCACGAGGCAGGAGAGCCCCGAGGCATAGGGGCTGACAACGAGAGCCTCGACCTCGAGATGCGAGCGCCCAACGGCGGCGGTGTGGTTGCGCACGCTGGCGGCGCTCGCCGTCACCACATGCATGTTGACCCCGAGCCGCTCGCCGAGCATGCCGCGCGGATCGCGGATGCCGCGGCTGTCGTCGACCGAAAATCCGACCGGGACGGAATGGATGATCTGGCGATCGCCCGGCTCGCGCATCACGTACCCGTGCTCGAGCACCCGCCGCATCTCGGCATCGGTGATCTCGCGCCCGGTGATGCCGATCTCCGCCTTGATGATCCGTGAGGCGGAGAAACCGCCCGACAGGTTTGCCACGACCCGCTCTATCGTCTCGCCGGCCATCTCCTCGGCGGCGTGCACCGCATTCAGCACGGAGGTGCCGGTCGCTTCCAGGTCGACAATTCCCCCGTTGCGCACGCCACGCGAGATCTGATGGCCAATGCCGAGAAC
Organism: uncultured Alphaproteobacteria bacterium; assembly: GCA_963700195.1. GTDB lineage: Bacteria > Pseudomonadota > Alphaproteobacteria > ATCC43930 > CGMCC-115725 > AP-15. The sequence continues at coordinate 88,713 of CAVOWQ010000012.1, forward strand.
GCGCGGCCTGTCGTCCTCGACCCGCGCGATAAAGCAGCAGATCTTTGTGGTGCCGATATCGAGGGCGGTGATCAGACTGCCGCGCGGCCGGGTCGCCGGTCTGCGGGATTTCGCCTGGCCATCGGCTTCGTTCTTTGCCGCTTTTCCGGCGCGCTTGGCGCGAGGCGGCGCTTCATCCACTGTCGTCATGTGTTCTTCGCCGATGGGCGTCCCTTCTTGGATGTCGGCGACGTCGGCGCTTCTTTCGGCACCTCCGGGTTGACCCGCAGAACGAGCCGGTCCGGCAGGCGCACATCGACGGTCTGCACGTCGCGCTTGAGGATCGCGCTCGACCGCTCGAGGCGGGCGAGCTGGGCCCAGGCGGCGGCCGGCGCGTCGGCCGGGAGGAGGACATCGATCGCGTTGTCGATGCGCAAGTTCCAGCGGCGATCGCCGACCCGGATCGCGGCACTGACGCGGGCGGCGAGTTCGGGCTCGGTCGCCAGCATGTCGAGCAGTTCCGCGGCATGTCTCGCGGCACCTTCGCCGACGACCAAGGGCAGCTTGGCGAAGCGGTCGAGCCGGGTCACCGGGATTACGCCGCCCTCGCGGTCGATCAGCTCGAGCTTGCCGCCGTGCTGCCAAAGGGCGAGCGGTTTGCGCTCGACGAGGCGGACGTAGAGCGTGTCCGGCAGGCGGCGCTCGACCACCGCCGAGCGAACCCAGGGCAATGTCTCGAGTTGCTCCTTGGCCCGTCTCGGGCTCATGGCGAGGATCGGCGTTCCTGGGCCGGCGCCGAGCGCGGCGAGGATCGTGTCGCGATCCGTCGTCTCGCGTCCTTCGACTTTGATGTCGGTCACGACGAGGCCCAGCCGCGCGGTGCCGTCGAGCATCCGGTCGGCCGCATACTGCAGCGTCGATTGGCCGAGCGGCGAGCGGCTCAGCTGAACGGCTGCGTAGAGCCCGCCCGCCAGCAAAACCGGGATGCCGACCCACAAGCCCAAACGGCGGACGAAGGCGGAGACACGGCCGCGCCGCGGGCGTCGCGGCGCCGGTCCCTTCATCCGTCGCATGACGCGTTCTCCACCATCCAGGCGACCAGCTCGTCGAAGCCGATGCCGACATGACGGGCGATATCGGGCACCAGTGAAGTCGGCGTCATTCCCGGTTGCGTGTTCACCTCCAGGAGGTAGAGACGGCCGCACCCTCCCGGCGTGTCGTCATAGCGCAAGTCGGCGCGGCTGACGCCGCGGCACCCGAGCGCGCGATGCGCTCGCAGGCCGATGTCGAGCGCCTCTTCATAGACAGACGGCGGAACCGGCGCCGGCGTCAGGTGATCCGACCCGCCCGCCGCGTATTTCGCGGTGTAATCGTAAAAGCTGCCGCGCGGGACGATCTCACAGGCGCCGAGCGCCCGATCCCCCATCACCGCCACGGTGAGCTCTCGTCCGGGAACAAAGCGCTCGACCAGCAGCTCGGCGCCGTAGCGCCACTCCCTCACCTCCTCGCGCCAGGAATTGTCGTTGATCCGCACGATCCGGACGCCGACGCTCGATCCCTGATTGGTCGGCTTGACGACAAAGGGAGCCGGCATCGGGTCGCTCTCGACCAGCATTTCGCGGCTGGCGACCACGCCTTCGGCGACCGGCAGCCCGGCATCGCGGAATACCGCCTTCGCCGTCGGCTTGTGCATCGCCATGGCCGAGGCGAGGACGCCCGAATGGGTGTAGGGGATCCCCAGCATCTCGAACACGCCCTGCACCGTGCCGTCTTCCCCGCCGACGCCATGCAATGCATTGAAGATAAAGTCGGGGCGCGGGTCCAGCGCGCGCATCAGCGCCGGCAAATCACGGCCGACATCGATGAGCCGCACCTCGTAGCCGCAGTCCACCAGCGCCTTGGCGCATTCGCGTCCGCTCGACAGCGAAACCTCGCGCTCGGGCGACCACCCGCCCATCACCACCGCCACGGTCTTGGTCACCGTCCCCCCTCGGCCAGCGCAGTTTCGGAGTGCCCCTCACCCCTGCCCTCTCCCCGCAAGCGGGGAGAGGGAGGGACCCGCGCAGCGGGAGGGTGCAGGGGCAGTTCGCGCGACAGGTCTCGATCGATTTCTACGCGGCCGATGCACTCGATTTCCCACTCCAGCAGAACCCCGGAGGTGTCGTGGACGCGCCGCCTGACCTCTTCGCCGAGGCCCTCGAGATCGGCCGCTGTGGCGGTGCCGGTGTTGATCAGAAAATTGGTGTGTTGCTGCGACACCATCGCGCCGCCGCGGACGAGACCGCGACAGCCGGCGGCATCGATCAGGCGCCACGCGCTGTCGCCGGGCGGGTTCTTGAATGTCGATCCGCCGGTACGGGCGCGCACCGGCTGTGTCGCTTCCCGCGCGGCGCGGATCTCGTTCAGCCGGCGCCCAATCGCAGCGCGATCACCGGGCGCAGCCGCGCAGCCGGGCTTCGATAAACACCCAGCTCGGATCGACATCGCTGTGTCGGTAGGAGAGCCCCATCGCCCGGCGGTCGACGGTATGGGTTTCGCCGGTGCGGTCGAGTGCGATCGCCGAAACGAGCACATCCTTGATTTCTCGGCCATAGGCTCCGGCATTCATTCGCACACTGCCGCCGATCGACCCGGGGATGCCCGACAGGAACTCGAGCCCACCCAACCCGGCATCGGCCGCAGCGAACGCGACGATGCGGTCGAGAGCCGCCGCGCCGGCGCGGACTTCATCGCGCTCGATCTCGATCGCCGCGAACCCGCGCCCGAGGCGGATCACGACACCGGGAATGCCGCCGTCGCGCACCAGGAGGTTCGAGCCTACCCCGATCACGGTCACCGGAATCCGCGGCGGCAGCGCTCCGAAAAACCCGGCGAGATCGGCAAGATCGGCAGGCCGGAACAAAACCTCGGCAGGGCCCCCGACGCCAAACCAGGTCTGCTTGCCGATCGCCGCGTCCGCGGTCAACCGGCCGCGTACCGGCGGGAGCTGCGCAATCAACGGGTTCATGCGACGCGGCTCGGCGATTGCAGCGCCGCAAGATCGGCCGGCAAACTGTTGGCCCAGCCGGTGATCGACCCGGCGCCCAGGCACACCACCATGTCGCCGGGACGCGCCATCTCCCGAACCATCGACGCGAGCTCGCCCGGATCGACCAGAGGGCGGACGTTGCGATGACCGTGCTCGATCAATCCGGCAACCAGAGCGTCGCGGCTGACGCCCTCGATCGGCGCCTCGCCGGCTGCATAGATGTCCGCGACCAGAACCACGTCGGCGTCGTTGAAGCAGGTGCAGAACCCGTCGAAAAGATGGGACACGCGCGTGTACCGATGCGGCTGGACGACCGCGATCAGCTTTCCCTCGACGATCGCGCGCGCCGCCTTCAGCACCGCCGCGATCTCGACCGGGTGGTGACCGTAATCATCGATGACGGTCACGCCGTTCCACTCGCCGGTCCGTGTAAATCTGCGTTTCACGCCCTTAAAATTGCAAAGCGCTGCCCGCAGCGCGTCGTCGCCGAGCGCCATCGCCTCGGCGACCGCCGCTGCAGCGAGCGAGTTCTGCACGTTGTGACGGCCAAACATCGGCAGAAAAAGATCGGGGATCGTGCGGCCCCGATCCGCCAGCGCATCGGAGATCACGATGTCGTACCGAGCGCCGTCCCGTCCGAGTTGGACGTCCACGGCACGGATATCGGCCTGCGGGCTGAACCCGTATGTCAGGACCCGCCGGTCGGACAATTTGGGGATCATCTGCTGGACCACCGGGTGGTCTATGCAGAGCGCGGCAAAACCGTAAAACGGGATGTTGCCGACAAAATCCTCGAAGGCTCGGCGCAACGCATCGAAGCTCTGGTAAAAATCGAGATGTTCCGGGTCGATGTTGGTGACGATTGCAATCGTCGCTGGCAGCCGGGTGAACGTGCCGTCGCTTTCGTCGGCCTCGACGACCATAAAGTCGCCCGCCCCCAGCCGCGTATTGGTGCCGTAGGCATTGATGATCCCGCCGTTGATGACGGTGGGGTCCAGCTGCGCCGTCTCGAGCAGCGCGCCGATCATCGAGGTCGTCGTCGTCTTGCCGTGGGTTCCAGCAATCGCCAGCGACCATTTGAGGCGCATCAGCTCGCCCAGCATTTCGGCGCGGCGCACCACTGGAATGCGGCGCAACCGAGCGGCTACCATCTCGGCGTTGTCCGGTTTGACGGCGGAGGAGATCACGACGACCTCGGCGGCGCCGAGATTCTCGGCGTCGTGGCCGATCGCCACCGGAATTCCGAGATCGATCAGCCGCCGAACATTGGCGCTGTCGGCCAGGTCACTGCCCTGCACCCGATAGCCGAGATTGTGCAACACCTCGGCGATGCCGCTCATTCCGATCCCGCCGATGCCGACGAAATGGATAGGCCCGATTGATCGCGGAAGGGCTCTCATGCCGCCCGTCCTTGCGACCGTGAGCTGAGAGCGAGCTCGGCGGCGAGCCGTGCAAGATCGCGAGCGGCCTCGGGCCGGCCGAAATCGCCGGCGCACCGAGCAGCCTCGCTCAATGCGGCCGGATCGCCCAACAGATTTTCGAGATAAAGAGCGAAGGTGTCCGGGCGCAACTCCGGCTGCGCAACGACCCATCCGGCTCCTGCCTCGGCAAAAGCTCGGGCGTTGGCGGCCTGGTGATTGTCGGTGGCGTAGGGGTACGGGATCAGGACGGCGGGCCGGCCGATCGTCGCGAGCTCGGCTATGGTAGAGGCGCCGGCGCGGCAAATGGCCAGATGCGTGCGCGCTAGCCGCGCCGGAACGTCGATAAAGAAGCTCTGCAGCTCCACCTGAATGCGATTTTTGCGATAGATCGCCTCGGCGGCGGGAAGATCCTCCGGGCGCGCCTGGTGGCTGACCCGCAGCATCTCGCGCAGCCGCGCCGGCAGCGCAGCGAGGGCCGGCGGCACGGCCTCGCTCATGATGCGCGCCCCTTGGCTGCCGCCGAGGATCAGCAGCTCGATCGGGCTGCCCCGTTGCGGCGCCTTATACCTGGTTCGAGCCAGCGCCAGCACCGCCGGCCGTACCGGATTGCCGGTCTGCAGGGTACGGACGCGGTCGGCCGCGCGCAGACCAGCGGTTGCCGGAAAGCCGGTCGCGATCCGCCGCACGCGCGGCGCGAGGAGCCGGTTGGCGCGGCCGAGGACGGCATTTTGCTCGTGAATCACCGTCGGCAGACCGAGAGAGACCGCCGCGAGCATCGTCGGGACCGAGGCATAGCCGCCGAAACCGATGACGCAGGCCGGGGAGAGCCGGCGCAGCAAGCGGCGCGCCTGCAACGTCCCGAGCGCCAGCTCACCGAGCGCCTGGGCCGTATGCGCCGCTCCACCCCCCAATTGGGCCGCACGTACATGATGCGTCTCGATATCGGCAGCCCGCCCAGCGAAGGCCTCCGCTCGCGCATCGCTGAGCAGATGCACCTTGCTGCCCGCACCGAGCAGCTCGACGGCCAGCGCCTCGGCCGGGAACAGGTGGCCGCCGGTACCGCCGGCCGCGAGCGCGAAGGACCCGCTCACAGCTCGCTTCCTCCGAGGCGCCGCCGCGTCAGCGCCAGCATCATCCCCATGCCGAGCCCGAGCGCCAGCATCGAGGATCCGCCGTAAGACAGAAACGGCAGGGTCATGCCCTTGGTCGGGATCAGGTGCAGGGTGGAGGCCATGTTGATCGCCGCCTGCAGCCCGAACTGGACCAAGAGGCCGGTCGCGGCGAGAAGGACGAAGAGGCTGCCTTCCTGCGACATTCGCGAAAACCCGCGCAGCACGATGAACGCGAACAGCGCGACGATGACGAGGCAGACAATCACTCCGAACTCCTCCCCAGCGACAGCGAAGACAAAATCCGCGTGTGCATCGGGGAGCACGTCCTTCACTGTGCCTTCGCCCGGACCGCGCCCCCACAAGCCGCCATTGGCAAAGGCCTCGATCGAGCGGTTCACCTGATAGCTGTCGCCGGTCGAGGGATCGAGGAAGTGGTCGACCCGGACCCTGACATGCGGCAGGTACATATAGGCACCCACCAATCCGCCAAGTCCGGTGAGAACGCCAGCCGCAACCCAGTAAAGCCGCATCCCGGCCATGTAGAACTGCGCAAACCAGACAGCGGCCACGACTGCCGCCATGCCGATGTCCGGCTGCTTTATCAACATCGCGACGACGAGGAGGAACAGCGCGATGCAAATCAAATTGCCGGGAAAGCGCGGGCGCAGCTTCTGTTCCGAAAACAACCATGCGGCGACGACGGCGAAGGTCGGCTTGACGAACTCGGAGGGCTGCAGCGACAAGCCCGGGAAGTTGATCCAGCGCCGCGCGCCCTTGATCTCGACGCCAATGACGAAAGTCAGCGCGAGCAGGGCGAGCGAGATGCCGAAACCGATCACCGCAATGCGGCGTATGGTCCGGGGCGGCTGGAGCGAGACCGCGAACATGAGGCCCAATGCCAATGGCAGCATCGCCAGATGGCGACGGACAAAATGCAGCCCGTCGTAACCAATCCGCTCAGCCACCGGCGGGCTTGCCGCCAGGCTCATCACGACGCCGAAGCCGATCAGCATGCCAAGCGCGGCAAGGCTCCAACGGTCGACGGTCCACCACCAGCGCGCAACTTGGCTCTGATCGATCCGCGCGAATCTCATCCGTGGCGCTTCCGCGAGCAGCCCCTCACCCACCAAGCCCTTCGGGCTTGGTCCCCCCTCTCCCGCGGTGCAGGAGAGGAGCTTTGCTCTAGGTGCAGGGTAGCCCCTCTCCCGCATTGCGGGAGAGGGTGCCGAGCGCAGCGAGGCGGGTGAGGGTCCCGCTCCATGCCCTTCATCGCAGCTTCAGCGTCGCGAGGCCGGCGATCGCCAGGATCCAGGCAATGATCCAAAAGCGGATGACGATCTTCGGCTCTTCCCAACCCAGCTGCTCGAAATGATGGTGCAGCGGGGCCATCCGGAATACGCGCCGTCCCGTCATCTTGTAGCTCGCGACCTGGACGATGACCGATATTGCCTCGAGAACGAAAAGACCGCCGATGATGGCGAGCACCAGCTCGTGCTTGGTGACGACGCTGATCGTCCCGAGGGCGGCGCCGATCGACAATGACCCGGTGTCGCCCATGAAGACCATGGCCGGCGGGGCGTTGAACCACAGGAAACCGAGGCTCGCGCCAACCATCGCACCGCAAAACACTGTTAGCTCGCCCGCTCCGACGACGTGATGGATCTGCAGGTAATTGGCGAAGACCAGATTGCCGGCGAGGTAGGCGATGACGGCGAAGCAGCCTGCCGCGATCATCGAAGGAACGATCGCCAGCCCGTCGAGGCCGTCAGTCAGGTTGACCGCGTTCGAGGCGCCGACGATTACAAATGCGCCAAACGGCACAAAGAACCAGCCGAGCTCAAACAGCAGGTTCTTGAAGAACGGAACTGCGAGAGAGTTCGCCAGTCCCGCCGGCACCACGTAGGCGATGGCGATGCAGGCAGCGGCGCCGAGCACGAATTCTAGGGCGAGCTTGGCTCGGCCCGAGAGGCCGCGATGCGAGTTCCGGGTCAGCTTGCGATAATCGTCGAAGAAGCCGATCAGCCCGAATCCGGTGGTCGTAAGCAGCACGATCCACACGTAGGCATTGGTTAAATCCGCCCACAGCAAGGTCGATGTCGTCAGCGCAGTCAAAATGAGGAAGCCACCCATCGTGGGGGTTCCCTTCTTGCGCAGCAAGTGCCCGTTGGGACCGTCCGGGCGAATCGGCTGGCCGTTCGACTGTTTGCGCCGAAGCCAGAGGATCAGGTGCGGACCGAGGATAAAGCTGATCAGCAGCGCTGTAACGACCGCTCCTCCCGAACGAAAAGTGATGTAGCGGAACAGGTTGAAGAACTGGAAGTCGTCCGCAAAAGGATAAAGCAGCGGGTACAGCATCGGTTCACGTCTCTGGCCGGCCTGATTCGGCCGATTGCGCGCGCAACAGCTCCACAACGCGGCTGGCGCGCACGCCGCGGGAGCCCTTGATCGTCACGACATCGCCGGGTTCGAGAAAGCGGAGCAATGCAGGCATAGCTTCCTCGGGCGACCGCCACAACCCGCCTCGTTTCCCGTCAGGAAGAACCTCGTCGAGCGCGGCAATCGCCTCGCCGATCAGAAAGACGCGTTCGACCTCTGCTGCGGCGATCGGTTCGGCGAGCTCACGGTGCAGTCGCTCGGATGCGTCGCCGAGCTCGAGCATGTCGCCGAGCACCGCCACGCGCCTCGCGCCAGCTCCCGGCTGGGTCGCCGCGAGCACGGCAAGGGCAGCGCGCATGGAGGGCGGGCTGGCGTTGTAGCTCTCGTCGATGACGGTCAAGGTGCCGCCGCGCCAAGCGAGTTGGTGGCGCCGACCGCGGCCCGGCAGCGGTTGGAGCGCGGCCAGCGCTTCCGCGGCGCGATCGACAGCCGCGCCGGCGGCTTGAACTGCGGCCAACACAGCGAGTGCGTTCATGACCCAGTGCCGGCCCGGAACCGGCACCAGAAACCTGATAGCGGTGCCGCAAACTGTAGCCTCGATAGTGCTGCCCCGCGAATTGAGCACGCAATCGATCAGGCGCGCGGCGGATTCCGGATGGGCTCCAAAGCCGAGGATCTCGACGGCACCGGCGCGCCTCGCGGCCGAAGCCAATCTTGCGTAATGCGGATTGTCGCGGTTGAGAATTGCGACGCCGCCGGGCTCCATCCCGAGGAAGATCTCGGCTTTGGCGTCGGCAATCGCCTCGACCGAGGGGAAGAAGCCGAGATGCACCGGCTCCACCGTCGTGATCACCGCAACATGCGGGCGCACCAGCCGCGTGAGGTTTGCGATCTCGCCGGGATGGTTCATGCCTAGCTCGAAGACGCCGTAGCAGGCGTCCGGCGGCAAGCGGGCGAGCGACAACGGCGCGCCCCAATGATTGTTGAGCCCGCCGGCCGAGGCATAGGTCGGGCCGGAGCTGGCGAGCGCCAGGCGCAACGCCTCCTTCGTCCCAGTCTTGCCGACGCTGCCGGTGATGGCGACGATCCGAGCTGTGCTGCGGTTCCGCCCTGCCGCGCCGAGCCCGGCGAGCCCGGCGAGCGTATCGGCGACGATGAGCAGCGGGGACGACGTCGGAATCCCGGGGATTTCTCGGTCAACCAATGCCGCCGCAGCGCCCCGTTGCAGCGCAGTCCCGACAAAATCGTGGCCGTCGTGATTGGGGCCGTGCAGAGCGAAGAACAGGTCGCCCACGGCCAGACTGCGGGTATCGATCGAGACCCCTGTCGCGGCCCAGTCCGTCGAGCTCGACCCGCCGGTCGCGGCCGCGGCGTCAGCGGCGGTCCACAACGCGGTCATCAGCCGACGAGTTCGACGGGGTGATGACCGCCGGGATTCGCCCGCGAATTCGCGCGCGACTGCGGCATCGTCGAAGGGATAGGTCTCGGTGCCGATGATCTGGCCGGTTTCGTGCCCCTTGCCGGCGATGACCAGGAGATCGCCTGCACCCAGCGCGGCAATAGCCGTCGCGATCGCCTCGCGGCGGTCGCCGATCTCGATCGCACTCGGCGCCGCCGCGAGGATGGCGCGCCGGATCTCCCCCGGCGGCTCGGTGCGCGGATTGTCGTCGGTGACGTAAACGCGGTCGGCCAAGCGGGTCGCCACTTCTCCCATCAGCGGCCGCTTGCCGGCGTCACGGTCCCCGCCACAGCCGAACAGTACGGCAAGACGGCCGCGGGCATGTGGGCGCAATGCCGTCAGAACCGTCGCCAGTGCATCCGGCGTGTGGGCGTAATCGACGACGATCGCCCCACCACTCTCGCGGCCGGCGACAAATTGCAGGCGGCCGGGAACACCGGTCAGACCAGCGAGCGCGGCGCTGGCGGCAGGCACCGGGCTGCCGGTCGCGATCACCAATCCCAGCGCAGCGAGCGCGTTCATAGCCTGGAACTCGCCGGCGAGCGGCAGCACCAGCTCCTGCCTTCGGCCGAGAACATCCAGCACCAGAAATTGACGATCGGCTCGCGGCTCGCGGGCAATCAGCCGCAGATCGGCCGCGGGATCGGCGCCATAGGCGATCACCGGATGCCCGCCGTCGCGGCAGAGCCTCTCGAGGCGCGGGAACTCGGCGCTGTCCCGGTTGAGGACTGCGGAACCGCCCGGCATGAGAAGGGCAGTGAAGAGGCGGTCCTTGGCCGCCCGGTAATGGGCCATGTCGCCGTGATAATCGAGGTGATCGCGCGTCAGGTTAGTAAACGCCGCAGCGGCGACCGATAGACCATCGAGCCGGAATTGATTTAGTCCGTGGCTCGACGCCTCGATCGCCACGTGATCGACCCCTTGTTCGGCGAGCCCGGCGAGATCGCGGTGCAGCGCGACCGGATCCGGGGTCGTCAGCGCGCCGGGCCGGTGTTCGGCGGCGGTCACGATCCCGAGCGTGCCGAGGCTCGCTGCCGGGTGGCCGAGCGCCGTCCAGATCTCGCGCGTGAAATGGACCACCGAGGTCTTGCCGTTGGTGCCGGTAACGGCGGCGATCGTTCGCGGCTGCCGGCCATGAAAGCGTGCCGCCAGCAATGCCAGCCGGCGATGCGGGTTCGCGTCGTCTACGATGGAGACCCGGTCGTGCTGCTCGGGTGGAAGCGCGAGCGCAGCGGGTTCGTCCGTCAGAATGGCGACGGCGCCGCGCGCGATTGCGTCAGCGGCGAAGCGGCGCCCGTCTTGTCTCGTGCCGGGCAAGGCAGCGAACAGAAAGCCCGGTTGCACATTCCGCGAATCGGCAGTGAGGCCGACGATCTCAGGGTCGTTCAATCCCGTGGACGCCGGCACAGGGGCAATCAGCTCAGTAAGCTTCAATCCGCTTGCCCTGCAGAGTGTCGACCATCAGCGCCCGCTGGATCTCGGGCGACGACTCGTCGACCGGCTGCACCCCGACCAGTGGCGCCATGCGCTGGACTATCCGGCTGGTTGCGGGGGCGACTGTCCAGCCGGCGGTGGCGTAGCCGTGGCTCTGCTTGTTCGGGTGAGGTTCGTCGACCACGGTCAGGATCAGATATTTCGGGTCGTTGATCGGAAAGACCCCAACAAAGCTCGAAAGCAGCTTTTTCTCTGCATAATGTCTGCCCGAAATCTTTTCCGCCGTGCCGGTCTTACCGCCCACTACGTAGCCCAGAGCCGCCGCCTGAGTGCCGGTCCCGTGCTCAACCACTAATCGCATAAGCTTGCGCATTTGTTCCGAGGTCTTCGGCGAAATTACCTGTTCGCCCGGCGGCGCATCACCGGGCGGCAGCTTCAGTAAGGTGGCCTGGCGCAGGATGCCGCCATTGACGAGCGCCGACGCCGCCGCTCGCAAAACTCAACGGCGTCACCGAGATCCCGTGACCGAAGGCAATCGTCATCACGTTGACTTCACGCCATTTCGCCGGGAAATGCGGCGCCGCCACCTCCGATACCTCGATCTTCGGCGCCCGCAACAGGCCTATACGGGAAAGAAATTCCCGCTGTCTTTGGCCACCAGCGGCCATCGCGATCTTGGCGGCGCCGATGTTCGACGAATACATCAGAATTTCTGGGACGCTTAAAACTCGATGCTTGCCATGATAATCCCCGATCGTGAAGCGCCCGATATGAATATCGTGGGTCGCGTCATAGGTGCTAGCGAGCGTGGAGGTGCCGCCATCGAGCGCCATTGCCACGGTAAAGATCTTGAAGATCGAACCGAGCTCATAAACGCCGAGAGTATTGCGGTTGAACATCCGGTCCGCGATCGAGATGTCGGGATGGTCCGGGTCCGCGGCGCCGGGGTGGTTCGGATCGAAATCAGGCAGCGACACCATCGAGAGCACTTCGCCGGTGTTGACGTCCATGATCAACCCGGCGGCGCCTTTCGCGGTGAAGTCGTCGATCACCCGCTGCAATTCCTCCCGCAGGATGTATTGGAGGCGGAGATCGAGCGACAGCTGTAGGGGCTCCCGCCGGTCCTTCAGCGTGTCGTCGAGGCCACGCTCGATCCCCGCGAAGCCGGCATTGTCGATGCCGGTATAGCCGATGACATGCGCCGTCAATGTGCCGTCCGGGATAAATGCGGCGCTCTTCGTGCTGGAATTGCACCCCCGGAATGCCGAGCTGATTGACCTCGTACTGTTCATGAGGCGTCAAATGTCGCTTCAGGTACACAAAGCTCTTGCCCGAGGTGAGCTTGGCGTACACCTCGAGGGTCTTGAGGCTCGGGAAGGCCTTTACCAACTTGCGGGTGGCGTCCGCCGGGTCGAGGATCTGCTTCGGATTGGCGTAGACCGAGGGACTGTCGAGCGTCGTGGCGAGCAGCCTGCCGTTGCGGTCGACAATGTCGGCGCGGGCGGGCACAGGCGGTGCCGGAATTCGGAAACGGGGCATATGCGATTGGGCCGTACCGCCTTCGAGCAGTACGACTTCGACGATCCGCAATGCGACGACGCCAAAGACGCAGGCAAATAGAATGCCGGTGAAAAACAGACGGGCCCGGCAGGTCTCCAGCGCCTTCCTCGCCGGCCCTTCGGGGATGACGGGGGCGCAGGGCGGCGGCTTGAAATGCCGCGGACGGCACGGGTTGTCGTCATAGGCTTGAAAGGGTTGGGCTGCGATCATCACCGGCTCGTCATGATCTGGGCAATCAAGTCGTCGAGCGATTTCGCGCGCCGTGCTGGGCTGGGCTTTACGACCGCCTTCACTGGGACGACGGCCTTGGCCAATTGCGGCGCCGCCGCCGGCTTCTCCAAAAGGGCGGGCATGGCGCGCAGCGCGCTTTGCGTCATCGGCGGCTCTGTTGCAGTTTGGGGCGTCGCCGGTTCCGGAGCGCGCACCGGAACTCCTTCCGGTGCACTCGGGGCGCGCTCACCGCCGGAGCCGGCTCGGCAGCCGCGACAACCGCAGGCGGTTCGACCGCAGGCGGTTCAGCCAGAGGCGGTTCAGCCGGGGGCGGCGGAGCGGGCGGCGGAGGCCGCAGCGGGATGTCGGCGGCCGTCGTGTGAAGCTGCTTTGTCGCGATCGGGCCGAGCGACAGGAATTGCCGGTTCATGGCCTCGAGGGTCTCGGGGCGCGTCAGGTACGCCCATTCGGCGTCGAGAACCCGCAGTTCGTGTTCTTCCGCTGCGGTCGCCCGATTGGTTCGCGCTAGCTCGTCCTCGAGTGCCTGAACCTGGTATTTGACCCCGAACATCGCAAAGCCGGTCGCCGAAACGAGGATGAGCCAGAACACGGTGCCGAGCCCGATCATGCGTTCTGTCTCCGGTGCCGGCCGCCGAGGTGGGGCTCGCCGTTGCGCGGCCATGGCGGCGCCACAGTCCGCGACGCGGCTCGCAGACGTGCCGCGCGAGCGCGCGGGTTGTGGGCGATTTCCGCTGCACTGGGCTTGACCGCCCGGCGTGTCAGCAAGGTGAAGCTCGGCGGCGGCAATTCTATCCCGACGGGCCGATGCCGCGAGGCTCGCGGCGCCATGTCGCTGCGCCGACGCAGGAACTCCTTGACCCGGCGATCTTCGAGCGAGTGGAACGACACCACGGCGAGCCTTCCGCCGGGCGCCAGCAGCTGCTCGGCCGCGGCGAGGCCACGGTCGAGCTCGCCCAATTCGTCGTTCACGGCGATCCGCAAGGCCTGGAATGTCCGGGTCGCCGGATCCTGCCCGGGCTCGGATTGCGGGATCACCGCGCGAACGATATCCGCAAGCTCCGTCGTGCGCCGTATGGGCTGGCGCTGTCGCGCCGCGTTGATCGCGCGGGCGATCCGGCGGGCAAACCGCTCTTCGCCAAGCGCACGGATCAGCTCGGCAAGGTCGGCTTCCGACAAGGTCGCGACCAGATCCGCGGCGCTCTGTCCGGCGCCGCTCATCCGCATGTCGAGCGGGCCGTCGAAGCGGAACGAGAAGCCGCGTTCCGGCGTGTCGAGCTGGGTCGAGGAAACGCCGAGGTCGAGGGCGATCCCGGCGACCGGGTCGGCGTTCACCGCCGCGAGGAGTTGCGCCATGTCGCCGAACCGCCCTTCGAGAATACGAAGGCGTTCGCCGTAACGCTCGGCTAAGCCGCGGCCCCGCCGCACCGCCTCGGGATCGCGGTCGATGCCAAAGACGCGGCAGTGCGCTGCATTGAGCAACGCCTCGCTGTAGCCGCCGCCGCCGAAGGTGCCGTCGACATAGACGGCATCGTCGCGCGGGGCCAGAACATCGATCACGTCGTCGAGAAGAACCGGAATGTGCCCGGCAGATCGCATCGCCTCGGGCCGGGCGGCCTGTGCTGCTGGTTCGGGTGGGGATGAGCGCCGCCCGGTCATTCCCGGCGCCGCTCGGCGGGGCCGCCCGGCGGCGGCAATCGGGTTCCCTGGCGGCGCGCTCGCTCGCGCAGCATTGCGTGGTGATCGGCGAAGCGGGTCGGCTCCCAGATCTGGAAGCTCTTCCCCAATCCGACAAACGCCGCGCTTTCGGTGATGTGGGCATGCTCGGTGAGGATTCCGGGCAGGATGATGCGGCCCTCGGGATCGAACGGGAGCGAGTGCGATGAAGCGAACAGCATTCCAAGGTTCTCGTGATCCTCGGAAAACTCCTCTAAAGTATCCATCCGCGAGCTCATCTCCTCCATCCGCTTGATGCCGCTGGCGTCGAGCGCGGCATACTTGAACGAGGGGAAGACGATTATTCCGGGAAAGCTTTGGTCTGCAACAGCAGCGCGAAAGGTCGCCGGCACTGAAACTCGCCCCTTGCGGTCGACCTTGTTCACGAAAGTGGAGAAAAACAATTCCACTTCTTCCCCCAACGCTCACCCTTGGACGCTCGGCAAGGGGCGCCCGATAGGCGCTGCCGAGTTTCCCCCCGTCGGCAATGCCCGTCCTTGGGTAGATATGGGATATCATGGTATAATATGGGCGTCAATGGTTTTTCTAAATAAAACCATCAATTTCTTTTTGCTGCCGAGATAAGTTCTTGAAATGTTCCTAAAAAGAGCGCCAGACGGCGTGTAAGCCGGGTTCTGTCCCGCCCTGAAGAGCTGGTCCTCGGAGCGGGGATGGCCATTCCTCTGGGACGCCCGTTGCCGAGCGCCTCGTGCGACCGACCCGAGCGGCGGCGCGAAGGTCCGCCCGGCATCCCCGCGAACGGGATACCTGCCGCTCCTACTTGGTCTTGCTCCCGGTGGGGTTTTCCCTGCCGCCGCCGTTGCCGGCGGCGCGGTGCGCTCTTACCGCACCGTTTCACCCTTGCCGCCCGCCCGGTGTCCCGAGATCGACCGGCGGTGTACTTTCTGTGGCACTTTCCCTGGGGTCGCCCCCGCCGGGCGTTACCCGGCACCGTACCTCCGTGGAGCCCGGACTTTCCTCCCTCCGCCCAAAGGCGGAGAGCGGCCATCCGGCCGTCTGGCCATAGAGAATCTGGGAGTTCGCGACCCGCCTGTCAAAGCCAGAAGGGACCCGCACAAACGGCCGCATGGGATTTTATGGGCTGCACCACCTCAGCGGCGACCCCGTATCGGGATTGTGCCGCGAGAGTGCGCTTCTATAATCGCTGCGAAACCATCCCAGGACCCGTCGAGAAGGGGAACGCCATGTCGGTAACACTCGGTACGGACGGCTATCGTTACGAGGTCAGCGACAATTGGGCGAAGCTGCCGCCGGGCATGGAGTTCAACGCCGACGTCGCCGCGGTCGGGGTCGACAAGAACGACAACGTCTATGCCTTCAACCGCGGCAAGCATCCGATGTGCGTGTTCGACCGCAACGGCAATTTCCTGCGCTCCTGGGGCGAGGGCATCTTCTTGCGGCCGCACGGGGTCCACATGGCGCCGGACGACACGATCTGGCTGACCGACGACGGCGACCACACGGTTCGCCAGTGCACCCTCGACGGCAAGGTGTTGCTGACCATCGGCATCCCCGGCAAGCCGGCGCCTTATATGAGCGGCGAGCCGTTCCACCGCTGCACCCACACCGCACTGTCGCCGCAAGGCGACTACCTCTACGTCTCCGACGGCTACGGCAATTCCCGCGTCCACAAATACACGCCGGACGGCAAGCGGGTCGCCTCATGGGGCGAGCCCGGCACCGATCCCGGCCAGTTCAACATCGCCCACAACATCTGTTGCGACCCCGAAGGCTGGGTCTACGTCGCCGACCGCGAGAACCACCGCGTCCAAGTATTCGACGGCGACGGCAAGTACGAAGCGCAGTGGAACAACATGCACCGCCCCTCCGGCCTCTACATGGAAAGCGGCACGAAGACGCCGCGTTTCTTCATCGGCGAGATCGGGCCGGATATGGCGGTTAACATCGACCTGCCGAATTGCGGGCCGCGGGTCAGCATCTATACGAGCAAGGGCGAGCTCCTGGCGCGGCTCGGTCATGCCCATGCTGGGCTCAATCCCGGCCAGTTCATCTCACCGCACGGGCTCGCGGTCGACTTCGCGCGGCGATATCTATGTCGGCGAAGTTTCCTTCACCAACTGGGGCCGCCGCGTCCGCGCCAAGGGCGAGCAATTACCACCGGGTCTCCGCAGCCTGCAGAAATTGGTCAAGGTGGATAACGAAACCTGATCCTCAGGATGACAAGATCTAGAGGACATAAGAGGGAGCAGAAGATGACCGAGAACCTGCGCTGGAAGCGCCGTCCGCCGGGATCGACTTGGGGGGATTGGGGCCCCGACGATCAGCTCGGCCGGCTTAATCTGTTGACCCCGGAGAAGGTGCTCAAAGGCGTCGCCGAGGTGAAGGAAGGCCGCACCTTCTGCCTCAGCCTGCCGCTAGATTATCCGGGCGGCACCGTCGTCAATCCGCGCCGCCATCCGCCGCGGCTCATCGCCAACAAGCGTAACGGGATGCCCTACATCGCCTACCCGCTCGCCCGCGAGGACCCGAAACTGATCGACGTGGTCTGCGACGACATCGTCGAGATGACATTGCAGTATTCGACGCAATGGGACAGCCTAGCCCATGTCGGGCAATTGTTTGACGCCGACGGCGACGGCAAGCCCGAAATCGTCTTCTATAACGGCTACCGCGCCGGCGAGGACATCATCGGGCCGATGGATTACCGCGACGGCGGCGCGGTGGAGCGCGGCGAGCATGTCGGGGCGCTGAAGCTGTCGATCGACCACATGGCGGCGCACGGCATACAGGGCCGCGGTGTGATGATCGACCTCGAGCGGCATTGCGGGCGCGGCGAAAGCTTTGTCGGCTACGACCAGCTGATGCGGATCATGGAAGCAGACAAGGTCGAGGTCGAGGAGGGCGACCTGGTCTGCTTCCGAACCGGCTACGACCGGGTGATCCTCGGCATGAATAAGAGTCCGGACGCCAAGGTGCTCGCCGCCAATCCCGGCGCCGGGCTCGACGGGCGCGATGAGCGGCTCCTCAACTGGATCACCAGATCAGGCGTCGTCGCGCTCATTTCCGACAACCGGGCGGTCGAGCAGATGCCCTCGCGCCCTTGCGAGAGCGAGGACCACTGCGCCTCGCTGCCGCTACACGCCCATTGCCTCTTCAAGCTCGGCGTCTATCTCGGCGAAATCTGGCACCTCTCCGACCTCGCCGATTGGCTGCGCGACCGCGGGCGCTCGCGGTTCCTCTTAACAGCCCCGCCCTTGCGGCTACCGGGCGCCGTCGGGTCCCCGGCCAACGCCATCGCGACGGTGTAGCCCCTCACCCCATCGTCGAATTGAAGGCGCCGCCGTCGAGCAGGAGGTTCTGGCCGACGATGAAACCGGCGGAGGCGCTGCATAAAAAGGCGCAGGCGTCGCCGAATTCGGCGGGGTCGCCGACCCGGCCTGTCGGGTTCGACTGGCCGCGCCTGGCGAGCATCTCCTCGAAGGAGACGTTCTGCCGCCGCGCGTCGTATTCGATGCCCGAACGCAGCCGGTCGGTCAGAAACGGGCCGGGCAACAACCCGTTGATCGTCACATTGTGCTTTGCCACCTGCCGCGCGATGCCGGCGCAGAAAGCGGTGAGGCCCGCCCGCGCGCCGTTGCTCATGCCCGAGATTGGGTATCGGCGATTTCACCGAGCCCGAGGTGATGTTGACGATGCGGCCGAATTTGCGCTCGCACATGCCGTCGACGGTCGCCTTGATCAGCATGATCGGCGTCAGCATGTTGGCGTTGACCGCCTTTTGCCAGTCCTCCACCGACCATTCGCGGAAATCGCCGTGCGGCGGGCCGCCGCAATTATTGACGAGGATGTCGGGGTTCGGGCAGGCGGCGAGCGCAGCCGCGCGGCCGGCCTCGGTGGAGATGTCGCCGGCGACTGCCGTCACCTTGGCGCCGGTCTCCTTGCGGATCTCCTCTGCCGTATGCTCGAGGGTCTCGGAGGTCCGCGCGGTGATGGTCAACTCGACGCCGGCACGCCCCAGCGACATCGCGCAGGCCCGCCCCAACCCCTTGCTCGCCGCACAGACCAGAGCCTTTCGGTCGCGAATTCTCAAATCCAACATGGCATCCTCCGCTGTGATCACGGCATAGTGTCATACATAGAGCGCGATGAAACTGACCCTGATCCTCGACCCGGCACCAATCGGCGTGCGCGCCAGTCTGATAGAAGAGTGGGACGAAGTCGCCCGCGCTACCAGGATGGTGCCGCGGGTGCGGGTGTTCGATACGGAGGAAGAGGCGCTCGCCTGGGGGCGCTTGCTGGCGCACCGCCGCGGGCTGAAACAGCTGTTCCTGACCGACAATAGAAAAAAGCCGCCGGCGGATGACCCCGGCTTAGCGCATCAGCTGTCTGGTCAATAGCCGGGGGGCGGCGCAACCGGCGCCCCGGGATAGGCGCCTGGATAGCCCCCAGGATAGCCCCCAGGATAGCCCGCTGGACCGTAAGGCGGCGGGCTCGGAGGACCATACCGACCATAAGACGACTGGTCCGGTGGGCCGGAATAGGGCGATTGGCCCGGCGGTCCCGATAAACCGGGCACCGGGTTGCCATGGGCGCTCATGCACTGGGCATAGACGACATCGTATTGCTGCTGCAGCGATATCTGCGCATAAGGGGCGCCGCCTGCGTTCCCGAGGATGCCGAGAGCGCCGCAGAGGCCGCGCCAATCGCAGCCCCCTTCCCGGCGGCGCCTGCGGCCGCGCCGATCCCGGCTCCGAGCTCCGGCTCCAAGAGCGGTACTGAGGAGCGCGCCGCCTACCGCTTGATTGTTGGCTGCTGCCGCCGCCGGCGCGGTCTCCGCTGCGGCATATTGCTGGCAGGCCGCCTGATCGGCCGCAAAGGCGTCGAAACTCTTATTCGGCCCGGGCGCGACGGCAATGGTCGGCCCCGCCGGCGGCGCCACACATGCCGTCAACGAAATCGCCGCAGCCACCGCGGCCACTACCCGCCGATCGATAGGTCTCATTTCCCCTCCCGCTTCCCGAACGCAAGCCGATCTTGCGGCCGGTATTTCTACGCACGCAAGCGGTAAGCGATCCCTTAAATGGGGATGGAACGCTAGTGCCCGCCGCCGATTGCCCCCGGTCCCGGCAACTCGCCCTGATAGCCCGGCGAATCGGGTGACGGCGAGAAACCAGGCACGACATAGCCTCTGGCATACATGCATTGAGCGTACATCGTGTCGTAGGGCAGCGCGTGTTGTGCGACGGCGTATCCTCGGCAAATCGCCGCTACAGCGGCGGCGGGATCGTAAACCTCGCCTGCTCCCTCCGCCGCCGGGAGGATCTGCGTAACCGCGACCATGCATACGGCGAGCGCCACACCACCTCTTGGCACAACAACCCGATCGTCTTTAATTTCCCTCTTTCGCTTCGTATCAGATCCCGAGTGCCCTGCCGAGCAAATCGGAGTAGCGCGCGCCGGCTGCCGCACCCGGCCGGAAGATCCGTTCGAGAGCCTCTGCGGTCGCTGGGGATGGCCGGATTTCTGAAGCGGCGGCGTTTTCCTCCAGCCATTGGCGGTGGCTGGTGCCGGCGATCGGCACGATCGAGGGGCCGCGGGACAGCACCCAAGCGAGCGCCAATTGCGCCGGCGTGCATCCTTCGACCACGGCCAGCCCGCGCAACTCGGCGACGAGCTCTAGGTTGCGCGGCAGATTCTCCGGTTGGAAGCGCGGCATGCGTAGCCGCGCATCCCCGGACCGCAGCTCCTCTGGCCGGGTCACGGCGCCGGTCAAAAAGCCGCGGCCGAGCGGGCTGTAGGCGACAAAGCCGATGCCGAGCTCACTGCAAAGGCCGAGAATTTCGCCTTCGACGTCGCGGGTCCACAGCGAATACTCGATCTGCACCGCAGACATAGGGTGCGTCGCGTGAGCCCGCCGGATCGTCTGCGGGCCCGCTTCCGAGATCCCGAGAAAACGCACCTTGCCCGCGCGGACGAGTTCGCTCATCGCCCCGACCGTGTCCTCGATCGGCACCGTCGGATCGACCCGGTGAATGTAATAGAGGTCGATGATTTCGGTCCGCAGCCGCTGTAGGCTGCGCTCGCATGCCTCCTTGACGTATTCCGGCCGGCCGTCCGCCGTTGGCGTTCCGTCGGGCCGCCTCAGGTTGCCGAACTTGCTGGCGATGACATAATCATGCCGTCGCCCGTCGACCGCCCGGCTGATCAGCTCCTCGTTGCGGCCGTTGCCATAGGCGTCCGATGTGTCGAGGAAGTCGATGCCCAGTTCACGGGCGCGGCGGATCGTGTCGATCGCCGATGCAGGATCGGGCTCGCCATAAAACAGCGTCATCGTTGCGCAGCCGAGGCCGAGCGCCGAGACTTCCAGTGTCCCGAGCTGTCGCCGCTCCATTCGAACTATTATCCTAGGCCGCCAATCGCGGGAAAGCCGCGCCGGTGCGGCCGGCGTTATAGCGCCACAACATCACGGCGATCGCAACGACCGTGAGGCCAGCGACTATGATGGCCCATGGCTGTGCGCCAAGCCGCTCGAACCATTGAGTGTAGAGATGGATCGCGCCGAAAGTGGCGGCGGTGTTGACGACCCACCGCCGGTTCACGGAAGCGCCCCAGATCCCGACGGCGACGAGCAGCACCGCCCATCCGATCACGAAAACCAGATCGGGGATATGCCATCCCGCGGCGCGCCAGGTCTGCCAGCTTCCCCGGCTCCCCGAGGTATCGCCGTGGACCCAGCTTTCGCCCAGATAGTCGCCCCATAACGAGCCGACCCAGAACCCGAGATTGACGAGGAGCAGCGACACGCGGGCGAACACCAGCGCCAGCTTCTCATAGGCCGGTTCTACGTGCCGCGAGACGAAATAGGCCGCCGCGGCGAGCAGCGAAAACGTGACGATCGTGATCGCCGGCTCGCTGACGATCAGCATGTAGGTCGCGTGCGCATAACCGGTGCTGCTGCCGAGCGCCCCGGCGACCGCTAACGGCACCAGAGCCATCAGCAAGCTGCTGCGGATCAGCGCCGCGAGCGCGAACAGCAAAGCGACCGTGAAAGCGGTACCGGCAAAGGCCCCTTCGAACAGACCGATCACGCCACCCGACAGCAGCAACGCGCCGATGATTGTGGTCGCCGTCCCGAGCAGGCCCCATTGTTCCGAGGCGCGGAACGTCACGGCAA
Source organism: uncultured Alphaproteobacteria bacterium (assembly GCA_963700195.1). Lineage (GTDB taxonomy): Bacteria > Pseudomonadota > Alphaproteobacteria > ATCC43930 > CGMCC-115725 > AP-15. The sequence continues at coordinate 110,182 of CAVOWQ010000012.1, forward strand.
CGCCGATCAGCACGAAGGCGATGCCGAGCGCTGCCCCAGCCTCAAAGGAGGGGTCGAGGGCTAGGATGCCGGCGGACACGGCAGCTGCGCCAAAAACCATCAACGCATTGATCGCCAAAATGGTCGTGTCGCGGGAAGCGAGGGTTTTCAGCCTCTCCGCCTCGCCAGGGGTGATTTTGCCTTCCTGCACCAGCCGTGTGATGTCCAGAACGATCTTGATGATCCGCCTCCTCTCTGGGCGTTAGCGCAGCTGCATTATGCGGGGCTGATGACAACCTCGACACCGCGCACTAAGGTCGTGATATGGATGGTGAATTCGTGTCCCGGCCCGCCGCCGCCGGGGTTCTCGACCTCTACGAACCGGCAGCACGCAGGCTGCCGCTCGTCCTCGCCTCGCCCCATAGCGGGTCCGAGTATCCGGCGGATTTCGTGGCGGCTTCGCGGCTCGACCCGCTGGCCCTGCGGCAATCCGAAGACAGCTTTGTCGACGAGCTGTTCGCCGCCGCCCCACAGCTCGGCGCCCCGCTGCTCTCGGCCCGCTTTCCGCGGGCTTATCTCGACGTCAACCGGGAAGCTTACGAGCTTGACCCGACGATGTTCTCCGACGCCTTGCCGAGCTATGTCAATGCGGGCTCGCCGCGGGTTCGCATCGGGCTCGGCACGATCGCCCGCATCGTTGCCAGCGGCGAGAACATCTATGCCGGGAAGTTGCGCTTCGTCGATGCCGAACGGCGCATCGAGTGCCTCTACCACCCTTACCATCAAGTGCTGCGCCGGCTGGTTCAAGAGACCGTGGACATGTTCGGCGGCTATCTTCTCGTCGATTGCCATTCGATGCCGTCGAGCTCCGGCTGCGGTCAAGATGGCGCCGATATTGTGCTCGGCGATTGCTACGGCGCCGCCTGCGCTCCCCGGATCCTCGAGACAACCTGCGGGTTTCTCGCCGAGCGTGGTTTCAAGGTCGCGATCAATGCGCCCTATGCCGGGGGTTTCACGACGGGATTTTACGGACGGCCGAGCGTGCATTGCCACGCGCTGCAGATCGAGATCAACCGGGCGCTATACATGGACGAACGCAGCTTTTGCAGAAAGCCGAATTTTGCGCGGCTGGTCAAAGACCTCGCCGATCTGATCGAGCGGCTGGGCCAAGCCGTGCAGGACTGCCTGCCAAAGACCGCCTGTAAGGCCGGCCAAGATTAAATCAAGGTCCTCGATGACTTACCGATTTTTCCCGCTATTCCTGCGAAAGCGCAGGGCTGTCCGGGGAAAATTTCCTTGCAAGGATAACCTGTTGGGGACTCGCTGGAAGTAACCCAAGGTCGTCTTGCGCGGACTTGATCCGCGTATCCACGCCTTTGTTTCGGGCGCTCGAGGGCGTGGATGGCCGGGCCAAGCCCGGCCAAGACGAAACCAGGGGCCGATTTCCTCCTTTATGCCGCCGCACGATTTTCCCCGGACAGCCGTGGCGCGAAAGCGGGAATCCAGGGACTGTAGGGCCGCAGCGGTTCCCCCTGTTCGAGCCAGGGGCAGGCTCTGGACCCCCGCTTTTGCCGGGAAGACGATACACGTCGTAAAGACGCACTTCTCATTTTGAGCGGGGCTCTGAGGCTCGACATTTCAATTGATGCGCCCCCCTGGCAGTCACATTTGAGGAGTGGCGCAACCGCGCGTGGGAGGGCGCGAATTTCGGAGTAGGTCGATGCCCAAGATCCGGGAGGATTTTAGTTCGGATTTTTCGATCGAGCAGAATTGGCAGGATTATAGCGAAGAAGAGCACGCGATCTGGAGGCTGCTGTTTGAACGCCAGCAGCGGCTCCTGGTGGGCCGTGCCTGCCATGAGTTTCTCGACGGGCTCGGCGCACTCGGGGTCGCGGCGGAAGGGATTCCGGATCTCCAAAAATTGAGCGAGGTGCTCGACGCCGCAACCGGGTGGCGGATCATCGCGGTGCCCGGTCTGGTTCCCGACGATGTTTTCTTTGCTTGTCTTGCCCGCCGCCGGTTTCCGTCGACCTGTTTCATCCGGCGGCGCGAACAGCTCGATTATCTCCAGGAGCCAGACATTTTCCACGATATCTGCGGCCACGTGCCGCTGCTGATGAACCCGGTTTTCGCCGACTACATGCAGGCCTACGGGGAAGGCGGAATCAAGGCATTGGGGCTCGGGCACCTGCAGCATCTGGCCCGGCTGTACTGGTATACCGTCGAGTTCGGATTGATCGAAGCCCAGGAAGGCCTACGCATCTATGGCTCGGGCATCCTCTCTTCCGCCGGGGAGGCGGTCTATTCTCTCAACGACCCCCGGCCAAGCCGAATTCGGTTCGACTTGCGGCGGGTGATGCGGACCCGCTACCGCATCGACGATTTCCAGAAGACCTATTTCGTGATCGACGACTTCGAGCAGCTGTTCGATGCGACCCGACCCGATTTCGCGCCGATCTACCGCGAGATTGCGGCGGAGCCCGACATCGAGCCCGGAGCATTGGTCGGTTCGGACCGCAAATTCGATCAGGCTTCGGCGGGTCGGTTAAGCCCGGGGAAAAAATTGGGGGCAAAAAAATGGGCCGCAGATTGACCGCGGCCCAAGTTTAGGGAGGAAACGCCTAGAAGACGTACGGTAACACCACAACCAGTGATCGTTACCGCACTGCACAATTTAGGGCATCGGGCCGCGAAGTCAAGACTCTTTTTCGAAACGCCTTGGCCGGGCTGGGGAATAGCGTTCAGCTCAGGCATTTAGCGTACCTCCCGCGGGAGAGGAATGTGCGATGCACAAAGACGCTTCTCTGACGGCCGCCGAATTATCGGTGCCGCCACTCGATCCGGAGGCGGCACTGTTCCTCGACGTCGATGGGACGCTGCTCGAGATCGCGTCCCGTCCGGAACTGGTTAAAGTACCAGACGGCTTGCCGCTGCTGCTGATCCGGCTTTCGGCCCAGCGCGGGGGAGCGCTTGCCTTGATCAGCGGCCGCCCGCTGGCTCAGCTCGACCGGCTGTTCCAGCCGTGGCAAGGCGCCGCAGCGGGTCTGCACGGGCTTCAGCGACGCCGCGCCGACGGGACCCTCGCTTGCCTGGCCGACGGCGACAGTGCAGCAGCGCTCGATCGCCTGCGCCCAAAGCTAGCGGCGCTCGCAGCGGATGGAGCCGGCCTCACTCTCGAGGACAAAGGTGGAACGCTCGCGCTTCATTACCGTGCGATGCCCCATCGAGAGGCGGAGATCCGGACCCTCGTTGAGGCGCTCCACCGTGAGATGGCTTCGATCTTGCGCCTGATCATGGGCAAGATGATCGTCGAATTCCAACCCCGCGGTGCGGACAAGGGGCAGGCCATCGCCGCCTTTTTGGCCGAACCGCCGTTCGTCGGACGTCGCCCCGTTTTTGTCGGGGACGACACGACGGACGAGGACGGCTTTGCCGAAATCCGCCGCCGCGGCGGCGTCGCGATCCGGGTCGGGTCCTTCGGCGGTGCAACGGCCGCAAATTACCGCCTGCCTTCGGTCGAAGCAGTGCTCGCTTGGCTCGCGAGCCGCAGCCTGTGCTAAGCATCGTCAAGGTTAAAATTGACGTAGCGAAATGATCGCTACCGGAACATAATCGAAGACCCGGCGTTAACTCGGGCATGTTGCGGCGAGGCGGAAATGGCCGAAAGCGATTTTTTTGTAGCCAGTCGAGCCGATGCAGCCAGAATACCGCGATTGGCAGACTCGGTATTCTCCCGAACAAACGCGGCGAACCGACGATTGGTGGTGGTTTCCAATCGAGTAACGACGACCGTCGCCGCAAGGCCTGATTCGGGAGGCCTGGCGGTCGCGATACGGTCCGCGCTGCAGCAGAGCGGAGGCATCTGGTTCGGCTGGAGTGGCGAGGTTCAGGACACGGTGCGGACCGAGCCCAGCTTGGTTGCCGACGGGCCTCTGACCTTTGCGACGCTCGATCTCTCACGGAAGGATTATGACGAATACTACATAGGCTATGCCAATCGCGTGCTCTGGCCCTTGTTCCATTTTCGCAGCTCGCTTGTTCAGTTCTCGCGGCGCGATCTCTCCGGCTATTTGCGCGTCAACCGGATGTTTGCGCGCGCCTTGGCTCCGATGCTGTTGCCGGAGGATCTCGTCTGGGTTCACGACTATCATCTGATCCCACTTGCGGAGGAGCTGCGCAAGCTGGACCGGACCGAGCCCATCGGCTTCTTCCTGCACACGCCCTTTCCTGCCGCCGAGCTGCTCCGTGTGCTGCCGAACCACCAGTCGTTGATGCGATCACTGTGCGCTTACGACTTGGTCGGCTTTCAAACCCAATCGGATTTGGACGGTTTTAGAGATTATCTGCTGCGCTGGGCCGGCGGAGAGGAACTTGAACAGGGCATCTTGCGCGCCTTCGGGCGCGTCGTGCGCACGCAGGTCTTCCCGATCGGCATCGACGTCGCGACGGTTTCGGCGCAGGCTGAAGCCGCCGACGGCAACCGCCACATGCGGCGCCTGCGCCAAAGCGTGGGGGACCGGGCGTTGATGATTGGCGTCGACAGGCTCGACTACTCGAAAGGTCTCGAAGCGCGATTTGAGGCCTATTCGCACTTCATCGAGACCTATCGCGAGACGCGTGGCCGAACGGTGCTCATGCAAATCGCGCCGCCGTCGCGCTCCGAGGTCCCGGAATATCGGGATATACGCAAGACCCTCGCAGCGGCGGCCGGCCAGATCAACAGCCGCTACGGCGAATTCGACTGGACGCCGCTGCGGTACATCAACAAAAGCTTCAGCCACCCGATCTTGACCGGGTTTTTCCGGGCGAGCCGGATTGGCCTGGTCACGCCGCTGCGCGACGGCATGAACCTGGTGGCCAAGGAATATGTTGCCTCCCAATCCGCCGAAGATCCCGGAGTTCTGATATTGTCGTGCTTTGCCGGGGCGGCACGCGAACTCGGGGAGGCGGTGATCGTCAACCCGTTCGATGTCGAAGAAATGGCGGAAGCCATCCTGCAGGGGCTCGACATGCCGCTCGGCGAGCGCAAGGAACGCTGGACCGCGATGATGAAGGTCCTCGAACGCAACGACATAACTGCGTGGCGCGAGAGGTTTGTGCGCGCCCTGACGGCGACCGCCCGGGGATGGTGATGTCCGCACCGGGCACGCCCGAGACTTGGCTTGTTGGCGATATCGGGGCCACCCACGCGCGCTTCGGCTTGGTCTCACCGGACGCAAAGCTGCTGCATTCGCGCACCCTCGCTGACGAAGACTATCCGGCCATCGAAGATGCGCTCGCCGCCTTTCTCGCGGAGCGCGGGCCGTTGCCGATGCCGCGGCAAGGAGCCATCGCGATCGCCTCGGCGATCACCGGCGACCGGGTCGCGATGACGAACCACCCCTGGAGCTTCTCGGTCCGCGAGTTGAAGGCCCGGTTAGCCCTCGAGCGGCTTGAGGTGATCAACGATTTCACCGCGCTCGCGCTGGCCCTTCCGCATCTCAAGCCCGAAGAGCGTCTCGCCGTGGGCGGCGGCGCTGCGGTTGCCGGAACGCCGCTTGGCGTGCTCGGCCCGGGATCAGGGCTCGGCGTCTCCGGACTGGTGCGGTCGGGCAAAGGCTGGATCCCGCTGACCGGGGAAGGCGGGCATGCGACGATGGCGGCCGCTACCGATCGCGAGGGCGCCGTCCTCGATCGGATGCGCCGACACTTCGACCACGTCTCGGCTGAGCGAGCCTTGTCCGGCCCCGGGCTCGTCAACCTCTACAACACTCTCGCCGTCATCGACGGCGTGCCCGCGAAAGGTTACACGGCGGCCCAGATCACTGATTTTGCAATTCGTGCCGAAGACCCGCTGTGTGTCGAGACGACAATGATGTTCTGCGCGATGCTCGGAACGATGGCGGGCAACCTGGCGCTGACGCTCGGCGCGCGCGGCGGCGTTTATATCGGCGGCGGGATCGTCCCCAAGCTCGGCCAGACATTCCTCGATTCACCCTTTCGCGAGCGTTTCGAGGCGAAAGGCCGCTTGCGAGATTACCTTGAGCCGATCCCGACCTTTGTGGTGACCCATCCGCTGCCCGCATTTCTCGGCGGCGCTGCTCTGCTCGCCCAGTAACCGATTACGAAGCGTGCTCGGAAAGGCGGAGCCCCACCACCCCGAGCACGATCAGACCCAAACACAGCAGCTTCCAGCCCCCGGCGGTCTCGCCGAACCAGGCGATGCCGATCGCCGCGACGACCGCGGTGCCGACACCGGACCACACGGCATAGGCGATCGACAGCTCGATCCCGCGCAGTGCCAGGGCCAACAGCGCAAAGCTCGCTACATAGCAGAGTACGACCGCGCCCGACGGGCCAATGCGGGTGAACCCGTCGGAGAGCTTCAACGAGGTCGTTCCGCAGATCTCGAGAACGATTGCCGCGGCGAGATAAGCGCGGCTCATTGCGCAAACTCGGCGCGCACCGCCGCGGTGTGCTCGCCGAGAGCCGGCACTTGGCCAGGGGGGCGCTCCTCCTCGAACATCGCCGGGGCGGGTGGCAGCCGAACCGCGCCTTGCGGGGTCTCGACCGTGATCCGCCGGAGTTGCGGATGCCGCGAGAAATCCTCGACCGTGTTGAAATTTCCGAAAGCAATCTCGGCGGATTTCAGCCGCTCGGCGAGGGCATTGCGCGAATGGCGGGCGAACTCCGCGGCGACCCGCTCGTCGACCTCCGCCCGGTGCGCGACCCGCCGGTTGTTGTCGCTGAACCGCGGGTCGTCGGCGAGGGCGGCATCGCCGAGGATTTCGGCGCAGAAACGCCGCCATTCCCGCTCGTTCTGGATGGCGATCAGGATCTCCTTGCCGTCGCCGGTCGCAAACAGGCCGTAGGGCGCGACCGAGGGGTGGGCGAGCCCCATCCGCTCCGGCGCACGGCCGCCATAATCGAAATGGATCAGCGGCACCGCCATCCACTCCGCTGTCGCGTCGAACAACGATACGCGGATCAGCGCCCCATCGTCGGTCCGCTGCCGGGCAATCAGCGCTTCGAGAATTGCGGCATAGGCGTTGAGCCCGGCCGCGATGTCGGTCACCGAAGCGCCGACCCGGCCGGGCGCCTGCGCCGGCCCGGTCAGCGAGGCGAGGCCGGTTTCCGCCTGGATCAGCATGTCGTAGGACTTCATGTCACGGTAGGGGCCGCTTTCGCCGTACCCCGAAATCGAGCAGATGACGAGCCCCGGATGATGCCGTCGCAGCTCTTCGAGGTCGAAGCCGGCGCGAGCCATGGCGCCCGGCATCAGGTTCTGCACGAGCACGTCGGCGCGAGCGACCAGCCGCGCCAGAAGACCGCGGTCGTCCCGGTTTTTGATGTCGAGAACGACGGATTGCTTGCCGCGGTTGAGCCACACGAAATAGCTGCTCTGGCCGTGGGCGGCACGGTCATAGCCGCGCGCAAAATCGCCTTCCGGCCGCTCGATCTTGATGACCCGGGCGCCGGCATCGGCAAGGCGGCAGGTGCATAGCGGTGCGGCGACCGCCTGCTCGACCGACACCACCAGCATTCCTTCGAGCGGCCGACCCATTTTCTCCTCCCAAATCGCACGTACGAAACGCCCGTTGAGGCTACGACATTTCCTCCCATATTCGGTACATGAAGGAAAAACCTCACGACACTACTGAGCCGCGTCCTGCCACGCTCCGCGAAGCGCCTCGACCGCAGCCGCGCGAGATCGGCGGCCCGAAGGGGCCCGAGCCGACCCGCTACGGTGACTGGGAATACAACGGGCGGTGCACCGATTTTTGAGACGCTGATTCGCTCTGCGCACTCCGCCCAGGGCCCGACGCCGCACCCGCCGCCGGGTACGCCGCCGGTGCCGCCGCCCGACCCTGACCGGCCGCCGCCGATCATCGAGCCGCCCGACCCCGTACCGGTCCCGCCGGTCGAACCCCCACCGCCGCCCGTACGCGACCCACCGGTGCGCAGTGGGGGTCTGGCATAACTTGGCACGTGCGCCCGAACGGCCGTAGAATTGTGGGCACGCGCATGGGGATAATTTGATGGATTCAGGATCTTCTCGGGCAGTCGAAGCCGGCAGGCGCGAACGTGCGCGGATTCGGTCGCAGGACCTTTCCGGACCGACGGCCGGACTGGCGCCGGGTAACGTCCAGGCCAACCTCGTCATTCTGCCGCAGGAGCTGGCCCACGACTTCCTGCGGTTCGCTCAGGCGAACCCGAAACCCTGTCCGGTTCTCGCAGTCTCCGAGCCGGGCGACCCGCGCCTGCCGAGTTTGGGCGAGGATCTCGACATACGCACCGATCTACCGCGTTATCGTGTCTGGCGCCGCGGCGAACTGATCGAAGAGCCGCCGGAGGTTTTGCATGTGTGGCGAGACGATCTGGTCAGCTTTGCGCTCGGCTGCTCTTTTTCATTCGAGCATGCGCTCATCGAGGACGGGATCGAGCTGCGCCACATGACCTGCGGCTCGAATGTGCCGATGTACCGGACCAATATCCAATGCCAGCCGGCAGGACCGTTCGCCGGTCCGCTGGTGGTCTCGATGCGGCCCTTGAAGCCGAGCGACGCAATTCGCGCAGTTCAGATCACCTCGCGCTTTCCCTCGGTGCACGGGGCACCGGTCCACATTGGCTTGCCGGCAGCGATCGGCATCGCCGATCTGGCGAAGCCCGATTATGGCGACGCCGTGCCGATCGAAGGTGACGAGCTGCCGGTGTTTTGGGCCTGCGGCGTCACTCCGCAAGCGGTAATTGCCCAGGTCAGGCCGCAGTTCTGCATCACTCACGCGCCGGGCTCGATGCTGATCACCGATCTGGTCAATTCGAAGTTGGCCAGCTTGTAGGCCCGAGTGGCGGCCCAGACTGCGGCAGGCCAGCCGCATTTGCGTATAGTGGTGGACGATATCGAGCGGCTGATCCAGGTCGATGTCGGGCGCCATGTCACGGCTCTATTCGAAGCTGCCAGCGGCGGCTTGTATGGCGCTGCCTCGGCCCTGTCAGCGGCGCCTTCCGCCAGGGTCGGATTGATTACCGGTTTCTACGTTCCGCTGGGCTCGCCGCCTGCAGCGGAGACAGACGGGCCGGTGGGAGCGGCGTTGCTCGCCAAAGGACTTGCCGAGATTGGCATTTCCTGCCGCCTCGCGACCGATGAACCATGCCGCATCGCCTGCGCCGCCGCATTGGCTGGCGCAGGAGCGACAGGCGTGCCGGTCGATGCCGACGATGTTGCCGCGATTATCGCGACGTGGCGTCATGCCGGGATCACTCACGCGATCTCGATCGAGCGCTGCGGCCGCAGCGCTGACGGTGCTCCGCGGAACATGCGAGGGCTCGACATCAGCTCGTATACGGCGCCGCTCGACGAGCTCTTCACCGCCGGGCCGTGGGAGACGATCGCGATCGGGGATGGCGGCAACGAAATCGGTATGGGCTCACTACCCCGTGAATTGATCGCGCAACATGTCGATCATGGAGAGACGATCGCCTGCGTCACCCCGGCGCGGCATCTGATCGTGGCCGGGGTCTCGAACTGGGGCGCCTATGGTCTTCTCGGTGCGCTCGCCGCGTTGCGTCCGGATTGGCGTGAGCGGCTGCTCGCCTGCCTGGACGAGAAGCTCGACCAAGCGGTTCTCGAAGCGACGGTCGATAACGGGCCGGCGGTCGACGGCGTCTCTCGGTTGCGCGCCATGACTGTCGACAATCTCGACATGACCACACACCACAGCAAATTGCGGGAGATCCGCTCGTTGGTCCAAGCCCAATAAAGCGAATAAGCAGGGCATGGCGTATAACGAGTTCATCTTTGAAGACTACCGCTACGACCCAGCGCGATCGACCCTGTCGCTATCCTACAGCTACCTCGACGGCCCGCTCTTCGAAGAGCAGCTGATCTTTGATTTTGTTCCGCAGCAGCTTTCACCGGCGGCCAGAGAAGTGCTCGACCGGATTTTCCGTCTGATCCTGTTGTTGTCGGGGGTGAGCTACTACAAGGCATTCATACCGAAGGTACTGACATGCCGAGCTTTCGATATAGACGAGCCGACCGCAGAGTTTCTGCAGAAGTTCTATGAGAAAGGCTTGGCAGAATTTGCGTTCCGAAATGGCATTTCGCTGCTCGGCCATTTTCGCTTTCAGTCGAGTTCAACGCCGGCAACCGCAGCGATACCGGTCGATCTGCCGAGAAGGACGTGTGTGCCGGTCGGCGGGGGCAAGGATTCGATAGTCACGGTCGAATCCTTCAGGTACAGCGGCGAACCGCTTGTGCTCTTCTCGCTGGGTGACGCCGAACCGATCGCTGCCTGCATCGCCGCCGCAAAGCTGCCCTTCATCAGGGTCCGTCGCCGGCTGGATGCCAGCCTGCTGCAGCTCAACGAGGCCGGCGCGCTGAACGGCCATGTACCGATAACCGGCATTTTGAGCGCCATCGCTCTGGCCGCTGCGGTAATGTCCGGGTGCAATGCCGTGGCGATGTCGAACGAGCACTCCGCCAGCGCCGCAAACCTCACCCGCGATGGCGTCGAGATCAATCACCAATACAGCAAGTCGTTGGAGTTCGAACGAGATTTCGCCCGATATGTCGAGCGTTTCATTTCGCCGAGCATCAGCTACTTTTCTCTTTTGCGGCCACTATCGGAAATCGAGATCGCCCGGAGATTCTCGAAATATCCAGCCTATTTTGGCATCTTCCGAAGCTGCAATACCGCATTTCGGCAAATGCGCGAGGCGCGCGGGCGTCACTGGTGCTGCAACTGTCCGAAATGCCGGTTTGTCTTTCTGGCGCTGTCGCCCTTTGTCGCAAAACCGGATCTGATAGAAATATTCGGACGCAACCTGCTGGACGACGAGAGCCAACGCGAGGGCTTTGCCGAATTGTGCGGTTTGCACGCCAACAAGCCCTTCGAGTGCGTCGGAGAGACCTCCGAAAGCGCCGGCGTTATGTCCCATCTCGCGCTTCATCTCGACTGGCGCGACGACAGGGTGGTACGCCGGTTGAACGGGGAATTTCCTTCCTTACTGCACAGAAACCCGGCCGAATTTCGGGCGCTATTAGAGTTCAGGCACCCGCACCGGGTGCCGGCACCATATCTGGCCATTCTCAATGCGTGCGGCTGACATCGGGACGCAGCGCGTCGCGGTCTGGGGGCTAGGCCGCGAGGGTCGGGCGGCAATCGCTTTCCTGCGCCAACGCCATCCCAGCCTGCCTCTGCTGGTGCTGGACGATACCGAAAATGGGCATCGGCCAGACGGGCTCGGCGCCGGCATCGAATACGCCTTTGGGGCGGACCGGATCGCGGGTGCCCTCGCCAACATCGATATCATCGTCAAATCACCCGGCGTCAGCCTTTACCGGCGCGAAATCCAAGCCGCCCGGGAGGTGGGTACGCACGTCACATCGCTGTTGAACCTGTGGTTTGCCGAACGACCCGACCTTGCGACGATATGTGTGACCGGAACCAAGGGGAAGAGCACTACGGCGTCCCTGATTGCGCATATAATGGGAAAACTCGGCCGGCGGGTGGCGCTCGTCGGAAATATCGGCATCCCGATCACCGGGATCGACGGCGCGGCCACCGATATCGCGGTGATCGAGGTCTCCAGTTATCAAGCTGCAGATTTTGACGGGCTCTGCGATATCGCGGTGCTGACCTCGCTCTATCCCGAGCACATCGATTGGCATCTCTCGGTCGAGAATTACTATCGCGACAAGATCAACCTGCTGAACCATAGCCGCCGCCGGATCGTTCACAGTGCCTCGGCCGAAATCGTCGAGCGGTTTGCCGCCGGCCGGCCGGCGCGACAAAATCTCTTCGACGATGAATGCCAGATTCATTGCCGCGGCGCCGCGGTGTTAGACGGCGCAACGGTAATCGGGCGGATCCGCAACCCCTATCTCGCGCGACCCCATAACCGGTCCAACCTGTGTGCCGCGTTGGCTGTGGCGAAGTCGCTCGATCTCGATCCGGGGGCTGCCCTCGAAGCGGCCAGCGGGTTCCGCGGCTTGCCGCACCGCCAGCAAGAGCTGGGTGAGATCGGAGGGGTACTGTTCGTCGACGACAGCATCTCGACGATACCGGAATCGACGCTCGCAGCCTTCGCGGTCTATGCCGGGCGCGACATAACGGTCATCCTCGGCGGGCACGATCGCGGTATCGACTACGGCAAACTCGTCGAAAAAGCGGTCACCGGCGCCGCCAGCGCCGTCATCTGCCTCGGCGACAGCGGGGAGCGGATTTATTCGCTGGCGCGGGCGGTCGCAGCCCGGCGGGACGACGTCACCTGCAAGATCCACTGTGCTCGGTCGATGGGAGACGCCGTCGCTTTCGCGCGGCAGGTGACGCCGTCGGGAGGCGTTGTCCTGTTGTCGCCGGCCGCGCCGAGCTATGGTCAGTATCGCGATTACATCGAGCGCGGGCGCGATTTTGCGGCCCAGGCGGGGCTGCACACGGCGGAGAAATCCAACAGCCATTCGCCTGCCGAATAGCTGTCATCGGCAGCGGGCGGGAACGCCCGGGAAGTGCCTCGCCTATCGTAAAGGGAGAGAAAGTGCGACGGCTGGCACAAAGGGACCGTCATGAGCCCGAGATCGCAGCGCCGCGACCCGTTCGCCTATGGAAGCAGTCGGCGTGGAACATTTTCCGCCTGGACGATGGCAATCGTCTTCGCCACCGTGGCGATGCTCAGTTTCGCTATCGATCAGACGCTCGATCTCGCGCCAAATGCCGAGGAGCAAAACGCACCCTCGCTGCTCCACCCGGTTCAGCTGATCCAGTCGTTGATGGATGCTGCCTCGGACTGAGCAGCTGTAGCCGCCCCGCTATTCGGCTGCTGCTCGTCTTTTCATTTCTCTGCGCGGCATTGGGCTCCGCCTGCACGGGGCCGAAGCCGTTCCTGCTCCAGGGCGATGCGAATTCCGCCCAGGTAGGCTATTACGGCGAGATCGAAGGCGCGACCCTTGTTGCCAGGCGGCATTGTGCGCAATATGAGCGAGTGCCGCGCTTCCTCGAGGCGCAGGAGAACGTCGCGTTCTTCGACTGCGTTCGGCCATGATGCAGGCGATCGGAGCTTGATACCGGGCGCGATCGCGGTAATCCTGAAGGCTAGGCGGAAAACCATTATCGCAGGAAAGGCCGGTCGCGATGAGCATCGAACTCCACACCTGGAATACCCCGAACGGCCGCAAGATCAGTGTGGCCCTCGAAGAGATGGGCCTGCCCTACACCGTCAAGACGATAAACATCTCCAAAGGCGAGCAATTCGGCCCCGCTTTCGTCAAGATCAGCCCAAACAGCAAGATCCCTGCGATCGTCGACCCCGAGGGGCCGGGCGGGCAGCCGGTCAGCGTCTTTGAATCGGGCGCGATCCTGATCTACCTCGGCGAGAAGACCGGCAAGTTCTGGCCCGCAGACTTGCGCCGCCAAGTGCCGGTGCTCGAATGGCTGATGTGGCAGATGGGCGGCTTTGGTCCGATGCCCGGTCAGGTGCACCATTTCCTGCAAGTCGCCAACGAGCAGGACCGGCGCTATGGCCTCGAGCGCTATTCAAAAGAGACCCGCCGGCTCTACGGCGTGCTCGACAAGCGGCTCGGCGATGTCGAGTTCGCCGGCGGCGATCTCTCGATCGCCGATTTCGCTATTCTTGGCTGGGCATGGCGCCACGAACGCCATCAGGTCGATCTGGCTGACTTCCCGAACGTCAAGCGCTGGTATGAAACAATGATGGCCCGGCCCGGAGTGCAGCGGGGCTTCGAGGTTCCGCTAAGCTGACGCGACCGGGCGATACTGCGGGATAGTTGGTGGAGCCGAGGGGGATCGAACCCCTGACCTTCGCATTGCGAACGCGACGCTCTCCCAGCTGAGCTACGGCCCCATGGCGTCCGTCGCCCCTCAGGCGCGCGGCGGACTATGGTGATCGTGCCGCGGCGTGTCAAGCACGGGTCCGGCCGGGGCCTGTCCGCACCTTGCGGACCTCCGCGGCTGACGGTACGGTCTGCCTGCCACTCGCCGCCGAGGTTCCTGCCAGATGTACGCCTTCCTGAACCTCGTCAGCACCGTGATCTCGATCTACATATGGCTGCTGATCGCGCAGGCGGTGCTGAGCTGGCTCGTCTCTTTCGGCATTGTCAACCGGCACAACCGCGTCGTCGCGACGATCGGGGATTTCCTGTGGCGCGTAACCGAGCCGCTGCTGCGGCCGATCCGGCGCGTACTCCCGGATCTCGGCGGGATCGACATTTCGCCGGTGATCCTCATTTTGCTCCTCTGGTTTTTGCGCGACCTGATGTTCGAGTACTTTGTCTGACGGTTCCCTGCCTGGTCCCCTGAACCTGGCTGGTGACGGCCTGCGGGTGGCGATTTGGCTGTCGCCGCGGGCCTGGAAAGTTCCCCGCCGCGATCTCTCGATTATCGCCGGCTCGACCAGCCGCAACAAGATTGTGCGCGTCGCCGGCGACCCGCAGCGCCTGGTCGACCAGGTCGCTCTCGAGATCGCCCGTCTGCACGGCGGGTAAGGCGGCGCCGCGATGAGCCATGCTCTCCTTTCGCTGGCCATTGCCGCAATTGCGTTCTGCGGCAGCCACATCGTGCTGTCGAGCACCTGGCTGCGCGGAGCCTTGCGCGATCAGTTGGGCGAACGGGGCTTTCTCGCCGTGTACTCGTTGGTCGCTTTGGTGACATTCGCCTGGCTTCTGGTGGCCTATTCGCATGCGCCCACCATTCCTTTGTGGCCTCGGGAAAGGTGGATGGCTTTTTTCCCGGTCGCGGTCATGCCGTTGGCGACGATCCTGCTGATCGCCGGTTACACGACCCCCAATCCGACCACAGTGGGGATGGAGCGATTTGCCAGGGCCGACGATCCGGCTCCCGGCGTGCTGCGCGTCACGCGCCACCCGGTTATGTGGGCGATCGGGTTGTGGGCGATGAGCCACGTCATCGCCAATGGCGACCTGCGCTCGCTGTTGTTCTTTGGCGCGTTCGTCGCCCTCTCGCTCGGCGGCACCGTGCTGATCGACCGCAAGAAGCAGCTCGCGCTCGGCAGCAATTGGGCCCGGCTCGCCGAAGTCACCTCGAACGTGCCCTTTGCCGCACTGATCGCCCGGCCGCACCCGGTTGCGCTGGCGCGACATCAGCGTGTTGCGGGTCATCGCCGGTCTGCTGCTCTACGCGGTCCTGTATCAGGGTCATTCGATCATCGCCGGCACGCCGGTGGTGATCCCTTGAAGCGGTGCTGCAGAGCCCTCCCCGCGGACGCCTGGCTGCGCTAAGCTTCGGTTCGGCCCGACGCATCTGAAGAGGAGGAGTTGACATGTTGTTGCCGCTCGCAGGACGCCGCCTTTATTACGACCTCGCCGGGCCGGAGAACGGGCCGGTCGTCTGCATTACCCACTCGCTGGCCTCTGACGGCGGCAGCTGGGCCGAGCAGGTGCCGCCGTTGCTTGAGGCCGGGTTTCGCGTGCTGCGCCTCGACATGCGCGGCCATGGCGGCAGCGACCCGGTTGCCGGCAACTATACTATGCAAGCGCTCGCCGGTGACGTCGCCACCGTGCTCGATGCGCTGGCGATCCCGCGTGTGCACTATATCGGACTGTCGATCGGCGGGATGATCGGCCAGGCCTTCGCGATCGAGTATGGCGCCAAGCTGATCTCGGCGATGTGGTGCGACACTCTACCGGCGAGCCCCTCGGGTGCGGCGGCGATGTGGGACGAGCGCATGAGCACCGTGCGGCGGGCCAACTCGCTCGAACCGCTCGCCGACGGCACCGTCGAGCGGTGGTTCACCGATGCTTTCAAGCCGAGAAACCCGGCACGCTGGAAGCAGATCCGCGACACCGTCGCGGCGACGACACCGGCGGGCTTCCTGGGATGCTCGGCGGCGATCATGAATTTCGATTTCACCGGGAAGTTGCCGTCGTTGCGCATGCCGGTTCTGGTTGTGTGCGGTGCCGATGATCCCGGCACCCCGGCGAGCGAAAATCGCCGGCTCGCCGGTCTCGTGCCGGGCGGCCGTTATGAAGAAATCCCGGGCATGCGCCATTTCCCGAATGTCGAAGCGCCCGACGCCTTCAACCGGATCATGATCGGCTGGCTGGAAGCGCAGCGCTCTGCGCGTTAAATCGGTTCCCCTACCCACACCCGCCAAGCCCTTCGGGGCTTGGTCCCCCCTCTCCCGCGGTGCTCTAAGCTCAATATGTCTTAGCCTTCTCCTGCATTCCGGGAGAGGGTGCCGAGCGCAACGAGGCGGGTGGGGGCATGGCTCTCGGGACTAACCCAGGTTGCGGCGGGTGGCAGGCGCAACCGCCCGCGTCGCTAGTTGTAGTGGGGGAAAGTCCGGATATTGATCGGCATGGTCACCCGACATGGTTCGGCATGCCCGGTCGGGTCAGGTACCCGCGAGGGCGGATGAAGCTGTAGATCTCGCGCTTCGGGTACTCTTGCCATCCGATGTTGAACGCACCGAGTTTCGGGAAAGAACTGTAATTGGCTGTAGGGCAGGTGGTCGTGGATCCACCACGCCATCGCATGCCACGGGGTGCCCTCCGCCAACCGATCGGCGAACCACGGAACAACGATGCAGGCCATGGCACCCATATTCCCTCGCGCATCGCGGCGGTCCCAAATATGGCGCCCATAGTTGCGTTCATTCGAGGCACAGTTGTTGTGGTGCGCGTTACCGAACGCGTTTACCGCAGCCGACCGGTAAGCCGAACGGATCGCCAGCCGTCCGAATGTCGCTTGTAACGGCTCGAGAAGTTCCTCGCAGAGGCGTCGACCCGCCGCAATCGCCAAATCCGGATCGCAAGGCAAATTCGGGATGCCGTGGAGGTTCGAGATATCGCTGTACAGAAAGTCGCGCATGAAAAACGAACGCGACAGCCTCACCCGACCAAACTCCTCCAACCCGCGCACCGTCCTCGGTGTCCGCATTGCCATCGCGCTCCATAGTTGGCCGTTCCCCGCTCGCCGAGCAGGGCTCTGCGGCGGTTAGGGAACCGACCTGACAAACTTGACCGCCATTGTCGTGAATGTCAGGCTGGTTAACGCGCAGGTAGGGGTGCTGTCTTCGCGTATGAGCGGAGTAGTACATTTGCTCTACTCCTTTGAAGATTTCTCGCTGGATACGGCGCGGCGCGAGCTGCGGCGCAGCGGGGCGCTGATCGCGCTCCAGCCTCAAGTCTTCGACCTCCTCGAATACTCGATCCGCAACCGCGAGCGCGTCGTCAGCAAGGATGATCTGCTAGCGGCCGTGTGGCACGGCCGGATTGTCTCGGAATCGACCCTGAGCACGCGGATCAATGCCGCGCGCAGCGCGATCGGGGACAGTGGCGAAGAACAACGTCTTATCCGCACCGCGCACGGCAAGGGCATCCGTTTTGTCGGCGCCGTGCGCGAGATCAACAACCCTGCCGAGATCTACCGGTCGAATGATCCGCCTGTAGGGGTGACCGGGCGCGCGTCCCGACAACCCGATCCGGTTTCCGCAGAACGCCGTCAGCTGACGGTGATGTCCTGCAATCTGGCAGAATCGACAGCACTGGCCGCACGCCTCGACCCGGAAGACTTGCGGGATTTAATTGCCGCCTATCGTCGCGCCGTCGCCGAAATCGTCCCCCGGTTTGAGGGTTTCATCGCCAGACATCTGGGCGACGGGGTATTGATCTATTTCGGCTATCCTCACGCTAACGAAGACGATGCCGAGCGGGCGATCCGCTGTGCCTTGGTACTCGCTGATACCGTGATCCCACTCGAACCCGACGCAGAGCTCCGGACGCGCGTCGGGATTGCCACCGGCATCGTGGTTGTCGGCGATCCGATCGACAGCGGCGAACCACGGGACGGTCCGCGGGACGCGAGTGTCGTGGGCGAGGCGCCGAGCCTTGCGGCCCGTCTCCAAGAGCTCGCCGCACCTGGTTCTGTCTTGATCGCCGAAAGCACGCGGCGGTTGGTCCGGCGGGCTGTTCGAATATAGAGCCGTCGAGGCCAAGGGGATCGCCGCACCGATGCCGGTTTGGCAGGTTCTGCGTCCAAGTGTCGTCGCGAGCCGGTTCGAGGCATTGCGTGGAGCGGCGCTGACCCCACTGATCGGCCGCGAGGAGGAAATCGATCTGCTGTTGCGGCGCTGGGCGCGCGCCAAGGCGGGAGAAGGCCAGGTCGTGTTGGTCTCCGGTGAACCGGGCCTCGGCAAGTCGCGCCTCACCGCGGCCTTGGCGGAGCGTCTCCAGGCCGAGCCGCATCTCCGCCTTTGCTATTTCTGCTCTCCCTATCGCCAGCACAGCGCGCTGTTTCCGTTTATCGACCAGCTCGACCGGGCATCGGGGTTCACGCGCGACGACCCACCCGCTACTCGACTGGAGAAGCTCGACGCCCTGCTGGCCCGCTCAGAGCCCCCCGACGAGGATGTGGCATTTCTCGCCGATCTGCTGTCGCTGCCGCCCCTGGAGCTCCACCCTCTACCCAACCTCAGTCCGCATCGCAAAAAGGAGCGGACGCTGGAGGCGCTGATCCGGCAGCTCGAAGGCTTGGCACGCCAGCAGCCGGTGATGATGACCTTCGAGGACGCGCATTGGATCGACCCGACCTCGCGCGAGCTGCTCGACCTCACCGTCGAGCGGGTCCGCAGCCT
Source organism: uncultured Alphaproteobacteria bacterium (assembly GCA_963700195.1). Taxonomy (GTDB): domain Bacteria; phylum Pseudomonadota; class Alphaproteobacteria; order ATCC43930; family CGMCC-115725; genus AP-15. The sequence continues at coordinate 128,752 of CAVOWQ010000012.1, forward strand.
GCCGGTGCTGCTGATCGTGACGTTCCGCCCCGAGTTCCAGCCGCCTTGGACCGGCCAGCCACAGGTGACGATGCTGGCGCTCAATCGCCTGAGCCTGCGCGATCGCACCGCCCTCGCCGAGCTGGTCGCCGGCGGCAAGACGCTTCCCGCTGAAGTCATCGACCAGATCGTTGATCGCACCGATGGCGTGCCATTGTTTGTCGAAGAATTGACCAAGAGTGTCCTGGAGAGCGGTGTCTTGCGCGCGGAGGCGGGCTGCTATGTGCTTGACCACGCGTTGCCGCCGCTTGCGATCCCGACGACTCTGCACGCTTCGCTGCTGGCGCGGCTCGACCGCCTGGCGTCGGTGCGGCATGTGGCTCAGATCGGCGCGTCGATCGGACGCGAGTTCTCATACCAGCTGCTGCGCGCCGTATCCCGTCTCCCTGAGGACGAGCTGCGAGCCGCTCTCGGCCGGCTCGTCGCCTCCGAGCTAGTCTTCCAGCGCGGCTTGCCCCCCGATGCGGTCTACACCTTCAAACACGCGCTGGTGCAGGACGCGGCGCATGGCAGCCTGCTGCGCAACACCCGGCAGCGATTGCACGCGCAGATTGCCGAAGCGCTCGAAGCCCAATTCCCCGGGCTGATGGACAGCCAACCCGAAATATTCGCCCAGCATTACACAGAGGCTGGGCTCGTTGAAAAATCCGTCGCCTATTGGGGCAAGGCCGGTCATAGGTCCGCCGCCCGTTCGGCGATGGTGGAAGCGGCCACGCAATTCCGAAAGGGGCTGGACCAACTGGCGCTATTGCCCAGTAGGCCCGAACGTCGGCGACAGGAGCTCGAATTTTGCAGCGCCCTCGGCGCGGCGTTGCTTGCGGTCAAAGGTCAGGCGGCTCCAGAAACGGGCCATGCCTTTGCCCGCGCACAAGAGCTGTGGGAGCGGCTGGGTTTTCCATCGGAGTTCCTTCAGGTTCCCTATGGGCAGTCTCGCTACCACGCGGTCCGCGGCGAACTCGATCTGGCGCGGCGCTTGGACGAGGATTTGCTGGATCTGAGCCGCCAACGCAAAGATTCGGCCGGGCTCGTTCTGGGTCACATGTCCTCCGGTCGAACCCTGATGTACGCGGGCAGGTTTGCTTCGTCGCGGTCGCATCTGGAAGCGGCGCTTGCGCTTCATGATCCGACCATCCATGGCTCGCTTGTCCATCAAATCGGAAATTATCCCCAGGTCGTAGCGCAGGCGTCATTAGGGATCGTACTGTTCCATCTCGGCTTTCCCGACCAGGCCGTGGTACGGAGCAATGCAGCAATAGCTGAAGCTCGGCGGCGGTCTCATCCGACGGCTTTGGCGGTGAGCTTGTCGGACTGCACCTTGCTCCTTTCGCTCGTCGGAGACAACGCGGCCCTGGAGGAGCGGGCAGACGAACTGATTGCGGTCGCGACCGAGCAGGATTTCCCCCTCTGGGCCGCGCAGGGAACAATCTATCGCGGCTGGGCAAAGGTGAAAAACGGCGATTTGGCGGAAGGGATATCGCTCCTGCGTCTCGGTGCGGATGCTTACCGCGCCACCGGGGCGGAGGCGTGGACCCCTTATTATACCGCGCTCCTGGCCAGAACGTGTGCGATCACAGGGGAAATCGAGGAGAGCTTGGCCCTATTGGATGATGCCTTGCAGATTGTCGAACGGACAGGGGAGCGCTGGTTTGCAGCGGAGCTCAACAGGCACAAAGGCCAACTGTTGCTGCGGCAAGGACATTCCGAGGCCGCCGAGGAACTTTATCGCAAAGCCCTGAGGATCGCCGAGGGGCAGGAGGCCAAGCTCTGGGAATTGCGCGCCGCCGTGAGCCTCGCCCGGCTTCGCCGCGACCAGGGCCGCCATGCCGAAGCCCGCGACCTCCTCGCGCCGGTCTACGGCTGGTTCACCGAAGCTCTCGACATCTCCGATCTCAAAGACGCGAAGGCGTTGCTTGAAGAGCTCCAGGCGCCCGATGGACGAAGTGATGTAGTTGCACAACCTGGGCCGCGAGCGGCTTGAGATCGGAGAATCAAGCCGCTCTCAGGAAAATATAAAGCTCGTCTAAAAGATCGCCGCGTCGGGCGTCGGCATGCTTCCGACAGGCAATGGATACCCCTTGCCGGGTTGCGACCTCACTATTGCAGTTACAGGGAGGAGACTATGAACATCGGTCCTGCCGCAGTCCGGAGGGCTGGGCTAGCCAAATTGAACGAACTCAACCAACGTGCTACTGCCACTCGTCGAGTCCCGTCGGGAATGACACGGCGGCAATTCACGCGCACCGCTGCCGGAACTGCGGCCCTTGGTGGCGCGCTCGGCTCGGGATTATTTAAGTCAGGGCTGGCGAACGAGAGGGCCTCATCCGCCCCAATCCCGTCATTTGCCCCAATTCCCATCCCCGGTGGAACGCCGGCTCTTAACGGTTATTATCACGTTTTTGGGCCGGCCTCGCAGCTCGGCGATCCAATCGACGCGGAGCCGATCACGATCACCAACCTCAACGGCTTTGTCGGTCTTGCTTATATCAGCGGGATGGTGACACGAACCAACACCAAAACCGGCGAGAAATTGCGGCTCCCATTTTTGGACTCGGATATGCGGTTCATGAAAGGCGAATTCCGGGGAACAGACGGTAATATACATGAGGCAACATTCGCCCTTGTTTGAGTGGACGTCTTTCAGCTCCGTGCGGGCGATCAGACAGAGACTCAGATCCACGACCTCAATCCCACTCAATTTCCCCCCGTTGGCCTATTCTGGACCCTCGAAGTATCTCAGCACAGCGTCGAGATCGATTTAGAAAAAGGGAAAGCGTCCCTACAGGCGTTCCACGTGCCCATCTTCGATTATACTAGCACTCCGGATGCGTTGTTCGGAGGTGGACCGAAAGCCTGTGCCGGGATGGGTGTCTTTCAGGGTAGTCTGGAGCGGCATGCAAGAACGGGTGGAGGTCCGGAATACCAACCCGGTATTCGGCGGCTTTGCGGGTCAATTCATTCGCAACAAGGCGCAGATGGAATGGACCGCCGTCGTGGGTGACTACAGGTTCGTATCCGACCCGCTCCAAACATCCTCCAGCGCGTTTGCCGAAATCGGGTCCGAGCGGAACGGTTCCTTCTTCTCGTAAAAGGGGGTGACCGACTTGGCGCGACTGCGGCAGCGGAAACCGGCCGGCGCGCTCCGACGGCATGACGGAGCCAGATGAACCGCGCCAGGCGCAGCTCAACGTTATCTGCAGGGGACCTTGGAAGCGATGCGCAATCACTGATGCGGCCTCAGTCTAAGGAACGGGAATGAGGACTAGCAACTTATTTGGGAGGACAGCTATGTCGGCAAAAATTTGGGCGTTGCCTCTGCTCACAGTCGCGCCGTTGGCGTTTGCGGTCCCCGGCCCCGCTCGCGCCGACGAGCCGCAATACGTCGTGGCTTATGTCGAATTCCTGCCGACGTTCAAAGAGGTTGGCGGGAAGCTCCTCGACCAGCTGGCATCCCTCGGCCGCCATGCGAAAGGGGCGATTAGCGTCAGCGCCGACCAGGAAATCGAGCGAAGCAATTTCTATGTCCTAATCTCGGTCTGGGAGACCGCCGCCGACCGTCTGACCTTCGAAGGCTCGGCCAAAGCAACGCCTTTGCTCACTGAGATATCACGGTTGCTCGAAGCGCCGATCGATATACGGCCTGGCACTTTGATCGAATAATCTGCTTCAAGCACAGAGCAATAATTCAGGAGGGAGCTTCGATGCGTATATCTCGTTGGGCACCAGCATTGATCGTCGTGTCGTTCCTGATAGGTATGCCGGCGCGAAGCGATGATTTCGGAGAGGTCGTGGTCGTCACTCATATCGACATCATTCCGGACTTCGTCGGCCAAGCAAAACCATTGCTCGAGCAGTTCGTGACCGACAGTCGGAACGATCCAGGAGTGAAGTATTTCACTCTGATCACTTGGGACCCGACCACAAATCACTTCCAGCTGATCGAGGTCTTCCAGAACATGCGGGCGTTCAACGCGCATGTCAGCGCTGCGCACACGGTGGATTTTCGCAACGCACTTCAGCCTTTCATTGGCGCGCCGTATGACGAGCGCCTCTATCGGGCGTTTTGATTTTAAAACCTACGCCTGGAGCGCGACCGCTTGTGGATCGCTTGCCGCGCTCCCTGCGGTAAACGGGGTGGCCGGGGCGGGGAGTTGCGTTTGCGTTATAACGGCGGATAATTGCTTGAAAGTCATTTTTGTATTGAGATTGTGACAAGCGTCCACTATAATAAGCCCGATCAAGGAGGTCCCGCCGAATCGTTCTCATGCCTGCAGATTCGCTGCAAAAACAGCCAGGATGGGTCCGAAGACGAATTCTTCGTAGAAGACAGAATCCGGCAAAATCTGGACACGAAATTGTCCTCGCGGGGCAAGGGATGTATGGTCTCGCGGTCGAAGTCGGCGCCGGAGGGACGTATGCCTCGTAAAGAACTCGCGGTCGACAATGTGGCCGAGGCCTATCTCGCGCTCCTCGCCGAGCGCGGGGTCGAGTATCTGTTTGCCAATGCCGGGACCGATTTCGCGCCGCTCGTCGAGGCGTTCGCGAAGGCGTCGCGAGCCGGCACCCGGGTGCCGCAGCCGGTGCTCGCGACGCACGAGAACCTCGCCTTCTCGATGGCGCACGGCTACGCGATGGTGACGCGCCGGGTGCCGGCGGTAATGGTGCATGTCAGTGTCGGCACTGCAAATGGCATCTGCGGCGCCCTCAACGCGGCGCGCGACAACATACCGATTTTGTTCACCGCCGGCCGGTCGCCACTGACGGAGAGTGGGCTTCCCGGAGCCCGTGACGTCTATATCCACTGGGCGCAGGAGATGTTCGATCAGGCTGGCATGCTGCGCGAGATCGTCAAATGGGACTACGAATTGCGCAACGGCCAGCAGCTCGAAACGGTGATCGACCGCGCACTCTCCCTTGCGACTGCCTCACCCGGGGGCCCGGTTTATCTGTCGTTGCCGCGCGAAGTCCTGGCGGCGCCACTGCCGGGCTTTTCCTACGATAGTCCGTCGCGTCGCGTCGCTGCCGCCCCGCCGGCCCCGGACAAGGGCGCGATCGAGGAAGCGGCCCGTCTCCTCGCGGCGGCCGAAAATCCGCTTATCATTACCGCCAGCGCCGGGCGCGATCCGGCAGCGGTCGAAGCTCTCGCCGATTTTGCACAGCGTTTCGCGATTCCGGTCGTGCAGCACCGTCCGCGCCACCTGTGTCTTCCCGCCGACCATCCGTGCCATCTCGGCTATGACGCGGCACCCTATCTCGACGGCGCCGACGCGATCCTCGTCCTCGAATGCGATGTCCCGTGGATCCCGAGCCTCGAGGCGCCGCGGCCCGAGTGCCGAGTTATTCATCTCGGCGTCGATCCGCTGTTTTCGCGCTATCCGATCCGCGGTTTTCCGTGCGACCTCGCAGTGACCGGCGCCGCCGCAACGGCGTTGCCGGAGCTCAGCGCCGCCCTCGACCCGCACGTTACCGCCTCCGCCGTGGCCCAACGCCGGCGTCGCCTCGCCGAACAGCGCGAGGCGCTCGTCGCCGCGTGGCAGAAGACGCGCGAAAGCGCCGCGAGCATGCGCCCGATCCACATGGCCTGGGCCAGCGCCTGCATCGCCCAGGTCAAGCCCGAGGATGCGATCCTCGTCAACGAATACACCTTGATGCCCGAGCATTGCGGATCGAACCTTCCGGGGAGCTATTTCGGTTCGAGCACGGCGTCGGGTCTCGGCTGGGGCGGCGGCGCCGCGCTCGGGGCGAAGCTCGCTGCGCCCGACCGCCTAGTGGTTGCCGTCCTCGGCGACGGCTCGCACATGTTCGGCAACCCGGTCGCCGTCCATCACGCCTCGGCCGTGCACAAATTGCCGATACTGTTCGTCGTCATGAACAATTCGATGTGGGGTGCGGTGCGCCGCGCCACGTTGGGCATGTACCCGCGGGGCGAAGCGGCGCGCAGCAACAAGCCGCCCTTGATCGACCTCGACGAATTGCCGGCCTTTGAGCAGGTCTGCGCCGCCGCCGGCGGATATGGCGAGCGAGTCGAAGACCCCGCCGCCCTGCCAGCAGCGCTCGACCGGGCGGTGCGCGCCGTCACTATCGAAAAGCGCCAGGCGCTTCTCAACGTGATCTGCCGCGGGGTATAGGGCAGAGGTCAGAATGCAGCGGGCTTGGTCACTTGAAAGCTCTGCCGTGTTTCCATTTGCTTGACCCAGTTCTGCAGTTTCGGGTGTTCCGCCATTAGTGTGCGGCCGTCCGGCACGTTGCCGAAGTAATAGAGCAGCGGGATCACCATTAAATCGGCGAGGCTGACATGGGCGCCGGTAAGGAAACGGTGGTCCTCCATCAGACGGTCGAGTTCCGACAGGCATAACCGGGCGCGCGGCACGGCCGCTGCGATCGCCGCCTCGTCCGAGGTGCCGCCCAGAATGCGCGGCACCAATACGCGGTTGAACAGGATCGCCCCCGCAATGCTGGGCCAGGCATAGGCGTCGACAATGCCGATGATCTGGTTCATCCGCGACCATTCGTGCACGTCTTCGGGCTGCAGCGGCGTCCCCGCAAAGCGCTCGTCGACATAGCGCATGATCGCTTGCGTCTCGTAGAGCGCAAAGCCGTCATGCTCGAAAGCGGGGACCTTGGCGAAGGGCTGGCGCGAGACGTGCGGCTCCTGCCGGCAGGCGCCGAACGGCACGTCGACCAGTTCGTGCGTCACGCCTTTTTCCGCCAGGGCCAACCGCGCGCTCCATACGTAGGTGCTGCGCGCCGGGCCATAGACGATCGGGTGTGCCATGACGATACCCATTCACTTCTTCGAGGATTGCCCGCTCAACGCCGGCGTCGCGCCGCCGCCGTTGTTGAGCAGCGCGCCGAAGATCGCCGCGGCGCTGTCGAGGCTCGCGCCTTGGCCCCCGGTGGACACCACCGTCTGCGGCACCAGCCGCCCGATCAGCGAAACGACTTCGGGTTTTTCCTGAATGGTTTTCAGCAGTTGTTGGACGAGGGTGATCGTCAGCACCCGGTCCTGCCCCAGCACGTCGGCTTGCGCCCGCTGGCCTTGCGCCACTTCCTCGAGCTCGAGCTTCTGGCCTTCGCCGCGAAGCTTTGCCGCGTTCTTGTTCTGCTCGGCGACCTGAACGCCGATCACCGCTTCGACGAGCTGGTGCTGCTGCTCGGCGGTCGCGCGGGCCTTTTCGGTTTCGATCCGTTGCGATTGTGCTTTTTGCTCCTGCTGGTAAGTGAGCTGAAGCTGATCGGCCAATTGCTGGCGCAGCCGCGAGACCAGCAGCTCCGGCGGCAATGCCACGTCGCCGAACTTGACCTCCTTGATGACGATCCCGGCCCGCAATCCCTCGGGGCGGATTGCCTCCTCGACGGCGCGCTCGAGCACCGCGCGATTGTCAGCGAGATCGAGGACATGGCGGCCCTGGGCACCGACCACATTGCGCACGATCGATCGGATCGTCGGGACCATGATGTTGTCTTCGATTTCCTTCAGCCCGCCGACCGAGGCGACGACGAAGGGCGCGTTGTCGGGGGTGATCTGGGCGAGAACCCTGAGCTCGAGCGGCACCAGCCAGCCCTCGACAAACGGGGTTACGGCAGGATCGGCCGCGCCGGTCGGCACCGGAATGTCCTGCGAGCGTTGGGATTGGGTCAAATTGCCGGCCTGATCGAGGCTCAGATCGATATAGCGCTTTTTGTAGCCGCCTTTGAACTCCCAGGTCTGCACTCGGGTGCTGATCATCGTGACCTTATAAGCCGCCTCATTGACGTAATAGCGGCCGGGCTGCAGCGCCTTTTCCCAAATGCCGATGCAGCCGACCGGGACGAGAACGGCGGTCAGAACGCCTTCATCGGCTTTTTTCTGGTCGGCGGCGACGGCTTCGCCGGTCGAACTGGTGAACACTCGCTTTTGTAGGCAGGAGGTGGGTTTCTCCGCGACCATATTGCCGAAATGGACGGCGGCGAGAACGTTGGATTTGACGACGCCGACCGAGCCTTTCGGCACGTCGAGAGCGTCCGGGATGCTCACGTCCCACAGGTATGTATTCAGACGGTAATTGCCCGGGGTCAGGATCGTCGTCTGCGGCCCGCGTTGCCCGCCATGCGTCAGAAAATATTGGGCGTCGAGCATGTCGAGCTCGTGCTCGGCGGGAAAGGCGTCGGCCAGATATTGGTCGGGCCGCAGCGGCGCTCCGTCCTTGGCGTTCAGGAACCCGTATTTACCCGATGGAATGGAAATCACCTTTTTGTTTTCGACCTGATAAATGACGTTGACAAGAAACCAGGGATGCCAGCCGGGGGTGAGGATCTCGGCCTGCGGACCCTTTTCCCCATTCGTCGCTATGATGTGCTCGCCAGGCAGCGAGGTGGTCCCGTAAATCTTGTTGAGTACGGCGATTTCGTCCGAACTCGACATGAACGTACGACGTAGCGGCCAGACAGATCAGCGCGATCGACGACAAAGACGATGCGCAGCGAGAACGACAGCGTCCCGAAGTCCGGCCGGGCGCGATTGACGAAGAGGCCGAGGATGCTTGGCGCCACCGCCGCCAGTACGAAATACAAAAGTGCGACGACTACCCAGAACATAAAAACCTCCCCGACCGGCTGTTATCGGTTAGCAATCAGCTCAACGTCAGCTCCGCGCTGCCAAGGCCGGAAACCTCGATCATCACTCGGTCGCCCGCCGCCGGATATTGGATCGGCACCATGCTGCCGGTCATGACGATCATCCCGCGCCGCAATGGCGTTCCGGCTGCTGCAAGCTTGTCCGCGAGCCAGGCGAGCGCGTTCAGCGGGATGGCCCATCACATCGCCGCCGTTTCCGCTGCCGATCTCATGCCCATTGATCGAGAGCCGGGCCGTAGCCCGAGCCAGGTCTCGGTTCTGCCAGTCGGTCACCGGCGTCCCCAGCACCACCCCTGCATTCCATACATTGCCGGCGACCATCGCCGCAGCATCGAGCCGCTTGTAATCATAGTGCAAATCTTCGATCAGCTCGATTGCCGCCGTGCAGCTTTCGACGGCTGCGGCGATCTCGTCGGGGTCACCGCTTTGCGGCAGGTCGTCGCCCAGCTGGAAAGGCAATCTCGGTTTCGACTCCGAGCCGACAGTAGTCAGCGGCCTGCCAGTTCGGCGCGGCGGTGATGAACCTCGCGTGCGAAGATCGCGCCGTAGCAGGGTTCGTCGACGCCGCAGAGCTTCTGCATGACCGGCGTCGTAAGCCCGATCTTGTAGCCGGCGATGGCGCCGCGTCCCTCGCTTTCCTCGATTTCCTGAAATACGCGCCGAATGGCGTAAGCTTCGTCGAGGTTTGCCGGATAAAGCTCCGCCGGCAATATTTCGATAGGCTGGCGGCTACGGAACAATTCGACGATGCGCTCGGCCTTTTCCCGCACGTCAAGTTTGGTCATCTATATTCTCCGCGAATTTTTTACCACGAAGGGACGCAGATCACGGAATCCTATTGTTCTCCGCGCGTTTGCGATAAATCCTTTGGGCTGCGCAGTTCGCGGCGCAAGATCTTTCCGATGGCCGTCGTGGCGCGGCTCGGCTCCTATATAGAGGACCATGGAATCTATCGTACAGCCGACGCTCACATTCATCTCCGCGCATTCGGGCTGGGCCTTTCCGGTGATGTTCGTCACCGCGTTCGGCGAGTTGTTTGCGTTCCTGAGCCTGCTCTTTCCCGGCACCTCGATCCTGATCGTTGCCGGGACATTGATGTCGGCCGGGTCGCTGCCTTATTGGCCGGTTCTGGTGGGAGCGGTCATCGGGGCGGTGCTCGGCGACTCGGTCTCGTTCTGGCTCGGTCACCGCTATGGCGGCGGGATCGGCCGGATCTGGCCGTTCACGCGCAATCCGGACCTGTTGCCGAACGGCATTCGGTTTTTTCAGAAACACGGCGGGAAGAGCGTTTTTATCGGCCGCTTTTTCGGCCCGGTGCGCGCTGTGATACCGCTCGCGGCGGGCATCATGCGAATGCGGCGCGGCCGGTTTTGGTTCGCCAATGTCACCTCGGCGATCGTCTGGGCGCCGATGCTGCTGTTCGCCGGCGATGCCGTCGGCGATGTCGGCGACCACCTGATCGGATCCGCCAATACGGTATTGCTCGTCTTTGGCGGTCTGACCGTGTTCGGCATCATCGCGGTGGTGTGGGCAATGATGAAGTCCGGCAGATCGAGATCGTGAGGGAGGACGAATGGCCTCGTTCTTTTCACCTTACAGCCACGAATTCGTCCGCCTCGGAGCCTGCGTTCCCCATGTCGCAGTCGCCGATCCGCGGCAGAATGCCGACAATGTCCTCGATCTCCTCGCTTCGGGCGACAAGGCCCGCATCGCCTTGATGGTGTTCCCGGAGCTCGGGATTTCCGCCTATGCGATCGATGATCTGTTGCTCCAGGACGCGGTGCTCGACGAAGTGGAGCGGCAGCTCGATCGGTTGATCTCCACAAGCCGCGACCTCTTTCCGGTCTTTGCCGTCGGGGCGCCGTTGCGGCACCGGGGACACCTCTACAATTGCGGCGTGGTCATCCATCGCGGAGAGCTGCTCGGCGTTGTGCCCAAAGTCTATCTGCCGAATTACCGGGAATTTTACGAGCGGCGGCAACTCACCTCCGGCGAGGACATCGTCGGTCAGTCGATCGAGATAGCCGGACACGAAGCGCCGTTCGGCCGCGATCTGCTGTTCGCCGCTCGCGGAAATGCGGGGTTCACCTTCCATGTCGAGATCTGCGAAGATCTGTGGGTGCCGCACCCGCCGAGCACCGATGCGGCGCTCGCCGGGGCCGAAATCCTGCTCAACCTGTCGGCCAGCAACATCACGATCGGCAAGGCGGAGATGCGCCGTCTGTTGTGCGCGTCGCAATCCTCGCGCTGCATCGCGGCCTATGCCTACTCGGCCGCCGGCGCCGGCGAGTCGACGACCGACCTCGCCTGGGACGGCCAGGCCGGCATCTTCGAATTGAGCGATCTGCTCGCCGAAACCGAGCGCTTCTCACCCGAACCCGAGATGGCGGTCGCCGATGTCGATCTCGGCCGCATCCGCCAGGAGCGGATGCGCACGAATACCTTCGGCGACAATGCGCGGCATTTGACCGACAAGCCCCCCGCGTTCCGCACCGTCGCGTTCGAGTTTGCCGCGCCAGATGAACCTCTCGACCTGCGCCGAGCGGTCGAGCGCTTCCCGTATGTGCCGTCGGACCCGGCGATGCTGAGGGAGAACTGCTACGAGGCCTACAACATCCAGGTCCAGGGCCTCGCGCAGCGCCTGAACGCGACGGGGTTGAAGAAGCTCGTCGTCGGCGTGTCGGGCGGGCTCAACTCGACCCAGGCCTTGATCGTCTCGGCGCGGGTGATGGATCGGCTGGGAATGCCGCGCACCAATGTGCTGGCCTATACGCTCCCCGGTTTTGCGACGAGCAAAACGACCAAGGCCAATGCCTGGCGGCTGATGAAGGCGCTCGGCGTCACGCGGCGCCGAGATCGACATCCGGCCGGCGGCGCAGCAGATGCTCAAGGACATCGGGCACGCCTCGTCCACTGGCGAAGCCCTCTACGATGTGACCTTCGAGAATGTCCAGGCCGGGTTGCGCACCGACTATCTGTTCCGGTTGGCGAACCACAATGGCGGGCTGGTGGTCGGCACGGGCGACCTCTCCGAGCTCGGCCTCGGCTGGTGCACCTACGGGGTCGGCGATCAGATGTCGCATTACAACCCGAATGCTTGCGTCTCCAAGACCCTGATCCAGCATCTGATCCGGTTTGTCGCGGCCTCCGGCGACGTCGACGAGGAAACGGCGCGCGTTCTCTACGATATTCTCGCGACCGAGATCTCGCCGGAGCTGGTGCCGCCGGGCGCCGACGGGGTCATCCAATCGACCGAGAGCATCGTCGGGCCCTATGCATTGCAGGACTTCAACCTGTTCTATGCGACGCGCTTCGGCTTCCGGCCCTCCAAGATCGCCTATCTCTCCTGGAACGCGTGGAGCGACCCGGAGCGCGGCCGCTGGCCGCCCAACATTCCCGATGCAGCAAAGCGCGCCTACAATCTTTCCGAAATCAAGCAGTGGCTGCGCGTCTTCCTCTACCGGTTCTTCGAGCTCAGCCAGTTCAAACGGTCGGCATTGCCCAACGGCCCGAAAATCTCGTCGGGCGGGTCACTGTCGCCGCGCGGCGATTGGCGCGCCCCCTCCGACGCCACCGCCAAGGTCTGGCTCGAAGAGCTCGAAGCCGCCGTCCCCGACAGCGACTAACCCGGCCCCGCTGATCTCGCTGTTAAATACAGCGAAAGAACAGCCAGCAGGACAAGTCTGGCCGCGGAAACCGTCGCTTTTTGCCCAGGTCGGCGGCCAAGAAACAGCCAGGAACAGCCAGCAATTTTGCTGTTTTTGATTGGTAATATCTCATCCATCCAATTTTGCCTTTGTGAAGCTTCGCCCGCAGTCAAGGCCACCAACTCGCAATTTAGTCCAAACGGCACCACGATATCATGTCATTATGGCAATTTCGCGATGAAGCCGCGCCATCTCCCTCTCTCCCCGCAAGCGGGCGGAGAGGGTACGCGCTCGACAGTGCTGTCGATGGACAAGACACCGCGCAGATGCGACGCTTGTTTCGCTGGGTATCGAAGTTCGGGAGAGCGGCAATGAACCGTCTCGACGGCAAAGTCGCGCTGATTTCGGGTGCGGCGCGCGGCATTGGCGCGGAGACCGCGCGGCTGATGGCCGAGGCCGGCGCCAAGGTCGCCGTCGGCGATGTGCTCGACGAGCGCGGGCGGGAGACCGTGCGGGCGATCGAGAGTGCCGGGGCCGAGGCGATGTACACTCGTCTCGACGTTACCCGGGAGGAGGATTGGAGCGCCGCCATCACCGCCGTCACCGACCGTTTCGGCGGCCTCGACATCCTCGTCAACAATGCCGGGGTTTTTCTCGGCATGAGCCTCGAAGAGGCGACCCTCGCCGATTGGCATCGGCTCTGCGGCGTGAATTTGACCGGCGTCTTTCTCGGCACGAAGTTGTCAGCGCCGGCGTTGCGCGAGAGCGGACAGCACAGCGCGCACGGCAGCGCCATTGTCAACCTCGCTTCCGTGGCTGGTCTCGTCGGCTCGTCGAACGATCCGCTCTATTCGATGACCAAGGGCGGCGTTACGTTGTTCACCAAGTCGGCGGCGCTCGAATTCGCCCGCAAGGGCTACCGGATCCGCGTCAACTCGATGCATCCCGGCACGATCGATACCGATATGGGCGATCAGGTCCTTGCGATACGCGCACGCAATCTGGGCACCAACGACCTCGAGCCGGCCCGCCAGCAGACGCTAGGCCGCATCCCGATCGGCCGCATGGGCAATGGTGACCGACATCGCCAAGGGCATCGTCTTTCTCGCCTCGGACGATGCCGGCTTCATGACCGGCGCCGGCCTCGTCGTCGACGGCGGCATCACCGCGCAGTAATGCGCCGGGCCAAGCGATGACGCGGTAGGCGCGAAAGGGAATCGAACCCCTGACCTCTCCTATGTGGTAGGAGCGCTCTGCCACTGAGCTACGCGCCTATCGCGGCCGGTGAGGAGGTCGTGGTGGGCGCGACAGGGATTGAACCTGTGACCCCACCCGTGTGAAGGGCGAGAGCGCGGCGAAATCACCGTTTGCTTTCAAGCTGTTGCCCTTGCGTCCTCCGGATCGGTGCCCGCCTGGTGCCAGCCCAGAAACTCGCGGATCGTGGCTTCCTGCCCGGCCGGTAGGAGGTGGGCATACCTCTCGACCAAGGCGACACTAGACCAGCCGCCTTCGATCTTCAACGCCAGCAAATCCCGCTGTAGGGCGTAATGCCAGCTCGCCCATGTATGGCGCAGATCGTGCGGCGTCAGCTCGGGGTCTAAGCCGGCCCGTCCGATCGCGCCCTTCCAGCCCTTCTTGATCTGGCCGCCGTAGGAGCCGCGCCGATCAGCATAGGGCCGCCCCTTGTCCGAAATGAACACCGGACCTTCGCGATGGGGTAGGTTGGCAAGTGCGGCGACGACGCACGGGGGCAGCGCAGCATTGCGGCGGTTGCCGGCTTTGGTTCGGTCCGCCCAGAAGATCGCGCGCGCCCCGGTCAAATCCACGTCGCGCCAGTCGAGATAGACCGCTTCTGCCATCCGGGCACCCGTGCCGATCAGGAAGGCCGCGAGTGGCCTCAGATGCGGCGCGGCCACCGCGATCAATCGTTCGGCCTCATCAGGCAATAGGTAGCGTGTGCGGCCGCCGGGTGTCTTCGGGGTGGCAATTCTCGGGGTATCACACCACCCGCGGTCTGCAGCGTGACGCAGTATGGCTCGCAAGGGCGTCACGATCTGCCGCAGATAGGTGGACGGCTTGGCACCGGGTTCGAGCACCATTTGGCGCAGCCGGGTCGCAGCATCTTGATCGACTTGTCCGAGGCGCATCTCCCCGCCGAGCGCCAACAACATGCGCCGCACATAATCTCTTGTATGCTCCGAGCGCGGCGCGGCTTCGAGATAGCTCAGGGCGGCCTCCGCGAAGGTGCGAGAGCCACGACGTTCGCCATGCCAGGCGGTGCGGAGGAGTTCGAGCTCGAGCGCTGCTGCCTCTTCCGCGGCGAGCTTGGGGTTGTTGCTCTGAGCGCGGCGGCGAATGCGCGTTCCGGCGACAGTGCCGGTGATCGTGAGGGCTCCGGACGACTTTCGGCGGACGACGGTGAGGGGCATCGAAGGGCTTCCTCCAGCGCTCTAAGCGAGAGCGCATCAAACCGGATCAACCGGCCCGAGCGCAAGACGGGAATTTGGTGTCGGCGAATCAGCTCGCGCAGATATCGGGGAGTAAAGCGGCGCAGCTCGGCCACCTCGGCAAGGGTTAGATCGCGCTGTGCGGCAGACATGCGGGCTCCGGCGCAACGGGCCCCCCTTCCGCTGAAAAATGACAGCACGGGACCAACATGGTGCCGGAGTGCTTAACGGGCCGTCAAGGTCGAGCGGAGGGCGAGGCATTCTGGGCCTCGTGTGACGCCTGATCGCCATGGGGTTGTGGGCGCGGGCCTGGGATTAATCGCGATCGCCGGGGTAGACCGCCTCAGCTGGTCGCTGGTCGGCAGCGTGGCCCGCGTCCTTTCGCGTCGAAGGGCGGGGAATGTCACTCCCCCGCCAGACAGAATTATATTATTGCTCCTCTGCGCAGATTTTGACTCGTTCAACGAGCCAACCGCTGGCATCTGCTTTCGATGCGGTCATCGTGATTTCGAGGGCGCCTTGGTCCTCGGCCTTGCGAAAGTTCTTCAGGCCCCTCTCGGAGAAGTCGAACTTCGGCATTGCGCGTCGTGATGCCGGCTGCGCGCCTCCGTTCCCGTTCCCGTTCCCGTTCCCGCCACTGCCACCGCCCTGTTCTTGCCGAAAGTAGGCTGCCAGTTTGGCAATTCCTTCGGTCTCCAGGTGCGTAGGGAGTTCGTCTGGCGCGATATTTTTCAACAGCGCGCCGTTGAGCGCCTGGGCCTGCTGGCTGGCCGCCGCCTCGTCCGCCCCGATGCACAGCTTGGCCACCAGCAATGCCATTGGCGTACCTTTCGTTTCCGCGATGTCCGCCTCCTTCGCCGCTTCGCGGATTTTTGCTCGGACCTGCTTACTCGGCATGGCCAGACACAGGAGCTCCATGGCATCACCCATGGTCGCGTAAAGAAGCTTTCGACTTTTTTCGTGCAACGCCTGGATGCGCCGACGAGTCTCAGAAGCTCCCCCGATGAGCGCTCTCGCCCTATCGCCTTTGTGTTTCTGCGGTCGAGATTGCTCTAAGGCTGCTTCTCGGAGACTTGCTTTCAACGCATCGGGGATAGCCCATACGCTCTCCCCAATGTTGTCGTCATGTATACTAGTCATTGTCACTCCTTCGTGAAAGATGGCTTGTTGACGAACTAGCGCATATAGAAGTCAGGTTGGTCATCTGTGTCGCCTTGTTCGGTGTTGGTTAGGTGATGTCGTCACTATCGAAAGCCGAACCTCCATTGCGTGGTTGGTCAACGGCCTGCATATTATGTAACTTTATGCTTGGTGCCAGTACATACTTCGTCAGAAATAGTTTATGTCGATATTTATTATTAGCCGCTCTTCAGATTGGACTGGTCGGCCGGGTGGGGCGGAGGCAGTTTCTGAGCCCGACGGCGGCCCCGACGCGAGGTATCCTTCCACAGCGGCGGCAGCTCGCGGGGCCCCCGCGCCCAATCAACCATCGGGCGTTGATCGGCCGGACACCTCCGGACGGCAGCGGAAAACAACAGCATTTCGCGCCGCCCGTCATCGAGATCCTCGGGTAATGGCCAGATAACGCGTGGCACGCGCGCCTGCCTCCAAAAACACAGTCGTAGGCCTCCCGGGCGGCGCATCGAGAGTCTCTCGGCCGGCATCCCGTTCCCCGCGTTTTCAGCAGGGCGACCTACCTTTTGGGGTTGAGAACTGTCAGCGACGCCGACCGCTACACCATCATGCCGGGCTGATCACGATCACCGGATTGGGATATCCCACTCAACCGGGGTCCGTTATGGTTTGCTGGCTTCGCGCGTGCAAAGCCAGGTCCAGCACGGCCGCTTGGATACGCCCAAGTCCCCCGCGCTAATGGCGCCGAGAAAGTCACCAGCGTCCGCGGGCACAAGATCGATGGCGTCGTTGAGCTGGCCGCATCGGCCGTCCGACCGATTTCCGACTAAATATGGATCATGGTTCAATAACAGTGTCACTTTCGTTCGTCCATCCCAGCGTGTTATATGCCACCTTCAACTTATGTTTCATCCAGCTGGGAGACGGGTGAGTGATGTCGTCTGGTTCGGAGCGAAACTGCTCCAATACCTTGTCTTTTATCTGCTCTCTACTAAACTTGGGTTTTGCTTTAACGGTGATCCTTAGAACGTCAATCCAGAACTTGTCGCTGTCAAGCGGGTATCTTCCACCTTTCCCCTTTTTTGAAACTTGGGGGGCGATAAGCTTTGCAGCTTCATCCTTCGCAACATAGACAAGGGCATCGTACGCAGTCTCATCTAAAATTGCCAGGAGTCGATCGACTAGCCCGCGGTACAATCCTATTCTTGTACCAATGTCTTGGGTCCAAGAAAAATGCAAGTCGCGTAACCATTCAAAGTCGCATACTCTATCAAACTCCTCTTTGTCACCACTAAGCACACTCTCAAGAGCGTTTCGGAGGACGCCGGTTGCGGCGTGAGCAGCAAACTGCAACGGTATCCTGAATTTTCGGGAACGCCACTTTCCGTTTCTGTGACGGCGCACCCAAAAGTCGGTCTCATTGATCCTTTTCCATATTTCAACTGGAACATCCACCCGAAGCGTGTTGTTAAACAACAGCACGAACCCCGTAAGCGCGCCTTCTTGCAATGCTTGAAGCAACACCCCTTCTCTCTCATTTTTATTGTTGTATAGGTCTTTCGCAACCTGATTCAATAGCTACCGCGTTTCCATCTTCGCTCCCTTATAAACGTGAAAGACCGTCAATTATCGGATCGAGGCGTTAACGAAATCTCGAAGCGGAGAGTTATCACGATCTCGGCCGGCTATGGCTTCGATGAACGGAGCCGCAAACACGAGGCGGCAGGTCGCTCTCCGAGATAGTCGTGACGGCGGGTCAGACCGCCCGGGGGAAGTTCCTGCCGCGCTGAGAATATGCGTTGACTGATCGCAGAGGCGAGGGCGCGCTGTCGAGGGCACCGAGACCGCAAAGCCACGCCTGATTCCGTTTTTTCCATTAATTGAAAAGTGAAGTGCGATCCGGTGATCCGGCCTCACAGATTCCTGGACCGACTGATTTCGGCTCGCTTCCCCGCGGCAGCCCGTGGAACGCGTACTTGCCGTATCTGACGTCCGATTTCCAAAAAATAAAACTGTAAAGCATCTCCATGAACGAATGCATGGAACAAAGCAATGTCACGAAGAATATTTATACCCTCCGAAGGGTACTCACAGCACAAACAATTGGCTGACTCCTATTTCGCTTTTTTCTGTCAACAGGATGTCGATTTATGGGTCACTCTAAATTTCAATCAAGAACGTTCGAAAAATGCCGTCCGACATCAGTTCAGGGCGTTGCTTGCGCGTGTCGACCGCGAGCACCTTGGGCCTCGATGGTGTCGCAAACATGCCGACGAGCGAACATTTGCGATAGGCGTAATCGAAAACCCACAGTCTAATATCCACCTTCATGCGTTGTGGAGAATGCCTGGCCAAGTTCGGAAATCCAACCATGGCGCCCAGGCACATTCCATAAAGGCCCATTGGCATAAACTCCAGCCCGCTGGCTCTTGCTTTATCAGACCTATCGAAGATTTAGGAGCGGCTCGATATATGTGTAAACAATTGCACCGCAGTGGTCACATCGAAGATTGCCTCATCTTATCGACGGAATTTTACAACAGTTAAATCAGTCCAAACATTAGCAGGTGGCTGGTTTCGAAAATCAGCCGTCTGTCTAATTTGTCCAGCATCTTTTTTCCGACGCCAAAAGTGTAAATGCAATCATACAATGGCACGACCCGGGACCATCTTGCCGCGCTGATGCGATGTTCCGACTTGCCTACATAGACATAAAGGGTGAGCTCAATAATTGAGCTCACATTGCAGAGAATTTATCCAATGGGTATTTGGATCGGGGTTGTTAGAAAATTTACATGGATGATTGAGAACAATCTATTCCGGTCCGGAATTCGATAGCAACCGCTGTAATTCTATTACGCTATCCACAAGAAGGATTATATGTTCTCTTGCGGCAGAATGTTGCGCGGGTCATTTATCACTTCGCATCGAGCGGAGCTCGAAAAATTACGGTGAGCAATGGCGTCGAGCGACAGGCGGTCGCTTCAGCGACCCTAAGTGGCGCGAGCGCCAGGCTCAACCGAGATCGCGTAGCGATCTAAATTCACGGCAATTTCAATTCGACTTCGGCAATCCCTACTATGTGGAACTTTGAAGGCCGTTAAATCGAGTAAAAACAAAACCTGCTCAACCCGTAGCATTCGAACGAATTTCGGTTAGGGGAAGCTTCTAACCATAGTCAAGGGTAGGTGGGACTTCCTTGCTAACCCGATCATCACGAACACGCAGAGATGAGGAGTCAATTCGATGAGCGCACGTTACGCCCGCAAATCTTCAAGCAAGCATCGGTCGAAGCCGTCCAGCTCGAACGGGACTAACGTTCCACGTGATCTGGGACTGGCAAAGGCGCTAAAGGAGGTGGCAAAGTCGCTGCCAGAGGACGTTAGCTGTCAAACGGCAAGCAATCGGGACCCCGGATCGGCATCGAAAAAGGACCCCTCACCGGCGTTGGGGCAGGCTTGTCCCGGTAGCGAACAGGAGGGTCCCGCGCGCGTCGCGCAGTGCCCTCACGAGCGACGGAGCGGCGCGCGTGGGAGGTGCCTGTTTGCCCACCGGGACAAGCCGGGGTGGCACTCAGGCGCGGTGTTTGAACCGCCAGCTCTCGTTGCCGGTTTCGATGATTTCGCAGTGATGGGTCAGGCGGTCGAGGAGCGCGGTTGTCATCTTGGCGTCGCCAAACACACTGGGCCAATCGCCAAAGGCCAGGTTGGTCGTGATGATGACCGAAGTGCGCTCCTATAGCCGGCTGATCAGATGAAAGAGCAGCTGGCCGCCAGCCTGAGCGAAGGGCAGGTAGCCGAGTTCGTCGAGAATGATGAAGTCCATGCGCGTGAGATATTCGGCGAGGCGCCCTTGCCGGCTGGCGCGGGCTTCGCTTTCCAGCCGATTAACGAGATCGACGACGGTATAAAAGCGGCCCCTGGCGCCG
>CAVOWQ010000013.1:0-92557 GCA_963700195.1 uncultured Alphaproteobacteria bacterium
AGATGGCGAACGTCGATCTTGCGCGATGGCAGTTCGCGTTTGTGACGATCAATCACTTCTTTTTCGTGCCGGTCACCATCGGCCTGGCCTTCCTGACCGCGTTGCTGCAGACGGCCTGGTATCGCAGCAAGCGCGACGAGTACCTGCGGCTGACCCGGTTCTTCGGCACCCTGCTGGTCATCAACGTGGCGATCGGCGTGGTCACCGGCCTGGTCCAGGAATTCCAGTTCGGGATGAACTGGTCGGCTTACTCCCGGCTGGTCGGCAACATCTTCGGTGCGCCGCTGGCCATGGAGGGGCTGGCCGCGTTCTTCCTGGAATCCACGTTCCTGGGGCTGTGGCTGTTCGGCTGGGACAGGCTGTCCCGGCGGGTGCATCTCCTGACGATCTGGCTGGTCTCGCTGGGTACCGTTCTGTCGGCGGCGTTCATCATGGCGGCCAACTCGTGGATGCAGCATCCGGTCGGCTACGTGATGGTCAAGGGCAAGCCGCAGCTGAACGACATCTGGGCCGTGTTCACCAACCCGGTATTCCTGTGGGGATATTCGAAGGTGCTGCTGGCCTCGCTGGTCACCGGCGCCGCGGTGATGCTGGCTGTCTCGGCATGGCAGCTGCGGCACGGCGCCGACCGCGAGGTGTTCACCCGGTCGGCCCGGCTCGCGCTCATCGTCCTGGTCCCGGCCATCCTGTTCACCATGCTGGTCGGCGACGAGCTGGGGGTAATCGAGGCCAGGTACCAGCCGATGAAGATCGCGGCGGCCGAGGCCCAGTGGAGCACCTGCCAGCCCTGCTCGTTCTCGCTGTTCCAGATCGGCGGGGGTAACAACGACCAGACCCCGACCGAGATCATCGCGGTCCCGCACCTGCTGTCGCTGCTGGCCACCAATCACTGGGATGGCAAGGTGGTCGGTCTCGACCCGCTGCAGTCCCAGTACTCCAAGACGTACGGGCCGGGCTACTACGTGCCGAACGTATTCATCCAGTACTGGTCGATGCGGGTGATGGCCTACGCCGCGGTCCTGGTCTTCCTGCTCGGGGCCTATGGGCTGTGGCTGCTCCGGCGCGGGAGACTCGCGACGTCCCGGCGGTTCCTGTGGGTGGCAGTCTGGGCCGCGCGTGCTGCCGTTCCTGATGAACACCGCGGGCTGGCTGCTGACCGAGAGCGGCCGGCAGCCGTGGATCGTGCAGGGCATCATGCTGACGAAGAACGGGATCTCGTCGTCGGTCAGCGCCACGTCCATCGTGATCAGCCTGGTGATCTTCGTGCTGCTGTACGCCACGCTGGCCACCGTCGACCTGCTGCTGATGCTGAAGTACTCCCGGCAGCAGCTCCCGCCCGCCCGCGCCGAGGCTGATGCGGACGCGCCCGTCCCGGCCGTCCAGTACTGAGGTCACGATGAACAACCTGATCCCGTTCTGGTTCATCATCATCGCCGTCCTGTGGACCGGCTTCTTCGTCCTGGAGGGCTTCGACTTCGGCGTCGGCATGCTGCACGGCGCGGTCGGCCAGGACGAGGCCGGCCGCCGGGCCGCCATCAACACCATCGGCCCGCTGTGGGACGGCAACGAGGTCTGGCTGATCGTGGCCGGGGCCGCCATGTTCGCCGCGTTCCCCGGCTGGTACGCCACCATGTTCTCGGGCTTCTACCTGGCCCTGGTGCTGCTGCTGGCGTCGCTGATCGTCCGCGGCGTGTCCTTCGAGTACCGCGGCAAGCGCGATGCGCTGCGCTGGCGGCGCACCTGGGACGTCCTGCTGACCGTGGGCAGCCTGCTGGCCCCGCTGCTGATCGGGGTGGCCCTGGGCGACCTGCTGCACGGGCTGCCCATCAACTCCCACCAGGAATACACCGGGTCATTCTGGGACCTGCTGCAGCCGTACGGGCTGTTCACCGGGGTCACCCTGGTGCTGATCTGCCTGCTGCACGGCGCGACGTTCCTGGGCCTGAAGACCACCGGCGACATGCACGAGCGCGCGGGGCGGCTGGCCCGCCGGGTGGCCCCGGTGACCGCCGCCGCCGTCGTGGCCTTCGCCATCTGGACGCACGTGACGTCCAGTACGACGTTCTTTCTCAACCCGGTCGAGCTGCTCGCGGTGCTCGCCGTCCTCGCCGCGGTGTGGCTGGTCTACGAGCACCGGGACGGCTTCGCGTTCGCGGCGACCACGGTCACGATGGCGGCCAGCATCATCTCGATCTTCGTCGGCCTGTACCCCAACGTGATGGTCTCCAGCACCAACGCGGCCTACAACCTCACCGTGCACAACACGGCGTCCGGGGCGTATTCGCTCAAGGTGATGACCGTCGTGGCGATCATCTTCCTGCCCTTCGTGCTCGCCTACCAGACCTGGAGCTACTACGTGTTCCGGCGGCGGGTCAGCAAGCAGGAGTTCCAGCCGCCGCCCCCGCGGCGCACGCCGCTGGGCGCGTCCCGTCCGCAGCCCCCGCACCCCGACGGGGCGGCCCCCTCAGCGGAACCGGGAAATTGACCGACCAAAGGAAGCGGAAATGACCACTAACCAAGTTGATGCACTCGTGATCTTCGGGGCCACCGGCGACCTGGCCAAGATCGAGACGTTCCCGGCGCTGGTCGGCCTGGTGGACCGGGGTGTGCTCGACGTGCCGGTCATCGGGGTGGCGAAGAGCGGCTGGGGGCTGGAGCAGTTCCGCGACTACGCGGAGGCCTCGCTGCGGCTCAACCACATGGACCCGAAGACGCCGGCCGCGCAGAAGATGCTCGGGCTGCTCCGGTACGTCGACGGGGACCTCGACGACGACGCTACCTACAAGGCGATGTCGGACGAGATCGGGTCCGGCACCCAGATCTTGTACTACCTGGAGGTGCCGCCTCCGCTGTTCGGCCGCATCGCGAAGGGCATCGCCACGGCCGGCCGGGCCAAGGACGCGCGGGTCATGGTGGAGAAGCCGTTCGGTACCGACCTGGCCAGCTCGCGGCAGCTCAACGAGACCATGCACCAGTACTTCCCGGAGGAGGCGATCTTCCGGGTCGACGACTGGCTGGCCTTCGACCCGGTGGAGAACGTGCTGTTCGTCCGGTTCGCCAACTCGGTGATCGAGCCGCTGCTCAACCGGACCTACGTGGAAAGCATCCAGATCACGATGGCCGAGGCGTTCGACGTCGCCGACCGCGGCCGGTTCTACGACCGGACCGGGGCCATCCGGGACGTGGTCCAGAATCACATGCTCCAGGTGCTGGCCACCGTGCTGGCCGAGCCGCCGGACCGGCCGGGCCTGGCTGACTGGCGGGACGCCAAGTCACGGGTGATCTCCGCGCTGCGGCCGCTGACCCCCGAGGACACGGTGAAGGGCCAGTACCAGGGATATCTCGACGTCGAAGGCGTCGACCCGAAATCGACGACGGAGACCTACGTCGCGGTCCGGCTCGCCGCCGACACCTGGCGCTGGCAGGACGTGCCGATCCTGATCCGCGCGGCCAAGTGCATGCCGGTCACCGCCACCGAGGTCGACATCCGCTTCCGGAAGCCGCCGCATGACGTCTTCGGTATCGACCCGTTCACCGTCCGGGACTCGCTGCGGTTCCGGGTCTGGCCGGAGACCGCGGTGGGCCTCACGCTGGCGGGCAAGAAGCCCGGTGGCGGGATGGAGCCGCTGCTGGAGGACCTCACGTTCTCGGGCCAGACGGGTTCGGACATGCGTCCCTACGACCGGCTCATCGGCGCGGCCCTGGACGGCGACCGCTGGCTGTTCGCCCGCCAGGACACCGTCGAAGCCGCCTGGGAGGTCGTGGACCCGGTGCTGGGCGCCGTCACGCCCGTGCATCCCTATGCCCGGGGTAGCTGGGGCCCGGAGGAAGCGGACCGGCTGCTGCCCGACCGGGACACCTGGCACGATCCCACCGGGTGAAAGACGGACTGGAGCAGGCAATGACAGACCCATCTGGCCCGCGCCGCGTGGTGATCGTGGGCGGCGGCTTCGCCGGCCTGTTCGCGGTGCGCGCGATGAGGCGCGGTCACGTATCGGTGACGATGATCGACCGGTCCCAGCACCACGTATTCGCGCCGCTGCTCTACCAGTGTGCGACGGGCATCCTGTCCGAGGGGAAGATCGCCACCCCGCTGCGCGATCTGCTCAAGAGGCACAAGAACGTGGACGTCGTGATGGCCGAGGTCACCGACTTCGATGTGGCCGGCCACCGGGTTATCGCCCGGCGGGTCGGCGGCGATCGCCTCGAGTTCGGCTACGACGAACTCGTCGTGGCGGCCGGGGTCCGCCAGTCCTATTTCGGCCACGACGAGTTCGCGCGCTGGGCGCCAGGCATGAAGACCATCTCGGACGCGCTCGGGCATCCGCCGCCGGGTCTACGGCGCGTTCGAGATGGCCCAGACCGCCGCGACCCCGGAGGAACGCCGCGCCTGGCTGACGTTCGTCCTGGTGGGGGCCGGCCCGACCGGCGTCGAGCTGGCGGGTCAGCTCCGGGAGGTGGCCACCATCACGCTGCGCCACGAGTTCCGGACCCTCGACCCGGAGGACGCGCGGGTCCTGCTTCTTCGACGGCGGCAGCGCCCCGCTGGCCGTGTTCGGCCCGAAGTTGTCGCAGAAGGCGGCCCGCAGCCTGGACAAGCTGGGGGTCGAGCAGCACATGGGCTCGATCGTCACCCATGTCGACCAGGGCTGGGTGCTCGTCCGCGATCATGCCGGCGAGGAGACCCGTTACGACGCCAACACCGTGCTGTGGACGGCCGGGGTGGAGGCGCCACCGGTGGCCGCGGCGCTGGCCGCGGCCACCGGTGCGCACCAAGACCGGGCCGGGCGCATCATGGTCGAGAAGGACCTGACCATCCCCGGGCATCCCGAGATCTCTGTCCTCGGCGACATGATGAGCCTGGACAAGCTGCCTGGGGTGGCCGAGGTGGCCATGCAGGCCGGGCTGTACACCGGCCGCCGGCGCGGCGCCGGGCGGCGGGAAATATGGCCGAGAAGCCGTTCCGCTACCACGACCTAGGCTCTGCGGCCTGACATTTCCCGTGGCCGGGCCGTGGTCTCGGCCGGGCCGCTCATCCTCGCCGCTGCGCTGGCGGTAGATGCGCTTCAACAGCTGATGCTCCTCGATCAGCGCTTCGATCTGCGGTAGCGGCGAGGGCATCGGGTTGTTCGGGGCGACCGGAGAACGCGTCACAAAGCGCACCACCGGGCGCATCACGGTGGTGAAAAACTCGTCGTCGAGAACGCCGGTCTCGAAGGCGCGCCACACGGTGCCGGGAAACATGAAGTAATGATCGTCGTTGAAATTCTTCGGGATCGCTACGCCCAGCAGCAGATCAAAGGCCTCGATGCGGGGCGCATTATTCCATAGCCATTGATAAAGGTGGTCTGCCTTGTTCCACTCGCCGCGGCCCACCGCCGTCAGGAACGCCGCTTTGGTCGCTTCGACGCCACCGGCATCCTCCGGCGCGAATTCGAAGAGCGCGTAAGGTCCCATCGCCGGATGGTTGATGTGCTTGTTGGTGAGCGCGACGTGTTGCAATACCGGGACAAACCGCTGCTCGCCCTCCAGACGCTCGACCGTTTTCGAGATCGCATAGAGGCCTGCCAACGGGTGCAGCGGGCCGCCGTGATGACCGGGCGGCATTTCGGTAGAGCGGGTCACCGCGAGGGCCGAGGCTGTCAGCATGGTCTCCGTGGGTACCCCGGCGCGCAGCTTGTCCAGCGTGCGATCCAGAATCTCCGAGGGGGGCGTATCCTCGATAAACTGGACCAACGGCTCGATGGCGTCGGAATACTGGACACGTTGCGGCATGGGCATGGCGAGTTTCTCCTTGAGTGCGGTTTTCGGCTTCGTTGGCTTTACTCTTTCAATTAACGCAGCGCCTCTCGACCGACGCCGCCCCTCTCTCAACACGAAAGCAGGGCAACACGCGGTCTTCTCAGTTTTCCGGAGGATCGTCCTGCGCGATTTGCAGACTGTCAACTCCGAACGACGCATCAGGGATATGCGCCAGAAGCCCCCCTCGGCGGCTTCCCATGCTGAGATGCGCTGCGCTTTCCGCCCTACTTCGCGCCTGATACCGGGTTGTCCCGGGTCTCCGGCATCACGGTCGCGACGAGGAGGGTGGCGCAGAGCCCGATGGCGGCGAGGCCGAGGAACGCCGCCTCGCTCCCCAGATGGTCGGCAATCAAACCGGCCGCCGTGGTGCTCAAGGTTGCGCCGCCGCCGATCGCGAGTCCGACCACCCCGAGAGCGGTGGTGTAGCCGCCGGTATCGCGCGTGATGTCGGCGACGATCAGCGGGGTCAGGACACCAAGGGCTGCCGCGCTCAATCCGTCGAGCAGTTGGATCAGGACCATCAGATACGGGTCGGCGATGCCGGCGAACAGTACGCCGCGGATCGGCAACACGGCAAAGCCAAGGAGCAGGATCGGCCGGCGGCCCCAACCCTCAGCGGCTCGCCCGACCCAGGGCGAGATGACGGCCGTAACCGCCTGCGGCGCGACAATGCAAGCTGCGATCACTAATGAGGCTTCGCTGCCGGCCCGCTTTGTCACCATCCCCGCAGCGATCGGCAGCATCGCCGCATTGGCAAGTTGGAACAGGCTTGCGCATGCGGCATAGGCGAGCAGCCTGGGGTCTCTGAGAAACCGCCATGACCAGCCGGTACTTTCGGGCCTTGACCTCGGTGCCGGTCTCGAGCGGATCTTAGCCGAAGAGAGATCCCCATCTCTGATCATCCCGATTGCGGCCAATGCGGGAATGCCAAGTGCCGCAGTCAACAAAAATACGGCACGCTCCCCAACGTAGTAGCCGAAGGTACCCATGAGTCCGGCAGCGAACGCGTTGCCGATCGCCAAATAGCGGGCGTTGCGACCGAGCCTTTCGCCCAAGGCGCCGTGGCCGACCAGCGCGAGACTCAATGCCGCGATCGCCGGGCCGAGGACCGAGCTGGCAAAAGCGTGCACGACTTCCGCCGAAGCAATTGGCAAGAGGGCGGGCCAAAGGGCTATCGATAGTGCGCTCGCCATGATCGCGATGATCGCCGCGGCGGCCGCCGCTCGTTTGCGGCGTATGGCATCGACGAATATTCCGCCGGGGACCTGACTGACCATCCCTGCGACAGTACCGGCGCTCAGCGCCGCACCGATCGCGCCCTGGGTCCAGCCTACGCCGGTCAGATAGACCGAAATGAACGGTCCAAATCCGGTTTGAAAGTTCGCGACAAAAAAGTTTAACCAATCGAGCCCCCGCAGACTGCGGGTCATCGGCTCGGCAGCGGGCCGCACCCACAACCCGATCCGCGACGGCGACCGCGTCATCATCCTGATTGCGTCACCGACTCGGATCGGGCGCGGGTTCGTGCGGGGGCGGCTGTGGCTGTGCCACCACCGGGATTGGCTTGTCCGATTCCGTGTATTTGTATTCCGGTGCGGCCTTCAGTTGCTCGCGACCGAGATCGAGAGCGATCGCATTCTTCGTCTCTCCGAGATCAAAACGCAGCGCCTTCCAGCTGATTGCGATTTTACGAGTTCCCACCCCAAGGAACCCGCCGAAGTCGATCACCGCGGCGTGCGGCTCCCCTTTTTCGTCGAACAGCACGTCGACGATGCGCCCCATATCCTCGCCTTTCGCGCTCAGCACCTCCTTCCCCAGTATCCGGAAGAGGTGGTCTCGCGGGAAATAGTCGAGACTGGCGCCATTCAGTGCCGCATCCCCCGTCGGCTGATTGGTAGGAGCACTCGTCGGCGTTTGCGCCGCTGCTACGCCTAAAAATAATGCACCCGCTATGATGGTGCCGAGGCCGATTAAGGTTAGTCGCCGCCTCTTGGAGTAAGGGTTTGCGGATCGGCAACACTCCACGACCTCCTCCTCGGTCATCCGGGAATGCGGATGGTCCTTACGCTTGGCCGGAGGTGAGATCCCGGTAGATCCTGGTATAATCTTCCGCCATCCGGCGCGCGGTGAAACGCTCCTCGAATATAGTCCGGATCAGTGTCCGGTCCAGCAGATGAACCTGCTCCGCAGCGCTCGCCGCTTCCGCCTCGTCGTCAACAACGAAGCCGGTGATCCCGTCGTCGACGACTTCAGGCACCGAGCCGTTACGCAGGGCGATGACCGGTGTCCCACAAGCCATTGCTTCGATCATTACAAGGCCGAATGGCTCCTGCCACGCGATCGGGAATAACAGGCCGGCGGCATTGCCCAGGAACTCGGCCTTCTCGTGTTCGCCGATCTCGCCGATGAACTCGACATGCGGTTGGGCGAGGAGAGGCTCGATTTCCGCCTTGAAGTATTCTCGGTCGACCGCGTCGATCTTGGCGGCGATCTTCAGCCTCATGCCGGCTCGCGCCGCTATACGGATCGCCAGGTCTGGCGCCTTCTCCGGCGAAATGCGGCCGAGAAAAGCCAGGTATCCACCACTCCCGTTGCCGGGGAGCAGCAGCTGTTCGGGCAGGCCATGATATACCGTGGCAACGAAACCAGCCTCGGGCAACGGCCCGCGCTGGGAATTGGATATCGAGATCACCGGCACGTCGGAAAACACGCGATAGAGCGATTTCAGTTCCGGCAGATCCAGTCGGCCGTGCAGCGTGGCGAGGAACGGGACTCCGGCTCGTCGCAACACCGGATAGCCGAGATAATCGCAGTGGAGGTGAACGACATCGAAGTCGCGCGCGCGCTGCGCGACCGTCTCGAGCATGGCGAGCAAAGGCGCTACGCTGTCGCGGACTGTTGGATCCAGTCGAAGCGCTCGTGCGCAGCCCGGCTCGAGGGTCGCCGTTGTCGAACTATCGCCGCTGGCGAATAGAGTGACCTCGTGACCCATCGTTACGAGTTCGTCTGTCAAATAAGCGACGATCCGCTCGGTGCCGCCGTAGAGCTTGGGGGGAACCGCTTCCATCAGAGGCGCGATTTGGGCAATTCGCATTTTGACTCCGGGTCACAATGCCGCACCCCGCGGCCGCAATAGGTAATCGCTGGGGCTGGCGAAAGGGTTGCATCCACGGGCTGCGGCATCACAGCTCACCCCGGATGGTCCGTGGCGGCCGCGAACTCGAATGAGAGGCCGGATAAACTTCGGAGGTTGACCCGGGAATAATTTCTCCGAATCGCCGTTTGTCGGCGGATGGATCGCTCCGGTAACGATGTCGAGCAGCGGGCACGAAGGTTGCTTACCATCCGCTACGCTCCCAAGCTTTGCCTACGATGATAAATCGATACTCAACCCGCCGAAAAGATTGAGAGAAGGGCGTCGATGGAACTTGCACAATTCAGCACTGTTCGGTTAGCCGCTAGCCTGGAAGACCCGGGTCAGCGGCCCGGCAGCGGATCTGAGCAGCACGAACTGGGCGCCGCCGCTTTCCCCCTCCGGCCGGTTGCCTTTTTGTGGCACTATGTCAGGAGGCGGCCGGTTGTTCACTTCGCTGCGGTCGCCTCGGTCCTCGGCGCGGCCTCGTTTGCTTGCGTAGCGCAATATGGCCTGAAGCTGATCGTCGACGCGATGTCTCGCGGCCCGCAGCATATTGCGGCAGTCTGGTGGGCGCTCGCGGTATTCGGGGCTCTCTTGGCCGGCGAGAGCATGCTGTGGCGTTCCGGCAGCTGGTTCGGCTACCGCGCCATTCTGGCGGACAGGGCCGAAGCGAAGCTCGACCTGTTCAATCACCTTAGCGGCCACAGCAGCCGATATTTTTCCGACCGCATGGGCGGGTCGCTCGCCAACCGCATCTCCGCCGCGGGGGATTCGGTGCAGCAGGTGTTCTCGGCCTTGCTGTTCAATATTGCTCCGGTATGCGCCGATTTTTGCGTCGCTCTGGCGATGCTCGCCACGGTAGATTGGCATCTGGTCGCCGCCCTATTCGCTTTCGTGCTCCTTGCCGCGGGCACGCTCGTCCGACTGAGCCAACGCGGCATGCCGCGGCACCGGCTCTATGCCGATCACGCCGCCGACCTCGGCGGCGAGCTGACGGATGTGCTTTCCAACATCTGGGTAGTGAAGGCGTTTTCTGCGCGCACGCGAGAACGCAGCCGCTTCGAGCGGCTGCTCAAGGTCGAGGAAAGCTCTCATCGTGACAGCCTGATGTATGTCGAGCGCATGCGTGTGCTGCACGATCTTGCCCTTTGGCTGATGGCGGGCGGCATGCTCGGCTGGACTCTGCATCTGTGGAGCATCGGAAGGGTCAGTCCCGGCGACGTCGTTTTGACCCTGGCGATGGCCTTTCGCATCCTGCACGGCTCGCGCGATCTTGCTTTTGCCCTGGTGAACACAAGCCAGTTTATCGCCCGCATCGCCGACTCGATCCAGGCAATCGGCGAAAATCACCGCGTCGTCGACCAGCCGGGTGCCCGACAGCTGATCCCATCCGGCGGCAGCATCTCCTTCGAAAACATCGATTTTTCCTACCCCGGAGCGAAGCCGGTCTTTCAGGATTTCACCTTGCAGATTGCGCCGGGCGAGCATGTTGCCCTGGTCGGACCTTCGGGCGCCGGCAAATCGACACTGATCAGTCTTTTGCAGCGGCTGATCGATGTCGATGAGGGGCGAGTGCTGATCGATGATCAGGATATTCGTGCGATGCGCCAGGACAGCCTGCGGGCGGCGATCGCCGTAGTGCCGCAGGAGATCTCGCTCTTTCATCGGTCGGTCCTAGAGAACATCCGCTATGCGCGGCCCGAGGCGTCCGATGAGGATGTCCTGGGGGCGGCGCGGGCAGCGCGCTGCGACGACT
The DNA here is from genome assembly GCA_963700195.1 of uncultured Alphaproteobacteria bacterium. Classification (GTDB taxonomy): domain Bacteria; phylum Pseudomonadota; class Alphaproteobacteria; order ATCC43930; family CGMCC-115725; genus AP-15. Next base: position 10,695 of record CAVOWQ010000013.1, read on the forward strand.
TCATCCGGGCGCTGCCGCAGGGCTACCACACAATCGTCGGCGAGCGCGGCACCAAGCTGTCGGGCGGCCAGCGGCAACGCCTCGGGATTGCCCGGGCCCTGCTGAAGGATGCCCCGATCATCGTGCTGGACGAGGCGACCTCGGCACTCGACAGCGGGTCCGAGATCGAGATCCAGCGCGCCCTGGAAGTCCTGATGCGCGGCCGCACGGTGCTGGCGATCGCTCACCGCTTGTCGACGGTCGCGAGATTCGATCGCGTCGTCGTGCTCGGAGACGGCCGCATCGTCGAGGACGGGCCCCCTGCCGAACTAAGGCGGCGTCGTGGGGCGTTCGATCATATGTGCCGGCTGCAGGAGAACAAAATCGTCGCGCTAGCCAGCTGAGGCAGACGACCCCCCATGGCCGGGGCGCCCCGGCCATGGGTTTGGTAGCGCCTAAGCGTGGGCGTGGTAGTAGGTGTTGCGCAGCACGCGGCCGGGGAGAGCGCCGGTGTGCTCGCCGTTCTGCATCAGCACTTCGCCGTTGACGATCGTCGCCATGATGCCGGCCGCCGGCTCCTTCATGCGCCAGCCGCCCGCCGGGAAATCGTGGACGACGCTCTCCGGCAATGGCCGCACCGTGTCGGGATCGAAGATCACGATGTCGGCCGCCATGCCAGGCCGCAACAGGCCGCGGTCGTAGAGCCCCAGCGCCGAGGCGGAGTCGAAGGTCAACCGCCGCACGGCGTGTTCGAGCGTCAGTACCTGCTTCTCGCGCACCCACTCGCTCAAGAGCCGCGTGCTGTACCCGTAGCCGCCATGGAACTGCACGTGGGCCCCGCCATCCGATAGGCCGACGATGGCGTTCGGATAGGTCAGGATCTTCGCCATCGCTTCGTCGTCGACATTGTTTTCCGACTGCATGAAACCGGTGTCGAGATCCTCTTCGACGACGAGGTCGAGGAAAGCGTCGATGACGCGCTTGTTCTGCTCTTTGGCGATCTGGCCGATGGTCTTGCCCTTGAGCCCCTGGTTCTTTTCGAGGACTGGGGTCTCGACCCACATATAGTTGTACCATTCGCGCGAATACCCGGCGGCAGGCACGTTCACTTTGTGCTCGACGACTTCGTCGTGCAATTTCTGCCGGATCGCCGGATCGGCATAGGCGCGCAGCTTTTCTTCGTCGGAAGACAACAGGATCGGGTGCCAGGTCGGCGAGCCGCGGAACACCTGGCAGTTGCGCATCGTGAAGCTTTGCGTGACGCGGTTCGGGCTGCATAGCGGATAAGCCCGGATGCCGGCCTTCGAGGTCTCCTCGACCCGCGCCATGTGCTTTTTCCAGGCGTCGGGCTCGCGCACGGTCTGGCCGAGATTGTTGTAGATGACGGTGCGGCCGGTGGCTTCCGACAAGCGGGCCATCAGCCCATCCTTCAGCTCGGCGGCGCGGCCGCCGCCCGACTGGATGATGCCGGTGCCCATCTCGCGCAGTACATCGCCGAGCGCGAATATCTCCTTCTCCTCGGCCCACAAAGCCGGAATGTGGACCCCCTGAGGGTCGTAATGGCCCTTGTTGCGCGACACCGACAAGCCGAGCGCGCCGCCTTTGATGCCGTCGCGCACGACATCCTGCATCTTCTTGATTTCGTCGTCGGTCGCGGCGCGCTTCTGGCTCTCGTCGCCCATCACGTAGTAGCGCACCGTCGAGTGGCCGATCAGATTGCCGACATTGACGCCGAGATTCTGGTCGAGCCGGTCCATGTATTGCGGGATCGTCTCCCAGTCGACCTCGACCGTGTTGAGGACGTCCATCGGGATCGCTTCGACATAGGACAGGAACTCGGCAACCCGCTTTGCGGCGCCGGGTCGAACGGGAGCGAGGGCCAGCGAGCAGTTCCCGAAGACGACCGTCGTGCAGCCGTGGTCGGGCGAGAACGAGCACAGCGGATCCCAGGTGACCTGCGCATCGTAGTGGCAATGATTGTCGACAAAGCCTGGCGCGACGACTTGCCCTGCGGCGTCGATCGTGCGCTTGGCCGGACCGCTCAACTTGCCGATCTCGGTGATCTTGCCGTTCTTGATGCCGACATCTCCGCGAAACGCCGGCATTCCGGAGCCGTCGACGATCCGGCCATTCTTGATCAACAGATCATACGCCATCGCTACCCCTTTCTCGGTTCAGGTCACGACCCACCGTCTAGTCGAGAGCGAGTGTAGCACCGCAAAACCGGCTCACCCATGCGAAATGCGGCGAATAGACGCGCTTCACCGCATGATTCTGCATGCCAGTCGGAATCAGCTCAGCGTTTCGAGCTCGTCGACAAAGCCGGCGATTATCGACAGGCCCTTGGACCAGAAGGACGGGTCGGCGGCATCGAGCCCGAACGGCGCGAGCAGCTCGCGATGCCGCATCGTGCCGCCCGCCCGCAGCATTTCGAGATAGCGCTCCGCGAAACCTTGATGCGCGTCCTCGTAGACCGCGTAGAGCGAGTTCACCAGGCAATCCCCGAAAGCATAGGCGTAGACGTAGAACGGCGTGTGGATGAAATGCGGGATGTAGGTCCAGTAATGGCGGTAGACGCCGTCGAGGCGCAATGCCGGACCGAGGCTCTCGCGCTGCACGTCGAGCCAGATCTCGGCGAGGCGGTCCGGGGTCAGCTCGGCCTCGCGCCGCTCCTCGTGGACCTTCTGCTCGAAACTCACAAAGGCGATCTGGCGCACCACCGTGTTCAGCATGTCCTCGACCTTGCCGGCGAGCATGATCTTGCGCCGGCGCGGGTCGGTTCTCGCGGGCGAGCAATGCCCGGAACGTCAGCATCTCGCCAAACACCGACGCGGTTTCGGCCAAGGTCAGCGGCGTGTCGGCCATCAGATAGCCTTGGCGGTTGGCGAGCAGCTGATGGACGCCGTGACCGAGCTCGTGCGCCAATGTCATCACATCGCGCGTCTTGCCCTGGTAGTTCAGCAGCAGATAGGGGTGCGCGCTCGGCACCGTCGGGTGGGCAAAGGCGCCCGACGCCTTGCCGGGCCGCAGCGGCGCATCGATCCACCGCCCGGCGAAAAAACGCCCGCCGACCGCAGCCATCTCGGGCGAGAAGGCGCCGTAGGCCGACAGCACGGTCTCCTCCGCTTCCGACCAGGAAATCGTGCGCTCCTCCTCTTCGGGCAAAGGTGCGTTGCGGTCCCAGAACGGCAATTCCTCGACCCCGAACCAATGCGCCTTCAGCCTGTAATAGCGGTGCGACAGTCGTGGATAGCTCTCGCGCACCGCCGCGATCAGCGCATCGACGACCTCGTCCTCGACAAAATTTGCCAGATTGCGCGAGGAGATCGGTCGCGGGAAGCGGCGCCAGCGGTCCTCGATTTCCTTGTCCTTGGCGAGCGTGTTGGTGATCAGCGCGAAGGTGCGCGTGTTCTCGCCCAGCACCTCGCCGATCGTCTGCGCCGCCTTGCGGCGGACTTCCGGGTCCTTGTCGGACAACAAATCGAGCGCTTCCGGCTCGGTCAATTGCTTGCCGCGAAACGGGAACCGCAGGTCGGCGATCGTCTCGTCGAACAGCCGCGTCCAGGCGGCTCGGCCGGCGACATATTTCTCGTGCAACAGCTTCTCGATCTCGTCGCTGAGCTGGTGCGGGCGGAACGCACGCGTGTCGCGCAGCCACGGCCGGTAACGGGAGAGCACAGGGTCGCTGAGTTTCGCGTCGAGGTCGGCGTCTTCGAGCCGGTTGAGTTCGAGTGCGAAGAACAGCAGCGCCGTCGAGACCGCGTTCGTCCGCTCCTGCATCGTCTGGTAGAATCGGCCGATTTCCGGATCGGAAAGATTTCCGGCGTGCACGAGCGAGGCATAGCTCATGATGCGGCCGATCTTTTCCTGGAGCCGCTCATAAGCCTCGACCGCAGCGCCGAGCTCGGCCCCGGAGAGCGCAGCCAGGCGCCCCTGGTAGCGATCGCGAAACGCTTCGGCTTCCTCGGTGAGTGCGGAAAGGTCGCGTGTCAGCTGCTCGCTGTCGGGACCGGGATAAAGGTCCGATAAATCCCATTCGGGCAGCGTGCCGAGCGCCACTTGCCGCTCTGCCAATGCCGGTTCCGCCGCCGCTGCTGGCACATTCATCGCCGTTCTCCCGATCGGTATCACGGCGTGGATATGGGCCCCGACGGCGAAGCCGCCAACCGAGCCCCCATGCATGCGGAGCCGCCGCGGCAGCCAGAATACGCATGCGCCCTGGCTGTTTTTGCTGTTGTTTGCAGCGAATTAACAGTCAGCGAGGCGTCGTATTCCGTAGAAACTCTGGCCCGCTGATGGTGCCGGCGTACGACAGAACAGCTAAATGCTGGCTGTTCTGTCGCTGTTTTTCGCTGTTTCCCGAACCGGCAAGGATGCGGAAAACGGGCCTACTGCCAACAGCCGCTATGAGCGCCGCTTTCGACTTACGCATTTGACAACGACAATATCACAGACTATGCATCATTGTCAATTTAGCACAACGGCCCGTGCGATGAGCCTATCGGGGCGGCCCACCGCGGGTCGCGCGCCGGTCACGTCACCCAGATCGGGCGCACCTCGACGCTGCCGTAACGCGCCGCGGGGCAGCGCGCCGCCCAGGACAGCGCGGCGTCGAGATCGGATACGTCGATCAGGTAGTAGCCGCCGAGCTGCTCCTTGGTCTCGGCGAACGGCCCGTCGAGCAGCTGGGTCCGGCCTTCGGCGACGCGCACCGTCGTTGCCGCCGAGGTCGGTCTCAGCCGATTGGACCCGACCAGTGCCTTCGCGTCGCGCAAGGCCTGGGAATAGGCCATATGAGCGTTGATGATCTCGGTCATCTGCTCGCGCGGCATGCTCTCGGCCGCCCGCTCGTCGCCATAAATCGCCAGCATGTATTGCATCGTATCCACTCCTCCATCATCGAGCTCCCATTTATCGGGGCCATCCAGACGACGTTCGAACTAAGCCGATTTCGACAGGGCCGCGACGTGGCTCAGTGCCGGCTCGCCAGGCTGATCGAAAGCGAGAGAGCGCCGACCAATATGAGGCTGGAGGCCCAAATCGCATCGAGATTGAACCAACTCCGCGACACGAACTTGAGACCCAGGTAGCGGTAAACCAGCCACGCCGAGAGGCCGCCGGCCGCGATCATCGCGACGGAGTGGACGACGGAGACCAGGACAGCCATGCCGAGATTGGCGTTGATGAGGGCGCCTGCCGCGTCGTGTGCCCGGTCGAGGTCGGCGGTGCGGCAGAGCCCGAGATAGATCGGTACCAGCATCAATCCCGCGCCATGCGCGATCGCCACGGCAAAGGACCAGAGCCCCAGTTGCGTCGGCCGTATCCGCGCCAGCACCCGCGGATGGCGCCGGTTGACGAACCGGAAGATGCCGAACCCGATCACCAGAAGGCTGGCGCCGATCTGGATCTGTCGCTGCCATTGAACGAGGGCGACCAGCAGAGCGAAGGGAAGGATCACCACGAGCATGGCCAGCAGATGGCCGCCTGTTAGCGGCCAAAGTGCCGCCGCGAGGGCGCGCGAACTCCTTTCCATCAGCCCGGCTGAAACGGCGAGCGGCCATCCCATCCCCGGGTTCACCCCGTGATAGAGGCCACTCGCGACGACAGCCAGCCAGAGTCCGGCAGGCGTCCAGTTCAGTTCAGTCCATCCAAGTTCAAACCGACGGATAGCAGAACGAATCCGTCGAGCAGTCGCCGCCCTCGAGCCGGATCTGATGCGCCCGGTATCCGTCGGGGAAGCTCACCCAGTAGTCCTTGGCCAGTTCGAGCCCGCCGCTCGGGCTCGCATTGGCCATGACCTCTGCGCCCGGCACTCCGTCGGGATAGAACTGGTTGTCCCAGGTCGAGTAGAGCGAATTGGTCCAATAGACCCGCTTGCCGTCACGGCTGATCTCGACCATCTGCGGACCGCCTGCATACGTCTTGCCGCTCGGGTGGGGCGTGCGGCGAGCGATGCCGCCGATGTGGACCGAGCCCGCAAGCTTCGGCTTCCTCGGGTCGGTGACGTCGTACTGACGCATCTCGCCGGTTCCCCAGCAGGCGACGTAGAGGAACCGGTCATCCATCGAGAGGTCGATGTCGGTCACCAGCGGCGGCACCGCGCCAAACCCCTGCAGGAGGGGTGGCAGCTGGTCCTTGGACGCCGGTTCGGGCGGGATCGTCGCCGTCTTCTCGATGTGGAACTTGCCGCCTTCGCGCCACCAGGTCCAGATCGAGCCTTCGAGGTTCGTGGTGTCGACCACGACGCCCAGGAAGCCGTACTCGCGAACGGGATCGTGCGCGGGCCGCACCTCGAGCGCCATTTGGTGGTTGGCGCCGAGATCGATCGTCTGGACGTTGCGCCGGGCCCGCAGATCCCAGAAGTGGATCCGATGGCCATACTTGTTCGAGAGCAGGTCCTCCGGCACGATCCCGTTCTCGAATTGCGGCGGCAGCCCCCACTCGCTCGACACCATGTAGTCGCGCGGCAGGTTCCACCAGAAGTCATAGTGCAGGCTCTGGGGTCCGCGGTCGATCTCCCAGCGGCCGAGGACATCGAACGTCTCGCAGTCCATGATGAAGATGCCGGGCGGCCCGTCGGTGCCGTCCTTGCCGCCGCCGCCGAGGGTGCTGACGTAGATGCCTTCCGGCCCGCAATGGACCGTGTGAGGCCGCGAGTAGCCGGTCTTTCTAAAGACTTCCTCGGGCTCGATGATCTTGTGAATTTTCGCCTTGGTGGGATCGGGCTTCGTATCCACGACATACATGCGCGAGGACCGGATTCCCGGGATGATCAGGTAGCGCCGCTCGAGGAACGCGTGGCCGGTGAGCGGCGACAATGCCGACGAGCAGGCGTTCCAGCCGAAATGGTGAAACTCGTCGCCCTTGTTCGGCATCGTCACCGTGTGGACGACCTGACTGAAGGTCGGCGAGCCGGGCTTCACGTCGATCACGGCGAGCGCGTCGGGCTGCGAAAAGTCCGGGCTGAGCAGCAAAGTATAGGCGAAGTTCTCAGGCGCCGCTTCCATCGCGAGCTTCGGCGATGCGTGGAAGGTCGGATCGGGCCTCATTGTCATCGGAATGCCTCCCTGTTGTGTAGGCCGTCTTCTTCGCGAAAATTACCCCATAGTGGTACAGGGGAAATTCGACAGTTCGGTTGAGAGAGAGCCCGGCGGGCTCAACGATCACCGCCACATCGTCGGCTTCCATCCGCATTTCCGTCCTTGGTCCGCGAGGCTTGCCAAGAACCACCGTTTCCTTACGAGGAAGACGATGCCAATCGACGACCCCGAATTGCCCTTTGGGCTTGCGGATTGCCGCGACGGCTCGCGCCAAGCCCAGCCGATCCGGGACTCCGTGGAAGGTGTTTGCGAGGAAAACGAAATTCATGGCGTCCGCCAAGACCAAATGGTAGTTGGTCGTGCCAGCCGCAGCAACCACCGCCCGCGTGCGATCCAGCACGGCAAGGTCGATGTCGATGGCATAGACGCCATCCGCGCTACGCGCGAGCGGCGGTATTAGTTATTGCGCCTGCTGCCTGCATCAAGAACTTCCTCGGCTGCGCCGATCTACCCGGCGCGCTGCGAATAGCCGGCCGGCGCCGCACCCGCTAGCCAGCGTCAACTACCAGCCAAGATTAACAAAGCGGCTCGACGGCTGCGCTCGGTCCCAACCAAAACCGTTGATTTAACCACGGTTAATCGCAAATTAGCTCCTACTTCTACTTAGGCGGGTGTTCAGTAATATTGCTGATAATATGCGATAAGGGAGCCCGTTGCGGCTCGCCGGGAGGGTTATGTCAGGGACCCATAGGAAGCCGAGCTCGATGCGGCGGGTGGCGGGCATACGGCCGTGCAAGCGGGTAGCCTCGGTCAATGGGTGGTCTGCCGCCGGCGAACACCAATGGGTGGGTGGCTCGCCGTAAGGCTGCCGTCCCCGTAGCCCTGCGCAGCGGCGCCATCACTATGGAGGAGGCTTGCCGCCGGTACGCACTTTCCGAGGAAGAGTTGCTCGACTGGCAGCGCGCGCTCGAGGCCCATGGCCTCGCCGGACTGCGCACCACTCGCTTTAGGGGTCGACGCACCCGTCGATCAAATACCGCCGATCCGCAGCGATGATGGCGTTGCCCGCCGAGTTGGTTTTGACGCGTTTTGGACAGTCAGGTTGCAATACCGAGGATTAATCTTGATGTGGGGGCGTAGGCGAGGAAGATCGGGCAGTGACCCAAGGCGTGCATGCCACAATGTCCGAGCTGCACGATCTTTGGGCGAGCCTCGAGAACGAGTGCCATCAGCTCGCTATCATAATAAAGGAGGCTGGTGACGGCGGCACCGATGTGACGCTGTTGCGCGATCGGCAGGCCCGCCTGTTGCTCCACATCAGTGCGGTCGTGGCCGAAATTCGTAAAGCGCCTGCGACCACGCTGCTCGACCACCTCGCCTTACTCGACGTCGCAATCGAGCATGAAATCGATCTCGCCGCGGACATTGCCTACTACGGCGCAAGAGACTTTCCGATGATCACGCGTCTGCTGCGGGCCTTGGCACGAACTGTGCCGGGGTTCGAATTCAATTCGCTGCGGCGGTCGTTGTCGTCGCCCGGCCAATTCGAGCAATTGATGGACGATGACATCGAGACGGGCGGACCGATTGGCTTTGGCGGCCGGTAATTGGCACTGGATTACTGGGGCGACGCAGACCGCTCAACAGCTCGGACCGGCTCGAATACGATATTGCGGCTTTCGCCGTGGCCGAGGCCGGCGATCGGTGTTTCTGCGAAGATGACGTTGCCGAACACCGTACCACCTTGCCGTGCTGGACTGTCGAACTCGATTCCGATATGCGGCGAATAGATCTTGTTGTCGAACACCTCGGCCAGTTTCAGCGGCAAATCGTGATCGCGAAAAACCGCAGCGGCCGGTTCTCCGCCGATCAGCACGTTGTCATGGAAGCTGATCCGGCCGGAGCCCTGGAAAAGTGCTTCGCGCGGGTTGTCGATCAGCAGATTGCCGTAGATCTGATAGAGATCGTTCGAGCCGGCGCCCTTTTCGGGAAAGCCCCCTACCAACAAGTTTGGCCGATCGCCGTCAGGTGACGGACGACCGCTTTTCTTGAATACGTTATGTCTAATGATCGTGGCCTGTGCTCCTTCCGGCATGCCGGGCAGCTCAGGACGCGCGATCTGGTACTTGATCTGCATGCCATAGCCGATCGGGTCTACGACCAGATTGTTTTCGATCAATCCTGCGATGAACGGAGCGGTGCCGTCGGAATCTCCGAGATAAAGCGCGGTGCCGGCTGAGAGGATCGTATTTCGCCGGATGATCCAGTTCCACGTCGGGGTCTTGGTCGTAATGCCGTCGGTCTGCTGCGTCGCTCCGGCACCGATGATCAGGTTGCCGTCGAGAACGATGTGATGTGTGGCGGGATGCGGCGAGGCCAGGGCCTTGATGCCGTCCGCGCCGGGGAGTCCACGGCCGTCGATTACCAGATTGCTGACGACGACATAGCTGGAGTCGATGATCTCGACGGTCCTGTTGCCGATCTCGCCAAAAATGACGGCGGGCCGGTCTCCGGCCGGTCCCGTAATGGTAATGCAACGGCCGGGCGCTCCCGCGAGGTTTGCTATCGTGAGGCGGGGATACTCTCCCGCCGCCAGGACCAACGTATCGCCGGGCATGAGGCCGGGGATACGTTCTCCGATAATTGGAGGAATCCGCGCGGAGAATTCGCCGTGGCTCCTGTCCAGAGCAAAAATCCGAGGGCGCCGTGCCGCGCGGCTCATTGCCCGGCGCACCCATCATTCCGCCGCCGCTTTGACAGGCCGAGAGGGCGGCGGCTGCAAAATGCAATGCGACGAGCGTCTCTCGCCTCATCCGCGCGCAACCCCACCCCCTTGGTTGGCTAAGTCGGCAATCGGCAATCGCCCGGTTACTCCGCGGCGGCTCTAACCGGCTCGATGAACTGTGCGATCCACTTGCTGGGGCGCTTCAAGTTTTCCCGGTACATCGCCTCGAATTCGGCGGGCGGGAAGGAGTGCGTCGAGGCGCGATTGAGCAGCGCTTCGCACCATGCTTTGAGCCGCTTGCCGATCCCGCTCACCTTCCCCTGAAGACTGGGCGGCGCTTCTCGACGAAAGCTCGGCTCGCCTCCAAATGGTCCTCGGTCATCGCGGTGCGCGCCTGATGCACGGCCTCCATCTCCAGAACCGCGGCGAAGGGTTCGGTTTCCGCGGCGAACAGATTGCGTTTCATGTAGCCGTAAGCGACGCGGGGCCCATCGGCGATGCGCCGGGCGAGGGCCGTCGTTTCGCGATACAGCACATCGTCTTCGACGACGCGGTTCACCAGGCCGAGCGAGGCCGCGGCGGCGCTGTCGATGATCTCCCCGAGAAAGTAAAGTTCGCGCGCTTTTGCCGTGCCGACCAGGCGCGTCAGCGTCCACGACCCGCCAAAGTCGCCGGAATAGCCGACCCCGGCGAACCCGGTGCCGAAGCGGGCGGAACGGCCGGCGATGCGCAGGTCACAGGCCAGGGCGAGCCCTAAGCCGGCGCCTACCGCCGGGCCATTGACCATTGCGATGACGACTTTCGGGATCGTGCGCAGCAGCATTGGGAGCTGATGCATTCGGCGCAAGCCCTCGACGCGCTCTTCAAACCCCTGGGTGGCTCGGCTCTCCATCGTCTTGACATCGCCGCCCGCGCAAAAGCCGCGTCCGGCGCCGGTGACGACGATCGCGCCGACTTCGGCATCGCTGGCCAGGCGCTGCAGCGCCTCACCCAAAGCCTCGAGCATCGCGGGCGAGAACGCGTTCAGCCGATCGGGCCGATTGAGCTTCAGCCAGGCGATCCCGCCTTCGGTCGTTTCCAGCAGGTCGCTCATTTCAGGCCTCTAACGAGTACTGCGTTACCACGGCGGCGGCTGATAATAGGGCGGCGGATAGTAGTAGGGTGAGGAAGCCGCCGCGGCGCCGGCTGCAGCGCCGACCGCCACACCCGCCGCGACGCCGGCGCCCACTCCGACGGCGGTGCCGCCATAGTAGGTGCCCCCGCGATAAACCGTGGTGGGACCGCGGTAGGCGCCGCCATAGTAGGCGCCGCCCGGCGCGCGATAAGCGGTCCCGCCATAGGGTCCGCGAGCGGCGGCGCCGCCATAGGGCCCACGCACGGCGGCGCCGCCCGCCGGACCGCGGTAAGCTGCAGCTCCCCCGGGGCCACGAACGGCTGTGCCGCCCATCGGACCGCGGTAGGCGGCACCGCCATAGGCGCCGTGAACCGCGCCCCAGCCGAACGCTTCCGGCGCCACCGATGAAGCCAACACCACACTCAGACAAACGACGGTCAGGCGCTTCATGGCTTACCTCCCTTGCCCTTGGCCGGCGGCCGCCGTCGCCGCAACCGGCTTCAATTGCACCTCCGTCGCGTCCGCCGGCGGCTGAAAGGTGAAATCCGCGTCGGACGGATGGATATTGAAGTTCCAATCCGAGAACTCGGCGATGAAGTTTGGTTCGCCCGGCAATGTTCGGTAGGTCACGATCAGCCGGCGCGGCACCGACTGATCGTTCTTCTCCACCCAAAGCTCGAGCTCGATGCCGGGCGGTTGGGAGAAGAACATGTGAAGGCAGGGGACGCCGTCGATCGTCACGGTATCGACCACCGTGCCCTCGGTCACACCCGTCAGAAAGGCCTTGTCAGGATCCTCGGTCAGGAAATCGGCTAGCGGGAAATCGATGCCGAGGCGCCCCACCGCCTCCTTCAGCATTCCCGCGATGGTGCCCTCCGGCACCGGAATGCTCGCGTATTTTTTCGCGGTTGCCGAGTACACGATCGCGGTCTTGCCGTCAAAAACGAGCTTGCTCTCCCCATCGTCTCCGGTCCTATCGACAAGCAGACGGTTCGGCCGGTGCACGGTGACCTTGAGGGTGTGGAAGATGTGAAGGGGGTAACCGTTCGCGTCCGAATGGTCCCGGATCGTCCGCGCCTGAAACGAGAATTGCTCGGCCCGCAGGCTCTTGCCCATTTGCAGCAAGGCCGCGCTCGCCTCCTCGCTGATCACCGGCTTTTTTTGCTGCGTGGCGGCGTGCGATGCGGGCGCCGTTAACGGGAGAATGCCGAGCAGGCCGCCGGCGAACAAGGCCTCCAGGACGACGACATATCTGAGCTTCACGAAACTTCCCCTACCTCGGTATCCTCGTGTTCACCATAATCAGCACTCTGCAAACCGTCTACGCTCAGGACCCGATTTTACTTTGGTCCATATCTTTCAGGGGGTGTCCTTGCACGCAGCAATCGTCGCTGTTAGATAGAATTGAGAGTACGGCATAGGACGCTTAGGTTTGGTGGGGGAAATGCAGACACCGCGCATTCCAAGGTCGAGCGTAATGCTCCGGTCGGCAATTATGGGCGCATGCCTCGCATTGTTCGCCATGCTGCTCCCCGCTGATTCGCGGGCGCAGATTTACATCGGCGCGGAAGGCGGATGGACCGGTCTGCCCGATCGGACCGACGACATCCTCAACGTGACCTCGGTCAAGGCGCGCTTCGACGGCGGCTTTAACGCCGGCGTTCGCGGCGGCTACGAGTGGGGCCCCTGGCGCTTCGAAGAAGAATACAGCTATCGCCAGAACGACGCCCGGGACCTCGTTGGCAACAACTTCATAATCAAAGGGGTCAGCGGCGACCGTCACACCAATTCGATCATGACCAATGTGCTCTACGACTTCACTCTCGGCCATCCGATTACGCCGCATGTCGGGTTCGGAGTCGGGGCGGTCGACGTCTTCGATGGGCTGAAGGTGCCGGGCATCGGGCAGCTCTTCAACAACAGCAGCTGGCAATTCGGTTATCAGGGGATAGCCGGGATCCGGTACAATCTCAGCCCGACCTTCACCCTCGATCTCGACTACCGCTATTTCGCCACCACTCGGCCGACGTTCAATATCCCGAAGACCAATCTGCGTTATCGCACCGCTTACGACACGAACAACTTTGTCGCCAGCCTGATTTATCGATTCGCGCCACCGCCGCCCCCGGCCCCGGTTCCGGTCGAAGCGCCCGCGCCAACCCCGCCGGCACCTCAGGTCTTCCTGGTGTTTTTCGACTGGGATCGCGCCGATGTGACCCCCGCCGGGATGGAAGTCGTGCGGCTGGCGGCGAACGCCTACAAGGCCGGCGGTTCGGTACGCCTCCAGGTAACCGGGTACACCGATCTTTCGGGCTCCGCCGGCTACAACCAGCGGCTTTCGGAGAGACGCGCCAACAATGTCGCCAACGCTCTGGCGAATTTAGGTGTCGCGCGCAGCGACATGACGGTCGCCGGCCGCGGCGAGAACGACCCGCGCGTGCCGACCCCGAAGGGCGTGCGCGAGCCGCAGAACCGGCGTGTCGAGATCGGTTTTTCGTAAGGATCGGCCGCGGCGCCTGCGGAGCAGCGTCCCGCGGGGATGATTGCGATGGACACGACGCACAATTCCCGGCGTTAGCAGCAGGTCTGCCGCGAGTTTCGGTCGCATCGCTATCACCGTGGAATCACATACATAGCTGGAACTCTCGCAGATCCGGCGCCGTTTAGGCGTGTTCGGCCGGAAAGGTCACCGATGCTGCCAATATCCGCCGTCTTTCAGGTCGCCGATATGCTGGGCGATGCGTTTGCGCCCTTGCGCGAACCGCTGAGCGCCGATCAGCTGATCGCTCTGGCGCGCCGCCGCACCGGGCTGACCGAATTTGGCGAAACGGCCTTCCTGGATCCGCTGCAGAAGCTTCTGCGCGCCTGTTACGAGGACGGAAATTTAAGTCTGGTCGGACGGGTCGCGACCCGCTGGGACGTGGTGCGGTTCTTGTCGAACCTGCTTCGGCTCTTTGACGAAGAGCAGCAGGGCGCCCGAAATTCTCGCTCGGCCGATAGACCGGCCGATCTTTATCTCCGGGCTTCCCCGCTCGGGCACGACCTTTTTGCACAGCTTGTTGGCCGAGGATCCGGCCAATCTGGTGCCGCGCGTCTGGCAGCTGATCCACCCCTATCCGCCCGAGAAATTCCGAGTCCGGGCTCGACCGCCGGGCGCGGCGGGTCGCCCGCCAGCTGCGGCTCTTCGGCTTGCTGGCGCCGGATTTCCGCCGTATGCACCCGATCGACGCGGGCTCGCCCCAGGAATGTTCCGAGATCACCGCACATGTCTTCGCCAGCCTGCGCTTCGACACGACTTACCGTATTCCGAGCTACCGGCGCTGGCTCGACGCAACCGGACATCTCGAGGCCTATCGCTTTCACAAGCGCTTTCTGCAGCACCTGCAGCATCAGACGGCGGATGGCGGGCGCTGGGTGCTCAAATGCCCAGACCATGTCTTCGCACTAGACGCGATAAGGGCGGTCTATCCGGACGCCCGCCTGGTCTTCGTGCACCGGGACCCGCTCGCAGTCTTGTTGTCGGTTGCGCGGCTGACCGAGACCCTGAGGCGGCCATTCACCCGCAGCATCGACAAGGCCGAAATCGGCCGTCAGGACAGCGACCGCTGGCTGGCGGCGACCGAACTGATGATTGCCGCGGCGCAGGAGCAGCGCTTCGCGGAGCCGATCTTTCACGTGCAATACCTGGATCTGGTCAAGGACCCCGTTGGCACCGTGGCGGCACTGTACGGTCATTTCGGCGACGCATTGCACCCCGATGCCGCGGTCCGGATCGGCCGCCTGGTCGAGGCGAAGCCGAACGGCGGCTACGGCGCGCACGGCTCTCGGCTCGAGGAATACGGTCTCGACGCCGCGCTCGAGCGCGAGCGTTACGCGAGATACATGGCGCATTTCGGGATCCAGCCGGAACCGCAAAGGCGCTCGACGCAGTCGGCGAGGTCTTCGCCAATTCTCGCCTCGCCGCGATCCGCCAAGCCGGTCAAATGACCCGCTTCGGGCACGTCCCGGGCATCAGCTCGCGGCACCCCGGCAGTCAGCGCGCCATCAGAACCGGGAGCTGCGCTTCCATGATGATGTGCCGGGTGCCGCCGCCGAAGATCATCTGGCGGATGCGGCTCTGCGTGTAGGCGCCCTTCAGCAAGAGATCGGCACCAGCCGCCATCGCTTCTTTCAGAAACGACTCGCCCTGGGCCTTCTGCCGGCCATAGGCCGTCCGGACGCTGACATCCATGCCGTGCCGTTCGAGGGCACGCGCCAGTTCTTCGCCCTCGGGGCCCGGCTCAGGCATATGTTGCGGGCCTACGGTAACGATGACGACCTTGCGCGCCTGCTTGAGGAACGGCATCCCCATCGCCACCGTGACGGCGGTCTCGGTGCTGCCGTTCCACGCGATCGCGACGACCTCGCCCAGGGTCGGCAGGCTGCGCTTTGGCACCATCAGCACCGGGCGGCCGCTCTCGAACAAGGCATCTTCGAGGGTGGCCTCGGCGATCGAGGCGAGCTTTTCGGGCTGCTCGACCACGATCAGGTCGAAGACCCGGCCGATCATCCCGACGACGGCATTCTGTCGCCCGTCCTCCTCGCGCCACGAGGCGCTCGGGCCGTTGTGTCCCACCGGCACCGGATCGAGCGGGACGCCTTTTGCATTCATGAAATCGCGAAACAGGCGGCGCGCCTGGTCGCGGCGCTCATGGCCCTCGCGCTCGAGGGTGCGATCGACCTCCGACGAGATCGAAAACCCCATCTCGCCGCCGAACACCACCGCGTATTCTGTCGTCAGGCTGTGCAACCCGACGAGATGGCCGTTGAAGCGTTGCGCCGCCATAAAGGCGGTGTCGAGAACCGGCCCGGCATTGCCGTCGCCGACTACGGTTAGCAAATTCTTCATCGCGCGCTCCACTGCCCTCGCCCGCCCCGATCGGAGCGGGGTCTTTAGCAAACCATACACGATTGTGTCATGCTTTGCGAGAGCAGCCGAGTGACGCCCGGCGTGCTCCCGTCTAGACTTGCGGCGTACGGTAGAGGGGGTCGGCGGGAATGCGGGTTCTGATCGGGGTCTTCATTTGGGTGGCGGCCGGACTGGCCCTGACGCGCGGCGCGACAGCCGCGGAAACGATCACCTTTGGCACGGATTGGAAAGCCGAAGCCGAGCACGGCGGCTACTACCAGGCGATCGCCACGGGGATTTACCGGCAGCACGGCCTCGACGTGACGTTGCGGCAGGGCGGACCTCAGGTCAACCACGCGCAGCTGCTCGCTGCCGGCCGGCTCGAGTTCAACCTCGCGCCAAACTCCTTCATCCCGCTGAATTTCGTGCAGGAGAACATCCCGCTGGTCGCGGTCGCGGCGATCTTCCAGAAGGACCCGTCTGTGCTGATCGCCCATCCCGGGCAGGGTAACGACAGCCTCGCCGCGCTCAAAGGCAAGCCGATCATGATCGGCTCGGACATGCGCATCACCAGCTGGGTGTTCCTCAAGAGCAAATTTGGCTACACCGACGACCAGATCCGGCCCTACACGTTCAGCGTCGCGCCGTTCCTTGCCGATCCCAAGGCGATCCAGGAGGGCTACCTGTCGAGCGAGCCGTTCACGATCGAAGCCCAAGGGGTGAAGCCGGTGGTCCTGTTGCTCGCCGACGCCGGCTATTCGAGCTATGGATCGCTGATCCAGACCTCCGACAAGCTGGTTCGGGAAAAGCCCGATCTCGTGCAGCGCTTTGTCGACGCCAGCATCGAGGGCTGGTACAGCTATCTCTATGGCGATCCGGCGCCGGCCAACACGCTGATCAAACGCGACAATCCGGAGATGACAGACGCATTGCTGGCTTATGGCATCGCCAAGATCAAAGAATACGGCATCGTCGACAGCGGGGATGCCAAGACCAACGGCATCGGGGCGATGACCGAGGCGCGCTGGCGCGAGTTCTTCGATACGATGGCGAATGCCGGCGTCTACCCCAAGGATCTCGATTTCCACAAGGCGTTTACCTTGCAGTTCGTCGACAAGAAAGTGGGTGTCAGGCCCTGACGGAAACGCTGTCCTGACGCAATCTCCGGCAACGAATTCGCTCGTCGCCTTATACGGTATTGGCAAGCACTTCGCCTCGGGGGTGACGGCGCTCGACGGGATCGATCTCGATATACATCGCGGCGAGTTTTTGAGCCTGCTCGGCCCCTCCGGCTGCGGCAAGAGCACGTTGTTGCGCATCATTGCCGGGCTCAGCGAGCCAAGTTCCGGCGTCCGTAACCTGTTGCTCGAGACGAACCGTGCCGGGCATATCCCGGCGGGGCGTATCGGCTTCGTGTTCCAGGACCCGACCCTGATGCCGTGGAGTACGGTCACGGACAATGTGCTGCTGCCGTTCCGGCTCGCCGGGCGCATCGGGCCTGCCGAGCGCGAACGGGCCGCTGCCGAGATCCAATCGGTCGGCCTCGCCGGCTTCGAGCGGGCCTATCCGCGGCAGCTTTCCGGCGGCATGCGCATGCGCGTCTCGATCGCCCGCGCGCTCGTCACCGATCCCGACTTGCTGCTCCTCGACGAGCCCTTCGCCGCACTCGACGAGATCACCCGGATGGCGCTCAACGACGATCTCATGCGCCTGTGGGAGAGCCGCCGGCCGACCGTCGTGTTCGTGACCCACAGTGTCTTCGAATCCGTCTACCTGTCGACTCGCATCGCCGTAATGACGCCGCGCCCCGGCCATATCGTCGCCGAATTGACGGTCGACCTGCCCCAGCCGCGCGAACGCACGCTGCGCACCTCACCGCATTACGCCGCGCTCTGCGCGACGGTGTCGGAGCAGCTCGCAAGTGCGATGGCAGCGACATTGGCCGGATCGACATGACTGCGCGCGTCACCCTCACCCGCTTCGCTGCGCTCGGCAGCCTCTCGCGGTGAGGAGAGGGGCTGCATCGTGCAGAGCCGACGGCCCATCTCCCGCACCGCGGGATCGCTTTGCGACGGATCCCCTCCACTCTCCCCCGCAGCGGCGGGAGGGTGAGGGTGCGCGGGCTCGATGCCAGTAATCATGCGGCGACGGCGATTCCGCCTCTGGCGCATCGCCGCGCCGCTCGCCGTGGGAGCGGTTCTGCTCGCCTTGTGGGAAATCATCGTCCGCGCCGAGGGCATACCGCCTTACATTCTGCCGGGGCCGCTGCTGATCGCGCAAACTTTGTGGACCGACGGGCCGAGCCTTATGGGCTCGCTGCTGGTTACCTTGCGCATCACCCTCGCGGCACTGGCGGCGGCGGCCATTCTCGGCGGCGGGATCGCGCTGTTGTTTTCTCTCTCGCGCATTCTCGCGCTCAGCCTTTTTCCTTATGCGGTGATCCTGCAGGTGACGCCGATCGTCGCGATCGCGCCGCTGATCATCATCTGGGTTCGCGAGCCGTTTCTCGCCCTTCTCGTCTGCGCCTGGATCGTCGCGTTCTTCCCGGTCGTCGCGAACACGACGGTCGGGCTCAACAGCGCCGACCGCAATCTGCTGGCGCTCTTCCGGCTCTACGGCGCCTCGACCGGCAAGACCTTGCGCTACCTGAAATTGCCGACGGCGCTGCCCTATTTCCTCGCCGGCCTCAGGATCAGCGGCGGGCTCGCGCTGATCGGCGCGGTCGTCGCCGAATTCGTCGCCGGCACCGGAGGCACCGAGACCGGCCTCGCCTTCCGCATCCTCGAAGCGGGCTACCGGCTCGCGATCCCGCGCCTGTTCGCCGCGCTGTTCCTGCTGTCGGTCACCGGCATCGTCATCTATCTCGTCCTCGACGCGCTGTCGCGTCTGCTGCTGCGTCACTGGCACGAGAGCGCGCTGGAGGAAGAGGAGGAGTGAGGCCTCAGCCGCGTCCGACAAACGGCATCTTTGTCGCCATCACCGTCAGGAATTGGACATTGGCTTCCGGCGTGACGGTCGCCATCAACACGACGGCACGCGCGACGTTCGCTACATCCATTGTCGGTTCTTCGATGACTGTGCCGTTGGCCTGCGGCACGCCGCGCTGCATGCGCTGGGTCATCTCGGTCAATGCGTTGCCGACATCGATCTGCCCGCAGGAAATGTCGTATTTCCGCCCGTCGAGAGAGGTCGATTTAGTGAGGCCGGTTATCGCGTGCTTCGCCGAGGTGTAGGCGGCCGAATTGGGCCTCGGCGCATGCGCCGAGATCGACCCGTTGTTGATGATCCGCCCGCCCATCGGGTGCTGGTCCTTCATGATCCGGAAGGCCTCCTGGGTGCACAGAAACGAGCCGGTGAGGATCGTGTCGATGACGGCCTTCCACCGCTCGAACGCCAGTTCTTCGATCGGCGCCGCCGCCCCGAAACCGGCATTGTTGAACAGCACGTCGAGCCGGCCGAAGCGCTCCTTGGTTTTGGCGAACAGGGTCTTGATCGAGGCGGGATCGGTGACATCCGTCGGCACGGCCAATACCTGACCGCCGGAACCCTCGATCTCGCGCGCGACCTCTTCCAGCCGGTCTGGCCGCCGGCCGGCGATGACCGCGGCAAAACCTTCCTTGGCGAGGGCGATCGCGGCGGCCTTGCCGATCCCGCTTCCTCCGCCGGTGACGAGGGCGACCTTTCCGTTCGAGCTCATGCCAATGTCTCCTTCTGTGGGAAAGCGGGAACGATAGCAGTTTGGCCGCCGCCGCACGGACGAAATTGCAGCAGCGGAATCAGGGGACGATTCCGCGCACTGCCCACGCCGTCGCGGTCAGCGAGCGTTGACCGTCGGGCGCGCCGGAGAGAAAGGCGGCGCGGACGCGCTCCTCGATCTGCCGTCGCCGTTCGTCCGGCAGGCCCTCGACGTAGGCGCCGACCGGGCCCTGACCGCCGAGCAGCGGTTCCCAGTAATCGTCGAAACCGGCGTATTCCATGCGGATCGTGATCGAGCCGCGCTCGACTGCGGTGAGCCCGGAATCACACCACAGCACCGGCAACCCATCGGGCAGGGCGAGTGGACCCGAGAACAGCCGATCCCGCGCCGCCCCAGCGCCCGGGTCGAGCCCGGCCGCGGTGTCCCAGAAGAGCCGCTGAAAGACGAGCCCGCCGCGAAAATCCCATACCGCCGCGGCGACGACGCCGCCCGGCTGCACCACCCGCCGCATTTCGCGCACGGCCTGCTCGGCATTTGGGACAAAATTCAGCGAAAGCTGTGCCAGAGCCGCCGCAAAACTGCCGTCGGCGTAGGGCAGGGCGCAGGCATCGCCGACCGCAAAACCGATGCCGGCGCTGCCCCGGGCGCGACCGCGCGAAGGCGACGTACGGTGCGGCGATATCAATGGCGGCTACCCGATCCGACGCTCTGCGTTGGGCCAAAGCGCGGGCAAGGCTCCCGGTGCCGCACCCGACATCGATCACCCGCCCATGATCGGCCGACCGCGCGAATTCCGCAAAAGGCGCGGCGAGCAGCCGCGACCACCGCCCGAGAAACCGCTCGTAGGCGGCTCCGTCGCTCGCGCGGTATGTTGAAGAGGGTGGGCCGGTCATCGCGTGCCCCTCACCCCAACCCTCTCCCCGCAAGCGGGGCGAGGGAGTAGGCTGATGAATTCCCTCGCCCCGCTTGCGGGGAGAGGGAGGGGCCCGCGCAGCGGGAGGGTGAGGGGCGCAATCTGGCGATGTCAGAGACAATCGAGCTGAACGGGAGGCGATACCGGGAGCCGCAGCGGCCGACGGTGGTCATCTGTGTCGACGGGTGCGACCCCGAATATCTCGAACGCGGCATTCCGGACGGCATATTTCCGACCATAGGCTCTTTCCGCCGGGAGGGTTATTTCGGAGCCGCGGATGCCGTGGTGCCGACCTTCACCAACCCGAACAATGTCTCGATCGTGACCGGGGCGCCGCCTTCGGTGCACGGCATCGCCGGCAATTATTACCTCGATCGCGAGAGCGGGCGCGAGATCATGATGACCGACGAGAGCCTGATGCGCAGCGAGACGATCCTCGCGCTGATGGCGCGGGCCGGAGTCAGGACGGCGGCGGTCACCGCCAAAGACAAATTGCGCAAGCTGCTCGGGCGCAACCTCGACGGCATCTGCTTTTCATCCGAATATGCCGACGGCGAGGTCGAGGCGCTCGTCGGCCGCGCCCGGCCCGATATGTATTCGGCCGACCTGTCGCTTTTCGTGCTCGACGCCGGGGTGGCGCTCCTCGAGCGCGGCATGGCCCGGCTGCTCTATCTGTCGCTTTCGGACTATGTGCAGCACGCGCACGCGCCGGGGACGCCGGAAGCGGATGCGTTCAACCGGGCGATCGATGATCGCGTACGGCGTTTTGTCGAATTGGGCGCCGTCGTCGGTCTCGTCGCCGACCATGGCATGAACGACAAGGCGCTGCCCGAATGGCGAGCCCAATGTGATTTTCCTCGAAGACGAGCTCGACCGCCGTTTCGGCGCCGGAGCAGTACGCGTGATCTGTCCGATTACCGACCCGTTCGTGCGCCATCACGGCGCTCTCGGATCGTTTGTCCGCGTCTACGCCCGAGGCGCGGCGGATGTCCCCACGCTGATGGCTGCGAGCGCGGCATTGCCAGGGGTTGCTCTGGTGCTCGACGCGGCAAATGCCGCGCAGCGGTTCGAATTGCCGCTCGACCGGGAGGGCGATTTCATCGTGCTCGGCGACGCCAATACCGCGATCGGCGCCTCGCACGCGGAGCACGACCTTTCGGGGCTCGCCGGCCATCGTTTGCGCTCGCATGGCGGTCTCGGTGAGCAGCTCGTGCCGTTCGTCCTGTCGCGGCCGCTGACCGCCGAATACCGTCGCGCCGCCGAGACCCGCCGGTTGCGCAATTACGACATCTTCGATTTCGTGCTGAACGGCGTCGAATGATTTACATCGGTGGTTTTACGCCATCCTTTTCGGCGGTCACCCCGGAGGCCGTCAGGCTGCCATCGGCCCCTTTCTGGGCAATGACGAACACCGCCGCCCCAGGTTTCAGCAGGCTGGGATCGCCCGGCACATAGCCGACAATCGGAGTGCCGGGGGGAATGTTTACCTCGGCTTCGCCGTCCTTGTAGGTGACCTTGATCACTTGGCCCTGCGGCGCGCTCGTGATCTGCGCCGCAGTTGCATTGGTCATCAGGCTGTCGGGGACGAGATCCCAAGGAAATTGACCTTCCCTGGCAACGCCGCGCAGGCTTTCTGGAAGGATGTGCACCTCGATCGCCCGGAGCTTCCCGTCGGGGCCCTTGACCGAGGTCGAGGCGACGAAGTCGCCGGGCTTGATGTCGGCGACGGTTTTGGCGACCACCGCGCGCACGGTAAAATTCGGCGCGAGCGCGATCGACAGCGACTGACCGTCGCGTGACTTGACCGTCAGTGCCTGGCCGTCGAGCTTCTCGACCGTGCCGCGGATGCGCGTCGGCGGGCTCGCCGGCGGGTTCTGGGCAAGAGCCGGCAGCGCCAGCACCGCGACAAAGACGGCGGCGAAAAATGATTTCCAGCGCATGACCGACCCCTCCCTGCGATTTTGATTGATGACCGCGCCGCAACATGCCGTCAGATCGCGTCGCCCGCATCTCACATTTCGGTGACCGCCGTATCACCAGGATCGCGGGTCACTGCACGATTTCGTCGGGGTAGACGCCCCAGAGGTCGCCGCGCTGGACCCAGCCGGCATGATCGGCGGCGTCGATGCGGCACCAGTCGGCGCGGCATTCGAGCAGCTTTGCGATGACGCCGGGCTGCGCGCGAGCCACCGCCGGGGACGCCGGATCGGGCTGGCGATGCAAGGTGCGGATGCCACCCTTGACGACGACAGCGCGCTTCCCGGTCAGCATCCTCTCGTGCACCCAGCCCTCGGTGCCTTGCCAGTCGCGGATCATCCGCCAGTTCTCGAATTCCTTGACGATCTCGACCGGCATCTCCTTGCGGGTCAACACCCATTCGATCGGGTAATTCTCGCCCGGCCCGACCCGCAAATTCACTTGGTCCGAGCGCAGGCTGACAAAGCGGGGCAGCTTTTGCCCCACCTCGCTCTCTGCCGCTGCAACGGGCGGCGCCGCGACGACGAATGCCGCCGCCAGCACCCCGAGCAGCCGCGCCACGAACCGAAGCCGCGTCTGGCGTCTGGACATCCCGCCCTTGCTGTTGCTAATGGCGGACCCCGCCCTCTGCGGAACCTGTCGCCATGCGCTCGAAACGGCCATTCGTCATCGTCACCCGCAAGCTCCCGGACCCGATCGAGACCCGGATGATGGAGCTGTTCGCCTGCCGGCTCAACCTGGACGACACACCCCTTTCAAAGCCTGAGCTGATCGCGGCCGCGGAAAGGGCCGATGTCCTGGTGCCGACCGTCACCGACCGAATCGACGCCGAGGTATTGGCAGCGGCTGGTCCCGCCCTCAAACTGATTGCCTCGTTCGGGACCGGCGTCGACCATGTCGACCTCGCCGCGGCCCAACGGCGCGCCATCATCGTGACCAATACGCCCGGCGTCCTGACCGAGGACACGGCGGATATGACAATGGCGCTGATCCTCGCAGTGTCACGCCGGCTCGCCGAAGGCGAAAGGCTGATCCGCAGCGGCGGCTGGACCGGCTGGGGCCCCACGTCGATGCTCGGCCACCGGATCTGGGGCAAGCGGCTCGGCATTGTCGGCATGGGCCGGATCGGCATGGCGCTCGCGCGCCGCGCGAAGGGGTTCGGCCTTTCGGTTCATTACCACAACCGTCGGCCGGTCCCGGAGGAAGTCGAGAACCAGCTCGAGGCGACGCATTGGGAGAGCCTCGACCAGATGCTCGCCCATATGGACATCGTTTCGGTCAATTGCCCGCACACGCCGGCCACGTACCACCTGCTCTCGGCGCGCCGGCTGCGCCTGCTACAGCCGCAGGCGATCCTCGTCAACACGGCGCGCGGCGAGATCGTCGACGAGGAGGAGCTCCTGCGCCTGCTCGAGACCCGCGCGATTGCGGGCGCCGGTCTCGACGTGTTCGAGCACGAGCCGGCGATCGACCCGCGGCTGCGCGCCCTCGACAATGTCGTGCTATTGCCGCATATGGGCTCGGCGACGATCGAAGGGCGGCTCGCCATGGGCGAGAAGGTCATCATCAACATCAAGACCTTCGCCGACGGCCACCGCCCGCCCGACCGCGTCCTCGGCTCGATGCTGTAGAGCAGGCATGAGTGCAGGTCGATACGTATCGGCATTCTTCATGTGGGTTGCCGCGCTGTCGGCAGCAGCGTCGGCTGCCCCGAGCCCGACCCCAATCACGCCACAGCTCGTCGATGCCGCGCGGCACGAAGGCAAGGTAGTTTTCTACACGTCGCTCGAGCTGCAGACCGCCAAGAAGATCGGCAAGGCCTTCGAGGCAGCCTATCCCGACATCGCTGTGCAGGTCGAGCGCAACGGTTGCGAGCGCCTGATCGAGCGTCTCGCCGCGGAACGCGGCAGCAATATCCGCGTTGCCGACGCGATCGAGTGCTCGGATATGACGGCGCTTTTCCATTGGAAGGGGCAGGGTTGGCTGGCGCCCTTTGTGCCGGCGGAAGTAGCGGGGAAATGGCCGGCCGATCAGCGCGATCCTGACGGCTATTTCGCGACCGAGCGGTTTACGCTGTCGCCGATCTCGTACAATACCAATCTCGTCAAGGCCGAGGATGCGCCAAAGAGCTATCGCGACTTGCTCGACAAGAAATGGACCGGCAAGATCGTCAAGGGCCATCCCGGCTACAGCGGCACGATCGAGACGGTAACCTTTGAACTGAGCCGCGAGCTCGGCTGGGATTATCTCAAGAAACTCGGTGAGCAGCGCGTGAAGCAGGTGCAAGCGGCAACGGAACCGCCCAAAAGGGTGGCACAGGGTGAGCGCCCGATCGGAGCGGATGGTGACGAATATTCCGTTCTGCAGATCCGCGACCAGGGCGGCGCGATCGAGCCGGTCTATCCGAGCGAAGGCACACCATCGATCCCGGGCGGCGCCGGCATCATCGTCGACGCGCCTCACCCCAATGCCGCGCGGCTGTTCATCAGCTGGTTGTTTTCGCGCGAGGGGCAGCAATTACTGGTCGATTCGGATTGGCTGCGCTCCTTTCACCCGGACGTGAAGCTCAAAGGCGGGATGAAGCCGCTCTCGGAAATCAAGATCCTGGAGGCCGATCCCGCCGCCCAGGAACAGGCCGCAGACGAGATCAAAAAGAAATACGCCGAGTGTTTCGGGCTTTGAGACGAGGCCAATGGCGGAGAAGCGGGACCGCATCCGGTCCCCCTCCGCCACCGGTATCAATTTCCGGCCACGATCCGGTGCGTAGCCGAAAGTCGTGGCGGCGTGCGCAAGGTCTGGTAGATGACGCAGAACCGCTCGCTCATCTCGACGAGACGCTGGACCGTCGCAGCATCGCTGTCGGTGTCCAATTCGAACGTCAATGCGATATCGGTGAGGCCGACCGGCGCCTCGCGGTCCACGCCGAGGGTGCCGCGCGCGTCCCAGTGGCCCTCCGCGACAACGCGCCCGCCGCGGAGCTTCACCCCCATGGCGGTGGCCACGGCGGTCACGGTCACGCCGGCGCAAGCGACCAGTGCCTCGAGCAGCATGTCCGCGGAGCAGGCTAAGCTCCCGTCCCCGCCGGCGGCCGGATGCAGCCCGGCTTCAGTTTCGCCGCCCCAGGAGCGTACGCGGCAAGCGACGCTATCGGGGTCGAGTGCCGCCTCAGCGCGCGCCGGTATGCGCGCGGTGTCGGGCTGCTCCCGATACTGCTTCTTCAGCGGCGCCTGCAGCGCGCGCAGTTGATTCGCGTCCATCGCATTCCTCGTGATTACTGCGCCAGCTGCCGCAACTCGGGCATTGCGCGTTCCAAACCGCACATGAAGCGCTCGACCACCTCGTCGATCTCGCTGCGGGTGATGCAGAGCGGCGGCGAGAACGAGGTGATCTCGCCATAAGGCAGGGCGCGCACCGACACACCCTCTTCGAGCACTTTGCGGGAGATGATGCGGTGGGGTTGGGTCTGCGCGTCGAAAAACCGGCGGGCCTGTCTGTCGGCGACGAATTCGACCGCGACCATCAGGCCGGCGCCGCGAATATCGCCAACAAAGGGGTTGTCGGCGAGCCGCTCGCGCAATTGGTCACGCAGGTAAGTGCCCATCACTGCCGAATTCTCAACGAGGCCCTCGCGCTCCATCACGTCGAGGTTGGCCAATCCGACGGCTCCGCCGACCGGGTGCCCGGAATAGGTGAAGCCATGCATCAATGGCCCCATTTCCGGCGAGGCGTCGCGCAACACCTCCCAGATCTTCTCCGAGATCACCGACGCCGAGAGCGGGAAGTAGGCGCTGGTGATGCCCTTGGCGAGCGTGACGATGTCGGGCTTCAGATCGAACAGACCTGTCGCGAACCAGGATCCGGTGCGGCCGAACCCGGTGATCACCTCATCGGCGATGAACAGGATGTCGTGCTCGGCGAGGAGTTCTTGAACCCGCTCGAAATAGCCCTTGGGCGGCAGGAAGACGCCGCCGGTGCCCATGATCGGTTCGGCGATAAAGGCGGCGATCGTTTCCGCCCCCTCGCGCGCGATCAGCGCCTCGAGGTCGCCTATCATGCGAGCTGTGAACGCCGCCTCGTCTTCGTCCTTCTCGGCGAAACGGTAGAAATGCGGGCAGGAGGTGTGAAAGACCCCCTCGATCGGCAGATCGAAGGCCTTGTGGAAGGCCGCGATCCCGGTGAGGCTTCCGGCGGCATAGGTCAAGCCGTGATAGCTGCCGAGCCGTGATATCACCTTTTTCTTCTGCGGCCGGCCGAGCAGATTGTTGTAATAGCGCACCAGCTTGAAATTGGTGTCGTTGGCGTCCGACCCCGAGGTGCCGAAGAACATCTTCGAGAGATGCCCGGCACCCGCCTTCTCGCGGAAGAGGCTCAGCACGCGGTCTGCGAGCCGGATGATCGGCTCGTTCGAGTGCGATCCGAAGGTATGGTAATAGCCGAGATCGCGCATCGCCTGCGCCGCCGCTTCGCCGAGCTCGGCGCGGCCGAAGCCTATGTTGACGCACCACAATCCGGCGCCGCAATCGATCAGCTCCCGGCCGTGGCGATCCTTGACCCTGACCCCGGAGCCCTGGGCAATGATCGTCGGGCCGTGTTTGAGGTGATCGGCGATCGAGGTCGCCGGGTGGATCAAGCTCTGCCGGTCCATTTCCTCCAGCGAATAATTCTGCGCAACGTTCGACATAATTCTCTCCTATCAGAGCCCTTTTGGCTCCCCGGGGTAGAGGATTTCCGGCGGGATTTCAGGCTCGGCGATAATGGCCCAGCCGCCATCCCGGCAGGCGCGGAAGAAGCAGCTGCGCCGCCCGGTGTGACAGGCGACGCCCTGCTGATCGACCAGCAGCAGCACCGTATCGCCGTCGCAATCGAGGCGGAGCTCGCGCAGCAGCTGAACCTGCCCGGAGGTCTCGCCCTTCCTCCAGAGCTTTGCACGCGACCGCGACCAATAACAGGCGCGGCCCTCGTCGAGGCTCGCCCGCACCGCCTCGCGGTTCATCCAGGCCAGCATCAGGATTTCTCCGGTATCGTATTGCTGGGCGATCGCCGGCACGAGACCGTCGGGGCCAAACCTGATCGTGGTCAGCGCGCTTTCGATCCGATCCTGCACCTGTCTCTCGTCCCTTCTGCCGGTTGCCCCTATCGCACCACCGGATTAGGGTAGCGCCGGCACAAAAACAATACCGGTTGGGCCGGCTCCAAGAGCTTTGCACTTGGCCGCCTCGGAAAAGCCTATTGCCCGGAAGAGCGCAGCATCTTCGCCAGCGGCGATGTCGAGGAAAATTTGCTGCTTCCGCCGGTATTGCCGGGCGGCACGGGTCGAGCCCGGTCATGTCGGCTCGGCGATCGCCACCCAGTGGTTCGGCAGTGACGGGGTCGAGGCTGTTGTCGATGTGCCGAACTCGAGCGTGGCGCTCGCCGTGCAGGAGGTCGCCCGCACCAAAAACAAGGTGCTCCTGATATCGGGCGCGGCGGCCTCTGACCTCACCGGCGAGGCCTGCTCGCCGACCTCGGTGCACTGGACCTACGACACGCTGGCACTGGCGAACGGCACCGGCGCTGCCGTCGCCAATGCCGCGCGTGGTCCAAGCGCTTTATGGACAAGATGAAGCGCGAGCCGACAATGGTCCAAGCCGGGGTGTACAGTGCGATCATGCACTATCTGGCCGCAATCAAAATGACCGGCAGCGACGACGGCCCGACCGTCGTCAAACAGATGAAGGCGACCCCGGTCAACGACTCATGACCAAGAGCGGCAAGATCCGCGAGGACGGCACCCTCGTCCGCGATATGTATCTGTTCGAGGTCTAGAAACCTTCAGAGTGCAAAAGGTCCCTGGGACTACTATAAGCAGATCGCCGTGATCCCCGGCGAGGAAGCCTTCAAGCCGCCCGGCCCCAACCAATGCCCGCTGGTCAAAGGCTGAACGAGCCGTCAGCAAACGTTCCCGCCCGCATGAGCCGCCACAGCAACACTTCGGAACAATCAACACCGGGCAGTGTTGTGTCCGTGCGCTGCCGCAGTCGGCCGCCCCTGCGAATAGGAGATCATCATGCCGGAAACCG
The DNA here is from genome assembly GCA_963700195.1 of uncultured Alphaproteobacteria bacterium. GTDB lineage: Bacteria > Pseudomonadota > Alphaproteobacteria > ATCC43930 > CGMCC-115725 > AP-15. Next base: position 39,087 of record CAVOWQ010000013.1, read on the forward strand.
TCGTCATCACCGGGGCATCGGCGGGGGTCGGGCGCGCGACGGCGCATGCCTTTGCGGCGCAAGGGGCGCAGATAGGGCTGATCGCACGCAGTACCCAGGGCCTGCAGGCTGCAGCAGCGGAGGTCGAAAAGCACGGCGGGAAGGCGCTCGCGCTGCCTCTCGACGTTGCCGATCCGGATGCCCTCGAAGCGGCAGCCGAGGGTGTCGAGAACCGGTTCGGCCCGATCGACATCTGGGTGAATTGCGCAATGGCGACGATCTTCGCCCCATTTCATCGCATCTCGCCCGCAGAGTATCGCCGTGCGACCGAGGTGACCTATCTCGGTTTTGTCTATGGTACGATGGCCGCTTTGAAGCGAATGCGGCCGCGCAACCGCGGCACGATCGTCCAGGTCGGCTCGGCCCTCAGCTACCGGGCCATACCGCTGCAGTCGGCTTATTGCGGCGGCAAATTCGCGATCCGCGGGTTTACCGACAGCCTGCGGACAGAATTGATGCACGATGGTGTCGACGTGCACGTTGTCATGGTCCAGATGCCGGCGCTCAACACCCCGCAGTTCAACTGGGCGCGCAACAAGATGAGCCGCCGGCCGCAGCCGGTGCCGCCGATCTTTCAGCCCGAGATTGCAGCGGATGCGATTACCTATGCCGCCCATTCGCGCCGCCGCGAGGTCTGGGTCGGCGGCTCCAGCGTGCAAGCGATCGTCGCGAACAAACTCTTCCCTGGATTGCTCGACCGATATCTTGCCAAGAAGGGTTACACCGGCCAATTGACCGACGAACCGGCTGATCCCGGACAACCCGACAACCTGTTCGACCCGGTGCCGGGCGACCCCGATACCCATGGGCGCTTTGACAGCCGTGCCGCCAATTACAGTTTGCAACTGTGGGCCACCGAGCACCGGGGTGCTCTTATTGCGGGCACACTCGCCATTGCCGCGTTCATCACCACGTTGATTGCTGGAAGCAAGCCACTGGCCCACAATTTATCGAACGTCGAGCGAACCAGCTCGGCTGCGTGAGCCCGGCATTGATCTGGATCAAATCTCGGCGCACCCGAGAAACACGGCAACCGGGGGCGTTCCGTCCGCCAGATCAAGACGGCCGGTCGCTTCGCGTTGCGTAACCGGCCATGCTGGGCCCGTACAGAAAAATAGCAGCGCTCGAATAATTCCGGCGTTTAGATCAATTGTAGACTGGCTCGGTTCCCGGGGTCGGCGAATAGCCGAAGCTGCCGCGGGCGATGATAGCCTCGCGACCGCCCATGGCGGCGATGCGCGCCCGCTGATCGGCCTTCGCCAATGCGTCGGCGGCGTCAGGATCGACGACGCGGCGCAGCGCCGCCTCGCAATCGGCGACCAGACCCTGGTAGCCCGGCTCCGGCGCGAGGTCGCGCGTCTCCTGGGGGTCCGTATCGAGGTCGAAAAGCTGCGGCGGCATACCGGCGTAATAAACGTATTTGAACGGGCCTTTGCGGATCATGAAGGCGCCGGTCGCCGCGCCGGCGGCGTGATACTCCGACAGGATGGTCCGGCGGGGCGTGGCGCCCCGCGCGAGGTCGAAAAGCGATGCGCCGGGCAGGTCGCGATCGTCGGGATGCGGCGGCGCGCCGACGCACTCGACCGCGGTCGGGAAGCAGTCGACCAGCGACGCCGGCTCACGGCAGACAGAGCCCTCCGGCACCTCGGGCCCGGCAAGAATTATCGGCACGCCTGCCGATTCTTCGTACATCGTCGATTTGCCCCAAAGGCGTCGCGTGCCGAGATTGTCGCCATGGTCGCTCGAATAAAGCACCCGCGTATCGTCGGCGAGACCGGTCGCGACGAGCGCGCCGATGAGCTTGCCGACATTGTCGTCGACAAAGCTGACAAGCCCGAAATAGGCGGCGAGCGCACGCCGTAATTTCACCGCGTCGAATGCCTTGTCGTAGATCTGGCACTCGCGGATCGCCGCGATATAGGGGTGGTCCGGCGCCCGCTCCGCCGCCTCATACAGCGCCGGCAGCGGCACCTCGGCCTCGGGATAGAGGTCGTACCATTGCGGCCGCGCGATCAGCGGGAAATGCGGGCAGACGAGCGAGACGAACAGCACCCACGGCTTGCCGGCCGGTGCCGACGCGCGCGCCTTCAGCCAATCGACCGCCGCTGCGGTGATCCTGTCGTCGTAGTCCTGGTAGCTCGAATTGCCGCGCCCGGCGTCGTCGGCCAAGCGCAATGCCGCCTTGCGCACTGGCAGCGGATCGCGCAGCCAGCCGAGCGGATCGCCGATCCCGTCGACGACATGCAGCGGCATGATCTCTTGGGTGAAACCCGTTGTCGTCGTCGGCGCTCCTGAAATGCAATTTGCCGATCGCGGTGACCTCGTGCCCGGCCTCTCTCAATCGGTGGTGCCAGCTAGGCACGCTGCCGTCATAAGGGATCGCGTTGTCCCAAAACCGAATGCGGTGGACGTAGCGCCCGGTCGCGAGCGCGGCGCGCGACGGCACGCAGATCGGCGAGTTGCAATAGGCGTCGTTGAAGCGCACGCCGCTTGCCGCCAGGCGATCGAGGTTCGGCGTGCGGATCATCGGATGACCGGCGCAACCGAGCACGCGCGGGTTGTGCTCGTCGCACAATATGAAAAGCAGGTTCGCGGGCTTCATCAGCTCAGGTCGATCGCGTGGCGTTTCAGCAACTCCAGCGGCACGACCTCCAAGGTCGCCTCGTGGGTGGCAGTAAGCCGGACTTTGGGGGCCTTGCCGGCTTCGAGCGCCTCTTTCCAGCGCTCGGCGCAGAGGCACCAGCAATCACCCGGTTTCAAACCCGGAAAGCCGACTTCCGGCACCGGCGTCGACAAGTCGTTGCCGGCCGCTTGCGAGAACGCCAGAAAGGCGGCGTCGACCCTGGTGCACACCGTGTGCACCCCGAAATCCTCGGGTCCGGTGTTGCAGCTGCCGTCTCGGTAAAACCCGGTCATCGGCTTAGTGCAGCATTCGGCGAGCGGCTCGCCGAACACGTTGCGGCCTTCAGTCATCTTCGGTTCCCATGAGCTGGTTAGGCGGGAGTGCGGCGCGTATACCGCTGGGGTCGCATCGTGCACCTACGTCCAGTCGCGATCCATCATACGCTACCCCCTCAAATCGATCATCGCCATCCGATAAATTGAGCCACCACCCGTTCCGGCTTGTCCGCCGTGAGGTGATCGTGATGCGTTGAAACCGGCCAAGGACGCGATTTCAGCACGCTCAGCCAAAAGAAACCTTTAGGAGAAAATAGTCGACATGAGGATTTGGAAAACATCAGCGATGCTCGCGGCCAATAAACGCTTTCCAGGCGTGGTCGCCGCTGTAATCTTGGTGAACCTCGCGGTACAGCCGCTGACAGCGCGGAGTGCGACTTACGACTATGTGGCGCCGCAGGTTGCTCCGCCGATCGCGGCCAATCTCGGAACCGCGGACGTTGCAGCGATATTGAACGAGACGGCGCCCAACAAGCCGTACCTCGTCGCCTATCAGCTGACAACGACGGACGCGAACAACAACCTCGCCGGAGCCGCGCCGCTAAAAGTCGTCCCGACCGACGATGCGTCACACCCCTACCTGGCGGTGTTTCACAATCAGATCGACAGCACGCAATTTGCGACGTACGTTGGTTATTCTAGAGATCTGCGGGTCTGGCACACGATCGGCCGGATACACAGTCCCGCGAGCCAACCCGACTTGCGGATTCTGCCCGATGACAGCGTCGTCTATGCCGAAGAGTACAATCCCTCCGGCCACCCTTATGTGCGCGTGCAATATTACGGCAACGGTACCACCAGCGGGCTCGCGGCATTGATCGCCAACCCGGCCGTGGCACCGACGCAAGCGATCACCCTCCCGGGAACGGCCCTCGCCAAGGCAGACGGTACGCCCGAATTCGGGCGCATCAGCTACAGCGGCGCGATCGCGAGCTCGACTTTAGAAATCACGCATCATTACTTCGATCTAGGGCAGCGCGACCTGGAGGCCGATGGCACCCTGACCAATTTCAAAAACTGGTCGAGCCCCTCGGATACGACGTTCAACAGCCTCGTGACCAAGGCCGGCGGCAATGGCAAGATCGGCGATCGCGAGGTCTTCACGGTCGGCAATGAGGTGTTCGAACTCGTCGAAGCGCAAGTCAGCCCGACATCGAGCAGCGATTACGGTTCGTGGCGGCTTTTCCTGGTCAACAAGGCGGCGAACACCGTCCAAAAGCTCAGCCCGCAGCTTACCGGCGGGGCTCAGTCTCTCGGCAACCCGACCGTCTCGTTCGCGACATTGCCGACCGGGGTTCCCGCACTGGTCTTCACCTGTTTCGTTTTCGGCACCAACAACGGCACAACGCCGCCCGGCGGACACATGTTCGTCTATCCGCTCGAGTAAGAAAGGGCCATGAAGCACTGCGGCGCGCGCCGAGCGGCTTGCACCAACGGGTCAGCTGGGAGTGCGGTTGGCGCGCTCGTCGAGGCGCGTCTCGATCGCGTCCCAAATCCTCGGTGCGATCTCGATACCGTCGAGTTGCGCAATTTCCTGGATGCCGGTCGGGGAGGTGACGTTGATCTCGGTCAGCCAATCGCCGATCACGTCGATCCCGACAAATACCAAGCCCTGGGCTCGTAAGGACGGCCCGATCGCCGCGCAGATCTCGCGGTCGCGGGCGGTCAGTTCGGTCTTGACCGGGCGGGCGCCGACATGGAGATTGGCGCGCGCCTCGCCTTCGGGCGGCACTCGTAGCACCGCGCCCATCGCTTCCCCTTCGACCAGGATGATGCGTTTGTCGCCCTGTCGCACTTCCGGGATATAGCGCTGCACCATGACCGGCTCGCGGTGGGTCGACTGTAGATTTCCAACAGCGCCGTCAGGTTCTCGTCGCCCGGCCGCAGCCGGAACACGCCGGCGCCGGCATTGCCGAACAGCGGCTTCAGAATGATGTCGCGATGCTCTCTCCGGAATGCGCGGATCGCATCGCGATCGCGGGTCAGCAGGGTCGGCGGCATCAGCTCCTTGAAGCGCAGGACGAAGAGCTTCTCCGGCGCGTTGCGCACCGCGGCGGGGTCGTTGACGACGAGCGGTCCGTTTTCCGGCAACAACTCGAGCAGATGCGTCGCGCTGATATAGGCCATGTCGAAGGGCGGGTCCTGGCGCATCAGGATGACATCGACGCCGGCGAGGTCGAGCTCCTCGAACGAGCCGAAGCGGTGGTGGTTGCCCTGCCTTCGCATGACTTCGAGCGGCCGCGCGCAGGCGTAGAGCCGCCCGTCGTGAAGCGTCAGCGCGTCGGATAGATAATGAAACAGCGCATGCCCGCGGGCTTGCGCTTCGAGCGCGAGAGCAAAGGTCGAAATCCGCATCGATGTTGATGGTATCGATCGGATCCATCTGGATCGCGACGGCCAGAGCCATGCCGACCTCCTACAAACTCTCCCTCTCCGCCCTTGGGGGCGGAGAGGGTCGGGGTGAGGTGGGGGACCCCGCTCCGAGTTGCCGTGCCACCTAAGGACGGGGCGCCTCAATTCAGTTTCGACCGCAGCTGCTGCAGCAGCGCCGCGGCCTGATGCCGCGCCGTGCCGTCTGGAGTGCGCAGGACGACCTGTTCTAGCGCGGCCGCGGCCGAGCGCATGTTGCCGAGCCGAGCGTGCAGCAATCCCGCCTCACGCCACAGTTCGGCGAGGTCGGGAGCCAGCATCAGCATGGTCTCCGCCACCATGACCGCCCGCTCGTACTGCTCCACCTGGATGAGGCGCGCCTTCAGGTTGTTCTGCAAGCGCAGCAGCACGTCACGGTCCGATACCGGAGTGTAGTGCTCGCTCTGAAGCTCGCTGTCCAAGCCCGCCGTCGCCTTCAGCAGCTCGCGTAATTCGGCTGCCGCACAGATCCGGCCGCCATGGAACGGGTCGAGGATCAGCCGCTCGGGACCCTCCGAGAGGCGAACAAGAAAATGGCCGGGAAAGGCGAGTCCGACAGTCTCCCAACCCTGCGCCCGGCCGGCGTGCATGTAGAGAATACCGAGCGCCACCGGCAGGCCTTTCCGGCGGTCGATGACCCGCATCAGGTTGGCGTTCTGCAGGTCGTCATAGGTCAGCGCATCGCCGGAATACCCGTGTTTGAGAAGAATGATCTCGTTGAGCGCGCGGACCCTCGCGGCGGCATTGCCGGCCGCTCCGGGGTGGCGGCTGACATCGCGCGCAAGCAAGTCCAGATGCTCGCGGTAGCGCGTCGGGCCAACCCGAGGGCGTTCGAACGAGGCGAGCGCCAAGGCCGCCTCGGCGATCGGCAGGATGCGTTCGCCGGACGCGCCGAGCTCGCGCAGAAAATTTGCGCAAGTCTGTGGATCGTATCGCTCCGGCGGCCGGCTCATCCGATTCTTATATCAGAGTTTCTGCACCTCGACAGCCGTAGCCGGCGCAGTGCCAGGAGCTGCGTCGGGCATCTGCGCGCTGGCGGGTGGCGGCGGCGCTCCCGGTTGGGCGGCGACGGCCGTGCCCGGCCGGATCTCGACGTAAGAGACCACCCGCTTCACGTTGGGAACGTTCCGCGCCACCTCGGTGACGCGGTCGAGCTCCACCTGGGTGCGGGCCGAACCGATCAGGTAGACCGATCCGTTCACCGTATCGATCGTGTAGTTGTCTGAGCGGACCTGGCTGGCAAAAACCAGGTTCGAGCGGATCTGCGACGAGATCCAGGTGTCCGTGACGCTCGCCCAGGCGCCTTCGCCCGGCGCCACCTCAATCTCGTTGTAGATCGCCCGAACCCCAGGGATCTGGCTTGCGACCTGCGCCGCTTGAGCCTTCAGCTCAGGGCTCGGCGTCATGCCGGTCAATAGAGTGCGCCCCCCATAAACGGTGATCGTGAAATCGCGTTGCATCAGCGGGTTCACCTGCAGCCATGCGTTCTGGATGTTGGTCTTTATCGTCAGATCATCGAATGCGCCGGTGACGCCGCGTTCCTGGTTCGCCTTGTAGCCGGCCCCCCCGGCGGCGGCGAGACCGCCGACGATCGCTACCGGGCAGCCACCTAGCGCGACCGGCAGCGCTAGGGTGATAACGAGACAAAGGACGGCACGTAATTTCGACATTGCTGGACCCCCGCGGATATTCCCCGCAGGTATTGTCCGATAAAAGAAACGCTGCTTCCAATTCCGGCGAGCTGCGCACGGCCAGAGGCGCGAAGCGGCGCTCCCCGCTTCGCTAATCCGGGCGCCAAGCGCCTGGCCAATGCCGAGGAACCCGAAGCGGGGCCACCAGCATCAGGTCGAATCGCGGATCGAGCCGTGCGAGATCGGGCCGCGACAGCAGGAAAGTCTCCGCGGCGCGCGCAATCCGCCGCCTCTGCCGCGGCGACAGCGCCGATGCCGCCGCGTCGAGTTCGTTTCGCGACTTGACCTCGATGATCGCGAGCACGCCGCCGCGCCGCGCCAGGATGTCGATCTCCCCCGAGGTGCAACGCCAGCCCCGGGCGAGGATGCGCCAGCCCCGCAGGCGCAAATGCCACAGGCACAGCCATTCGGCAAACCGCCCGCGCCGTTGCGCCCGCTGCCGCCGCTGCGTGGCCGTCTGCCGTGCCGGTCTCATTCTTCCGCGTCGCGCATCGCCAGGGCGCGCCGGTAGAGTTTCCCGCGCGGCATTCCGGTTTCGGCCGCGAGTTTTGCCGCCGCCTCGCGCACACCCAGTTCGGCGAGCGCCGTTCGCAGCCGCTCGTCGACCTCGGCCTGGTCCGGCTCATGGTGCTCGGGCGGACCGATGACGACCACGGCCTCGCCGCGCGGTGGTCCGGCGAGGCGATAATGTGCCGCAAGATCGGCCAGGCGCCCGCGTCGCATCTCCTCGTGCAATTTGGTCAGCTCACGCGCGACCGCGGCCTCACGGTTGCCGAGCACCTCGGCCATGTCGGCGAGTGATTCGGCGAGCCGTGGAGTGGTCTCATAGAACACCAGGGTGGCCTCGCACTGCGGCCCAGCGCGCCAGTGCGCGCCGCCGCGCCGCCGGCCGCGGCGGCAGAAAGCCGGCGAACAAGAAGGCGTCCGGAGACAGCCCCGAAAGGATCAGCGCGGTCACCGACGCGGTTGGACCCGGAATGGCGGTGACCGGCAGATCTTCGGCAAGCGCCGCCCGCACGAGCTTGTATCCGGGGTCGGAGACCAGCGGCGTGCCCGCGTCCGATACCAGCGCCACCCGTTCCCCGCGCCGCAGCGCCGCCAGAACGATGGGGCGCACCTGCTCGGCATTGTGGTCGTGGTAGGCCCCGAGAGATGTGGAAATCCCGTACCTCGCCAGCAGCTTTCCGGTGACCCGGGTGTCTTCGCAGAAAATCCGGTCGGCGCCATGCAACACCGTGAGCGCGCGCAGCGTGATATCTCCCAGATTGCCGATCGGGGTTGCGACGAGGTACAGCCCGGGCGTCAGCTCTGTTTCGGGTGATGCTCCCGCTGGTTGCAGCCCGGCCGCCGCATCGGGAGCCGGCGGCGCCCTCCGGTCGGGTTTACTCGCATCCGGACGGCGGTTAGGGTGCCGGCTCACGCTCTCCCTCTCGTCGGAGCCCGCCCTTGCCGCGCCGGTCGCTTTCGCGGTTCGCCTCACCCTTTGCCGCCCTTGCCGTGGCCGCGCTCGCCTGTTGCGCTCCGCTGATGGTATCGGCGCCGATCGCCCGCCCGCAACCGCCCTATTACGGTTATGGCCGGGTTCCACCGCCACCATTTCCGCCCGCCTCCCCTTCGCCGCCGACCACGGCCGCTGCGGGACCCGCGAAAGTGGCCTTGCTCGTTCCTTTGTCGGGCGCCAATGCCGAGCTCGGTCAGGCCCTCCTCGACGCGGCGCAATTGGCACTGTTCGAGACTGGCGGCGACCGCTTGGTCCTGGTGCCGCGCGACACCGGCGGGAACGCCGCTGGCGCCGCCGGCGCCGCACGCGCGGTCATCGGCGACGGCGCCCGGCTGATCCTGGGGCCGCTGCTCGCCGCCGAAGTCGAGGCGGTAAAGCCGATCGCCCAAGAGGCGCATATAAACGTTATCGCATTCTCGACGGTCACCGGGCTCGCCGGCGGCAATATTTATCTGATGGGCTTCTTGCCGCGGCAGGAGGTGACGCGCGAGGTCGGCTATGCGCGCGAACGCGGCCTCGCCCGTTTCGCGGCCCTCGCGCCCAACTCGCCCTATGGGCATTTGATGGCCGACGCGCTGCGGGAGGCCTCATTAGGGAGCGGCGGCGGTGTGACAAAAGTCGAATTCTATGACCCGCGGGCCGGGGACGTGTCGCCAGCGATCCAGCGCCTGCTGCCTAGTGGCGGCGAGGGCAGCGCCGAGCCACCTCCCGTATCGCCGCCGACCGCCTCCTTCGATGCGCTGCTGCTGCCGGAAGGGGGCGCCAGGCTCAAGCAGATCGCCGCTCAGGTCAAAGCGGCGGGCGGCAATGCCAAGTCCGTGCAGTTGCTCGGCAGCGGGCTTTGGGACGCCCCCGACATCGACAGCGACCCGGCGCTCGTCGGGGGCTGGTTCGCCTCGTCTCCCCCCGAAGCGCGGCAGGATTTCGAGCGGCGGTTCAACGCCACCTATGGCCACAACCCGCCGCGTCTTGCGTCGCTCGGCTACGATTCGGCGGCGCTCGCCGCGGTGTTGGCCCGCGGCCAGGCCGGCGAGCCGTTCTCGCAACAGGCGATCCTCAACCCGAGCGGCTTCACCGGCGTCGACGGATTGTTTCGTTTTGCGCCCAATGGCCTCGTGCAACGCGGCCTCGCCGTGCTCGAAGTGGAGTCGCAAGGCACGAGCGTCGTCAGCCCGGCGCCGCAGAGCTTCCAGGATGTTGGCTACTAAGCTCGTCTAGGAGAGAAGAGCGCCGAGCACGGCGTTGAGGCACTGGCGTCCGGCGGCTGTGGCGGCAAGGCGCTCGGGATCGAGGGTCAGAAAGCCGGCTTCGATCAGCGGTGCCAGGTTGGAACCGAACAGGGTCTCGGCGTCGCCGCCGGCAGCGCATTCGAGCTTCGCTCGCGATACCCCCTCGGCGAGGCGCAGGCCCATCATAAGCATTTCCTCGATCGCGGTTTCACGGTCGATTGGCACGCTCTCTTCGATGCCGGCCCCCTTCGTTTCCACTGCCTCGATCCATTTCTCGGGCAGTCGGTGCTGCCGGGTGGCATATTTCGTGCCCCCGAGGGTCAGCCGTCCATGTGCTCCCGGGCCGATCCCGGCGTAATCCCGATAGCGCCAATAGGCGAGGTTGTGCCGGCATTCGGCGCCGGGCCGGGCGTGGTTTGAGATTTCGTAGGCGGGCAGCCCGGCGGCGGCGAGCCGCTCCTGGGTGATCTCGAAGAGCGTGGCCGCGCTGTCTTCCTCGGGCGGGAGGAGTTCGCCGCGTCGCGCAAGAGTGGCAAAGGCGGTGCCGGGCTCGATCGTCAGCTGATAGAGGGACAGGTGCTCGCCGGCAAGCGTAAGCGCCTCGTCGAGCTCGCGCCGCCACGCCGCCGGGCTCTGGCCCGGGCGGGCGTAGATCAGGTCGAAAGAGAACTGCGGAAACGTCGCGCGGGCCAGCTCGATCGCGCCGATCGCCTCGTTGCGGTCATGGGCGCGGCCCAAGAAGTGCAGCGCCGCCGGGTCGAGCGCCTGCACACCGAGCGACAGCCGGTTGACACCGGCGGCAGCAAACGCCCGGAAGCGCTCGGCTTCTGCGGAATTGGGGTTGGCCTCGAGAGTAATTTCGACGTCGGGCATGACGGCCCAATTCGACCGCACCCCGTCAAGTAACGCCGCTACGGTTTCCGGCGGCATCAGCGAGGGCGTGCCGCCGCCAAAAAACACCGAACCTACTGCCCGTCCGGTCGTGAGCTCGGCCTGGCGTTCGAGATCCCGCATCAGCGCCCGCGTCCAGCGCGTTGCATCGACACCGTCGCGGACATGGCTGTTGAAATCGCAATACGGACATTTCGACCGGCAGAACGGCCAATGGATGTAGACGGCGAGCGGCTCAGCGTTCACTGAAACATTGCTCGACGAGCTTGGCGAAGGCGCGGGCGCGGTGGCTGATGCGGTGTTTCTCGACCGGGTCGGTTTCGCCGAAGGTCAGGGTTGCGCCTCGCGGGATGAACATCGGATCGTAGCCAAAGCCGCGATCGCCTCGCGGCGGCCAGGTGAGGTTGCCTTCGACCTCTCCGCGAAACAATTCGGCGCGGCCGTTCGGCCAGGCGAGGGCGAGGACCGCGACAAATCTGGCGCCGCGGTCCTTGTTGCCGAGTTCGCGGTGGACCCGCTCCATTGCTGCCCCGAAATCCTTGGCCGGGCCGGCCCAGCGGGCGGAGTAGATCCCGGGAGCGCCGCCCAGCGCCGGGACGACGAGGCCGGAATCATCGGCGAGCGCCGCCAGCCCGCTCGCCTGCGCGGCGGCCCTGGCTTTCAGCGCCGCGTTCGCCTCGAAGCTGTCGCCGGTTTCCTCCGGCTCGGGGAGGCCGAGCGAGGCCGCGGCGATGGTTGCGACACCGAACGGCGCCAGCAGCGCCACGATCTCCTCGACTTTGCCCGGATTGTGGCTGGCGATGACCAGCCGGTCACCGGCGAATAGACGGGGCATTGCGTCAGGCAACCCCGAGCGCCGCCCGCTGGCGCTGCGTCAGCTCGGCGACGCCTTGCCGCGCCAGCCGCAGCATCTCGGCGAAGAGCGCATCATCGAACGGCGCGCCCTCAGCCGTCGCCTGGATCTCGACAATCCCGCCCATTCCGGTCAGCACGAAGTTGGCGTCGGTCATCGCCTGCAAATCTTCGGCATAGTCGAGATCGAGCACGGCGGTGTCGGCAATGATGCCGCAGGAGACCGCGGCGACATTGTCGCGCAACGGCAACGCCTTCAACACACCCGCAGAAAGCAGTCGCTGAAACGCCAGATGGAGCGCCACATAGCTGCCGGTGACCGCAGCTGTACGCGTGCCTCCGTCGGCCTGCAAGACATCGCAGTCGATCTTGATCTGGCGCTCGCCGAGCCGGGTGAGATCGGTCACCGCCCGCAAGCTGCGGCCGATCAGCCGTTGGATTTCCTGCGTGCGGCCGCTTTGCCGGCCGCGGGCCGCCTCGCGGTCGGTACGGGTCGCCGTCGAACGCGGCAGCATCCCATATTCCGCAGTCACCCATCCCTTCCCGGTATTGCGCAGAAAGGGCGGCACCCGCTCCTCGACCGAGGCGGTGCACAGCACGTGGGTGTCGCCGAACTTCGCAAGACACGAGCCTTCGGCATATTTTGCGACACCGGGCTCCAGGCTGACCAGCCGCATCGCATCGCGGGCGCGTCCCGAAGGTCGGCTCACACCTGGTCCCCGGCAAAGGCTTTCCAGCCGCGGCGGCGCAACTCACAGGCCGGACAGTCGCCGCAGCCATAGCCCCAAGGGTGGCGGTGGGACCGGTCGCCGAGATAGCAGCTGTGGGTTTCTTCTAGGATCAGCTCGACGAGCGCATCCCCACCGAGGGCGCGCGCCAATGCCCAAGTTGCTGCCTTGTCGCGCCACATCAACGGCGTGTGAATGACAAAACGGTGGTCCATGCCGAGCGATAATGTCGCCTGCAGCGCCTTCAGCGTGTCGTCGCGGCAATCGGGATAACCCGAATAATCGGTCTCGCACATCCCGCCGACGAGATGCCGCGCTTCGCGGCGATAGCCGAGAGCGGCGGCAAAGGTGAAGAACAGCAGGTTGCGACCGGGAACAAAGGTGTTCGGCAAGCCGCTTTGCGCGAACGCGATTGCGGTGGCACTGGTCAGCGCAGTCTCGCTGATCTCGCCAAGGACGCCGAGATCGATGATGTGGTCGTCGCCGAGCTTGCCGCCCCAGTCCGGGAATTCTCGGCGCAGGCGCACTATCACCGCCGCACGGCAACCGAGTTCGACCCCGTGGCGCTGGCGGTAATCGAACCCGATCGTCTCGACCGCCGCAAAGCGCGCCAGCGCCCAGGCGAGGCAGGTTGTCGAATCCTGTCCCCCGGAGAACAGAACGAGCGCCCTTTCCGGGCGCGTGTTGGTAAGGTTTGGTTGGGCCACCCGACACGAGATAGCTTGTCGGGCGGCCCCTATCAACACGCCGCTCAGCGACGGGTCATCGTTGCCAGCAAGTAACCCATCGCGAAAGCGACCGCGAGGCTCATCATCGGGTTCTGCTCGACCTGCCGCGACACGGTCCCGACGGCCTGCTCACTCTGAACGCGCAGACCCTGCGCCATTTCTCGCGCGCGGTCGCTATTTTGTACCCATTGACCCCCGGCTTGCGTCAGGTCGCGCAAGACCTGCGAGGCCTGCTCTATGACTGAACGAAGTCCTTCGAGAGCTTGGTTTGCCTGTTGGCCGAGTGCGGTCCCGCCCCTGTCGCCGCCATTTGTCCGACCCGCATTCGGGTCGTTGACGACCGAGCGACCGCCGCTTTCCTGCTTATCTGCCGCCATCGCTTTGCTCTCCTCAATTGGTCTCGCCTTGGGTAAACAAGGAGCACAGTGAATTGGGTCCCGCTGCTATAGTTCCGCTGATCGACCTCGGAGGTGTCATGAACGCCAATCCCTATCTCGTGCTCGGCGTGCGGCCGTTCATCAATTGCTGCAGCGTGCGGACGATGCACGGCGGCAGCCTGATGCTGCCGCAGGTCCGCGATGCGATGGCCGAGGCATCGCGGCATTTTGTCAATCTCGACGAATTGATGGAGGCGGCGGGGCGGCGGCTTGCCGAGTTGACCGGCGCCGAATGGGGCATCGTCACCTGCGGCAGCGCCGCCGCGGTGGCGTTGGGCACGGCGGCCTGTGTCGCCGGCAACGATCCGGTCAAGATGCTGCGCCTGCCTTTCACCGGGGGGATGGTCAACCGGGTCATCATCCCGAAGACTCAGCGCTTCTCCTATGACCAGGCGGTGCGGATGATCGGCTGCCACTTGGTCGAGATCGAGACCCGCGAGGATCTCGACGCGGCGCTGGCCGAACCGGTGGCGATGGTGGTGTTGCTTGGGAAACTAGAGCACCTCGGCAGCCTGCGGCTCGAAGAGATCGCCTCTGTCGTCAAGCCCCGCGGCATTCCGATCATGGTCGATGCCGCCTCCGAGCATCTCGAACGGCCGAGCCCGTGGCTCGTCCGCGGCGCCGATCTCGTTGTCTATAGCGGCGGCAAATTTCTGCGCGGTCCGCAGACCAGCGGCCTGCTGCTCGGCTCGAAGCAATTGGTGCAGGCGGCTTGGTCCAATGCCTCGCCGCACCAGGCGCTGGGCCGCCCGATGAAGGTCTCGAAGGAGGACATCATCGGCGTGCTGACCGCGGTCGAGCACTGGTTCGAGGAGCGCGACCACACGGCCGAGCGGCAGCAATGGTATGACGATCTGGAAGTCATTGCCGAGCTGGTGGGGAAGTTGCACGGCGCCGGCGGCGAGCTCATCGAGCCGAGCGGCGTCGACCGGGTGCCGCAGCTGCGCGTCTTTTGGGACCGCTGGCAATATCCGCTCGAAGGGCTGGCGCTACGTCAGCGGGTGCTCGACGGCGAGCCGCGCATCATGCTCGACGACAACTCGGCGACTGAAAACTCGATCGCGATCGATCCGTTTCAATTGCAGCCCGGCGAGGCGGCGCAGGTCGGCGACGCGATCGCGTCGGTGCTGCGCGAGGCCAGCCGGCACGCACCGGTCCCCATTCAGCCGCCCGAGACCGAAATCGCAGGCGATTGGGAACTGCGCATCGACTTTCTGCAGGGTTCGCGCGTCCACCGGCTCAATCTCGAGCAGCGCGGCCCCGAACTCGCCGGCCATCAGCACTCGACGCATTTCGAGGGGCCGGTCAGCGGCTGGCTGAACGGCGACCAGATCCAGCTCTCGTTCACCTCCCGCTACGAAGGCAGCACGATCTGCTATTTCTTCGACGGCCAGATCCGCGACGGGAGCATGACCGGCACGGCGATGCTCGGCGCCGCCAGCGACCAGAACCACGGCATCGTCAACCGCAGCCAGTTCGGCCCCGGCCGCTGGCAGGCCAGGCGCGTCGAGTGAGCGAACACACAGGGCTGGCGCTTCTTGACGCGAAAATGAGGCGCCGGAAATTTATCGCACTCTTCGGCGCGGCGACCGCCGTGTGGCCGCTCGGCGCAATGGCACAACGGGCTGAGAAGGCCTACAAGATAGGCCTTCTCAGCGCGGGTTCGCCCGACACCGGAGGGAAATCGATTTCGCTTAATGCCCTCCGCGAGCTGGGATACGTCGAAGGCAAAAACCTCATAGTCGAGCGCAGGTTTGCGGAGGACAGGCTCGACCGGCTGCCCAGGCTCGCCGCGGAGCTGGTCAGCCTCAAGATGGACGTCATCTGGGCGGCGGGGACATTGGCGCCGCTCGCCGCCAAACGGGCGACTTCGACGATTCCGATCGTCATGATGACCGCCGGCGACCCGGTAGGAAGCGGGCTCGTAGCGAGCTTGGCCCATCCCGGCGGCAACGTCACTGGGATGAGCTTGATGGCACCCGATTTAGGCGGAAAGCGGCTGGAACTGCTCAAGGAGCTTCTCCCCGGGATTTCGCGCGTAGTCGTCCTCTGGAATGCGGCCAATCCCTATTCCGCGCTGGTGTTCAAAGAGACAGCAGACGCGGCCCAAACCCTCGAGGTCGAGCTTCAATCGCTGGAAATACGGGAGCCCCCCGACCTCGACGCCGCGCTTGAAGCTGCGATGGGTCAGCACGCAGATGCGCTGATCGTGGTTGAAGATCCTCTCACCTCGGATGTTCGAAAAAAAATCGCGGAATTCGCGGCCGACCACCGATTGCCGACAATATCCGGCCTCAAAGTGTTTGCGGATTCAGGACTGCTCATGTCCTACGGGGCAAATCTTACCGACATCATTCGGCGAAGCGCGGTCTATGTGGACAAGATCCTCAAAGGGGCGAAACCGTCCGACCTGCCGGTCGAGCAGCCGACCAAGTTCGAGCTGGTCATCAATCTCAAAACGGCCAAATCGCTCGGCCTGACGATCCCACCCCTGCTCCTCGCCCGCGCCGACGAGATCATCGAGTGAGGCTTGCGGTTCCGCCGCCGCTTGCTGCACTGCTCTCGTCCGTGCCATGGTTTCCGGTCATGACCGGCTTCTGATGATTGGTTCGGGTTGGCGCGGCGCGCATGCCGATCGATACGCTGAAAGTTGCGAAACGCCTGCGAGAGTCCCTTCACCGACCCGCAAGCCGAGGCCGTGATCGCGGCCGTGCGGCTGAGGCCTTCCGCGAGCTGGGATATGTCGAAGGCAAAAACCTCGCATTCATGGCACCCGGCCTCGGCGGAAGGCGGCTGAAACTGCTCAAGGAGCTTCTCTCCAGAGTTTCCGCGTAGCCGTTCTCTGGAACGCGGCCAATCCCTATTTCCGCGGTGGTGTTCAAGGAGACAGCGGGCGCGGCCCGAACGCTCGGTGTCGGCTTTGTCATCTCACCGGAGCACGAAATCCCTAGATGACGGTGCCTAGCGCCGCGCTCGGCGAACCCACCAGTTTTGCGGCGCGGCTGCGTCAAGCCACCGCTTTACTGGACCGCTTCCCACTCCCGATCGTCCAACTGATGTTCCCGCGTTGCCATCGCAGCGGTGTTCTGGAGCTCCGGGCTGACGAAAATCGCCAGCTGGGACACCACGATCGTGCTGTTCCGCGACGAGTACATGGTACCGCTGCTGCTGCCCGGGATCGCCGCAGTGATCAGCACTACCTTCGAGCTTTCATGCTCGGCCCTGATCGTCGTCGGCTCGGCGACGCGGCTGGCGACCTTGCCGCTCCTCGCCATGGTCTTTGTGATCGAGGTGTTCGTCTGCCCCGAATACTGAGCCATGCATCCGATGTGGGGCTCTATACTTTTGTTCCTGCTGACAAAAGGCACGGGTGTCTTCTCGCTCGATCATTACATCAAACGCGCCCTTCGCACGAACCGGTTCATCGCTGGCCGACGGGCCGATTGAGGCTGCAGTCTATTAACCTGTTTGCCATCTGAAATCGAGGTAACGGTCGCATACCGTACGGCAGCGGGCCGCTCCAATGCCGCGTTCGCATGGGTTCAATAGCGAATGAGCAATTTCAACGCGACGCGGCAGGTTCATATTCTCCATTATCGGGCGCGATAGATCGTTTCTTCGTGTCGTATACGAATAGAGGATCGGAAATTTCTCGCCGATCCGCTTCATGAGTTGCTTGTGCGGAGTCGATGAGGAGCATCGGGGGTGGCAGCGTTCGAGATATTTAGAACCTGCCGGCGACCCGGCGGAGAGGAGGAATGACTATGTCAAGACCGGCAAATCTCCGAGCCAGAACATCCAACCCCGCTCACCTTGCTGCAGCGACGGTCCGGTGGGCGAGCGATGTGTGCCGGATCGCCGAGAGAACGGTCGGCCCTCTGCTCGACCTGTTCATAAGGCTATGGCTCGCCGGGATCTTCTGGGCCTCCGGCATGGTCAAGCTGCAGAGCTGGACCACTGCTCTCTATCTCTCGGCGCACGAGTACCCGGTTTCGTGGTTGGATCCGGTAACAGCGGCCTGGCTCGGGGAGGCGATCGAGATCGTCTGCCCGCCGCTATTGGTGTTCGGGCTTGCGACGCGGTTTGCCGCCCTGCCGATGCTGATCCTTTCCTTGGTCATTCAGTTCTCCTACCAGGCTCTGGATCAGCAGCTGTTCTGGGCGATCCTGTTCGGATGGTTTGTCGTCAGGGGTGCCGGGCCGATCTCGCTCGACGCACTGATCGGGCGCGGCATCGCCGCCACCGCCCTGCCCCTGGCCGGGCCGATCATCCGTTTCTTCGCGGAACTGTCGCGCTGGGGCGATCCGGCCATCAAGCTGCTCCTGCGTTGCTGGATCGCGGCCCTGTTCTTCCGGTCCGGTGTGATGAAGATCAGCAACTTCGACATGACGCAAATGCTCTTTCGTGCCCAGTCGGCGGAGCGGCTGTTGCCGCCGGAACTGGCGGCGCGCTTGACCATCATCATCGAGCTCGCCTGCCTGATATTCCTCGTCCTGGGGGCGGGCACGAGGATCACGGCTATCATACTGATTGGATTAAGCGCGTTGGTCGACCCGACTTACCAGCGGTCGATCGATCTCGCCTATTATTTGATGGTGCTGGGCCTCATTGCTCTCCACGGGCCAGGTGCGTTGTCGATTGACAGCCTTCTCCTCCGAGCGCTGGAGCGTCGCTTTCCCGGTCTCAAAGGAATGAGCATGGTCTCATATGAGGGCATGCCACACGTGGTCATAGTTGGCGGCGGTTTTGGCGGCATCGCTGCAGCGAGGGCGCTGCGTCGCGCGAGCTGCCGGGTCACCGTGATCGACCGGCGCAACTATTTTTTATTCCAGCCGCTGCTCTACCAGGTAGCCACCGCCGGGCTTTCCCCGGCCGACATCGCCGGACCCATCCGTGCTCTGTTTCGCGATCAGCCCAATGTTCGTGTAATGCTCGGTGAGGTAACCGGCGTCGATGCCGCGAGGCGCGAGGTAATCTTGCGGGATGCTCGAGTTGCATACGACTATCTCGTGGTCGCAACCGGTGCTCGCCACAGCTATTTCGGGCATGACGAATGGGCGCCGTTCGCACCGGGCCTGAAGCAGATCGACGATGCTACCGGCATTCGCAGCCGCCTGCTGTTTGCTTTCGAGCAGGCGGAGAATGCAGGCTCAACAGGGATGCAGCGCGAAATGCTGACCTTTGTGATTGTCGGCGGCGGTCCGACGGGGGTCGAGCTGGCGGGAGCCATCGCCGAGCTCGCGCGCCATGGCCTATCGCAGGAGTTCCGTGCAATCGATCCCTCGATGGCACAAGTGATCTTGATGCAGTCCGGCCCTCGCATTCTGCCGGCATTTCCGGAGAGCTTGTCGCGTCAGGCGGCGGCGGCCTTGACCGATCTCGGTGTCGAGGTACTGACCGGCGGCGCCGTCGAGCGGATCGACGACGCGGGCGTGGTCGTCTCCGGCCGGCGGGTGACTGCAGGCAATGTCTTTTGGGCGGCCGGCGTCATGGCCTCGCCTGCGGCGCAATGGTTGAAGGCCGAAGCCGATCCGGCCGGCAGGGTTAAGGTCACGCAGGACCTGTCGGTCCCGGGTTTGCCCGGGATCTTCACGATCGGCGATACCGCTTTGTCCAACGGTTGGAACGGCAAGCCGGTGCCCGGGCTCGCGCCGGCGGCCAAACAGCAGGGCCGTTATGTCGCCTCGGTCATCGAGGCTCGTATCGAGGGCCGCACGCCGCCGGCTCCCTTCCATTACCGCCATGCGGGCAGTCTCGCGACGATCGGCCGGAAGGCAGCGGTCGCCGATTTCGGCTGGCTACGGCTCTCCGGCGCTCTGGCCTGGTGGGTCTGGGGCGCGGTCCATATTCTGTTCTTGTCAGGGATGCGTAATCGAGTGGTCGTCGCGCTTGAATGGTTCTGGGCGTACCTCACCTACCATCCCAGCACCCGTCTGATCACCGGCGACATTCCAGTCACTCTTCGCGAAGGAAACCGACTTTCGACGGTGGCACGGTCGAGCGCCTGACGATTGGGCGCCATAGCCTGGTTGCGCTGAAGCGGCCGCCCGGCGCGGTGCTACTCTCGACGATGGATATTGGCGACGATGAACGTCACTGGTATAGCACCCTTGTTTTCGACCCAGTGCATTCGCGGCCCGAATTCGGCGAATACCTGGCCGGGACCAAACTCCTCTGTCGTTCCATCGTCATGGTGGTTGGTGAGCACCCCGGAGAGCAGATAGACGATCGTGGGATCGCCTTGATGGCTGTGCAGACCGATATGGCCGCCCGGCGACACGACCGCGCGGCTCAGACGCAGTTCGCGATTTTGAACGCTGTCGATCTCCTTGGCGAGATCGATGGTGGCGAGCACGTCCTCCCTGACCAGGTAATAGTCGGTTGGCGCGGTATGCTGCCCCAGAACGAAGCCTGAGGCGAAGAGCGCCAACCCTGCCGAACCCAATGCCGTGATGTAACGAGCCGCTCGCATACTACCCTCCCGAGGCTCAACCGAACTTATCGTGCGTATGCGCACTCGGCGTATACCGCCGGCCCGCATCGGCATCTCGGCCCAAGGCAAGCACGCCAGCTGAGAGGCGGGCGAACCCTGTCCACCTGCGTTTTACGGCGACCGCACCCCGGTATGAACGCGGAACATCACCTCGTCGAAACGGCGTTCATGCGCGTCGTTGCGACCGGCGACAAGTGTCCCGAGCACGGCGCCCAAGATTCCAAGCGGCAGGGCCACCACAGTTGGATTGACCAGGGGCCACAGCGCATCCTTGCCGAGATAGGCGGGGCCGATCAGTGCGAGCCCAACCGACGAGATCAGACCTAATCCCATCCCGCCGATCACGCCACCGGTATTGAAACGGCGCCAGAACAACGAGAGGGCCAATACCGGAAAGTTGGCGCTCGCGGCGATACAGATCGCCAGGATCACCAGAACTGCGACGTTGACGCCCTCGGCGAGTATCCCCAACAGGGTCGCCACAATCCCGACAGTGATGGCGGTGATCCGCGCAGCCATCACCTGGGCACGCTCGTGCACATTCCCCTTCCTGATCAGGTTGACATAGAGATCGTGCGCAATGGCGCCCGAGGTCGCCAGCGTCAGCCCGGCGACGACGGCGATGATCGTCGCGACCGCGACAGCGGCGACAAAAGCAAGCATGATCTCGCCTCCGGCGGAGCCCTTCCCACCGCCGAGGTATTGAGCCAATAGCGGCAATGTCAGATTGCCGCCCCGGTCCGCCGCTCGAATGGCGTCCTGGCCGACGAAGTGAGCTGCCGCGAGCCCAAATATCGTGGTGCAGGCGAAAAACGCGCCGGCGAGGAACATGACCCAGATGACCGATCGCCGCGCCGTCTTGGCGTCCGGGACCGTGTAGAACCGGGTCATCACATGCGGCAAGCCCGCCAAGCCCAGCACGTAACCCAGGCCGAGCGACACCTCGTCCCACGGATTCTTCAGGAGATTGCCCGGAAGCAGGAAACCGGGCCCGTACCGCGCCTCGTCGGTGCTGAAGAAAATAAGCGGATCGAACCCGATCTGCCACAGCGCCATCAGCAAAATGATTGCGCCCGCCGACAGCAGGAGCACGGCTTTGACGATCTGCACCCAGCTGGTCGCGAGCATGCCGCCGGCGGCGACGTAGACGATCATGCCGAGCCCCACGAGCACGACGGAAACGTCGTAGGGCAACCCGAAAAGCAGCTTCAGCAGCACGCCGCCGCCTGCCATCTGCGGGACCATATAGGCGAGATTGATAACAATCGTCCCCAATACCGCCGCGGCCAGAGCCGGCGGCCGTTTCATGCGGTAGTGGATCACATCGCCGAGGGTGTAGGTCCCGGTGTTGCGCAGCGGCTCGGCGATAATGAAGAGCACCGTGCAGAATGCGACGAGCGGTCCGATCGCGTAGAGCGCGCCGTCCATGCCGTAGAGTGCCGTCAGCCCGCTGAAGCCGAGGAAAGCGGCGGCGCTGCACCAATCACCCGCCAAGGCGAAACCGTTTTGCGCCGCCGTGAGGCCCTTGCCCGCCGCGTAGAAATCGGTCGCCGTGCGGGTGCGCCGCGCCGCCCATGCCGTGATCGCTAGGGTGAGGGTGAGGATCGCCGCGAAGATGCCGATCGTGATGGCGTTCATGGTTTCATGCCGTCGTGATTTCTCCTCGCCACAATCCTCTGGACGAGCGGGTCATGGACCCGGTTTGCGACCCGCGCGTAGATCACCGCCAAAACCCAGGCGACGACGTAGTTGAGCACGATCAGCGCAAAGCCGAGATTGAGCGGGCCCAGCACTTTCGTGGCAAGCAACGGCTTGGCGAAGCCGCAGAGGATCGAAAGCCCGAGATAAACGGTCAGATAAACCGCAATCATCGGCGCGACGCACCGCAGTTTGGTAGCGACGAGCGCCGCGACATCCGCCGAACCCGGCGCGCCAGTGGGTTCCGCGACGTCCCCTTTGAGGACCGCAATCGTCATGGCGGCCCGTTTTTCAACTGGAGCTCGGCCGCGCCGAGCATTCGGCCATCGGCCGCCTGAACCAGCACGGCGATGCCTTCGCCGGCGGCGGGAGGATCTATCGCGAAGCGGAGCGGCGACCCGTCCCAGCTGCCGAGGGATGCCAGCGATTCCACGGCATTGGCGTCCTGCAAAGTGCGGCGGGCGTTCTCCCCGCCTGCCACCCGTGTCGTGCGCTCTTGAGCGAAGCGCACCAGAAGCACACTGCCCCGCCCGTCGCCGGCGCCAATCGTGACAGAGCGGCGATCGTCGGCGAAGGCCACCGGCGCGACCACCTCGGGCCGCGCGTCACCAACCGCGGCAAGAACCTCCTGCCGATCCGAACCGACCATCTCACGCGCCCCGTCGACAACCATTTGCGGCGTATAGACCTGACCCAGATGGAATAGCCGAGAATAGGCTCGCTGCCGGTCCGTCGAGCTCTGGCTGGAGAATGGATCCTTCCAAGCGAGTCCGTCCCAGTAACTGATGTGGAAACCAAGGGCGATCACATCGTCGCGTCTTGCCAATTTTCCGAGCAGCGCATCGGCGGGCGGACAGGAGGAGCACCCTTGCGAGGTGAAGAGCTCGACCACAACAGGTCGTGTGTCTGCGCTCGCCGATGATAACAATAGCAACGGGCTGCCGAGCAGCAGCGCGCACATCAACGGAACCTTGTGACACTCCATCACGAAATCCTCCTCAAACTGATGGACGATAACAGCAGTCAATCGAGACGGCGGCGGTATGCAATGAGCGCTAGGGCAGCGGCCAAGAGCCCAAACAGAGCGACCGGCCACATCTCCTGCGCGACGACGGCAGCGCCTTGTCCTTTCAATAGAACTCCGCGTGCGGTGCGGACAAAGTGGGTTAGCGGCAACACCTCGCCGATCCCCCGCGCCCAGCCCGGCATTCCCTGGAAGGGGAACATGAAGCCCGACAACAGCATCGACGGCAGATAAAAGAAGACAGCTGCCTGCATCGCTTGCATCTGGCTTTCCGCCAGAGCGGAGAAGGCGAAGCCCAGGATCAGATTGGCGCTCGCATAAACCGGCGCTGCGGCCAGCAGCGCCCAGAGGCCGCCTCTCGCCGGCAGATCGAAGAGCAGTTGCGCGAGACCGACGGCCACTATCCCCTGCACTGTCCCGATAACGATATAGGGCGACAGCTTGCCGACCAGCGCATCCAATGCGTCTACCGGCGTCGCCAGAAGCGCCTCCCAGCTGCCGCGTTCGCGCTCACGGACAAGCGTCAAGGCCCCCAGCATCAGCATGCTGATCATGACGATGACGCCGACCAGCCCCGGAACGATCGTCCAGGCGGTGCGTCTCTGCGGATTATAAAGCCAATCGACGTCGACGGAGGGGCGGTCGTCCAGGGAGAACGTCGTCGCCCGCTTTTGCCAATAGGCCGTCTCCAACGCCGCCAGCGCCGGACGCACAGCGCCTGGATCGGTCGCATCGACGACGACCCGCGCTCGCATCGGCGCGCCGCCGGCCTCCTCCTCGTCTGGAAGGGGCGGCAGCTCGATCGCGACCAGCGCCCGACCGGCGACGACCATCCGCTCAGCCGCGCCGGACGGCAGATTATTGCCGACAATCTTGAAGTATCCGGTCTCCTCGACAATGCGAGCGGCGCGCTCGACTGAGGGGCCGTCGCTTCCGGCAATGGCGATCGGGACATTCTTCGGATCGAGATTGACGGCATAGCCGAACAGAACGATCTGCACGGCCGGCACCAGGGCAATCAAGGATATAGCCACTCGGTCCCGCATCAACCGCAGCGTTTCAATGCGGGCGACCGCCATCATGCGTCTGAGGCGCCGCTCCGCCGCCCTCCATGCGGTGCAGAGCGTCATGTCTTTCGCGAGCCGATCGAGAGCGATCGCGCGAGTACAGCGTCCTCGAGCCGCGGTTCTGCCCGGGAGAGGCTCGCCGCGTGTATTGCGGCGAACCGGCGCAGGTCGAGTTCGGCGAGCGGATCGGCGACGACGCGCAGACATGCACCCTGCGGATAGCAGGTGACGACGCCGGTGACTGCGGTCACGTCGTTGGCAAACCGCCTTACATCGCTGCCGGACAATAGGAACACAGCGGCGGGCGAGCCGGCCGCGATTGCTGCCGGCGCTCCCGTGGCCACGACATGCCCGTTCGCAAAAAAGGCGGCGTGAGAGCACCGCTCCGCGTCGGCGAGATCATGAGTGCTTACGATCACACCCGCGCCGGCAGCCGCCAGCCCTTCCACGCGCCGCCATACGTCCTGACGCGCCGCCGCATCGAGACCCGCTGTCGGCTCATCGAGGAGCACGAGTTGCGGCGAATGCAGCAGCGAGGCAGCAAGTTGGAGCCGCCGCGCCCAACCGCCGGATAACGAGGCCGCGGGGCTGTGTGCCCACGGCACGAGATTGAAGTCGCGCATCGCTGCCTCGGCCACCGCGCGCGGGTTCCGCAGCCCGTACACCGCAGCGCGGAACCGCAGATTTTCGAAGACCGAGAGCTCCGCATAGAGCGACAGCCGCTGCGACATGTAACCGACACGCTCGCGGATGTCTGCGGCCTCACGCTGAAGAACGAACCCCAGTATATGCCCGCCCCCACGATCAGGCTTCAGGATCCCCGCGAGCATGCGAAGCGCGGTGGTCTTGCCGGCGCCATTGGCCCCGACGAAACCGCAGATCTCGCCCGCCCACAGTGTCAGCGTAACGTCTGCAACCGCGATCGTGCGGCCATAGCATTTCGAAATATTGCGGACAGCCACCAGCAACTCTCGGCCGCAAGGTGGCAGCGCCGCGATCTCCGAGCACTTGTGGGCGAAGTCAGCCATGGTGATAGCGGAACCCGCCGAACATGAAGTCGGTGGCCTCAGCGCCGAGGGCGAGTACAGTCTGGCCCGGATTGAGAGCCGGCCTCAATTGAGCGAGGGCGAGCAAGATCGCAGCCGATCCTGTATTTCCCAACCGATCTGCCGTAACGACGATCCGCTCCCGCGCAACGCCGAGCGGCGACGCGAGAATGCTATCCATGCGGCCATTGGCTTGATGCGGAAGGATGTAGTCGCAAAACTCGCTTCCGGCGTGGTTCGCTGCCGCGGCGCAATGCAAAAGCAGTTCAAGGCCGGAGCGGCGTATCGTATCAAAGTCGTGCCGGAATTCGGGAAACCCTGCACCGCAGCAGGGACCGTCGGATCCGCCGTCCGCCATTGTCAGGCCAGGCGCGCGCCCGCGCCCGATTTGGCCGTAAAACACGTGCGACAATCGAGCTCCTGCGCCCTCGTCGTCATGCGCTAGGATAATCGCAGCTGCCCCATCGCCCATCTGGACGAGATTGACGAGCTGGCCTGCGTCCTCGGCTGCTCGGAGCGGGTCAAAAAACACCGACCCGGTTTCGGATCCAACGATTGCCACCGGCCCCGCTCCTGCGCGCAACAATCCATGCGCGAACACCAGAGCATTGGCAAAGCCGGTGCAGGCTTGGCGGAACTCGACAAAAGGGCCGTCGAACCCCAGCAGCCCCGCAACTTGGCCGATGTTCGGCGGGATGAGGCGAGCCGGCGTCGCGGTGTGGCCGATGAGATAGGAGAGGTCCCGCGCCACTAGACCGGCTTCGCTGAGCGCGCCTCGTATGGCGGCTGCGGCGAGTTCGGGATTACGGTTTCCTTTCCTGGGGATTTCCAATCGCATCGACATGTCACGGCACAGGTGGCGAGTGCGGATCCCGAGTTTGTTGGCGATCGCCGCTCCTGGGCGTCGCAGCGACAGGCCGAAGCGGCGATCCACTGCTGCCAACAACGCTTCGGTCGCGATTGGCTCGCCCGGGAGAGCTGCACCGGTGCCGAGAACCAGTAGCGGCGTGCGGTCGTGCCAGATTGCCGGCGAGGAGGCGCCCATCATCGGAAGAGCCCGTCCGGCACGCGGGCGATGCGCACGAACAGCCTCTCGGCATTTACGCCCAAGTCTTCGAATGCAGCACCACGGCGCGCGAGAACGCCAACGAGGCCCAATCGGGCATTTACGGCGACCGCGCCAATGGCATCCCGGCGAGCGAACGCGGTCGCCAGGCGACGCGATAGCCGGACATGTCCGGCCTCGTCGCGGTGGATGCGATGCAGGATCGCGGCGACTGCCGGCTCTCGCGCGAGAGGGTGGGCGGGCTCGAGCAGTGCGGCGAGGATCACGCAAACCGCGGAATCGAGGGCGGCGATCGAAGCAAGGTGCAGCCCAATGTCGGCTTGCGCAATGCCACAGTAAAAACGCTGAAGGGCGCGGCGCAGCTCCCTGTCCGGCGCGGGCGCCGGCAGCACATTGCGCAATCCCCGCAGCAACCGCTCATGGACCAGCTCTTCCTTTGCGACACGCGCAAGCCCACGGCGAGCGGCATCCTCGATAGGTGAAACCCCGAAATGTGCGAAGGCGAGGGCTGCGGATTCCTCGCCGCAGGCAAAGACCTGCAGGAGGTCGGAGAGCGCCTCGGCCTGCGTATCCGCGAGCCGGAACGGGCCCGAGGGTGACGCGGGCGGACCCGCGTCGGGAAGCCGAAAGCAGATCTGGCGATCGATCAACTCGACCATGGCGGCCTCGCCTCCGCAGACGGCGTCTGCTCATGGGTTCCCCAGCTTGGGGACCAATGGCCAGTTTTGGTCGCCGCGCACGATGTTGCCAGACTTGTCGAGGGACCAGAGGGATTGCGCAAGGAAGCCGTTGTTGAGGTAGAGCTTGTCGTTGACGATCGTCCATTCGTCCGGATCGATGTCCGCGATCTTGTTCAACGAGATCGCATAGGCGCAGTAACCGCCATACTGCGGCACGAACTTCTCCGGCGCCGCAATGAAGCGGTCACGGTTCTCAGCCGATGCGAAACGATAGGTTGCCCCCCTGTAGGTGGTGGAAAACTGGGCCAAGCCCGGGGTTGGCTTGCCGGTGGTGAAATAAGCGACCGGATCATAGCCCTTGATGGCCAAACCGTGTTCTGTGTTCACCGCCGCGATCGGCGGATCGGCCATTGCAGCGCCGGTGACAAACAACGACAGTAGGAAGATGGCGAAAATCTGCCGGAACAGTGTCAGCGAGGACGTAAGCATGACAGCACCTGTGGTAAGAAGTCTAAACGGGAGCGCGTTCTAGTCTGCTGGAACGATCGCGAGGTTGTCGGCTCGCCGCAACCTCAACGAGCGACGGTGAACGGGACAGTCCCCTCCCATGTTTCACCGCTGGCCGCGTAGGCCTGCCACCGCAGTTCGTAGGCGCCTGGCATTAGCCGACCGATCGCGCTGTAGAGCGTGTTAGGTTGAGCGCTGAGCCGGGGACGGAGCCTGCTCGTCCCATCAGGCGTCACCAGTGTCAAGGTCGACCGGTAGTGATTAATCGGTTGATCGAAGCGCAGCGCAAACGCGAGCGTGTTCCCATCCGTGAGCTGTGTTACCGCTGGGACATGCTCGACCAGGCTCATCGGGAACGCCGAGTGCGGACCAGCTAGACTGCCGAGGATCCCTCCAAAAACCAGCGCCAGCGATCGTGACCACAGCGGGTATCGATCTGCAATCATCGAATATGCGTCCTCAGTCTGGTTGCCGTTAAAGGTGCGCGATCGAGCAACCACCAATCGCGCGACTCAACAACACGCGAAGGCGAAGATCGAAAGCATTGAGACGAGCGCGGCGGCCGGTGCAATGACTGGCAACGCGCCTTCCAAGAAGCAGCCGACTTTCGAGCAGCTTTCGCTTGCAAACATTTCACTCTCCTCGACCCGCACCGGCCTGTCGGCACGGCTGCAGAAGTCAATTCGCTATAGTGGAGCCTTAGCCGATTGAGTGGGGCCATGACAAAGACCCAATGTCCCTCCCAATGTGCGTGGCGGCCGCCAGCGCCAGAGCCGTAGCTCCCAGTAATGGGGTTTGCATTTGACACCTCCTTCGGGTTGACCTTTTATCGTTCCCTAATCTTTACTTGCCTGACCCGCGGGCAGATGGGGCGGCCGGCCTGGTAGCAGCCGATGCGGCCTGGTTTCTCCCCATGGAGTTCTGCCCCTCTCGGGTTGGGAAGCCAAGGCTCCCTCGGGAGGAATATCGGAATGGGGCGCGGCCAGCGGAAATGCCCATCGGCTATCATCGCAATGTCTCCGCTGCATCGCGGGCGGAGGCCCCGTTAGACCTGGTTCAGGCGCGGTCCGCCGATCAGACGTTCTCGGAAAAAGCCCTCTAACCGTCGGCACGCCGTGGCTGGTCCGTATAAACGCGGTGTGTGGCCCCGCGACCGACCGGCAGGCGGATGAAGGCGAGAGTCTCGGCATGCAACAGCGAACCATCGAGGGCTACGCCATGATGCAAGGGATGACGTTAGCCGGAATCTTCGTCGAACGTGGCGTCTCGGGCTCGAAACCGCTCGGCGAGCGGCCGGAAGGGGCGCGTCTCCTTGCTATGCTTCAGCCGGGCTATGCTTCAGCCGGGCGATGCCATTATCACGCCGAAACTCAACCGCATGTTTCGATCGGCCTTCTGCAGGCCGGTCGAGTGGCTCTTGCCGGTCGCGGCCGGTAATACGAAGCCGCTTCGGCGCGGCAGCTCTCCCAGCAACTTGACGGCCAGCGCTGCGAGCGGCACCACCTTGGCGCCGGTCTTGCTGTCGGGCAGCCGTAGCGCGCCCCGCGCTATCTATAATCTGGGTGAGCGGGCTATCGGAGGAGGTCTGGCCGGCGCCGGCACCGGGGCCGTCATTGGTGCGATCGCCGGTGGCGGGCGTGGTGCCGGCATCGGTGCGGCTGTCGGTGGTGGGCTGGGCGCCATAGCCGGGGCTGCCACGACGCCGTCGCGCCCGCGCTCGGCATATCGCCGCCACTATCACTACGTTCATCACCGTTACTACTATTAAGCCGATTGGCGGCTAATAGCCCCGTTGCCAATCGATGACGTTCCGTAGCGGGCGGCCGGCGATATAGGCCTGCAGGTTTTCGCAGAAGAGCTCTATGCCGCCGTGGCGGTCCTCGTCGCTGGCGCCCGACACATGCGGCGTGATCAGCACCCTGGGATTGGACCACAGGCGCGAGGGCGGCAGGTGCTCGAATTCACCGACATAGACGTCGAGCACCGCGCCGCGCAGATGGTCTCGCTCAAGTGCGTCGGCTAGGGCCTCCTCGTCGACGATCTCGCCGCGCGCGACATTGACCAGCACGCTTCCCGGCTTCATCAGCGCGAAGCGGGCCTTGTCGAACAGCTGGTTCGTCTCCGGCGTCCATTGACAGCAGATCACGACGAAATCGCTGTCCGGCAGAAACCGGTCGAGATCCGCGGCGCCGCGCATTTCACTGAACCCCGGCGGGAGGGGCTCTTCGGGATGTGGGTTGCGTCTGGTGCCGACGACCCGCATGCCGATCGCGGCGCACAGCCGGCCGACATCGCGGCCGATGCCGCCGGCGCCGACGACGCAGGCGGTCTTGCCTTCGATCAGAAGCGGGCGATAGGCACGGTGGTCGAAAGCGCCAGCGCCGCGATCGAGGACGGCGCGATCGAAGCTCTTGGCGAAATGCAGAATCCCGGCCAGTGCGTATTCCGCCATCGCCAATGTGCTGCCAACGCCGCGCGACGTGGTTACGATGGCGTCGCTGCCCCAGAGGTCGCCGCGCAGCAGGTTGCTGGCGCCGGCCGGGCGCTGATGAAACCACTTGAGCCGCGGCGCCCGGGCGCGCAGGTCGAGCGGGAACGGCCAGCCGCCGAGGATCACCTCTGCTTCGGCGAGGAGCCGGTCGCGCTCCTCGCGGGTGCCCGTGCCGAGAGAGCCCGGCCGCAGATAGCGCGAAGCGGTGTAGGCCGGCCAGGTCTCGCGATACTCGCCGTCGAACCAGGCTCCGGCATCGGTCAATCGGATCGCCGGATCGACGGCCTCAATCTTCTCCCGATCTTCTGTGCCGAGACGCTGAATTATGAGAACGTCGATTCTTCGCACGAGCTCTTCCCCGATCAAGTGGCAGCACAGGCATGCACGATAGCGTCGGGAGCGAAGCTTGTCCCGGCGGCTTTGCGAAGCCTATGCTGAGGCCGCCATTTCGATGCAGGAGGGTCGGATGAAACAGGGGTACCGGTTTGTCGATTGCGACATGCACATCATGGAGCCGCCGGACCTGTTCGACAAATACCTCGACCCGGCCTTCAAGCACCGCATCACCTCCTCGATGCGGCGCAGCGACGGCGGTCCGACCGGAATGCGCGGCCGGCCGCTGTGGTTCTTCGACGGCACGCCGACCAGCAATGACGGCAACATCTCGCAATACAACCGCACACGCGGCCCGCTCGTGTCGCGCCGCGCCAACACCAACGTCACGTTCGCGGTCGAGCGCGGCTACGACGCCGAAGCCCAGGTCATGGGCATGGAGATGGAGGGCATTGATATCGCGGTGCTGTTCCCGACCTCCGGTCTGTCGTTCCTCGCCCGGGACAATATGGACCCGCAATTCTCCGCCGCGATTTGCCGGGCCTATAACGACTGGCTGCACGATTTCGTGCAGCACAGTCCTGACCAGTTGAAGATGGCGGCGATGCTGCCGGTCCACGACGTCAACCTTGCCTGCCAGGAGCTCTACCGCTGCGTCAAGGATTACGGCGCGGTCGGCGCTTTTGTGCGGCCCAATTACGTGAATGGCCGCTACTGGCATTCGAATTACTGGGACCCGCTCTACGGCCTGTTGCAGGATCTCGATGTCCCGCTGTGCTTCCATGAGGGGACCGGGTCGTACTACTCGACGATCGAGCCGCGCTTTGGCGAGAACCGCTTCATGCGCCATGTCGCGAGTCATTCGACAGAGATGCAATTGGCTCTGATCGCGCTGATGCTCGGCGGCATTCTCGAGTTCTACCCGCGCCTGCGGGTCGCGTTCCTCGAGGCGCAGAGCTGGTGGGTGCCCGGCCTCTTGGGGCGCATCGAGTGGGATCTGCGGCAACACCACGACTTCGATGCGCCCTACCTGAAGCTGTCACCCCTCGAATACTGGCAGCGCAACTGTTTCTCGGCGATCGAGAGCGGCGAGCGGGAGGTCGGCGCCACGGTCGAGCTGCTCGGCGGGGCCGACAACATTTGCGTGTCGAGCGATTTCCCGCATTTCGACTCGAGCTTCCCCGAGGTGTCGAGCCGAGTGCTGACCAATTCCAGCATCACACCCGAGATCGGCGGCAAGATCCTAAGCGGCGGCGCCCGCCTCTACGGCTTCACCGACGCCGATTTCGACAAAGCCACCGCCGCGGCGCGGCGGCGGGACAACGTCGCGGTGGCGCGGGCGTAACCCGCCCGCGCCGAGTGGCTTACGCGACGCGCTCGTAAGGGAAGCGCTGGATCTTTTCCATGTTCTTGCCTTCGATGCGGATCAGCCGGGTCGTGCCGGCGCGGCGCGGCGAGTGCAGGTCGCCTTCATTATAGAGATAAGCGGCCCCGGGCTTCAGCGTGTAATCCCTAACGTGCCGCGCCTTGCCCGGCTTGCCCTCACCGGGGCGGGCCACCGGCTCGTAATCCGTCATTATCGTCTCGCCGCGCGCCTGGCCGTAGATCGCCCAGGATGGACCGTGGTCGTGCGGGTTGCTGTCCTTGGCGCCATGGTAGACGTGGCCGAGGATGCAGAAGCCGAGCTCAGGGTCTTCGTACAGCATCTTGCGCTCGGGAACATCGTCGCCGAGATGCGCTTTTGACGAAATCCTCGTCTTTCAGCACCTGCTGCACCAACGCGCATACCTGCTTGCGTCCCTCGACACCCGGATCTTGCTCGAGGATCCGGTGGCACTCTGTCGAAAACTGCTCGAGGCTATACCCCATCCGACCAACTCCCTTGTGGCTCTCGAGGCTGCGAACAGCCGCCCGCAACCAACGCGCGATAGTAACCCGAAGCGAGGCCGAACCGCAAAGCGGGCGCGCAGAGCGGCTTGACTTCCCAATCAGGCGAGCCTCATTCTCGCCGCAAACAGCCGCCGAGCCGCAGTCAGGGAGGACATGTACAGCTATATCATCCGTCGCTTGGCCTTCGGCGCGCTGACGGTGATCGGTGTCTCGATCATCGTGTTCGCCGTTCTGCGGATCCTGCCGGGTGACCCGCTCGTCGCGATCTTCGGGCCTGAGGGCTTTACCAAGCTCAGTGAGGCGGAGCGTGCCCGTTATATGGCCGATCTCGGGCTCAGCGACCCGCTCGCCCTGCAGTACTTTCATTGGGTCGGAGATATTGCCCGAGGCAATTTCGGCCGATCGTTCTTCCGCGCCGAAAGCGTCGGTGAGATGATCCTGCGGCGCGGACCGCTGACCGCCGAAATCGCCATATTGTCGGTGATCCTCTCCTGGCTGGTCGGAATACCGGTGGCGATCGTCAGCGCGCTGCGGCCGAACAGTCTCGGCGACAACGTCTCGAGATTTCTCAGCATCCTGTTTCTGGCGGTCCCCGGGTTCTGGCTGGGGATGCTGATCGTGCTCGCTGCGTTGTTCATGTTCGGCTACCGGGCGCCGCTGACCGGCCCTTCATTGCTGGCGGATCCATGGAGCAATCTTCAAGTCGTGATCGGACCGGCAGTGGTTCTTGGGCTCGGTCAGGCCGCCTACATCGCCCGCATGGCGCGTTCCAGCCTGTTAGAGGTGATCCGGGAAGACTACGTGCGGACGGCTCGCGCCAAAGGGTTGAGCCGGCGTCCGGTGATCACCTTTCACGCTTTGCCCAATGCCTTGCTGCCGGTGATTACGTTGTCGGGCATTCTTCTCGGTTTCGTGCTGGCCGGCTCGATCCCGGTCGAACGTGCCTTCGGGACACCCGGGCTTGGTTATGCGATGTTTACGGCGGTCAGTGAGCGTGACGTCTTCGTTATGCAAAACCTGGTGTTTATCTACGCGGTGGTCTTCGTGTTGCTGAACATACTGGTCGACCTAACGATCGCCTGGCTGGACCCGAGGATTCGGTACCGATGACGGTTACGGAGCCCGAGGCGGCCTATCCGGCAGAAATGACTGCGCTGGCGGTCGAGCACTCGCGACCGCTGCTCGCGCAGGCCGGATTGCGCAGATTCATCAGGCGCTCGCCCCTATCGGCCTTCTGGGGGTGCGTCGCGGCGGCGATTATCCTGATGGCGCTGGCGGCGCCTCTCTTGGCCCCGTATGAGCCGCTGAAGTCCGACTTCCGAGCAATGTCCAAACCGCCGAATGAGCGCCATATTTTCGGCACCGACCAGATCGGCCGGGATGTGCTGAGCCGGGTCATCTATGGCAGCCGCGCCTCCCTGGCCGTCGCCTTCGGGGCCGTGCTGTTCGGGACGACCCTCGGCGCCCTGTGGGGGCTCGCCAGCGGCTATTTTGGCGGGCGCTTCGACATCCTCAGTCAGCGCATCATCGAGTTTCTGCAGTCCTTCCCGGATCTGATCCTGGCAATGGCCATTGCGATGGCGCTCGGCGCCGGCTTCGCGACCGTCATCGTCGCGATCGCGATCACCCGCATCCCATTTGGTGGGCGGGTGATCCGGGCGGTTGTGCTGTCCTTGAAGGAGTTGTCCTATGTCGAGGCGGCGCGCGGCCTCGGCGCGTCGCACCTGCGCATCATGGCGCGGCACATATTGCCGCAATGCGTCGCGCCCTACCTGATCCTCGCCACGACCCATCTCGGCGTCGCGATCATCATCGAGGCGGCGCTCGGCTTTCTCGGTGTCGGCATTCCGCCGCCCATGCCCACCTGGGGCAACATGCTGGCGGATTCGCTGAACGCCGGCCTCATCCCGCCGTGGTGGCTCGTGCTGTTTCCGGGCCTCGCGATCACGATCACCGTGCTGGCCTTCAATCTGCTCGGCGACGGCATCCGCGATATGCTCGATCCAAGGCTGCGCCGCGCCGTGTAAAGGATCAACCGGCCTCGACCAGTTCGAGCGCTTCGCGGCTCGGGCCTTCGATCATGATCGCTCGGGTGTCACCGAGAGCGTAGGGTTCTTCCAAGAAGACGACGCCTTCGCTGCGCAATTTGTCGATCCAGTCGTCGAGATCGGCGACGCCCAACGCGATGTGATCCTGCAATTGGCCGCGCGAGCCGGCGAGCGGCCGCTCGCCCTGGTTGGCGTACCAGATCAGCGCCACATCGCCGAATTCGACGCCGGCCCGGGGCGAGCGGTACATCCCTTCGCGGTTGAGCGCGGGCCAGGTGTGCTCGGCGCCGCGCGGCACCTTGCAGTCGGCCTCGGTCACCGGAGCTTCGCCCCAGCCGGCCCGCGGCGACGCATTCAGATGCTTCTGGTACCACAGCTGAGCGCAGAGCGGGTCCTCCTGGTAGAGGTGCACGTGGTTGAATCGTTCGGCCGGGTGGTCGCCGGCGTATTCGACGAGCGCGTCATCGGGGCCCTTCATGTAGGCGAAGCCCCCGCCGCCGGCCGGCCCGAGGCGCTTCTGCCTCGCCTCGGCAATCTGCGCCCTGGTCAGCCCCAACACGCCGCCCTGGCCCGGCCAGGTGTCGCTGCTGATCAGCACGGAGCCGCCTTCCTCGCTCGTATAGAGCGGCAGCAGCTCGACCTCCTTGCGGGTCTTGTAGGTTCCGAGACTGTGGCGCGAGTTGGTGACGTGCCAGCCGAAATGCCAGATCGCGCTCTGCGGCTCGCTTCCCGGCGGCGTGTCGACTTTGGTGAACAGCACCATGACGTCGTTCGGCGATTTGAGCGCCGGAAAGCCGCCCCAGTTTTGCTTCGCGGTGCTCGGAAACTGCTTGGTATAGAAATCGATCGCGGCATCGGGATCGGTCGAATTCAGGTGCAGATGATGGAACTTCGGGGTCGGCAGCATGCGGTGCATCCTTGCGGCTGAATTGGTCTACTATGCGCCAAAGAACCAATACCACTGAAATCAACGCGTCTTGGGGAGACATCATGAGGGCAGCGAGGACCATTTCCGCAGCAGTGCTGGCCTTGATGATGCTCGCAGCTCAGGCGCCCGCTCAGCAGAACTCGCCGCAGGCGGTCGAAATCGACAATGACGATATCGGCGGCGTGGTCACCAGCCGGTTCGGGCCGGAAGCCGGCGTGTGGGTCATCGCGCAGACCACCGAGCTCGGCACGCGGTTCGCCAAAATCGCGGTCACCGACGAACGCGGGCGCTACGTCGTCCCGGATCTGCCCCAGGCCCATTACCAGGTCTGGGTGCGCGGCTACGGTCTCGTCGACTCGCCGAAGGTTGCGGCCGAGCCGGGCAAGATCCTGAACCTGACCGCCGAGACGGCGCCGAGCCTCGCTGCGGCCGCGCAGTACTATCCGGCGATCTATTGGGCCTCGATGATCAAATTCCCGGACCAGAGCCGCTTCCCGGGCACCGGTGACAAGGGCAACGGCATCCCGGAGAATTTCAAGACGCAAGACCAGTGGCTCAATTTCATCAAGACCAATGGCTGCGGCAACTGCCACCAGATCGGCAATTACGCGACGCGGTACCTGTCGCCAAAACTCGGCAATTTTGAATCGTCGGAGGACGCGTGGTCGCATCGGCTGTCGGTCGGACCGGCCGGGCACGACATGGTGAATTTCATCACTCAGCTGATGACGCCGGACGGCGGCCATCTGAAGGCGCTCGCCGATTGGACCGACCGCATCCAGGCGGGCGAACTGCCGAGCCGCAGTCCGCCGCGGCCGGTCGGCGTCGAACGCAACATCGTCGTGACGGTGCGCGATTGGCTGGACCCGAAGCATTATTTGCACGACCTGACGACGACCGACCGGCGCAACCCGACGGTCAACGCCGACGGCCCGATCTACGGCGACACCGAGCTCTCGAGCAACGCGCAGCCGGTGCTCGACCCGGTGCACAACACAAAGACGACGATCCAGCCGCCGTTCCGCCCCGATACGCCCAGTTCGGCGCTCGCCAACGAGGTCGTCAATCCGTCACCCTATTGGGACATGGAGCAGACCTGGGACAGCAAGGTCAATGCACACACCTCGGCGATGGACCAGGACGGGCGCGTCTATTGGGCCGCGCAGAACCGCGCGCCCAACGACATTCCGGATTACTGCAAGAAGGGATCGCCGCTGCGCTCCGCCCAGATTTATCCGCTCGACGTGCAGCCATGAAGGATTTTTCCAGAACTCGCGGCAGGTCACCGTCTACGAGCCGAAGACCCAGAAGTTCACGACGATCGACACCTGCTTCGGCACGCATCATCTGAATTTCGCCGAGGACGCCAACAACACACTGTGGCTCAGCAACAATACCGGTCTTGGCGGAGCCCCGGTGCCGGAGCTGGCCGTCGTCGGCTGGATCAACACCAAACTGTTCTGGGAGACGGGTGATGCGGCGAAAGCGCAGGGCTGGACGCCGCTGATCGTCGACACCGTCGGCAGCGGGAAGCGCACCGAGAGCTGGAACGAGCCGGGTCAGCCGGCCGACCCCAACAAGGACACCCGCATCCCGTTCGGCATGTACGCGATTGCGTGGTCGCCGGCCGACGGCTCAATCTGGGGCTCGAGCTTGGCGCATCCCGGCTACGTCATCCGCGTCGCGCCGGGAGCGAACCCGCCCGACACGGCATTGGCCGAGATCTACAAGATCCCGCTGCCGGGCTTCGGTATCCGCGGCATGGATGTCGACCGCAACGGCGTCGCATGGCTGCCGCTCGACAGCGGCCACATCGCCAGCTTCGACCGGCGCAAGTGCCAGGGGCCGCTCAACGGGCCGGACGCCGACAAGGGCGAGAAATGCCCCGAGGGCTTTTCGTTCTACGCATTGCCGGGACCGGGCTTTCAGGGCGATCCCGGGCGCCGAGGAGAACCCGTATTACATCTGGGTCGACCAGCACGACATTCTGGGGCTCGGCGCCAACGTGCCGTTCGAGACCGGCAACCAGTCGGATTCATTGCACGCGCTGGTCGGCGGCCAGATCATCGAGTTGCGGGTGCCCTATCCGATGGGCTTTTTCGCCAAGGGTCTTGAAGGGCGCATCGACGACCCGAACGCCGGCTGGAAGGGGCGCGAATTATGGGTGACTTCGGGCAACCGGACGCCGTTCCACATCGAGGGGATCGACGCTCCGGCACCGGGCGCGCCGGGCGCCACGCCGCAAACGCTGTCGAGCCCGCTCGTCGTCGAATTCCAGCTCAGGCCCAATCCGCTCGCGCATTAACCGAGCTAGCGGATCGACTAATCCGAAAGGCGCGCTGTAATAATTCTCCGTCTTCCCGCCGAAGGCCGGGACCCATCTCAAGCATGGGCACCGGCCTTCGAAGGTGTGACAAAGTAGCGTCGCGGCCAGCGCGTCCCACAACTGCGGGCCGTAGCATTTCATCCAGTCAAGATCGGGGCGCTCGCGGTCTTGAGCCAATCCGATGGCTGAACCCAATGCGTCAGGGAGATGCTGGAGCCTCGAGCAGGTTTTGTCGAGCTGGTCGGACGAAAGCCGGGGTCGCGGCTCAGGCTATCAGGCCAATTTGTAGGCCTGCCGCGCCAGGAGCTTCCAGTTCCCGCCTTGCTTCTGCCAGACCTCGATAGTGCCGATCCTGATATTGTTGGTTTTGCCGTCCATTTCGGATTCGGACTCATAGAGGTGGCGGGCGATCGCGGCGTCGCCGGCCACCTCGATCTTGAGATCGGGGAAGGTCAGCGATTTGACGGTCGCCTTCCGGGTCATGACGCCGTTGATGAACTCGGGCTTGTTCTGGACCCTGCCATCGGAATGCCCGTAGCTGAGCTGATCGGCAGTCAGCCGCTCCAACTGGGCTTTATCCGCCTTTAGAAGCGCCTCTCGCAGCGCTTCGACATTCTGCTTGACGGCCGCTTCGTCGCCGCTTTCGGCAAACGCAGGAGAGCCGAACAAAAGGCGCGGTACGCTGAGCGCCAGCGCCCCCGCGACGGCCAAGCCACGACGGGTGATTTGCATCGTTTCCTCCCTTTCTCCGGTGGCAAGCGTCGGTTTCGTAGCAACGTAACCTTGGCGCGCCACGGTGTCGAACGGAAGTTGTAGCCGGTGCCGTCACGAAAATTGCCTCAATCGCATGATATTCACTCGTAACGAGACGTCAGGCGGGATCTCCAAGATGATGTATGTTGGGCAGACGCAGATACAGCGAATACAGCAAATCCTGGCTGATATGCTGGCCGTTCCTAGCTGTTATTTCACAGCAGCTATTGCACAAAAACCGACGGCTTCCGCGGCTGAAGCGAACCCGCTGGCTGTTAATTCTGTGTATTATCAGCCAATATCGCCGACATCGGGGACCGCCCATAACCCCGAGATGCTGTGGCACTGAGGTGGTCGGATGCGCGAAACGGTGAAAAAGGTGGTGCTGGCCTATTCGGGAGGGCTCGACACTTCGGTGATCTTGCGCTGGCTGCAGGAAACCTATCGCTGCGAGGTCGTCACGTTCACTGCCGATCTCGGTCAAGGGGAGGAGCTGGAGCCGGCGCGCCGGAAAGCCGAGATGCTCGGCGCGAGCGAGATCTTCATCGACGATCTGCGCGAGGAATTTGTCCGCGATTTCGTTTTCCCGATGTTCCGCGCCAATGCGCTCTACGAGGGCGCCTATCTTCTCGGTACCTCGATTGCGCGGCCGCTGATCGCCAAACGGCAGATCGAGATCGCCCGTCAGGTCGGCGCCGACGCCGTCGCCCACGGCGCGACCGGCAAGGGCAACGACCAGGTGCGGTTCGAGCTCAGCTATTATGCGCTCAATCCCGACATCAAGGTCATTGCACCATGGCGCGAATGGGACCTGACCTCGCGCACCCGGCTTCTCGAATACGCCGAACAGCACCAGATCCCGATCGCCAAGGACAAGCGCGGCGAGGCCCCGTTTTCGGTCGACGCCAATCTCCTGCACGTCTCCGCCGAGGGCAAAGTGCTCGAAGATCCGTGGGTCGAGCCGGAAGAATTCGTGTTCAGCCGCACCGTTGCCCCGGAAGTCGCGCCCGACAAGCCCGAATATGTCGAGATCGCGTTCGAGCGCGGCGACCCCGTCGCGGTCAATGGCGAACAGTCTCAGTCCCGCGGCGCTGCTCCAGCGCTTGAACGAGATCGGCGGCAGGCACGGGGTCGGCCGGCTCGATCTCGTCGAGAACCGCTTTCGTCGGCATGAAATCGAGGGGCGTCTACGAGACGCCGGGCGGGACGATCCTGCAGGCGGCGCATCGCGGGGTCGAGAGCCTGACCCTCGACCGCGGCGCCGCGCATCTGAAGGACGAGCTGATGCCGCGCTATGCCGAGCTCATTTACAACGGCTTCTGGTTTTCCCCGGAGCGCGAGATGCTGCAGGCGCTGATCGACAAGAGCCAGGAGAATGTCGAAGGGGTGGCGCGACTGAAGCTCTATAAGGGTTCGGCGTGCGTCGTCGGCAGAAAGTCGCCGAGAAGCCTCTACAGCCTCGCCCACGTCACCTTCGAGGAGGACGCCGTCTACGACCAGCGCGACGCCGAGGGGTTCATCAAGCTCAACGCGCTCCGCCTGCGCCTCGCCGCCCGGCGAGATGACCGACGCCCCGGCCCCCTCCCATTCCCTCCCCGGCAGACGGGGGAGGGTTAGGGTGAGAAAGTGCGCCTAACGGCGCGGACGGTTGGCGATGTACTCTTCGCTCTGCATTTCGATCAGGCGCGAGACCGTGCGCCGGAACTCGAAGGTGCCGTCGCCGGCAGTATAAATTTCTTCCGGCGGCACTTCGGCCGAGGCGATCAGCAGGGTGCGCGCCTCGTAGAGCGTGTCGATCAGGATGTTGAAGCGCCGCGCCTCGTTGCGCTGCTGCGGGGAGAGGCGCGGGATGCCTTCGACGATGACCGCAGCGAAGCGCTCGGCGATCGCGAGGTAATCGGCGGCGCCGAGCGGGTTGGCGCAGAGATCGTCGAAGGAGAACCAGGCGACGCCGCGCGCCGCCCGCGGGACGACGAGCGGGCGCCCTTTCACGGTAAGGGTCGCGCGGGCGCCGGATGCCCCATCGGTCAGCTCGGCAAAGGCGTGTTCGAGCGCGTCGTGCGCCGCCTCGTCGAGCGGGTGGTGGTAGACCGGCTTGCCGTGCAGTCGGGCGAGCCGGTAGTCGCGCCCGCTGTCGAGCTCCAGCACATAGAGCTTTTGTTTGAGCAGCGCGATGAACGGCAGAAACCGCTCGCGCTGCAGACCATGCTCGTAGAGCTCGTCCGGCGCGCGGTTCGAGGTCGCGACGACCACCACCCCGGCGTCGAACAGCGCCCTGAACAGGCGTTCGAGGATCATCGCATCGGCGATGTCCTCGACCTGAAATTCGTCGAAGCACAATAGCGCAGCCTCGCCGGCGAGATCGCTGCGCGACCTTGGCGATCGGCCGGTCGGTCTGGGCGCGCCGCTCCCGCTCGATGCGGTCATGCACCTCGAGCATGAAGGCGTGGAAATGCACCCGCCGCTTGCGAAGGCTCGGCACCGAGCGGAAGAACAGGTCCATCAGCATCGATTTGCCGCGGCCGACCGGACCGCACAGATAAAGCCCGACCGGCGCGTGACTGCCGCCGTTCTCGGCAAGGCCGAAGCGGGCGAGCCAGCCGCGCAGGCCGGTTTCCGGCCGGTAGTGCAGCAAGGCGCGATAGAGGCTCTGCAGCCGCTCGATCGCCAGCTGCTGTGCCGGGTCGGGCTGCAGCAGCCCCCGCTGGCGCAGCGCGCGGTAGACCGCCATCGGCTCCGCGGTCGGCGCCGCGGCTGTGCCCGCATCGGGTGCCATCACAATGAGCTGACTAGATTCGCCGCGATCGACGGGCAGGTGTTCCGGGGTTAATTTCCCTCGAGGATCGGGCGAAGGAGAAAGCGATGAACGAAGACCGTTTCAACATGGATATCCGCAAATTCTTAAAAGTGGTCGGCGTGACCTCGCAGCGCGAAATCGAGACCGCAGTCCGCGACGCGCTCGCCACCGGCAAGCTCAGCCAAAGCGTACTATTGAAGCCGCGCGTGACCCTGTCGATCCCGGAGCTCGGGATCGAACACGTCGTCGACGGCGAGATCGGGCTGTCTTAGTAGGCGGCTCGCTTCGCTGAGATTGCTTCGGCGCTCCGCGCCTCGCAATGACGACAGATACTGCCGTCATTGCGAGCGGGGCGAAGAAATCTCGCTGGTTTATTTCGCGGCGGTCACCATGATTTCGACCAGCAGTTCCGGGCGCGCCAGATCAGCCTTGACGCAGGCGCGCGCCGGCGGGTTCTCGGGATCGACCCAGGCGTTCCACACCGAGTTCATGTCGGCGAACAGCGCCATGTCCTTGATCCACAGATTGGCCGAGAGGAGGTTGGATTTGGTGGTCCCGGCCTGGGCGAGGTAGCCGTCGATCTTGTCGAGGATCTGCTTGGTCTGGCCCTTGATGTCCTGGCTCGTGTCGCCGGCGGTCAGACCGGCGAGATAGACCGTGTCGCCGCGCACGACGCAGCGGCTCATGCGCGGACCGGGCGGCTGGGTCCGGTCGAAACGGGTGATGGCCATCGCTAAGTCTCCCCTAAAGGTGATCCTGAAGAAAAAGCAGTCAGCCGGCGCTCTGCGGCATCGAAACGTAGTTGACGATCCGCTTGCCGTTGGTGTGGACGCCGAAGGTAACGAGCGGCCGGTCGCCCACTACCCGGAAGGCATGCACCCGGTTTGCAGGTACGGCGATCGTGACCCCGGGTTCCATCGTTACGACACCCTCTTCGCCATCGAGCCAAGCCTCACCGCGCCCTTCGATGACAGTCAGGATCTCGGCATAAGGATGCGAGTGCGGTGGCGTCGCGTATCCCGGCTGCGAGGTCTGGATGCCGGTGCGGATCGGCAAACCCTCACCGGTGTCGTCGCCGATGATCGGCTGATAGGCGGCGCCACCCGGTAATGTCACACTCGGCCGGTCGGCATGGCGAATGACGGTCAGCGCGTCGGGCATCGGCTCCCTCCTCGGCCGTTGGGAAGCGGCGAAGCTATCACGGTTTCCGCGCACCAGTGATCAGAAAGTACCACTCGCAACGGAGATCGCCATGCGGACAGTTCGCTCACCCTGCGCATCTCTGGCCTTTGCCGCGGCGCTGCTCTCATTGGGCGCGGCATCGGCAGCCGATATCGAAACGGCAGCGCCGCCGTCAACCGTTGAATTCGGTGCTCACCCGAAGACGGACGGCTGGGTCGATTTCGGATTGCACGCGCCCGCGGCCGACACCGCCGAGCTGCTGATCTACGACGCAGGAGACGCCACGGCACCGTCGAGGGTTGTGCCGATGACGCGCGACGGCGCCGGAGACTGGAGCGTCCGCATCCGCGGCCCCGGGATGGGTGCCGGCATGTTTTACATGTACCGCCTGAATGGCCGCGGCACAGCCACGGCGAGCGCGCCCTTTGGCACCGTGCTGAACGGCAATTTCGTGCTCAACGATCCGTACGCCTACCGGACGCAGGAGGTCGACTATTCGAAATTCTACGTCTCTCCCCCCTTCGTCGACATCGATCATTCGATCTACGCCGGAGGCGGCAAGAGCATCGTCTATGATCAAAGCGCCGATCCTGCCCCTACTCATGTCGGCGTGCGGCCGGAAGACCTCATCGTCTATGAGCTGCACGTGCAGGATTACACGGCGCAACTCCCGGGCCTGCCGCCGGCGTTGCGCGGCACTTATCTCGGCCTGACGCAGGGCGGGTTGAAAACGCCGGGGGGCCTGACCGCCGGGATCGATCACCTCGTCGAGCTCGGCGTCACTGCGGTCGAGCTGATGCCGGTCATGCAATACGACAAGGAGACGACGACCGCGCCGGGCCGGGTAAATCACTGGGGGTACATGACGACAAACTTTTTCGCGCCGGAAACGCGCTATGCGTCGCGTCCGGGCGATGAGGTCATCGAGCTGAAGCGGCTCGTCCAGGCTTTCCACGACCGCGGCATCGCAGTGTTCATGGACGCGGTCTACAACCACACCGCCGAAGGCGACTGGATTCAGGACGGGCGCCTCGCCGACAAATGCTACAATCTGTGCGACGACATTCCCGAAATCTATCGCGGCACGGGGACCGGGTTTTTCGCCAACGCCAGCGGCACCGGCAACGACATCGACTTTTCGGGCGGCGACCGTTTCACCAAGCACTTGGTCCTCGATTCCCTGACCCTGTGGCACACTGCCTATGGCGTTGACGGGTTTCGCTTCGACCTGGCCCGCATATTGGCCGACGGTTCGACAGATGCCGCCGCCTGGGTCAGCGCCGATCCCCGCTTCGCCGGTGCGCACCTCCACGCCGAGCCGTGGGACCTGGAGGGGCAGTGGTGGAATTTCATGGACAGCCCGCCCTGGGACTGGACGAACAACCGCTGGGCCAAGTGGATCGGCAAGTACCGCGACGGAGCTCGGTTGTTCTCCAAAAGCGATCTGCGTGACCCCGGCACGTTGAAACGGCTCATCG
Source organism: uncultured Alphaproteobacteria bacterium (assembly GCA_963700195.1). GTDB lineage: Bacteria > Pseudomonadota > Alphaproteobacteria > ATCC43930 > CGMCC-115725 > AP-15. The sequence continues at coordinate 82,357 of CAVOWQ010000013.1, forward strand.
AGGGCCGCGGCGCCGTTCCCGGAACGGACGCCGATGCTTCGAGCAAGCCGTGGCGCTCGATCAATTTTATCGCGATCCACGACGGCTACACGTTGCGGGACTGCATGTTCTTCAATGATACCGACGGCTCGCACAACTGCTGGGACAGCGGCGGCGACGAGGATCTCCGCCGCAAACGTGAGAAACTGTTGTTGGGCCTGCTCCTGACCTGCAACGGCGTACCGCTGCTGCAGCAAGGAGATGAGTTCGGCCGCACCAAATCCGGGGCCGGGCAGGACGGCGCAAAGAACAGCTGGGACTGGGAATCCACCTCTGGCGATGCGACGGTGAACGCCGTCAACTGGATCGACTGGGGGCTCAAGGACGGCAATGCCAACGGTTCTCCCAACGGTCCACGCTATGGGCGCGAATTGTCGGAGTGGACGCGCGGCCTGATTGCGTTGCGGCGACGCTGGACACAGTTTCGCCAGGCTGATTTCGCCGAATATGCATCGCGCCGCGCGCGGCCCCTGGCGACCCGGCCAATGACGGCCGTCTGAGCTACAGTTGGGAGGGCCCTGCGGCCGGTTCGCCGAGCCAGCTCGCGGTCATTCGCTGGGGGCGGCCGGGCGAGCCCGATCTGATGGTGATCTACAACGAGAGCTGGTTGCCATTCTCGGTCACCAACCTCGGCGACTGGTCGCCCCGGCCGTGGAAGGTGCTCGCCCGTTCCTGGCTGCCGCGCGGCGATGATCTCTGCGCGCTGCCCGATTGGACCGCCTGTCCCGATGCCGGCCCGGCTTTCACGGTCGATGGGCGCGCGATGGCGATCCTCGCCGCCTCCAGAGACTAGAGCGCTCAGCTCCTGATCCCACTACCGCTGCCGGGCGGCCGACATCGAGCCGTTGGCGCAGCCAGCGGCGGCCGGTGACCTCGATAAAGCGAAAGCTGAGCGTCGCGAGAGCAAGACTGACTGCGATCAACGCCGCGATCAGGGCGAGCGAGGGTGCGAGCGGCAGTTTCGCGAAGTCGAGACTCGGCAGCCGCCGCGCGATTTCGGTCGTGACGAACAGCACGAACCAATGCAGCAGGTAAAGGGAATAGGAGATGTCGCCCAGCCACACCAGCGGCGGGGAATTCAGCAGCGGCGAGAACCGGCCCGTGTTGCGGACGGCGGCCAATATCAACAGAGGAAAAAGCGGGATGATGGCGAGATCCGGCGCGCCGAGGTGAAGCAACGCTGCCAGCAGCAGCACGATAGCTGCGAGCACCGCATCCCTAGCCAGCACGGAGGCGAGGATGCCGCTTTGATAGCCGCAGTACAGCAGCATTCCGGCGAGGAACTCCGGCAGGCAGCGAAGGATCGCATAGGTGCCGTTCCATTGGTTGAAATAACCGCCGGTGCGGTAAGCCAGCCATCCCAGCGCCACCACCAGCAGGCCGCCGAGCCCGGCCTTGGCGGCCGGGCCGGCGCGCCACAACACCGGAAACAGCAACGGAAACAGAAGGTAGGCCAGGAACTCCAAGCTGATCGACCACGCCGGGTCGTTCCAGCTGAGCTCGCGCGCCCACAGTCCCTGGAGCATGACGAGATTGGCAAAGAACCCGCCGAGCGAACGCTCACCCAAGAGCGGTATCGGCTCGAACGAACCGTTGAGCGCATAGCTCGCGGCCCGTTCCGCCGTCGCGGCGGCGACGAACAGCAACAGCACCGTGATGTGCAGAGGATAGATGCGCGCCACCCTGGCCTTCAGAAAATCGCGGTAGCGCCGGCCGGTGACCCGTCGTGCGAAACCCTCCTTGTAGACATGCGTGATGACAAAGCCGCTCAGCACAAAAAACATGTCCACCGCCAAATAACCCTTGTACACGGCTCTCGTGTAGCGCTCGGGATGAACAGCCGGGAAATACCAGCAAAAATGAAATATCACGACCCACAGCGCGGCGATGCCGCGCAACGGGGTCAGCGAGGCGAGCTGCTCCGGCGGTCCGGAGGACCGCTGCCGTCCGCGCCCCCTGTCGTCGGTCTCCGCCCGCTGTCGCTCCGAGGCGACCCGTCCAACCATCTTCCCGAAACCGGTTGCTGATTACTCCCCCGAAGCACAACGAGGGAGGCGCCGCTCGCGTTCCGGGTTACCGGATCGGGCCGAGCGGCGGCATGGTCAGCACACCGGGGCTGTCGAGCGCCGCCTCGAGACGCTGCAGCAGCGGCTGCATTGTCTTTAGCGAGTGTTCGATCGAGGTTGAGCTGATGCCGCCGGCATCGCGCTCGCGGTCCGCGCCGGAGAGGCGGTTGTAGAGGAGCTCGGGCAAGGTTTCTTCGCGCGGGAAGACGGTGAGGGTGAACGGTGCCTCAGGCGCCAGGTTGGCGGCCTCCTTGGCGAGGCGGAGCGCCACGGTATAGCCGCCGAGCTCATCGACGAGACCGTGCGTCTTGGCGTCTTCGCCCGACCACACGCGGCCCTTGGCGACCGCCTCGACCTCCTCCTGGGTCATATGGCGGCCGGTCGCGACATGGTCCTTGAAACCCTTGTAGGTCTCGTTGAGGAAGGCTTCGAGACGGTTGTGGGCGTAAGCCGAGAAATCCGTGGTCACGCTGAACATCGCCGCATTGGCGCCGATTTGCGCGCTGTCCGTCGAGATTCCGATCTTCTTCAGCAGGTCGGCGACGACCAGCTTGCCGGCGAGGACGCCGATCGAGCCGGTCAGGGTCGCCGGCTCCGCGACGATCTTGTCCGCCGCGGCGGCCACATAATAGCCGCCGGAGCCGGCGACGTCGCTCATCGACACGATCACCGGCTTGCCGCGCTCGCGGGCGAAGACGACCTCGCGCCAGATCGACTCCGAAGCGACCGCCGAACCGCCGGGGCTGTCGATGCGGAAGAGAATGGCGCGAACCGCAGGGTCACGCACTGCGGCGCGAAACGCGCGGGTGAGCTCGGTCGCCGCCATCAAATTCGACCCGGTCAGCGGGTTGCCGCCGCCACCGCCGCGGACCACGAGACCCGAGCCGTAGATCAGCGCGATTGTCGAGCCCTCGCGATGCGGGTGCCCGGCGCGATCGAGATAGTTCGAGAGGCTCACCACCTCGGCGCCGGACCCGGCGCGCGCCCGGGCATGGCCGAGCACCTCGTCACGGTAGCCGAGCCGATCGACCAGCTTTGCCTCGACCGCCTCTTGCGCAAGGAGCGGGCCGCGGTCGATCAGGCCGCGCACCTCGGAATCCGACAATTTGCGGCCCTGCGCGATCCCGTGGACGATCTGTCCCGCAACCGAGTTGAGCAGCGCCTCGACCTCCTCGCGGTGCGCCGGGGTCATCTTGGTTTCGGTCAGCATATTCATCGCGGTCTTGAATTCTTCGCGATGGTCGAACTCCGGGACGATCCCGACAAGATCGAGGGTGCCCTTCAAGAACGGAGAATCGGCATAGAGGCCGGTCAGCCCGACATTCCCCATCGGCTGCAGCCAGATCTCGTCGAAGGCGGTTGCCAGATAATATGGCCGGGTTCCTGGGCCGAACTCACCGAAGCTGTCCGCGAAAGCGAGCGCGAGCTTGCCTTTGCTGCGGAACGCGGCGATGGCGTCGCGCACTTCCTGGACCCTGGCGAGGCCCATCTCGTCGTCGCCGACCCGGGCCAGCAATACCTTGACGCGGGGATCGTTGCCGGCGGTCTCGATCGCATCGAGGAAATCGCGCAGGGTCGGCTTCGCGCCGACCAGGAGCCGCATGATCGGCTCTTCGCTGGCGCCTTCCGGCAGATCCCGGGTCAGATCGACGGTCAGGAGAATGTTGCCGGGAAGCGGCGTCACCGACGGCCTTAAGCCGCCGACCAGCAGCATGACGCCGACGACGAACAGCACGGTCGCGAAGCCGATGACCGCAAAAAAGCCTACAAAGAAACGCCGCATGCCTGGTCCGTCAGCTTTCCCCGGCTGCGCGGGTCACCGGTCCCACCGGTGATACTCGCGGTTCGGAATGATATCCAGACCGCTGGCCATCCGGTTCGACATGTTGAAGAAGGCGACCGTTTCGGCGAGGTCGAAAATGTCCTCGTCGCCGAGACCCGCCCGGCGCAGCCCCTCCCGGTCCTCCTCGCCGATCGTCGCCGGAGCCGTGGTCAGCTTCCACGCGAAATCGAGCATCGCGCGCCGGCGCGGGTCGAGCGGGGCCACGCGATAGTTCATGACCAGCATCTCGCCGAGTTCGGGGTCGCCGGACAGCCGCCGCACCGCCTGACCGTGCGCGACAAGGCAGTAATAACACCGGTTGGCGCTCGACACGACGACCGCGACCATCTCCCGCTCGAGCTTAGAGAGGCCCGACGGCGCCAGCATCAGCTCGTTGTACATCGCGACGAAGTTGCGCAGCTTTTGCGGGCGCAGGCTGTAAGCGCGCAGCACATTCGGGACGATGCCGAGCTTTTCGGTGCAGAGCGCGAAGAGCTCTCGCAGATCCTCGTCGAGCGCTTCGGGATTGGGCACTGGCAGCACCGAGATGCGGTCCGGCTGCGGCACGTCAAACCTCCTGCGGCAAACAAGTCACGGACCTAATGTAATCGCCTCCGGCAAAAATCGTCATCACCGGCTTGACCCGTGCCCTCTCGGTCCCTCCTGACCGGACTTGCGTCGCGAGATTTGCTTCGTCTCTCCGCTCCTAACAAGAAAAAAGGCGGTTCGTGACGGCAGGCCATATCGAACGCTTCCCCGGCGAAAGCCGGGGTCCATCTCTCGGCAGCACGAGCACCGGGATAGATGGGTCCCGGCTTTCGCCGGGAAAGCGCTCTGGCGGCGGTTTCATCCAGGCTGAGTCGGCCGCGCCGGCCGGTCCCAACTCGCAATGACCGGTCATTGCGAGCGCACCGCGGCAATCTCGCGGGGCACAAACCGGCTGGCATTTTGGCACGGCGTTCTTAGGTTCGGGGCGTCGCCACTCACGGTTGATCGTAGTATGACAGCCCGCTGCAGCTGCAGCGGGTCTGCAGCGGGGCTCCTCTTCAGGTTGCAAGGCTCGAAAGCGGCCAAGGCCTCGGCTGGGTCGGCCGGTCTTCGGCCTGGCGGGTTTCGAGCACCTGCAGACGTTGGTCGAAGTCGCTGGTTTCGATGGTTTGCACAAAAGTCGTGAACACCCTGGCGATGGCTTGCGCCTCGCCCGGCGTGATCAGGCCGCCGGCGAGCGCCGCGGTGACCGCCCCCATCGCGCCGGCGATGTCGGCGGCGCTCTTGATCGGCGGCAACGCGAACTCGACGGCGCGGTCGCGCGGCAAAATGCGTTCGAGGCACAGCCGCATCGCGGTCGAGTCGCCGGCGAAGGCTGCCTCGACGGCCTTGCGGGTCAATGCCTCGGCTTCGCCCGCGAGCAGCTTTTGCGCGGCCAAGGTTGCCTTGTTGCGCGAGCCGAGCCGGCGGCCGGCCGGGTTTCCCGACCGCCCTTTCGGAAACGGCCGCCCGCGCACCTGCGCCGCCGGCGCCACCTCCACCTCATCGCTCATATGCACCTCCGTTGCGCTAGCGGCGCCTCCTCACGGACGCCGCAATCGCCCGACTATATTATGCCAATAAGGCAATTTTGTGGATGCTAGATACTCAACCATCATGCATAGACTAAACCACCTCATTTGGTTGTGTCTTGCAGTTTGACATCAATTTAAATTCGAACTAGAACTTACAGTGAACAAACTGCTAACTGTGGTAGCTAATCCATGGCAAGCTACGATATCATCCGCACAGTGGAGGGGGAGCAGATGGAATTAGGGTTGCGCGGCTCGGAATGCCGATCGACACGGCCGCCCGGATGGCGGGATTTGCTCCGCGATTCCGAGGTTCGGAGCTGGGAGCTGATCCGAGATCTGGGCGCGCAACAACGGCATCATCTCTCCGACGGCGCAATATATCTCCTAGATGATGCAATCTCTTGGTTAGACACAGTCCCAGACGATTCTCTACACGCCATTGTAACAGACCCTCCGTACGGCGTGCTCGAATACGAGGAGAAAAACCACGACAAGCTACGGGCCGGCCGTGGCGGTGTCTGGCGCATCCCACCGTCTTTCGATGGTTCGAAGCGCAGGCCTCTACCACGTTTCACTGTGTTGTCCCGCGAGGATCTCTTCGAACTTAAAGCCTTCTTTAGTGCCCTGGCCGACCGTGCCTTAAGAGTGCTTGTGCCTGGCGGGCATGTATTTATTGCGTCGAACCCGTTGCTATCGTCGTTGACCTTTCACGAATTCCAAAATGCCGGATTTGACAAGCGTGGGGAAATCATCCGGCTCGTGCAAACGCTGCGGGGCGGTTACAAACCAAAGGGCGCCGAAGGGGAATTCCCGGAAATCTCGGTTATGCCCCGGTCGTGCTGGGAGCCTTGGGGGATTTTCCGGAAGCCGATCGAGGGCACCGTCGCACAAAATCTCAGGCGGTGGGGCACAGGCGGGTTACGGCGTCTACCCGGCGGGGAGCCGCTAAAAGACGTTATCCCGTGCTCGCCAACACGCGGGCGAGAGAAGGAGATTGCTCCTCATCCGTCGCTGAAACCGCAGCGTTTTCTCCGGCAGATCGTGCGGGCCTCATTGCCATTGGGCATTGGGATCATTTACGACCCGTTCGCAGGTAGCGCCTCAACCCTGGCGGCGGCGGCGGCGGTAGGTTACCGAGCTATCGGCACGGATCGCGACGAGCAATATTTCCAGATGGGCCAGAAAGCGTTTCCGGAACTCGTAGCATTCTCTTCCGTCGAGCGAACAGAAGACAGAAGAGTTTCAGGGGTCAGATAGGAGGTTCACGAAGGATTGGCACGCCGCCTCGAAGGATAACTCCAGGATGCGCATAAGCACAGGCGTTTCGCAACTTCTCGGCTGCCCGCACGACACCGAAGGTATGGGTGCGGCCTCCCTGGCCCGTCCCGGCGCCACTTCCTTCATATTTCCAATCAGCGCTCACAAGGAAAACAACGTCAACACGCCAGATCACCACTTGCCGGTTTTGTTTGATCGTCATTGTGGGATCGATCAGATATCGCCAGACGATATACCAGCCGGCATGATTGTAGTGCGATTGAATGGCCCACGGACGGCGGCTGCCCTTGGATTCGAGCGCAAGCTCGGGTGGGGGATTTAGTCGGCCGCCAAGAGAGAGGTCCGGGAACCGCTGCTGAGCGACATCGGGGTGCTTATGCTTTTTATACGGACTGATCGAATCAAGTGCCTTGATGCCGGCCATTCCCACAATAGCGCTGAATATGTTCGCCTGCTCGAAATACACATCTACCCATTCGCCCGTACGCTGCTCTACATATTCCACCGCGCGGCTGATATGAAATCGGCTCTAGTCCCGCTGGTAGCGGCAAGGTCCGTTCTCCTCAATTCGGTCGCGCGATATCCGATTATCCCTGAGGCCGCGCATTGACAGCTGGGTTGGGACTTAAGCCGCAAACGCATTAAAAATCTCCTGTAACGCGGTGAGCTGGTTGCCAATCAGCGAGTTCGGGACGAGGACCGGCGTGTTGACGCCGGCGGCGCGCCAGGCCTCGATGCCGTCCTGCACCTTGGCGGGCGGGCCGAAGAGGGTGTTGTCGGCGAGCCAGCGGTCGGTCAGGTACTTTCGGTATGTCGTCGGGGCGGTTGTCGGCGATTGCCTTCTCGACGGCCGACATCTCGTCGACATAGCCGGCTTCCTTCCAATAGGCGCGATAATTCGGCAGCAAGGCGTAGTGCACGAGGCGGCGGCGCAGCAGCGCCTTTGCCGCGTCCACATCTTCCGAGATGCAGACCGGCAGCATGTTGCCGATCAGAAAATTCGGGTCGCTGCGCTTGGACGACGGCACAGCGGCGAGCGACTGGGACATGTGCGACAGGCTGGCATTTGCGAACACGACGCCTTCGGCGATCTCGGCGGCGAGCGCGACCATCTTCTTGCGCAGAGCCGCGAGGACGATCGGCGGCATCGGGCCGATCCCCTCATAGGACCTCACCTTGCTCGACAAAGGTGCGGATGTCCGAGAGGGGCTTGCCCGGGGTGACGCCGAGACGCTGGTAGGTGGGGCCGTGCGCGATGCCGATGCCAAAGCGGAAGCGGCCGCCCGAGACCTCGTGCAGATAGGCGGCGCTGTGCGCAAAATCCTCGGCGGTGCGGGCGTAGATCGGGGCGATCGCGGTGCCGAACAGGATATGCTCCGTGGCGAGCGCCAGCGCCGTGCACTGCGCCATGTTGCCGAACCGGCTCGGGATGTAGATGCCGGCGAAACCGCGCCGCTCGATCTCGCGCGCGATGTCGAGGGTCTGACGCCGCCTCCCCGGCACGGCAACGAGGCTGATCGCGGGCAGGTTCTGGGACGGCATTGGCGTCACTCGGCCGCTTGCGGGGTGACTTGCACCGAATTGGGGCCGTAGCGGTCGCGGAAGGGGGCGGTGTCGATCTCTTCGAGCTCGATTTCGCGGTTGAGCACCTTGGCTTTCCAGGCTTCCTGCTCGGGGATGCGGGCGTGGAATTCGGGCATCACCTCGCGGGCGAAGAGTTCGAGGCTCTCGCAGATATGCTCGTGCGTGTTCTTGCCGGCCTGGTTCAGCAGGATGACCTGGTCGATATGCGAGCTCTCGAACCGCCGCAATTTGCGGCGCAACGTCTCGGGCGAGCCGATCAGGCCTCCGGACAATGCGCGGGCGAGGCCCTCGGGGTTGGCGCGCTTCCACTTCTCGTACTCGTCCCACAGATCGACCGTGCCGGGTTCCGGCCGTTTGCGGTTGGGGCTCAGCCCGTAAAAGCGCAGCGCGAACTGGAAGAACGGGATGCCGTCGGCGCGGCGGCGCGCCTCCTCGTCGGTCTCGGCGCACATGAAATAGCTGGTCAGAGCGATATTCGGGTTGGTCACGTAATCGGTCAGTTTGTCGAGCCGCTTGGTGAAGGAATTGTAGTAGGCGTGGACCCAGGCATGCGCCGCATCCGCGCTCAAGAACTGGAAGGCGAGCGCGCCGAGGCCGCGGCGCCCGGCCATCTCGATCGTGTCGAGCGCCGAGCACGCGACCCATAACGGCGGATGCGGTTTCTGCAACGGCTTGGGCACGACATTGCGCAGCGGGAAATCGAAATAGGTACCGTGGTATTCGCAACCGCCATCCTTGAACATCGGAATGACCGCGCGCACGGCGTCCTCCCAGACCGCGCGTTTTTCGTCGAAGCTGCGGTCGAAGGGTTCGAGCTCGGTGATGCTGGCGCTCTCGCCCATGCCGAATTCGACCGGCCGCGGCTCACCAGATCGAGCGCCGCGATGCGCTCGGCGACCGCGCGCTGGATGCACCGTGCGTCAGTTGCATGATGCCGTGCGCCAGCCGGATCTGCCGCGTGCGCTGGCTCGCCGCCGCGAGGAACACCTCCGGCGCCGGCGAGTGCGAATATTCCTCGAGGAAGTGGTGCTCGACTTCCCAGGCGAAGTCGTAGCCGAGGCGGTCAGCCAGTTCGAGCTGGTCGAGTGCATTGTGGTAAAGGGTCAGCTCACTGTTTGGTCCCCAGGGCCGCGGCAATTGCAGCTCGTAAAAGATGCCGAATTTCATCGCTTGCTCCTCAGGCCGGGATCATGCCCATCCCGGCGGCGGCTCTCTTCCCGGATGCACGCTGCCGCACTCCAAGCACCTGCGCGCGCTCGGATCGGCGTAAAAGGCGGCGAATAGCGGGGGCAGTCCTCGACAACGTCGGCGACAGCGATCTCGACGCGGTGGACGAGCGCCCCGCGATCGAAAGCGGACCGATTCGAACCCATCCGTGTCGCCCCGGCCCGCGCGCGCCCTCGACGACAAGCCCCCCGACGGAGCCTCCGATCGGGCGCTGCGGCGAGTGGCGCAGATGCGGCGGCAGCATAAAGACCTCGCCTTCGCGGATCGGCACATCGTAAGTCCGGCCCGCTTCGGCGAGCTTCAGAACCATGTCGCCGCGCAGCTGATAAAAGAACTCCTCGGCGGGGTCGTCGTGAAAGTCGACGCGCTGGTTCGGCCGCCGACGACCATTACGACCATGCCGGCGTCCTCGAACACCAATTTGTTGCCGACCGGCGGCTTCAGCAGATGGCTGTGCTCGTCAATCCACCGCGCGAAGTGGAACGGCTTGCACGTGCGCGCTGTCGTCATTGCACCTCTCCTCCCGGTTCCCAGCCAATGGCGCGGCGCAGGAAATTGTAGCCGAGCGCGGTAAAAGAAGCGCGCTCCCTGTTGTCCTTGCCGTAGCCGTGCCCGCCGGCGGC
>CAVOWQ010000014.1:0-56381 GCA_963700195.1 uncultured Alphaproteobacteria bacterium
GATCATCGTGTTGAGTGCGCAAGGTTTGACCCAACAGCGCATCGCCGAGCAGCTGGGGATCTCACGCGTCGCGGTGAACCGCTGGGTCGGGCGGTTTGCGCTGCACCGGCTGGACGGGTTGAACGATCGCGCCGGGCGCGGGCGCAAGCCCTGGCTGCCGCAGACGGCGGTGCAGCAGGTAGTGGAGAAGCGGTGACGCCGCCGGCTGATCTGGGGCGATGGAGCTGCCGCACGATGGCCCGCGCCGCCGGTATCTCGCCAGCCAGCGTGCAGCGCCTGTGGGCGGTCAGTGACATCAAGCCGCATCTCGCGCACCTTCAAGCTGTCGAACGACAAGCGCTTTGAAGAGAAGTTCTGGGACGTCATCGGGCTGTATCGTCCTCGTCGGACAAAGCGCTGGTCTTGTGCTGCGACGAGAAATCACAATGCCAGGCATTGGAGCGCCCGCAACCGGGGTTGCCGCTTGGCATTGGTCACATTCGCACCAAGACCCACGATTACGTGCGACATGGCACGCTGACCTTGTTTGCCGCGCTTAATTATCTCGAGGGCAAGCTGATCACCCGTTTGGCGCCACGCCACCGCCATCAGGAGTGGCTGGCCTTTCTCAAAACCATCGATGAAGAGACCCCGGGCGATCTCGACATCCACATCATCGCCGACAATTACGCCACCCATAAACATCCCGCGGTCACCCGATGGCTCGATCGCCACACCCGCTTTCACATGCATTACACGCCGACCTCGTCCTCCTGGATGAATTTGGTCGAGCGCTTCTTCCGCGACCTCACCGAGTTCATCACCGAGAAGAGCTTTGCCTCGACCCGAGAATTGGCCGACGCCATCATCGCGTTCCTGGCCGCGCGCAACGACAACGGCGCTACGTGTGGAAAGCCAAGGGCCAAGACATCCTGCGCAAGATCGATGCCGCCAGACAGGCGCTCGCCGCGCTTCAGCCAGCAAGTAATGTCATTTCAGAGACGGCACACTAGAAAGGTGGGCGACCAACGATCTCCCAGCCGTGCCGATGCCGCATCTCATTGGCCTCCGGTCCATTTATTGACCCGGCCAGCCGACCTCCGCGTCCGGGATAGCGAAAGTCGCAAGGCTCAACGAACGGCCTCGAGCTCCGCTGTGCTGTAACCAGTGGTGTTGGTATACTGATTTAAGGCGACGAATTCAAAACTAAGGTTAACAAGTTCTTTTCACGAGTGTTTTGGACAGCAGGCAGCTTCGGTTATTCTCTCCACAAGGATTTCGGGATGGTTAATTATCAGATAATCACGGTACTAGTTAATCAGATCCCTGCAGGTACATGGGATGTGCTACGAGAGATAAAGGAGCGCCGTCCATGATGCTTTCCGAATTGATTGAGTGCAGGAGACGCACATCGCAAGATAAGGAGCCTCCGGAACCACGATCGCAGACGGCGAGGCTGGCTGATACACCCTCATTGTGATCATTGTGAGGTTCGACCGGCCGTATTCACGCCCATTCGAGTGCGGGAAGAGGCCGCCATAACCGCAGCTCGGAAACCTTAGCGTAGAAAAACTCAACTTGATCAAACCCGGGTGGCCTTATCAATGCCTCCGCGGAACGCTGACCTGGCCTCCTCGTACCGGCCGGATAACAACGCTGATTTGATAGCCGCCGGTGCCCTATCGGGATGACCGGAATCAAACGGTGGCGCCGGGTCGTATTCGATGCCGAGCTGGATTGTTTGGGCCGTTGTCTCGCCGGCAAGTTCGGCAGCAACAAAGTGAGCCCAAAATCGATGCCGGAGGTGACACCACCCGCTGTGATCACGTTGCCGTCTCTAACGACCCTGGCCCGCTCGTGCGTCGCTCCGACGAGAGGCAACAGATCGGTAAAGGCCCAATGGGTCGTTGCCCGCCGTCCTTTGAGTAACCCGGCCACACCCAAAATGAAGGCACCGGTGCAAACCGACGTGACGTACTTTGCAGCACCCGCCCGCCGGCGGACGAGTTTATGATTTCACGATCGCCGATTGCCCGGACGACACCGTAGCTTCCGCCGGGGACGCAGAGCAAGTCGAGGGGCGGACAGTTCGCAAAGGTGTGCGTTGGCACGAGGCCCAGCCCGCAATCGCTAGGCACCGGTGTCTCCGATTTCGCGACGATGTGGGTCGCTGATTGGGGAAGGCGTGAAAGCACCTGTAGAGGCCCCGTGAAATCGAGCTGTGTCAAGTCGGGAAGATGATAAAGCCAATATTGAAGAGCGACATGTCCAATCTCCAGTCCTCTACGTCAGAACGCTGCATGGGTGTTGCACTGTGCATGATTTTGGAGAGATAGTCTCATAAAGCGTTTTCCGGACATCAGACCTCTACCGCGCTAGCCGCTGTACAATATCGATCAGCTCACCGTGAGCGGCGCTGGGTCCATCGCGGTATTCGGCGGAGTGAGTGTCAGCAAGCCGGCTTAGCCGCAGCAGTTCATCCCTCGCAGACCGTCGCAGCACCTGATAGCTTTTGACTGAACCTGATGTCAAAGGCGGCGGACCGACGATCTCCCAGCCATGCCGACGCCGCATTTCGTTGGCTTCGTGTCCATTCGCCGACCCGGCCGGCCGGCCCAGCTGTTCCTCGAAAGCTGCCGGCATCGGCCGGACATGCTCGACGCTGCCCTCGAGGTCTACGAGCCGGCGGTCGGGCGACGCCTCGACCGCGACCGCATCCGGCTCTACAACGCCGAGTGCGCAATCGGGTATTTGGCATTCCGGTCCGGCGCCGCGCCAGACCAGAAGTCTTGCGGGCGGACACTCGCCGAAGATTTGCGCTGGGTGCGCACGGCGCGGGCGAAGCTGAAATGAGAGGGGCCATGGGCGATGGGAACCCGCTCGATCCGGAAACAGTGGCGCTGATCCGCTGCTTGGAAGAGGCGCTGCTCGCGACCTGGCTGCCCAATATCTGCAGACCGCACGGGGGCTGTCGCTGATCGGGTCCGGCATTTTCACGCCTTGATCCCGTTCTTCGCAGCTTCGGTCGTCAACATCATCGCCAATCGGTCGGGCGACAGGCTGCTGTCCGCCGAGGGCGTGCGCAGCGGCAAGCGCCGCCACCTGGCCGCGCTGTGCCTGTTGTTGACAGCCACCGGCCTAGCGATCCCGTTTGCCCAGTCATTGACCGCGGTCGTCGTTCTGGTCTCGATCGCGGCCTCGTTCGGCAACGTCGGCCCAGCCGCCAACGGTGCCCTCGTCGGCGATCTGTTGCGCCGCCGGCCGATGTCGGCCGGGCTTTCGCGTTCCTGGTGCTGGGCGGCAACAGTTTCGGCCTCCTCGCCCCGATCGTGACCGGTTACCTCGTCGAGGTCACCGGCAAGCTCCAACTCCGCCTTTGTCCTGGCCGGTGCCTTGGCGCTGGTCGGCGCGAGCGTGACTCTGGTGCGCTCGCCCGCACCCCGATCGGCGAGGTGCGCGCGCCATCCAGCGCCGAGGCCAGACTCTGCTGACGAAGTTCGCCAGCATAGCGAGATCGCGCGTTGATTTACTTCGACGAGAACGGATTCCTTCTCAGGAAAACTGATCACCGGCGCTGTTGCCCGCAGCGGGACTGAGAGTTCGAATCCATCTCCCTCCGCTAGATCAAACGGTTTTATCTAGCTAGTTCAATAATTTACGTCCCTACTACGCATGCCAACCCACATGTCCGCCCCCAGCAGTTTTGTAGCTGTAGGTGGACTTCTGCAGATGATCTTTGGACGCTTCCCCTACCGCACGCCTGTCGTGAACACGTCGGCTCGCCGGAACCACTGCCTGAGCTCGATGTGGTACCCGTTGGGGTCGCAGATCTCCGCCCTTGAATAGGTCTCGCGGAGCCAGGGCGGCGCGGTCCATTTGGTCGCGGTCGGCCCTAGCGTTGAGGAAGCAACCGAGGACGCCGCACGGGGCGCTCTCGATTTTACCGTCGCGCGCACCAGCCTGGATCGGGCGAAGGCCTATATGCTGCTGAGCATCATCGGCGAGCTACGGGTCGGCACCTCGCCACGCCCGGTGATGGCGACACGGCTAATCGTGCCCGAGGAGCAGTTGCGAGCGGCAGGTTGGAAAGGTGAACTGCCTTAGTGGTGCAAATCAAACGCTTCGTCCCGGCTTGGCGGGCCCCTTTCGACCCAACTGCGACATTGGCCGCGCGGTTTCGTGGCGTCCGCTACCTGATCCGACAGCGGACCTTTGCACCTTGAGCGTGCTTGCGAGAGAATCGGGCCGTCCTTGACCCAAAGCTGGCTTCGTAACGTCGAAGGGTGATCGAGAAGCTGCCGCCGGGATGGCAAAACCTTCCCTGGCTCATCGTCCGTCGCAGTGTCATGATCAGCATCGGGCGCTATGCCGCGCGACCCACAGCGCGTGTTAGCATCAAACGCAAGACAAGCGCGCAAGGCGGCGAACGGTGCACTGCAACCCCGGTTTGTCGAAAATCTGGAGAGACCGTAATGGCACGAAAGCGTTCGGAATTGAAGGTGGACCGACGGAAGTTTCTGACCGGCGTGGCAATGGCGGGCACCGCTACCGCGGTGGCCGCATCTCAGCAAGCCGCGAAGGCGGCGTCTGGCACCTCATTGCAGTCAGACGCCGTGCGCCCGACGCCGTCTGCGGTGTTGCCCTCCGCCAAGCTCGCCGCCGCAGAGACCCAGTTGCCGCCCGAGCTGCCGCGTGTCGGCGGCCCGGCCGGATCGGATTTCATGGTCAACGTCATTAAGTCCCTGAACATCGAGTACATTTTCGCCAATCCGGCCTCAAGCTTCCGCGGCCTGCACGAATCGCTGCTCACTTATGGCAAGAACATTCAGCCTGAATTCATCACCTGTATGCACGAAGAGTCCTCCGTCGGGATGGCGCACGGCTATTTCAAGGTCACCGGCAGGCCGATCGTGGTGCTGGTCCATGGGACCGTCGGCCTGCAGCACGCCACCATGGCGATCTACAACGCCTGGTGTGACCGCGCGCCGGTCATCGTCATGGGCGGCAACGATCTCGACGCCTCGAAGCGCCCGCCTGGCGTGCCGACGATCCACTCCGCACAAGACATCAATGCCTTGGTGCGCGACTTCACCAAATGGGACGACACGCCGGTGTCACTCGAGCACTTTGCGCAGTCCGTGGTGCGCGCCTACAAGATCGCAATGACGCCTCCGCACGCACCGGTGATGATTGCGCTCGACGCTGAGCTGCAGGAAGAGACGGTTCATAATCGCGCCAAGCTCTCAATCCCGAAGTTGACCCATACGATGCCGCCGCAAGCCGATTTGGGCGCGATCCGCGAGACCGCAAAACTTCTGGTCGGCGCGCAGATGCCAGTGATCGTGGTCGACCGGGTGGCGCGCACGCCGAACGGCATGACGCTGCTGATCGAGCTGGCCGAAACCCTGCAGGCGCCCGTCGTCGATCAACTCGGGCGCATGAACTTCCCCAACACGCATTATCTCAATCAGACCAGGCGCGGCCGGGCGCTGATCGCGCAGGCGAACGTCGTCCTCGGCATGGAACTCACCGATTATTGGGGCGCCGTTAACGCCTTCATCGACAACGGCGACGATGGTGGTCCAGGCCTGCGCGAAACCCTGGTCAAGCCCGGCACCAAGCTGATTAGCATCAGCTCGGTCGAGCTCTTGACCAAGGCGAACTACCAGGACTTCGAACGTTATCAGGCGATCGATCTGGCGATGGCGGCGGACGCAGAGACATCACTGCCTTCCCTGATCGAGGCCGTGAAGGCGGCGCTGCCGGCGGACCGCAGGGACACGCTCGCCAAGCGCGGCGAAGCGATGAAAAAAGCTTGGACCGACGCGCACGAGCAGAGCCGGGCGGCTGCCGCGGTGGGCTGGGACCTGAGCCCGATCACGACGGCGCGCATGTCCGCCGAGATCTGGGGGGCGATCAGGAGCGAAGACTGGACGATGGTCAGCACCGACTTTTTTCAGAGCTTCTGGCCAACCCGGTTGTGGACCTTCGATCGCCATTACCGGCACATTGGCGGCTCCGGCGGCTACGGCGTCGGGTACGGCGCTCCGGCAGCCATCGGCGCCGCGCTCGCCAACAAGGAACTCGGCCGATTCTCAATCAATATCCAGAGCGACGGCGATCTGATGTATGCGCCGGGAGTCCTGTGGACCGCCGCGCACCATCGGATCCCGATCCTCAACGTGATGCACAACAACCACGGCTACCACCAGGAGCTGATGCACGTGCAGCGCATGGCCGATCGTCGGGATCGGGTGCTGAGCGATGGCCCGTTGGGCACCACCATTCTGGATCCGAACATCGACTTTGCGGGTCTCGCGAAGTCGCTGGGTCTATGGTCCGCGGGGCCGATCACCGGCCCGAACGACCTCGGACCGGCGCTGAAGAAGGCCGTGGAGGTCGTCAAGGCCGGTGAGCCGGCCCTTATCGACGTTGTTTCGCAACCCCGCTGAGACCTGCGATCATGAAGTCGTTGCATGCATGGGTCGGGCTCGCGGCGATTACCGCCAGCTCGTTTCTCGGTCTCGTTGCCGCTGGTGCGGCGTCTGCCGAGAATGGGAAGGCCAATTTCATGAAGTTCGGCTGCTGGGAGTGCCACGGCACCGCCGGCCAGGGCACGATAGCGGGCCCGAAACTGGCGCCGGACCCGCTGCCGTTCGATACATTCTCGAACTTCGTGCGCACGACGTCGCGGTTGATGCCGCCCTATCGCGAAACCGTCCTGCCAGACGCGGATCTCGCTGACATCTACGCCTACCTGCAATCGATCTCCAAGGGGCCGGACTACAAGTCGCTGCCGTTGCTGGCTCAATAGGTCGGATTAGCGTGTCCAGCTGAGCTTGCCGCATGCGCTCAAACTTTAGGCCGATGGAATGCCAGCTTTTGGCACGTCTCGTCCGTCACGGTCTGAACTGTGACAACGTACTTGAAGGTCCGTTGACGGATCGGATAGCGGACGGCGGAAACCCCCGGTGTCAAGGGCAGGTATCCACCCCAAGCCGACCCCCGGAGCGGGTATGAGGTGTCAGATTTTAGCCACTAGGACCACGCGCATCAGCCGGTCAGCGCCCGCGCGAGAAAAGGCAAGCTCTCGTCCATCCGGTAATCGACCGCGGTATGGTTATCGGGGAACTCCTCATAGCGATGCGCGATGCCGAGCTCGTTCAGCCGCTGCACGAACCTGCGCGCACCGTACAGCAAGTCGAACTGATCCCTCTCGCCGGAATCAATGTAGAGCGCTTTTAACCGACGAAGATTTTCCCGCTGCGTTTCGACCGCAACGACCGGGTCGTGCCGCATCCAATTCGCCCAGCGTTCCTCGATGATCTCGCAGGTGTCGAACGTGACCGGCGGTCGAATGCCGAGAAACTGCGTCGGATCGGGATCGTAGCTCGCCGCCATCGCAGCGCATTGATCACCTTGCCGGAACCCTCCGGGTGCTTTTTGCCGGCCTCGAGCTGCTTCCACCACTTCTCGATGGAGTTCTCGGCACTGGCAAGGGCCCGTAGGACGGCTGGCATGTCGGGCAGATAGCAGAGCTCGAAGCCCATATCGCCGGAATGGCAGGCCGCGGCCGCCCAGATGTCGGAGTGGCGCAGCGCGTGCGTGATAGCGCCGTATCCGCCCGAGCTCTTGCCGAAGACGCCGCGACGCCCGCTCCCGCCACAGACGAAGCGGTGCTCGATTGCCGGCAGCATCTCATGCAGCAGGAAATCTTCCCAAGCGCCGATGGACGCTGAGTTGATGTACTGGTTGCCGCCGAGCCGCGTGAAACAATCGGGAAAGGCGACGACGACAGGGGGCATGCGTTCTTCGCCGATCAGACGGTCGAGCCGTTCCGGTAGGTTCTCGCGAAAACCGACCCAATTGGTGTGGGACAGGCCGCTGCCCGTGAACCCGACAAGATCCACAAGCAAGGGCAGTCCTTGTCGTCATGCCCAGCCGGAACGTAGGCATCGACCACGCGCACCGACGGATCACCCAGCATATTGCTCTTGAGGGCTTGGCTCTCGACTGTAACGCGACTAACAGAGCCCATCGGCCCGAAAACTGGCGCATGCTCCTACCCCTGGCTTCTGCTGATCTTACCAGCAGAGTTCATGACGATGAGCCATCGACCCCTCTGACTTGGCACTCGCCAACGCTTCTTAATAGCGGTATCGCTGAAGAGTCCTTGCGCGTCACAGGGTGAGAGTGGCGAACTACTTTGGTTTGATTCCGACGATGGCGGGAACGACGATGTCAGAGCAGAAGGCCGGCTCATCGAACGCGGCGCAGATTGAATTTTGGAACAGTATCGCTTCCCGTGCCTGGGCCGATCAGCACGAGCTGATGGATCGTGCGGTCGCTGAGGTGACGAAAGCGCTGCTCGATCTGGCCGCGCCCCAGCCGGGCGAGCGCGTTCTTGACATTGGCTGCGGTGGCGGTACGACGACGCTTGAGCTGGCAGCACGGGTCGGGCCGGATGGTCATGTGCTCGGCGCAGACGTCGCGGAGCAATCCGTCGCACGGGCGCGTGGGCGGATCGCCACAGCTGGTTTCCGACACGCGGAGGTGATTGCCGCTGATGTCTCCAGCCAGCCCTTCGGGTCCAACAGCTTCGATCTGGCGTTCTCGCGGTTCGGGGTCATGTTCTTTAGCGATCCGGTGAGCGCTTTCGCAAATGTGCGCCGTGCGATGAAACCGGGTGGACGAGTGGCCGTGGCGGTGTTCCGTGCCGCCGCCGACGATCTGTGGCCGAATAGTCCACTCGCAGCGGTGCGTCATCTGTTGCCGCCGATTCCCGTGCCCGGGCCGGAGGAGCCAGGCCCCTTCTCCTGGGCAGACCCAAGCCGCGTACATCACATCCTGGAAGGTGCCGGTTTTCGAGAGGTTTCGTTGACACCCCTTGACCCGCTGATCCGGCTGGGCGGGGAGGCAGCTGAAGCGGCGCAATTCATGATGCTATTCGGCCCGCTTACACGCGTTCTGCCAGCTCTTGCCGCGGCGCAGCGCGATGCGGTCCGCTCCGCCCTCGCGGTCTTCTTTGAAGGGCATGCCGCATCGCGAGGGATTGTGTTGTCGGCGGCCAACTGGGTGGTGAGGGCGCGCGTTTGAAGGGCCGACTTTGGTGCTGGTGCCGGCGACGAGATCACCAAGGCCACCCGCGGTCGGTTTGGGTCGCATCGACATCCCTGTCAGGAACGCCGGGATCGGCTGGAGGGCGGTTCAGGCCTGACAGCTGGGTAAAGAACTCCTCGACCCGGCGAAGGTGCGCCACGCAGCCCCGACAGATTGTCCTCTTTGATCCGCACTCCTTACGCGTGGACGCGACGGATCAATTCGGCCCAGCGATCGAGCACCGGTAAGGTCTTCTCGGCCGGGTCCGGCGGCGGCGTCGTGACGACCCGCGCTAGCTGTCGTTGATACGAAGGTTGTTTCGGGGATCAGACAAGGGACCCTCCTTGAGCGAGTGTGACGGCAGCGGCAGGCCGCCGCAAGGACGCTGCGCGCCGGCTGCCGCCGGTCGCCTGCGGCGATCCTTGCCCCGGCCCGCCGCTGCCGTCATTGGGGAAAGCAGGTCGGGACGAAGCAACGGTCCCTTTGGTCGAACAAAGCAACTGGATTTGGTGCAACCGAGCCGTTGGCGGATGGTGGGCCAGGGCGGCGTGTGGCCGCGCGGTATTGTAATGCTCGAGCCAGGGCGCCAAGGCGGCGTTGCGCTCGTGCGAGGTCGCATAGGGCCGGGCATAGGCCCACTCGCGCAAACTGGTTTGGATAAACCGCTCGGCCTTGCCATTGGTGCGTGGCGTATACCGCCGGGTGCGTTTGTGTTTGAGCCCGGCGGTCGTCAGCGCCGCCCGGAAAGCCTTGCTGAGATAGGCCGAACCGTTGTCGGTCATGACCCGTTCGACGGTCACGCCCTGACCCGCAAACCAGCCGAGCGCGCGCGCGAGAAAGCCGATCGCGCTGTCCTGGCGCTCGTTCGCGAGGATCTCGCTATAAGCCAGCCGGGTCGCGTCATCGATGCACACGTGCAGGGCTTCCCAGCCAATGCCGTGATGGCGATTGACCGTGCCCGCAGCGCGACCCTTAAAGCGGTGCCCGATCCCGGCGATCCGTCCGAGCTTCTTGCTGTCGAGATGGATCAGCTCGCCGCGCCGTTGGCGTTCGTAGCGCACGATCGGCGGCTTCGCGTCGAGCGCTGTCAGCTTGCCCAAACCGAGCCGGCGCAGGATGGCGCCCACCCTCGATACTGGCATGCCGAGCTGACGGGCGATTGCTGGCCCGCTCATGCGATGCCGCCGCAGCGCCGCGATCTCGGTGATCCGCTCGACATCGACGCGATGCTTGCAACACCCGGGCGCCGAGCTGCGCTCACACAGCGCCGCCGCGCCGTCCATGCGGTAGCGCGCCAGCCAGCGATAGCCTTGCCGCTGCGAGATGCCGGCCGCAGTCGCCGCTGCCGGCATCCGCCAATCGAGCTCGTCGACCCGCCGCACCAACAGCAGTCGACCCTGCGGCGTCAACCGCGCATTCTTGTGAATGTTCATCCGGGCGATCCTCCGATCATGACTGCGAGTGTCGCGACCCACAGCCTGAACCGGACTCCCCCGGATGAACAACCTTCATAGCAATGACAGCTAGGCCTCAACTGGTCGGCATCCTCCGTACCGCCGAACAATTTGATCGGCACGGCGTCGGTTGTTGGAGGAGTCCTTCTAGCGATCCGAAATTGCCAGCTCGTCCGGCCACCGCACCAACCTTGGATCTAAGATCAGCTATGACGCGGCGGCGATCGAGGGGCTGTTTGTCGAGCTGTTTCTCGACGCCCACTCGGCGCCGCCACCGCAGATCACCCTCGATCTCGACGCCACTGACGACCCGCTGCACGGGCATCAGGAAGACCGTTTCTTCCACGGCTATTACGACACCTACTGCTATCTGCCGCTCTACGTGTTCTGCGGGCGGCATCTGCTGGCGAGCAAGCTGCGCCCGGCGAACATCGACGCCAGCGCCGGCAGCGTCGAGGAGGTGGCGCGGATCATCGCCCAGATCCGCCGGCGCGGAGCCTGCCCTCGCGAAAGCGGGGGTGCGCGTTCTGCTGCGCGCCGATTTCGGGCTTTGCCCGCGAGGCGCTGATGGCGTGGTGCGAGGACAACAACGTCGATTTCCTGTTCGGCCTGGCCAAGAACGCGCGCCTCAACGCCGAGATCGCGACCGAACTTGCCGTGGCGCAAGAGCGGAGCCAACGCACCGGCCAGCCGGCGCGACGCTTCCGTGACTTCACCTAGGAGCTGGATTTAAATGTCGCCGCTCTGCCAATCACAAATGATACCGGCCTTGGGTTTCCCGGAGAATATCAGCGGTGCGGTTCGGCCGATGAGCAGGATCAGGCTGATGATCAAACGCAAGAATGGTTTTTTCAGCTACATGTGAATTGGATCACACTGCTCGGCCAAGCCGGACGGTAATATTAGCAGGCAATAACCCAACGCTTGTCTCTGCTTCACTCATTTGACGATCGGCACATGACCTATCCCGGGTCGCTGCTGCCGGATGTTTTCGAGAGCTGACGTCGGATAGAGGCAGTGAAGGCCGAAGGCCAGGCAACATGACGACCTACTCCCTGATGAAATAGTCAATCGGGCCACCGCCGCAGGACGAGCCGCGTACGAAGCCGTCATCCAGGCCGGACGGGCAGTGGCCCTCGCCGAGCGCGCCTGCAACCGAGCTTATATTCGGACCGTCCCCCCTTGCTGGGTCGCGCTTGTGCCTCCCCCGATACCGCCGCGACTCGCACCGTAGAAAGGACTCGCGGGGTCGCCGAGATCCCACTCGATCAGCGTAAGCTTTTCTGACACGTATAAGTTGTTTGGGAGACGCAACACAACGGCCATCGTCATGGCGATCACCGCCGTTCGAGCCGGACGTAAGCGAAATAGCTGATGCTGGCGGTATGCGTGTCATCGCTGTCGCAAAACACGGCGACATCGGCCAAGTGTGCCGGCGCCCCATCCTTCCAGATCTCGGCATAGACGCGCGCGAGGTCGATCTTCCCGTCAAGCCAGCGGCCAACCCGGTCGTCACCGGCATCGGCAACAAAGTGCGGGAAACCGCTGATGTATTTGTAGTCGCCAGGTTTCAGCTGATTGCCCCAGATCACCTCCATCGCGCGCTTCTCGCCACGATCCGTCGCGAACCGAAGAAATAGCCGCGCCGGGTGATCGTCGCCTTCGCGCGTGCGCTCGTCGAGCGGGCTGCGGATCGGCAATTCGATGTACCACCGCCATGCCAGCATCGGGTAAGAGGCGAGGTCGATATCGACATGCCGAAACAGCATCGACGCGCTGTTATGGGTTTCGAACCGCATGCTCGGTACACCGTCCTTCACCGCGAAAGACATTGTCATCGGCGAACGTGTCCAGAATTTCCGATGTCGCCAACCAGAGGGGAGCGGATCGAGCGGGAAGGGTTGCCCAAAGTCCATCGCGGTAACGACCGGACCACCATCGGGTTTTAAAACCTCCCCGCCCACCGAAAAAGTGCCAGCCGATCAGGCCGGCGACAGCGATGAGCGCGACTCCTCCAAACAGGGCGTATCGAGTTCGCCAAGCTGTCCTGCGCCAATCCACCAGAGCATGATCTCCGCTGCGCGACACCTTGTGCTCTCCGATAATGGCTAGCTCGCCCGGGCTATGTAGCGCCGCTGGTAGTCCGGCTTCAGATCACAATCGTGAGCGCAATCCGTCCGGGGAGAGCACGACCCCAGGAGCTTGGGGTTTACATTAATCACTCAGTTGGGAACGAGGCGTTCAGGAGGTCACCGCTGAGCCCGCAGGAAAACCAGAGTTGCCGCGAGCCCAAGAGCGCTTCGACCCGCATGAAGGATACCCCACCGCCCGATCATGAGGCGCGTTTCTGCCGTGGCGGCGTCCAGTCGCGTGTTCATCAGGCGGTGGTTGATCGGCATGATCACCAAGATCGTGTAGGGCCAATTTGTGAATAGGACGGCGGCTCCGAGCAGCCAACGCCACTCGAAGGTGCTGAAAAAGGCAACGACCCCAAAGAATCCGCCGACTATGGTGAAGCTCGCCTGCATCATGTAGCCGCGTCTATAGGCTAGCTTCCACTCGGCGAGGAGAGAACCGTCGTCGAGCTGAAGTCGCGCAGGCTATTCGGCAATGTTGATGTAAATCGCAGCTCCGGTGAAAGCGGCGGCTCTAGCGAGCGCAAGCTGTCCGGCGAACATTTTAACCCTGGGCCTCGGTGGTTGGTGAATAGCTTCAGTGTTGACGCTCCTCGCGAAAACAAACAGGCGCCGCTTAATCGAGTTCTTCTCAACAACTTGTAAGGCCAATTGGCGAGCAGGCTATGGCTCCAACCAACAAACGCCAATCGGACGCGATGGAATAGGCCAGGAGCCCAAAACTCCGCCTACGATGACGAGGCTCGCCTGCATCGCGTAGCCACGTTTATAAGCCGGCTTCCATTCCGCAAGGAATGAGCGATTGTCGAGCAGGCAGGCCAATGACGAGCGGCACGGATTAACTCCCTATCTCGGGCAGAAGTATTCGAGGGCTCATTTTTGCGGCCGGAAATCCTGATCGGGAAAGGAGGATACTGTGGGCACTTGGATCACGATCTCCGGGTGGCCCGCGCTTTGGTGGCATGCGTTGCACGAGGCGGTTAGGTCAGCGTAGGCCTTGGTATATGCGGCTGTATCCGTGGCCTTGATCGCCGCGTCGAGCGCCTCCATCGGCTGCTTGACGGTCGATGCGATCATCTCGGGGATCGGCAGGTTGTCGTGCTTCGGGACGAGTTCGGCAATATCATCAAAGGCCTCGGTCAACTCGCCCAGCTCAAAAGTAGCATAGGGCCAATTCTGCTCCTTCCCGGCAAGGCCGAGCTTGATGTGGCGCGGCTGCACGAAGGCCGTCATCAGCTCGCCGAGGCCAAGATGGTAGGGCGCTGCCGATTTGGTCTCGGGCACGTTCGTGGGCTGCTGTGCTGCGGTCGGCTCCGGCGTGACCAAGACAAACAGGACCATAGAGGGGAGCATTGATCGAAAAAATCTGATCATGGTCGCTGTCCTTCTCTATGAGTTTCTGCCCCTACCCTCGCATGCCCCTCAGCCGTATCAAATAAGGGTACCGACATAGGGGGTCGGCCGCCGCTTGCCCGGGGACGAAAAGCGGTTATCTCGGCCCTTTAGAGAGGGGAGCTTCAGCAATTAATTGCCCACCGTTCGATGATGTTCTGTAGCTTCGCAAGACCATCGGTCAATGCGGCTGGCCCGGGCTGCAAGATCAAGGACGATTTGATTTCGTAGAGATCTTGGTGCTGCACAGCTGGGATGCGGTCGAAGCCAGCCCGCGCCATTACCCGCTCAGGTCGGAATTTTTTGCCGCACCACGAGCCGATGATCAGATCCGGTTCCCGCGCGACCACTTCCTCTGTCGTCACAACACGGTCCTTGGCTGCGCCCTGGTTTCCACGATCAGCGAAGATGTCGATGCCGCCGGCGATCTCGACGAGCTCCGAAACCCATCCAATCCCTGAAATCAGAGGATCGTCCCATTCCTCGAAGAATACCCTTGGCCGCTTCGGTAAGCGCGCGGCGCGGCTTCGCACTTCGGCCAAGCGCGTCTCCAGCGTTCCTACTAGCTGCCGAGCCCGTTCGCTCGCGTTGACCATCGCGCCCAGCATCCGAATCATATCGAGAATCCCGGCGATGGTTCGCTGGTTAAAGGCATGAACGTCGAGTCCACGGCGAATGAGATCCGCGACAATGTTGGCCTGGAGATCCGAGAAAGTCAGGACGAGATCGGGTTTCAATGCGAGGATCTTATCAATATTCGCCGACGTGAAAGCGCTCACTCGAGGTTTCTCGCGCCGAGCCTGTGGCGGACGCACCACGTAGCCGGAGCGCTCAATGCCGCTGCGACGGCGACGCGCTCCGCATTGATGGCTTCGTACAGGCGCGCAACCGCCGGCGTGACGCCTTCGGCGTAGAATTTATAAGCCTCCCCCCTTTCGATACGCCCGGCGTTGGCGACGCAGTTGGCCACGTGCAACATCGCATTGGCATTGGTGAAACCGGTGTACAGGATGTTCGGCGCGGCAACCGCTTTCGGGAACAACGGCGCGAGCAGCGGAAATATGCGGTCGATGCGCTTCCCCGGGAACGTCGCGATTTGTAGCCAGCGCTTCCTAACGATCGGACGTATGCGCGTTGCCGAGAGCCGCCAACATGAATACGGATAGTTGTCCATCTCGGCGATATCGACCTCGGCGCGGCATCCAGCCTCATCCAGGGCACGGCGTACAATCAACGACCCTCCGGTATTGCCCTGGATCAACAGGATTACCTGACCGTTCCGGAGCAGAGGGGCAAGCGATCGCGCCACCGTCGCCTGCGTGTTGCCGCCGGTCACGACGATGATGACGCCCGCCCCATCGATAGCGCCTTCGAGATCGGTTGTTACACGATCGACCGCGGCGAACTCAACGCCCTCCCCCTCGACATCCAGGCCGCCATGGGCTCGGACCTCGGAAAGCTTTAAGTCGTCGATATCGTGAAGCCGCAGCTTGAACCCGGCGATCCCCAATTCGGCGAGAAGATATACCCCGCCGATGCCCGCCCCAATGATCGCGATCGTTTCTGCGCCGCCACCCTTCATGGTTCCTCTCTCCTCTTGTGGAGTGCCATGCTAGCCGAATCTAGTCAGCAACGTTACGCAGCAAGAACCTATTGGCTCGATGAGGCTGGAACCATTGGTCTTGACGTTGCCAACCCGGAGGCTCACCGGCCAGCACGTCATCTCCCGATCGGTAGGGAGCAAGTCGGACTTTTAACGGGGAGGAGGTCGGTTGGCGCAACATTCCAGCTCGGCGGGAAGTTCGGGGTGGGCCGATGCGGTGGGATCGAGAAAACGAGCTTGATCTCGAAGGCCGTGGCGATCAATTTCTGGACGCCACGCTTGCGAGCGCGTTCGTTGCCCGATGCTGCGCCGCGGCCAAGGGGGATACGGATGGCGGCGTATCCAGAATGTGCGATGATGAATCCAAGTCCCGCATCGGAGCAGCGCCGCACATGACACCCCCCTGAACGCTTCTTATATTGAGGTTAACCGATATCTACCGAGCCACGGAGCTTCCAATGGCCCAGACGATCGAAATCGAGCGGGTCGATCATATCGGCATCCGCGTGCGTCATCTCGATCGCGCCCTCGCCTTTTACCAGGTGCTCGGCTTCGCCCTGGCGCACCGGGCCGCCGAGGACGATGTCGCAATCGTTCGCAACGAGCACGGCGTGGAGCTTAATCTCATATTCAACGCCAACGCTGGCGATCCGGACCGCAACATCCTGATGGACGTTCCGGATAAATTCACCGGCTACACGCATATGGCGCTGCGTGTCGCGTCGATCCCGGCAACCCTCGCCGCTTTGAGAGCAAACGATATCGCGATCTCGCAAGGGCCGGTCGGCTTCGGCCAAAGCGGGCAGATCTCAGTTTTCGTACGCGACCCCGATCGTAACGTGATCGAGCTGCGCGGCCGCGAGCAGGGCCCGGTCGAGGGCATCACCCGTTACGTGCCCTAACCTTGAGACGCTACTCCCCGGCGATGCGTTCCCAGGTGATCTCACGGTGTTCCTCGATCTCGCCGGTCCGCCGGGGTGGCGGGATCAGGACCATGCGCTCGCCTTCGAACCGCACCCCGCGCACCTGATCGCTGCCAATCCGGCTCGGGTCTGAGGCGGCGTCAACCCGTTGGGCGCCGAGAAGGGCGAGCGGGCGGCGGGCCGACAGGGCTACCGGTCGGGCTATTACGGGCGGACATTGATCACGCGGGTCGGCAAGCTGGAGCTGCGGGTGCCGCAGGATCGCGCGGGCTGGTTCTCGACCGAGCTGTTCGAACGATACCAGCGTTCGGAGCGGGCGCTGGTGGCGGCGCTGGCGGAGATGTACGTGCAAGGGGTCTCGACCCGGAAAGTCAAGGCGATCACCGAGGAGCTGTGCGGCCACAGCTTTTCGGCTTCCGCAATTAGCGCCATCAACCAGCGGCTGGACGAGAGCTTGGCGCAATTCGCCGGCCGACCATTGGCTGAAGCCTTCCCCTATCTGATCCTCGACGCGCGCGATGAGCGGGTGCGCGAAGCCGGCGTGATCGTCAGCCAAGCCGTGCTGATTGCGATCGGCATCGACTGGGACGGCCGGCGCCAGGTATTGGCGGTCGAGCTCGCCAACCGGGAAAGTCGCTCGAGCTGGCGCGATTTCCTGTTGGGACTGAAGGCGCGCGGTCTGCATGGCGTCGAATTCGTCGTCGCCGACGATCATGCCGGCCTGCGGGCAGCACTGCGCGAGGCTCTCACGGAGGCGGCCTATCAGCGCTGCTATGTGCATTTTCTGCGTAATGCGCTCGACTACGTGCCGCGCCGGGTCGACGACGACTGCCTGCAGGAGCTGGGCTGGCTATATGACCGGCGCAATCTCGCCGAGGCGCGCCGCGATCTGGCAGCCTGGATCACAAAGTGGTCAGGCAAATACTCAAAGCTGACCGGCTGGGTCGAAGACAACATCGACGAGACGCTGACCTTTTACCGCCTGCCGCGGCAGCACCATAAGCATCTCAAGTCGACCAACATGCTCGAAGCGCCTGAACGAGGAGATCAGGCGCCGCACCCATGTCGTGCGCATCTTTCCCAATGGTGAGAGCTGCCTGCGGCTGGTGCGGGCGCTCGCCGTCGAGACCCACGAGAACTGGCTCGAGCAGCATCGCTACCTCAACATGGATGATTTGCGCGAGCACAAAAAGGAGGCGCTGCGCCGTGCCGCCTGACCCCCGACCCGTTCAGCCTAGCACCGTGCTCGCCGCCGTCCAGACCGCTGCGCGCCGCCTCCGGCGGTGGCCTACGGCCAGTCTTGACCGCGGCTGTGCGCGGCGCTCTGCTGGTAGGCAGGTCGGGACGAAGGGATGGGTCTGTCCGATCGAACAAAGGGATGCTAGCTTTGATCCGGGCTCAGCCAGTCCGCATCCCATGACCAATTTGCTGAAATCCCCGCACACAACTCTTTTGCTGCGCGACAAACAGGATGAGAAGTGTATTGCCTCACCGGCGAATGTTCCCGGAGAGGTCGAGCGCTGCCTAACCAAGCGTGCTCGGTCGCCTCAATCGATCCTCCGGCCGAGCCCCAGCTCCCTTTCTGATTTCTAGATCAAAGCTTACTGATGTTGGCCCTGTGGAGTTGTGGGCGACGCCATAGCGTCGTCCAAGCGCAGCGGCAAATCCACAGGGCTTTTGCTGGCCCCTGCGCCGCCACTTACACCCTTCGCCGCTTTGGGGACTTGTTGAGCCGGCGCAACCGCCCGGATTGCGTTCGTCTATTTTTCCGCAGTCAGCTGTGGAACCGAACCGGCAGCGGCGAGGCGATGCTTTGCTTCCTCGTAGAAATCCGGCGGTAACGGCCCTTTCTGGAGGACATCGAGGTTGGTCTGCAGGTGCGCCGGATTGATTGTGCCGACGATGGTCGTGTCCAGGTCCGGGTTCGTGCAGGTGAAGCGGAGGATGAACTCCATCGGGGTCATGTCGTCGAGCAGGTCATCGAGACGTGCCCGGCGCCAGCGCTCCCATTGCAGCCCGGCCTGCTTCCCCTCGGTTGGCGCTCCTTTTGCAGCGCCGCCGCGAATGACGATGCCCGCACCTTGCTGAGCAGCAGTGGCGATTGCAGCCTCGTGCTCACGCTCGACTGCCGAGTACGGGATCTGAAAGACGTCAAAAACGCCCATCGCGATGTGGTCGGTCAGGTGGGGCAAGGTGCCGGACATGCCGATAAATCGCACCTTGCCGGCCTCTCTGAGCTCGAGGAGTGCATCGAGTGCGCCGTGCTCCTCGAGGGTCTGCCGGGACGGCGAGGCGTGGAACTGCACGACATCGAGATAGTCGGTTTTCATCCGCGTAAGACTTTGTTCGACCCCGGCCACGACATTGTCGCGCGTGAAGACGTGTGCCCCTCTTTGGCCGCGCGATACCGGGGGTGCGTCCACCAAACAGCCACATTTGCTGGCCAGATAATATTCGGCGCGCCGATGCGAGATATAGCGGCCAATCCGCTCCTCGCTCAGTCCATAATCGATTGAGGTGTCGATGTAATTGATGCCGCTGTCGAGCACCTTGTTCAGAATGGTTTCGGCTTGCTCCTCCGTGATATCGCGAGCGCGTGGGGCTCCTCTTAGCTCCATCGCTCCATAGCCCAAAGTTGTGACCTGCAGTCCCGTCCGCCCGAGTTCTCGTTTCGCTACGGCCATTCGCGTCCTCCACCGGCAAACCCGGTTCGATGTTAAACTGTCGGCCTCGGTGGGTCGAATGGCGTGTCACGCGTTCAAGACATTCTGCGAATCCATCATTCCGACAATGATGTCCTCGATGAGAGGCGCCGGAACGGGTCGGTGAAAGGTATAGTTCGGAAAAGAGGACCCTAGAGCAAACCGCTGGCAAGGACCGAAAGCGCTATTTGTCGAGCCAGACGTCCTCCATGCGCCAGCCATTGAAGATGCTGTTGACCATCAGGGTCAGCCCTTTAACGTACGGTTGCCGACATGTCCCGTCACGGCTGTAGAAAATGATCGGTCGAGCGTCGTCCTCCGCCAGTTTCCGTTCGATCTGCCACACCAGCTGCTTGCGCTTCTCCTGGTCCACCTCGCTCGATTGCCGATCAATCAGTTCCTCTACCTCGGGATTACAGTAATTGTTCCTGTTGAACTCCGAACTGCAGCCGTAAAGCAATGGCAAGGTTTGGTCCGGGTCACCGGCGCCTTGCAAGTTGAGGCCGACGCTGTAGTCCTTGCGCATCATCTTGGGGAAAAAGTTGGTGGTATCGACCGGCTCGAGCTCGCCGTCGACATAGACCTGCTTCAGCTGATCGATCAAAATGACCGCCGGATCGCGGTAATACGGAATATCACGCGCGGTTACCTTAATCTTGAGGTGACTATCGGGGCCATAGCCAAGCGTATGCATGATTTGTCGGGCTTCCGTGCGGTTCTTCTGCACGTCGGGATCATAGCCCGGCAGCTTGTTGAGCAATTCCGGCGGCATGCCCCATAACCCGGCGGGTGCGGGCTGCATGATCCCACCGATGTCCCCCTGTCCCTCGGTGATGATGTCGATGAACGCCTGGCGGTCCAAGCTCAGCGCCATCGCTCGCCGTAGATCGCGGTTGTCGAAGGGCGGCTTATCTCGGTTGATGAGAAGGTTTCGGTTGATGCTGCCCGGGGTCAGCTCGCAGATCGCTTGTGGCAGCTGGCTCTTTGCGTCGTGCAAAAGCGGGACTGGGAGGCTGAATAAAAAAGTCATGTCGAATTTTCCCGCGACGAACCCCAATACTGCCGTCGAGAGATTCCGGATGATCGTGTACTCGATGCCGTCGAGATAGGGCCGGCCCTTCTTCCAGTAATCCCGGTTTCGCGTCAACTTGATGTACTCGTTTGGCTTGAACTCGACGAATTTGAATGGGCCTGTGCCGATCGGATGACTGCGCATATCGCGCGGCGGCACGTGGCAGGGATAAATCGGCGAGAACCCGGAAGCGAGTAATGCCAAAAAGGCCGGCTGTGGCCGCTTCAGATGAAAGGTGACCTCGTAATCGCCGTTGGTGGTTAAGTTGTCGAGGTTCGCGTACCAAGCTTTGCGGGGATTGACGCGAAGCTTCTCGCTGGACTTGCCGGTCAGCATATCAAAAGTGCACTGGACGTCCTTAGCCGTGAAGGGCCTGCCGTCATGCCACGCGACGCCTTCTCGCAGCGGCAATGTCAATTCGGTCCCGTCTTCGCTCCATGACCAGGCAGTAGCCAGATCAGGCACTATCGACTGGAGACTGGATTGCGGGATGTGCTGGTCGTAGATGACGAGGTTGTTGAACACCCCCATCATCGGGCCCTCGGCGAAGACCGTCGCTTCCTCGTGGATCGACATACTCGCCGGGCTGTCGGGACTGTACATTTTCAAAACGCCGCCCTGCTTTTGGGCGCATGCCGCTTCAGCAGCGAACATTACAAGGAATAACGTACCCGCCGCCGCGAACCCTCGCAGTTTCCGCCTCATCTCTGTGCACCTCCCTTGGCTTTTGCGCGGTCGTCTGGTCCCTTCTTTGTTGGGATCTTAAACGAAGCCTGCAGCCGAACCCTGCTATCCCAGGATCATTGCCGAGCTCTCGTTCAAAAATGCCGATACTTCGGAGTTTACCATAGATCGATCGAAGGGACAGGATGGCGGTCTACGCACTGCCCGTAAATTTACATCCGCACCTCAGTCGATCACCGCTCCAATGACCAGGACACTCATTTAAGTATTCCCGTGAGCAACATAGTAGGGGCGAGGTAACACCGGCAGACCATCATGAGAATGCCCGGATATCGGGAGCTATGGACTGCTACTTCATCTCCGCGCGCGGGGGTTTATTCTGATGGTTTGCGGTTTGGAATGGCTGCGCCACAGGCAAGCGCGTCATCACGAAAAGCCGATTGCCAGTTCCGGGTGACTATGAGCTGAGCGCAGTTCAAGAATTGGGCTCCCTTCAGAAAAGCCCCGGCCAGATCGGCGCCATCAAGTACCGCCTTGAAGAAGTTGGCGGCCTCCAGATGCGCAACCGACAAGTTCGCTCCGCTCAAGTTCGTACCCCGGAGATCGGCGCCCCGAAGATCTGCCCGCGATAGATCGAACCCGCTCAAATCGAGCCCTCGCAGACCGGCCCGAGATAAGTCCGGCGTCTCGTCGCGGTGCGCCCGCCACTCATTCCACGCTGCGGCGCCGCGGCCGAGCATCGCGACATGCTCATCGTTTGGCATCTTCTACCCCTGTCAACCCTGTGGGGAGCTTTGTTCCGCTGTTGCAGTGCGCTCGATTGAGCTGTCCTTGCGTCAGGCCTTCTGCACCATCCAGATTGGCATCAGACAGATCTGCGCCGTCGAGCTTTGCCAAGCGAAGATAAGCGCCCCGCAAATCGGCACCCCGCAGCGAAGCCCCGACCAGGAACGCACCACCAAGCCGGGCATCACGGAGGTCGGCCGCGTCCAGCTTCGCATGACGGAATCCGGCGCCACGCAGGTTCGCCTTACGGAGGTCCGTCCCGATGAGCACGGCGGCATCGAGCTGAGCGCCGCTCATGTCCGCTTCACGCAGGCAGGCGCCACGCAGCGTCACGTTGGCCATCAGCGCGAACTCCATCTCGGCCTTGGCGAGGCAGGCGTCCTCGAGGTTGGCCGAGACGAGGTTCGCCCCGCTTAGGCGCGCCCGGGATAGGTCCGCACGGTCGAAGTACGCCCGCTCTGCAATGGCGCCGGTCAGGTTCGCACTTTGGAGATGAGCTCCAGTGAAGTCAGCCCCGCTGAGCAAGGCGCGGTCCATCTTGATTCCGCGCAGATTGAGGCCCGAGAAATCTCGCCCGGCCAGATCGGCTGATGAGAAATTCGCGCGGTGGCCTTGGTGATATTCCGTCTCCAGGTAGAGCAGGTGCTCCGCCAGCATCCGCGGCGGCTCCGGATTTTTGGACAGCGGGATAAGCTAAAGGCTGACCGGTCCAAAAGGAGTGTGAGACGTGGGCGTAAAGAGGAAGCAGCACAGCGCGGAATTTAAGGCGCGAGTGGCGATGGCGGCGCTTTCGGGGGAGAAGACCCTGGCGGAGCTGTCGGCGGAGTTTGGGGTTCATCCGACGATGATCAGCAACTGGAAGCAGGAGCTGGTGAAGCGTGCGGGGGAGCTGTTTGCGCGCGGCAGCAAGGCGCCGGCGGCCGAGGATGCGCAGAAGGTGATCGACGATCTGCACCGCAAGATCGGACAGCTGCAGGTCGAGTGCGATTTTCTTGCCGGGCAGCCCGCCATCTCCCGAGTGCTGAGAGGCGGGCGATGATCGCGCCGGAGGCGGGGCTGTCCGTAAGCCGGCAATGCGCGCTGCTCGGGGTGACGCGCAGCAGCTTCTATTACCGGTCTCGGCCGGAATCTGCGGCGGAACTCGAGCTTCTGAAGCGGCTCGACCGGATTTTCACCGACAATCCGGTCTACGGCAGCCGCCGGCTGCAGGTGGCGCTGTTGCGGGAGGGGATTTCGGTTGGCCGCCGACGCGTCCGGCGGCTGATGCGCAAGCTCGGGCTGTGGGCGGTCAGGCCGAAGCGGAACACCAGCAAGCGGCATCCCGAGCACAAGGTCTACCCGTACCTTCTGCGCGGCAGAACGATCGACCAGCCGAACCAAGTGTGGGCCGCTGACATAACGTACATACCCATGCGAGCAAGGGTTTTTGTACCTGGTCGCGATCATCGACTGGGCGACCCGACGGGTGCTGTCCTGGCGGCTGTCGAACACGCTGACGGCGGGGTTCTGTGTCGCGGCGCTGAGCGAGGCCCTCGCCCGGTTCGGCAATCCCGGCATCTTCAATACCGATCAGGGGGCGCAATTCACCAGCGATGAGTTCACCCAGATGCTGCGGGATCATGGGATCGAGATCAGCATGGACGGACGCGGGCGCTGCCACGACAACATCTTCGTCGAGCGCTTGTGGTGGACCGTGAAGCACGAATGGGTCTACCTGCGCCCAGCGGCCGACGGCATCGAACAGAAGCGCAGCCTTGGCGAGTTCTTCGACTGGTATAATCTGCGACGTCCGCATCAGGCGCTCGGCTGGCGAACACCGGACGAGGCTTACCTCGGCCAATCGACGGCGGCGACGGCACTGGCCGCCTGACGCGATGCCGAGGAGGTGCTGTGAATTTGTGGACAGTCGGCTGCGCCGATCCCCGCCTGACCGCGCCAGCGCGGTCCCCTATGGACAAGCCGGGGAAAACGCCTTGCGTTTCCCCCACCTTGCCCACAGGTCGGCGGCTGCCCACAAGCTTCACAGCACCCCGCAACAAGACAGGATGAATTTGATTTCGGGGAATCGTGAAACCAGCAGCCGGCTACCGGCCTTAGCTTATTCCTCCCCGGAAGCTGTCCAAACAACCGGGACCGTCGCAAACGGATGGGCGGCCCATATGCCAAGGCATTCAGCGCTTGTCTGCAGAAATATCCGCAATATCAAAAGGGGCCGGTGGCGGAGAAGTCGACTTGCGCGGCACTGCTCAACATTATGGAAAATCGCGCGGCAATTGAGCAATGGCGCGCCAACGAATTGTCCGAGGATCAGCGCATTGACTGGTGCCACCCGGTTATCGTCTGGAAGCACTGGCGTGCAGCGACAAAGCAGCCCCCGCGTAAGCGCGCCAATGGCCGTGACGAAGAATTGCAAAAGCTGAAGGAGGAGAACGCCAAGTTGCGCAAAGAAAATGAGGATTTGAAAACCACGCCGCGCTACCGCGCCGACGGGATTGATGGCAGCAAGCTGGCAATCATCCTTGGGCAGCTCGGGAGCGAGCACGAAGGCGTGGTATACAGTGCCGCGCAGGCGGCGGAGAAGATGCGGCAGAAAACCGGTTTGACATGGCAAGACGTGCTCGGCGTATGAACAGCACCGTCAACTTGACGGGCCTTCGGCGCTTGCGCCGACACCGGGGTGAGGTAGCGGGGCACGCATTTCCCGCCCTGCCGCATTGGTGGACGATGATCGCCACCATCAAAATCGGCAATCGCTGAATGCCAAACCAGCGGCGGACGGAGGCTTCAAAGAGGGTACGGCGAGGCACGGCCAAGCCGCGTTGGGGATGGAGTGGCGTCGCGTTATTGACCGGACCAGAGTTATCGGCGTCGGACATCGATTTACCAAGCCTTCTGCCCGGTCGTCGGAGTCCGGATGCGCAAATTGTGCTGAGGCTGTGTGACCTCGGGGCAAGGTATCGACGGTATCTGCATCAGGACGAATTCGGCCCGACGCGAGCCGAACGCATGGCCGCGCTTCGGTCGCTGCTGGAGCAATTCGACCTTCTGACGTTGCGGCTGCACGAGTTGCCGGGAGACCTCCAGGTGCAGCTGTCTCAGCACCTCGCTCGCTGCGCAAACTCCGGTGAGCGTGACCTGGACAATCTCCAGGCCTATCGCCGCGACGTAGCGGTGGTGCAGGCGATTGCCGAAGCCGCAGTTGGCGTCGAACGAATACTTCATGCGGCACCAATGAGACGCTTCCGGGAGCTGACGGCTCGTCTGAGCGATGCCGCGCAAGCGACGGCGGAACTGCTGAGCGCCCTCGACACGACCACCGCGGGCACGATCGCAGTCGATACCGACTGTCCCACGCTCGCAATCGGCGCCGATATCGACATCGACCTGATCGAGTTGGCAACGGTAACGGCGCGAATCGAGCGGCTGCGATACCGGGTCGAACAGGCATTGGGGCGTCTCGAGCAGCGGCGCGGGCCGGAACGCTGCGAGGGCCTCGATCAGCTCATGGACCAGAGCGGCGGCTGTGACGAAGCCGACCGACAAGCCCTTCTGGCAGGCCGCCAGCCCCAATCCAAGAGCAATATGGGTCTTCCCCGTGCCGCTGTTGCGTAAGCATCCGCCGAATACCACGGTGCGAGGTTTGGCGCTGGAACTCGGGGTTAGCGATAATAGAGCGGGTCCTTACAGTTGTTCGACTCTGAGAACTGAGGTGGCTCGCGCTCTGCGCGCCAGATCGCGCCTCCTGCGCGCTTTGGGCTGGCCCTGAACTTTTCGTTCCGTTCTTGACTGCGGCACGGTGAGTATTTCACCAGGTCAGCAGGCGTAATAACGCCGAGTATACGGATCCCAACAGCTCCGCCGCGGGTAATACGGTGTCGCCGGATAGTAGGCCGGAGCCGACGGGTAATAGGACCCATAAGGATAATAATAAGGGTTGTAGTACGGGTTCGCGGCTGCGCCGAGCGCGGTCCCTGCCGCGAATGCGCCAAGCCCGATCCCTACCCCGGCGGCGGGGCTGAGGGCATGCGCCGGCTGCGGCGCGGTCGTCAATCCGACTGCAGCAAGAACCGCCGCCCCAATGGCCAAGCCGCGACCCGTTTGCCCAAAGTGTTTACCAAGAGTCATTTCTTCCTCCAGCAGTTGACCGCGGGCACTGGCAAGTTAACGGCCAGACGCCCGATGCTCTATCGATGATAACAATCACGACCGCGGGGAATTCCAATCCCGATCGCGCAGGGATGTATTGACGCCAAACATGTCTACACTCAAAACGGTCCGAAACCGCCCGTTTCCTAGCCCAGGCAGTCGACAGCCTGCTCGATCTCTGCTACGACCGAGCCTACGGTCTTACGAGCCTGCGGGCTTAATGGTCGAGCTAATTCCGGCCAGCGACGAGACCGCGGGCGATGATCTGCGCCTGGATCTCAGCGGCGCCCTCGAAGATGTTGAGGATGCGGGCGTCGCACAGCACTCGGCTGATCGGATATTCGAGGGCGTAGCCGTTGCCGCCGTGGATCTGCAAGGCGTTGTCCGCGTTCGACCAGGCGACCCGCGCGGCGAGCAATTTGGCCATTCCGGCCTCGATGTCGCAGCGCCGGCCGCCGTCTTTCTCGCGGGCCGCGAAATAGGTCAGCTGGCGGGCCGCCATCGTCTCGGCAGCCATCAGGGCGAGCTTGCCGGCGACGCGAGGAAAGGCGATCAGTTTCTCGCCGAACTGCACGCGCTCGAGCGCATAGGCGAGGCCTAGCTCGAGCGCGTTCTGCGCGACGCCAACCGCGCGGGCCGCAGTCTGCACGCGGGCGCTCTCGAAGGTCGCCATCAGCTGCTTGAAGCCCTGGCCTTCGACGCCGCCGAGCAAACCCTCGGCGGACACCGCGAAACCGTCGAAGGCGATTTCGTATTCCTTCATGCCGCGATAGCCGAGAACCGGGATTTCGGTGCCGCTCATCCCCGCCGCCGGAAACGGGTTCTCGTCACTGCCGCGCGGCTTCTCGGCGAGGAACATGCTGAGGCCGGCATAGCCGCGCTCATTGGGATCGGTGCGCGCCAGCAGGGTCATCAGGTCGGAGCGGGCGCCGTGGGTGATCCAGGTTTTCGCGCCGTGGATACGGTAGACCTCGCCATCGCGCACCGCGCGGGTCTGCAGGCTGGCGAGATCGGAGCCGGTGTTCGGCTCGGTAAAGACGGCGGTCGGCAGCACCGCGCCCGAGGCGATCGCCGGCAGCCAGCGCGCCTTTTGCGCGTCGGTACCGCCGAGGCGGATCAGCTCGCCGGCGATTTCCGAGCGGGTGCCGAGCGAGCCGACCCCGATATAGGCGCGCGACAGCTCTTCGGAGACGATGCTCATCGCCGTCTTGCCGAGCCCGAGCCCGCCATTTTCCTCGGGGATCGTCATGCCGAAGACGCCGATCCGGGCGAGTTCATCGATGACCGGCAGCGGGATGAGCTCGTCGCGGCGATGCCATTCCTGGGCATGGGGCGTGACTTCCCGCTCCGCGAAACGGCGCACCTGATCGCGAACCATCTCCAGCGTAGGATCATCGATGCCGATGTTCCCGAATGCGCTCTCCCCGAGTTCGGCGA
Organism: uncultured Alphaproteobacteria bacterium; assembly: GCA_963700195.1. Lineage (GTDB taxonomy): Bacteria > Pseudomonadota > Alphaproteobacteria > ATCC43930 > CGMCC-115725 > AP-15. The sequence goes on from CAVOWQ010000014.1 coordinate 27,413, forward strand.
GCCGGGCGCCGAGCTGCAAACGGACTGCTGTGGCGCCAGCGGTCAGGCTACCCGCCGCTCCGGTGCGCAACGGCGCGATCTCGCCGTCGTCGAGGCCGAGATCCTGGGGCCGCGCGAATTCCCCTTGCGCCATGGCGATGCCGCCGGCGAGCTGGGCGAGATATTCGCCATAGGCGGTTTCGAGGATCAGCGCCTCGATCTCGCCGAGCTTGCCGCCTTCGTCGAGCCGCACCGCCCAGTTCCGCATCTGGCGCAGCGCCTCGACATAGCTCGCCATCCAGGACAGCGCATGGGCCGCCAATTGTTCGTTGGCGAAGCGCTCGGGTTCGACGTTGCCGCCCGGCGCTACGCGTACGGCGAGCCCCGCCCGCCCGGCCGCGACGAACAGCTCTGCCGCGCCGAGCGCCCGCCCGGTCTGGGCCAGCAGCGCCGTGCGCTCGGTCGGCACGGGTCTCGACGCTCGGTCACTCCTGCGGCAATTGGTAGTGGTAAGGGTATACGGTGTGCGTCAACGGGTCGGCCGCGTGCAGCACGTCGGACTGGGTAAACGTACGCGCCGCGATGTCGTCAGAGATGGCGTTCAAGTTCTGAGTATCGCTGGCTCGGTCCGGCGCGCCGATGAAGGAGCAACCCACTGCACTAGCGAGCGAAAATACAACGAAGCCGAGCCGGGTAGGAGTCATCAATCTCTCCGATCAAGAAAATAGCTCGTACGCTACTACGAATAGAACCACGACAAGCACCAGCGACGCCAGCAAGACGTAGCGCACCACGCCTTCCCTGGTGCCCGATCGGGCCTCGGTACCGGTCACTACCGGGCGTTCGGCCATCGTTCTTCTCCCGAAATGGTGCGTCTCTTTCGCGAACGTAAGAGCGGGAGTTTTCGATCCGCGCATCACTCCAATCGCAAAGCGAGTTGACCGCGTCGACCAACGGGCCTAAATCTCCCAGCGTGGCTCAGTTGAGCGTCCATGGCCGGATTGGCCGGCGAATTACGATCCCGAACCCTTCGAGGGTTCGGGCTCGACCGATTCGCCCTCTTCCTGCCGAGGACCAAGCCCATGCCGCCTCTTCTCGCGACCGTCGCTGACGACGATCCTTCCGTCACCGCCTGTTTTTCCGTTCACGCGCACGCCGAACCCGGCGTAATGCCGCGCGTGCTTGAGCTGTTCGCCAAACGCGGTTTGGTGCCCTCCGCCTGGCACAGCACGGTTTTTGGAACCGATCGGGCCGAGCTGACGATCGACATTCAAATGCGCGGGCTCGGGCGCGATCTAATGGATTACATAGCCGCCTGTCTGCGGCAGATCGCTTGTGTCGAGGTGGTATTGACCTCGGAGAAGCTCGGCGCATCCGACTGATCGGAGCTCTGGGTGTCATGTCGTTCCGCGACCATATCGCTGCCTGCAACAACTACGATCCGGCGCGCGCGGTGCCGTTCTTTGCCGGGAATGACCGGGTGGGATTGCTGCGGCGTGACAATGCCGCAGCGCTGCGGCGATTTCCGGATGTCTTCGCGGTCGCCGACGACAAGGTAAGCCTGCTCGCCCGCGGCGATGTCGCGACAGTCAGCCGCGTCGTCGACGCCGTGGTCGATGCGCTGGTTGCCGAAAAGCGGGTGCCGAAATGGCGCAACGAGACCTTTGATGTCGCGCCGCGCTGGGGTGCGCCTGCGGTGTTCCGCCTCGACCGTGGCGCCGTGCCGTTCTTCGGAACGCGCGCCTACGGCGTTCACCTCAACGGCTACCGCCGGGAAGGGAACACGCTCGATCTGTGGGTCGGCCGGCGCTCCCCCGACAAGCGGGTCGCCCCCGACAAGCTCGACAACCTCGTCGCGGGCGGCATCGGCAACGGCCACGGGCTTGAGGAAACCTTGCTGAAGGAGGGCGAGGAAGAAGCGTCGATCCCGCGGAGCCTGACCGGCCATGCGGTTCCGGCCGGCGCGGTCTCCTATCGCATGGAAACCGAGCTCGGCATCCGCGACGACGTGCTGTTCGTCTTCGATCTTGAAACGCCGGCCGATTTCGTGCCGAAGAACCAGGACGGCGAAATCGTCCATTTCGAGCTGATCCCCGCCTCGGCGGTTCTCGACCGCGTCCGCGCGAGCGACGACTTCAAGTTCAACGTCAATCTGGTGATCCTCGACTTCGCGCTGCGCCAGGGAATCCTGCGGCCGGACGACCCTGAATATCTCGACGTCGCCACCGGCCTCCACCGCCCTCTCGATTAAAAAGTGCCCCTCACCCTAGCCCTCTCCCCGCAAGCGGGAGCGAGGGGGAGGGGAAGCCTCGGCCATTGCGATAATCTCGGCGGGGTTCAACCCTTGTTGCCGCATCGACCGGATTGTCGGCGCGCCGTCGCGCTTGGCGAGGCGGCGGCCGGCCGCGTCGGTCAACAGCGGATGATGGCGATAGCGCGGGGTCGGCAGACCGAGCAGCGCCTGCAGAACGCGATGGATATGGGTCGCGATCGCCAAATCCTCGCCGCGGGTCACCAAGGTTATGCCCTGGATCGCGTCGTCCAGCGTGGCTGCGAGGTGATAGCTCGCCGGGATCTTCTTGCGGGCTAGCACTACATCGCCGAGCCGAGCGGGGTCGGCACGCCGACGGCATTCGCCCTCGATCCAGTCGAGCGGGCCGGTCAGCGCGAACGCACGTGCCAAGTCCAGCCGCAAAGCATAGTCAATTCCCGAGCGCCGCTTTGCGGCGACATCTTCGCCGCCGAGGCTGCGGCAGGTGCCGGGATAAGGCGGTCCGGCATCGCCGTGCGGAGCGCCCCCGGCGCGCGCGATCTCGGCCTGGATCTCGCGCCGCGTGCAAAAGCACGGATAGAGCACCCCAAAACTATCGAGCCTATCGAGCGCGCGCCGGTAGTCGTCGAAATGCTCCGACTGTTTGCGCACCGGCCCGTCCCAATCGATCCCAAGCCAAGCGAGGTCCTCGAGGATCGCTGCGGCATACTCGCCGCGGCAGCGGGTTCGGTCGATATCCTCGAGGCGAAGCAGAAAGCGGCCCCCCTCGCACCGCGCCGCGCGCCACCCCTCCAGCGCTGAGCGGACGTGGCCGAGATGCAGATAGCCGGTCGGGCTGGGCGCAAAGCGCGTCACGATCTGCCCGGGAGCCGCCGCTGCGGGTGACATCAAGGCGCCGTCTGGGCTAGGTTGCCAACTCGCGCTTGCCATTCGCGGCGCCTGCCACTCGAAGGACCGCATCGATGATGCCTCGCCTGTCCGGACCATCGCGCCCGCCCGCCTCCGGCAGCAAGCCGCGCCGTCTGGTCATCCTGCTGCATGGGCTCGGGGCGGACGGCAACGACCTGATCGGGCTCGCGCCGTATTGGGCGAGGTTGCTGCCCGACGCCGAATTCCTGTCGCCCAATGCCCCGTTCCCTTGCGACACGGCGGCCTACGGTTATCAATGGTTCAGCTCGCAAGACCGCAGCCCGGAGGCGGTGTTGGGCGGGGTTCGGGCGGCCGCGCCGATCCTCGATGCGTTCATCGATGAGGCACTCCAAGAACGGGGGCTCGACAGCCGCGAAGTGGCGCTGGTCGGGTTCTCGCAGGGCACGATGATGTCGCTGTTTGTCGGCCTGCGCCGCGCCGAGCCGGTCGCCGGCATCGTCGGCTTTTCGGGGAGGCTGCTCGCGCCGGAGCTGCTGGCCAGCGAGCTGCGCTCTCGCCCGCCTGTCCTCTTGGTTCACGGCACCGAAGACCCGCTCATTCCTTACGGCTCGCTGGCTGCGGCGGAGACCGCGCTCAAGGCTGCCGGTGTGCCGGTGGAGACGGCGACCTCGGTCGGCATCGGCCATTCGATCGACGAGCAAGGCTTGCGGCGCGGCGGCCAGTTTCTCAAAAACGTGCTCAGCGGGCCGACGCCTTGACCACGCCATCACCGGAGAGGAGGGGTTCCAGGACGCCGAGGATCTTGGATAAGTCCCATTCCGCCGCGCCTTCGACGCGGCCGAGCACCTTGCCTTCACGGTCGATCAGAACGCTGGTCGGCAAGCCCCGTACCCCGAAGGCATGGCCGATCTCGTTCTTGGGATCGATATAGATCTTGACCAATTTGAGCCCGAGCTTGGCGACGAACGGCTCGACAATCTTGTCGCCGCCGCGATCTTCGGATACCGCGAGCACCGCGATCCGGTCGCCGAGCCGCGATTGCAACCGTTCGAGCGAGGGCATCTCGCGCAGGCACGGCCCGCACCAGGTGGCCCAGAGATTGACGATGACGAGCTTGCCTCGAAGTTCCGACAGTTCGGCGGAATGGCCGCTGGTGTCGACAAGCGAAAGTGCAGGCGCCGGATGCGGTTGCGAGGAGGGCACGAACTCGCCGAGCTTGGTTCGGTCGGGCGCGTCCGCGTCGCCGTCGTCGGCCGCACCGAAGGCAGGTGCGACGAGTAGGAACATCAAAGCGGCCACCACAGTCCATTTCATCTTCATCGTTTCATCCTCTCGCTGTGCCGGGGATGGCGGCCGATGACCGGCGCGAGCAAACCAGTCAATTCGCTCTGGGGCGGTCGGTTTGCCGGCGGCCCGGCCGAGATCATGCGCCGTATCAATGCCTCGATCGATTTTGACAAGCGCCTCTACGCCGAAGACATCGCCGGCTCCAAGGCGCATTGCGCGATGCTCGTCGCGCAGAACATCTTGTCGCCCGAAGATGGCAGCGCGATCACCGCCGGTCTAGAGCAGATCAGATCGGAAATCGAAAGCGGCAGCTTTGTGTTCAGTACCGAATTCGAAGACATCCACATGAACATCGAAGCGCGGCTCGCCGAGCTGATCGGGCCGGCAGCGGGGCGGCTCCATACCGCGCGGTCGCGCAATGACCAGGTCGCGACCGATCTGCGGCTGTGGCTGCGCGGCGCGATCGACCGCCTCGACCGTGCGATGCGCGACTTGCAGCAGGCCCTGATCGACCGCGCCGAGGCGGAAGCCGCCACGGTGATGCCCGGCTACACTCATCTGCAGATCGCCCAGCCGGTGACCCTCGGTCATCACCTGCTGGCCTATGTCGAGATGCTCGGGCGCGACCGCGGCCGGCTCGCCGATTGCCGGCGCCGGCTCAACGAGTGCCCGCTCGGCGCAGCGGCGCTCGCTGGGACCTCGTTCCCGATCGACCGTCACGCAACCGCCGCCGCGCTCGGCTTCGATCGTCCCGCGGCCAATTCGCTCGACGCGGTATCCGACCGGGATTTTGCGATCGAGTTTCTCGCCGCGGCGGCGATCACTGGCATGCATCTGTCGCGCTTCGCCGAGGAGATCGTGACCTGGTGCAGCAGCGAATTCGGTTTCATCGCGCTCAGCGATGCGTTCACGAGCGGCAGCTCGATCATGCCGCAAAAGCGCAACCCCGATGCGGCTGAGCTGATGCGCGCCAAGACCGGCCGGCTGAACGGGTCTCTCGTCGCGTTGCTGACGGTGATGAAAGGCCTGCCGCTTGCCTATGGCAAGGATATGCAGGAGGACAAAATCCCGGTGTTTGAGGCTGTCGACACCCTCGAGCTCTGCCTCGCGGCGACGGCCGGCATGGTGCGTGACATGCGGCCCCGCCGCGAGCGTCTGCGCGCCGCCGCAGAGCAGGGCTTTGCGACGGCGACCGATCTCGCCGACTGGCTGGTGCACGCCGCCGGCCTCGCCTTCCGCCACGCCCACCATGTGACGGGACAGATCGTCAGGCGCGCAGAAGCGCTGAGCTGCACGCTTGCCGAGCTGCCGCTCGCCGAATTACAAGCCGTGGAGCCGGCGATCACCGACGCGGTCTATGACGTGCTCGACGCCGCCCGGTCGGTGGCGAGCCGAACCAGCTTTGGCGGCACGGCTCCGGACCGCGTTCGCTCCGCCGCCCAAGAAGCCCGCAAGAGATTTTTGGAATGAGCCTGCCGCGCCGCTCACCCCGACCCTCTCCCCCCAAGTGGGGCGAGGGAGAAGTAAACCCCTCGCCCCGCTTGCGGGGAGAGGGAGGGGCCCGCGCGAGCGGGAGGGTGAGGGGCAGCCGCGCATTATGGCTCTGTGTGCTAACGTTTCTCAGTCTGTTCCTGGCGCTGGCGGGGTGCGGCAAGAAGGATGCGCCGACCGCGCCGCCAGACGAACCCAATACCTATCCGCGGCCGTATCCGAGTGAATGAGATTTTTCATTATCGGCGCGGCGAGCTCTATGCCGAAGAGCTGCCGGTATCGCGCATCGCAGCGGCCATCGGCACCCCTTTCTACCTTTATTCGTCAGCCGGGTTCACCGCGCAATACCGCCGGTTTGCTGACGCGTTCTTACCGGCGCGGCCGCTGATCTGCTACGCCGTCAAGGCAAACTCTAACCTTGCCGTGCTCCGGCTCCTCGCCGGCCTTGGCGCGGGCGCCGACGTCGTCTCGGAGGGGGAGCTGCGCCGGGCGCTCGCCGCCGGCGTGCCGCCCGGGCGAATCATCTTCTCCGGGGTCGGCAAAACGGCGGCAGAGATGGCAGCGGCACTCGATGCCGGCATCCATCAGATCAATGTCGAAGTCGGTGCCGGAGCTGCGCCGGCTGAGCGAAGTCGCGAGCGCCCAGGGCCAGATCGCGCGGATCGCGATCCGGGTAAACCCGGATGTCGATGCGCATACCCACGCCAAGATCTCGACCGGCCGGAAGGAGAACAAATTCGGCGTTGAAATTGACGAGGCGTTTGCCGCGTACCAACTCGCCGGTGAGCTTCCCGGCATCGAGCCGGTCGGCCTCGCCGTGCATATCGGCTCGCAGCTGACCGATCTCGAGCCCTATCGGCGCGCCTTTGAGCGGGTCGCCGAGCTGGTCCTCGAGTTGCGGGCTCTCGGGCTTTCCGTCGCGCGTATGGATCTCGGCGGCGGCATCGGCGTCCGCTACCACGCCGAGCGCCCCCTTGAGCCGATCAGCTATGCGAACGTTGTGGGCGACATCTTTGGCTCGCTCGGGCTCACCCTGGCGTTCGAGCCGGGTCGGGTGCTTACGGCGCCCGCCGGGCTGCTCGTCTCGCAGGTGCTCTACGTAAAGGAGGGCAGCACCAGGCGTTTCGTCATCGTGGACGCCGCGATGAACGATTTGATCCGCCCCGCGCTTTACGATGCCTGGCACGACATCGTCCCGGTTCACCTCCCAGCGGCCGGCGCTTCGTGCGCGCCGGCGGACGTGGTCGGGCCGGTATGCGAAACCGGCGACACCTTTGCGATCGACCGTGAGCTGCCGCCGTTCGCCGAAGGCGATCTGCTTGCCTTCACTGCAGCGGGAGCCTATGGCGCCGTCATGAGCACAACCTACAACAGCCGTCTGCTGGTGCCGGAAGTGCTGGTTGCGCGCCAGCGTTTTGCCGTAATCCGGGCGCGGCCAAGCTATGATGCGCTCCTTTCTCTCGATACCATCCCCCAATGGCTTTCAGATGGATCCTTCGATATGGCCGAGGATCCCGTGCGAAAGCGAGGTACCGCATGACCGACCGCTCGTCGCTATCCGGTGGCCGCTTCGCGATGCGGCTGCGGCTCGCCCGTTTTGCGCTGCTTTGGGAGCGGGTCTGGCCGCCCTGCTGGCCGGCGCTGGCCGCGCTCGGTGCGTTTTTGGTGCTCGGCCTGTTTGATGTGCTGCCGAGTTTGCCGGGCCTCTTGCACGCCGCAATTCTGATAGGCCTCGGCGCTGCTTTCGCGATCGGCTTGGCTGCGGCATTCGGCAAGACCGTTATTCCCGATGCCTTCTCCGCGCGCCGCCGTATCGAGCGGGCGAGCGGGCTGCAGCACCGGCCGCTGCAAGCTCTCGCCGATCGGCCGAGCGGGCCGCTCGACGCGCCGGCGGCCGGTCTCTGGGAGGCACACCGGCGGCGCATGGAAGCGGCGGCGCGCCAGCTGCGGATCGGACTGCCGCATGCCGGGTTTGCCGCACGTGATCCGTGGGGGCTGCGCGCCGTTCTGGCGATCCTGCTGCTGCTCGCCGCGATCGATGCGGGAAGCGACTGGCGGGATCGTCTCGTCCGGTCTTTGAGACCGGATATTGCCGGCAGGTCGGGGATGGCCGCCGCAAGCCTCGACATCTGGGTGACGCCGCCCGAATACACCGGGCTGGCGCCGCAATTCCTGCGCCCCGGAACTGCAGAAACGCTACGTATCCCGACCGGCAGCAAGCTGCTCGCCCAGGTGCACGGCGGCCAGGCGCTGCCGCGTCTCGCGATCGACGCGGAGACCCACGACTTCGATGCGGTCGACAAGCAGAACTTCCGGGCCGCGGCGACTTTGACGTCCGGCAAGCAGCTTGAGGTGACACAGGATGGCGTAGCGCTCGGCAGCTGGCAGATCGAGATCATCCCCGACAACCCGCCCAAAATCGCCTTTGCAAAACCCCCGGAAGGCACGCCGCACGCCGCGCTGCAAATCGATTATCAGGCGAACGACGATTACGGGGTCGAATCCGCCAAGGCGGTGATCCGGCGTGACGGCGGCAACCCAGAAGAAACCATCGAGCTCGACATGCCTTTGCCGGGGCTGCACCTGAAAGAGGCGCTAGCCACCAGCTATCACGATTTGTCGCCGCATCCCTGGGCCGGCCTGCCGGTCGAGATCCGGCTCGTCGCCACCGACGCACTGGGCCAAACGGGGGAAAGCGAGCCGGTCCGGATGAAATTGCCGGAGCGGAAATTCGAGCATCCGGTCGCCCGCGCGATCATCGACCAGCGCAAGGAGCTGGCGACCGATCCCGGGTCGCGGTTGGCGGTAGCCGATACGCTCAGCGATCTGCGCGAACGGCCTCAGCTATACCGCGACGATACCGTCGCCTTTCTCGGCATGCGCCTCGCCGAAGAGCGCCTGCGGATCAACGACGACCCGACTTCCACAGCCGAAGTCCAGCAACTCCTATGGGACACCGCTTTGCGCATCGAGGATGGTCGCATGTCGCTCGCCGAGCGAGACATGCGGCGCCTGCAGCAGGAACTCCAAGACGCGCTCGCAAAAAATGCACCTGACGCGGAGATCGATCGCCTGATGAAGGAGCTGCAGCAGGCGCTCGACCGGTATCTGCAGGCGCTCGCCGAAAACATGGCGCGCAATCCGGACCAGTACCAGCAGCCGATCGATCCATCGAAGGTGATCAGCAGCCGCGATCTGCAACGCATGCTCGACCGGGCGCGTGACCTGGCCCGCAATGGCGCGCGCGACCAGGCGCGCGAGTTGTTGTCGCAGCTGCAGAACATGCTCGAAAACCTGCGCATGGCGAGACCCGGGCAGATGCCGCAACAGGGATCGAGCGAGGCGCAGCAGATGATGCGCAACATGCGCGAGCTGATGCAGCGTCAACAGCAGCTCCTCGACCGCAGCTTCCGCGCCGAGCAGCAGCAAGGCCAGCAGGGTCAGCAAGGCCGGCAGGGTCAGCAAAGCCAGCAAAGCCAGCAGGGGCGAATGGGGCGGCAAGGGCAGCAGGGACAGCAGCAAGGGGGCGACCAGCCGGACGCCAATGGCCAGCTGGGCGACGCCGCCGGGCAGCAGGAAAGCCTGCGCCGCATGCTGGGCGATATGATGCGCCACCTCGGCGACGGCCTCGGCGACATCCCGGAGCCTCTGGGCCGTGCCGAACGGGCGATGCGCGACGCCACCGAGGCATTGCAGCGCCGGCAGCCCGGCGAGGCGATCGGCCCGCAGACCGAGGCACTCGACCAGTTGCAGCAGGCGGCCCGCGACTTTGCGCAGCAGATGCAGCGCCGCATGCAGGGCCAATGGGGCAACCCGAATGACGACGAGGTCGGTGCCACGGACGGCACGCCCCGCGACCGAGTCGAGCGAGATCCCTTAGGTCGCCCATTGTCGAATAACGGCACCTACGATCAGGGGGACGTCAAAATCCCGGACCAGAATACTCTGCAAAAAGCGCGCGAGATTCTGGACGAACTACGCCGCCGTGCGGGCGAGCGCTCTCGTCCCGAAATCGAGCTCGACTACATCGATCGCTTGTTGAAGAGATTTTAACCTTGACCGAAAGCAAGTCTGCGTTTTCAATGCGCTGAGCTTTCTCCTCGTCATGCCCGGCTCGCTCCGGGTATCCTTCGCACCCCTGCCGTTTACGGAATTGCCGGTGATCCCGGTAATCCTGTTTCAGGTATTGCACGAGAAACTGAAGAGGCGATGGATCGTCGACTGTTTCTATCCGTGATGACCGGATTTGCCGCGGCGTGGCCATCGATGGCACGCGCCGTTGCGCGTCCGCCGATGGCCCTGCGCCGGCTGCGCCTGGTCAACTCCCATACTGGCGAGACCTTCGATGGCGCGTACCGCAACGACCAAGGCCCGATCCCCCGGGTCATCGACGAGCTTTGTGTTTTCTTGCGCGACCACCATTCCGGCGAAAAGACGCAGATCGACGTCGGGGTCATCGATTTCCTGGCCGATGTTCTGGATTCGGTGGGCCAGACCAAAGCCACCATACTGTCGGCTTATCGCACGGCCGAAACCAACGCGATGCTTGCCCGCACCATGTTCGGCGTTGCCGAGCATAGCCAGCATATCGTCGGCCGCGCGCTCGATATACGTGTCGACTCGGGTCTCTCCGAGGCGATGACAAAGGCCCGCGCGATGCAGCGCGGGGGTGTCGGGTGGTACCCCTATTCCGGCTTTATCCACATCGATAGCGGTCCGGTGCGGAATTGGACGCTCGACGAACGCGGGCTCGATGGCCTCCTGGTGTTTGATGGCCAGCACCTGCGTATGGTTGGCAAAGCTGGCGAGGGAAATAACCGGATGCTGCTCGGCGGCGGTGCATGGCAGCCGCTGACGGTCACCGAACGGCTCGGGCTGCAGCGCCAGCTCGCCCGTGCGGAATTCCTCGCGCGCACCAGAACCCTGCGCCTCACCCCGTAACGGCGACGCCAATCAGCTTGCCGACGCCGTAGGTCACACCGGCGGCGGCGAAACCGACCAGCACCTGCCGCAGTCCCGAGAACCACACCGCAAGACCGGTGAACAACGTCGTGCCGGCGCCGATTAGGAAGAGTGCGAGCCCGCTCGCCGTGAGGCTGGCGGTCACTGCCGGTAATCCTGCCAGCACAAAATAAGGGCCGACCGGAAAGATCGCGCCGATTGCAAACAGCAGGAAGGAGGTCCCGGCGGCGGCCCAGGCCGAGCCGCCGAGCTGTTCCGGGTCGATCCCGAGCTCCTCGCGTACGAGCGTGTCGAGGGCGGTTTCCTTGTTGGCGATCAGCCGCCCCGCCAGCGGTTTGGCCTGGTCCACGGGGAGCCCTTTGGCCTGATAGATCAGCGCCAGCTCTTCCTCTTCCTCTTCGGGCAGTTGTTCGAGCTCGTCGGCCTCGGTCTTGATTTGCCGCTGATAGGATTCGCGGGTCGTGCTGACCGACAGCCATTCTCCCAACGCCATCGAGCAGGCGCCAGCCAACAAGCCCGCCAAGCCGGTGACAAGGATCGCGTGCGGCGCAAGGTCCGCTCCGGCCACGCCCATGACGAGGCTCAGATTGGAGCACAGCCCATCATTGGCCCCGAGCACGGCGGCGCGCAGCGCATTGCCGCCAAGGCCGCGATGCCGGCCCTCCAGCCGCGCAATTGTCGCGCCGCTGAACGCGCCCGGCGACGGCGCCGCCAGCGCCTCGATGATGCGGGCGTGCGAGCGCTCGGCTGCAGGTAGCCCGCCGGCGACGGCTTCCGGCTGTTTGTCGTAGGTGCCGCTGTCCAGCTGCTCGAGCGTGTTGATGCTCGGCAGTACGAAGGCCGGACCGAAGCGGCGCGCCAGCCAGGCGAGGCCCCGCGTCCGGAAGCTCGGCCGCAAGCTCGGCACCCGTTGACCGATCGCATCGATCTTGCGTTTCCAGAACTCGGCATGCGCCTCCTCGACCGCGCCGAGGCGAGAGTAGACCTGCGCCAGCTCGGGGTTCTTCTCGGTCTGAGACAGCGTTCGGTAGAGCGAGGCGCTGTCCACCTCCCCTTGCAAATTGGTGGTGTAGCGCCGGCGCGGATCCTTCTCGGGCATCTTACTTCCGTTGGACGCAGATAGAGACCCTACAAGCTGACGAGTTTGCCGGGGTTCATGATGTTCGCGGGATCGAAGGTGCGCTTGACGGCGCGCATCAGCTCGATCTCGACCGGAGATTTGTAGTGGGTGATCTCGTCGCGCTTCAAGCGGCCGACGCCGTGCTCGGCGCTGATCGACCCATGAAGCTCACGCACGACATCGTGGACGATGTCGTTGAACTCCTGCCACCGCGTGAGATAGGCCGCGGTGTCGGCGCCCTCAGGCTGGGTCAGGTTGAAGTGGATATTGCCGTCGCCGACATGGCCGAAGGCCATCGGTCGGATGCCGGGCAGCCTTTCGGTTACCCCGGCGGTGGCGCGGATGATAAAGTCGGCGACCCGGCTGACTGGCACCGAGACGTCGTGCTTGATCGAGCCCGAATAGAGCTGCGCCTCGACGATCGCCTCGCGGATGCGCCACAGCTGCTTGGCCTGTGCGCCGCTCTCGGCAATGACGCCGTCAGCGACCAGCTCCTCTTCGAGCGCCGTTCCCAGCAGCCTCTCCAACAGCCCGCGGATGCCGCTCTCGGTCTGGCTGGATGACATCTCGAGCAAGACATACCAGGGATGAGGCGCGGCCAACGGATCGATAGTCCCGGGCACGTGAACCAGCGCCAGATCGAGCGCCGCGCGCGGGATCAGCTCGAAGGCGGTCAGCTGATCGGCGGTGGCGGCGCGGGCGTGAGCGAAGAGCGTCATGACATCATCGACCCTGGCGAGCCCGAGAAACGCAGTCTCGACTTCGCGCGGTTTAGGAAAGAGCTTGACGGTCGCGGCGGTGATGATCCCGAGCGTGCCTTCGCCGCCAATGAAGAGCTGCTTCAGGTCGTAGCCGGTATTGTCCTTGCGCAGGCCGCGCAGCCCGTCCCAGATCCGCCCATCCGGGAGCACGACTTCCACGCCCAAGGTCAGCTCGCGCGCGTTGCCGTAGCGCAATACCGCGATGCCGCCGGCATTGGTCGACAAATTGCCGCCGATCTGGCAGCTGCCCTCGGCGCCGAGGCTGAGGGGGAACAGCCGGTCCGCCTCGGCGGCCGCCTGCTGTAGATCCGCCAGTATGCAGCCTGCCTCGACGGTCATCGTGAAATTGACCGGGTCGATCGCGCGTATGCGGTTCATGCGGCCGAGGGCGAGGACGATGTTGGACCCGTCCTCGGGCGGGACGCCGCCGCCGACGAGGCCGGTGTTCCCGCCTTGCGGCACAATCGGCAGCCTCGCTTCGGCGCAGATCTCCACCACCGCCGCGACCTCCGAGGTCGAAGCCGGCCGGACGACGAGCCGGGTGGCGCCGCGCCAGAGGCGGCGCGCCTCGACCAGGTAAGCTTCCTGCTCCGCCGCATCGGCGATCCACCCGCGAGGACCGACCGCCGCCTTGATCCGCTCCAGCGCCGCCTCGATCTCCATGCTCCTCTCCTAAACCTGCAGTCGCCATCGAAGGGTTTCCCCGGCGCGAAAGGGGACGACAGCATTATCGCCTTCCCCAATTAGCTGTGGCATCACAAAGGGCTCCCGCCGCAACGTGATCCGCGCATCGTTTGGCGGGAGGCGATAAAATTGCGGTCCGTTCAGCGAGGCGAAGGCTTCGAGCCGGTCGAGCGCCGCTTCCTCCTCGAACACCTCGGTATAGATCTCCAGCGCGCACGGGGCGGTGAAGATGCCGGCGCAGCCGCATGCCGTCTCCTTAGTGGGAAACGCGTGCGGCGCGCTGTCGGTGCCGAGAAAAAACCGCTCGTCACCCGACGTTGCGGCACGGCGCAGGGCCAACCGATGCTTCTCGCGCTTCGCGATCGGCAGGCAATAGAGGTGCGGGCGTATCCCGCCGGCAAAGATCGCGTTGCGGTTGATCGCGAGATGATGTGCGGTGATCGTCGCCGCCAGGTTCGGCCCGGCCGAAGTTACGTAGTCCACCGCCTCTGCGGTCGTGACGTGCTCGAGCACGATGCGCAATTCGGGCAGGCGTCGCCGCAGCGGGTCGAGCACCCGGTCGATGAAGACCGCCTCGCGGTCGAACACGTCGACCTCCGGGTCGGTCACCTCGCCATGGATCAACAGCGGCATGCTGAGCCCCGCCATGCATTCGAGCACCGGCGCGATGCGGTCGTAATCGGTGACCCCAAAGGCCGAATTGGTGGTCGCCCGCGCGGGGTAGAGCTTGACCGCGGTGAACACTCCTTCCCGAAAGCCAACGGAGACCTCTTCCGGATCGGTCGTGTCGGTCAGATAGCAGGTCATCAGCGGCACGAACTCGCCACCCCTCAGGAGAGCCTCCAGGATGAGCCCCCGGTAGGCGCGCGCTGCCGATACGCTCGTCACCGGCGGCACCAAATTGGGCATCACGATCGCGCGGGCGAAGCGGCGGGCGGTGTATTGAACTACCGTCGTGAGCATGTCGCCGTCGCGGAGATGGACGTGCCAATCGTCCGGACGGCGCAACGTGATAGCTTCTGTGCCTGCTGGCATCTATGTTCTCCCGCGGACGTCTCCGGAACCCAACATTAGGCTTTGTCGCCCCGATTTTAATAGCACTCTCCCACAGGGAGTGCTAAACCCTCGATCGAGGGCGAGGCACTATACGCCTCGTCGAGGGCGACGCCGTCGCTGCCTAAATCGACTGAAAAGGAAACATTCATGGCTGCTAAGGATGTAAGGCTCGGCACGGATGCGCGCGAGCGGATGCTGCGCGGCATCGACACTCTGACCGATGCGGTCAGGGTGACGTTGGGGCCGAAGGGGCGCAACGTCGTTCTCGACAAGAGCTACGGCGCGCCGCGGATCACCAAGGACGGGGTCACCGTCGCGAAGGAAATCGAACTCTCCGACAAATTCGAAAACATGGGCGCGCAGATGGTGCGCGAGGTGGCCAGCAAGACGAGCACGGTCGCCGGCGACGGCACGACAACCGCAACCATTCTCGCCCACGCGATGGTGCGCGAGGGTGTCAAAGCGGTGGCGGCCGGGATGAACCCGATGGATCTCAAGCGCGGCGTCGACATGGCTGTCAATGCGGTCGTCAAGGACATCGAGAAGCGCTCGAAAAAAGTCTCGACCAATGACGAGATCGCGCAGGTCGGCACGATTTCGGCCAATGGCGACCCCGAGATCGGCCGCATGCTCGCCGAGGCGATGAAGAAGGTCGGCAATGAGGGCGTCATCACGGTCGAGGAGGCCAAGTCGCTCGAAACCGAGCTCGACGTCGTCGAGGGAATGCAGTTCGACCGCGGCTATCTGAGCCCGTATTTCATCACCAATGCCGAGAAGATGCTCGCCGAACTCGAAGACCCCTACATCCTCTTGCACGAGAAGAAGCTCTCCAGCCTGCAGGCGCTGTTGCCGATCCTCGAAGCCGTCGTGCAGAGCGCCCGGCCCTTGCTGATCGTCGCCGAGGATATCGAAGGCGAGGCGCTCGCTACGCTCGTCGTCAACAAGCTGCGCGGCGGCCTCAAGGTGGCAGCAGTGAAGGCACCGGGCTTTGGCGACCGCCGCAAGGCGATGCTCGAGGACATCGCGGCGCTGACCGGCGGCGAGGTGATCTCCGAAGATCTCGGCATCAAGCTCGAGAACGTTACGCTCGACATGCTCGGCCGGGCCAAGCGCGTGCGCATCGACAAAGAGAACACGACGGTCATCGACGGCGCCGGAAAGAAAGACGACATCACCGCGCGGATCAACCAGATCAAGGCGCAGATCGAGGAGACGACCTCGGACTACGACCGAGAGAAGCTGCAGGAGCGGCTGGCCAAGCTTGCGGGCGGCGTAGCGATCATCCGGGTCGGCGGCGGCACCGAGGTCGAGGTGAAAGAGCGCAAGGACCGCGTCGACGACGCCATGCACGCCACCAAAGCCGCGGTCGAGGAAGGAATCATCGCGGGCGGCGGCGTGGCGCTGCTTTTTGCGAGCAAGGTCCTGGCTGCGCTCAACCCCGCCAACAACGACCAGAAGGTCGGCATCGAGATCGTCCGCAAGGCCATCCAGTCGCCGGTGCGGCAGATCGCCGAGAATTCCGGGGTCGAGGGCTCTATCGTGGTCGGCAAGCTGACCGACAAGAACGACCCGAATTTCGGGTTTGACGCGCAGTCGGGCGAGTACAAGGACATGGTCGCCGCCGGGATCATCGATCCGACGAAGGTCGTGCGGGTCGCGCTGCAGGATGCCGCCTCGGTTGCCGGGCTGTTGATCACCACCGAAGCGATGGTCGGCGACCGGCCGGAGCCGAAGGGTGCCCCCGGCATGCCGCCCGGCGGGATGGGGGGCATGGGCGGTATGGGCGGCATGGATTACTGAGCAGCTAACCTGAGCCTTTACCCTCTCCCCGCTGGCCGGGGGGAGAGGGCAGGTGAGGGGGGCCGTCGTGCCCGTTCGCGGCGGCGCCCACCTCACCCTCCCGCTTCAGGGGCCCCTCCCTCTCCCCCCTCAAGGGCGGAGAGGGGCTCTCATCCGGGTATTGCGCGTCATCCTCCCACAGTGATTTCCTGGGTGACCACGGTAAAGCTGCTGAGGGTGTTCGGACCAAAGGTCGTGCTGATCGCGACATCCGCCGCGTCGCGACCGCGCGCGATCAGCACCCGTCCGATGCGCGGGATGTTGTGGCGTGCGTCGAACGTGTACCACCGCCCACCGAGATAGGCTTCGAACCAGGCCGAGAAATCCATGGGCGCGTCCGAGACCGGCACCCCAATATCCCCCAGGTAGCCGGTGCAGTACCGCGCCGGGATGTTCATGCAGCGACAGAACGCGACCGCCAGGTGAGCGTAGTCCCGGCAGACGCCGGTGCGATCGCAGTACGCTTCCCAAGCCGTCCTAGTGGCGCGCGCGTGTTCGTAGCCGAAAATAATGTGCTGGTGAACGTAATCGCAGATGGCCTCGACGCGGGCCCATCCGGGTGGCGTATTTCCGAATAGCGACCATGCGATATCGGACAACCGGTCGGTCTCGCAATAGCGGCTGCCGAGCAGGAACACCAAAGCCTCGTCGGGCAGAGCCTCCACTGCGTGCTGCGGCGCCTCGCTGGCGACCGCATCAGGCTCGCCGGTATCTTTCACGATCCCGTTGGCAGACAGCCGGGTTCGTCCGGCCGGCGCCACGATCCGATTGCACCAATTACCAAAGCCGTCACGATAGGCACGGATCGGGATCGAGGGGCTGGTCACGAGGTGGTCCGGCATCACCATGTCCGACACGCGGGTATAGTGGACATTCAACATCAGCAGCATCGGCGTCGGCTGCGGACAATCGTAGACCAGTTCGTAGCCGACCCCGATCTGCATCATTGGTATTTCCCTCCGGTTCGTAGTCGCCGCGCGACTACCGAGGATCGCAGGCAGCAGCCCTGGTGGGCGAATAAGTGCGCAGAGCGTCACCTCGGGAACCCCGTTTCGAGTGGCGACGTTCCAGCAGATCGTCTAGACCGTAGCGCCTTCTCTAAAATGCTGACGGGAAAATGCTGGCGGGACGCTGGGCGGCGGGCAAGCAGGAGAACCCGATGGCAAATCGCGCGGGCGAGACTGTGCCTTCGGCCGAGGTCATTCCGGCCGGGCACGCAGCGCTGACCGCAAAAGAGGAACTTGGCGAGAACGCGCCAGATCTATCCGCCGGCTCTGCCGCGCTGAGCCTCGCCGCACTCGGCGTCGTGTTCGGCGATATCGGTACAAGCCCGGTCTACACCTTTCGAGAATGCTTCAACCCCGAGCATGGGCTTTCGCTCGATACAGAACACGTGCTTGGTGTTCTGTCGATGATTTTCTGGGCCCTGATCATTGTCGTCACGATCAAATACGTCCTGTTGATCATGCGTGCCGACAATCAAGGTGAGGGCGGAATTCTGGCTCTACTGGCCCTCGCCTTGAAGAACGTGCAAACTGGGCGCTCAAGCAATTTCTTAGTATTGCTCGCCCTCGGCGGCGCCGCGCTGTTCTATGGCGACAGTATGATCACGCCGGCGATTTCCGTGCTCAGCGCGGTCGAAGGTATTGGCGTTGCGACGCCTGCATTGAACCGTTTCGTGCTGCCGGTGACCATCGTTGTGCTGCTTGCGCTTTTTCTTCTTCAGAAGGGCGGGACAGGACGCGTTGGCCGCATCTTCGGCCCGGTGATGGTCTTATGGTTCGCTGTCATTGGTGTAATCGGATTAATGGAGATCGTCGAAAACCCACGCGTGCTTGGAGCCCTGAACCCCGCGCATGCCGCTCATATTTTTATCGCGACGCCGGGCGCCGGCTTCGTCGTGCTCGGAGCCGTTGCGCTCGCGATTACCGGGGGTGAGGCCCTCTACGCCGATATGGGCCATTTCGGCCGGTTTCCGATCAGGCTGGCATGGTTCGCGGTGGTGCTTCCCGCTCTCGTCCTAAATTACTTCGGACAAGGCGCTCTGATCCTCGGGGACAAAACGGCAATCGACAATCCGTTCTTTCGCTTGGCGCCCGCCTGGGGTTTGTTCCCGCTGGTGCTGTTGTCGACCGCGGCGACGGTCATCGCATCGCAGGCGGTGATCTCCGGCGCGTTCTCGCTGTCGCGGCAGGCGATTCAACTGGGCCTCATGCCGCCTCTCGATATCTTTCAGACCTCGACCCGCGCGCACGGTCAGATCTACATCGCGCAGGTCAATTGGCTCCTGCTGATTGCAGTCGTCGCCCTGGTTCTTGGGTTCCAAAGCTCGAGCGCACTCGCTTCGGCCTATGGCTTTGCGGTCACCGGGACAATGGCCATCACGACAGTCCTGGCCGCGGCTGTCATGCATGGCGTCTGGCGCTGGCAATGGCCGACAATAGCCGTCGTGCTGGTGCCGATCATGACCGTCGACCTTGCGCTATTCGGGGCCAATACCCTGAAGATCCCGAGCGGCGGCTGGTTCCCGCTGGTGATTGGAATCGCGGTATTTACGATCCTGACCACCTGGCACACGGGACGCCAGCTGGTGCGGCTGCGGCTGGCGAGCGATTCGTTACCACTCGCCGACTTTCTCGCTACCTGCGACCAGGCGCCCGAAGCCCGGGTTTCGGGAACCGCAGTCTTTTTCACTACCCAGACTGAAGATGTGCCCGTAATCCTCCTTCACAACCTCAAGCACAACAAGGTGCTGCACCGGACGGTGCTGCTGGTGCGCGTCGTCACCGAGAACATCCCCCATGTGGCGGGTGCGGACCGGATTCAGGCACGGGAGCTCGGCAGCGGTTTTTGGCAGATCGAAGCGCATTTCGGCTTTGCTCAGACCCCAAACGTCCCGCGGGAATTGCAGCGGGCCCAGATCCCGCGGCTGGAGCTCGATCCGAGCCAGATTTCCTTTTTTGTCGGGCGCGCCAACGTCAAACCAAGCTCGCGGCCCGGGATGGCCCGGTGGCGCGAGCGCCTCTATTCCGCGCTAGCACGCGTCGCGACGCGGTCGCCCGATTTTTTCCGCATTCCGCCGGACCGCGTCATCGAGCTCGGCACCGAGGTCGAGATTTGACTAAGGTGACTTTCACGAGGCTGAATTGGGTTGAAATCTATCTATCAGGCGGGCTATCAGGCGGGATGGATCGGCGGTGACATGCGACTGCTGGTCCTGTCGAGGACGCGGTAGGTTTTCAACCCCAAGGCTCGCGCCACTGCCTTTGCCCTTTCTTTTGCCTCTTCCTTGCCTCCAACCAGAAAAATCGAAGGGCGGCCCGTCACCTTGCCGTCATCATCGCGTTGAGAAATAGTCGCTACCAACCCCTCACGAGTGTCTTCTATCTTGAGCCGCACGAACATCTTTTCCTCCTCCGGAGCGAGCAAACCTGCATTCCGACGGGCTGCTGACGTTTGAGGTTGCACAGAGCCTTGGCCAGGGCCTCCACCAGCGGCATTTGCCGCCATCATTCAGTTGCCAAGAACCTTTTGCTGTTACGCCGAGCCATCTCTGTCATCATCTCTCGAAATTCATCCGGTTTGTAACCCGCTCTGTGCAGAACAGGCGCCATCAACTCGTCGGCTAGTAGTTCGTCGAGCGTCGCCCGGTAGCAGAAGCATTCGTTAGCCTTGGACCGGTCACGATGGACTAGCATTGTTGGCGCTGAAATCTGGTGTGGAGATGTTGGCGGTGTCAGCGTCGGAGAGGTCCGGACCCGGAGGGGCAGATGAAGCGCACTTTGTTTCGGCCAGCTTTGTCTCCAAACCAGAGATCCTTATGTGCGCATCGTGCAGGCTCAGATCCTGGATCAGCACGGTTTGCACGAGCGAATAGGGCGCGTCCGACCGCTCCGCCGTCGTATCTCGGATCAGCGTCTCGGCCTCGGTATCCTTGGGTTGACCCTCGGTCTTGCTCAAGCGATCGAGAAGGATCGTAGTCAGGTCTCTTTCCTGGGTGTCATGAGGGCCTTCCATCATTGAGCTAGACCGCCGCTCGTCCGGGCAGGCGACCACAGGTTGTCCAGCAGCTGAGTGAGCGAGATAGCGATTTGCTTTAAAGCCTACCCGCACCGGGCACGAGCCATGGCAGATGCGGCCGCTCGGGTGATGACATCACCAGATTATCGAAATCAGTATCTCCGGCGACATCCCCGTCGGCTTCATCCGCTCGAACATCTTTGGTGCTTTCTGGGTGGTAAACGCCAGGCCATTTGCTGAAATCCTTGGTACAGCTGCCTTCCAGGGAGATATACATTGAAGTGATTCCTGCTATCTCTTGCTCAATGGAGATAGGAACGATTTTCAATTTTTCTAGCCGATGCCGCCTCTAATGGATAGGTATCCACGAGTTTCTTTTCGTCGGTAAGATCGATTTGCCGTATAATCTGCCAACGAATTTTCACTACACTCCTGACGTTCGGGCAGGCTGGCGAAGGATCGGCTAGGCGGACCCCTGGCGGCCCCTCCTCCGACAAACGTCGTCCCGGAGTAAACAGTGTATGAAATAAAAATCACCCACGTACCGGCAGATTCCAAAAATCTATTGAAGAATTCTTGCGCTTATCAAAAAAGATACAATATACGGGGACAGAGAATTGGTCTGCCACGCAAAATTCTGTACCACGGAATTCCGGCGGACAGCCATTCGAGGCCGGATCGATCATGGCCCTACCCGCTCGATTTTCCCTGCTCCATTCCGATCTGAACGATTTTCTCTTCGCCTCGGTCGGCGAAGAACACAACGGAGTAACGCTCAGCGTTGTCTCAGCGTTGACGCGCCTCGGCCTAGATCCTTGGGAACAGGCCGCCCGGCTCACCCCCCTGCCCAAAGCTCGAGCAGCCGAGGCGCTGGCGCCGCTGATTGCTCGGCTGCCTATCCGTCGAACGCAATCACTGGACGATTTGGCCATCAGCCGGCGGTTGGTGGAGCTCTTGCCCGACCAAAAATCGGCGCCTTTGCAAGGTCGGGAGCGGGTGGGTGCGGGGCAGCAGAAGTATTGGGGGGCGATGATAGTGCTTGCCAGCATTGCCCTCGGCGCCGCAGTCCTCTCCGGCTTGTTGTGATCGGGTGCCGGCCACGCCCCAGCGTTTACCCGCTGATGCCGCCAATGCAGTTCTCTTTAAACTGGAGACACCATGAAATATCTCGTTCCGCCGATCGTAATTCCCGTGCTATTGATAATTGGCGTCCTGGCGTACGGGATGTTGAGACCTCCGATCATTGCCGGCCATTCTCCGGTTCCCGTGGCGGATTCGCGAACTCGGGTTAGCCCGGTGTCCAGGAAGGATTAGCATGTCAGAGCACAAATACCACATTGGCCAGGCGGTGGAATTTTTCCCGGAGCGGGGTGTCGAACATACGGCGAAAGGCCGTTTCAAGATAGTTCGCCTCTTGCTCGGCGAGCGGCAATGCCCCGCATTACCGAATTAAACACGAGGTGGACGGGCACGAGCGGATGGTCGGCGAAGGCGAGCTCGGTCCGCGGTAATCCCTGCGTCCGGAGGCGAAGGGACTCAGACAGAAAGAATCGATGGCTACGCGCGCAGCAGTCTTGGTTATCACGAAGGGCAAGTCGGTCGTGAAAGTGATCCGCGGTTCGCGAGCACGCCGCCAGTTAGGTCCGTGTCCCGCGTCCAGACGGCGCAGCGTGAAAGCGTCGATGATCTCTGGGTTCGGTTCCGCTTGGGTCATATCGCCTGCAGGCTGCTAGCCGCAGGCCGAGAGAAACAGCTCGCGGTGCTCTGGGGTCCGATACCGCGTTTCGCCTTCCATCACGACAGGCAGTGATCGCGCGCAGCTCGCCCGACGATTTCACGCGCTTCGTCGAGCCGTCCCATATTCGCATAGCACGAAGCGAGAACGCGATAGGTTATTGGGAAGCCCGGTAGCCCTTTCGAGCGACGCAGAGCAAGTTAGCCGCCGCCTCGTCGAACCGGCGACTGAAGAAACGGGCTTCGCCGATTGAAGACAGATAAGGCGCCAAGCGATCGCGCGGGCTGAGACGCAAATAGGTTCGAACGCTCGCGCGAGCTCAGGTTGACCGGCAAAAACCCTGAGCAGACCACTCCAGTGCCACCCGCGAGCATGGCTCGGGTTGAGGACAAGGCAACGTTCGATCAACCCAATTGCGACTTCAATATCCTCCCCGAAGTATCCGAGCGTGAACGCCGCGAGTGCGAGGACGTCAGGCTCATCGGGGCCGATTCCCGCAGCGCCCGTCGCGCAAAACTGACACTGGTGAGCCGGACCGTCTCCAGATCGTCGGTCCAGTTCATCACCGCAAACCTTTGGTGACAATGGGCTGCCAACGCTAGAGCAGAACTGTAATACGGATCACGTTCAGATCGCCTGGCCGAGCAGGTCAAGCGCCTGAGTCAGCTGGTCCTTTTCATGGAGGGGCTCGCGCAAGGGCACGCAAATACAAATCGTAGGCGGTCAGATCGGTGGTAGGGCGGGCGGCGGAACGTGCCGTTTCGGCGGCTTGCAGGGTCGGCTCGATAACGCCGGCGACGCTCAACGCCACCTCGTCCTGTAGGTCAAAGACATCTTCGAGCAAACCGTCGAAGCGATCGGCCCAGAGATGCGTTCCGTTCAGCGCATCAATCAGTTGCGCGGTGATGCGCACGCGCCTGCCCGCTTTGCGCACTGAACCTTCAAGAACATAGCCGCACACCGAGCTCGCGAGCGACCTGCTTCACATCGATTGCCTGACGCTTGTAGGTGAAGCTTGAATTACGCGGCGATGACGAAGAGCCAGCGATGCGCGAGAGCGCGGTGATGATCTCTTCGACCATGCCGTCAGCGAAATACTCCTGTTCGGGATCGCCACTCATGTTCGCGAAGGGGAGCACCACGATCGACGGCTTGTCGGGCAATGGGAGCACAGCCTCCGCCGAGGCTCGTGTCACCACCGCGGCAAAGCGATAGCCGCGTCCGGGGACGGTCTGGATGCAGCTACCTTCCGCCCGCCCCTCGTTGAGGACCCGGCGAAGCGCGGCGATCTGGACCGGGAGATTGCTGTCCTCCACCGACGGTCCCCGGCCACACCGCATTCATGATTTCGTCTCGCGAGACAAGATCTCCCGAAAGCGCGATCAAAATACCGAGGACTTCGAGCGCCCGCGAGCCCAGCGAGACAGGAACAAAGAAGCCGTTCGGGTCGCGCCGAAACAATCCCCGCCGGTCGAGCCGGAAGCCCTCGAACAGAAAAGCGTCGGCGGTGGCCAGCGCATCCATGCTTCCGTCTCCCGCGGCGAGCATGAGCAAGGTCGGTAGCGAGGCTCGGCTGCCCCTGCTTGCAAGACCCACAACAGCGGCGATTTTGGAACATTTCAAACCGATTTAAAAAATTTTTTCTCTCGCTTTATCGCCTCGCGCGCGGGTCCGGAACTCTTTTCGGTTCCGCGGCGGAAGCCGCCTCGAGGATCGCCAGGTTCGGGCGACGAACAACAGGAGCGGTTGCCATGAAGCGTTTAACATCAACGGCGATTGGAGCTGTGGCACTCGACCCGGTACGGCTCTGCTTACGGCAGAGCGAACTTACGCCGGTGATTTCAACCATCCGACCAAGTGTAGCCTGCAGACGTTGAACGGCCAGTATCTGGTAGCGGCAAACGGGACGCTGTTTCCCCCGGCATTTGGAGTTCGCGGAACAGTCGGTGTCCGCTGCCGCCGGTTATTCGACTAGAATGGAGACGGCACGGGGACGGAATCTGGTGACGTTCAGCATCGATGGTACCGTTGTGGTCGGTGCGGTCCCATCTCCAACCCCCACAACCTATACTCTCAAGAGCAACTGTACCGGGACCAAAACAGTAATGAATGGTCCACATTTCAACATATTTGTGGGCAATTCGTACGGCTCTGGACTTACCGCCGTCTCCACAGATCGAAGGCTTTGCAGCGTCAGAGTTGATAGACGGGTGGGGCCTGATTAGAGTGGGAAGCAACGTCCCGATACGGCATCGCCGGTCGACGCGCCGCGGACGCTGGCGTGCAAGTGAGATGTTGAGATGGTAATATTCGGGCGCTGCACATTTCTCGCTGATCTTGCCTTCGCGGATCAGCGAAAAACAGCCACGGAACAGCGAGAATTCTCGCTGTTCCGTCATCGCGCGGGAGCGCACGGGCCAGGGATTTCCGCCGAAAACGGTGCGCAGCTGGCTGATAATACGTCGCGGAAACAGCGAAAACAGCAAGCAGCGGCTTGCCCACAAACGAGCGTGTGAGCGAATTGGCTCGCGGCCCGGATTGTATTACGCACTCTCCCAGCGAAAGCCGGGACCCATCGCGCCGTCGCCTCGGACTTATCTGGCACTCGCAGGTTTACCCAATAATTACAGACTCGTGCGGCGGAACGATGGCACCCCGGCCTTCGCCGGGGAGGCGGTTTTGATTGGTGGCGCGAGGTTTCCTTTGCAGATTCGAGCCGGAGCCGTGGGCTAGGCCGAGCGTTGCCTCTGAGGCCTGCCTCTCGTGGAGGCGCCGATAAACCTACCGGCTCGAAGGTGGCTCTGGCTCGAAACAACGTGATGCGGTCCCATATCGTGATAGAGCGGCGGCGGCGCGGTTGTTATCGTACCGCTGGCACTGTGGAGGGCGGCATGAGCGGGTGTATCGTCGGTTGGGCGCACAGCAAATTCGGCAAGCACGAGGGTCGGACGTCGAGTCGCTGATCGTCGAGGTCGCGCAGGCAGCGCTGGCCGACGCCGGGGTCGCGGCGGCCGACATCGACACGATCTATCTGCACGATGAACGGCGGCTTCGTCCGGCAGGAGTTCCCGGCTTCGCTGGTGTTCCAGGCGGATCCCGCGCTTCGCTTCGAAGCCGGCGACGCGGGTCGAGGACGCCTGCGCGACCGGCTCGGCCGCGATCCATCAGGGCTGAACGCGATCGCCGCCGGCAAGGCGCGGCTGGCGCTGATCGTCGGTGTCGAGAAGATGACCGAGGTCTCCGGAGCGCAGGTGGCGACGATCCTGCTCGGCGCCTCCTACCGCAAGGAGGAAGACGCGATCGAGGGCGGTTTGCCGGGATCTTCGGAAAAATTGCCCAGAACTACTTCCAGCGTTATGGCGATCAGTCGGATGCATTGGCGCGGATCGCCGCTGAGACTACGTACAAGAACGGCGTCGCCAACCCTGGCCCAGATGCAAGAGAAGATCTGGGCTGATCGATATTCTGCCGCACTGTTCGGACAAGAACCCATCGTCGCCGGCCGCTGAAGCGCACCGATCTGCTCGCTGGTCTCGGACGGCGCTGCCGCTGATCGTGCTCGCCGACACGGCGACAGGCGCTGCAGCATGAAGAAAGCGGTGATTTTCCGCGCGGCCGAGCAGGTCAACGACTTTCTGCCGATGAGCCGGCGCGACATCGTCGCCTTCGAAGGGCCGGAGCTTGCTGGAAACGCTGCGCCGCCGGCGGCCGGTTGGTCTCGAAGACCTCGACCTGGTCGAGACCCATGACTGCTTCACGATCGCCGAACTGATCGAATACGAAGCGAGGGTTGACCGCAAAAAGGCGAGGCGCGCGCGCGATCCTCGAAGGCTGGACGGAGAAGGATGGCAAGCTGCCGATCAACGGCAACCTCGGGCGGCCTGAAGTCGAAGGGGCATCCGATCGGCGCAACCGGCGTGTCGATGCATGTACTGGCGGCGATGCAGGTGACCGGCAAGGCCGGCGGCATCCAGGTGCCGGACGCCGCGCTCGCCGGCGTCTTCAACATGGGCGGCGCCGCGGTCGCCAACTTCGTCAGCATCCTCGAGCCGCTGCGCGCGTAATGACGACATTCCGCGGGCCGTACTCCACGAGGAGGGCGGCAAAGTCGTTGCGGCTCGAGGCGATCGACGAGGAGCGGTTGCCGCCCGGCGAGGTTACCGTCGCGGTCGAGTGCTCGACGCTCAATTACAAGGACGGGATGATCCTGCAAGGGATCGGCCGGCTGGCGCGCAATTACCCGCATGTTCCCGGCGTCGATTTCGCCGGCACCGTCGAGCGCTCGGATGCGCCCGAGTTCAAGCCGGGCGATCCGGTACCTGACCGGCTGGCGGGTCGGCGAGACGCAATGGGGCGGCTACGCGGAAGAAGGCGCGCGTCCGGGCCTCTACTTGGTGCGCCGGCCGGAAGGTCTCACCGCTCCCCAGGCGATGGCGATCGGCACTGCCGGGTTCACGGCGATGCTCGCGGTCATCGCTTTAGAACGGGCACGGGCTCAACTGGACGCGGGCGACGTGCTGGTTAGTCACCCGGCGCCGCCGGCGGGGTCGGCAGTGTCGCGGTGGCGCTCCTGTCGCGGCTCGGGCATCGGGTGGTCGGCGTCGAACTGGGCGACCCGAGCAGCGCGACGATCTGACCGAGCTCGGCGCAGCTGAGCTGATCGATCGCGCAGCGCTCGCGGCGAAACCGTCGCGGCCGCTCGACGCCGAGCGCTGGGCCGGAGCAATCGACGCGGTCGGCGGGACCACCCTGGCGACGATCCTGACCCGAGCTCAGATACCGCGCCAGCGTCGCGCTGCGGGCTCGCCGGGGGCAGCGACCTGCCGGCGACGGTGATCCCGCTTTTGTTCGCGCGGGTCAACCTGCTCCGGCATCGACTTGGTCATGTGCCCGCGCGACGAGCGGATCGAAGCTTGGCAGCGGCTGGTGCGCGACCTGCCGCTCGATAAGCTGGACAGGATGACCGAGACTGTGCCGCTTTCCGCGCTGCCCGGGTTGGCGCCCTAGACTCCGAGCGGTGCGACTTGCGGGCGGATCGTCGTCGAGGTGACTGGTTGATCTGCCGGGAATTCTCTCGGACCTGTCCACGCGTTCGCCGGTCATGAAGAACAACTCTGCGTTACACCCCCGCACGATCAGCATCGCCGAACGAGGACAAATCGTCCAGCGCGTCATAGCTTGACGGGTGGACGAGTTGACGTCGCCGCCGCTTTTGGCGTACCGTGGCGCTTGGTAGTATGTCTGGGTTGCCGATTTTCGTCGGCACGGCATGGCCAGTCTTCGCCAGGATGCCGGCCGCACGGTCGCCGGCGAGATGATGCACCGCACGGTTTGGCGACCCGCGCGGGCAATGCTGCACAAGGTCTTGATGGTTTCGCGGGATCTCGGTGGCGGAGCCTACTGCGTCGAGCCATTGCCGCTGCGCCATTCGAACAAGGACGGCCGCGGTAAATCGCGTCACCGGTTGCGGAAGGTGGGCTGCGCTTGTCGATGAAGGCCTCCATGCCCTCCTTCCGGTCTTCCGTGGCGAAGGTCGAATGGAACAGCCGCCGCTCGAAGCGCACCCCCGGCGAGAGTGGTCTCATAGGCGCGATTGACCGCTTCCTTAAGGCCATCATTGCGATCGGGCGAGACATGCCGGCAATCCGGTCGGCGATTTTGTACCGCCTCGGAGAGCAGCTCGGCCGGGGGAACGATGCGGCTGACGAGCCCGGCGCGTTCCGCTTCCGCCGCATCCATCATGCGGCCGGTCAGGCACAGATCCATCGCCTTCGCCTTGCCGACAAAGCGGGTGACGGTGTGGTCCGCCCGCTCCCGGAATCGTGCCGAGATTGATCTCCGGCTGGCCGAACCGCGCCGTGTCCGCGGCGATGACGATGTCGCACATCATCGCGATCTGCACCGCCGCCGAGCGCAAACCCGGCAACCGCCGCAATGACCGGCTTGCGGCACTGTCCGACCCGCTCCCACCCGCGGGTGATGAACTCGTCGCAATAGATTCGGCATAGCTTTCGCCACCATCTCCTTGATGTCGGCGCTGGTGGCGAAGGCTTCTCGTTTCCGGCCACACGATCGCGCCCATCGCTGCGTTCTTCGAGCTGTCCACCAGGTCGGCGAGCTCGCGAACGAGTGTGGCTGTCGAGCGCGTCGAGCGCCGCCGGCCGGTTGAGTGATGATGCTGACCGCACCGCGCCGCTCGACGAGGAATATTTTGGTAGCCGGTCGCTCGCTCATCTTTAGCCTCTTGAACGCTGTCGTTTCGCACAGAAAAAGGTCGATCGGCCGGACTGCAACGATCGACGCACGGCGCCGCCGCAATCGCAGCCGGGACAGGGATCGCCTTCATGACCATAGACTGCCCAGCGGTGCTGGAAATCAGCGAAGTCTGGCCGTCGGCTTGGATGTAATCGCGCAGCCAGGATCTGCTGGCCTCGATCGCCTCGGTCAGGGCCGAGCGGATGCCGCCGACCAGTCGCTCGGCGCGCACCCGGCCGATCGAGGCGGCAAGCCGCCGCGGCGAGACACGAGAGCGGAAAAGCGCCTCGCAGACATAGATGTTTCCGAGCCCGGCGACGATCCGCTGGTCGAGCAATGCGGATTTGATTTGGTGTCGATCTTCTCGCCGGCGAGCGCCGCGGCGAGATAGGCGCCGTCGAATTCGGTTTCGCGGCTCCGGGCTGAGCTTCGCCGAACAGTGGGCCTTGGGTTTCTCCTCCCCGCGCTCCACCAGTCGAGCCCCAGCTGGTGGCGTCCGTCGAGCGAATGATGGTGCGGTCATCGAGCCGCAATACCACGTGGTCGTGCGGTGCGTCCGGCAGAGCGGCGGTGCCCGCCGTGACCCGCCCCGACATGCCCAGATGGAGCAGCAGCACTCCGTCCGAATCGAGCTCGAT
>CAVOWQ010000015.1:0-122568 GCA_963700195.1 uncultured Alphaproteobacteria bacterium
GGCAATGAGCGGGATTTTCCCGACCGCGCGCTCAAGCCCGCCGACGCGACCTATCCGCCATTCCTCGGCCCGTTTCCGCCATCGCAGCATCTGACCGGACCGTGGCAGCCGATCCAGCAGTGGCAGAAGGACAACGCACACACCCTGCGAAGCAACTCCCCAGCATCGGGAGGCTGAGCGCCGCGGGTGGACCCATTCCAGACAGCGGCAGCAATCGGCAGCGGGGTCATCGTCGGCTTTACGCTCGGCCTGGTTGGCGGCGGCGGTTCGATTCTCGCGGTGCCGTTGCTGCTGTATGTCGTGGGGATGCCGGACCCGCATCTGGCGATCGGCACCAGCGCGCTCGCGGTCGCGTTCAATGCGTTCGCCAATCTCGTGCCGCACGCGCGTGAGCGGCATGTCCGCTGGCGTCCCGCGCTGATCTTCGCGGCCGCCGGATTGGCCGGCGCCTTCGCCGGCTCGTCAATCGGGAAGGCGGTGGACGGGCACCGGCTGCTGATCCTGTTCGCGCTGCTGATGCTGTTCGTCGCGGTGATGATGCTGCGCGGGCGCAAGGCCGATTCTGGCGCGGCGGCCGCGCGGCGGTCGGTCAATCTGCGGAGGCTCGGTGCGATCGGACTCGGGACCGGCGCACTGTCGGGGTTCTACGGGATCGGCGGCGGGTTCCTCGTGGTGCCCGGACTGATCCTCGCGACCGGCATGCCGACAATCGCGGCGATTGGGTCCTCGCTGGTCGCAGTAGGGGTTTTCGGCATGACGACGGCGGTGAATTATGCCGTCTCCGGGCTCGTTCAATGGCCGGTCGCGTTGCTGTTCATCGCGGGCGGGATCGGCGGCGGATGGATCGGCGCGCATCTGGCGAAACGGCTCTCGGCACAACGCCAGACACTGACGCGGCTGCTGGGGTGCATGCTGGTCGTGGTGGCGGGCTACATGCTGTATCGGAGCCTGACGTGACGGCGCCGACGGTGCCCGGAGACTCCGGGGTTAATTCAGCATATTCAGGAAAGCCGACAGGACGCGCCGGCCGTTCCATCGGCAAGCAAGACGCCGGCCAACTACATGAAAACACATGCGGAACGGAGGAGCAGATGAACACTCTCAATGCAATCACGACCGATGGCGCGCCGCGCCGGAATTTCTTTCGCCTCGCCGGGGCAACGGTGCTCGGGCTCGCTGGGCTTGCGTCTGCGGCGTCGCGCGCACAGGCCGCAACAGTGGCGGCGGGTGACGACCCGAACTGGCCCGGAAAGCTCGCAGGAAGCCATCGCCAGGTGGTTGACGGTTATACGGTCAACGACGGCCGCCCGCTTGTATTCGCACAAGCGTTCCTGCTCACGGATGCGGCGCCGGGGTCCGCGACGTCGGTCGTCATTCTGCGCTCTCAGGCGCTCCCGATCGCTCTCAAAAGTGCGATGTGGGAAAAATACAAGATCGGTGAGTCATTCAAGATCATCGACCCGGAGACCAAGGCCTCGGCAGTGAAAAATCCCTTTCTGAATCGAAAACCCGGTGTTCTGCTGACGGACGATATGGCTGTTGACCGGCTGCTCGGAAAAGGTGCGGTATTCGGTGCCTGCAATCTGGCGCTGCATGGCCTGAGCAAACAGCTCGCCAGCAACGCCGGCGTCAGCGCAGACGACGCGGCAAAGGAATGGGCCGCGAACCTGGTGCCGGGGATCACTCTCCTCCCGTCGGGGGTATGGGGTTTGAACCGCGCGCAGGAAGGCGGGTGCACATACTGCTCGGGCGGTGGGTAACGAGTCGCCCGGCGCTCTCGGACGCGTGCCTAGTCTAACGGCGCAAACACCGGAATGAGCATGCCGGCTGCGGCGTCCAGCCCCGCCGGATCAGATCGGAATAGATTCACAATAACGGGCGCGACCGCTCCTGTGAAGGTTCCTGGACGCCGGCCATCAGTACCGCTGGATACGTCTCGACCGGCCGGCATCCGAAACCCTGCACCGACCTCGCCGTTGCTTTGGCCCGGCGGCTAGGGCTGCTTTGGGGCAACAACGCTAGTTCGAGCTGGCTGGGCCGGGTGACCGGATCGCGCCGGGAGCGGACCTTGGAGCCTCGCCAACTTCCGGACCTTCAGTCCTGCGGGCGGACCGCTCCCAGAGCAGGACCACGGATTCCACTTCAATTTCATGAATTGACATTTTTGAAATCAAATTGTTATATGCCTCCGCACGTACTTGGAGCGCCGCATGTCTGAGAATGTCGTCTATCTGCACCCCCAGCCAGAGCCGGTTGCCCATTACCTGCGGCTGGGTGCTTTTCATCGTCAGGTCGAAAAGCTTCTCGCGGCCGGCCGTCTCCCCTTGGAGCGTGTAGTGGTCGAGGCCTCGGCGTTCACACATCAGAAGGATGTGGTCGGGCAACTCATCGACGCCGGTCGCGAGCTGATGCTCGATACCAACGTGGCTGAACTCTCCGCGATCGGCCGCTATGGCGGGGCGGCAAAATCGGCACCCTGGGCCCACTCGGAAGGGCCGCTGCAGCCGGAGCACTTTGCCCGGAGGAGCAGCCACGATGTGATCGGCAAGATCGCCCGGTTCGCGGTCGAGCACGGCTTCCATGCGGTCCAGGCCCCGGCACACCTTCTGGAAGGGTCGACCGACGCGTGGTTCGGGATCGACCGGCAGGCCTGCGAGGACTTGCGAGGCGCGCTCGATGTGGCCGGCGGCGTGGCGATCGCGATCGACTATCCGCTGACGCTGAAATACGGCTCGCTCCGGGATCCCGCGCAGCGGCGGGTGCTGATCGCGGGCCTGAACGACCTGCCTTTTGACAATCTGTGGCTCCGCGTCTCGGGTTTCGGCGCTGACGCCGAGGCGCCGATGCTGCGGCGCTACATCGCCGCAGCTGTCGACTTCCAACAGCTAGACCGGCCGATTGTGGCCGACGGAGTGGGCGGTCTGACCGCCGTCTCAGTCGCCGCCTTCGGCGCAGCCGGCGGGATCAGTCACGGCCTCGGAGAGAAGGAGCGGTTCGCCGCGGGTGATTGGAACAAGCCTCCGGTCTTCGCGAGCGCGGGGGCCTGCAGGGCAAGGACATCGCCAACATCGTAGGCGCCTCGCCGCCCACCGTGTCGCGCTGGTCGCGTGGCACGGTGCCCTCGCGCTGCGCACACAGACGGTGATCGCCGAGCTGCGCTATGTCGTGGACCGCCTCTCCGACTTCTACGCCCCGGACGAGACGCGGCTGTGGCTGCACGCGCGCCATCCACTGCTCAACGGCGAACGCGCAATCGACCTGATCAACGAGGGCCGCACCGAGGAGGTGCTGGCGGTGATCGAGCGGCTCGACTCGGGCGCCTACATCTGAGCAGTCCATGGCAGACCGACGCCCCCGCGACCTCGAGCTGCTGGACAAAGTCGATGCGCTGCCCCGGACGCCCTATGAAGGGACCGCGTGGCGGATCGCGCGTGAGGGTCGCGATCCGCTGCAGGGCTATCCCGCCGCCGGCGCGGTGGGATCCAGGCACGTTCGACGTGATCTACACGTCACTCGCGCGCGAGGGATCGCTTGCTGAGATGTGGGGCAGATGCAGCCGTTCGATCGCGGGTGCGACGATGGCCTTGTGGGTCGACTGCGGCGGTTTGAGGAGGCCCGACGAGGCGTCGGCTGGCACTAAGCGGACCCACAGTTCAGTATCGAGGGTGTCGACGCAGTTGGCTTGTCCACTCGGGTCCCACGGCGTGAGGCTCGCTTAGAGTTAGGACCGGGCATCCTCGGCCATGCTGATGCCAAGATCGAAGCGTAGCCTACGCCGTCATGAAACCCTCAGCGATCGCATCCCATTCGGATTTCCCTGCCGTTTCCCTGCAAAGGCGCTTGGCAGGGAAATGCAATTCCCTGCTGCGCGCGTCGGGGATTTTCCATAAGCCGCTTGAACTGAAAACGATATATCGACGGTGAAACTGATGATTTTGGATTTTTTCCCTGACTTTTCCCGTATGGCAGGGAATGGGGCGCGGGGCCGACCTTTGGGAGACCCTAAAAGAACACCTCGGGCGGGTTGCCGAGCAACACTTGGCCGACGGTTTCGTAATGGGCGTCGCGGGACTGGATTTGCTGCGAGAGGGTGTGGAGGTCGCGGAAGCGGCGCTCGAAGGGGCTGCCGGGGAAGATCGCGTCGACGCCGGCGGCCTTGTAGGTCCGGTTGGCGACTGCGACGGCGCTGGTGATCGCGTTGGAGCCGGCGAGGCGGGCGCGGGCGCGGTCCGGGATGTCGATCGGGGCTGATGGGCCGGCGCGGCGGTAGATCTCGGTCACCGTGTCGATGAGGTAGCAGCGGGCGGCGCCGAGGCGGGCTTCGGCGCGCGCCACCTCGGCCTGGATCACCGCGTTGTCGGCGAGGCGGCCGGTGCCGCGCGGGGTCTTGCGCAAGGCCAGCTCGACGAAGGCGTCGAGCATGCCGCGGGCGATGCCGAGCGCGACGCTGGCGATGCCGACCGAATAGAGGGTCTGCTGCGGGAAGGCGTAGAGCGGGCCGGGCTCGCGGCGCAGGGTCGGGTCCTCGCGGGTGCCGGTGAATTCCTCGGGCACGAAGAGGTCCTCGACCGTGTAGGATTCCGACGCGGTGCCGCGCAGACCGATCGGGTTCCAATTGTCGAGCAAAGTCGCCTGCTCCACCGGGAACAGCCAGGTGCGTAACGTCGGCCGGCCGAAATTGTTGAGGCGCAACGAGCCGTCGGGCTCGACGACCGTGCCGTGCGCGCCCATCCAGCTCGCATGGCGGCAGCCGCTGGCGAAATCCCAGCGGCCGGTCACCCGATAGCCGCCCGGCACCGCGATCCCGCGGCAATCGTTGGGCGGTCCCCAGGCGCAGGTCGAACGCGGCGGCCCAAACACCGTGCGCGCCGCCTCCGGTCGAGATAGGGCGCGAAGAGCCCGGTGCTGTTGGCGATCGAGGCGCACCAGCCGACCGAACCGTCGGCCCGCGCCAATTCGCCGACCGCCTCGATGTAGACCGCGGGCTCGACCTCGTCGCCGCCGACCGAGCGCGGGTAGAGCATGCGGAAGAGCCGCGCCCGGTGCAGTTCCTCGACCACCGGCTCGGTCAGGCGCCGGCCGCGCTCGATCGCGTCCGCCTCCGCGTCGATCAATCGGGCGAGATCGCGCGCGCGGGCGACGGGGCTCGGTAGGCTCAGATCATTCATCGGGCGTCCTAATCGGATTAGGGACGCCATTAAAGCCTCAGGCGAGCAGCCCCTGCAACGGCTTCGCCGCGGCGCTGTCGGGGAACACGGCCGTCTCCAGTCTTTGCTCGTCGGCGCGCAGGTGGTCACGCAGCAGGCCCTTGAGGACGGCGCGCAGATCGGCCGTCGGCTTCAGATCGCGCTTTTCGTAGAGATCGGCTTCTTTGAGGCCCGGCCAGTCGGCGATGACGCGGCCGCCCTTCAGCGCGCCGCCGGCGAGCAGCGCCACCGTCGCGGTGCCGTGGTCGGTGCCGTCATTGCCGTTGAGGTGCGCGGTGCGGCCGAATTCGGTGACCAGCACGACGACCGTCTCGTGCCAAGCCTCGCCCATATTCGTCTCGACCGCGGCAATCGCGCCGTCGAGCGCACCGAGCAGGTTGGCGAGCCGGCCTTGGACGATGCCCTCGTTGACGTGGGTGTCCCAGCCGTCGAAGGCGAGCGCGCCGACCCGCGGACCCTCCGGCTCGGCGAGAAATTTGGCCGCGGCGCCGGCCGCGTCGGCGAAGTAGGTGCGAACCTGGGCGATGCCGCCGCCCTGGATCGCCGGGCGCTCGTCGCCCGGCTCGCTGTTCATGCCGCCAACCTTCGCGATCGCCGCGAGCCCGACGCGCTCCTCGAGCACGC
The DNA here is from genome assembly GCA_963700195.1 of uncultured Alphaproteobacteria bacterium. GTDB lineage: Bacteria > Pseudomonadota > Alphaproteobacteria > ATCC43930 > CGMCC-115725 > AP-15. The sequence goes on from CAVOWQ010000015.1 coordinate 5,832, forward strand.
GCGCAAAGGTCGGATCGGTATGGCGGTAGAGGTCGAGGAGGCGCATCGTCGTGTCGTCGCTGACCGGCGGCAGCTTTGGCGGGACCCAGGAGAGGACCGGCGCCGGCCCGCGCACGACGAGCGGCGTGATCGGGCCGACCGCAAATGCCTGCCGGCCATGCGGATCGACACGCCCGCCGGGTTCGAGCGCCGCGAGCGCGCGGTTGAGCCAGCCGGTATCGGCCGCGCCCGGCTTCGCGAGGCCGCTTTCGAGCACGTCCTGCCCGTCGAAATGCGAGCGCTCACGATAGGGCGTCGCGACCGCGTGCACGATCGTCGCCTGCCCCGCCTGATAGAGGCGGTGCAGGTTCGGCATCGCCGGGTTCAGCGCGAAAAAGCCGTCGAGCGGCAAGGCCGGGGTCTGGCCGTCGGCGGTCAGCGATTTTTCGCCGCGCAACTTGGTCCAATCGGGATCGCCGACCGGCGCGACCACCGCGAGCCCATCGAGTGCGCCGCGCAGCACAATCGTCAAAAGCCGCGGGTCGCGCCCCTCGGCGCGCGCGAGGTGCGGGACCGAGGCCCAGGCGAACAGCACACCTGAGCCAACCAGCAATTCGCGCCGTGTCGGAGCGTGGAACGTTACCGGCATCGTCACCTCCGCTGAAATTCGGAAGCCATCAGCAGGAATGTCATCGCCTGCGGTTTGCTCTCGGCCGTGGCAATCGCGCGGCGGGTTTCCGCCGAGGCGAGCGGGCCGAGCGCCGTATCGGCTACCGACACGGCGTCGAGCCGATCGCCGACCCGCTGGGCAAAGGTGTTGGCGATGTCGAGACGTTGCGCCAAACCGTCGAGCCAGGCGGCGTTGTCGTCGGAGAAGCCCTTCGGCGCCGGCGGCCGCCACAACGGTTCGCCGAGGAGCGCCATCCCTCCGACGATCCGCTGGATATCGCCGGAGATCCCGGTCGCGCGCAGCGCCGCTACAATCCACTCGCCCGGCCGCTTGATTTTGGCCTGCTGCGGTTCCCAGGCTTCCGGAGAAGCGAGCAGCGCCCTCGTCACCTCCTTCAGGTCGCCGTCAGTGTCGAGAAAGCGTTGGGTCAGCCGCTCGACGAGAACCGGCGGCGGGTCGTCGGCAATGAAATGGCACGCCAATTTTGTCGCGACGATGCTTAGCCGTCGCCGGATGGCGAGCCAGATCGGCGAGGACCGCATGGCCCTGCTCGGGCCCTGTACCGTCGTAACTCTTGCCAATCACGGTTTCCGAGCCGGGCTCGTGCATACGCTTGATGAAGACGAATTCGCCGCCGTGGTCCGGGTTCGTCACAGTCGGAATTATCGTCCAGCCCGTCAGGACTTTGGCGAAACTGGTGACGTCGTCCTGCGTGTAGACCGTGCGCACGCCAAGCGTATGCAGTTCAAGGACCTCGCGCGCCAAATTCTCGTTGAGCCCCTTGTCGCGATTGATGCCGGCGACCGAGTCGGGCCCCATCGACTGGGCGTTGTCGAGGTAGAGAAGCATCGCCGGATGGCCTTCGGCGGCGAGCAGCATGTCGACGAACCGGCCCAAGACATGAGGTCGGATCGCCTCGCGCTCATAGGCGCCGGCCATGACCGTCTTGTCCTGGTTGACGCAGAAATGGTTCGACCAGAACCACACCAGGCGCTCGACCAAGCCGATTTCGGCGTTTAGAGCCGCATCGATCCGCGCCCTGGCTTCGTTGCGAAAGAGCTGCCGCGGCAACGGCACCGCCTCGGGTTTGGCAGGCGCAGCCTCCGTCGCGGCCTGCGCGGTGTCATGGCGCGCGAGCTTTTTCTCAGCGTTGCGTTCGGCCCGGTACTCGAAGACGGCGCGGTTGGCGGCACCGCTCGTCGGCAGGTCGGGGTTCGTGATCTGCCCCGCGTCCGGCCGGTCGAGCTCGGCAATCAGCGCGCCGCGGGGATCGGCGGCGATCTCCTCGATCGATCCGGCGCGCGGCCCGAACCCGAACCGGTGCAGAGCCAGCGCGGCCTCTTGCGGATTGCGAGCCATCGGCAAATCCTCGCAACAGCCGTTTGCGGCATTATACGCAGCAACTCGCGGTTACATCACCGTCCGCGTGGCGCCGGGCAGCAAGATAATATCGAGCCAGCCGAGCGGAGTAACCGTGGCGACTTCGCCCTGGCGCAGCAGGACCGTGGTCATCAGCGATTCGATTATCGCCGGCCCCGCGATAGTTTGCTTCGGCGCCAGCGCCTCGAAATCGTACACCGGGCAGATGCTCCAGTCATCGAGATAGGTCCGCCTCTCGCCGCGGGGAGCAGCCGGCGGCGCCTCGGGCAGACCGGGTTCCTGCGGCAGCGCCGACAGGAGGCCGGCGACCGCGACCCTGGCATTGACCAGCACAGTCTCTTGATCGAGCAGAGAATAGGTGTAGAGCTCCTCGTGCCGGCGATGAAACCGCTCGGCGATCTGCGGCAGCGGGTCGGCGGCTTCCCAATCGACCCCATCGAGCGGAACGGCGATTTCGAAGACCTGCTCGCCATAGCGCATATCAACCGACCGCGCCGTTCGTACTGGTCCGTCGAACCCTGCCCCAGACCCCGGTCCGGGCGAGGCGCGAAGCCTTGCGAGCCCTTCGGCTTCCATTTCGTCGAACAGCTGTTTCACCGCGCCGCCGTCGAGCGCCCGTATGTCGCCGATATGCGTGCGGGCGACCTCGAAGCGCAGATCGGTCGTCAGCATGCCCCAGGCCGACTGCACCGCCGCAACGCGCGGCACGATCACCCGCGACAGATCGAGCTGGCGCGCGATCTCGGTCGCGTGCAGTCCCGAGGCGCCGCCAAAGGCGAGCAGCGCGAAGTGCCGGGGATCGACGCCGCGCCGCACCGACACGAGCCGCACCCCCTCGGCCATTGTCGTGTTGACGACCCGGTGAATGCCGCGCGCCGCGGCGACCCGGTCGATCCCGAGCCTGGCGGCGATACCGTCGACCGCGGTCTCGGCGGCCGAAGGGTCGAGACGGCGACGGCCGCCCAGAAAGCTCGCCGGATCGAGATAGCCGAGCACGAGATTGGCGTCGGTCACCGTCGCGGCGGTGCCGCCCGCTCCGTAACAGGCAGGCCCGGGGACGGCACCGGCGCTCTGCGGACCGACATGCAGGATGCCGCCGGCGTCAACCCGGGCGATCGAGCCGCCGCCCGCTCCGATGCTGGTGATGTCGAGACTGTTGAGTGCGATCGCATGTCCGGCGACCCGGCGGCCGGTGACCAGAGTCGGCTGGCCGCCGACGATCAGCGAGATGTCGGTGCTGGTGCCGCCCATGTCGAACGGGATCAGATTGGGTTCTTGCATGATGCGAGCTGCATGGATGCTGCCGGCGATCCCGCCGGCCGGGCCGGACAACACGGCGCCGGCCGCGAGGCGCCCCGACTCGGCGATGGGCGCGACGCCGCCATGCGACTGGATGATCAGGGTCGGCCCACCGTAGCCGACTTCCGCGAGCCGGCGTTCGAGCCGTGCCAGATAGCGCGACAGGGCCGGTCCGACATAGGCGTTGACGACGGTCGTCGAGACCCTCTCGTATTCCTTGATCTGCGGGAACACCTCCGAGGACAGCGAGACGTATATCCCCGGCAGTTCTCTTTCGATCACCGCCCTCGTCGCGAGCTCGTGTTGCGGGTCGCGGTACGCGTGCAGGTAGCAGACCGCGACCGCCTCAACGTGGTCCGGTCTCAGCAGGTCGATCGCGTGCTCGAGCGACACCGGATCGAGCGGCGTCTCGACGCAGCCGTCGGCGCGCAGGCGTTCGCGCACCCCAAGGCGCCGCCTGCGCGGGACGAGCTGTTCGGGCGGCCGCAGGCGCAGATTGTAGCGGTCGTCCTTAAGCCCTTCGCGCATTTCGACCACGTCGCGATGGCCTTCGGTCGTCAACAGCCCGACCCGCGCGCCCTTGTGTTCGAGAAGCGCATTAGTCGCGACCGTCGTCCCATGAACCACGCGTTCGGTTTCGGCCAGCAGTGCTGCGCGCTCCATCCCGAGCGTCTCCGCCAGCAGGCTCAGCCCGTCGAGGACGCCGATCGAAGGATCGTCCGGTGTTGATGGGACCTTGGCCAAAGTCGCCTTGCCAAAATCGTCGACAGCGACGAGATCGGTAAACGTGCCGCCCACATCGACCCCGATGCGGTACATCAAGGAACCGCCCCCTCACCCGTTGGCGACGAAGCCATTTTCAATGTCGCTCGAGACCGCAACAGGGTCGCGCTCGGCGGGATGGCCCCAACCGCCGCCACCCCCGGATTCGAGGATCAGCAAATCATCGGGATGAATCACTATGCCGACTTCCTTGGTCTTTATAGCCCGCGGCGGGCGACCATCGGAATGAAGCGTATAGCGGTGCGGCAGACCGTCCTTGCCGCCGAGGATGCCGCAGGCGCCGTGGCGCACGCCGTCGCCGGCGGTGTTGCCGACCGCCGGCTCGGCGGTTTCGACGACCATCTCGACGACCCCGCCGGGTCCGCCGCGAAATTTGCCCTCACCGCCGGAATTGGGGCGGAATTCGTGGCGGCGGAAGAACAGCGGGAAGCGCACCTCAGTGACTTCGAGGCTGCCGAACTTGATTCCGCCCGCGGCCTGCCATTCACCGGCCCCGGGCCAACCGTCGCCGGCGGGCGACGCGCCGCCGCCGGGCCGCGCCTGAAAGAAATGCCAGATGAACGGCTTATCGGATCGCGGATCCTTCCCTCGAATGGCAATGCGGAAACGCCGGCCCCAGCCCGCCATCGCGCGATCGGGGCAGGCCGGCGCCAATGCCTTGATGATCGCCTCGATGATCTCCTGGCCGCAATGGTTGGTCGCGAGCGTGACCGGCGCCCCGGGGTTGGCCCACACCACCGTGCCCGGTTTCGCGACGACCGTCAGCGGGCGGAAGGTGCCGTCGTTCTTTGGCGTATCTGGGTCGATCAGGTAGGACAGCGCGACGACGACCGAGGAATACATGTTCGGGTAGGACGAGTTGATGAAGCTCGTCACCTCCTCGTGCGAGTCTGACAGGTCGATCGTGAGGTCGCTGCCGCGCTTGGTGACCGTGGCGCGGATGTGGATGTCGCTGTTGCCGCGCCCGTCATCGTCGAGCAATGCCTCGCCCTGGTAGACGCCGTCCCGCCATTGGGCGATAACCGCGCGGGTCTGGCGTTCGGCGCCGTCGAGCACCGCTTCGATCGCGGCGTTGGCGAGCGGCCAGCCGAACTCGGCCGCCAACGCCAAGAGGCGCCGCTCGCCGACATGCGCCGAGCCGATCATCGCCGCGAGGTCGCCGCGGAAGTCGCGCGGGTGGCGCACATTGGTCGCGATCATCTCGAGGAGATCGCGGCGCACCTCGCCGCGATCGTAAAGCCGTAGCGGCGTGATGCGGATGCCTTCCTGCCAGATGTCGGTCGCCGCGGCGTTGTAGGCGCCGTGCGTCGCGCCGCCGATGTCGCTCTGATGCGCCCGGTTGATCGACCAGAAGCGCGGTCGCCCATCTCCCTTGGCGCCTTCGAACACCGGCACGAAAGCGGTCAGATCGGGCAGATGGTTGCCGCCGTGATAGGGGTCGTTGAGCAGAAAGACATCGCCCTGATGGATATCGTCGCCAAAGAACTCGGTCATCGCCTTCGCCGCAAACGGGAGGGCGCCGACATGGATCGGCACATGCTCGGCCTGGGCGATCAGCCTCCCGTCGAGATCGCAGATCGCGGTCGAGAAGTCGCGGCTGGAATTGAGGATCTGCGAATAGGAGGTGCGCAGCATCGCCTCCCCCATCTCCTCGACGATCGCCAACAGGCGATGTTGGATCACCGATGTGACGATCGGATCGACCGCAAGGCTCATCAAATTCACTCCCGCAAAGCTCCGGGGAAGGGAAAGCCGAACTCGAAGGGCATGGCGAGGCCTTGGAACCACTGCGGCAGAGGCGGGAAATGGCCGACGGCAGTGATCATTTCTGCGACCCGGTTGTCGATGTCGGGGTAGCCGGAGCTACGCCGTACCTTGACGAGCGCGATCCTGCCGTCATCGAGGACGACGAACTCGATGACGGTCATGCCGCGGCGGTCGCCGAGCATGCCCGGCGACAGCAGGTTGTAGTGCTGCCGGATCAACGAGTGCATATAGGCGAGGTACTCGTCGCGGCTTGCCGCGGGTCCGGGGAACTGCCCCCGGCGGGGCGCCAAATTCCCAGGCTCCTCGACGCGCCGCGGAACCTGATGGGCCGCCGGTGTTGGCTTTGGCGGGGGTTTGGGAACAGGTTCGGGCTTCGGTGCATCGGGTTTCGCCGGCAGGAGCGGCGGCGGCGTTATCGCCGCCATCTGCTGCGGCTTCTCGGGCGGCTTCGTCTCGACGGGTGGAGTTTCGGTCTTGGCCGGTTTGTCGGCCACCGGCGGGTCGCCCTTCGGCTTGTCCACCTCTTTGGCTTCGGGTTCGCCGAGATCCTCCGACGCCAACCGGCCGCGCGGTGGCGGCGGAGTGGGCTTTGGCTGCGGTACGGGAGGGGGCGGGGTCGCCTTTGGCGGCGGCTCGAATACGAGCTGCACCGGGATCGGCTCGGTCTCGGCGGGCGGCGACATCGGCCAATGGATCAGCAGCAACAACGGCAGCAGGTGCAATATCAGCGAGCCGACCGGCCCGCGCAGCCGGCTCCACCAGCGCTCTTTTTTTACCTGAACCCGAAGGTCGCGACTGATCCAGCCCTGGGCGCCGGCCTCCGGGATCGCGAGAAGGGCTACATCGCGGTCGTGCGTGCTTCGAGACGCACCCTTCGGGCGCTCCTCAGCATGAGGGGAGCCTTTGCTGGCACGAAGCAAATTCCTCATCCTGAGGAGGCCGCGAGGCGGCCGTCTCGAAGGACGCGCCGCGCTTACCGAACTCGGTCTCTCCGGCGGTCTCGCGAGGCAGATGGTCGAATCTTGCCCATTGTCGGCAACCTGGGCTACACCCGGGCCGAGTACCGGCTCTAGACGGTCCTCGTCAGTGACGTCGAGCACCTGTCGCCATCATCCCGCAGCGTCGCCGGCGAGGGCGAGCCAGGCGGCCTCGTCGAGGAGGGTGACGCCGAGCGCGGCCGCCTTTGTCGCCTTCGAGCCGGGATCGGCGCCGGCCACGACGTAATCGGTCTTGGCCGAGACCGAGCCGGTGACGTTGGCCCCCAGAGCCTCGGCGCGCGCTTTGGCCTCGGACCGGCTCATCCTCTCCATCGTCCCGGTGAAAACGATCGTCTTGCCGGCGAGCGGCGAAGCGGCGCGCTGCGCCGGCGCCTCGTAATCGAGGACCGTCACCTCGCGCGCGAGATCGTCGAGGACGGCGCGGTTATGCGGCTCTGCAAAAAAACCGAGAATGTCGGCGGCCATGTCCTCGCCGATGCCGTGGATGTCGAGAAGCCCTGCCCGCGCTTCGCTGTCGGGGTCCTGCGCGGCTTCCATCTCGCGGCGCCACGCGGCCAGCGAACGGTAATGGCGGGCGAGCAGCCGTGCCGTCGCCTCGCCGACCTGCGGAATGCCGAGCGCGTTGATGAAACGTTCGAGCGATATCCGCCGCCGCTCGTCGATCGCGGCCATCAGGTTGCGGGCGCTGAGCTCGCCCCAGCCTTCCCGCTTGCCAATCACCGCGGGGTCGAGACGGAAGATGTCGCCCGGCCGGCGGATCAGCCCATCTTGCCAGAAGGCGGTGATGTGCTTCTCACCGAGGCCCTCGATGTCGAAGCAATGGCGCGACACGAAATGCCGCAACCGCTCGACCGCCTGCGCGGCGCAGATCAAACCGCCGGTGCAACGACGCGCGACCTGGCCGGGCTCGCGCACCGCGAGGCTGCCGCAGATCGGGCAATGGTGCGGGAAACTGATAGGACGCCGCGTCTTTCGGGCGGCGGTCGAGCACGACCGAGACGATCTGCGGGATCACGTCGCCCGCCCGTTGCACGACGACTGTGTCGCCGATGCGGACGTCCTTGCGCTGGATCTCGTCCTCGTTGTGCAGGGTGGCGCGCTGCACGACGACGCCCCCGACGGTGATCGGCTCGAGCATCGCCACCGGCGTCAATGAGCCCTGGCGGCCGACCTGGATCGAGATGTCGCGCAGCACGGTCTGCGCCTGCTGCGCCGGGAATTTTTGCGCGACCGCCCAGCGCGGCGCGCGGCTGACCATGCCGAGCCGTTCCTGCAGCGCGAGGTCGTTGACCTTGTAGACGACGCCGTCGATGTCGTAGGGCAATGACGCGCGCTCGGCGGCGATCTCGCGGTAATAGGCGAGCGCCTCATCGACGCCATGGCACAGCCGCGAGCGCGGATTGACGGAGAACCCCCAATCACGAAATCGCTCCAGTGCCTCGCCGTGCGTACGGGCGAAGGGCGCGCTCGCGTCGCCCCAGGCATAGGCGAAGAACTTGAGCGGCCGGCGCGCGGTGATCGCCGGGTCGAGTTGGCGCAACGAGCCGGCCGCGGCGTTGCGCGGGTTGGCGAATACCGACTCGCCGGCCGCCGCCCTTTCTTCGTTCAACGCGAAGAAGCCGGTACGCTCCAGATAGACCTCGCCGCGGATTTCAACCGCCTCGGGCCAGCCCTTACCCGCGAGGGTTTCGGGCACGGTGTCGAGCGTGCGGATGTTCGGCGTCACATTCTCGCCGATGGTGCCGTCGCCGCGCGTCGCCCCCAGCACGAGACGACCATCCCGATAGGTGAGCGCAAGCGAGAGCCCGTCGATCTTGGGCTCGGCCATGATCTCGATCCTGTCCTCGGCGACGAGCGCCTCGGTCGCCGTGCGCCGGAAGAAATTGCGGACCCCGGCGAAGAAGTCGCGGACATCCTGCTCTTCGAACGCATTCTCCAAGGACAGCATCGGCCGCGAATGGGTGACCTTGGCGAAGCCCGCGGCAGGGGCGGCGCCGACCCGGCGCGTCGGGCTGTCGGCGCGGATGAGCTCCGGGAAGCGGGCTTCGATCTCGGTGTTGCGGCGGCGCAGCGCGTCGTAATCGGCGTCGGAGATCTCGGGCGCCGCATCGGTGTAGTAGAGCCGGTCGTGGTGCTTGATCTCTTCCGCCAGCGAGGCGAGCTCCGCCCGAGCCTCCTCCTCGGTCAGCGCGTCAACCGACCGCAGCTCCGGCTCCTGACGACGCCGCCGCGAGGCGGTCGAAGCGCTCATGCGCGGCCCCCGGCGATCAGGCTCGCCGCCGCGGCGCGCGCCTCGGCGGTGATGTTGCGGCCGGACAGCATGCGGGCGATCTCCTCCTGTCTCGTATCGTCGTCGAGCTCCTCGACGCGGGTCACGGTCTCGCGCGCGGCGAGGCTCTTGGCGACGCGCCAGTGATAGGCGCCGCGCGCCGCGACCTGCGGCGAATGTGTTACGACGAGAACCTGCAGATTTGTCCCCAGCCGCTGCAGGCGCTCGCCGACCGCCGCCGCGACGGCGCCGCCGATGCCGCTGTCGACCTCGTCGAAGATCAGGGTCGGCACCGAGGAGGTGCCGGCGAGGACCAGCTTCAATGCCAGCATGAAGCGCGACAGCTCGCCGCCCGAGGCGATGCGCGCCAGGGGCCCGAAACCCGCGCCGGGGTTGGTCGCGACCTCGAAATGCACGCGCTCGCAGCCATGCTCGCCCCAATCGTCCTCGGCGAGCGGGGTCAGCACGGTGCGGAACCGCGCCTTGTCGAGGCGCAGCGGCTTCAGTTCGGCCGCGACACCGGCATCGAGCCGTGCGGCGGCGACGGCACGCCCGCGGGACACCGCCTCAGCGGCCGAAATGAAACGGGCGCGAGCCTCGGCGGTAGCCCGCGCCAGATGCTCGACATTTCCGGCACCGGCTTCGAGCTCGGCGAGCCGGGCCGTCAGCTGCTCGCGCAACGCCGGCAGATCGGCAATCGTCACCTGGTGCTTGCGAGCAGCCGCACGCAGCGCGAAGAGCCGCTCTTCGACTTTCTCGAGCTCGCGCGGTTCGAGTTCGAGCTCGCGCGCCGTCGCCTCGAGCGCGGCAAGCGCCTCGGCGGTTTCCGCGGCGGCTCTTTCCGTCGCCGCAAAGGCCGAATCGAGCAGACCCTGCGCGCGCTCGCGGGCCCGTTCCAGCCGCCGCGCCGCGCGGGCGAGAGCGGCTTGCGCCCCGGCATTGCCGTCGAGCTCGCCGATCGCCTCGGTCAAGGTTTCGGCCAGCCGCTCGGCGCTCTGCAACAAGGTGCGCCGGGCGGCGAGGCGATCCTCTTCGTCTTCTTCCGGCGTCAGCGAATTCGAGCTCGGCCAAATGGTGGCGCAGCAGGTCCTCTTCGTCGCGGCTCGCCGCGAGCAGCCGCGCCGCTTCGGCTTCGCGCTGCCGGGCTTCGCGCCAGTCGTGCCAAGCCTTTGCGAGCGCATTCGGGGTCACGCTGTGCTCGGCGAAGGCGTCGAGGATCATGCGGTGGTTGGCGGGGTCGAGCAGCCCGCGCTGCTCGAACTGGCCCTGGATCTCGACGAGGCTGTCGCCGAGCTCGCGCAACAACCCGACGCTCGCCGGCTCGTCGTTGACAAAGGCGCGGCTGCGCCCGTCGGCGCCGACCAGGCGGCGCAATACGATCGCTTCGCCTTCGCCGTCGAGCCCGGCCTCGCGCAGGATCGCATGCGCCGGGTGGTTGCGCCCGACCGAGAATTCCGCCGATACCGCGGCCTGCTGAGCCCCCGGACGCACCAGCCCGCTCTCCGCCCGCTTGCCGAGCGCCAGGCCCAGCGCATCGAGCAGGATCGACTTGCCGGCGCCGGTCTCGCCGGTCAGCACGCAGAGGCCGGGACGGAGCGCGAGGTCGAGGCGGTCGATCAGTACAATGTCGCGAATATTGAGGCCGAGCAGCATTGTAAGCCGCAGTTAGGAGCGCTTAATCATATAGGCGCCTCGGCGGCCAAGCCAGCATCGGCGCGGCGCCGGGTGGCGAGGGCCGAAAATGACCGCCTCAGCGAAGCCGGAGCTTTATCGCGATCTCGCGCGGCAGCTCGCGGCGCTGATCGCCGGGGAACCGGATCCGATCGCCAACGCCGCCAATACGGCCGCGCTGATCTATCACGGATTGCCGAATCTCAACTGGGCCGGGTTTTATTTCCGCAACGGCGCGGAGCTGGTGCTCGGCCCGTTCCAGGGTAAGCCCGCCTGCGTGCGGATCCCGATCGGCAAGGGGGTGTGCGGCACCGCCGCCGCCCGAGGCACAGCAATGCTGGTCCCCGATGTGCACGATTTTCCGGGTCACATCGCCTGCGACCCGGATTCGCGCTCCGAGCTCGTGGTGCCGCTGATCGAGGATGGCAGCGTCTTGGGCGTGCTCGACCTCGACAGCCCGCTGCCCGCGCGTTTCGACGAACTAGATCGCGACGGCTGCGAGCAACTTGTCGCGCTTTTGCTCGTTCACCACCGGAAATATCCCCGCGGCAAATTGTAGCGTCCAATTTTGATGACCGCATACGGGATCGGCGATAGGATTCGATCGGTGGCGGAGGTGTGCAAATGAAGACTCTGCTCGATGACGCCGAACACTGGTGGAGCCGCGCCGAAGAAACTCGGACCATCGCCGAAATCATGACCGACCCCGAGGCGAGGCGGATCATGTTCGATATCGCCGAAGGGTACGACCGTTTGGCGGAGCGCGCCGTGCGAGCGCACCGGCAGGCGCGAGACCGATACGCTGCAGTGAGCTAGCTCGGGGGCCCGATGCAATCCGCGACAACCGCGGCGGCGCTCAGCTTGCACCTGCCGGTCCGGCAGGAGTGGCTCGACCGGCGCCGCGAAGAGATCATCGAGCCCGACCTGCCGATCGTCGACCCGCACCATCACCTGGTCGACCGCCCGGAGACCGGCCGCTACCTGCTGCCGGAACTGCTCGCGGATCTGGGGAGCGGGCACAACATCACCGCGACCGTGTACCTCGAATGGCTGTCGATGTACCGCGCAACAGGCCCCGCCGAGCTGCGCCCGGTCGGCGAGATCGAGTTCGCCAACGGCGTCGCGGCGATGGCTGCGAGCGGGACCTACGGGAAGACGCAGGTCTGCGCCGGCATCGTCGGCTATGCCGATCTGACGCTCGGCGCGGCGGTCGAGAAGGTGCTCGACGCAATGATTGCGGCCGGCGGCGGCCGCTTTCGCGGCATCCGCTTCATCACCGCCACGCATCCCGACCAGGCAGCTTGGGGGTCGATGGTCACGCGGCCAGAAGGCCTGCTCAGAGACAAGCGCGTGCGCGAAGGTTTCGCCCGGCTCACCCCACTCGGCCTCAGCTTCGACGCCTGGATGTACCACACGCAGCTCGGCGACCTGATCGATCTGGCGCGCGCCTTTCCGGAGACGCCGATCGTGCTCGACCATGTCGGCGGCCCGGTCGGCCTCGGCCGGTACGCCGGCAAGCGCGACGAGGTTTTCGCCGAATGGAGCAGGCGGATCCGCGAGGTGGCGTCCTGCCCCAATGTGCTCGTCAAGCTGGGCGGCCTCGGCATGCGGATGTTCGGGTTCACCCTGCACACCGACGAATTGCCGCCGAGCTCGAAGGAGCTCGCCGCCGCGTGGCGGCCCTATATCGAGACCTGCATCGCCGCCTTCGGCCCCGAGCGCGCGATGTTCGAGAGCAATTTCCCGGTCGACAAGGGCAGCTGCAGCTACGCCGTGCTGTGGAACGCCTTCAAACACATCGCCGCCGGCTGCTCCGCCGGCGAAAAAGCGGCGCTCTTCGCGGGCACAGCGACAAGGTTCTACCGGCTCGGACAAGCATAATAATCTTCAGTGTGAGGCGTCTCACACGTCTTTTGTGCTCAGTGCGCTATTTGGACGGCGGGTAGCCCCGAGAAAGAGATGCCGGAAACATCCGTTCCGGTGCTGGTGCAAACCCGCGACAATGGAGACCTCAATGCCGCAAATCGCCGTAATGAACGAGTTGACCGTTATGTCCGACGCCGACGTTCAGAAGATGATCCCTGCCTTTGATCAGCAGTGGAACAAGGATTTGAAACCGGTCTGGGGCGTCGACAACGCCACCTTCACTTTCGTCCCCAAGCATCGGATGCCCGCCGCCGGCAGCTGGTGGCTCGTCTTTCTCGACAATAGCGACCAAGCCGGAGCGCTCGCCTACCATGATCTGACAAATGAGGGTTTGCCGATCTCCAAGGTGTTCGTGAAGACGCTCAATGCCGACAACGCAAGCGTAAGCGTCGGAGCAACGCACGAGCTGTGCGAGATGGCGGTGGATCCTTGGCTGAACAGCGCCTATCAGGATCCCAAAGGCGTCTTCTGGGCGGGAGAGGTCTGCGACCCGGTCGAAAGCGACCAGTATGGCTACAAGATCGGTGACGTCCTCGTCACGGATTTCATCACGCCCAATTGGTTCGCGCATCAGCATGCCAATGGCGGCATCGACCTGAAGGCCCACGCGCACAAAGCGTTTGACGTTTTGGCCGGCGGCTATGCGCAAAAGTTCGATCCCGGCCACGGATGGGTTCAGGTCAACGGTTCGGCGGCAAAGCTGGGGCATCAAGCCCATGCGGCGCGCGGTTCGCGCAGAGAAACCCGTACGCGTCTCAGCGAGGGCTTGCGGCGCAGCGACGTCAAGCGCGGCTGACGCAATTAGAGTGAGGTGCTCGGGTGCTCCGCACCCGGGCCTCTCTCTTAAGGCCATCAAGTGAAGCTATCAGGCTTTTGTTCGCCGGCGGCGATGACGAAGCGTCGGCATTCAATTCTCGCCCATCGGTTTTGCCAGCGGGTACCGCACACCGGTATCGTGTAGGTGGCAGGACGGCCCAATGGCCGGGCTGGATCTCGCGCAGCACTGGCGCCTCGTGCCGGCAGCGCGCCATTGCATAGGGGCAGCGGGTGTGGAAATGGCAGCCCGGCGGCGGGTTGATCGGGCTCGGCACGTCGCCCGTCAGGATCACCCGCTTGCGGTCCCTCGCACCGTATTTCGGGATCGGCACGGCCGACAGCAGCGCCTCGGTATAGGGGTGCAGCGGCGTCTCGAAGAGGCTGGTCTTGTCGGTCATCTCGACAATGCGGCCGAGATACATCACCGCGACCCGGTCGCTGATGTGCTCGACGACCGCGAGGTCGTGAGCGACGAACAGATAGGACAGCTGGTACTCGTCCTGCAGATCCATCAAGAGATTGATGATCTGGGCCTGGATCGACACGTCGAGCGCCGAAACCGGCTCGTCGCCGACGATCAGCTCCGGGCTCAATGCGAGCGCGCGCGCAATCCCGATGCGCTGGCGCTGTCCGCCGGAGAATTCGTGCGGGTAGGCCCGGGTCAGCTCGGGCCGCAAGCCGACCCGCTCGAACAGGCTGCGCCACCCGTTCGCGGCGTTCTTTGGGAGTGCCGACGCGGTGAATGATCAACGGCTCGCCAACGATATCGCCGGCCGACATCCGCGGGTTGAGCGAGGCGTAGGGATCCTGGTAGATCATCTGCATCTGCCGGCGATACGGCAGCATCCGGTCCTGGTCGAGATCGGTGATATCTTCGCCGCGAACCCGGATTTTCCCGGCGGTCGGCTCGAGCAATTTGAGGAGGGTGCGGCCGGCCGTCGACTTGCCGCAGCCGCTCTCCCCGACGAGCCCCAAAGTCTCGCCGCGGTCGATGTGAAACGAGATGCCGTCGACCGCGTAGACCTGGCCGGAAATCCGGGAAAACACGCCGGTGTGGATCGGGAAATGCTTTTTGAGCCCCTCGACCTCGAGGAGCGGGCTCATGCGGCGCCACCGAGCACCTGCTCGGCGTGCCAGCAGGCGACCCAATGGCCGGGCCGGTATTGCAACAGCGGAGGATAAGACGCACGGCACTCCTCGCTCGCCAATCCGCAGCGCGGCGCATAGGTGCAGCCTTTCGGCAGGTTCGCGAGCGACGGGACCATTCCTTTGATCTCGTTCAACCGCGCCCGGCGAGTACGGGTATGCGCCGCGACTTCGACATTGGGTATCGAGCCCAGCAGTCCTTTGGTGTAGGGATGCCCCGGGCACTCGAACAAATCCTTGGCGCTCGCCTCCTCGACCTTTCGCCCGGCGTACATCACCACCACCCGGTCGGCATTCTCGGCGACGACGCCCATATCGTGGGTTATCAGCACGATCGCGGTGCCGAACGTCTCCTGCAATTCGCGCATCAGGTCGAGGATCTGGGCCTGGATCGTCACGTCGAGCGCAGTTGTCGGCTCGTCGGCGATCAGCAGCTTGGGATTGCACGATACCGCCATCGCGATCATCACGCGCTGGCGCATGCCGCCGGAGAGCTGATGCGGATAGGCGTGCGCGCGGCGCTCCGGCTCGGGAATATGGACGCGGCGCAGCATCTCGATCGCCCGGTCCATCGCATCGCGGCGCGACAACCCGCGGTGCAGCGCGATTGCCTCGCTGATCTGGCGGCCCACGGTCATCAGCGGATTGAGCGAGGTCATCGGCTCCTGAAAAATCATCGAGATGTCGTTGCCGCGAATGCCCTCCATCTCGCTTTCGGTCAGGTCCAAGAGATTGGTCCCCGCAAAACGGATCGCTCCGCCGACGATCCGCCCCGGCGGGTCGGCGACGAGGCGCAGGATGGACAGCGCCGTCACGCTCTTGCCGCATCCGGACTCGCCGACCACGCCCAAAGTTTCGCCGCTCCGCACCGCCATAGGAGACGCCGTCGACCGCCCGCACGACGCCCCCGGCGGTAAAGAAATGTGTCTGGAGGTTGTCGATCTCCAAGACAGTGCGGGCCTGCTCCGCGCTCGTCTTTGCTATGCCCTGTTCCGCGAATGCTGCTTGATTCAACAAGTGACTCCCGAGATTTTGTTATGATATTTGAAGCCATCAGAGCACGCCGTGCGCTGTCTTGAAAAGACCCAAAGGGAGGGAGACGTTATGAACGACCCGCAATTTGGACGCCCGTGGTGGACCCGTCGCGGCTTCTTGCAAGGTAGCGCCGCGGTTGCGGCGGGAATCTACGGCCTGCCCGGAAGGCTCGGGCACGCCGCCGAGATCCCCGACCAATTCGACGGCTCGAAATTTCAGCTCGCAGGCGCCCGAGCCCAATCCCAAATCCGGCGGCGTGCTGCGCTACGGCATTACGATGCGGCCGCCGCATTTCGACGTTCACCAGTCCGGGACGATCAACACTCTCGGCGCGCAGGGCTGCATGTTCGACAATCTGATCCGGCACGATCCGCGCGACAGCGGCAAGACGATCATCCCCGATCTGGCGCACAGCTGGGAGATCGCCAAGGACGGCAAGACCTACACCTTCTTCTTGCGCAAAGGCGTGCAGTTTCACGACGGCGCCGAGCTGACCGCCGAGGACGTGAAGGCGACCTTCGACCGCATCGCCAAGCCGCCGCAGGGCATCAGCATCCCGCGCAGCATCCTGTTCAAGGCGGTCAGCGAGATCAATGCGCGCGACAAATACACCGTCGAATTCAAGCTGGCCGAGCCGCGCCCGCCAAGCTTTCATCATGCTGGCGATCGCCAGCGGCTGGAACGTGATCGTCCGCAAGAAGACGCTCGAAGACAACAACTACAATCTGCGCAAAGTCGAGATCTACCCCGGCACCGGCCCGTTCCGCAGCGTCCGCTACGTCGAGAACGAGGTCTGGGTCATGGAGAAGAACCCGAACTATTGGAACAAGGGGCTGCCCTATCTCGACGGCATCGAGTTCTACCATGCGATGCCGTTTTCCACCGAGCTCGGGTCGGCGATACTGTCCGGGCGGGTCGACTATATCCGCATCACGGATCCGGTCACGGCGCGCAAGGCCAAGGCTACGCCGGGCCTGTCGACCACCGCCTTCAACCAGAGCGTGATCCAAGGGACCTGGGTCAACAGCAAGCAAAAGCCGTTCGACGATCCGCGGGTGCGCCGCGCCCTGCACCTGGCATTCGACCGGCCGGCCTTGATCGATGTCGTCAAGGACGTGACGCCGATGCGGGTCGGCGGTTTCATCTATCCGATTCTCGGAATTCGCCACGCCGCCCGAGGAACTCAGCAAGCGGCTCGGCTACCAGGCGGATACCGGAGCCGCCCTCAAGGAAGCGCGCGCGCTGATGGCCGCGGCCGGCCATGCCGATGGCCTCAAGGGATTGGATTTCCTGGTTCGCGACGTCGCCAGCTTCAAGCTCTGGGCGCAGGCCATTCAGGCGATGCTGCAGGAAGGGCTCAATGTCCAGTGCAACCTGCGCACGGTCGTCGAATCGGTGTGGTTCGACGACGCCGCGAACGGCCATTACGACCTGGCGATCGGCGCCATCGTGTCGACCTTGCTCGACCCGTCGGACTATTTCAATGCCTGGTACCGCACCGGCGGTCCGCAGAACTATTCGTTCTGGGACAACGAAAAATTCAACGCCCTGGTCGATCAGATCGACCGCGAGGTCGATCCCGCCAAACGCCTGGCATTGGTCCGGCAGACCGAAGCCATCATGGAAGAGGACCCGCCGGTATTGCCGGTCGCCTGGGAAAAGATCAACGACGTCTGGTACGACTACGTCAAGGGCCACAACCCCTACGATTACTTCGGCATATACGACGTCGTGCGCGAGGATACGTTCTGGCTCGACAAGGCGTGAACCGGGGAGGATGCGATGGCCGCTCCAATGGCCGGCGGTTGCCTGTGCGGCGCGGTCCGATATGAGTGCTCGGGAGAGCCGGTTTTCGCCTTGCTCTGTCATTGCCGCGACTGTCAGCGGCAGAGCGGCAGCGCCTACGCGGCGGCGGTGCGGGTTCCGGCCGCGAGCTTCCGGGTGACCCGGGGCGAGCCGAAGCTTTATGTCAAGACCGGCGACAGCGGCAATCAGGTGACGCGGGCGTTCTGCCCGGAATGCGGCTGCATGCTGTTCCTGCAGGTCTCGGCGCGGCCGGATCTGGTCGGGATCAGGGTCGGCACGCTAGACGACCCGAGCTGGTTTCGGCCGGAGGCGGACATCTTCGTCAAGAGCGCCCAGCCCTGGGATCACATGAACCCGGATCTTCCGAAATACGCGACCTACCCGCCCGGAAAGGCCTACGAACCGCCGGGCTGATGGGCGCGATTACTCACGGACGGGTCGTCTGCGCCGGCATTATTCTCGGTGCTGATCGGCTGGCTCGCGCCGACGGTATTCGGCGCAGATCCAGTATGGCCATCGACCGACTTGGACAAAGGCGGAGGATCCCGAGGCGCTCGGCTGGTCCATGGAGAAACTGGCGAAGGCTGAAGACTACACTCGAACCTATGCTCCGACCGGCTGTCATGATCGTGCAGGACGGAAAAATCATCGCATCCTGGGGTGACGTCTCGCACAAGGTGAACGTCCGTTCGATGCGCAAGAGCCTTCTCAGCGCGCTTTACGGAATTGGCGTCGCAGAGGGACATATCAGGCTCGACCAAACGATCGGCGAGCTGGGCATCGACGATCGGGCGCCGAGCCTGTCCGAGACCGAGAAGCAAGCCACCATCCGCGATCTGCTGATGGCACGCTCGGGCGTCTACCACGCTGCCGCTTATGAGGCACCGGACATGAAAGCGCAGCCGTCCGCAACGCGGCAGCCATCCTCCCGGCAGCTATTGGTACTACAACAACTGGGACTTCAACACGCTCGGCTTCATCTATCAGAAGCTGGTCGGGAGCGATGTTTTTCACGGCTTTGAGGAACGAATTGCCAAACCGATCGGCATGGAGGATTTCTCGGCGGCCGATGGAAAATTCGTCTTCGAGCCCTCCTCCGATTATCCCGCTTACACGTTTAGACTGACGGCCCGCGACCTGGCGCGCTTCGGCTTGGCTCTATCTCAATCGCGGCGCATGGTCTGATGCCCAGATCGTCCCTGCCGACTGGGTCGATGCAGTCGACGAAGCCCTGGTCGCAAGGAGACAGAGGTCTCGACTACGGATATTTGTGGTGGGTGTTGCCCAAAGGGGTAAGCTGGGGGCAGCCGTCGCTAGCGGGTACCTATATGGCGCTCGGGTACGGCGGCCAGGGTTTGGCCGTTATTCCCCAATTGCGTCTGGTCGTGGCGCAGCTCATCGACGTGAAAGAAGGGCAGGAGCGGATAGGTGGAGGTCGGGAGTTTGCGGAGCTATTGCGACTGATCGCGGCGGCCACAGGCTCATGACGAGTTCGCATCGAATCCGGGGATACAGATGATGACAGCGCGCTCGGTCATTGGCGACAGGCCCAAGCGGCGGGAGGATTTGCGCTTCATCACCGGCCGGGGCGGGTATCTCGACGATCTCGCCTTCGAGGGTCTCGCGCATGCCGTCGTGCTGCGCTCGCCGCATGCGCATGCGGTGATCAGGGCTGTCGACACCGAAGCGGCGCGGGCGGCGCCCGGTGTGCTCGCGGTATTGACCGCCGAGGACGCGCGGGCCGACGGACTGCAACCATTGCGGCCCTCCGCAGAAGCCAATGCCACGACCGGCGAGCGGTTCGCTTTCGCGCCGCAGCCGCTATTGGCGTCGGGCAAGGTCCGCTATGTCGGCGAGCCGGTCGCGCTGATTGTCGCCGAGGGCCGCGCGCAGGCGCTCGACGCCGCCGAGCAGGTCGTGGTCGACTATAGCCCGTTGCCGGCGGTGACGACCGCTGCAGCCGCCCGTGCGCCGGGAGCGCCCGAGATTTCGCCCGAAGTGCCGGGCAATCTCTGCTTCGATTGGCGAACCGGCGACAGCGCCGCGGTCGCCGCGGCGTTCGCCGCCGCGGCACATGTCGTCGAACTCGATCTCGACAATCACCGGATCGTCACCAACCCGATGGAGCCGCGCGGCGTCATTGGGCTTTGGGATGCGGATCGCGGCCGGTACACGGCCTACGTCTCGAGCCAGAGCATTCATGCGACGCGCGACAATACCGCACGTGCATTGGGTGTGCCGCCCACTGCAGTGCGATTTGTCGCGCCCGATGTCGGCGGCGGCTTTGGCGCGAAGAATTTCATCTATCCCGAGCATGTGCTGATCCTGTGGGCGGCGCGGCGCGTCGGCCGCCCGGTCAAATGGATCGCCACCCGCAGCGAGGGTTTCCTGTCCGACCATCAGGCGCGCGATCATCGCGCCGAGGCTGCCTTGGCGCTCGACGCCGATGGCCGCTTTTTGGCGCTGCGCGTCAACAGCGCCGCCAATGCCGGGGCCTATCTGGTCAGTGCGGGCGGTGTGCAGACTTTCCAATACGCCCATCTGCCGGGCACGGTCTATCGCATCCCGGCAATCGAGCTGCAGGTCAGTGCCGTGCTGACCAATACGGCGCCGATCGGCGTCACCCGCGGTCCGGGCTTTGCCGAGGCGGTCAACATCATCGAGCGGCTGATCGACAAGGCGGCCCGGCAATGCGGTTTCGACCGCGCCGAGCTGCGGCGCATCAACATGGTCCCGCGCCGAGGCGATGCCGATGACCAACGCCTTTGGCAATACAGTCGACAGCGGCGCGTTCGCAGAGACCTTCGAGCGCGCATTGGCGGCGGCCGACGTCGAGGGCTTTCCGGCGCGGCGCCGGGAGAGCGAGGCGCGAGGCTTTCTGCGCGGCCTCGGTTTCGCGTACCACATCAAGGGCGACCGGCGGCTCGCCGCACGAGAATGTCGACATCCGCTTCGAGGCGGACGGCACCGTGTCGTTGATCACCGGCACGCAGACGATCGGGCAGGGCCACGAGACGACCTTTCCGCAGATCCTCGCCGATCGCCTCGGTCTGCCGAACGAGCGCATCCGGCTCGTGCAGGGCGACACCGACCGGATCCCGCTGGGCGGCGGGCACGGCAGCTCGCGGGCGACCTATATGGGCGGCACCGCGATCTGGCGCGCCTCGGACGAGATCATCGCCAAGGGCACCCGCATCGCCGCCGACGCATTGGAGGCGGCGGAAGCCGACATCCGCTTCGAGGACGGCCGGTTTGTCGTGTCGGGCACCGATCGCTCGGTGGCATTGCTCGATGTCGCCGCGATCGCGCGCGACAAGGGGACGCCGCTCGACACCTACCACGCCTGGACCCGCGAATGGATGACCTTCCCCAATGGCGCCCATGTCGTCGAAGTGGAGATCGACCGCGACACCGGCGAAGTGAAGCTCGCCCGCTACACCGCCGTCGACGATTACGGCGTGCTGGTCAACCCGATGATCGCCGCCGGCCAGGCGCACGGCGCAATCGCCCAAGGCGTCGGCCAAGCCCTCTTCGAGCACGCCGTCTACGACCCCGCTTCCGGTCAGCCGATCGCCGGCTCGTTCATGGATTACGCAATGCCCCGCGCCGACGACCTCCCCTCCTTCGACCTCGGCTTCAACGGCACCCGCTGCACGACCAACCCGCTCGGCGTCAAAGGCTGCGGCGAAGCCGGCGCCATCGCCGCCTTCCCCGCCATCGCCAACGCCATTGCAGACGCGCTCGCGCCCTTCGGCGCTGCCGATCTCGCCGGCCCCGCCACCCCGCCCCGAATTCGAAGCGCAATCGGATCTTGATCCGAGATTGTGCAGCCCGACGCCTTGAAATAGGTAGCGTGCCGGACATTTTCCAACCAGTATTCAACTAGTCAAACCAAAATGGACACGGTAGGCACCTTCGAGGCCAAGACGCACCTGATCCGCCTTCTCGACCGGGTGGCGTCCGGCGAGCAAATCACAATTACGCGTCACGGCACCCCGATCGCTCGACTGGTTCCTGTGAAGCCCACAAGCTCGCAGCAGATCCGCGAGACTATTGCCAAGCTGAAGCAGTTCAGCAAAGGCCAGACGCTCGGGGGCCTGAAAGTGAAGGACTTGATAGAGGAAGGCCGCCGGTGAGCGGCTTCGTCATTGACGCCTCCGTCGCGCTTGCCTGGTGCTTTGACGACGAGGCCACCGAGGCAACCCGCGCCCTATTGGACCGATTCGAGGACGAGCGCGCCGAGGTTCCCTCGCTATGGCATTTGGAACTGGCCAATGCTCTTGCGATGGGTGAGCGCAAAGGGCGGATCACTCCGGCGCGGGCGAGCGAATTCATCTCGCTGATCGACGGCCTTCCAATCGTGATCGACGAGCGCACCCCCAACGTCGCCCTGAGCTCCGTGCTCGAGTTAAGTCGCAGGGAAGAATTGAGCGCCTACGACGCCAGCTATCTCGAACTTGCCATGCGCCGCGGCGTCCCGCTTGCTACCAAGGACAACCCATACACTTCGATGTCCGCAAAGTCCTGACCGTCTACTCCCGGTGCACCCCTGTTGGAACGGCACTGGGCATAGGCATGCGCCAGGATATCCTCGCGGCTGATCTTGTCGTACAGGGCGTAGAAGCGATAACCGGCTTCCGCCTTCGCTTTCGCGTGTAACGCCGTCTGCAGCTTCTGAACACGCTTCGGAGTTGCTAGGTTGCCCAATCTCCCGGCCCCTCGCCGCTTGTTGCGTCTGTCTTGAACCAAGGCCCCTTCCCTCCCCCGGCATTACCCGACTTCAGCGGTACTGCGAGCCTCTCCGCCACCCCAGGGCGCCCGTCCTGTCCCTCACGGGCGTCCGATTGATCATCCCTGATCACGCAATGGGGCTTCCCGTGTTGCGCGCGCTTTCCTTGTGTACATGCTGCCGCCACTACCCCGGTGCAGCGGTTGGACGTAGTCTTCGCTCGTGTCGCCCAACCGTGTCAGCCTTCCCCGGTTCCACGTCCGGATCGGCCTGCACATCGTCCTTTTCGAGGTTTGCTCAGCGTTCACTCGCGTTGCGGCCTGCACACTCGCGCGGTCACCGTAATGTCGTGACCCGCTATCCGAAGGCTTCAGACACTTCGTCTCCTCCATGTCTGCTCCGGTCGCTTCCGGCGGGAGCGTTCGCCGGGTGGGGCTTGCACCCACTGGAAAAGCGCCGCCTTGTCACGGCGCACGTGGTTTGCGGTCATTCGCACCAGATTTTTCTACGCGAGCGAAGTGATTGTTCCCGCCGGCCCCCCAATCTCTCAAGTTTTGCAGGGCAAGGTCGGGCTCCCCCTAAGTTCGTCTCGTTTTTGTATGGCGTATGAGCCGGGCATTACCCCTTACTTCTTGCGTCAGCGCACCCGTTTGATCGCCGGTGGATTCCAACTTCCAACCGCCACCTGCGGCCTTGGCGCATAAAGCCGCAACGTCAGTCCAAGGTGGCCGCTCTTCGGGGCCGGTAGCCAATTCGCTGCCTTGTCGGAGCCGGGGTGCTCGTTCTGGATAAACAGATCAAGTGACCCGTCGCCATCGAATTTGAGTGGGTCGCGGTCGCCGATGGCAAACCGGTTAATCGGGTTGGCGACTTGGAAGCCCTCCGCGTCGTACATGGTCAAGGACCAGAAGGCGTCGACCGGCGGCAGTTCGTCCTTGCTGAAATGCAGGACATATTTGTTTTCCGCCATGACCGGATTGCCGTCGGCATCTGAGACGTTGAGCGGGTAGATTGCGTCGTCGGGCTGGTTGGCACCCAGGCCGGCCAGCGCCACAATCGCTCGCTTGAGGTAATAGTTACCGTATACACCCATCGTATCCGTATTCATCTGCCAGCCGTTGGTGACGCGGGCTAGCGTTGGCGACTTGTCGTGCATGAGTTTGAGGCCTGCGGCAGCGCCACGGGCGAGGACATCACTGCTGACTTTGGTGCTATCGAAGCTTTTGCCCGGCTCCAGGCCAATTCGCTTTATGCGAGCGATTATCGACCAGTCTGTGACGTGAGGCGAGTTCTGCTTCATCAATTCAGCGGCGTATTTGAAATACTCTAGCGCCGGCATTCCATTGACCTGCCTCAGCGGTTCGGTCTTGGTGTCGACTGCGGGGTCAATCTTTTGTTCAATCATCCGCGGCGTTTTCCCCCAATCGGCCAGCAAGGTGATCTTGTAACCGTCCTGAACCTTGTGGACGGCATCATAATCCTTCACGCCGTTTGACTGCGTGCGCCCAATGATCCAGACATACGGCGTTGGCGCATCAATGCGCTCGAGGTCCTGCGGAAGATTCCCGTTCCAGGTCGGCGGCGTGAGCGCGAAATTGGCAGCACCGGTGCCGTTCGTCCGTTTGCCCGGTACGGCGAACACATCAGTCCACATATCGAGCATCGGCAGCAAGAAATAGCGGCCCGCGGTGTCCGCCGTAGAGACGACAACCGGCCCATTGGTCAGATCGAGCCAGGCGCTCGAATAGAGTGTATCGAAATTCGGGCGAACCACAGCCCTCATCTCGGCGGTTGGGAACGCGCGGATATGAGTAAACGCGTTGGCCGGCCCGCCGAATTGACTGACCTTAGGGTCAAGGTTGATGAGTTGCTTACGCGTTATATCCATCAAGACCAGTGGATAAAGATATATATACCCCTCTTGCGCAATGATTTGCAATGTATCGGATGGAGACGGAGATGTATTCATGATTTTCGTTACTCCTTTCTCTCGAATGCTTGTTTGCCGTCGGTCCATCGGACGCGGTACCGACTCAATGCGGTTAAGCTGACTTGCGCCGCCGCCGGGTGGCAAGCGGAGTTTAGCGGCCTAATCTGGTTTCGGGTAGAACGATGAAATCCCGCCGTTGCTATGTAGTTCTTCCACGCAAAGCCTTAGCATAAGCGACACGGTCGCAGGCAATCGGTGTATCCGGGAACGGCAGCTTAGGGTCGATTTGAACTCGTTCGCCCCATGACAGGCGAACGGCCGGAATCGTTAAGGGTTTTCGGATGCCTGCCAGTCACTGCGCGAGGGGCGGCACGGAGGCAGGCGTCCGAAAAGCCTCGAAGGAGGAAACCGCGGGGGAGTATGCGCCGGCGGCAGTGTTGGTCTATGGGGATTTAAGGCGAGGTTCTGCGCGACTTGGCCGCTCTCGGACGGAACTGCCGGCTTGAATGGGTAGCGGGGTCGGTGATTTTGGTTGGCGGTCGGCCAGCCATTCCTTGGCAGCGGCGGCTTGGCACTTTGGGCAGTGCCGGTTGCCGCAAGAGTTGTAAGAGATGCGCAGGTGCGCGCAGTCTTCGCAGCGTTCGACATGACCGCCCAACGCCGCCGTTCGGCAGCGCTCGATCGCCGACATGACCTTGAGTTGGCCGAGGCTCACATGGCCGGCATGGGACGCACGCCAAGCCGGCCCGCGATGGCGGAAGATATCCGCCACCTCGACCGCCGGCCGTGACAGGACGGCCGCGCGTCAGCCGGGCATCTTCCGCAGAAAGTCGAGCGGGCTGGTCACCTGGCCGATCGTGCTGATGGCGACGCGGGTGTAGAGCGCCGTCGTGTCGAGCTTCTTATGTCCGAGCGGACACGCGCCATAATGCGTACGTTCTATGTCATTGAAACTGAAGGCTCTGCTGAGCAGGATTCGATGTTAGCGGGTGGCGCGACGCTTTCTGCTCGCGATACGCGGCCAGGTCCTCCGCCTTGATTACCCACGGCGCACCCCTGCAAAGCTGGCGCCCCTTGATGATGCCGTGCCGGATCATGCGCAGCGCCGTCATCACGCTCACGTCGATGATGTGCGCCGTCGCCTGAAGTGTTATCTCGCCCCGCTCGGCCCACTCGCTCTCGCGATAGACGGCAATGCCGTGGTGACTGCGGAACGAGCAGACCCGCGCCTTGGTCCAGCCGTTGCCGCGCCCGGTCGGCTTGCCGGCGCGATTGAGAAGCCGCGCGATTTGCTGGTCGGGCATCAGGCGCGCCAACTCGCGGATCAGCGATAACGTATCCTCGGGCACCGTCCAGCGGTGCTTGCCGACCCCATTCATCTTCAGTTGCAGCGCGGTGTGGTCTCCGCCCTGCCAATGCAGGACCATCTCGATGAAGCCGCCTTCGATGCGCACGATGATCTCGTGCAATGCGGTGCGCAGGATCCTCTTGCGGGTTTCCGCCGTCGCCGCCGGGTGCGACCAAGCGAGCTCCAGATCGGCACCGAGCTGCATCCAGGTGCCGCCGCTCTTTCTCCCCCAAAGGTGCCGGCCTTTTCGCCGCGAAGCTCGGCAATCTCGCCCTCGAGCCGATGCACGACCTGCAACGCCTCATTCCAGCGGCGCTCTAGCTGGCTAGCCACAAGACGATTGTCGGGATCAACAGCATCATATTGTCGCCTGGCATATGCCGCCGAAAACCGCGCCTCCTGCAACGCCAGCTCGAGTTCTGGCCGATATCTCGCTCGTCTGAGTCGCCAGCGCCTTGACCGCGGCATCGATGCCGAGCGGCTTCAACACCCGCAGCACTGCCGTGCCGACAGCATCATCGGCGCGCAAGCCGCCGAATGAGATGCACCGCGCCGTGCCGTGATTCACGAGCGCGCCGTGGCAGTAATAGCGCCCCGCCTTGCCGCCATAACCCACGTACAGCTTGCGGCCGCAATGACCACAGCGCAGAAGCCCCGCCAAGAGCAGTTCCGAGCAAGACCTGGATGATCCGAATATCGGTCTTCTGCTCCAGGAGATGGGTGGCAAAGCAGTGCCGCAGCGTATGAACCCCGACACGCTTGGTGATGCCGGCACGTGCGGCTGCCAGGCGAGCGATCCGGTGGCAGCTGGCGCGCACTCGTGTGCTGCCCGCGGTAGCCGGGAAACAACCAGGGCTGACCGGGAGCGCATCCATCCCTTCTTGCGGGCGACGCGCCACCATTCACGCAATAGCTCAAGAAGGTGGGCGAGAGAATGACGTACCGATCCTTCTTGCCCCCCGCTTTCGCGAGGGCAGGCTCTTGCCCTGCTCGACCCGGATCAGCATCCGGTCACGTCGATATCGGTGAGCCTCAGCGATACGACCTCTGATCTGCGCAGGCCGGTGGCATAAGTCAGGCTGAGGGCCGCCTTGTGCTTGATGTTCGTCGTCGACGTGAGAAGCCGAGCGACCTCTTCCGGGCTGAGAACAACAGGCAGGCGGCGAGGCTCGCGGACCGACACGACCGCGTCGGCAAGATCGCGGCGCTTCAGCGTGAACTTGAAGAAGAACCGCAGCCCGCTGGCGCCGGCGTTGACGGTCGGTATCGTCGTTCCGATTGACGCCAGGTGCAGTTGGTACGATGGACATTTGACGTGGCGGATATACTGGTGCTGTGTGTTGGGGCTAAGCCGGCGGATCGTCATGTCCTCGATCAGTCGCCGGCGCAACGGGGTGATGGCCTTGTCGGTCATTGGGGGCTCCTCGCTTGAGGGAGGTTCAAGGCCCCTCAATCTCAAGACAGGACGCCCGCTTTCGCTACTCCACCTGCACTACCAATTACCGCGAGAGCGGTTTAGTCCGCTGCCCCGTACCTACCGTTCGCAATACCCATCGGGAATGGCTCAGTAGGGTAGAGTCGGGATGTGGCGCGGTGGCGTTAGGTCGACCATGTCGTTGCCGCCCCTTTCGTCTGGCAGTGCCTTATTGGGTCGGCCATAACTCCGTTTCCACACCCCGCTCATCGAACGCAGCAGGCGGATTTCCCGCACTGCGCTCTCAGACAAGACCTCACGCCTTCACCCACGACGGGCCGCGGCCGAGCCGGGTCAGACGTACGAGCCCGAAGTACCCGTAGAGGTGCGAGAGTGGATAGCTCCCGCGCTTGCGTCGCCTGCCCTGGTGCTTGAACCGCAACCACCGGCGCAACCGCACAGCCGCGTAGCTGTCGAGCGCGCGATACGCCTTGCTGGTGGAGCCGACGCTGAAGTAATTGGCCCACCCGCGGAGCACGCGGTTCAACTTGTCTCTGAGCTCTGTGGTCTCTTGCCGGGTACCCGCGCGGACAGTCAGCGCGTGGACGGTTTCCACCATGCGCTGGATGCTCTTCTTTGACGGTCGCAGAGCCAAGCGGGCCTGGCCCGTCGTTGGAGAGTACATTCGTCCGAACGTGAAGCCCAAGAAGTCGAACTCGCCTTCCGGGACCTTGCAGATCTGTGTCTTGTCCTCGTACACTGTCAGCTTCAGCTTACCCATGATTTCGCGCAGGCGATGCAGCGCCGCTTCGGCATTGCCCCTCCGGCACAAGATCACGAGATCATCGGCATAGGTGACAAGGCGACTGCCGAGACTTCGCTCAAGGCCGAGCATCTTCCACCCCAGCGCAAACCGGCGCATGTAGATGTTCGCCAGTAGTGGTGAGAGGGGTGAGCCCTGCGGAATGCCGCGCCGCTGGTCGCGGGCCTCGGTCGTGCGTGTCTTGCGGCCTCGGTCGTCGGTTTCTTCGACGGGGCAGTCCAGCCACATCTTGATCAGATGCAGCACGCGCCGATCAACGACACGGCGCGCTAGCGACTTTAGAAGGTCGCAATGCGGAATGCTCCCGAAGTAGTCCGCGAGGTCGGCGTCGACGACTTCCGGATGGCCCCGAAACAGCAGCTCTTTCACCTCTACGGCGGCCTGCTGGGCGTTGCGTCCAGCGCGGTAGGCGTAGATTTCCGGTGGAAGGTCGGCTTTTCGAGAAGCGCCGCCTTGTCACGGCGCACGTGGATTGCCGACATTCGCACCAGATTTTCTGCGCGAGCTAACTAAGTACTTGTTTCGGCGCCGCTGGCAGGCGGTGCGTAATTCTCGGATACTGTCGAAAAACTCGGTCAAGGGCGGAGGTTGGGCATTCGGTAACAGAGGAGCGACTGCCGACAGCAGTAGAATTCGCCCCGATCACGATATCGGGCTGATCGGTGGATAGATTACAGTCGGCATCATAATCTTGAGGGGTGAGGCGGCGCGGCCGACCGGCATTGGCGCGATCAGAAGGACCAACTTCTTTAAGAGGACCGCGGATTGGCACGCAGGAGGCCGCGGTGGTTGCCCTCGGCCTGTTAAATCACGAAAGTTGTGATAATTTGACTCGGGAGGCCGGCTGGAGAGCCAATGAAATATCAAAGATCCAAAACCACAATCAAAACATGTCTCGGTAGCACATTTCGCCGTCTGAACCACGTCGCTGTAATTTACGTCTAAAATTGGGGGTGCCGCAATGGATAATAAAATGCGTTTGCCGGCAATTTGCTTGCTAATCATATTCTCCATTTTCCCTGTTATTTGGTTTAGATATCTACCTTTGATTGATTATCCTCGACACCTTGCGACGTTGCAAATCCACCAAAGCTTCTCGTCGAATATAGAGGTCGGCCGATTTTATGCGTTTCGTTGGGTATTTACGCCAAATCTCGGATTGGATTTGCTGTCAACACCACTCCTTTCGTTCTTGCCGGCCGAGGCTGTTTGCAAAATAGTATTAGTCTTCACTTTGATAATGATTTACGTGGGAACGATCTTGCTGGATCAAGAGTTAAATCCTGACAATTGGGGACCATCCTTATTTTCAGGTATCTTTCTCTATAACAGTTCATTTGAGTGGGGTTTTATAAACTATATTATCGGAATTGGATTTGCTATTTGGGGATTTTGGCTGTGGGTGCGGTATCGTGAAAGAGTTCGTGGCTTCTGGGTCGTAGCATTTACCGCACTGTGTATCGTCGTTGGCGTGATGCACTTTTATGCACTCGCGATCTATGCAGTGTGCGTCGCGGGTTACGAATGTTCAATACTGTGGGACAAGTTGAGGGACGAGCGGCGGTTCCGGCTCTCTCGTCTGACAGTGCCGATCCGGGCGGCGGTGAGCGTCATCGTATCGATACTGGTATTGCTCGGTCCGGTATCGAGCGGGCGGGGACCCTTGGTCTGGGGGCGGTCGTGGGGACCACAGACCTTTTGGGACTCTATTGTCAAGTGGAAGGGCGAAGCGCTGACCTCGCCAATTTATTTCCACCAGGCTTTCGAAAAACCGTTGCTGGTAGCCCTGTTTGTGATCCTCATTTGGGCGCTGGCGACCCGAACCTTGGTCTTGAACCGGCGGATGGTGATCCCCCTCGCAGTCTTTGCCGTGCTTTTCATCGTCATGCCTGCAGAATTCTGGGATACAGCCTTCGCCGACTATCGGCTGCCTTCGGGCGTTGCGTTCTTCGCCTGGGCTAGCCTCGGCTGGGGTGAGAAATCGCGGGCACGGATCGCAGCGCTGTGTCTGCTGCTAGGCCTTTGCCTGATTGTTCGCGTTGGTTCGGTATGGGCAACCTGGTTGCCGGCGCAACCTATCCTTGCCGAATACCAAACGGTATTGCAGCGGGTGCCGCCCGGGTCACGCTTGTTGGTTATCATGGACGACAGCGCCTGGAGCAACCCGCCGCTGGTGCACGCTGCGCTCCCCGCCGCGGTCGGCCGAGGGATATTCATCTCCGGACATTTAAATGGCGATATGAAAATGTATGACTACCTGCTCGAAATTCGGAATCCTCAAGTCGACATTCCGGCCGATGTGCCGCTGCAAGCGGTCGGCCATGGCCGAACCTTTACATTGTATCGCATCGATCAAGGTACGGCTCACCGGTCGAGCGAGCCATGGTCGGGCGCGGCGCTGGAGAGGCTGCGTGCCCTTTCGCCCGATCCAACAGTCGTCGTATTTCCAAATGGCAGAGAGAGTGACACGCGATAGGAGGCTCGACAGCATGGCAACCGGTCGTGAGACCTCAATGACCAAACGCCTTTCTCGGTTGGAAACGGCGTCTGTGCTGTCCGTGATAATTCCTGTCTACAACGAAGCCCAAACGATCGGCCGCATCCTGCAACAGGTTGTCGAAGCGGTGCCGCAGACGCCCAAGCAGATCGTCATTGTGGATGATTGCTCGACGGACGGAACCTCGGAGTGGCTACGGCGAAACCTGGCCATTCGGACGGCATCTGGCGGAGAGTGTCGCTGAACGACAAAGGCGACCTCGTCCTCTCGGGGCCGATGGCCTGCAAAACCAAGGCGAGTTTTGGTTCACCGTTTTGTTCCACGAGCACAATAGAGGCAAAGGTGCGGCTTTACGAACCGGGTTCTCCTCAAGGGCCAGTCTCAGGTGCGATCTCAGGGCAGCGCCTTCCGCTCAATCGGGCAATGTCTGCAAGGGGTCCGAAATCGGACTTTCAGCCCCTCGCCGCTAGAGCGCGAGTTTCAAGACTGCCCCACGAAGGGCTCCAGCTCACCCAGCTCTTTGAGCGTCATATTCATGGCTGCCTCCTGGCAAGCTCGTGCCGGCGATGATGCCATGCTCGGACCGGCTCCGCGAGTGCAGTCAGCCCCGCGGGGGTTCGGTGCAGGTTGCCAGATTCCGCTTCTGGCGTCCCTGGGCATCGAAATTGGTAGGGTCGAGCCAGCGTTCAAACGCCTGTTTGAGAGCAGGCCATTCGCTGTCGAGGATCGAGAACCAGCAGGTGTCGCGATTGCGGGCCTTGTAGACCGTCGCCTGGCGGAACATGCCTTCGTATTGGAAACCGAGGCGCTGCGCGGCGGCGCGGGAGGGCGCGTTGAGCGCGTCGCATTTCCATTCGTAGCGGCGATAGCCCAATTCGTCGAAGACGCGGCGCATCATCAGGTACATCGCTTCGGTCGCCGCCGGGGTGCGCTGCAAGGGCGGCGCGTAATTGATGCCGCCGACCTCGATGACGCCCGCTGGGGGATCGATGCGCATATAGCTGGCGACGCCGACGGCGCGGCCGCTCCGGCGCTCGATGATGGCGTGAACCAGCGGATCGTCGCTGGCGGATGCGCGATCGAGCCAAGCGCGGTAATCCTCGAGCCGGTCGAAGGGCCCATAGGGCAGATAGGTCCAGTTGCGGCCCTCCCGGTCGAGCGAATTGGCGGTGTGGAGGTCGGCGGCGTGGCGCGACGGATCGACTGGCTCGACAATGCAAAAGCGGCCTTCTATTGCGCTGCGCGGCGGGCGCGGGCGCGCGGTCCAATGGGGTAAAGGAAACCCGACCGGCTGCCCCAATTCATTGAGATGTTCGGCCATGGCCGGTCCCCCTTTCCCGCCGCTATACAGTGATCGCGCCTTCGAGATAGAGCACCGCATGGCCGGCGATCGTGACGCGGTCGCCGCGCAAGGTGCAGGTGAGCTCGCCGCCGCGGGCCGAGATCTGCCGCGCCGTCAGCTGCTCTTTGCCGAGCCGCGCCGCCCAATAGGGCGTCAGCACGCAATGGGCGGATCCGGTGACCGGGTCCTCGTCGACGCCGTAGTTCGGCGCGAAATACCGCGAGACGAAGTCGACGCCATCGCGGCCGGGCGCCGTCGCGATCGCATTGGCGCCCTCGATCTGGCGCATTGCGGCGAAGTCGGGCCTCAGCGCGGCCACCTCCTCGGCGCGGTCGTAGACCGCCAGAGTGCGGCCGCGCGCGACAAAGCTCTCGGCCGGCCAGGCGCCGAGCACGGCGAGCACTCGCGGATCGGCCGGTTTCGACTTCGGCGGCCAGGCCGGAAAGTTCATTGCCAACAGATCGCCGTCACGTTTCACCTCGAGCGGCCCGGCCTTCAGCGTGTCGAAAGTCACCGAGTGCCGCTCGGGGGCGAGAATTCGTGTCACCACATGAGCTGAAGCGAGCGTCGCGTGCCCGCACAGTTCGACCTCGACCGTCGGCGTAAACCAACGCAGCAGGTAATCATCTCCCTGCGGCACAAAGAACGCGGTCTCGGCGAGGTTGTTCTCGGCTGCGATCGCCTGCATCGTCGCTTCCGGGAGCCATTCGGAAAGCGGGCATACCGCTGCGGGATTGCCGCCGAACAGCCGGCTGGTGAACGCGTCGACTTGGTAGAGCGGGATGCGCATGGGGACCTCAGGGTTGCCAGAAATGCTTGTTGCACTCGCGATCGACGTCCGAGCGGCTCAATCCGACATCGCGCAACATGCGGGCGTCGAGTTGGAGGAGCAAGTGTCGGCCCCGCGCTCGTTCCCGCCAACCCCGAAATCGGCCCAGAAGGTTTTGCAACAACCGACGAGGATCGGCGGGCCCGCGGACATTGCGTAGCTGGAAGAGGCTCCTTGTATCGATACAATCTCTATGTACCATAGGTCTGTACTCGTCATCTAAGCCCGACGAAGTCAAATTGACTCGGAATAATTCGTCAATCATAAACTTGTCACCATGACAAATTGGATACCCGATCTCTCGGACCGCCATGGGCCGCGTTACCGCGCTATAGCCGAAGCCCTGGCAGAGGATGTGCAAGGCGGCCGGCTGGCGGCCGGCACGCAGCTGCCAACTCAGCGCGATCTCGCGTGGAAACTGCACGTCACGATCGGCACCGTCAGCCGCGCCTATGCGGAGGCCGAGCGGCGCGGCCTGATTGCCGGCGAGGTGGGCCGCGGGACCTATGTTCGGCGTCCGGCCGGTGTGGCTCCGGTGATGCCCGGCGACATTCTCGGCGAGACGCAGGATCCCGATTTCATCGACCTCACGATCAATCGGCCCTGCGCTGCCGGGGAGGGGGAGGCGATCGCCGCGGCGCTGCAGGGACTGGCCGCCGACCCCGACCTCGCCGATCTCCTCGATTATCAAATCCCGGCAGGCCGCTGTGAGGACCGCATTGCCGGGACCGCTTTTCTCGCCACTTGCGGGCTGGTCACGACGCCCGAACAGGTGGTAGTGACGGCCGGCGGACAGCACGCTATGACTTGCGTCATCGCTGCCTTGACCCAGCCCGGCGACACCTTGGCGGCCGAGGCGTTGACCTACCCCGGCCTGCGTGCGCTGGCGAAGTTATTGCAATTGCGGGTGGTCCCCATTGCCATGGACGCGCAAGGGTTGGTCCCCGATGCGCTCGACGCGGCCTGCCGCGCCGCGCCGGTGCGCGCCCTTTACACAATGCCGACATTGCACAACCCGACCACTGCCACGATGCCGGTGGCGCGACGGCAGGTCTTGGCCGAGGTCGCGCAGCGACACGGGGTATTACTGATAGAGGATGACGTCTACGGCTTTCTTATGGATAAGCCATTGCCGCCGCTCGCGCATTTCGCGCCGCAGCACGGCATCTACATCACATCGACCTCGAAAAGCCTGATGCCGGCTTTACGCGTCGGCTACGTGCATGCTCCCCAGGCGCAGATCGAGCCGATTGCCGCCGCAGTCCGCGCCACGATTTATTCGACGCCGCCCTTGATGGCGCGCATCGTCGCGCGCTGGATCGCCGACGGCACTGCGGAGCGGCTCGTCGCGCAAAAGCGCAGCGAGACGCGGAGCCGGAATCGCAGAGCGCGCGAAATCCTCTCAGACGTCGAGGTTACCGGCGATCCTGCAGCCGCCCATCTCTGGCTGACGCTCCCGGAGCCATGGGGCGCCGACGATTTTGCGGCGGCGGCTCGGCGATCCGGGGTCGGGATCGTCCCCGCCGCCGCCTTCGCCGTCACCCGTCAGCCGCCCAATGCGGTGCGCATCTGTCTCGGGGCCCAGACCACAGCCGAGCGGGTGGAGCGCGGCATAGCTCGGCTCGCGGCGCTGCTCGCCACTCCGCCCGAACGCTACCTATCGGTCGTGTGATCGGGTCAGCCTGCGTAGCGCTGCGAGGCTGTTCTGCGTTGCCGGCTCGATCGGCGGTGCCGGCGTTGAGGCGGACGTTGCCAATTCATCGTGCTCGACACCAACCCTTGAGCCCGCATACTGCGCAGCCACCGCCACACACGCCAGTTGCGGTAAAAATGATGCAGTCCGGCGACCCCGCAGATCACCAGAACCCAAGAGGACAGCGCCAAAAACGGCAGGGTTAGAATTTCATATTCTTCGGCGCCGGGCTTCAGGAGCCCGCAATCGTCCCGGCCTCCGGCGAGGTTGCGCAGAAAGGCGTCGGGGTAAACGCAGGCGGCGGGATCGACGTACATGGCGGATTTGTCGTCGCCGACAGCGCCGAGCTTCAACTCTCGCTTATCGAACCAGCCGGCGATCGGGTCAGCCTCGGCCGTCGCGTCGATCGCGCCCGCTGCGGCGGCGGGGTCGATGGAGTAAGGGTGCGGCGTGCGTGTTTCGGCTCCGGCGAGAGGCGGTGGCCCCAGAAACTCGGCAGGCTGCGCCTCGACGAGCGGGGCAGCGGCCGGACCCGCTGTCTGCGTCGACAACACCGCCGGCAAGGCGGCGGCCAGAACCACGATGATGACAAGGCGTGGCAGTTCGACCCCCAAAACCCGGAGCCCGAGTAAACCCAAACTCTGCGAACCCAACTATCGAGGGCGGCAGAATGGGGGTTTCCACCGAAAATACAATAAAAATTACGCCTATCGGTTGCCGTTGCCTCCTCGCAACTCCTTATTTCGCGAAGGCCCCCTTCCGTTTTTGCCGGACGGGTCAGATCTGCTGGATGGCGGAGAGCAGCCATTGGCCGCCGCGGCGGCGGACAAAGGTCCACATCTCTTCGGCCTCGACCGGGTGGCGCGGGTTCGGCGTGGATCGCCTTGGCCTTTCCCCGCGCTTTCCCTGCCGGACAGGGAAAAATGGGGAAAAAATCGAATCCGGCCGGGGAGCCGATCCTACCCGTATCGAGAAAAGACATTTCGATCAAATACTTAGCCATCCGTTCGTCGTCTTTCCGGCCGCGTCGGCAGGGAAGTTATTTTCCCTGCTAGGCGCCTTAGCAGGGAAATGGCAGGGAAGTTCGCCGACCGGTTCAGGCGGCGCCGATTGTGTCTACCCATCCCGCCGGCGCACTACGCCAACCTGCCGCAACTCATACGCCTCGATCGTGACACCAGGATGGCGAAGTCTCCACCCCTGGTAAGGCGTGGGCATCGCCTGTGGCGACGAGTGTCAAGCGCGTAGAAGATCTACGACGCGGCCCGGATGTCGCGGATTAAAACACTATTATCAAGACCAACGCGTCGAGCGCATAGATGCTGAACCTTCATGTCGAACGCGCCAAGAATGTCCTCTTCGTGAAGCGCTCGATGGCCTCCGGCTACGCCGGCGTCGAAAACGAGCTCTTCTACCGCAACAACACGATGATGCTGTTCGGAAATGCCAAGAAAATGTGCCGAGGAAATCGTCAAAGCGCTCGAATAAGGCCGTATCTCGCAGGCAGCGGCTCCGAGCCTCGCACCTTTACTCCGGCCTAAGAATCGATGCTTATAAAAGCGATTGATAATCCGGCCTTAATGTGCGGCCGGCGTTTGAGGGAGACTGGGCGAGCGTGGCGAATGAGGCTTTCGCGCGGGTCAAGATCGACCAGCTCTTGCGGGATATCGACTGGAAGCTGACGGACGGGCGCAGCATCCGCTTCGAGTACCCGCTCGATGACGGTGGAAAGGCGGATTACGCCTTATTCGACCGGCAGGGCCGCGCGCTTGCGGTTCTCGAAGCCAAGAGCACCAGCGTCAACCTGAGTGCCGGGGAAGCACAGGGTCGTCGATACGCAGACCAGCTCGACGTCCCATTTATTTTCCTGTCGAACGGCGAAGAAGTCTGGTTCTGCGATAAAGAGCAGGACGCACATTTTCGCGCAGTAGAGACCGTATTCAGTCAGGACGATCTGGTCCGGCGCAGAGCCGCCCGGGGCATTCGGCGCAATCCGCTCGACATCCCGATCGATCATCGGATCGCCGGGGGTGGCGGGCGCAACTATCAGACCGCCTGCATCGACGTCCTTTGCCGCGAGATGGTCAACGGGCGCCGAAAGATGCTTGTCGAGATGGCGACCGGCACCGGCAAAACCCGGATGGCCGCCGCCCTGCTAAAGCGTCTGTTCGAGGCGAATTGGGTAACGCGCGCCTTGTTCGTCGTCGACCGCAATCAGCTCGCCATTCAGGCCGAGGACGCCTTCGCGGAGTGCTTGCCACACTTGCCGTGCTATCGCGTGCCGCGCATCGGGCGCCGCTTCCAGGACGAGAAGCGGATCACCATCGTCACCCTGCAAACGCTGGTCAACGAGTATGCCAACTATTCGGCCGGCTACTTCGACCTGATCGTCATCGACGAATGCCATCGCAGCATTTACGGCCAATGGCGGCGCGCGCTCGACCATTTCGACGCGATAAAGATCGGGCTGACCGCAACGCCGTGCGTTATGCAGGACGACGCGGATGTCGACGAGGAAGACCGCCAGGCGATCCGAGACACATTGCGCTTCTTCGAGGTCCAGCGGCCGACCTACAGCTATACGTTATTGGAGGCCATTTCCGACGGCCACCTGGTGCCCTACGAGATCTACCGGGCGATGACCGCGCGCACCGCCGCCAGAGATGGTTTTCCCGTGGCCCGCGACGAAATCGATTGGGACGCTCTGGACGAAGCAACACGGACAGAGCTTGAAACGCTATTCGCTGATCGCGACCCACTGATCGTCGATCCCACGGCATTGGAACGGAAATTTACGATCCCGGAGCGCAATCGCGCGATGGTCCGGGAATTTCGTCAGGTTCTAGAAAACGGCTATACCGGCCCGAATGGCAGTCCGGCGTGCGCCCGATTGGGGCAAAACGATCGTGTTCGCGGTCACCAAGCGTCATGCCGAGACGCTCGCCCGAATGCTCGACCAGGAATTCGCGGATAAAAAACCGAGCCCCACGATTCGCTACGCTGATTTCGTCGTATCCGGGCTCGGACCGGACGATACCGTGGACGCCGCCGCGAAGATCAAGCGCTTCAAGAAAGAGGAATACCCGCAGATCCTCGTCAGCGTAAACATGCTGGACACCGGCTTCGACTGCCCGGAGGTCCGCAATCTGGTGATGGCGCGCTTCACCCACAGCTCGATCCTGTATCAGCAGATGCGCGGCCGCGGCACGCGCCTGTCGCCCGGCAAAAGCCGATTTACGATGTTCGACTTCACCGGTGTGACGTTGCGCCATGGCGATGACGAGATGCCCGGAGAAGGCGGCGTTGTCGTAGTGCGCGAGCAGCCGGGCTTACCCTATCAACCCCGTCGCCTGTTGACGCTCGACGTGCACGACGAAATCGACCCGAACACCCGCGAATGGGTGACGATCGACGAAACCGGCCGCGCCTTCATGGACGCGGACGAAGCCGTCGCCGAGGCGCGCGGCGCCGCCTTCGAGACCTGGTTGAGCGCGCACAGCTTCAATTCCGACCAGCTTCGCGTGCTGCATCTCGTCAAGGAGCAGATCAAAGCCAATGCCGCCGATCTGACCGGTTTCGAGAGCTGGCGGTTCGACATGCCGCCGCTGTCGATGAACGGCGGCTTCGAGCGCGCCCGCGCCGTGTTCGGCGGCGAAGCCGAACTGGAGCGCGTATTCGGCGACATGAACCGGGCCGTCTTCGAAGCTGCATCACGCACGTCCCGAAGGTGAGGTCCGCGCGGATAAGCCTGCAACCTGATACTATCTGAGCAAGTCCGTCGCTAACCAAGTAGACAACCCCTATCTCGCTTTACCGGCGAAAGCCGGTATCCATGGCGGGAGTGGCTCCCGGCCTGCGCCGGGAAAGCGAGGAGGTAGGTCGAAGATTTTTGTGAAAGCAGATCAGAGGCCGACAATGCCCTTCACCCCCGACATGCGCCGCAAGGTCGATCAGATCCGCGATTATCTCTACGGCGGCGGCTATCCCGATCCGCTGACCAACGCCGAGCAGCTCAGCTTCCTGTTCTTTTTCTACATGATCGAGGGGATCGACAGCGCCAATCTGCGCCAGGCCGAGAGCCACCGGCCGAGCCTATGACAGCCTGTTCGCCGGCGACTGGACCCTCCGCAACCCGCTGAACGCGCCGGCGAAGGGCGTCGAGACCGTGCCGCGCGAGCGCATGCGCTGGTCGTCCTGGGCGAATGCGATGTCCGGCGAGCAACTGGTCACCTGGGTCCGCGACGAGGTTTTCGAGTTCTTCCGCGAGATCGGCGACGCCTACGGCATGGGCTTCATGGCGCAGGCGCGCCTGGCGATCGACGAGCCGACCGTGCTGACCCAGATCGTGACCCTGGTCAATGAATTGCGGCTGGAGCACGCCGATCCCGACAGCAAGGGCGATCTGTTCGAGCATGTGTTGCGCCAGATCAAGCAGGCCGGCGAACTCGGCCAGTTCCGCACCCCGCGCCACATCATCCGCGCGATCGTCGATCTGGTCGATCCGCGCATCGGCGAGACGGTCTATGACCCCGCCGCCGGCACCGCCGGTTTTCTGGTCGCGGCTTTCGAGCATATCCGGCTGGCGAATTCCTCGCCGCACGGCCGCGAGACGCGGAGTTCGAGGGCAAGATCTTCGAGCGCGGCTTTGGCGACCGGCTCAACAGACGCCAGTGGCGCCAGCTTCAGACCGCGACCTTTTACGGCAACGACGTCGACGCCAAGATGGTCAGCCTCGCCTCGATGAACCTGGCACTGCGCGGCTTGCCCGATGTGCGCATCCTCCGGCGCAACGTGCTGACCACCAGCTTCGACCGCCAGATGAAGGCCGAGCGCGGCTCTGCCGCTCGACGGCTACAATGTGGTGCTCGCCAACCCGCCCTTCTCCGGCCGCATCGACCGCGACCGCATCGTCGACGACGTCAAGATCGGCACCACCACCGCGACCGAGCTGCTGTTCGTCAAATACATGGTCGACAACCTCAAACCGGACGGCCGCTGCGGCGTCATCGTGCCGGAGGGCGTGCTGTTCGGCTCGACCGGCGCGCACAAGGAATTGCGCCGCATATTGTTGCAGAACAACCGCGTCGAGGCGGTTTTGTCACTGCCCGGCGGGTGTTCCAGCCCTATTCCGGGGTCAAGACCTCGGTGCTGATCGTACGCAAGGGCGGGCGCACCGAGCGGGTCATGTTCCTGCATGCCGATGCCGACGGCTTCAAGCTCGACGCCAACCACGACCAGCCGATCGAGGCCGACGATCTGCCCGGCCTGATCGCGGCCTTCAACAGCCGCGACGAGCTGTGGGCCGACTGGAAGGATCGCGATGCCGCCGCGCCCTGGAGTGAGAAATGGTGGTTCGCCGAGGCCGCGGCGATCGAGCGCGAGGATTGGAACCTGTCCGCCTCACGCTACCGCCCGCAAAACCGCGAGGCGGCGGAGCACCGCGATCCGCGGGAATTGCTCGCTGAACTGCGCGACGAAACCGCCGCCATCCTCGCCGACATCGACGCTCTCGCCGCCGAACTGGAAGCGCGCGCCGAGTGAACACAGAAATTTCCTATCTCGGCGATTGTTTGCGGATCAAGCTCGCCATCCCTCAATCCAGTAGCCTACCCTGACCGGCTATTTCACGTCTTCAGCATTCCCGGGTTCGATAATGGTCGGAAGCCGGAGCATCTGGACTGGCCGTGAGATAGGAAGCAACAAATATAAAATCACATCGCGGGTGCGTTCTTGTATCCAAAATAAACCCTCGGATAAAACGCGTTTGGTATATCGAAAAACCGGATCCTACATCCGCCATATGTTCTACAGAATTTGCTTCAGCTTGTTCCATATAACGGGTCAGTTCGACTCCGTTTTTCGGAGCATTTCCCATTACTGCCGAATTTCGGAAAGGTTGACGGCGACCGCAGCGCAAGCAGCAACTAAAGCCGCGAACGATTCTTGCCAAACGCACTACTTTCAATCCCATTTCGCCCTCCGCCATTGGAGGAGCAGCGGCGAATTGTGGCGCTGTTGGACCGGGCGGCGGAGATCAGACGCCGCGCCGAGGCCGCCGGCGCCAAGGCCACGCGCCATCATCCCCGCTCTGTTCCTCGACACCTTCGGCGACCCCACCACCAACCCCAAAGGGTGGCCAACTGTGGCCGTTGGCGACCTATCACCATGCAGAATTGCGGAATGGGGTCTCCCCTTCGAGATCCGGGAAAATTCCCGGCAAGGTTCTGACGCTATCTGCAATCACACGCGGGTCGTTCGATGCGTCTGCTGTAAAGGAAAGTACATTCGCCGCACCTCTCGCAGAACAACAATCGGTTTCCCGAAAGCTGTTCTTAATCTGCCGTGGAAACGGAAATTGTGAACTGGTTGGGCAAGGTGCATATCCGGCTCTGGACATGCCCGGGGTAGCATTTCCAGACACGATGATCGCGCTTCGGACTATGGAAACAGAGATCGCACCTGAGTTCTTGTCAGCCGTGTGGTCGTCGCATCATGTGCGGGGGCAGATCCATTCTGCCGCAAAAACCACGAACGGCACGCGTTAAGATCAGTCAAAGCTCAATCGCGCAGTTCCGGTTCCCGCTTCCACCGCTCAGGCTCCAAGCCGTTTTTGCCGAACAGGTTCAACGGATCGAGGCGCTGACCCGCAGTCTCGACGCGGCCGCGGCGAAGGCCGAAGCCCTGGCGGCCGCCCTCTCGGCGGAAGCATTCGAGTGATGCTCGACCGCCTGCAAGCGGCATGGGGCTACACCAATGCCGAGATTTGGCGGCCTCTGTTCGATCGATACCGAGACAGGCATCCCGATCTGCCGATCGAGATTGTGCGCGTGATGCTCGTGCGCCCGCGCGGCATGCGCCAGGTATTCGTCGAAACCGGCGAACTCCTGCGCTGGATGAGTTACGGGCCGACGTAGCTACCTTTCTCGACCTGCCCAGAGACGCCAGAACAGCGCTGCGACGGATCAGGCCTCAGTTCTTCACCGGAGGACGGGCAATTGCGCTTCTGCTTTCCGAAGTCGATGAGGGACTTCGTGCATATGACGACCACGAGCTCGGGCGATACTATGGCGATCGCGTGGAGCGTTTTCTCGAGCGGCACGTGCTGCCTTACAGGCTGAGGATCGCGAGCCGCTGAAGCTGACACCCCTTCTGCACGGTGAAGTCGATGAACTTTACCGGACGCTCCGTGATGAGGGCGACGGCGGACGAAAATCTCAGGGAGGCTTTGTCTGCATTCGAAAGCGCCTGGGAGCGCCATTCGAGCGATTGGAGCCAGATCAACGCGAAGGATGTAATCCGCACCGCTTCTCTGTTTGCGGAAAGCGCTTTGGTGTCTGCCTCGAACGGAAGGGCGAACGATTTTGCTCGCGCTCTGAGCAGAATGCGGACAGACGGACCGATTTCCCCAGCAACGACTTTGCCAATATCTTCGACAGAGCTTACACATTTGCGAACAATTACCCAAATATCCGCCATTCTCGGGAACGCGGATTGTGTTTGCCGCGACCTTCGAAAGGAGGATACGCTTCTGGCAGCGCTGGTGTTCGTCGGGCTCTATGGTTGCCTCAACGATCTGGGCGCGGATGATCGGTAGAAGCGGAAGTTTTCGAATAACGCGTAGGGGAGCGATGGCCGATCTGAATGCGGAGGATTGAGCGCGCCACAGCGTTCAAACGCGATTACCGCAGGCCCAAGGCGATCTCCCGGTACCGTGACCTGGACGAGCGCCTATGGCCGTCCTGGAACTTTGGTCAATGACCGAGCGTTGCCTTCCGGCAATCGCGATCATGCCCTATCGGGAAATTGGTCGGGCTACGGGCACTGTCATCTCTGGCCCGACCTCCTGCTGATTTACGCCAAGCCCCCATCTGACGTCCTGCGGCTCGTTGGGCTCGGGTCGCATAGCATTTTGTTCGATTAGCATCAGCGCACCATTGCGCTCGTCAGTCCACGAGCGCAATCCTTAGCTGCATCACGTGCCGCGGCCGCGGCAATCGCGGTCGCGTCAGCGCATGCACTGCGCGAGATGGCCGACATGCTTAAAAATGGCAGGGATCAGCCTGCGTTACGCGATCCACCCGGCCGTCGGATGGATGCCGGGGCACATGAACATCCTGCCCGCCAAAACCAACGTCCCCTATGATGAGGTCTTCGGGACCCGCCCCAACGGGTCGGATCCCTAAACTTGCTGGATGGCGGAGAGCAGCCATTGGCCGCCGCGGCGGCGGACAAAGGTCCACATCTCCTCGGCCTCGACCGGGTTGCGCGGGTCGCCGCCGGCCAGCCAGTCCGGGTCGCCCGGCGAACGCCCGACCCGGACAAGGTAGTCGACCGCCCGCCATTTGAGATAGGCGGTGGCGTATTGCAGGTCGCCCTCTTCCCAGCTCTCGGCCAAGTCGCCCTTGAGGAGCTCGACATCGGAGACGATGTTGCGCACCCCTTGGCTGGCGTTGCGGGTCAGCTCCTCGGAGAAATAGCTGAGCATTTCCGGCGTCATCAGCGGCCGCAACCGCCCCAGCTCGCCCATGCTCCACGCCTCCTGCACCGCGGCGTGGATCGCCTGGAAGGCCTGCAAATCGGCATCGGAGAGGTTGATGTCGCGCCCGCGCCCGCTGCCCGCCGGGGCGGCAGCAGCGCCCGCCGAGCGCGGCGGCCACCCGAAGCCGCCGCCGCGCCCGCCGGTGGCGTAGCCCCGCCTGCGGAACAGCTGGACCGCGAAATAAATCAACCCCCCGATGATCAAGAGCTGCAACAGCATGCCGAGCATCGAGGCCCCGGACCCGCCGCCCTCGCCCGCCGCCCAACCGCTGTGCCCGAACAGCCAGGAACCGATGAACCCACCGGCCAGCCCCGTCAAGAACGGGTGGCGCTGAAAGAAACTGCCGCCGCCAAAGGCAGGGGCGGGTGCGGCAGGGGCGAAGCCGGGCGGCCGCGACGGCTGGGGCAGCGGGGTGACGCTGCGGCTCAACGGCTGCGCGCCATTGTTCTCGAAGGTGCGCGATCCGCGGCTCCCCATGCTCGAAGAGCGGCCGCCCGCGGAGCTGCCGGCGCGCGCCTCGGCGATGGCCGGAGCCAATGCGAGGGTCGCAGCGACAAAGATCGCCAGCAGGATGCGCCAGTTCAGCATCCGGTTCGACATGGCACGCTCGTCCAAAAGCTCGCGAGGGCAACCAGGATACCTCCGATATGGGCACGCGCCCATGCCGGCGGAAGCATCGCTCGCCGTGGCGAAATGATTTTCGGGCGAGGGCGCGCCCCCGCGGCCGCGGGCGAGGCGGGTGAGACGGCCGGCTTGCTTGCCGGCTTGCTTGCCCACTTGCTTGACTGTCGGGTTCGCTGGTCCCAGATATTCTGCCAGGTGCATGATGGGTGACGGGTGCCGAACGGGCCCGCCGCCCACACTCGCTCGGTGCAGAGGAGAAAGATGC
This sequence comes from uncultured Alphaproteobacteria bacterium, assembly GCA_963700195.1. Lineage (GTDB taxonomy): Bacteria > Pseudomonadota > Alphaproteobacteria > ATCC43930 > CGMCC-115725 > AP-15. The sequence goes on from CAVOWQ010000015.1 coordinate 49,410, forward strand.
ATGTCGCGGCTGTCGCTGTTCAACTCGCCGCTGCTTTTGGGGTTCGACCATTTCGAGCGGGCGCTCGACCGGGTCAGCAAGGTATCGGCAGACGGGTACCCGCCCTACAATGTCGAGCAGCTCAGCGAGAACGCGTTGCGGATCACCCTCGCCGTCGCCGGCTTCCAAATGAGCGACCTCAGCATCACGGTCGAGGACAACCAGCTGGTGGTGCGCGGCAGGCAAACCGACGACGCGCAGCGTGTCTACTTGCACCGCGGCATCGCGGCGCGCCAGTTCCAGCGGTCGTTTGTGCTAGCTGAAGGCATCGAGGTCAGCGGTGCGTTGCTCGACAATGGGCTGCTGCATATCGATCTGGTGCGTCCCGAGGCCGAGAGCAGGGTGCGCAACGTCGAGATAAAGAGCGGCTCGACCGCCGCCAGGCGCGCGCCGGTCGGCTCGGGCTCGTGAGACGGGTTGGTGCTGCCGCGATCCGAGAAAGGGTTATGAGATGAAGGAATTGGAACGTATCCGGCACATGTCGTCGCGTGAGCTCGCACTCTTCGGAATGCAAGACCTCGCCTATGTAAAGCCGGTTCTCGTCGACGGCGTCGCCGCCTTTGCGGTGCACGCCGCGGACGGCACGCAAGTCACCGTGCTGCCCGACCGCGAGATCGCCCTGGCGACGGTCCGCCAGCACGACCTCGAGCCATTGAGCGTTCACTGAACGAGTGCCCATCGTTGGTTTCCCGCGGTTGGGGGCCGTCGGCTAGGCGGGATGGGTAGCGGCGTCGGTGAGGAGCGCGAAAAGCGCGTCGGCATTGTCGGTGCCGCGCAGTTTTTCGCAGACGGTTCGGTCTCGCAATAATCGAGATACGAGCGCCAGCGCCTTTAGATGATCGGCGACGGCGCCTTCCGGGGCGAGCAGCAGAAAAATCAGATCGACCGGCTGGTCGTCGATTGCTTCGAACGGGATCGGCCGCTCGAGCCGGGCGAAGATGCCGTAGAGCCTCGTGAGCCCTGGCAGTTTGCCATGCGGGATTCCAACCCCCATCCCGATGCCGGTGCTGCCGAGCCGTTCACGCTCGATCAGCACATCATAGATCGCGCGCTCATTCACGCCGCTCATTGCCGCAGCGCGTCTGGCAAGCTCTTGCAGCGCATGCCTTTTGTTCGCCGCACGCAATTGGGCGACAACTCCGCGCGGCGTGATCAGATCGGCGATATCCATCTCCCCCGACCCCGTGAGCGTTCGCTCAGATTTCGCACTCCTGCGCGCATTGGGTCAAGCCGCGCCCGCGCCGGGCAGCGAATTTCACCCGGCTGTCCAACCGCTCGGCAGCGCTGATCATTAGCGGCGTATGGACTCAGGAGGCGGTTCGGCGCATCGGTCGGGCCGCGGCCAATTCGGGGTCGATCCACCCGATATTGCCGTCGCTTCGACGGTACACGAGGTTGAGCTCGCCGTGCGAGCGGTTGCGAAACAGCAGCACCGGCGCCTCGGCGAGATCCATGCGCATTGCCGCCTCGCCGACGGTGAGGCTCGGCAACTCGGTGCTCATCTCGGCAATGACCGCGGGTGCGCCGTTGGCGCCGTCCGTTTCGGTTTCTTCCCCCTCGGCCGCCGCCACCTCGGCCTCTTCCTCTTCGACCGGCGCCAGCACATAATCCATTGCCCGCTCGCTGGCGCCGGCCGGCTCGCGCCCCTTTGCGTGATGATCGCGCAACCGTCGCTTGTATCGGCGCAGCTGCTTCGCCAACCGCTCGGCCGCCGCGTCGAACGCGAGGTAGGCCTCTGAAGCGGCGGCGCGGGCGTTGACCACAATGCCCCGGCCGATGTGGATCGAAATTTCGGCCCGGCTCAGATGCGCCTCCTTCGAAACGATGACATGAGCCTCGATCGCCGTCTTGAAATATTTTTCGAGAATGGAACCGAGAACTCCCATCGACATGGCGCCGCAATGCCTCGCCGATTTCGGTTTGTTTGCCCGTTACACTGAGCTGCATGGCTCCGATTACCTCTTGCGGGCCGGGCTCGGCTGCCCGATCAGAGACGTGGGAACGCCGCTCTGCCCGATCAAGCGTTGCACCATCCTCCTCCCGTCGTCGAGGTCGACGGCAAAAACCGCCGCGCCTTTACATTTCGAGCAGTTTCTCCCGGCGGCGTTGAACCGAGGAAGGAATCCGCATCGCTTCGCGGTACTTGGCAACCGTCCGGCGGGCGATGTCCACCCCGTCTTCCCGCAGCAATTCGACGATGCGCTCGTCCGACAGCGTATTGTCGCGCGGTTCCGCTCCGATCAAGCTGCGGATACGGTGGCGCACTGCTTCCGCCGAATGGGACCCGTCGCCGCCGGAAGCCGGGATCGATGACGTGAAGAAATATTTAAGCTCATAGAGACCCCGCGGTGTCGCCATGTATTTGTTGCTGGTGACCCGGCTCACTGTGCTTTCGTGCATGCCGATGGCATCGGCGATGTCGCGCAGAATGAGCGGTCGGAGCGACTGGACCCCGCGCCGGAAAAAGGCGTCCTGTTGGCGGACGATTTCAGCCGCGACTTTGAGAATTGTGGTCGCTCGCTGGTGCAGCGATTTGACCAGCCAATTCGCCGCATGCAGCCGCTCGGTCAGGTAATCCTTTTCCTCCTTTTTGCGCGTCGCCCGGCGGATTTCCGCGCAATATTTGCTGTTGACCAGGACACGCGGCAGGGTCTCGGAATTGAGCTCGAGGATCCAGCCCCCCTCGGGTTGTGCTCGCATCAGGATGTCGGGCACGACCGGCTGGGCGAGCGGCGGGTCGAAAGCCAACCCTGGCCGCGGATCGAGGGATTTGATCTCGGTGATCATGTCCGCCACGTCGGCGGCATCGACCCCGCACAGCCGGACCAGCCCAACGATGTTGCGGGCGGCGAGCAGCGGCAGGTTGTCGAGCAAGATCTGCATCGCCGGATCGAGCCGGTCACGGTCGCGCAATTGGAGAGCGAGACATTCCGCCAGATCGCGGGCGAAAACTCCCGGAGGGTCGAACTGCTGCAGCCGACCCAAAACGGCTCGGACCCGCTCGATCTCGCAGCCGAGGAGTTGCGCCGCGCCGTCGAGCCCGGCGCGCAGGTAACCCGTCTCATCGATCAGATCGAGAAGGTGAAGAGCAATGACCCGGTCGCCCGGGTCGTTGAGATCGGTCCCGATCTGCTCCAGCAAGTGCTCGCGCAACGTGCGCGGACGGGTTGCCGTCTGATCGACGTCCAGCCGAGCCCCGTCACCCGTCCCGTTGCGGCCGTGCCACGAATAAGACTCGCCGCCGAAATCGACCGATCCATCCCCCTCCTCACCCCCTGCGGCATGCCAATGCTCGGCCGCCTCCGGGGTGAAATTGCCCGCCATCGTCTCGGGCAACGGCGCCGCCGGGCCCTCTGCGTTTGCGGCACCGTTGGCCGGCGCAGGCTGTTCGAGCCGCGGCTCGCGGCGTTCGAGCAACGGGTTCTGCTGGATCTCCGCATCGATGTACTGCGTCAGCTCGAGGTTGGAAAGCTGCAGCATCTTGATCGCCTGCTGCAGCTGGGGCGTCATAACCAGAGTCTGCGTATGGCGAAGCTCGAGCCGTTGAGAATAACCCGTCCTGTTCACATCCCGCTCCGTTCAGGAGCGGCTTATAGGCTAAACCTATCTCCCAGGTAAACGCGCCTCACATCCGCGTCGGCGACGATCTCAGCGGGCGCACCCTCCATCAGCACCCGACCTTCGTGCAGGATATAAGCACGATCGACGATTTCGAGTGTTTCGCGCACGTTGTGGTCGGTGATCAGGACCCCGATCCCACGGTCCTTCAGATGAGCGACGAGCTCGCGGATGTCGGCGACGGCGATCGGATCGATCCCGGCCAGCGGCTCGTCGAGAAGGATAAAATGCGGCTGGGTGGCAAGCGCCCGGGCGATTTCGCAGCGCCGCCGCTCGCCACCGGACAGCGCCATCGCCGGCGCCCGCCGCAGATGGGTGATCGAGAACTCAGCGAGCAAACCATCGAGCATGGACTCACGCAAATCGGCCGCCGGCTCGGCAATTTCGAGAATTGCGCGGATGTTTTGTTCCACAGTGAGGCCGCGAAATATCGAGGCCTCCTGCGGCAGATACCCGATGCCGAGCCGGGCGCGCCGGTACATCGGAAGATCGGTGATGTCACGGCCGTCGAGGCTGACCGCCCCGGTGTCGGCGGCGATCAGACCGGTGATGATGTAAAAGCACGTGGTCTTTCCCGCGCCGTTGGGGCCGAGCAGGCCGACGACTTCGCCGCGCTGCACGGAGATGTTGACGTCGCGCAACACCGGCCGCCGCTTGAAGCTTTTGCCCAGACCCTTTCCGAGGAGACCGCGATTGTCGGCGACCAAACGCGGCCGCCGCGCGGCGGCGGGTGCCTGCGCGGCCCGTGGTCGGCCCCGTTCACCGCTCCGGTTCACGGTTTTGGCGTACTGCTGCGGGGTGCTCCGCCACGGGGTGTTTCGGCGGGAGCGGCCGCTTGATCCTGCCGGACGAACAAGCCCTCAACTCGCGTTGGCGCTGCGCCTGGCTTCGCGGGAGCGGCCATCATGCGGCTGATGTTGTTGTTCAGATCCATGACGGCGTACTCACCTCTGATCGTGTTGGGGCCGCGCGTGACGGTGACGTTGCCGAGGAGCGTCGCGATCCCGCTATCCGCGTTGTAGACGCCGTAATCGCCACGGCCGACATCGGTCTCGGTCGAGACGAGGACGTGGCCCTGGGCATCGACGCGGCTGATCTTAGAACTTTCGTCGGTGTCGCCGAGTGGTGTCGCCGCGTTCCGCGGTTTTGCCTGCGCCGCCGCCGGCGCAGCTTTGTCGGGCTTTCCGGCGGCCGGCGGCGGCTTGTCTTTTGTCATGTGAGCGGTCAGCACATCGGCGCGGATGACCTTCGTATCGCGTACCGCGACCGCGTCGCCGCGAGCGACGGCGATCTGTTTCTGATCGTACCACTCGAGGCTGTCGCGCGCCGTAACCACATCGGTCGCGGTCGTCATCTTCAATGCCTTGCCGGTGACGATGCCGATCTGCTGGTCGACGTCGTAGACCGCCTGATCGCCGACTACGGTCTGCCGCTCGCCTTTGATCGTGACGTGGCCGTCCGCATCGATGCGGTAGATTTCGGTTTCGCCTCCCGTCCCGTCGTCACCCGTCCCCTTGCCCCCCGTCCCCTTGTCCCCGCTCCCCTTGGCGGGGCGGTAATGCGCGATCAAGGTATCCGCGTGCACCTCGGTTGTCCCGCGTTTCGCCATTGCGTTTCCGCGGGCGATGTAAAGCTGCGCATCCTGCTGCCACTCGATGCCGTGATCAGCCGAGACTTCGATCGGCCGATCCTCCGAGACATTTCCCAGGCTCAATCCTTGTGCTTCCGCGCACGGCGAGCCGGTCAGTCCGGCGACACAGACCAAGCCCACGAAGACGATCGCTTGGACAAGATGATCAGCCCGCATCGGGCTTGGCCTTGAGGCCCAGGGGAGCTTTTGCCGACGGCGGCTTGACGTCGCGTTTGGCCAAGTTGTGGGACGGGACGGCAGGATCAGGCTTTGACGCCGTCGTGGGCGCAGGGCCGGCGAGCGGATTGGCGGTAACCGGAGCGTCCGCCGCAACAGTCCCGGGCGCCACGGCCGCCGCCTCGAGCGCCGCCGCTGTCTCGGCTACCTCGGCGGGCAGGGCCGGGGGGCCGGCAGCCGGGTGGGCGCTCGGCCTCGTCCCTTTCAGCAGGAGGTTCGACTTCCCGGTAAAGACGATCGTGCTGCCTCTGTCGACGACACGAAACCCCTGCGCGGTGATGTCTCCCGAAGGACCATGCCCGGTGACCGGGTCGTTGCCCACAGCGCTGTCGGCGGCGACATCGACATGGGCAGTGTTCGTCACGAAGCGCGTGCCGTCGTCGCGGACCAGATTGACGTCACCAAACAGATCGAGCAGTTGCGCCTGAGATTGATACATCGCCGTTGCGGCGGTCACCGCCACCAGGGCGCCGTTGTGCATGGTCATTTCCGCCCGTGGGCGTTCCAACGACATCAGATCGTCTCGGTTGGATGCTTGCCTGCCGATCGCCGATGTTACGACATAGGGACGGTTTTCGCGGTCCACCCCGGCGTAGCGGGGATTGAGCATTCGCAGTTCGTGCGCCTCGCGCAAGTCGATAACCGAAAACCCGAACCGCACGCTCTCCAATAGCGGAACGAGCCGCGGCCAAATCGCGACTAACGCCAACAGCGCGACACCGATGATGGGCAACAGGCGCCTCAACAGTGCGACACGACGACTGTGGCGGTCGGTATGGCGCGGGCGCCAACCCGGCGCGGGCCGGGGCGGCCTCGGCGAGGCGGCCGGCAACGGGTGTCCGGCCTGGCTGTTCAGCGCGCTCATGGGCACGCCCGGCTCGGTGTCATGCGATACCGGCCCGCAGACAATCGTGCATGTGCAGAAAGCCGGCGGGTCGTCCCCCTTCGTCTACGACAAACAGCGAGGTGATGGCGAACCGGTTCATCACGCCCAACGCGTCAGCCGCCAAAGCCGCCGCCGCAATGGTTCTCGGGTTCTGGTGCATGACCGCTCCCACCGTCTGGCGAAGGAGCGAATCCCCCATGTGCCGGCGCAGATCACCGTCAGTGATCACGCCGACGAGGCGCCCGTCCGTCCCGCACACGCCGACGCAGCCGAAACTCTTCGCCGTCATGACCAGGATAGCCTCGGACATCGGTGCGTTTGGCGGCACCAAGGGGACTTCGTCCTCTTGATGCATGATGTCGCGCACGCGCAACAGCCGCCGCCCGAGCCGGCCACCGGGGTGATAAAGACGGAAATCGGCGGAGGAAAAGCCCTTGCGCTCGAGGAGCGCGAGCGCCAGCGCATCGCCGAGCGCCGCCATCATTGTCGTCGAGGTCGTCGGTGCGAGACCCATCGGACAGGCCTCGGCGGCGGCTGGGAGCAACAACACGACATCGGCCGCCGCAGCGAGGGTCGATCGCGCCCCGCCGGTAATTGCGATGAGCGGAATGTTGCATCGGCGCGAATAGGCGACGATGTCCGCGAATTCCGTCGTTTCACCGGAATTCGACAAGGCGAGAACGGCATCCCCGGAGCCGATCATGCCGAGGTCGCCGTGGCTCGCCTCGACGGGGTGGACAAATTGCGCCGGGGTGCCTGTCGATGCGAGCGTCGCCGCGATCTTCCGGCCGATATGCCCGCTCTTTCCCAGTCCGGCGACGACGATGCGTCCACGCACGGCGGCGCAAGTGTCGACGGCGGCTTCGAACGCACCGCCGAGCGCCTCGGCGAGGCTTTCGAGCCCGGAGATCTCGGCACGGATGACGCGCCGGGCGACAGTGAGATCGGAGCTCCCCGTCGCCTCCCGCACGCGCTTCTCGGCCACCAGGAAATCGCTCATCGCGTCCCGATGACCCGTTCGGTTTGCAAAATCGATACCCCCCTTCCCCGGCACGTGCGGCTAATGCGCGAAGATGTCTTGCTCCGACCAGCCTTCGAGATCAAGCAGAACGCGATGCGGCAGGAAATCAAAGCAGGCGCCGGCCAGCCGCTCGCGTCCCTCGCGCGCCAGCATCGCGTCGAGTCGGTTGCGCAGCGCGTGCAGGTGGAGCACGTCCGAAGCGGCATAGCGAAGCTGCTCTTCGCTCAGGGTTTCCGCTCCCCAGTCGGAGCTTTGCTGCTGCTTCGACAAGTCGATGTTCAGGAGGTCCTTGCACAGATCGCGCAACCCGTGCCGGTCGGTGAATGTCCGCGCCAGCCGCGAGGCGATTTTGGTGCAGTAGATCGGCGTCGCCATGACGCCGAGGTAATGATAGATCATCCCGAGGTCGAAGCGCGCGAAATGGAACAGCTTGGTTACGCCGCGATCGGCCAGCAACTCCCTCAGCCGCGGCGCCGCGTAGGCCCCGGGCGCGAATTGCACGAGATGCGCGTCCCCATCGCCGGCCGCCAGCTGGACGAGGCACAGCCTGTCGCGATGCGGATTGAGGCCCATCGCCTCGGTATCGATCGCAACAATCGGTCCGAAGTCGAGCCCTTCGGGCAGATCACCGCAATAAAGTCGATTGGTCATTCCGGGCAGCGGCCTGCCGCACCCCGAGGTGGTGCCCAGGAGAAGACTCGAACTTCCACGAGCTTTCGCCCACTAGAACCTGAATCTAGCGCGTCTACCAATTCCGCCACCTGGGCGTCTCGGGACCGCCGAAATAAGCCCCGCACCCCACGATGTCAATCTACGACGCCGCGCCGGCCCGCATCTCCGCCCTAAGATTTGCAACGTCCTCTTTAGTAGCGAAAAATGGAAGCTTCCCAGATCGAACCGCGGCGCGGCCGATCTCCGCGTCCCATACATCTGATCGAGTAGAGGAGTGAGATCCAGAATTGTCTTAATTTCTGAGATGTCGGCGCGGATATGTCCGACATTTGACTCGAGTTTGGCAACGCGCGCTTCCGTACCAGGGTTTGAGGCTGACCGATACCGGCCAACGCTCCAAGCCAACTCGGCTTCTCAAGACCTCCTGCGGTGGCACGATCTCGAAATTGCCTGATTCGTATCGTAATCTCGGATCGATAGCGGTTGGTTGCGAAAGAGTCCAATTGTAGATTATGTGAAAGAAGGCTGGCGAGGTCGGAAGAGTGACACTCAGGCTTTCAACCTGACGGAGAGTTCTCGCTGCAGATTTGCTGCAGGTGCAGCGGCGGTTAATCGTTGGATCAACTTAAACTGGCAGACGACGGCAACCAAGCGCATCGGCTCGAGGGGTCTGATCCGCGGAGCCAGCCCAAAAGCTTTGCCGGTGGCGACGCTGTGCCATAGAAGACGGCTTACGCGCGCCGGACCGTGGGGGAGAACATGAGAAGTCGTCGCACGGCGGTGCTTGGCGGGTCCGGGTTTATCGGCCGCTATGTCGTCAAGCGGCTGGCCGCTCGCGGCGATGTGGTCGCGGTCGGTTGCCGCAATGCCGAAGAGGCCAAGTTCCTGCGGCCGATGGGCGATGTCGGGCAGGTCGAGCCGCTGAGCGTCGCGATCGACGACGAGGTCGTGCTCCCCGCCTTTCTTGCCGGGAGCGGCGCGCTGGTCAATTGCGTCGGTATCTTGCGGGAGAGCGGATCGCAGACCTTCGAGAGGGTCCACCACACCGGTCCGGCGGTGCTCGCCCGGATCGCGCGGGACACCGGAGTGGAGCGATTCGTCCATATCTCGGCGATCGGGGCGGAGGCGCGGTCCGCTTCCGCCTATGCCCGCACCAAGGCGGCCGGCGAGGCGGCGGTGCGCGATGCCTTCCCGACCGCGACGATCCTGCGGCCCTCGGTGGTGTTCGGCCCGGAGGACCAGTTCTTCAACCGCTTTGCCGCGATGGCGATGATCATGCCGGCGCTGCCGCTGATCGGCGGCGGGGAAACCCGGTTCCAGCCGGTCTATGTCGGCGATGTCGCCGATGCGGTGATCAAATGTCTCGAGGATCCGGCGACCGCCGGGCGCACCTACGAGCTCGGGGGCCCGAAGATCTATACTTTTCGCGAGCTGCTCGAACTGCTTCTGCGAGAGATCCGGCGCAAGCGCTTGTTGATCGACCTCCCGTTCGGCGTCGCCGGGCTGCAGGCGCGATTGATGTCGATTCTCCCGAACCCGCCGCTGACACTAGATCAGGTCGAGCTGTTGAAGCGCGACAACGTCGTCTCGCCCGGCGCCTTGACCCTGTCGAGCCTGGGTATCGCGCCGACCCCGGTGGAAGCGATTCTGCCGACCTATCTCGACCGCTTTCGACAGGGCGGCTGGTACGAGCGGCGGCAGTCTGCGTGAGCCGGCTTTGACAAGCGGACCCGTTTCGCTAAGGTCGCGCCGATTTTCCTCGTGGGGGCGAACATCATGGCAGCGCTGGGCAAGGTTCTGTGGCTCATCGCCGCGCTCGTTTTGGGAGGCAGGGCGATGGCTGCGGATCTGGAAAACACCCTCTACATGGATGTGCCCGCCGGGCGCGTCGTCATCGAAATGCGGCCCGATCTCGCGCCGGAAACGGTCGCGCAGATCAAAAAGCTGGTCCGTCAGGGCTTCTATGACGGCATCGTTTTCCATCGCGTGATCGACGGCTTTATGGCGCAGACCGGCGACCCCAAGGGCGACGGCACCGGCGGCTCGGGCCACAAGCTCAAGGCCGAGTTCTCCGATGAGAAGCATGTGCGGGGCGTCGTCTCGATGGCGCGCGCCTCCGACCCGAACAGCGCCGACAGCCAGTTCTTCATCATGTTCGCGCCGGCCCCGTCGCTCGACGGCAAATACACGATCTGGGGCAAGGTCACCTCGGGCATGGAATACATCGACCAGATCAAGAAGGGCGATCCCGCGCGCAACGGCACCGTCACCAACCCCGACAAGATCATCAAGATGCAGGTCGCCGCGGACGCGGAGAAGAAATCCTAGAACGCGGCGTGCCCAGGATCGCTTCATATTTCGCCCTCTCCGCCCGCTTGCGGGGGAGAGGGCGGAGACCCGTCGCTTGAGCGATGGGGAGGGTGAGGTGGGTGGCGCCTGAGGCCGCGGCCGCGGCTTCCCCCACCTCACCCCAACCCTCTCCGCCCCCGAGGGCGGAGAGGGAGAAGCCGGCGGATCTCCTCCTCAATGGTGGGAGGGGCGGTGCGGGGTGGCTCTCATCGCTTGCCGTCTACCGCGAGCCGCGGCTGATCGCGGTGCTGCTGATGGGGTTTGCGAGCGGGCTGCCGCTCGCGCTGACCTTCGGGACATTGTCCTTCTGGCTGTCGGAGGTCGGCGTGTCGCGCACTTCGATCGGCCTCTTCGCACTGGTCGGCATTTCCTACAGCCTCAAATTTCTGTGGTCGCCGGCCATCGACCGATTGCCGATCCCGATCTTGACCACCCGCCTCGGGCGTCGGCGCGGCTGGGCATTGGCGATCCAGCCGGCCCTGGCGCTCGCGATCCTGGCGCTCGGCTTCACCGATCCGAGATCCGATCCCGGCCTGACCGCGCTTGCTGCCGTCTTCGTCGCTTTCCTGTCGGCGAGCCAGGACATCGTCATCGACGCGTACCGGATCGAGCTGTTGCGGCCCGAAGAGCAGGGTGCCGGCGCCGCCGCGACGCAATGGGGCTACCGGTTCGGCATGCTCGCCGCTTCGGCCGGCGCGCTCTATGCCGCGAGCTTTGGCGGCTGGAGCTTCGCCTACGGGCTGATGGCCGGTCTGATGTTCGTCGGCATGGCAGCGGTCTGGTTCACCCCCGAGCCGGGTAGCATTCATCCGCTCGATCCATTGCCGGGTAATTCCACGTTCACTCGGGTCGCAGCCTGGCTTGGGCGAGCCGTTGTCGCGCCCTTTGCCGACATGCTCGGCCGCCGCGGCGCGCTGGCGATCCTTTCCTTTGTGATCCTCTACAAATTCGGCGACGCACTCGCCGGAACGATGTCGAACCCGCTCTACGTGTCACTCGGCTTCACCAAGGTCGAGGTCGCCAATATCGGCAAAGCGTATGGCTTCGTCGCCAACCTCGCCGGTCTCGCGGCGGGAGGGCTGGTCGTGTTGCGGCTCGGAATCCTCCGTGCGCTCCTCGTCTGCGGCGTGCTGCAGATGCTGTCGAACCTGATGTATGTGCTGCAAGCGTGGGTCGGGCACGATGTGCCGACCCTGGCGCTGACCATCGGGGTCGAAAACTTCACCGGCGGCATGGGATCGGCGGCGTTCGTCGCCTACCTGTCCGGCCTCTGCAATATCGCCTTCACGGCCACCCAATATGCACTGCTGACCTCGCTTGCCGCCATTGGCCGCACGACCTTGTCGGCCTCGGGTGGCGCGCTGGCCGACTTGCTCGGGTGGAGCCCGTTTTTCGTAATCGCAACGGCGGCCTGCGTGCCCGGCCTCCTGCTGCTCGCCTCGATCATGCGGTCGGAACCGGCCGCGGGGCCGTCGATCAGCCATAGGAGAGCAGCCGGCTGCGATGCCGTTTGAGCCATGCCCGCGCCGCCGCACTGTCGGGTGACAGGCTCTCCACCAGACGCCAAAATCGCGGCCCGTGGTTCATCTCGGCGAGATGCGCCACCTCATGCGCGACGACATAGTCGATGACCGGTTCGGGCGCAAAGATGAGCCGCCAGCTGAACGAGAGGTTACCCCGGCCGGAGCAGCTCCCCCATCGGCTCTTCGTATCACGTACGCCGACCCTCGCCAGTTTGCGTCCGATCCGCGCCGCGAGGGGACGCGCCCGGCCAGCGAACTCGGCGCGCGCCATAGCGACGAGGTGATCACGAACGCGGCGCTCTAGATGCGCGGGATCGCCGCGCACCCGGATCTCTCCGTCGCGGATGGCCACCGGGGGCGCTGTGGGGTCGTCCTCGCGGCGGATGCGATGGGGGATGCCGAGCACCGGCACGATGACCCCCTCAGCGAACCGCACCGGTTGCGGGAGGGCTGCGAGGCGGGCGGCGATCCATCCCCGCTTCGCGGCGAGAAACCGCAAACCGTGGCTCGTCGGCACGCCGGGAGGAAGGACCAACTCCACTTTGCGTTCGGCCGCATCGATCCGCAAAGCGATTCGCCGCGCCCTCGGACTGACCCGGATCGAAACGCGAGCGTCGGAAGCGTATGCCGCCACAGACTGCCCTCGGGGATCTTCCAGTTCCAATTCTCTAGCGAACCCGCCGTAAATTGCGAGCCTAGCGCGGCGGCGCGGCGTCGAGAAGTACGCGCGAACGGCGGTCTAGAAGCGCGGGTAGTGGTGGTTATAATCTCCGCTCGGAAGGATCCGGGTGCCGAATCGATTTCATCACGGAGTCTCGCGATCTATGAGGTGGAGAAACGAACCAAAGACGGAGCCTCGCCGCAAACCGTAGGCGCCGAGATGTTCATCGGCCGCGCCGAACACCGAAAACAGCGATGACGCGGGCCCTTGCCGGGTAATGGTAGCGTAGTGAAATTCGTGTCCCCGAAAGACGGCGCCGGCAGTACCGAGCGGAGTGCCGGCGCGTAAAATCGCCCGTCGATAACCAAGGTGCAGCCGCTTTTCGGCAAAGCTCGTTACCAGCGGCAGCAGTCCCGACATCCGCCGACTGCGCCCTTCTCGATCGATCAGAGCGTCGCCGAGAACCATGTAGCCGCCGCATTCGCCATATATCGCCGCCCCGTTTGCCGCGGTCCGGCGCAGGCCGGTCATGAAGGTCTCCGCCAATGCGAGCCGATCCGCCCAAAGCTCGGGATAACCGCCCGGCAGGTAGACAGCATCGGCGTCGGCGTCGGGCGGCTCGTCTGCGAGCGGCGAGAAGAACGCGATTTCGGCGCCCTGAGTGCGCCAGCCTTCGAGCACGGCGCGATAGGCGAAGCAGAACGCCGCGTCGCAGGCTACTGCAACGCGCCGACCCAAAGGCGGCACCGGGACGGCTCTCGCCGCGGGGGCGAGAACCGAGCCGAGGGCCAAATTCAACAGCCGCTCGACATCGAAGGAGTCGCCGATTTGGGCGGCACAGCGCTCGATGACGGCGTCGGCATTAGCATTTTCGCCTGCCGGCACAAGGCCGAGATGACGGGAGGGGACAACCAATCCCGGATCGGCCCGCAAGGAGCCGAGGCAGGCGAGACGCGGTAGATGCCGACCCGCCGCGGCGGCGAGCACCGCCCCGTGGCGTTCGCTCGAGACCCGGTTAAAAATGACACCGGCAAGCGACAGCGACCGCTGATGGCTGACGAAGCCCTGCAACAAGGCGGCGACCGACGCACCTTGCCCTCGCGCATCGACGATCAGGACGACTGGCCAGCCGGTCGCGCGGGCGAGTTCGGCAGTAGAACCGGCCTCGCCGTCGTGCCCCGTCCCGTCGAACAATCCCATGACGCCCTCGCAGAGGACAATCTCGGCGTCGGCCTCGAGTTCTGCGACGAGCGCCGCGAGGGTCGCCGGCCGCATCCCCCAAACATCGAGGTTCAAACAAGGCTCGCCCGTAGCCGCAGCGTGAAAGGTCGGATCGATGAAATCGGGCCCCGCTTTCGCTGTCGCGACGCTCAGACCGCGCCGGAGCAAGTGTCGCGCCAGACCGGCGGCAACCAAAGTTTTACCGCTTCCGGAAGCGGGGGCGGCAAGGATCAGCCCGCGACCGGTCACGATGGCTCGCTGCGTTTCTGCCCCGCCAGCGCGCCAACCCAGTCGAGCGCGGCATGAAAGCCCACAATTCGGCCGATGACGACGATCGCGGGAACCTGAATATCGACCGGAGACTTCGCGATCTCCCCGAGTGTCGACATCAGAACCGATTGCGCGGGTGTGGTTGCTTTGCTGATGATAGCCAGCGGCTCATCGGATCGCCGTCCGGCCTCCAGAAGCCGCTTGCTAATTTTCATCAGATGCCGTGATGCCATGTAGAAGACGAGAACCGGAGCCCCTCGGGCGATGGCATCCCAATCGAGCCCTCCCGGAACGTCACCGTTGCTGTCGTGGCCGGTCAGGAACGTGACTGCGGAATTGGTATCGCGATGGGTGACAGGGATCCCGGCATAAGCCGGTCCTCCGATCCCGGCGGTAATTCCGGGCACGATGCGGAACGGGATGCCGGCGCCGGCGAGCGCCAGCGCCTCCTCTCCGCCGCGCCCGAACACGCAAGGATCCCCGCCCTTCAGGCGCAATACCCGGTTGCCGTCCAGCGCCAGGCGAATCAGCCGCGCCGAGATGTCCGGCTGGCTCGGCGAGGGTCGGCCGCCGCGCTTGCCTGCATGGTCGAGCGTCGCGCCGGGCCGGGCCAAACGCAGGATGCGCGGATCGACCAGCGCGTCATAAGCGACGACGTCGGCGCGCGCCAGCGCGTGCAGCGCCAGGGCGGAGAGAAGCCCCGGGTCACCGGGACCGGCCCCGACGAGCCATACGCTGCCCGGTTCAAACTCCGGCAGACCAAGAAGGGCGCTGTCGATCACTTGGAACCGCTTCCCGAAGAGACGGGCAAGCCCCGTCTCCATGTTGATGCGAGCAGAATTCGGCGGAGGGGCCGTCGGCAAGCCGGAAGGTAGTCATCCTCTCCGGTTTTGCTAAGATCGGTTATGACACGAGAAGAGAGCCCGATGCTGCGCCGAGGTTGGACGACGGGCGCCTGTGCTGCCGCAGCCTCGCGGGCCGCTTTCGCCGCGATGCTCACGGGCCGCTTCCCCGATCCGGTCGCGATCCGGTTGCCGCGCGGCGGCACCGCGACCTTCGCCCTGGCCTTGGCGAAACTGAGCGGCACCAGCGCCCGCGCCGGTGTCGTCAAGGATGCCGGCGATGACCCCGACATCACGCATGGTGCGCTGATTATCGCCGAAACAGTGTGGGCGGCACCCGGCTCGGGCATCGGGTTTGCCGCGGGGGAAGGCATAGGCACGGTGAGCCGGGCCGGTCTTTCGCTTCCGGTCGGCGAGCCTGCGATCAATCCCGCACCGCGCGCATTGATCCGCGACATGCTTGTAGACGCGGCCGCGGACAGGGGCGTACCCCCGCCTGACGTAACCGTGACGCTCTCTATTCCCGGCGGGGATCGCCTCGCCGAGAGGACGATGAACGCGCGGCTAGGGATCATCGGCGGGCTCTCGATCCTCGGCACCACCGGCATTGTCGTCCCCTACTCATGCGCATCGTGGATCCACTCCATCCACCGCGGGATCGATGTCGCTCGCGCCGCCGGCCTCGACCACATTGCGGCGGCGACCGGGGCGACCTCGGAGCGCGCTGTTCAATGCCTTTATGACTTGCCCAATCATGCCTTGATCGATATGGGCGACTTCGTCGGCGGCACATTGAAGTATTTGCGTCGCCACCCGGTCAAACGGCTGACAATTGCCGGCGGCTTTGCCAAGCTTGCCAAGCTCGCCGCGGGACATCTGGATCTGCATTCGGCGAGAAGCCGGGTGGATATCGCCTGGCTTGCCGGGATACTCGGCGAACTCGGCGCCGAGCCAGGGATAATGGAGGCCGCGCGAGCCGCCAATGGAGCGGCCGAAATCCTTGGCGTCGCCGGCGAAATGCGGGAAACGCTGGCCCGCGCCATAGCCGAACGGGCGCGCGAGGTGGCACTCGCGACGATATGCGGCAAGACCGCCGTCGAAATTGCAATCGTGGACCGCCAAGGCAGCTTCCTTGCGCGGGTCGGCGCGTGACGACCGAGCGGCTCTTGATCCTGGGAGGGACCGGAGAGGCAGCGGAACTGGCCCGCGCCGCTGCGGCGCGCTTTGGCGATGCGCTGGAGGTCACGACATCGCTGGCCGGGCGGACCGAACGCCCGAGCCCTGTGGCAGGCCTTATCCGCATTGGCGGTTTTGGCGGCTCGGCCGGTCTTGCCGCCTACTTGACCGAGCACGGCATCGGACGGCTGATCGACGCCACTCACCCGTTCGCCACTCGGATCTCGGCCGCGGCACGTCTGGCTTGCGAGCAGGCGAATGTCCCCCGGCTGGTGTTGCGGCGCCCCCCTTGGCGCCGTCATCCGCTCGACCGCTGGATCGAAGTCGATAGTGTCATGGCCGCCGCCGCCATCGTCGATCGCATGGGGCGGCGCGCCTGGCTCACCCTCGGTGCCAGTGAGATTGCCGCCTTCAGTGCCGTGCGCGAAGTCCACTTTCTGGTGCGCCTCGTGGATCCGCCGCGCCATGCCCTGCCGTTGCGCTCCTACGAGGTGATCGTGGACCGTGGGCCGTTCTCTGTGGCGGAAGAGCGCAGCCATGTCGAGCGCCACGCGATTGATGTGCTCGTTTGCAAGGCGAGTGGCGGCGGGGCGACCGAAGCGAAGATTATCGCCGCGCGGGAGCGCGGTCTCCCCGTCATCATGGTTCGGCGGCCGCCGCGCGAGCCCGGCGTAGGGGTGGACACCGTGGCAGAGGCGCTTGACTGGCTCGCCCGGTCCGACCGCCTTCCCGAAGCAAGGAGGATGTCATGAAAACTCGACTGACCGCCGTATTCTTGTTGGCCGCGCTCGGTATTCCTGTGCTCGGCTCGGCGGCGAATGCGGATGTCAGTATTTTCGGGGGGTATTGGGAAAACGTGGCGCGCGCAGCCAGTCAGAACGGTGCGGCCCAGGTCAGGTCTCTATTAGCCAATGACGGGAACCCGAACCAGACCGACGAGGAGGGGCGCACCGGGCTGCATTATGCCGCGATGAACGGCAATCTCACGATTATCGCAATCCTGATCAAGGCCAGCGCCAAGCTCGACGCCAGGGACAAGCTCGGCAACACGCCGCTGCACCTGGCGGCTGATCGCAATCAAGTCGAGGCGGCGCGCCTCCTCCTCGATGTCGGAGCCCCGGTCGATGCGGAGAACAAGAATGGCATGACGCCGCTGATGATGGCCGCCAATCGCGGGAATATCGATATCGTATCGGCTCTGCTCACCAAGGGCGCCAGCGTCACCAAAACTGATTTTAC
This sequence comes from uncultured Alphaproteobacteria bacterium, assembly GCA_963700195.1. Classification (GTDB taxonomy): domain Bacteria; phylum Pseudomonadota; class Alphaproteobacteria; order ATCC43930; family CGMCC-115725; genus AP-15. Next base: position 66,794 of record CAVOWQ010000015.1, read on the forward strand.
CGGCCGCGACGCCGCAGGATGGGCGGTGGAGAGCCACCGACCGGCGGTGGTGCAGGCGATCAAGCGGGCGCAGACCGCCAAACGGTCATAAGGTCCCGGCATAGCTTATTGTTTTTCAAATACGGCGCAGGTGATCCGGTACTCGGCGGCCAGCCAGTATAACCGCGCCATCGACCGCTTCCATCTTTCGAAGGACAGGAACGGCACGGGAAAGCGGCAAAAATGCCGAAGTAGAAATCCATGGCCGCTCACGAACCGTATCGCGATAGGACACCCCGGACCCGAGGATTGTGGCTTCCAGCAGGCGGGCATCGGTAAAGAGCTCGTCAAGTTCCGCCGGACTCGGCCGATACATCGTATCTATGGGGTCGCGATGATAGGGATAGCTGAACGGTACCGTGACAAAGACGAGCCCGGCCGATGGTAAAAGATCGAGACAATGCTGCGCCAACCCCCGGGGCTCGAGCACGTGTTCGAGCAGGTTGCAGCATAGCAGGGCCTTCGGCCCAAGCGCGCCGAGCCGGCGAACATCGGCCGCATCGGTTAGATCCGCCCGGATATCGACTCCGGGCAATTCGCGCATATCGACATGAAAAGTCTCGATGCCGCGGCTGCGCAGCGGGCAAAACACCTCGGCGTCGATCCAGGGCTGCACCCCTTCGCGGACTACGCCCGAGCTGCTGCCGAGGTTTAGCACCGGCGACAGCCGCTCGGGCGGGAACGCCTCGAGCGCGCGGCGGAGCCAACGGGCTTCAGCTTCGAACATCGCGATCTCGATCGCCCCCCGGAAAGCGTAACGATGCCTCAATCGATGATCGCTGCGAAAGAGCGATCTGCGTCATCCGGCTTGCTTGAACGACACACCCGATGGCAGGCATCTTCTGCGAAGTTGGTGGCCATCATCGTTCCGTGCCTCATTCGACCGCACCGCTGCCGCCTCGCCTCGACGCGAGTGCCTTTCCGGCGGACACGCCGCTCAACGCGTTCTTCGCTTGGAACGAGGCTCGGTATTTGCGCGACCGCCGATATGTCATCGCCAGCGACATCCATAGACTGCTCCAAAGGTTCGACGGTGAAACCGAGGTCTGTATCGCTCACCTGGCGTGTCGGCCGATTATTCGCTGGCGCTTCGGCCAACGAATCGGACTGTCCCTAACCAGCCTCCGCGCGGCTCGCGAACTCGTCGAGCAATGCCGGCATTCGCCAGCCGTGGCAGTCGCGAGCCGCCTCGTCTATTCGCTGATGGCCAGCATCGGCTCGGTCGATCCAGCCTTGCACGCCGCGGTATTCCGGGCGTTCGAAGATCTGGCGAGCCATGTCGATCTGGACAGAGTGGCCCGCTTGCGACCCTCCCGAAAGGTGGCCCCCCGGCCGCCACAGGAGATTCTGATCATCAAGCTCGGTGCGCTCGGCGATTTCATCCAGGCACTCGGCCCGATGCCGGACATTCGGCGCCATCACGCGGGCGACCGGATCACGTTGTTGACGACGCCACGCTATGCAGAGCTCGCCGCGCAAACGAGGTTGTTCGACGACATTTTGATCGACCGTCGCCCAAAGGCGCTCGATCTCGAAGGCTGGTTCGCGCTCCGCCGCTTGTTTCGGCGCGGCCGATTCGACCGGATCTACGATCTACAGACCTCGGACCGGTCCGGCATCTATGCTTGGCTATTCCGGCCGGGCCGAATGCCGGAATGGTCCGGCATCGTATGGCGGTGTTCTCACCCGCACGCCAATCCGCAGCGAGACCGTCAGCACACGATGGACCGGCAGGCCGAGCAATTGCTGATGGCGGGAATCTACCCCGTCTCTCTGGTGCCCTGGCTGCCGGCTGCGGGATCTCTACCAGTTGCGCTTGCCGGCAAGCGCTTTGTCGTGCTGATCCCGGGCTCGTCGCCTCGCCACTTGGCGAAGCGCTGGCCGGCCAGTCGCTACGGCGAGCTGGCGATAAAACTGAACCACGCCGGCTACCTGCCTGTCCTGGTAGGTGTCCATGGCGAAGCCGATCTCGGCGGCATGATCTGCGATGTTTGTCCCGACGCCGTGGACCTTGTCGGACGCACCGACGTCGCGGCGCTGGCCGCTCTGGTGCGCTCGGCCGCGCTGACTGTGGGAAACGACACCGGCGCCACTCATGTCGCGGCCGCCGGCGGAAACCCCGTCGTGGTCCTGTTCTCGCGGGCCTCCGATCCAGGCCTGTGCGCGCCGCGCGGCAAACTCGTCCATGTCCTGATGGAACCCGATCTCGCCGATATCTCGGTCGAGACGGTATTCGCCGCTTGCATGGCGATCACCGCTACGCCAGCGGAATGATCTAACCAGCGGTATTGTGGATCCGTACCTTCCACATTTGACCGATATCCGCGCGCTCTGTGTAACCTGGGCGGTCGGCGGATCACTTCTCTTGGCCGGAGCCGGCCTGACCGGAAATCGCGGCGCACCCGAATTTCAGATCGCTGCAGGGTGGGGCGCCTTGTGCCTATTGCTGACCAGCTGGGGCGTTTTCGTGCCGTTGAGCATGCAGCTGCCGGCGGTCGCCTTCGGCATCTGCGCCCTGACCATCATGTTGCTGCCGAAACGGCGGCCGAGCGCGGGCGCGTGGCTCGCGCTGGGTAGAATGCTCGCCGTGTCTCTGCCGCTGTGGCTGGTCATGGCGCCGATCAGACCATCGCAACCAGACACCTTTCTCAACCTTTTGCCCAATGCTTTTTACCTGGTCGACTATGGCTTGCTGCCAACCGCGGCCCGGCCGCCGAGCTATTCGCTGCTGCCGGCAGCCCCCTACAACACACAGTTCTTGAGTTTTCTCGGCTCGTTGCTCGACACCGACTATCCCGCCGCGGGAATGTCACTGGTGAATGTCATGCTCCAACTCGTGGCCGGCCTTGCAATTGCTCGCGCACTCGGTCAACGCGAGACCTCGTCGGGAACGAGCGCCGGGCTGGGGCCTCACGGCGCTCGGCTTTTTGCTGGCGACATTATTCAACCCGGGTTTCGTGCCGCGCATCCATTTTGCTGCCTATGGCGAGCCGGCGCTCGCCGCAATGGCCGTCCTTGCCGCTTGGCTCTTCGTATTGGCACAAGGCGAGCTCGACACACGAAAATCGACCGGCGCACTTCCTGCCGCTGGCCTTGGCTTTGGCGGCAATTGCCAACACCAAGCAGACGGGTATCGCATTGGTTGCGGCGCTCGCCGGGGCTGCCCTGATCACTGCCTGGGCCGAGCGACGGGTCCAGCGCGCGGCGGCGCTGGGGCGCACGGTGCTGGCGGTTTTGCCTGCGCTGTTTCTTTTTACAATCTGGCGATATCACGTAGGCCATGCGGGGGTCGCCGAACTGACGCTGCTTCCCCTTGGCGAATGGAACTGGACCCATTTCTCCGACACGCGCGGCGAGCGTTCTCGGTGTCGTATCGGAAAAGCCACTCTACTTCGGCTGTGTCGTTGCTGCGATCCTGGCCCTGCCGTTGGTGTGGTGGCGGCAGGGGTGGACGCCCACCACCCGACTTCTCACATTCAACGCAGCGCTGTTCGGCCTCTACAACATATTTATTTTCACGACCTATATTGCCGTATTTCCGACCGAGATGAGCAGTGCGGCGCATTCCTATTTCCGCTACAATACTCAGCTGTCGCTGGTTCTCGTTCTGTCTCTGGCGTCGACGGTCCGTGATCTCGGCGCAGCCGCCCGGATCTGGGAGAGGCCGTTGCGGGCCGCCAATGCAGCCATTATGGGCCTTGCCCTTGTGGCGCCCATTGCGTTCGTAAAACGGTTGCGCTTTGATCTCGACATGCCGCAGCCCTTGGTGTGGGATCTTGCAAAGAAGCTGTCGCCCTATCTGAGCGACGGCGGCCGCCTGGCGCTGCTGCTGCCAGGCGACAACGACAGCGTCGCCACGATGATCGCCGGAGTTCTGGCCGACACGACGCCGCGCCGTCATATGCTGGACCTGCTGCGCCGCAATACCGCCGATGCGGCAACATTGGACGAAGCAGCCCGTCTCCAATACCCTCTCGCCTTGATTTCATGCACTCCGGACGGATTGGAGGATCTGCCCGTCAAACAGGCGGTTCTTGTCCAGCATGATCCGTACGGATGGCATCTCCTTGCGGCTTGGCCCTACCCTCCGCATGCCGCCCAGCGTCGATGGCAACACATCCTGGCATGGCGTCCGCTCTGCCGTGACCAGTAGTTCTTGGCGCCTCATCCGTCTGGGCTCCCACAGGCCGCGTCGTGGACGATCCTAAATATCTCGAAGGTCGGCTGCCCGAAAAAGGCGCGGAGGCACGAGGATGGCGGAACACTCAGTGGCCTGCCTCCGATCACGGCGAGAAAATCGTACTGTTGCAGCACCTTTGGTGTATTGCGGCCGGCCACAACGACATCCCACAATTCCTGCGGCGTCGTCGCATTGGCGAGCCCGGCGTACGACGGTCTCAACGCAATCGGCTGCTGTCCTTCATTGGCAAACAGGGTCGGGACAAAGGCCTCGCACCGTGCCACCGCCAACACCGCCAGATGCAATTCCGGAACGGAGACGAAATTGACCGCACTGGCCGGATACGCGACGGCCAGCTTGGCGCCGCGCGGCAGCATGTCGATGCCGGCCAAATCGGCCGAGTAGATGCGGTCGGCGCGCAGCCAAACGTATTCGATGACGACCAGGCGAACCACCAGCAGCATTGCTGTCGCCACGCCGATTGCGGCCGTTATGCGCCGATTGGGAAACTCTGGCGCGCTCGCGGCGATCAGCAGCAGGAACATTGCGACCGGCAACCGGTGGTCGGCGCCCGAACCGCCAAAGATCTGACTCGGCAACAACAGATAGGCTGCCAAGACTAGGCCGGCGGCTCCGGCCAGTCGAGGCGACAGCCGGAGCCGTCGCGTTGCTGCGAGCGACCCTAATAGTCCGAGGAGCAGGGAAAAACAGATGATATCGAAGGCGCGATCGTAATTATCGAAGACACTGAACAGGAGGTCGGCCTTGCGCCAGAACGCTGCATAGCTGATGCCGCCGGCCGCGGCCGGGTGCCAATAGGCAAAAAACAGCACTGCAGGAACGGCGAACTGCGCTCCTGCGACGGCCGTTCTGCGGCCTAGCGCCGGCCAGCGGCTGGCACGCAGTTCGCCCCACGCCGGCGACAGCTCGATCCCGATAATGACCAGTGCGTAAAAACCGAAGGCTGCGATATGGCTGAGATAGCAGGCGAGCGCGACGAGCGAGGATGCGAGTGTCCTGAGCCACCAACGCTCGCCTTCGAGTCCCAGCCACAGCGCTGTACCTGAGAGGGCGACGCCGATCCCAAAGAGGTAGTTCAAGAAGCCCCACAGGAACATTCGATTGTAGAGCAGCAGGAACGCAAGCACAGGCCACAGTCTCCACACCCCTGTGGCCACCCGATTCAACCATATCGTTCCGCCTGTTATCAGGCCGAAGATCGCGACCAGGAACAGCTTCGATGCGATGTCGACCGGCATCAGCCGTGCGAGCGGCGGCACGATCAGATCTTGCGCGAGGTTGGGCAGCGGCTGCCAATGCACGGCATAGAACTGATTGCCGCCCTCGTTGAGGACGTGCATGCGCGCCAGATGATTGGGGTAATCGAAGAGCGGCGGCAGCACCGTAGAGAATAACGGCACTGCCGCCAGAAGCATCAGCAGCGCAAAGGCGCCCCATACCCGGAGAGCTGCGCGGCGTTGGGTCAGAACCGCTCCACCCAGGGCCGCAGCTCGATCTCCCAGGCCCAGGCCGAGCGCGGCTGCTGCAACAGGTGCAGATAAGATGCGGCGATCGCGTCCGGATCGAGCATGCTGTCGGGGCGGTCCGGCGGCTCCGTGCGGCCGGGATTGCGGATCCCCCCGTCGATCACGAAGTGGCCGATATGGATACCCTGCGGCGCCAGCTCGCGCGCCATGCTCTGCGCGAGGCCGCGCAACGCGAATTTCCCCATCGCAAAGGGCGCCGACAATGGATAACCCTTGACGCTCGCCGAGGCGCCGGTGAAGAGGATCGCGCCGTGCTTTTTCGGAAGCATTCGGGCCGCCGCTTCTCGAGCCACAAGGAACCCACCATAGGCGCTGACCATGAGGGCTCGCTCGACTTCGGCCGGCACCAGGTCGGCCACGGGGCCGCGGGCGCGGGCGCTGGCGTTGTAGACGACTACGTCCGGCGCGCCGGTCGCGGCCTCCACTGCCGCGAACATCTGCGCCACCTGGCCCGGGTTGATTGCATCGCAAGTGAAGGCTTTGGCGCCGGTCTCGGCGCAGAGGGCGTCGAGCTTTTCCGAGTTGCGCGCCGCAAGCGCCACCCGAAGGCCCTCACGGGAGAAGAGGCGCGCCAATGACGCGCTCAACCCCGATCCGGCGCCGACAATCAAAGCGGTCTCATAGCTCGGCTTTGGCATGTGGATTTCCTCGTTGTCTGCCTCTGGGCGATAGGCTCACACTATATCACCCGCAACGCCGCCAACCGGAGGAAGATGACGATGCCGCATCGCGTCGAGCCGCACCCCAAGAAATTCGTCGGGGTCCACGACAAGCGAATGACCTACGTCGAGCTTGGCCAAGGCGCGCCGGTGTTTCTTTTCCTGCACGGCAACCCGACCTCGTCTTATCTGTGGCGCAATGTGATGCCGGAAGTCGCCGATCTCGGCCGTTGTGTCGCGCCTGATCTCATAGGGATGGGTGATTCCGACAAACTCGCAAATCCCGGCCCCGACACTTATCGTTATGCTACCCACCGCGAATATCTCTGGGGGCTAATCGACGCGGTGATCGGTCCCGACGCCGCGGTCGTGCTCGTCGTTCACGATTGGGGCTCGGCCCTCGGCTTCGACTGGGCGAACCACCATCGCGATCGGGTCACGGGCATCGTCTACATGGAGGCGGTCGTCCGCCCGCTCGCCTGGACCGAATGGCCGGAGGGCTCGCGGCGGGCATTTCAGGGATTTCGCTCCGAGGCCGGTGAAGAGATGATTCTCGACAAGAACATGTTCGTCGAACGCGTTCTCCCGGCCTCGATCTTGCGTCGGCTCGATCCCGCGGAAATGGCGGAATACCGGCGTCCCTTCGCGGGCGCCCGGGGGGATCGCTGGCCCACCCTGTCCTGGCCGCGCGAGATCCCGATCGACGGACAACCTGCGTCTGTCTCCGAGCCGGTTGCCGCCTATGCCGCTTGGATGGCGGAGAACGACATCCCCAAACTGTTCGTTAATGCCAATCCCGGCGCCATTCTGGTCGGAGATCAGCGCGAGTTCTGCCGCAGCTGGCGCAATCAGACGGAAGTGACCGTGGCCGGCAACCATTTCATCCAGGAGGACTCCGGGCCGGAGATCGGGCGGGCCATTGCTGCCTGGTTCGCGCGGCACGCAGCCTGAGCCCGCGCTCTTTGTCATTGCGCGACTTCACTTGGCGATCCGCCAACCGGCTCCGCAATCTCTTCGGGCGCCTTCCGCTCGCGCGGGCCGGCGAAGGCGGTGACGACGCCGTGCAAGGTGCGCAATTCCTGCTCGGTGCATTGCGCGCGCTGGAAGAGGCTGCGCAGGTTGCGGACCATGCTCGGACGGCTCTCCCGATTGCGCAGAAAGCCGTTGCGGACCAGCTCCTCCTCGAGATGCTCGAAGAAATTGAGGAGCTCCGCCTTGGTCGCCGGACGGCTGCCGCCGCGGCGCAAAATCTCGGGCGGCGCGGCCACGCCCGATGTGAACCACTCATAGCCGACGATCAGGACGGCCTGGGCGAGGTTCAGCGACGAGAAGCCGGGGTTGAGCGGCACGGTCAACACCGTGTCGGCCAGCGCCACATCGTCGTTGAGGAGGCCGGTTCGCTCCGGTCCGAACAAGACTCCGCACGCCTCGCCCGCCGCAAGCCGGGCCCGCATCTCGGGCGCCGCATGGCGCGGCGTCACCTCGCGCCGCACCATGCCGCGATCGCGGGCCGTCGCCGCATAGACGTGGACGAGATCGGCAATCGCCGCTGGGATGTCCGGGTAGAGCCGCGCCTTCGCCAGGAGGGCATCGGCGCCGCTCGCCGCGGCGATTGCCTTGTCCGAAGGCCAGCCGTCGCGCGGTCGTATCAGCCGCAGATCGTCGAGGCCGCAATTCAGCATCGCCCGCGCGGCGGTGCCGATGTTCTCGCCCAGCTGCGGCTCTACCAGGATGATCGCGGGACCATCGGCCACCGCCTGCCGGCGATGATCGGTGCCGGCCATGCTCAGTCCTTCCGCCACCAGCTGGTCGTGCCGTCCGGCCGGTCTTCGAGCAGGATGCCTTCGGCGGCGAGTTCGGCGCGGATGCGGTCGGCCTCGCCGAAACGGCGCTGTCGGCGCGCCGCCGTCCGCGCGGCGATCCTCTGCTCGATCCGCGCGGCATCGGCTTTCGCGCTGCCTTGCAGCCAGTCGAGCGGCGGCTGGCCGAGCAGCCCCATCAACTGGCCGCCGGCTTCGAGCGCCCGCTGCAAGGCGGAGCGTTCGGCGTCCGAGCTCGTCCGGTAGATCGCCCCGGCGAGCTCATGGAGGTGCGTCAGGGCAAGTGGCGTGTTGAGATCGTCTTCGAGCGCGTCGCGCACCGGCCGCAGCGCCGCGTCGGCTTCGCCAAACCGCTCGAACACGGCGTCGCGCGGCAGGGTCAGCGCGCGGTAGAAGCGGTCGAGCGTCTGCCGCGCCTGGCGCAACCTCTCGCCCGTCCAGTCGAGCGGGTCGCGATAATGCGCGGTCAGCAGTGCGAGGCGGACCGCCTCGCCCGGCGCCTCGTCGAGCAATTCGCGGACCGTGCGGATATTGCCGAGCGATTTCGACATTTTGGCGCCGGCGTCGGTGAGCATCCCGTTGTGCATCCAATAGCGGACGAACGGGCGGCCATCATGCGCGCAGGTGCTTTGCGCGATCTCGTTCTCGTGATGCGGAAAGACGAGATCGAGACCGCCGCCGTGGATATCGAAGGTCTCGCCCAGATGCGTCTCGCTCATCGCCGAGCACTCGATGTGCCATCCCGGCCGGCCGCGTCCCCAGGGGCTGTCCCATCCCGGCAAATCCGCGTCGGACGGCTTCCACAGCACGAAATCGGCAGGGTCGCGCTTGTAGGGCGCAACCTCGACCCGAGCGCCGGCGATCATGTCGTCGCGGCTGCGCCGCGAGAGCTGCCCGTAATCGGGGTCGGACGTGACCGAGAACAGCACATGGCCTTCGGCCGCATAGGCGTGCCCACTGGCGATCAACCGTTCGATCATCGCGATCATTTGCGAGATATACTCGGTCGCCCGCGGCTCGATATCGGGCGGCAGGGCGCCGAGCGCCGCCATGTCCTCGTGAAAAGCCGCCGTCGTCCGCGCCGTCAAGGCGGCGATCGGCTCGTTATTCGCGCGGGCGGCAGCGTTGATCTTGTCCTCGACATCCGTGATGTTGCGAACATAGATCACGTGATCGCGCCCGTAGATGTCGCGCAACAGCCGGTAGAGCACATCGAAGACGACAATCGCCCGGCCGTTGCCGATATGCGCGCGGTCATAGACGGTCGGCCCGCAGACGTAGAGGCGCACACGCTCGCGGTCGAGCGGCTCGAAGATTTCCTTGCGCCGCGTCAGCGTGTTGTAAAGCGACAACGACATGGTTACGGCCTACCAGATTGTGCCCCGTCGGTCCACGCGATCGAACGCCCCGAGCCGCCGCCCAATCCCTTATTCGGCACAATCAAAACTTGCATCGATTATGACAGCTGGCTGCTTCTGCAGCGGGTCTACAGCGAAATTCTCTCAAAAGCTGAAGACGCCAGGGGAAATTTCGATCAGCTCGAACCACCCACCCTCGGAATGCCCTTGCGCGCGAAGCGCAAGGCAGTCTCGACCCAGTAACCCTCGTTTGCGAATCGGGATCTGCTTCGTCGCGCGAGGCGCTCCTGGCATGACACCGCCAATCTGGCCCAAGACTAGTAAAAGGCGGCCTGAGACGGCCATTCGGGAACTCTTTTGTCCGAACCGGCGACACGACTGTCACGAACTCAGGGGCGTATTCCACACAAATGGGCGAATATAGGACAGTCACCGTCAAACTGCAATCGCCGCCGGCGCGACGAGCCGCGTGATCGGCTTATCCGGTTACCGAATCGAGGCTACGCTGTGTCAATGGTTGGCCGTCCATTCCGGTCGCGGGCAGGCCGAGGTGGCGGCAGCACGGTCGGGGCGATGTCGATCAGCGAGGAGCGGGCGTGGCGGGGGCCGGGGGCGAAGCCGCCGCCGGAGACGAAGAGGAACGGGCTCTGCTCGTTTTTGCCGAGGCCGCCGTGCTGGCCGAAGCCGGTGGCGTCCTTGGGCTCGAGCGCATCGCGCACGACGTGGCTGTGGCCCGGCACGCCGTGCGGATTGGTGCGGTCGTCGGGTTTGAGCGTTACTGCGATCTGCATCGGGGAAGCCGGTCGGCAGGCCGGCCGCGGCCAGGTCCGGGCCGACGAAGGTGCGGCCGACCCAGTCCTGGGTTTCGAGAAACCGCGCCACCTCGCGCGACGAGAGGCCCGGCGGGATCGGCAAAATAGAGCAAGGCCGCTGTGCCGTTGGGTGCGACGACGACCTCCGACGATGTCGCGGCACCCTTCAGCCCGGCATCGATCAATAGCCCATCGAGATCAATGGTCTCCGCGACCGTTTCCATTCCGTGATCCGAGCCGACCACGAAGAGAATGTTCTCGCCTGTCGGATCGAGCGACGCCACGGTCTCGGCGACGCGGCGCACATTCGTGTCGGCGCTCGCGATCGCGCGGCGATGCGCCGGCGAGCCGAGCGGGGTGTGGTGGCCGGTGTAGTCCGGCTCCGAGAGCCACAACAGCGCGACGGCCGGGGCGCGCCCGCGGAGCACTTCCTCGCAGAAGCGCTCGGTCGCGACGCGTGTCGCCTTCGGCGCCCTTCGAGATCGCGAGCCCCTCCGCGGCGGGCAGCGGGCGGCGGCCGGGGCCGAAGCTGCCGGCCGGGTTGTAGACCCAGCCAAAGCCGTCGGGGTCGAGGAAATAGGCCGCGCCAGGCGACACGTTCGAGATCGCGATCGCCGTCCCGCCGGCCCGGCTGACCCGCTCGGCGAGGGTCGGGCGGTGCAGGGTGCGGCCGGTCGCACGATGCAGGCGGTCGCGGAAATCCGGCTTGCCGACCGACAGGCAGACGAGCCCGTCACCCTCGTCGATCGCCATCGTGTTGCCGAGCAGGCCGTGACTCGCCGGAAGACACCCGGTGGCGATCGACGCGGCGCTCGTTCGCGTCGTCGACGGGAAGACGCTCGTGTGGTTGGCAAACCGCGCCGAGCGCTGTCCGAATTCGCTCAGGAATGGCGCATCGCGCGGCGTGATCAAATCCGCCCTGAGGCTGTCGCAGATGACGATGACGGCGCGTTTCATAGCGGGCCTCTCCCTTGGGCATCCGGATCGCGGGCGAGGATGCGTTCGCGCAGTTCGGGCGGCAATGGCGTCTTTTCGCCGGTGGCGTTGACTACCAGGATCAGCACCGCGCGCCCGAGCGCGCAGAGCCCGTCGCGCCACACCGCGTATTCCATCTCGAAGCTGGTGCGGCCGAGGCGAACCGTGCGCGCGGTGACGAGGATCTCGTCGGCGTAAACCAGCGGGCGATGATAGCGGATGCTCGTTTCGGCGATGACCGGGCCCGGCGTATCCGGCGACAGCGGCGCGAGGCCGACGGCTTCGAGATAGCGGTTGCGCGCTTCTTCGAACCACTCGAAGTAGGCGCGGTGGCCGGCATGGCGGAATGGGTCGCACTCGCTCCAGCGCACCCGGTGCGGGATCGCAAACGACCATCCCGGCTCGACCCCGAACCGCGCCCAATCCGAGGTCATGACGCTCCCCGCGGGGCGCTGAGCCCGGCAAGAGGACGAACGTCGTCGAGGGTTTCGAGCGCGAACACCGCATCCCACAGCACGGTACCCTGCTCCGGCGGAAGATCGTGCACGGATTGCCGGCAATCCCTGAATTTGGCGCGCGCGGCTTCGGGCGACAGGGGCCGGTTGGGACTGCCGAGCACCGACGTTATTGCGGCGGCGACGGTTCGGCCTTCGGCGAGATCGATTTCGACCAGCTGCGGCAAGAGCGTGTTGGGGTCCGGGTTGCCGTCCTCAATGACGGTCAGCCGGCGGGCCAGCCTCAACGTGTCCGGATCGGCGAGCGCCGCCGCGGTGAAATCGCCGAGCCCGACATCGCCGCGGCGCAGGCAGACGGCCCCGACATATTGCAGACACAGCCGGGCATAGCCGGCGGTCATCCCGTCGACGGCCGGGCGGCCGACCAGCCGCGCCGTCAAAGGCGGCACGCGAAAACGGCAGGCGATGACCCGATCGCCGGTTACCCCGTCTTCCGTCATCAGGCGCTGCAGCCCGTCGATGCCGCCATGCGTCGCCCGCCCGCTGGGGAACGGTTTGTGGCTGAGCTCGGTGATCCGCCAGCGCTCGCCGAGCTCGTCGAACGGCGCGGGATCGGCCTTGCCGTCGAACAGGGCAAAATAGCCGAAATCGCCGGAAATCGGCGCATGCGGCCCCGGCATGCCGCGCCGCGCCAGCTCGACCGCGGTCACGGCGCTGCGTGCGGCAAAGCCCATCTGCATCGCCAATTGCGGCGTTCCTTCGCTGTGCGCCTGCATCGTGCCGGCGCACTGCCCGTAGTAGATCCCGATCGCGTCGCGCAATTGCGCGCCATCGAGGCCGGCCAGCATAGCGAGACCCACGGTGGCGCCCAATCCGCCGGCATTGGCCGGCCGAAAGAAGCGCATCGGCGCGCGCGAGCACAAGCCCAATGTCGCCGCGACATCGACCGCCACGACAACCGCGCGGATCAGGCGAGCGCCGGAGACGCCGCCTTCCCGCTCCGCCCATCCGAGGAGCACCGGCAAGCTCGCCGCCATCGGATGGACGACCGCCGCCTCGTGCACGCAGTCGAATTCCTGGGCGTGGATCTGATACGCGTTGAGCATCGCCGCGTGCACGAGCGGCAGCTTTTCGCCGCCGCCGAACACCGTCGCCTCGTCCGCACCGCCGATGCCGGCGAGCATGTCGAGGATCTCGCCCCGCCACGGTGTCACGCGGCCGGCCATTCCGACGGCAAGCGTATCGGCGATGAAGGTCTTGGCCGCGGACCGGGCGGCCTCGGGCACCCCGTGTTCGGCCACCCTTTCGACATGCGCGACAATCTTGTCGACGACCGGATCCTGCATGGTGCTCGCCCCTCACCCCAGCCCTCTCCCCGCAAGCGGGGCGAGGGAATGCGTACGGCTCACAGCTCCCTCGCCCCGCTTGCGGGGAGGAGGGTCTAGGGTGAGGGGCGAGTTCAACCTGCGGCAAGCTTGGCGAGGTCGGCGACATCGGCGAGATGGTCGAGCGCCGGCAATCGTTTCGCGCAGCTCGCGCGTCCGCGGGGCGCCGAGCAACGGCTCGACGAGCGCATCGAACTTTGCGGCGAGCCGCCGGCCTTGATCGGCGATGTCGGCGGCGGGAATGCCGGCGTCATGACGCGCCGTGAGGCGATTTCCGTCGGCGAGCTCGATTTCGAGCTCGCTCAGGGTCTGCGGCCAGCTGTCCTGCCAGTCGATCTCGATCCGCTCGCGCAGGCCAATGAGAGCCGGGTCGCGCGCATTCTCGGCGCTGTAGGCACCGAGGCTCGCCGTATCGACCCCGGCCAATGCCATCGCGACGGTCTGGCGCAGGCTGAATTTGCTCTGCAGCCCGTCGACCGGAGCCGGGATGTTGCAGACCCGCTCGCAGCTCGCGTCGAGCCGCAAGGTGATGCCGGCGACCGCCTCGGGGGTCAGCCGGTGCTGCTCGCGCAGCCGGCGTGCGCATTCGATCGGCGCATGCGTCAGATAGCACGCGGCATGGTATTTGAAGAGGTTGGCGAAGAGGTGCAGCCCGGCTTCGGGTGTGGTGAGGGCGGCTTCGGGCGCGAAATCCGGGCCGTGCGTCAGCGCGAAGCCCTGGACGCATTCGATAATGTCGGCGCGGCTCGAAAATCCGCGAGCGGCAAGACGCGCCGCAAGAAGCCCGTTCTGCGCCGCCTTGCCGGCGTGGAACGGCTTGCACATCGTCCCGAACTGCGATTTGAGCCCGGCCGCTTGTGTCCCGGCGATGCCGAGCGCCATGGCGCTTGCCTCGGCATCGAGACCGAGCAGCCGCGCGCAAGCCGCCGCGGCGCCAAGGGCGCCGACCGTGCCGGTCGAGTGAAAACCGAGGTCGTAATGTCCGGGCTGCAGCGCCGCGCCGATCCGGCAGGCGGTCTCATACCCCGCGACGAAGGCGGTGATCACCTCGCGGCCTGAGCTGCGCCGCAATTCGGCCAGGGCGAGCAGGCCGGGCAGGATCGCCACCGAGGGATGCCCCGGCATCGCCATGTTGACGTCGTCGTAATCGAGCGCGTGTCCCGCCGCTCCATTGACCAGCGCCGCCGACAACGTCGGCAATCGGGTCTGATGGCCGATGACGCTCGCCTGTGCGGCGCCGCCGGCTTCGGTCAGCTCGTCGAGCAACAGCTCCACCAGCTCGTCGCCGGCCCCGGCGACCGCGACGCCGAAATAGTCGAGAATGCATTGCCGGGCGAGTTCATGCGCCTCGTGAGGTAAGTCCTCGTATTCCAGGGTCGCAGATTTGCGCGCCAGAATGTGGGTAAGGTTTGTTCCGTCCATTCTGCTCCTCCATTAGCTTCGCCGCGCGCCTCACCGGCCCTTGAAACGCGGCTTGCGCTTCTCGTTGAAGGCCAGGACGCCCTCGCGCCGGTCTTCGGTCGGGACCATGCGGTTGTAGGCCTCGATCTCCAGCATCATGCCGCTCGCGAGATCCATCTGCATGCCGAAATGGATCGCGTGCTTGGCCTGCCGCACCGAGATCGGGGCGTTGTCCGAGATGCGGCGCCCCGTTTCGAGCGCTTCCTCGGCGACCTTGCCCGGCGCGCAGAGGCGGTTCACCATGCCCCATTCATGAGCCTCGGCGGCGGTGAAGGGCCGCCCGGTCAGGATGATCTCCTTGGCGCGGCGCTCGCCGACCGCGCGCGGCAGATTCTGCGTTCCGCCGGCGCCGGGCATTATGCCGAGCGTTACCTCGGTCAGCGCAAAGCGCGCGGTCTCGGTGGCGTAAATGAAGTCGCAGCACAGCGCCAATTCGCATCCACCCGCATAAGCCGCGCCATTGACTGCGCCGATGACCGGAACCGGGCAGCCGATAAACGCCCGGATCATCCGCTCGAACAGCAAGTGCTGATCCTGCCACGCCTCGTCGGTCATGCCGTTGCGTTCCTTGAGGTCGCCGCCGGCGCAAAACGCCCGCTCCCCCGCGCCGGTCACGACGATGCAGCGCTGATTTCCGGGCGCCGCGTTGATCGCATCGAAGAAGGCGAGAAGGTCGCGCCCCATCTGCGTGTTCAACGCATTGGCCACCTCGGGGCGATCGAGGGTCAGCAGCAGCAACCCGTCGCCGCGGTCCTCGATTCGTAGCGTCTCGTAATCGCGATCCATTCGCTCGCCTCTGCCCTGCGCCGCTCTCGCGGGACTATAGTCTTGCACGACGGCCTTGCCGAGATCAGCTTCCTCTTCGATGAGCGACCAACCCGCGATCGGTCCGCTTTCCGGCCGCCGCATTGCCCTCCCGGAAACCCGCGAGCTCGACCGGCTCGCGCGGATGTTCGAGGAGCAGGGCGCCGAAACGCTGCGCTGCCCGCTGGTGGCGATCCGGGATGTTCCGGATCCGGTGCCGGTGCGGGATTGGCTGATGCGCCTGCCATTCGATGATCTGGTGCTTTTCACCGGCGAAGGGCTGCGCCGGCTGCACGGCTTCGCGCAACGGTTCGAACTCGAACCAGCCTTTCTCGACGGGTTGCGAGAGGCGCGCAAGATCACGCGCGGTCCGAAGCCCGAGCGGGCGCTGCGCGAGCTCGGGCTCAAATCCGACCTGCGCGCCGACGAGCCGACAACCGATGGCCTGATCGCGACTTTATCGAACATCGATCTGCGGGGGCGGCGGGTCGGCGTGCAGCTGTACCCGGGGAATGCCAACACCAGGTTCACCGATTTCCTCCGGCAGGCTGGTGCGGAGCCCGACCCCGTCCTGCCCTACATCTATGCCGACGCGGCCGATGACGAGAAGGTCGTCGAGATGATCGATCGGATGGCCGATGGTGCCGTCGACGCCATTGCCTTCACCAGTTCGCCGCAGGTCGCCCGCCTCTTTGAGGTCGCCGCGGCGACGCGGCGCGAAGAGGCATTGGTATCCGCACTCCGGGGGATCCAAATCGGCGCCGTCGGACCGGTCGTTGCCGAGGAGTTGCGGCGGCGGGGGGTCAAGGTGACGATCACTCCCGATCACGGCTATTTCATGAAACCTTTGGTTTCCGCGTTTCTCGCCGCATTCTCGCGATAGCTCTACGATTCGTTTCCCGGCGGCACCACCTGTCGAAGCGAACGCGCTGATCGGCCACACGTGGCGGCTGCCGCTTGACAGCGACGGAGCGCGGTCGAGACTGGCGCAGCCGATTGGCGGCCCCCTAGCTTGAAGCGGACGAGCTTGTTGCAAGATCTTGCGTTCAATTCAGTCGCCTTCGATGAGGGCGATATCCGGCGTTGCCTTCCCGGGAGCTTCGAGAAGGGACGTTCCTACTATCGCGAAGGTGCGGTTCGCGACTTGCGGGCGGATAAAGGCGGACAGCGCCTGATTGCCTCGGTCAGAGGAACGCGGCCGCGCCCGTATCACGTCTTTGTCGAGATCGATGATGCCGATCCGGTTGTGATCTCCGGTCGATGCAGTTGTCCGGTCGGGTGGAATTGCAAGCACGCAGCGGCCGTGCTGCTCGAGGCGTTGCGCAATCCTCCGTCGGTCGAGCGGGCCGATGAGAACTTACTGGACGGCGCGGTCGGGGGCTGGCTGCATCAGCTGCGGCAGGCGGTGCAACCGCCGGCATCGCCGGAGACAATCGCCTACCGCCTCGACTTGCCCACGGCGCCGGGCTTCCCCTTTGTCATCGATTTGCGGGTCGTGCGCATCCTGAAATCGGGCGGGTGGGGCGCCGATCGCGCTTTGCCTTCCCAGCAACTGCAAAACCCAACCGCCAACTACATGACCCCGACCGACCGCGGCGTCATCAGGTTGCTGCACGGCGGCCCCTGGAACTCGCAACTCCAGCTTTCCGAAGACCCCGAGATCGCCGATCTGGCAATGCGCCGGATGCTCGCGACCGGCCACTGCCGTTGGCAGAATGTAGCCTCGCCGCCATTGGCGTTGGGGCCGGGCCGCCCGGGGCGGTTCTCCTGGCAAGTCGGCGGCGACGGCCGGCAGACGGTCGGGGTCGCCCTCGAGGATCCCTCGGCGGTTGTGCTGCCCTCGGCCTCGCCCTGGTATGTGCTTCCGGCCGAGTATTTGGCGGGCCCGGTCGAGCTCGATTTGGCGCGACCGCTCGTCAGGATCGCATTGTCGGCGCCGCCGGTGACCAAGGCGCAGGCCGAGGCGGTCGGCGCCGCCCTCGAACGCGAGCTGCCGGGTCTCGCATTGCCGCGGCCGCGCTCCGACATCGTCGAGGAGACCCGCAAAGATCCGCCCGTTCCGGTCCTAAGTCTCGCTCAGCGCCGGCGCGGCTGGAACTATTGGGGCGTGCGGACGAGGGATTGGGACGACAACGTCGATCTGGCCTTCCTCGGCTTTTCTTACGGCGGCATTGCGATCCATCCGGAAGACCGGCGGAAGGAAGTGCGGGCTTTCGAAGAGGGGCGGATCGTCGTTCGCCGCCGCAATCGCGGCGCCGAGCGCGCGGCGCTCAAGCGGTTGCAGGAACTCGGGCTGCGGGCCGTCGAAACTTTCGAGGCGCAGGACCGCGACGAGGATCGCATCGCCTTCGGCTTCACCGAGGGGCAACAGGACTGGCCGCATTTCGTCTACGACGCCGTGCCGCAACTCGAACGCGAAGGCTGGCGGATCGAATTCGAAGACGGTTTTCGCCATCGCGTCGTCGATGGTGCAGGCGATTGGACCGCCGAACTGGGCGAAGGCAGCGGGTGGTGGTTCTCGCTCGATCTCGGAATTATGGTCGCGGGCGAGCGTGTGGCTCTGCTGCCGGTGCTGAGCTCCTTGCTCGCCCGGCTGCGTGTTCTCGACGTGCCGAGCGAACTCGACGCGCTCGCCCGTAGCGGCACGGTATTCGGCAGGCTCGAAGACGGACGGCACGTAGCGCTCCCGCTCGATCGCACCAAGGCAATCATGGCCACCCTGGTCGAGCTATACGACCCAAAGAACCTGTCCGCCGAGGGCAAGCTCGGGATTTCGGCCGGTGAAATGACGGGCCTCGCCGCTCTCGAAGCAGCCACCCGGCTGCGCTGGCTCGGCGGCGAGCGATTGCGGGAATTGGCGGAGCGGCTGTCGAGCTTTTTGGGGATCAACGAGATTGAGCCACCGGCCGGGCTGCTGACCGAGCTGCGTCCCTATCAGCGCGAGGGGCTCAATTGGCTGCAATTTCTGCGCGAATACCAGATCGGCGGCATCCTGGCCGACGATATGGGGCTGGGCAAGACGGTGCAGGCCTTGGCCCATATTCTCGTCGAGAAGCGCGAAGGCCGCCTCGACCGGCCCTGCCTCGTCGTTTGTCCGACCAGCGTCGTGCCGAACTGGCTGGCCGAGGCGGCGCGGCTGGCGCCCGAGTTGCGGGTCTTGTCCCTGCATGGTCCCGATCGCGCCCACCGCTTTCCCGAGATCGATAATGCCGATCTGGTGGTGACGACTTACGCGCTGCTGACGCGCGATGCCGACCGTCTGTTGCCGGTCCCCTGGCACATGGCAGTGCTGGATGAAGCGCAGGCTGTCAAGAACGCTGCGGCCAAGACGACACAGCTGGTCTGCCGTCTCGACGCACGCCATAGGCTGTGTCTGACCGGCACGCCGATGGAGAACCATCTCGGCGAGCTGTGGTCGCAATTCGCGTTTCTGATGCCAGGGCTGCTCGGCGACTCAAAACGCTTTGCCCGCGTGTTCCGTACCCCGATCGAAAAGAAGCAGGACGGCGAACGGCGCACCGTGCTGTCGGGCCGATTGAAGCCGTTCCTGTTGCGGCGGACCAAGAGCCTGGTGGCGGCCGACCTGCCGCCGAAAACCGAGATCCTGCGCCCGCTCGAACTCGCGGGCCCGCAGCGCGATCTTTATGAGACCGTGCGGGTGGCGATGCACGAGAAGGTCCGCCGCGAGGTCGCCGAGAAGGGACTCGCCCGCAGCCACATCATCGTGCTCGATGCGCTCCTAAAATTGCGCCAGGTGTGCTGCGACCCGCGCCTCGTCAAGCTCACCGCGGCGCGTCAAGTGAGCGCCAGCGCCAAGCTCGAGCACCTGATGGAGATGCTGCCGCCCTTGATCGAGGAAGGCCGGCAGATCCTGTTGTTTTCGCAATTCACCAGCATGCTCGACCTGATCAAGCCGGCGGTGGGCGAGGCCGGCATCGATTTTGTCGAATTGCGCGGCGACACAAAAGATCGCGCGGGCCCGGTCGCACAGTTTCAGAAGGGCAAGGCGCCGCTGTTCCTGATCAGCCTCAAGGCCGGGGGCACCGGCCTCAATCTGACCGCAGCCGACACGGTCATCCACTACGATCCGTGGTGGAACCCGGCCGTCGAGGACCAAGCGACCGATCGCGCCCACCGCATCGGTCAGGACAAGCCGGTCTTCGTCTACAAACTCGTCGCGCAAGGAACGGTTGAAGAGCGCATGCTCGAATTGCAGCAGCGCAAAAAGGCGCTCGCCGCCGGAATTTACGATGCGGCGGGCGGCACCGGCGCCGGCCTCGAAGCCGGCGACATCGAGCGCCTCTTCGAACCGCTCGGGTAAATCGTAAAGCCGAGTTTGATTAGACCGTTTGCAGCCCGAGAAAGTGTTCCATCGGTTCGAAATCCCGGTCGCTGTGCAGCAGGGAGTGGCCGCGTTCGACACAGAACGTCCCGATCATGAGGTCGATAGTCTTGCGCACCGTGATACCTTGCCGACACAAAAAGCGGTAGTTCGCAGCCGTCTTAATGGCTAACGCCGGGTCGAGCAGAGAAACCGGCTCGAACCGCCCGAGGGATCTTTCGACGAGCTTTGCCTGCGCCTCGGTCCGCAAGCCCTGCAAAACCTCACAGAGTATCAAATCGCCGATCAGAATTGGGCTGTTTGGAATCAGTTGTCGCAGGCGAGTGACGGGTTCAGTTACGACATTATTCAGGAGATCGATCCAAACCGAGCTATCGACAAGGATCACGTGAAGTCGCGGCCTTGGCGGCTTTCGTCAAGATTGCCCTCCCATTGCACCTTTCCCGCGAGGTGCAAAATGTCTTCCTGTCTTTTGAGCCGTATCAAAATTCGAAGGCCCGCCTCAACGACGGCGCGCTTGGTTTTAAGTCCGCTAAGGCGGAGGGCTTGTGTCATGAGCTTGTCGTCGATCTCGATGTTGGTTCGCATCGTCTTCACACGGAGTGTATACTTTTCTTCAAGCGTACACATAGCTATTATGTTCGGAGTTCGCAAGAACCTCTCCCATCGTATTCCGGCTCTACCGCTTATTGGTGTCCGTTCTGTTCGAGGGCGTCGCGCAGGGCTATCCAGCGCGCAAGCTTAGCGGAGAAATCGATCGTTGCATGCGCAGGGCTGGTCGACGGCAGCGCGAGATAGGTGAGCTCTGCACGCCGGGGGAAATGCCGGTCATGCAGGCGCCGTGCGCCGGTGCCATTGAAGGCGACAGCGCGGATCAGTGGATGCTGGTCGAGCAGCCGATCGATCGCGTTAGGCCGTTCCAGGCGGATTGTCGCGTCGGCGCTCCTCTCGCGTTCGCCAAGCTCGCAGACGTCCCACGCCGCAATCCTGTGCGCCGTCAGAAAGGCCAGCCGCTGTGTATAACTCGACGCCGGCGGCTCGCCAAACAAAGCGAAAACGATTGGCCAGAAGAGATTGCGGGGATGGGCGTAATACTCGCCGCGGCGCAACGACTCTTCACCCGGAAGGGTGCCCAGGACGAGGACGCGCGCCTGCGCGTCGACGACCGGCGGAAAGCTGCGTTTGGCAGACGCGGCCGATGCGCGGCAGCCTGGGCCGCCCCTCACTCGACGTAACGGCCGAGGCGGACCGCCGTCTGCCCCTTGGCGAGCCGGCGCGAGGGCATGATCAGCACGCAATCGTCATAGGGCGTGCGAACTTCGCGACCGTTGTCGCGACCGACCAAGGTGCCCTTGGGCGACAGCACCTCGAGCCCGCGAAAGTCCTGAACGAACTCGAATTTTTCGCTGGTGATTGTGACCGCTTCGGTGACTTGAATGACGCGCTGCCGCGGGTGCGCGTCGAAATCCGGGCCGGCGAGCACCGCGGCGGCGTCGCGCGTCACAGTGCCGAGGGCCATCAGAAAGCGCAGCATGACATCGCTCGCAACCTCGGCGGCCCGACGCTCCCAATGCTGGCCGCTCTCGATCAGAAGCGCGGCTTTGGACGCACCCGGGTCGCCAAACCCGCCATAGTCGCGCATCCGGGGCCCGGCGGCGTGGCCCGCGTCACACATGATCAGCTCCGGGATCCCGACTTGGCGCGCCAAGGCCAACGATTTGTCCAGCGTCCCCGCCAGCATCAGCGGCGCCGTCGCGTACTGCATCGAGTGGATGTCGAGCAGAAAGTCGGCGGCATCCACGATCGGCCGCAAGGCCCGCGCGCGCGTCAATTCCACCGACCGGCGCGGGCCGTCGAGCGTCGCGCCGGACCACAGTCGGTTGAAATCTTCATCGACATAGCGCGATGCAGTCGGGACACGCAAATCAAAGCTGCGATACGCGGCCACGTTGTCAAAGGCCAAACTCAGCTTGCCCTGTTGCGGCTGCAGCCCGGCGCGGAACAACCGATCGAGCGCGATCGCGCCGCAAATCTCGTTGCCGTGGGTCAGGGCGGTGACCAGAACGTGCGGTCCCGCGACCCCGCTATCGAAGGTCGTGACGTAATCGATCCCGGTATTGCCGGCTCGATAAGGCTCGATGTCGGGCGCGGTCAGCTCGACTGCATAGGTCGGCTCGGGCACACAGTGCTCCCGTTCAAAGTGTTACCGGCGTCATCTTGCCTCCGATTACCGTTGCCGTCACGCCGACAACTGGCCGCAGGAGGGTGAATCCGACTTCGTGCCCGAGGTGAAGCCGACCCGTCAAATTCCGCGCGGTGACCTTCGTTGCTTGCTCGCAGATCGGAGCATGCGTAGATTTGTGCGATGAAGACACGGCTTGACGTTCGCCGAGGTCCCCTCGCACGAGCCGACTCCCCCAACGAGCTTGACAAGATGAGCTTCGAGATCCCCGGAGTATTGTGGCGCCGCGACCCACGAACAGCTGAAGTGCCGTTGGTTTTCGACTCGCCGCACAGCGGGTCCGAATACCCCGCGGATTTTAGCTTTTGCTGCTCACTCGACGTCTTACGGACGGCCGAGGACACCTATGTCGACGAGCTTTACGCAGCCGCTCCAGAATTGGGTGCGACCCTAATTGGGGCGGTATTTCCGCGCAGCTATCTCGACCCCAATCGGGCGGCGGACGATCTCGACACCATGCATATCGACGGCGCGTGGCCGACGCCTCTCTCGCCCTCCCACAGGACCCGGGCCGGCCTCGGCTTGGTGCGCCGCGTCGCCAGGCCGGGCATTCCGATTTACGATCGTAAGCTGACCGCCGCCGAAGTCATGGCGCGGGTCGAGCGCTGCCACACCCCCTACCATCGCGTGCTGGCAGAGGCTTGTGACCGGGTCCACCGCAAATTCGGTACGGTTTGGCATGTGAATTGCCATTCGATGCCGTCTCAGCGCAGCGGCAAGAAGGGCGGGCGTTGTGCGGATTTTGTGTTGGGCGATCGAGACGGAACAACCTGCGCTCCGGATTTCACCGATTTCGTCACCGGAGTGTTGCGGGGGCGCGGCTACACGGTGCGCATCAACGAGGTTTATAAAGGGGTCGAGATCGTCAAGCGGCAAGGTCGTCCGGCGGCCAACCGGCACAGCCTGCAGATCGAGGTCGACCGCGCACTCTACATGGACCAGAAAACGCTGGAAAAGACTCGCGGCTTCGGCCGATTGCAGGCCGACATCACCTTTATGATCGAGGCGCTGAAGGGTTTTGTCAGCGGTAGACTTGAGGAGCGCGCCTGTGCGGCGGCAGAATGATTGACGTGAGCGGCGACCCCGCTCCGAGGTCTTCGCATATCGCGGCAAGGCGCATGAGTGAATCAGACCCAGTGGAGGCTTGATGGCCAAGATTCCGGAGATCCTGCAGCCCCACATCAACACCGCCTTTCCGGCCAATGTCTGCCTGGTCGGCAGCGTGCTGCCCGACGGGTTTGCGCAGATCAGCCCACGCGGCAGCACAATGGTGTTCGACGACACCCATATCGCGCTGTGGGAGCGCGGGAAAGGTTCGACCAACGAGAACCTTGCCGATGGCACTCAGTTGACCGTGTATTTCCGCAAGCCGCAGCTGCGCGAAGAGGGCGTTCTGCCCAAAGGCGGGATTGCGCGGTTCTACGGGCGTGTCCGGATTTACCGCTCGGGGCCGATCTATGAGGAGGTGTGGCGGCGTCTCGTCCAACCGGAGAAGGACCGCGATCCGCAAAAGAGCGGGTATGCCGTCCTAATCGAAATCGACAGGGCGGAGGATCTCGACGGACAGCCGCTGAGCCTCTCCTGACGCGGGACAGCCTGGCGATCGGGCGGGGCATCCTGCCCTACCGATGACCAATGCACTTTCGCTGTATCTCGACGCGCTGCGCTTCGGCGCGGCGCTTGCGGTTTTCGTGTCGCATTACGCCACAGGGCGGATCAGCGGGGGTTTGTTCTGGCAGTTCGATGGTGGGCGAACCGCCGTTCTCGTGTTCTTTGTGTTGTCGGGATTCGTCATCGCCTGGGTGAGCGACACGCGGGAACGTACCCTCGAAGAGTACGGTCTGAGCCGTGTTGCCCGGCTCTATTCGGTCATCATCCCCGCTTTCGTCCTGACGGCGGCGCTCGATGGCATCGGCAAGGCAATCGATCCGAGATTGTACGGTCCGGAGTGGGGCCACAGCACGGCCCATCCGGTGATCGATTATGCACTCTCGGCAGTGTTTCTCGGCGAGAGCTGGACGATACGACTTCTCCCCGGCTTCAACGTCCCTTACTGGTCCCTCAATTACGAGGCTTGGTATTATGCACTATTCGCAGCCGCCATATTTATGCGGGGGCGAGCGCGGATAGCGGCCGTCATCGTGGCTGCGGCGCTGGCCGGCCCTAGGATTATATTTCTCCTTCCGGTGTGGCTGATGGGGGTTGCGGCGTGGCGATGGCGGGCCGAGCTTCCGCGGCGGCTGGGGCTACCCTTGGTGCTCGTCTGCCTGGCCGGTTTTATCGCGCTCGAGGCATTCGGCGGCCAGCAACTGTTTTGGCACCCGAGCAGCGGATGGCTGCCGCCCGACTTCTCGGCCTATGATTTCGTCCTCGGCACCCTCGTCGCGCTTTTTATCATCGGTCTCGCCAATGCGCAGCTCCCGACCCCGGGAGCCCGGTTCGAACGGCTGGTTCGCGGGCTCGCCGGAACATCCTTTGGGCTCTATTTGCTGCACTACCCGCTGCTGAATTTCTTCGGCACCGTGGTGCCGGGACCGCCTGACGGAGCACTGCACCGGGTCCTTGTTTTCGGTCTTGCACTCGGCGGGGCGGTCGGATTGGCAAGCCTCATCGAGCCCCGCAAAGGGGCGCTGAAGGCCCAATTGCGTTCAGCCCTCCACATCCTGCTCGGAAAACCCCCACCACCGGCGCTCGCTCGGCAGCGGCTTTCCTGATCGGCCGCTGGAGCACAGGGTCTCACCATGACCGAACCCGAATGGCACCGCGCCAATCGTGCCAACTGGGACGAGCGCGTGGGCGTCCATATCGGCCCGGGTGGCTACGATCTCTCCGACCTGCGGGCCGGTCGCGGTAGGTTGAATGCCATCGAGGAGGCGGAGCTGCCTTCGGTCGAAGGCAAGCGCCTCGCCCACCTGCAATGCCATTTCGGGGCGGATAGCCTAACACTGGCGCAGCGTGGCGCGGATGTGGTCGGCCTCGATTTCTCGGCCGCAGCCATCGAGGCGGCGCGCAAGCTGGCTGGCGAGCTCGGTCTCGCCAACCGCGCGCGCTTTGTTCATGCGGATCTCTATGACGCGTTGGCGGCGATACCGGCGCCCCATCGGTTCGACATGGTGTTCGTCACCTGGGGCGCCATCTGCTGGCTGCCCGACATCTCTCGATGGGCGCAGATCGTCGCGGCGCTGTTGCGTCCGGGCGGATCGCTCTATCTCGCCGAAGGCCATCCCACGGCCTACGTCTTCGATGACGCCACGCGTTCTCCGGACGGGATGCCGGGCTTGTTCGCGCCGTACTTCTCGCGCGAGCCGGTCGTCGACACGGAGGGCTCCGATTACGTGGACCCCGATGCTCGGCTCGCCAATGCGACCATCTACAACTGGATCCATCCTTTGGGCGACGTGGTCACCAGCCTCGTCGCCTCGGGCATGACGCTGGAATGGTTGCACGAGCACGATGCGGTGCCCTGGCGCATGTTCAGGATTCTGGTGAAGGATGCGTCCGGCCTCTATCGTTGGCCAGACAGACCATGGCTGCCGCTGGCCTTCTCGCTTTCCGCAACCCGCGCTTAGCGATGGTTCAGGAAGCGAATTGTTCCTTGATCACCCGCTCTTCGAGGTTGAACTCGCGGTCGTAGAGCAGCGTCGTCTTGGTGTGCCGGTTCTCGTGGATCTCGACGGTGACGACGTCGCGTGCCTCGGTGAAGTCGGCGACGGCGCTGACCGGTCGCTTGTCGGTTTCGAGCGCGTCGATGCGGACCTTCGCGTGGTGACGCAACAGCGCGCCGCGCCAGCGCCGCGGGCGGAACGCCGTGATCGGGGTCAAGGCCAGGATGCCGGCGCCGAGCGGGATGATCGGACCGTGCGCCGACAGATTATAGGCGGTGCTGCCGACCGGCGTCGCTACCAGAATGCCGTCTGCCATCAGCTCTTCGATGCGCACGACGCCGTCGACAGTGACGCGAAGTTTCGCCGCCTGCCGGCTCTCGCGCAGCAAGGAGACTTCGTTGAAGGCGATCGCCCGGCAGCTCTCGCCGCGCTCGCAGGTCGCGATCATTTCGAGCGGATGCAGCACGACCGGCTGCGCCGCGGCGAGCCGCTCGATCAACCCGTCGGGCCGGTAGGCGTTCATCAGAAACCCGACGCTGCCGAGATGCATGCCGTAAATCGGAAGGCCGGTGGACAGAAAGCGGTGGAGTGTCTCCAGCATGAAGCCGTCGCCACCGAGCGACACGATGATGTCGGCATCCTCCGGAGGAACGCAAGAATAACGGCTGCACAGTTCTCTGAGCGCCTGCTGCGCGGCCTCGGTATCCGCCGCGACGGCGGCGATCCGGGGTGGCGGCCGCACGGTCACCCGCCGGTCACGCTCATATGGCGTGCGATGGCCGGCCGGTTGTGGCGGCGGTCGATGATGAAGTCGTGGCCCTTCGGCTTGCGGTCGATCGCCTCGCGGATCGCCGCTTCGAGCACCTCGTCGCCTTCGGATTGGCGCAGCGGCGTGCGCAGATCCGCTGCATCCTCCTGGCCGAGACACATGAAGAGGGTGCCGGTGCAGGTCAAACGGACGCGGTTGCAGCTCTCGCAGAAATTGTGGGTCAACGGGGTAATAAAGCCGAGCCGCCGGCCGGTTTCCCGTCACCGTGACGTAGCGCGCGGGACCGCCGGTACGGTAATCGGTCTCATCGAGCGTCCATCGCCGCTGCAATCGGGCGCGCACCATGGAGAGCGGCAGGTACTGGTCGAGCCGGTTTTCCCCGCCGATATCGCCCATCGGCATGACTTCGATGAATACGAGATCGAAGCCTTGCGCGCCGGTCCATGCCACGAGTTCGTCGAGCTCGTCCTCATTGACCCCGCGCAATGCCACGGCATTGATCTTGACCGCGAGCCCGGCAGCCTTCGCCGCCGCGAGCCCTTCGAGAACCACCTCCAGCCGGCCGCGGCGCGTGATCTCGGTGAACTTCGCCGGGTCGAGCGTGTCGACTGATACGTTGACCCGGCGCACGCCGCAATCGCGCAACTCGCCGGCGTAGCGGGCGAGCTGGCTGCCGTTGGTCGTCAAGGTCAGCTCGTCGAGCGCGCCGGTACGGATGTGCCGGCCGAGCGAGCGGAACAGGCTCATGATGTTACGGCGGACCAACGGCTCGCCGCCGGTCAGGCGAAGTTTTTTGACGCCGAGCCGGATGAAAGCGCTGCACACCCGATCGAGCTCCTCGAGGGTCAAGAGCTCGGATTTCGGCAGAAACGTCATCTCTTCCGCCATGCAATAGACGCAGCGGAAGTCGCAGCGGTCGGTCACCGACACGCGCAGATAGGTTATCGTTCGTCCAAACGGGTCGATCATGCTCTGGCTCGCTCGCACCGCGGCTCAAGTTGTTAAGATAGGAGCGCCACCAGCGAATGTCGCCCCCGATCTCGTCATGGTTATTCTGACGCTAACCCCGCCGGCTCCTCCGGGAACCAGTCGCCCAAGCACCTGCTCCTCGGTGAACGAGGCCTTTCGGAGTGTGGGCAATTCAAGTCGGCTAACTCGTCGTGCTCTTCCAGGTCTCTGATCGCGAGCTGAACAGCCCGCGTCGGTCTCGTTTCTGATGAAACGCGGAAGCTCGCGCCTCAAACTCGGGCTGTCATCCAGTATAAGGTCGACCTCCACCCTCGCCTGGCGGATTGTACGGCGCCAACCGTTGCGCGGGGCTCGACGGCCGGCGAATGCGCTAGCTTTACTAGGTGCTGAATGATCCGCGACTAACTGGCTCCGCAACCCCAGTCTGAGCGACCTGGCCAAGCTCTTCGATCTCCTCGGCCAAGTTCTCCCAGTCGAGAGGCTGGTTCGAGCCTCCGCGGGCGGCGGCGCGCAGCGCTGCCGCCTGTTGCTCGGACCAAGCGACCGTATCCTCTTCGTAGAGCGTTTTCAGATCCGTCATGACCGCCTCAATATGGCATCGGCCGCCTTGCGGCGGAAGCCGTCCCGACCCATCATCGGTACATGAAAGAGTTTACCATCCGGCCGCGGCCCGACGATCCGCGGCTGACGCGCACCGTCGCCGGCATCGATCACGAAGGACAGCGGGTTGATACCGCCGTCGTCATGGAGCGGCCGCTGACCCTGTTCCTGAACGGGCGCGAGATCGTCACGATGATGACGATCGGCGATCATCCGGATTATCTCGCCATCGGCTATCTCTTAAACCAGAACATGCTGCGCGCCGATGACCGGATCACCGGCATCGATTACGACGAGGAGCTCGAGACGGTCGTGGTCCGCACCGACCGCGAGACCGATTTCGAGGACAAGCTGAAAAAAAAGACGCTGACCTCGGGCTGCGCGCAGGGCACCGTGTTCGGCGATCTGATGGAGAAATTCGAGGAGGTCCGGCTCGACCCGGACGCGGTGCTGCGGACCTCGTGGCTTTACGCGCTGACCCGCAAGATCAACACCGTGCCGAGCCTCTATCTGGCCGCCGGGGCGATCCATGGCTGCGTGCTGTGCGAGGAGGACCGGCCGCTGATCTATATGGAGGATGTCGGCCGGCACAACGCGATCGACAAGATCGCCGGCTACATGCACCGGCATCACATCTCCCCGGCGGGCAAGATCTTCTACACCACGGGACGGCTGACCTCCGAGATGGTGATCAAGACCGTGCAGATGGGCATCCCGATCCTGATCTCGCGCTCGGGCTTCACCGCGTGGGGTGTCGATCTCGCGCGGCAGGCCGGGCTGACCCTGATCGGCCGCGCCAAAGGGAAACGGTTCGTCGCGCTCGCCGGGAGCGAGCGCATCGTCTTCGACGGCGATCTGCGTTCGGTCGATGACGAGCATCCGCGTCTAGCGCGCAAAGCCAGCGTCGCGGAGGACGCGGCGTGAAAATTGTCGGCCTGCTTGCTCGCCGGCGGACAGTCCCGCCGCATGGGCGGTGGCGACAAGGCGTTGCGCGTTATCGGCGGAGTACCGCTGCTCGAGCGGGTGATCGAGCGGATGCGGCCGCAGGTCGAAACGCTCGTGCTCAACGCCAATGGCGATCCCGACCGGTTCGCAAGCTTTGGCCTCCCGGTGGTGCCCGACAGCGTGCCCGATTATGCCGGGCCGTTGGCCGGGGTGCTGGCGGGGCTCGACTGGACGGCTGAGCACCGCCCGGATTGTACTCACGTTGTCAGCGTCGCAACCGATGCACCGTTCCTGCCGAGAGACCTCGTGTCGCGCCTCGTGCGCGGCATGGAAAAATCAGGCGCAGACCTCGCATGCGCAGCGTCCGCCGGTCAGCCGCATCCGGTGATCGGCCTCTGGCCGGTGCGGCTGCGCGAAGACCTGCGCCACGCGGTCGTGAACGAAACGGTCCGCAAGGTCGATGTGTGGACGGCGCGCCACCGGCTCGCGACCGTGCCCTTCCCCAGCGAGCCGATAGACCCGTTCTTCAACGCCAACCGGCCGGAAGACCTCACGACCGCCGCGGCGCTCCTCGCCGCCGAGAGGGACGAAACGCCGTCGCAATCGGGTTGAGGAAGTCGGAGCGTGGGTCAGGTCTGGACGGCAGACTGACGCTCGCGGTGATACCAGGACGGCTTTGCAGCCCGAGCGGATGATCGCAGATGGCCCGGCACGGTTTAGACCGTTTCACCCCGCAAACGGCTGTCGCCGACGCTGTCGAGCCCTCATCTTTTTCAGCCGAGTATCGGTATACCGCTTCGACCGGCACAATCGATTTGCGGGTCTTGGAACTGCTTTCGGCGCGCCTCTGTCATGAGTTGAGCGGGCCCATCGCCGCGATCAGTAATGGTGTCGAGCTCCTCGCCGAGGAGGACCCTGGTCTCGGGTCGTCGCCAAACCCGGCCTTCCTGCACGATGCCGTGGCACTGGTCAGCGAGAGTGCTCGCCGCGCCCGCTTTCGGCTGCAATTCTATCGGTTTGCCTACGGGTTCAGCTCGGGCTCCACGATCGCAGGCCCAGCGCCGCACGAGATCGCTATTGGCTTTTTGGCTGCGACCAATATCAGCGGCGATTATGCCGAGGGTATCCGGATGCTGTCGCCCGACTGGCAGAAGCTGGCCTGCAATCTGCTTTCGGTCGGGGCCGATGCGTTGCCGCGCGGCGGTCGCCTGGTTCTAACCGACGGCCCGCTCAGCCTCGAAGCGGTCGGGGAACCCGCCGCTCTGTCCGCTGAAGCGCGTCGAGGCGCTGATGCTCGCAACGCCGATTGCCGATCTCACCGCTCGGACGGTGCAGCCCTATTTCACCGGGTTGCTCGCCAAAGCGCTCGAGCGCTCTTTGATCGCGACCGCGGAGCCCGGACGGGTCCGGCTCGGGGTGGTCGTTCCCCGGTAGGCGACCCGGCTTAGCTCATCCGAGCCGCTAGGCTGCTGCCGTGCTGCGCCGCGCGGCCGAAATATCGGCGCTGGCACTGGCTGTCGGAGCGCCGGGCAGCGGCATCGGATCCCTCAGAACATAGCCGCGGCCCCATACCGTCTCGATGTAATGGCTGCCGCCGGTCGCCTGGGCGAGCTTTTTGCGCAGCTTGCAGACAAAAACGTCGATGATCTTGAGCTCGGGCTCGTCCATGCCGCCGTACAAGTGATTGAGAAACATCTCCTTCGTCAAAGTCGTGCCCTTGCGCAGGCTGAGCAGTTCGAGGATTCCGTATTCCTTGCCGGTGAGGTGCACCGGCTGGTCGTCGACCGAGACGACACGGGTGTCGAGATTGACGACCAGCTTCCCGGTCCGGATCGTCGATTCAGAGTGGCCCTTCGACCGGCGCACGATCGCCTGTATGCGCGCGATCAGCTCCCGCCGGTCAAAAGGCTTCGTCAGGAAGTCGTCGGCGCCGAACCCCAGCCCCTTGATCTTGTGGTCGAGCTCGGCCAGACCCGAGAGGATCAGGATAGGGCGTGCGAACCCGCGCGGCGCGCAGGCGCCGGAGCACCTCGTAGCCGTCGATGTCCGGCAGCATCAAATCGAGGAGAATAATATCGTAATCGTAGAGTTTGCCGATCTCTAGGCCATCCTCGCCGAGATCGGTCGTATCACAAATAAAATTCTCGTTAATCAGCAGCATTTTGATGCTGGCTGCGGTTTGTGCATCGTCCTCGACTAAAAGCACGCGCATTAGAACCTCCGGGTTTCGGCCGGTTGTCATGCCGGCGGGCCTTGGTTAATCAGAATTACCAGAATTAGTTAACAAGTCGTTTACTGGTAATTCCGAAGTGTTAGGCTCGCGATCGGGAGATCGCGAGACCGAGTGGCGGGGATTGCCTTGGGTGACTGGTGGGTCGGGCGTCCTTCGCGGCCTTCCCATTGGACCACGCGCAGTCGTTCCACCTTTGCAGTCAGGTGCATCCGCAGGCGGGGTTATCGTTGGAAAACACCAATTTGTTCCAACACCAGCTGAACTCGCCTTACCGGTTTTGCGGTGTCGGAAACTCGAGCATGAGAGACATCAACCCCCTCCTTTTCGCAACTCACGTCTGCAAGCCTGTCGATCATTCGGACACTTCGTGATCGAGAAGTGTGACCTGCGTCACACTGCCGAAAAACTTTGTCTGATCGAACCTCAGGTTGAAAGCCAAGGATCCTATCAACGCTGGCTGCATCTAGCGCCCTTGGGTCGCGACTTTTATTACTCTACCGGCGTCAGTCAGCCGTCCCGCGGATAACGAGGCCCATCAGGCGATTTTTTCCGAACCACCGTCAAGCGACCTGGGGACAAAGGTCTCCTTACATGCTCTAGTCCATTGGACTGGGCCTTTCTTCGACACGATTTCTTCCGATTCCTATACGAATTAATCGTGTTGGACGGCATGCGTCTCAGAAAATTTTTTCGCGAGATGCATTTCAAAGCGTTTACGCCGGGCTGATCTGGAACAACGGGTGCCGGTTTGGTCGATAGCCAGCGCAGCTCCCACAGACAGTCGTCGGTCCGGACGTGACGCGAGGTAAATACACGATCGTTGCTGAACAACAGTTATCCCTCAGCCAAGCCTCGCGCACTGCGTCCGCGCCAGCGCCCGCGGAGGCAGCCGCTCCTTCGGCAGAGGAGCTGTGGGCGGTTACTAGAACCTTTCGGAAGCTACGAACGTATCTGCAGGCGCCTTATTCCGAGAACTCGTGCATCAGGCCAGCGGCAGCTCGATGAGCGCAGCGCTCCGGAAAATTATGTCCCGGCTAACGAGCCGAAGTGGTCGGGCTCGGCCCCGACATGGTCGACATCCTCGTGACCTCTGTTGCCGGCAGGCCGTCCGCGACCGCATGACGCGCGGCCATCCGGCCGGGTGCCGGAAAGCGCGGTTGGGGCACGACGACGCTTGCAGTCGGTCATGCGCCGGGGACGCTTTCGCAGGAATGACGAGTGGGGGCGGGCGATCGATCGTCTCACCCTTCAGCCGCGGATCGCATCGGGCGAGTGGGCTTCGATCCAATTCACTTGGCCAACAGCAATGCCGCGGTGCGGGTCGATGCTTCGGGCATCGGAGTCAGACCAGGCGGTCTTGCTTGGGAATGCGCTTCTTGTCCCCAATAATCGGTGTTGGGCACCATCTCGAGCCGCAGATGCGCTACGAAGCGGTCGAATTTATAAGGGCCGCTGCCGGAGGGATGCAGCGTATTGCGCCCAGTCGAAATTCAGCTAATTGACCCGGCACTGGCTGACCATCATCACACAGCTGAGACTGTAGGGGAAACGGCGAACTCGACGCAGATTCTTTTAAGGCGACCGTGTAATCGTCGATCTTAGTGACCCAGTTGATGTTGGTCAGCCAGATGCGGCTGTAGGCGAATTGCTGCGCCAGGGAAAAGGGGCGCTTTCTGGTCCATGCGGAACCGGTAGTTACATACTGCGTCGTCGGCCATAGAGGATATAGCCGACTAATGTCCTTCTGCTGCGGGGTTTCCATCACCTCCCGGATGACCGGGCAAAGGACGTGCCAAAATTTGTCTTTGTGAACCCGGGGACCTCTATCGCAGCAATTTTGGACATTCATTGCTCCTTTGCTCAGTTGCTGAGCAACGAGCCATCAGTAGCTCGGCTTTGCCGCAGATGGCGTGAGCTGAATCTCGTGGGTCCAGCACGACCGGTCCTGGGTGTGCAGATACCAGTACGCCTCGGCGATCTTGACCGGGTTGATGATCAGTCGCGGCGGTTCTGGTTGCGCGGCAGTGCGCGACTGCCCGGCGAGTCGATCGATCCGTCGATGACGATGTTGGCGACATGCACGCCGTGCTCGGAATATTCCTCGGTCAGCACCTGAGCCAAGGTGCGCATCAACACTCGGGGGTAGTACAGCGACTGCCCGGTCATCCGCTTCTTGCCGCGCAAAGAACTGGAGTTGTTCGAGAAGAAAAACGAGCCGGCGCCCTTTTTGCGCATCGCCGGCAGGACTTCCTTGGCGACAAGGAATGGCCCGCGGGCGGAGATGTGCAGCCCGGTATCGAGCATCTCGACGGGCACGTATTCGAGGAGTTCCTTGTCGGGCGGCAGGTCGCGGCCTTCCAGATAGCCGGCGTTGTAGATCAGCACGTCGGGATCGCCGGCTTCGTGGCGGATCGTGGCGAAGGCCGACGAGATCGACTCCTGCGAGACAAGATCCAGTTCCACGACCAAGCACTCGCCGCCCTGCTCGCGGATCGCCGCCGCCAGCCGCGCGGCGTTGGCTTCCCGGCGGGTCGTCAATACCGTGAAGAAACCTTCCTGCGCGAATTTCTGCGCGATGGCGCCGCCGACCCCCCAGCGCACGCCGACTTCGACATCGCTGTCGTCGACCGGGTGGCCATGCGCCAGCAGGGTATTGCGGCCCTCGGCCTGCCATTTGGAGGTGGCGCCGATCACCACGGCGACTTGCTTGCCCTTCGTGTTGGTTTTCATCCCGAAGTTCCCTCTGTTCCGTCACATGGCTCAGATCGTCAAGCATTGTCGGTCCGTAGGGACGGATAAGCAAAGCGCAATCCGACAGCCTCGGTCGCCCTGGCGCTTCTAGGCGTCGCCCGGCGGCTTTTCGAGCATTGCGATGCCGCGCCCGCGTACCTGCTTGGTGACTGTGTCGGCGAGCAGGCGCATCATCCAGGGCAGGTGGATCTCGATGCGAACCGCGTCGTCCAGCACCTCGATCGCCCCGGTGATCGGTTGCCACATGGCCGACACGTTGAAGTTGAGGCGATCCTGGTCCCAGCTGTAGTCGAGCGTGCTGATCAGGCCGGCGAGTTCGGGGCGCAGACGGCCGATCCCGCTGTCGAGCCGGCGCTTTGCCTCTTGGCGGCCGAGCCTGTGCGGGATCGAAACGGTGAGCGGCTGCTGCGACATCGGGGCTCCTCCAGGTTAGGTGGCGACACATAAGGGCAAACACCAGAATTACCGCGTACCGCCTTTTTAGGGCCGGAATCGCCCTTAACCTCCTGTGTCTTGGCCGACGGAGGAGCTGGGTGATGTTGAGCCGCAGAGAATTCGGCGGGGGTCTTGCCGCTGGCGCGGTATTTCGCCGGCGTGTGCCCGAGCGTCCGGCGCCGCCGCCGGAGCCGGCAAAGGAACCCAATCTCGCTCGCATCCTGCGCACCCGGAGATTACGCGTCGGCGGGCCTCTGAGCGAGGAACCCTATTTTTACAAGAACTCCGGCACTGCCCAATGGAGCGGGTTTTTGGTCGCGATGGCAGGCGACTCTGGCGGCGGCACTCGGGGTCGAACTCGCCATCGTCGAAACAAATTGGGCCGACACGGTCACCGACCTGCACACCGGCAAGATCGACCTCGCCTACGGGCCCAGTCCGACCGCGCAGCGCGCGATGTTCGCAGATTTCTCCACTCCGCTGTTCCACGACACCTATGCGATCCTCGCCCGTAAGGGCTTCACGCCAAAGAGCTGGGCCGAGATCAACGTCCCGGAAACTCTGGTCGGCGTCGACACCGGTTCGGCACGCGAAGAGGCGGTGCGACGTTTTGCCGGCAATGCGGCGATCACCGGGTTCAAGACCCGCGAGGAGGCGCTGCTCGCAGTTCAATCGGGCCGGGTCGATTGCTTTGTCGCGACTGTATTTTTTGCTCTGGCCACGCTGAAGAAGAACCCGCAGATCGGCGAAATTATCGTGCCTACTCCGCAGCTGCGCGCCGGCGTCTGTCCGGCGGTGCCATATGATGATGACCGCCGCTTCCGCGGGGTGGTCGATGCTTGGAGCGAAGATAATCGCGGGATCGGTCAGATCCGAAATTGGATCATGGCGGGACTTGCCAATCTCGGAATCGAGCAGAGCGACCTGCCGGCCGACGTCTCATTCTGATCTCGCTCGAGCGGGCTGTTCGAGCTTTTCGCGCAGCCGGATGAGCCGGTAGCCGAGCGCGAGATGGGCGCCCCATGAGGATCGCTCGGCGGCGAAGGCGACGGCCTCGCAACCGTATCGCTCGCGCAAATAGGCGACCACCGAGGTGTCGACCGGGATGCGGCTGAAATCGTGCAGCAGCACGCGGCAATGCGCCGCCGCGTAGGGGCCGATGCCATAAAGGCTGAGCAGGTAATCGTGGTCCAACCGTTCGGGCCAGCCTTCGCCCGATGGCGTGATCGCGCCGTCGTCGAGCATCTGTCGCGTCGCCGCGCTCAGCGTGCGCGCGCGGAACCCGAGCTTTCCTCGTACTCGGAGCCGTTCCTCGCCATAGTCGAGCAGCGCCGCAGGTCCGGGGAAACTGCCGCCGCCCGGCTCGGCGACAAGCGCCGCCACCATCCGGCACGTCGCCGACCAGCTCGTATTGATCGTCAGCACGGTCTTGACGAAATCTTCGTAAAAGGATGAGCCGCGCAGCATTCGACCCCCGCCGCGTTCGATCAGCTGCGCGACATCCGGCAAAGCCGCAATCGCCGGCGCCGGCTCCCAATCGGCGGAGAGCCAGCGGCGCACCCGTGCCAGAACCTCGGATGCTTCGTCGGCGCCGAACCCCTCCCAACTAATGGTGACGGCGTCCGCGCGATGTTGAGCTGCTTCTATCGTGCCGAGGCGATCACCGA
Organism: uncultured Alphaproteobacteria bacterium; assembly: GCA_963700195.1. Taxonomy (GTDB): domain Bacteria; phylum Pseudomonadota; class Alphaproteobacteria; order ATCC43930; family CGMCC-115725; genus AP-15. The sequence goes on from CAVOWQ010000015.1 coordinate 102,847, forward strand.
TCTTCTCGGCACGGGCGAGCTGGCCGGTTTCCGGGTCCCACCGCCACGGCGCAAGGTAAACCCAGCCGTGGCTGGCGACGGTCAGCGCGAGATCGATCGGCCAGCGAAATTCCAGAACCGCCTGCTGCTTGGTGCGGGTCAGGCAGCCTCCAGCGCCTGCGACAGATCGGCGAGAATATCTTCCTCGTGCTCGATCCCGATCGACAGCCGGACATAATTCTCGTCGACCCCGGTCTGCAATTGCTCTTCCGGAGACAGCTGGGAGTGGGTCGTCGTCGCCGGATGGATCGCCAGGCTGCGCGCGTCGCCGATATTCGCGACATGGTAGAACATCTGCAGGGCATCGATAAAGCGGCGGCCGGCCTCGCCGCCGCCCTTGAGCTCGAAGCCGACGAGCCCGCCATAGCCGCCTTTGAGATAGGCATCGGCCCGGCGCCGCATCTCGCCGGTCATCTGGTTCGGGTAGATGACCCGGGTGACTTTGGGATGCTCGGAAAGGAATTTCGCGACCGCCGCCGCATTGGCGCAATGCGCGCGCATGCGCAACGGCAGGGTTTCGAGACCCTGGATGAACAGGAAGGCGTTGAACGGGCTCATCGGCGCGCCGAGATCGCGCAGCAAGGTCACCCGCATTTTGAGGATATAGGCGATCGGGCCCAGCGGCTTGACCGCCTGCGTCCAGACCGCGCCGTGATAGCTCGGGTCCGGCTGGTTTAAGAGCGGGAAGCGGTCGGCGTGCTTTTCCCAGTCGAAATTGCCGCCGTCGACAACGACGCCGCCGATCGAATTGCCATGACCGCCGATGTATTTCGTCGTCGAATACATCACGATGGCGGCGCCATGCTCGAGCGGCCGGCACAATACCGGAGCCGCGGTGTTGTCGACGATCAGCGGCACCCCGAGCTCGCGGCCGATCTTGGCCACCTCGGCGATCGGGAACACTTCGAGCTTCGGGTTGGGCAGGGTCTCGGCGTAGTAGCAGCGGGTCCGCTCGTCGGTCGCGCGCCGGAAGTTCTCGGGATCGGCCGGGTCGACGAAGCGCACCTCCATCCCCATCGTCTTCATCATCGTATTGAGGAACAGGTTCCAGGTGCCGCCGTAGAGGTCGGTGGAGCTGACAAAATTGTCGCCCGCCTGGCAGATGTTCTGAACCGCGAACAGCGAGGCGGCCTGGCCCGAGGCGAGAGCCAGCGCCGCGACGCCGCCGTCGAGCGCGGCGACACGCTCCTCGAGCACCGCGTTGGTCGGGTTCATGATGCGGGTATAGATGTTCCCGAGCTCGGCCAGACCGAACAGGTTGGCGGCGTGCTGGCTGTCGCGGAACTGGTAGCTCGTCGTCTGGTAGATCGGGACCGCTACGGCGTTGGTCGCCGGGTCGCTCCGGTACCCCGCATGGAGCACGAGGGTTTCCGGATGCTGGCTCTTGGTCGGCATTCAAATCTCCGTGGAAGGGCGCCGGTTCGGCACTTTGCCATGACGAGGGCCGCAGGAACAGCCGGCTTCCGTTTGCTGTGGACACAGCCGGGCGGAAATTGCGTTTATCCGGTATGTGTTGCGGTACCGGACAGGTTCTAGTGAGCGAAGAAGACACCAGCGTCGGCGTCCAGATCCCGTCCCAGCCGACAGCTGGACGCGCTGCGCGACGCCGCCGCTCGATGCACCGGCTGCGATTTGTACAAGAACGCCACACAGACCGTGTTCGGCGAGGGACCGGAGAGTGCCCGGGTCATGCTGGTCGGCGAGCAGCCGGGCGATGCCGAAGATCTCGCCGGCCATCCCTTCGTCGGACCGGCGGGAAGGCTGTTGGACCGCTGTCTCGTCGAGGCCGGGATCGACCGGAAGCAGACCTACGTCACCAATGTCGTCAAACACTTCAAATGGGTGCCGCGCGGACCGCGGCGCATTCACAGCAAACCCGGCGCGGTCGAAATCGAGGCCTGCTTTCCGTGGCTCGAGGCCGAGATCAGCGTCGTCAAGCCGCAAATCGTCGTGGCGCTCGGAGCGACCGCGGCGCAGGCCCTGTTCGGAAAGGCTTTTCGGGTGACCCGCGACCGCGGCCGGCTCGTGCCCTTTGCGCTGGCGCCTTGCGCGCTCGCGACAGTGCATCCCTCGGCGTTGCTGCGCGCCCCGGACGAGGAGACCCGCCGCCGCGAGATCGATCGCTTTATCGAGGATCTACGTCAAGTCGCGGCGATCCTAGCGGGGAAAGTACGGTGAAATCGACGCTCAGTTGGGTCGCGGCCGCGATCGCCGGCGCTGTTGTTCTCGTGATTGGCCTTTGTCATCGCTGCCGCTGTGGATCGGCATCGGCGATTCCGAGATCAGCGGCGCCGGGTGGCTCGCAATGGGATTGGGGGTCATCGTCACCCTCGCCTTGGGGATCGGGCTGATGGCGCTGGTCTTTATCAGCAGCCGGCGCGGCTATGACGAGATCGGCCGCAAAGACGGCTGAGGAACCTATTGCGTCGAAACAAAATTAACCTTATATCGGCAGTTACTCCACCGTAGGTTAATTCGGCGGCTCGCGATGCCTGCATTTGTCGAATTTTGCTTGCGCTTCGGGCAAACCCGTTGCAACCTGATGTGGTGCGGTGCAGAGGGGAACGTGCGTTGAAGAGGTCGGCAAAAGAGTTGGAGGAGCCCAGTTCGGCTCCGAAATACGGGCGCGGCACCGGCGTGCCAAACCCGATAGACGTGCATGTCGGCGGCCGCATCAGAATGCGCCGTCTGCTGTTGGGGATGAACCAGGAGACGCTCGCCAACGCGCTCGGCCTCACCTTTCAGCAGGTGCAGAAATACGAGGGCGGCGCCAACCGCGTAAGCGCGTCCCGCTTGTCGGCGATGGCGGATATCCTGAGCGTGCCGATTTCCTATTTTTTCGGCGATCTGCGGCCCGACGATGCCGAGATCAGCCCCGAGGATCGGCAGTGGCGGGAGTACCTGCAGCGGCCCGAGACGATCGAGTTCATCCGACTGTATTACGCGATCCCCGACCCGAAGATCCGGCGCCAGTTCCTCGATATGGCCAAGACGGTCGCCGAATCGTTCGAGGCGAAGCCGTAACCGCCCTACTCCACCGTGACGCTTTTCGCCAGGTTGCGGGGCTGGTCTACGTCGGTGCCTTTGAGGACGGCGACGTGGTAGGCGAGGAGCTGGATCGGGATCGCGTAGAGGAGGGGGGCGACGAACGGGTCGCAATTCGGCACCGCGATGCCGAAGGCGAGCCGGTCGGCGAGCCGGCCTACCCCGGCGGTGTCCGAGATCATCACGACGCGGCCGCCGCGGGCCATGACCTCCTCGACATTGCCGAGGGTCTTTTCGAATAGATCGTCGTGCGGCGCCAGCACGATGACCGGCACGTTCTCGTCGATCAGCGCAATCGGGCCGTGCTTCATCTCGCCGGCGGCATAGCCCTCGGCGTGGATGTAGGAGATCTCCTTGAGCTTTAGGGCGCCTTCGAGCGCCAGCGGATAGGCGCTGCCGCGGCCGAGATAGAGCACGTCGCGCGCCTCGGCGATCTCGACGGCAATTTCGCGGATCCGCTCGTCATGGTTCAAGACGTCGCTGGCGCGCGACGGAATCTCGGTCATGACGCCGACCAGCTCCGCTTCGCGCTTATGGCCGATGGCGCCGCGCGCCCGCGCCAGCGCGACGGTGAAAGAGGCCAGCACGGCCAGCTGTGTCGTAAAGGCCTTGGTCGAGGCGACACCGATCTCGGGGCCGGCCAATGTCGGCAACACGACATCGGCCTCGCGCGCGATCGAGCTCTCCGGCTGGTTGACGACGGCGATGATCTTCTGCCCTTGCGCCTTCGCGTAACGCAGAGCGGCAAGCGTGTCGGCGGTCTCGCCCGATTGCGACACGAAGATCGCCGCGCCGCCCTGCGGCATCGCCGGCGCCCGGTAGCGGAACTCCGAGGCGATGTCGATCTCGACCGAGATGCGGGCGATCCGTTCGAGCCAGTATTTGGCGACGATGCAGGCATGATAGGCGGTGCCGCAGGCGATCATCGTCACCCGCTCCAGCTCGCCCAATTCAAAGGGCAGCTCCGGCAGATGCACGGTGCGGGTCGCCGGGTTGATCAGTGCGTTCAACGTGTCGCCGATCACCGCCGGCTGCTCGAAGATCTCCTTCAGCATGAAGTGGCGGTAATTGCCCTTGCCGATCAGCGCACCCGAGGCCGCGGATTCGCGGATCGGGCGCTGGACTTCATTATTGGCGGCGTCGAAAATCGTCACCGCGCGCGACGTAACGACCGCCCAGTCGCCCTCTTCGAGATAGGTGATGCGGCGGGTCAGCGGCGCCAGCGCCAATGCGTCGGAGCCGAGAAACATCTCGCCGTCGCCATAGCCGATGGCGAGCGGGCTGCCGCGGCGGGCGCCGATCAGCAAATCGTGCTCGCCGGCAAACAGAAAGGCGAGCGCAAACGCGCCGTCGAGCCGCGCCAAGGTCTTGGCCACCGCCTCGTCGCGGCGACAGCCCCTGTTCGAGAAAATGCGTCGCGAGGATTGCCACCGCCTCGGTATCGGTATCGGTGCGAAAGACGTGGCCGAGCCCTTCGAGCTCCTGCCGCAAGGCCTGGAAATTCTCGATGATGCCATTGTGGACGACCGCGACGCGGCCGGTGGCGATCGGGTGGGCATTGGTCTCGGTCGGCAGGCCGTGGGTCGCCCAGCGGGTGTGCCCGATGCCGATCAGCCCCTGCACCGGCTGATGATCGAGCCGCCGCGCGAGGTTGGCGAGCTTGCCCTCGGCGCGGCGGCACTCGATACGCCCGTCGACCAGGGTCGCGATGCCGGCCGAATCATAGCCGCGGTATTCGAGGCGGCGCAGACCTTCGAGCAGCCCCGGCGCGACCGTATCCCTGGCGATGATGCCGATGATCCCGCACATCAGTTCTTCCTCCGTAGTCGTGCCCGGATCTCGGCCGCGCGCCCCGGCTTGTCCACCTGCTGCGCGCGGGCGATCGACAGCGCATCGGCAGGGACATCGCGGGTGATCACGCTGCCGGCCGCGACGATCGCCCCGTCGCCGACCGTGACCGGCGCCACCAGCGCCGTATTCGAGCCGATAAACGCGCCCTCGCCGATTATCGTGCGGGATTTGTTAACGCCGTCGTAATTGCAGGTGATCGTGCCGGCGCCGATATTGGTGCGCGCGCCGATATCGCTGTCGCCGATATAGGAGAGGTGATTGGCCTTGGCTCCGGCGCCGAGCCGGGCCGCTTTGACCTCGACGAAATTGCCGACATGGACCTCCTCCTCGAGGACCGCTCCCGGGCGCAGGCGGGCAAACGGACCGACCCGCGCGCCCGCCCCGACCGCCGCCCCTTCGAGATAGGAGAACGAGCAGATCCGCGCCCCCTCGCCGACCGTGACGCCAGGCCCGAAGGTGACGTTCGGCTCGACGACGACATCGCGGCCGAGACGCGTGTCGGCGCTGAGGAACACGGTCTCCGGCGCGACCAGGGTCACTCCCGAATCCATCGCCGCGCGGCGCAGCCGGCGCTGCATCAGCGCCTCCGCCTCGGCGAGTTCGGCGCGGGTGTTGACGCCGAGCAGTTCCTCCGCCGGAAGCTCGACCGCTCGGCAGGCGAGCCCTTTTCGGCGGGCGATGGCGACGACATCGGTCAGGTAGAACTCGCGCTTGGCGTTGTCGCTGTCGAGCGCATCGAGGAATTCGGCCAGGCGAGAGGCCTCGATCACCATGATGCCGCCATTGACGAGGCCGATCGCCTGCTCCTCGGGGCCGGCGTCGGCCGCCTCGACGATCCGCTCGAGCGCGCCGTCGGACGCCAGCACGAAGCGGCCGTAGGGGCCGGGGTCGGCGGGACGCATGCCCGAGACGAGGACTGCCGCCGCGGTGCGGCGCCGCTCCGCCAGCAACCGCGACAGTGTCTCGGTGGCGAGAAACGGCGTATCGCCGTAGAGCACGAGCACGTCCTCGATCGAGCCCTGCGGCGCCAGGCGGCCATCGAGCGCCCGCATCGCCGTCCGCACCGCATCGCCGGTGCCGAGCGGCGGATCCTGCACGACGCTTTCGGCCGGAGCGACGATCGCGGCGACACTGTTCCATTCGCGGCCCGATCACGACGAGGGTCGCGGCCGGGGACAGCGGGCGCAACGCCTCCAAAGGATAAGCGATCATCGGCCGCCCGGCGATCGGATGCATGACCTTCGGCAGAGCGGATTTCATCCGCGTGCCGCTGCCGGCGGCGAGGATGATGGCGGCAAAAGACGGTTGGCTCATCGACAGCTCGAACATATGAGCGGCGGCACGGTTGCCCGCCGCCGCCGAATTTACAACACACAGTTTGTTGCAGAATATATCACGACAACGCAAAGTTTCGTTTATGAGAGGCTTTCTCCTCGTCTTCGACCTCGACGGCACGCTGGTCGACAGCGTGCCGGATCTGCGCGCGGCGCTGAACCAAGATGCTGCGCGAGCGCGGGCGCCGGTTGTTGTCGCCGCCGCAGGTAAAACACATGGTCGGCGACGGCGTGCCGGCTCTCGTCGCGCGCGCCCTCGCCGCCAGCGGCGCCGATCCGTCCGAAGCGGTCACGGCGCTGCCACGCTTTCTCGAAATTTACGAGGCGAATGCGGCGCAGTTGACGCGACCTTATCCCGGCGTGCCGGAAACCTTGACGGCGCTGCGTGATCGCGGTTACCGCGCCGCGATCTGCACCAACAAGCCACAGCGCGCGACGATCGCGGTATTGCGGGGTGTGGGTCTCTTGCCGTTGTTCGACGGCATCGCCGGCGGCGACCGGTTTGCGGTCAGAAAGCCCGATCCCGGTCATCTCTTGGGGATCATCTCCGAACTCGGTGCCAGCCCCGCGGCGAGCGCCATGATCGGCGACAACGAGAACGACGCGGCAGCTGCTCGCGCCGCTGCCGTGCCGCTCGTGCTGATGCGCTACGGCTATGCCCGCGTCGACCCCGATACACTGTCGGCCGACGCTCTGCTCGACCGCTTCTCGGAACTGCCGGATGCTCTCGAACGCCTCGGCCTCACTCCTTGACATATCGCCGGCCCGACCCGCTAAATGCGGCCGGCCTGGACGGGCGCGTAGCTCAGCGGGAGAGCACACCCTTCACACGGGTGGGGTCACAGGTTCAATCCCTGTCGCGCCCACCAGCATTTCTGCCACATTTCGTGCGGATCGCTGGGTGGGCCTTGTGCCCGAAGTGACGGAACGCGACGCGAACACCCGCCACTCGCTGGCACTAGGCGGGCACCGACGTTCGCAAATGTTCGCGGGCGATACCGCCGAGCATGCCGGCATAGATACCCCGTCCCGGCGATGCACGTTGACCGGCAAGGCCGGAGACTAGGGTGATCGAGCCCGTCTTCCTGATATGCGAATAGGCGGCGTGGACCGCGTTGAACTGGCCCCAGAACCTCACCTCGAAGGCCGAGCGTGCCTCTTCGTCGGTAAGCTCCATGATCTCCTTGTTCAGCAGCGGATCGCCGACCGTCGCCGCCAGGGACGCAGCCCAACAGGGCTGAGATGCCTCTGGGGGAGGGGGCGGCTTGGTTCACAGGAGCCCGGCGCGCGGGTATGCCTGCGCCTGCCCCCGCCTGAAGCTTTTCGGGCCGAAAGCAATAACCGCGTCGACACCGGCCTTGGATATAGGACAGCGTCGACCTCGAACATACCGGCGCCGATCAAGCTCGCCGTGGACGAGCCGGCACGGGCCGTTCACAGATCTCGTCGCCCTCACGCGGCCACCGGAACCTGTTCGCTGGCACGTTTCAGCGCCGAGCGCACCTGCATCTTGTTGGCGACGATAATCTGCTGTTCGCGCGCGGGCCGGCGTTCGGGATCGCCCTCCAGGTTTAGACGCTTCATGAAATAGTACAGCAGCGCAAGGCGGACGGGGATGGAGATCGAATCGCGGTCCATACCGAAATCGAGGGCGATCGCGCGCTTCTGGCCCTCGCTGAGCTGCGGATGCGGAACGAGCACGACCCGGGCCATTTCATTCCAGACATAGTCCGCGGCGGGCTCGACGATCGGCTCGCCCTCGCCGCCCGTTTCCAGAAGCCGGGGCAAGAGAAAATCCTTGAACGTCCGGTCGATATGGCAGAGGGCGCGGACATGCCACCGCAGGCCATCGAAACCGAACGCATGCGGCGTGATCCACCGCCACAGGGGGTTGTCGCGCGCGAGCGATTGGTAGCAGATCTCGATCGCTCTGCTGCGGCGTATCGCGTCGACGACGCGGCGAAGGATCGCGGGATCGACCCGGCGGCGCGGTGTCGGCATGGCGTCGAAAACGGGCACGCCGCTGAGCCAGGTCTCGCCCGGTTCCAGAACGCGGTCCGCAATCGAGCGGAGTTGTGAAAGATAGCGGTCCGCATCTGGTCGCAGGAAGATCGGCTTGAAACCCGCCGCCGCGAGGTAGCGCTTCGCGCTGCGGTCGTAGCGGATGTTGGTCGGCGCCAGCCCCTGATAATGGGCGAGGTCGTTGGAGGCTTGAGGCACCGATACGCCGAAATACGAGGTGATGTCGGCCCGGTTGATCCCGCCCTCCCAAAACAGCCGGAATTCGATGAACTCCAGCCGCTTCTCGACCCCCCAGCGGAGCGGGGCGCTTCCTCGAGCCATGCGGGATCCTCTCGATCAGAATAGAAACTATATTGATCGTAGCTAACGATACGTATAGTTTTTTATCCCATCTAGGCCTGTCTGGTCAAGGGCTGGCGGCATCACTCTGGGTTGACCCCAATATGCTGTGTTATGATGCCGCTCGCGCCTAATGATAGGCGGAGGCCTGCCGATAGCGGGCAGCCCCGTCCTGGTCGGGGCCTGGAGAGCGCGACATCCGCACGGACGACCGTGCAATCGCGCCGGAACGGATGCGCGGCGGCGGGCTGCGCCCACGCGTATTAACGAGAGAGGAGCCGGTCGATGCGCTTGAGCAACACGCAGCTTGGCTACTATGACAGCAACGTCCTGCGACTTCCGGCCGACAAGCGGACGGAATATCACGCCCAGGTCGACCGCCTCATCGCCGAACTGAGCCGCCGCCTCCGCGACCAGACCGAGATCAAGATCTCGAGGGTGGTGAAGGCCGGGTCCTTCGCGAAATACACCATCCTGCGGAAGACGATCGTCGATCCCGTCGATGTCGACGTCGTCTTCTATATTTCCGGCCGCACCATTGACCATGAGACCCTCGCCAGCCTCAACGACACGACCTACGCGCTGCTGATCAAGATCTATCCGAGCAAGAACGTCGAGGATTTCGAGATCCAGCGGAAGGCCGCGAAGGTGAGCTTCATCGGCACCGGCCTCAGTGTCGATATCGTGCCTGTCATCGAAGACGAAACCAGGCCGGGCTATGGCTGGCAATTCGACATCCAGGACGGATCGAGCATGCAGACCTGCCCGCCGGCCAGATACAGTTCATCCGTGACCGCAAGGCGCAGGACAAGGACTTTCGCACGCTGGTCCGGCTTGGCAAGAAGTGGCGCAATCATGCCGAGCTGAAGCCGCTCAAATCCTTCGTCATCGAGCTGCTGATGGCCTACATCCTCGATCGGGAAGGGTCGGCCGGCTCGATCGAAGCGCGCTTTCGGCGCTTTCTTCTCCATATCGCCCAGTCCGGCCTGAACGACCCGATCCGGTTTCCCGAGAATTCTCCTCCTTTCGGTGCCTTCAGCGACCCCGTCGTCATCCTCGATCCGGTCAACGGCCAGAACAACGTCGCGAGCCGCATTTCCGAGGAGGAGCGCGCGCAGATCGTCGATGCCGCTCTGGCCGCCTGGGAAACGGCAAATCTCGCGTCGGCCGAGAACGACAACGACATCTGGAAAGAGATTTTCGGCCCCCGCTTCAAGGTCGAGGACTGAGCGATGGCCTCTGCGGCCACTATCACGGATACCGAGACTTATTCGGTCACGGACATCGAAATCATCATGCGCCGCTTCACGGCCGACATCGTCATGATCGCGACGGGTTCGGCCGCGATCACCGAGGCCGAGGCGCGCGACTACACCCACGACATCGAACTGCTGGCCAAGGCCGGCTATCTGGAGGCGGTCGATCTGATGCTTCACAGCTGGCGGCGTCGAGGTCAGGGCGAGCCGCTACGAGGTCAACACCTCTGCCGGCGATCTGACCATGAGCCGGCCGGGCGGCGTGCTCTGGCCGCGGGTGGCGGACCCCTACTTGCGGATCGTGCTCTCGCACACCGGCGTGTACACCGGCGCTGCTCGGGAACGGATGCGGGGCAGGCTCAGGATCGGCTGGGTTCCGAGCAGCGCGGATACGAGCCATTCCGGCCTGAAACGCACCGGCGGTCGAGACTACGCCAGTAACGGATGGGGCTTGCAGCGCAAGGATTACGGGACGTGAGTCAGACGAAGATCTTCGAGAACGAGATCGTCCTGCCGGAGCCAACCCTCGCGGCGCGTGAAAGGACATTGCTCGGCTTCGATGCGCGCTATGCCCGGGTCCGCGATCAGACTTCACCTGCTCCTGTGTCTGGACGAGGTGGACGCCTGGAACCGAAAGCACCACGGCGGCAAGCTCGGCCTGTGCGCGCTGATGGCCGACCAATATCCGCTGATCATCTTTTACGGCGATGTCGGGACGGGCAAGACCGTGACCGCCGAATGCATCGCTAACCGCCTCGTTGCCGAGGCGCGAACCGAGGACTCGGTGCTGTTCAAGCTGAGCAATCGCGTGCGCGGCCGCGGAAAGGTCGGCGAGATGGGCACGCTCATCACCGAGGCCTTCCAGAAGGTCACGCAAGCCGCCGGCAAGGGCCGCCGGGCTATCCTGGTGATCGACGAGGGCGACTCGCTGGCGACGACGCGCGCCGAGGATCACAGCCACCACGAGGACAAGGTCGGCGTCAACACGCTGATCCAGTGCATCGACGATCTGCGACGCGGACGGGTGGTCGTGTTCCTGTGCACCAACCGGGTGTCGGTGCTGGATGCCGCCTTGTGCCGCCGCGCCGCCATCATGGAAGAATTCCAGCGGCCCGATGACGACGAACGCCGCGCGCTGTTCGTCATGGATCTGGTCGGCCTGTCCCTCGGCGAGACCGATCTCGCCCATCTCGTGCGCGCCACCGCGGCCCGCGACGGGCTGCCGGGCTGGACCTACTCCGATATCCGCACGCGCCTTTATCCGGCCGCGCTTGCCACGGCGTTTCCCGATCGGCCGCTGACCTTCGAGCACCTTTGCAGCGCGGTTGCGCGCTTGCGGCCCTCCCCGGTGATGGAGGACCGCTGATGCCGAAATCCTCCTTGTTCGGTCGCCGCATCCATATTGCGGGCAGCATCCCCGACGACATCGCGGCGGCGCCGGCTGCCGAGGTCGAACAGGCGCGCGAACTCGTTCAGGGGCTGGTCAAGGAGCTGATGCAGCGGGGGGCGACCTTTGTGGTGCCGGTCGACGCCGAGAAGGTCCGATCGGCCGACGGCCTGCCGATCTGCTTCGATTGGCTGGTCTGGCAGACCTTGCAGGGCAACCTGGCCCGCCGTCCCGGCGGTGCGCCCGACCCGCTCGCTATCGCCGTCCAGCACCACAAGAACGAGGAGCAGATTCCGCCATCCTTCGAACGGCTGTGGGACGATCTCCGGAATTCGGATCTGGTGCAGATCGAGAACGCGGCGCACTGGAACATGGCCAGCAAGCGCATGGAAGCGCAAGCACGCTGGGGCGATATCCTGATCGTGCTCGGGGGAAGCGAGGGCGTGCTGTTTCTGGCCAATCTGTATCACGACGCCGGCAAGCCTGTCGTACCGCTCAACGCCCCGATTTGCTCACCGGATACCGGCGCGCGGGTCCTGTTCGCATTCGGCCTCTCGATCCACCATGCGCAGAGGCTCCTCCGGGCGACCGGGATCGGACCGCACGGCTGGATCAACCGGATCAATTTTCGTTCGCGCACGCCCGTGGCCGAGCGGGTCGCCGGGCTCATCGAACTGCTGGAGGCGCTGGAGCCGCCGAAAGCATTCGCTATCCGCCTGCTCAATCCGGACCATGCGGATTACGCCGACGTTGAGGACTATTTCGAAACCGTGGTCGAGCCGGTCGTCGAGGGTCAGCTCGGGTACAAGCTGATCGTCGTCGACGGCCGCCAGCCGCTTGAGCATGCGCGCCTGGATCAGGAGATCTGCGCCAGGCTCCATCGCAGCAGCGTCGTGATTGCAGACATCACGGGTCTACGCCCCAACTGCTTCCTCGAACTTGGCTATGCGCTGGGGCGCGGCCTGCCCACGATGTTGATGGCCAAAGCCGGGAGCGAGCATCCGTTCGACATCTACACCTTTTCGGGCCTCCACTGGACGCCGGGATCGGTCGAGGAACGCCGCCGGCTCTTCCGCGAACACTGGAACGCGATCCGCAGCCGGCCGCCGCTAGTACCAATGGAGCCGCTGATTCCATGACCGCCGAACGCGAAATCTTCGTCTCGGTCGATGTCGAAACGGCCGGCCCCATTCCCGGGGAATACAGCCTTTTGTCGATCGGCGCCTGCGACGTCGATGACGAGAGCAGAACCTTCGCCTGCGAGATCAAGCCGATCAACCGCAACGCCGATCCGAAGGCCCTGGAGATCAGCGGATTCTCGTCTGAGGCGCTGGAACGATCGGGCCTCACCCCCGCGGCCGCGATGTTGACGGGCGGGTATTACCGCTTGGGGTTGCGGCTGTGTGATAGGCTCTCAAAGCAGGTACCCGGTGTTTCTAATACAGCTTACGGCTCGGCCGGCTCGCGGCGAGACGAATACGACTCCAGTAGGAAAATCGCTACCTACACTGAGTAGACTACCTCACCGCTCTGAGATGGGTACCGCTGCGTTTTCCTCGCGTTGCCAAAGACAGCGAGCCTGGGCGTGTGACCGATCCCTCGGTTTCGCGGCAGGCAAATCAACGGAGTGGTCAACAGCTGGCCGCGTGGCCGTGGAGGTGTGATTTCCTGCCGCTCATTGGCGTTTCTTCACGGCCGCTCCCTTGAGACCTTTTCGTTAGGCGAGCAGCAGGAGACGGTCGATGCGCAGGCGTGCAGAACTTCGGAACACCGGGGCCAATAATCTTCTCCTTTTGGCCCGGGCGCGCCCTCCAACATGCGGCTCTACGCCAGGGGACCGATCCAACGTTCGGGCTGGTTTCTTCGACAGTCAGCTGGTCGATCTGGCCGGGCGCTACGACCGGCCCGGCGATTATTTTGACCGCCGCGCCCGCTGGAACATTCAGCTGAGCCCTCGTCGCGACCGGACGGGCGCGCTTGCCGCAGCGGGCGGATTCGGATGCGGCACTGCGCGGTGGACCTCGACTCGCCGGTTTGTCCTCGCGCAAACCCTCATAGACGACCTGCCGCAGCAGATTGTCGTCGGTCCAGGTGAGATATTTCACCTCGGCGACGAGCTCGGGCCGCACCCAATGCACGCGGCTCAAGACCAGCGGCGATCCGAAGCGGCTATCGCGCGGCGGCGGCACCGCGAGCGGCATCTTGGAGGTGGCAAGTGGTTGCAGCCGGCGCCAGAGGCGCTCCAGCTCCGCCTGTTTGATGCCGGTGCCGGCGCGGCCGGCATAGACCAGTTTTCCGTCCGGATCGTAGTAGGCGAGCAGCAAAGCGCCGAGCCGCGGCCGCGTGCCTTCGGGATCGGTCCAGCCGACCACCACGAATTCCTCGCGGTGCAGACATTTGACTTTGACCCACAGGCCGCGGTTGCCGGGCGCGTAGGCGGCATCGGCGCGTTTGCGAGACGATGCCCTCGAGTCCCATTGCGCACGCTTGCGTATGAAATTCCCGGCCGTGCCCGATCTGGTGATCGCAGTAATGCAGGGGTGAGCGCGCATCCGACAGCAGTGCCGCAAGACGCGCCTTGCGCTCGATCAGCGGCCGCGGGCACAGATCCTCGCCGTCGAGATGGAGAAGATCGAAGAGGAAGAAGACGAGCGCGGCGGCGTTGCCGCTGTCGGAGGCCAACTGGATCATGCTGAAAGAGGTGATGCCATCGGCGCGCACGCCGCACAGTTCGCCGTCGAGATAGGCCTGCCGGGCGCCGATCGATGCCACGGCGTCGGCGATCGCCGGATATTTGTGGGTCCAGTCGAGGCCGGTGCGGGTGAGCAATCGCACGGCGCCGCGGTCGAGCGCGCGCATGCATGTGGTAGCCGTCGAACTTGATTTCGTGGAGCCAGTCATCGCCTTCGGGCGCCGCCGCGACCAGCTGGGTCAGCTGTGGCTTGATCCATCGCGGCAAACCGGCCTCAGCGGCGCGAGACTGGCGCGCTACCGGCGGCGCCATGCCGGAAGCGGAGAGCGACTACGATGCCGGCGCATGCGCCTCCGGATTCTTCTTCGACTTATCCGTCGGCGACCGCTAGGCGCGCGCCGACTGTCAGTGCGGCGAGCTTGATAGACCGCGTTGCGGCCGGCGCGCCAGTCGGCAAGCTTCTCGTCGTCGAGGCTCTCGGGCATACGCGGCTGCCATTCGCCGCGTACCGGCCGGATCACCGCGCCAGGAATCGAGCTGGCCGCAATCGACGCGCATCGTGCAGCGGAAGCGGCGGCCGACATCGAACGTCGAACTCGATGATGGTGTTGCGGGCGAGGCGCGGCGGGACCGGCTCGAAATAAGTGACTTTCCGGGGCGGGATGCGGGGGGCCATTCCGTTCCTCCTCGTTGGGTCAGGGGTGGGTGCAAGATGCTCAACCCTATATGGGACGAAACGGTCCTGCCGGCATGTGTATTGCCTCGGCAAGTTGGGTGAGCTGCGGCCTGGTCCAGACCGTCGGGGCCGCGACGCGCGCCAGGCCGAGGCGGCGTCAGAAACCGCCGCGCCCGCTAAATTGAAAACCCCGGCGGGGGAGGCCGGGGTTTTCGGGCGGACGAGCAAGGTGGAAGAATTTGATCGTCCAGAAAACATCTAACAGGATCACATAATGATCGAGGTTGATGAAATTTCCGGGAAAAACCAGGCGTTTACGCCGTGGCAATCGGCTCGATCAGGCTCGAATCGTTTATTCCTGATATTCCCAACTCGCGCCGCTAACCGGCCAGAAGATCATGTCGTTGGAAGGGTAGGGCTACGGCGCAAAAGTTGAATATCCGATTTGCAACGGTACGTTGTGAAATTTGGCGGGTGAGTTGCGCTTATGACCGCGGTTTGGGCCGAACACATGTTTGAGCGTACACGCAAGAGGCTGAGCACGAGGGCCAAGAAAGGATTCCGCGTCGCTATCCCATCGCAACGATCGCGCTGCATGGCCCGGAGTAGGTCGCCGCCTACAGTCGATCCTCAAAAGGCCGGTTCGGCTAACCTATGCAAGGCTCGGGCCTACGTTGGACCCTTGCCCCACGTGTTTCTGAACTTGTCTAAGCGGCGTCTGCCGTAGGTACCGGTGTTACGCGGACGAGCTGGCCACTGGTAACAAAAACAAGAAGGCCCTCGGGAGCACCTGTGGCGGCGAGGTAATCCCGTATTTGCTCGCGATAGAGGTCTATCTGCTGGACACTGGGACTGACGTCCGTTTTCCAGTCGACCACGAGATCAATATCGCCCGTAGGCTGGTAGGCGACCGCGTCGGCGATGCCGCCGACATAAATCGTGCGATCGTTATCAGCCTGTGCCGAAAAGACCGTCAGCTCGGGCAGTAACCGGCTCCGGCATGCGACAATCTCGGGGATCGCAAGGGCGCGCAAAGTTGTCGCGGCCAACTCGGGAGCGTGCGCTCCATCCTCCGGCCGGGCTGCTTCGGATATGCCGAGCTGGGCCAGCAAGGCTCTTGCGCGAATTTCGAGCGCCTCGGTGCGGTCGGCAGTTTCCCCGGTGAGCGCTTCCTCGAGCAGCTTATGCACGACGAGACCTCGTTCGCGGCTGCCGCGGACCGCGCTCGCGACGGCGGCATTGTCTGGCTCTGGGGGAAGTTGGTCGGAGAGATCTGCGGCATCGGCGAAGATCTCCTCGCGACCGGGCGGAGGCTCTACGCTGGGTGGCATCTCGTGGCGGCTTGGGGCTGCGCCACATGACGGAGCGATGGGTTGCGGCAATAATGGCGGCTTCGCTGCGCCAGGTCAGTTCGTCCTGGGCATTCTTCGGGTCCGGAACATCGGCAAGCATGGGCGCGTACATGATGGCGCGGTGGTCAAAGGTCGGCAGATCGTCAAGCTTGAGGTCAACGATGCTCATCCAGTCATTCCCCTTCCGCTGGCTTTGCCGCGGAAGGAGCAGGAGATCGCAGGCGCGGGTTATCGCGACGTACCAGAGGCGTACGCGCTCGCGGCGCAGCTGCTCTCTTTCGGCAGCCTTGACCAAGTCATGATCGGCGGGGGCCTGGTCGAAAATCTTGAAATGCACTGTGTCGTCCGATCGACGGTGAAGAAACGCGGTGTCGTCATAGAGCTCGGTCGGGGAGTTGATCGGGATGACAATCGGCCATTCGAGTCCCTTCGCCAGGTGCATTGTTATGATCGGGACAAAGTCGGCTTCCGCATCGGGCCGGCCTTCGACCTGGGCCTCGGTGTCGTCCCAGTTGCGTCCCATGGCTTGCGTGAAGGCAGTGAGACCGCGGCCGTCATAAGCGCGCGCCATCTCCAGGAACAATTCGGCATTGGCGAGGGCGCGTTCGGGAGCCAGGCGGTAACGCGATCGGAGGATGGGGCGAATGTTGAGCTCTTCGATGGCCTCGGCGATGATCTGGTAGGGCGTTGTCGTGCGCGCTTTGCGAGCAAGGTTTTGCAGCACTTCGAGCGTGCGGTTGAGAATGGGGTGGGTGATCGTACCGAGATCGGTCCACAGATGGAGCCGCGGGGGAGGCGCGTTTTCCCGAGCCGGCAAAGCGGCGATGGCGTCCGCGATTTCTTCCTCGGTCAAGCCCACGAGCGGACCCCGGAGAAGGGCGCCGAAGGCCAGTGTATCGCGCCGGTCGGCGATGGCGCGGGAGAGGGCAATGAGATCCTGGACTTCCTGCCGGCGGAAGAAGCCTTTGCCGGCTGTGACGCGACCGACACATCAGGGCGATATTCCAGGGCGCGCTGCGTAGCGCCAGAGACTGGCGCCGGTGGGGGCGAGAAGGGCGATGTCTCCGGCACCGCAAACTCGCATGGTCTGCCTATGCTTTCTCCAGATTTGGTAATTTCCCGGATCAGCCGCTGGACGATCTCGGCCACGATGCCCGCTTCCTGTTTCCGGCCGAGATCGCCATTGAGTTTGCCGTTGTCGTCTTTGTGGTGCTCGTCGATCGGGACTTCGAACAGGCGACGGCAGGGCCATTGCGAACGCCGCCCGGGTCGCCGTCGAGGGTGTGAAGCCGGGCTGTCCGGCCGCCTCTGACAGAAGCGGCTCGAAGCGGTCATTGGCGGACGAAGGATCGGGGCTCGAGGAGCGGAAGTTTGCCGTCATCTCGATGATGCCGGCGGGGTTTGCGCGAGAGGGGCGTGTTTCGCCTGCGGATAGGTGTCAACGTTCAGCGCCCGCGAAAGCGGTAGCATCGCCTGCTCGGTCTCCCGCCAGAAGCAGCTGCCCGGCGCAGCTTCCGGGCGGTCGGCCGCTCGTCCTCGGCGCCTTCGCCGCGGAGCAACCAAGAGGATCTCGGCCTGGAGGGGATCGGTCTCCTGAAATTCGTCGACCAGGACACGCGGATCGCGGCGGGCGAGGGCCTGGCGCAGCACCGGGATCGCCAGCGAGGAGATCGCGGGCGTGATGGAGAAGGTCGTCGAAATCGAGCAGGTTGCGCGGCTTGCCGCTTGTCATCGTCTGCGTACAGCGCCCTGAGCACGTCGAATTCGCTCACGAACCGTGCGAGAGTGCGGCGGCACCGATTTTGGCTTAGAACACTTGCTAAACGTCGCTCCGCGGATCGATCATCGGCTTCACCGCGGCGCGGAGCTGCTTCCCGCGCACCTTCGCGAAGGCCCAGCTCGGCCGCCGCTGCTTGCCATTTCCCTGGTTTTGCCATGCCTTGAAGCGCGGTTCGCTTGCCGTGGCGACGATCTGGGTGCTCATGCGGTAGAAGGCGGGCGATAGCGCGTCCGCTGATCGGAGCGCTCGAGGGCGTCGTCGACGTCACCGGAACCGGGCGAGATCGGCAACACATTCGGCGGTCGCCAATCAGGCGATCCCCAGGCGGCATACCAATTGGCGAGATCGCGTGTTCCCTGCGAGAAAGACTGCGGAGAAGATCGATGTCCAGCTCGGCTGGGGGGCCCGCGCGGGTCCGGTGGGTTGCGGATCATTGCCGCGTCGGCAATGAGTTCCACAGCCTGGTCCGGCGCGATCGCGAGTAGCTCGCAAAGAGATCGTCTTCGCTGCCGAGATCGCCGTCGGCGGGGATCGGCCAAGACCATCGTCGCCGCACGCACGCCGAAGCGGGCCGATAGCCAGGCCGTCATCGGATCCTGATAGCGAGATCAGCGGCCGCCGGATCGATGATGTCGTCTCCGGGATCGATGCCGGCTTCGATCGGTATCGCTTTATGAGCTGCTGGCAGAAGCCGTCGATCGTGGTGCGGTGATCTCGTCGATTGCTGTTGCTCCAGTTGCGGTGGCGACACACTGATCCGCCGAAGGCCGGTTGGCGGCGCTTGGTGTAATTCAGGAGGCACGGTCCGGCGGTGGGAGTGACGAAGCGTTCGATGCGTTTCGAGGAGTTCAGCAGCGGCCGCCTCGGTGAATCTTATGGCGGCGAGTTCAGCGAGGCCGAATGCCATGCGCCACATGAGGGCCACGCGTCCGGCCATCAGGGCGGTCTTTCCGCTCCCGGCGCCTGCCTGGACAGCAGGGTTGCGCCGTGATGCGAGCGGCGCACGTTGCCGCGCGCCAGCATCCCCGGAAGGGCACGGCGGTGATCGGCTGCTCGCGCATCATTCCATCTCCCAGAGGGAGGCAGGAGATCGGCCAGGCGTGCGGCGATGAGGGAAATTTCAGTTCGAAGTAGCCCTCCTTGGCTCCCAGGCAGGGCAAAGGCGAAATCGTTGTATGTATCGGCCGCGCCGGGTCCCGGTAGTAGATTGCCGGCCGCAGCGAGACGGGCCGCGGCCGCAGCAAATTCGGCAAGCAGGCACAGCACGGCATCTGGATCCGCAAGGGAATACAGCCCGCCATCGCCTGCTTTGGGGTATCGAGGCGGCTGCGGACGCTGTTGACCGCCGGAGGCAGGGACCTGACGGCGAAGGCGTGGAGGGGCGGCGTCGGGCTTCGGCGCGCCTTCGAGCATGGGTTCGTTGCCATTGCGTGGCGGCTTGCCGGATTTGTCGTCGGTGACGCGGGCGACGTCGCCGGCTGCCGCTGCGGTGGAGGCAAGGTCGATGCTGCCGGCCTATGCGCAGGTCCGTTACCGGAATGACGACCGGAGCCAGTGACTCCCACGGAAGTTTTGCGCGCTGCTCTGGTGTTGAGATCACGGGCGCGGCGATCGCCTCCGAATCGGTATCTCGGCCCAGCTTCAGCTCGACCGGGGAGCTGGTTTCTGAGAAGGTCGAGGGCGACATCGCGAGGTCGCGGATGTCCTGGAGTTTTCTCCGCCAGATCACAGGCGGCGGTGTGGCTGCGGACTGCTCCCATGTCGTCGAGCGACAGTATCGAGCGCGCTGTCGAGCGCGGCGCGCGGCTCTTGAGGAGCGGCTGCAGCCGAAGACCGCCCGGTTGTTGCAGCGCCTTGAGGCGCGCGACGGCAGTCTGCCGAGCGGTTGTCCAGCAGATTGCCGACTGCGAGGGCGTTGAGCAGAAGCGGATCTTCGGTCTCGCTGGGCT